>NZ_JBIUTF010000002.1:248394-1224279 GCF_044741745.1 Streptomyces sp. NPDC088116 | reverse complement strand
GGCCGTGTCCGTGTCCGTGTCCGTGTCCGTGTCCGTGTCCGTGTCCGTGTCCGTGTCCGTGTCCGTGTCCGTGTCCGTGTCCGTGTCCGTGTCCGTGTCCGTGGGTACATACGAGGCAGGAGGTGCGACGGTTATGCGCACCGGGAGTGAACCTGTGACCGCGCGCAGTCCGCTGCGCATGCGGTTCTGGCTGAGCGTGTGGGGCCTGATCTGGACCGGTCTCGGCACCACCGCGTTCGCGTTCGCCGGACGGATGGGATGGGCCGTCGCCTGCGGTGTGCTCTTCCTGATCGTCGCGACGGACCTGGTCATCGTGATACGCCATATCCGCCAGGGGCCGCACTACCAGCCGGGACGGGACGTCCCTCCGTACGAGCCGGACGACGACGACCGCGGCCCCGGCGCGAGCCCCGGCCGGGGCGAGGGCCCGGACCACGGCTCGCACGGCCGGTGACGGCCGAGGCGACCTCAGCCGCCGATGTCCCGTGGATCGGAATCGAACTGCGCGGCCTTCACATACTCCGGCTTGGGATCCAGCGCGGCCGCCAGACGGAAGTGTCGTTTCGCCTGTTCCGGCCGTCCGGAGCGCTCGAAGGTACGGGCCAGGGCGAAATGCGCGAAGGCATTGTCCGGCTCGCGCTCCAGGACCAGCTCGAACTCGAGCTCGGCGGGTCTCAGTTGGGCCGCGGCGAAGAACGCACGGGCACGCAGCAGCCGGGCAGCCGTGTTCTCGGGGTGGGCCGCGATCACCGAATCCAGCAGTTTCACGGCCCCGCGCGGATCGCGCGCGGCCAGCAGTTGCTCCGCCGCGCGATAGTCGATGACGTGGGTCTCCGGGCTCTCGGGCACGGTCGCATCCTTCCCTGACTGCCCGCTTTCAACGCCACGCACGCCAGTGCTATTCCGCATCGTGTGCCGGAGCTGTTCCGCACCCTCTCGCGGAGCTGTTCGCACCCTCTGCCGGAGCTGTTCCGCACTGTGCGCCGGGAGCTGGTCAGTTCCCCGCCGCAGCGCGCTCCGACAGTTGCTGCCAGACCGCGCGGACCTGCGGTTCCAGCTGTTCCAGTGGGCCGTCGTTGTCGATGACGACATCCGCGACGGCGCGACGCTCCTCGCGGGTGGCCTGCGCGGCCATCCGCTGACGCGCCTCCGACTCCGCCATCCCCCGCTGTCGTACAAGCCGGTCCAGCTGTGTCCCGGGCGAGGCGTCCACGACGACCACCAGGTCGTACAGCGCGGCCATCCCGTTCTCCACGAGCAGGGGCACGTCATGCACCACGATGGCGTCCGGCCCGGCCGCCGCCTCCAGCTCGGCGGAGCGGGCGCGTACCAAGGGATGCACAATCGCGTTCAGAGCACGCAGCCGCTCCGGGTCGCCGAACACGATCCCGCCGAGCTTGGGCCGGTCGAGCGCCCCGTCCGCCGTCAGCACCTCCGGACCGAACTCGGCGGCCACGGCCGTCAGTCCCGGTGTCCCCGGCTCGACCACTTCGCGCGCGATCCGGTCGGAGTCGATCAGTACCGCCCCGTAACTGGTCAGCAAGCGAGATACTTCGCTCTTGCCCGCGCCGATTCCGCCGGTGAGTCCCAACCTCAACATGCGCTCAGCCTAGGTCCTGTCCGGTCGATCCTGCGGGCCCGCCCAAGACTTGGGCCCGCCAATCACCTGGGGCCGGCAAAGACTTGGAGGCCCGGCAAGGAACACCCGGCCACATCATCCGCCGCTCTCGCCCTCACGCTCCGCCAGGAACTTCTCGAACTCGCGGCCGATCTCGTCGGCCGACGGCAGTTCAGCGGGCTCGGCAACCAGGTTCCCCCGGGTCTCGGCGCCCGCGATCGCGTCGTACTGGTGCTCAAGTCCCCGCACCATCGTGACCAGTTCCTCGTCGCCCTCGCCCAGCTGCCGCTCGATCTCGGTCTGGGTGCGCTGCGCCTCCGTACGGAGGGAGTGCGCGACGGTCGGCAGCACCAGGCCGGTCGCGGCCGTGATCGCTTCCAGGGCGGTCAGCGCCGCGTCGGGGTACGAGGACCGGGCGACATAGTGCGGGACATGCACCGCGACACCCAGGACATCGTGGTCCGACTCCATCAGCCGGTACTCGACCAGCGACTGCGCGCTGCCGGGCACCTGCGCCTCGTCGAAGGGGCTGCGATGGCCGGGCATGAGGTCGGTCCGGTTGCCGTGCGGGGTCATGCCGACGGGACGGGTGTGCGGAACACCCATCGGAATGCCGTGGAAGTTCACCGAGAGGCGCACGCCCAGGCGGTCCACGATCTGTCGCACCGCTCGCGCGAAACGCTCCCACTCCACATCCGGTTCGGGCCCCGACAGCAGCAGGAACGGTGCGCCCGTGGCGTCCTGCACAAGCCGTACGTCGAGCGTCGGCGTCTCGTAGCCCGCGTAGCGGTCGCGCCGGAAGGTCAGCAGCGGGCGCCGGGCGCGGTAGTCGACCAACCGGTCGTGGTCGAAGCGGGCCACCACCTGATTTGGCAGTTCCTCCAGCAGGTTCTCGACGATCTGGTCGCCGGTCTCACCCGCGTCGATGTAGCCGTCGAAGTGGTACAGCATGACCAGGCCCGCGGACTCCTGTGCCAGTGCCATGTCGACGACTGCCAGGCCCTTGGGCTCCCACTCATACAATCCCTGCGGATCAAGCACGATTACCGCTCCTCCTCGTGTTCTATCGAAGAACGCACCACAGGGCGCTGACATTCCCCTCACCCCCAGGCACTGCCAGGAAGCGGTGCACGAGAGGTGGTCACCGTCGAAGTACACGTGTCCGGCGGCCTGTTGCGCACCGCGAAGACGAGTGCTCCGGGACTGCTCCTGGATCGACGTGAAGGGCGACAACGTACTCGGCGAGGGCAGCCGGGCGGAACACCATCAGCATCGACAGTGAGCGCCGCTCCCAGCATCAGCGCATGCGTAAGGCCCGCTCCCCGAAGGGAACGGGCCTTACGTTCAGCTCTTCAGCTGTGCGAACAGCCGCCTACAGTCCGAGCCGTCAGCTCTGACCGCCGGCCAGCTTCTCGCGCAGGGCGGCCAGGGCCTCGTCCGACGCCAGGGCGCCGGAGTTGTCCGTGGACTCCGAGGAGTACGAGCCACCCGAGGCGGCCGGAGCGCTGCCGGCACCGGCGGGCGCGGCAGCACCCTCGGCAGCGGCGGCCTCGTCGGCCTCGCGGGACTTGATGACCTGAGCCTGGTGCTGCTCGAAGCGCGTCTGCGCCTCGGCGTACTGGGTCTCCCACACCTCGCGCTGGGATTCGAAGCCCTCGAGCCAGTCGTTGGTCTCGGGGTCGAAGCCCTCGGGGTAGATGTAGTTGCCCTGGTCGTCGTAGGACGCCGCCATGCCGTAGAGCGTCGGGTCGAACTCGACCGCGGCCGGGTCGCCACCGAAGGCCTCGTTGGCCTGCTTCAGCGAGAGGCTGATGCGGCGACGCTCCAGGTCGATGTCGATGACCTTGACGAAGATCTCGTCGTTGACCTGGACGACCTGCTCCGGGATCTCCACGTGGCGCTCGGCCAGCTCGGAGATGTGGACCAGACCCTCGATGCCCTCGTCGACGCGGACGAACGCACCGAACGGAACGAGCTTCGTGACCTTGCCGGGAACGACCTGGCCGATCTGGTGCGTCCGGGCGAACTGCTGCCACGGGTCTTCCTGCGTCGCCTTGAGCGACAGGGAGACACGCTCGCGGTCCATGTCCACGTCGAGAACCTCGACGGTGACTTCCTGGCCGACCTCGACAACCTCGGAGGGGTGGTCGATGTGCTTCCAGGACAGCTCGGAGACGTGCACCAGACCATCGACGCCGCCGAGGTCCACGAACGCACCGAAGTTGACGATCGAGGAAACGACGCCGGAGCGGACCTGGCCCTTCTGCAGGGTCGTGAGGAAGGTCTGACGGACCTCGCTCTGGGTCTGCTCCAGCCAGGCACGGCGGGACAGCACCACGTTGTTGCGGTTCTTGTCCAGCTCGATGATCTTGGCCTCGAGCTCCTTGCCCACGTAGGGCTGGAGGTCGCGGACACGACGCATCTCGACGAGGGAAGCCGGCAGGAAGCCACGGAGGCCGATGTCGAGGATGAGACCACCCTTGACGACCTCGATGACGGTACCGGTGACGATGCCGTCTTCTTCCTTGATCTTCTCGATCGTGCCCCAGGCGCGCTCGTACTGAGCACGCTTCTTGGACAGGATGAGACGGCCTTCCTTGTCCTCCTTCTGGAGAACCAGGGCCTCGATCTCATCGCCCACGGCGACGACCTCATTGGGGTCGACGTCGTGCTTGATCGAAAGCTCGCGGGAAGGAATGACGCCTTCGGTCTTGTAACCGATGTCGAGCAGGACCTCGTCCCGGTCGACCTTCACGATGACGCCGTCGACGATGTCGCCGTCGTTGAAGTACTTGATCGTCTCGTCGATCGCGGCGAGGAAAGCTTCCTCGTTACCGATGTCGTTGACCGCAACCTGCGGGGTGGTGGCGGTGGTCTCGGTGCTGCTCGTCATGTGGGAAAGGGCTCCGGTACGGACATTGAGTCGTAGGTACTGCTACGCCGAGAGCCCGATATCGCCTCTGCACCAACCGGACAGCCAAGGAAGCGCCGCCCCTGGACAAATAGGGAAAGCGCCTCGACAACCGAGGGGTCTTATATACAGATGCGAGCGCGGCTGCTACGTCTGAGGCGCGCAAGCCCGCAGCGCAACCTTTAGCATACGGGGGCAGCCGGGCGGGGTCAATGCGCGAACGCGCACACCCGGGGTGGAACCTCTCATACCCGGCACAACAAGCGTTTGATGAGGCCACAACGGCCCCACGACCACTCTTCGCACACTACGACGACGGGCACGATGATCCAAGAGCACGCAGCCGAAGCCGGACACACGACGCCGGGAACCGGACATGGCACCGAACCCGTACCCGACTCCGTACCCGAACCCGAACTCGACTCCGTACCCGTACCCGTACCCGTACCCGAACTCGACTCCGGACTCGAACCCGAACCCGAAGCCACCCGCCGCGACAGCGGGGAGGTGGAGAGCAGCCGGGCCAACCGCGGCTGGTGGGACCGGAACGCCGACGACTACCAGATAGAGCACGGCACCTTCCTGGGGGACGACCGGTTCGTCTGGGGCCCGGAGGGGCTCGACGAAGTGGAGGCCGGACTGCTCGGCCCGCCGGAGTCGCTGGAGGGGCTGGACGTCCTGGAGATCGGGGCGGGCGCCGCCCAGTGCTCCCGCTGGCTGGCCGCGCAGGGCGCGCGCCCGGTGGCGCTGGATCTCTCGCACCGCCAGCTCCAGCACGCACTGCGCATAGCCGAGGGCCGCTCCCTCACCTTCCCGCTGGTGGAGGCGGACGCGGGTGCGCTGCCCTTCCGTGACGGCTCCTTCGACCTCGCTTGTTCCGCCTACGGCGCCATCCCCTTCGTCGCCGATCCGGTGAAGGTGTTCCGCGAGGTACGGCGGGTGCTGCGGCCCGGCGGGCGCTGGGTCTTCTCCGTCACGCACCCGATCCGCTGGGCGTTTCCGGACGAGCCGGGGCCCGAGGGCCTGTCGGTCTCGTCCTCGTACTTCGACCGCACTCCCTATGTCGAGCAGGACGAGGAGGGGCAGGCGGTGTACGTCGAGCACCACCGGACGGTCGGCGACCGGGTACGGGACGTCGTCGCGGGCGGCTTCCGGCTGATCGACCTGGTGGAGCCGCGGTGGCCGGAGTGGAACACCCAGGAGTGGGGCGGCTGGTCCCCGCTGCGGGGGAACCTGATCCCGGGATCGGCGATCTTCGTCTGCGTACGGGACTGAACCGCCGCTCGCGTACGGTACTGAGCCGCCCGTTCGCGTACGGGACTGAACCACCCGCTCTCCTGTCAGCGGGACCGAGTGGGGCCGAGGGGCTCGCGGGTACGAGACTGAGCGGGTGATCCGCGACGACATCCTCGGCAGTCTTCCCGTACATACGGCCGTCCCCGCGCTGAAGAGCGCCCTCGAAGAGCACGGCTGCGCGGTGCTGTGCGCGCCGCCGGGGACGGGCAAGACGACGCTGGTCCCGCTGGCGCTGGCGGGGCTGCTCGGCGACGGACCGGCGCGGCGGGTCGTCGTCGCCGAGCCGCGGCGGATCGCGGCACGTGCGGCGGCCCGCCGGATGGCCTGGCTGCTCGGTGAGCGCGCCGGGGAGCGCGTCGGCTTCACCGTGCGCGGGGAGCGCGTGGTGGGGCGCGACACGGTGGTGGAAGTGGTGACCACCGGGGTGCTCCTGCAGCGGCTCCAGCGCGATCAGGAACTGGCCGGGGTCGATGTGGTGATCCTCGACGAGTGCCACGAGCGGCATCTGGACGCGGACACCGTGGCCGCTTTCCTGCTGGATGTACGGGCCGCGCTGCGGCCGGAGCTACAGCTGGTGGCGGCGTCGGCGACGACCGACGCGGCCGGCTGGGCGCGGTTGCTGGGGGACGCGCCGGTGGTTCAGGCGCGGGGCGTCTCGTATCCGGTGGAGGTGGTCTGGGCGCCGCCCGTGAAGCCCGTACGGCCGCCCCACGGCATGCGGGTCGATTCGGCGCTGCTGACGCATGTGGCGTCGGTCGTGCGGCGGGCGCTGGCCGAACGGGACGGTGACGTGCTCTGTTTCCTGCCGGGAGTGGGGGAGATCGGCCGGGTGGCGGGCCTGCTGGGAAGCACCGGCGCCGAGGTCCTCCAGGTGCACGGGCGGGCACCGGCGGCGGTACAGGACGCGGTGCTGGCCGGTTCCTCGGGCGCTTCGGGTTCTTCGGCAGCCGGATCTTCGGGAGCTTGCGGCTCTTCGGGCGGTCGGCGGGTCGTCCTGGCCACGGCGGTCGCCGAGTCGAGCCTGACCGTGCCGGGCGTACGGATCGTCGTGGACGCGGGGCTCGCGCGTGAGCCCCGTACCGATCACGCCCGGGGGCTGAGCGCCCTGACGACGGTGCGGGTGTCGCAGGCGGGCGCCCGGCAGCGGGCCGGGCGGGCCGGGCGCGAGGCGCCCGGGGCCGTCTACCGCTGCTGGACCGAGGCCGAGGACGGCCGGCTGGCCCGCTTCCCCTCCCCCGAGATCAAGGTCGCGGATCTGGCGGCCTTCGCGCTCCAGGCCGCGTGCTGGGGCGACCCCTCGGCGGACGGCCTCGCCCTGCTGGACCCGCCGCCGGCCGGTGCGCTGGCCGCCGCGCGCGCGGTGCTGACCGCGATCGGCGCGGTGGACGGGAACGGGCGGGTGACGGACCGGGGCGTACGGATGGCCAGGGTCGGCCTGCACCCCCGGCTCGCGCGGGCGCTCCTCGACGGCGCGCGGCAGGTGGGCGCGCGCCGGGCGGCGGAGGTCGTGGCCCTGTTGAGCGAGGAGCCGCCGAGGTCGTACGGGGACGATCTGACGGCGGCGTGGCGTGCGGCCCGTGGGGGCGGGAGCGGTGACGCGTACGCCGCGCGCTGGCGGCAGGAGGCGCGGCGGCTGACCTCGGCGGCGGAATCGGCATCAGGATCGGTCGCGCGATCGGTATCGGGCTCGGGCTCGGGATCGGCGGCGATCTCGGCGTCGGCCGCCGGGCGGGAGCGGGGCGGCGCGGCCGGCACCGATGACGCGGTCGCCGGGCTCGTCGTGGCGCTCGCCTTTCCGGAGCGGGTGGCGCGGGCCCGGGGCGACGGGACATATCTGATGGTGTCCGGCACCGGGGGCGAACTGGGCGACGGTTCGCGGCTGCGCAGCGCGCCCTGGCTGGCGGTGGCGGTCGCTGACCGGCCGGCCACGGCCGCCGCCGCGCGGGTACGGCTCGCCGCGGTCATCGACGAGGACACGGCGCGGACCGCGGCCGGGCAGCTGCGTGTGGCGGGCGAGGAAGTGCGCTGGGAGGGCGGCGATGTCGTCGCACGGCGGGTGGAACGGCTCGGCGCGGTCGAACTGTCCGTACGCCCCCTGAAGGCGCCGGAGCCGCCCTTGGTACGCGCGGCTCTCCTGGACGGGCTACGGCGCGAGGGACTCGGCCTGCTGCGCTGGACGCGGGACTCGGAGGGGCTGCGCGAGCGGCTCGGTTTTCTGCACCGGGAGCTGGGCGGGGCCTGGCCGGACGTCTCTGACGCGGCTCTGCTGGAACATCCGGACGCCTGGCTGGAACCCGAACTGTCCAGGGCCCGGCGCCGGTCGGACCTGGCCCGGCTCGACGCGGGCCAGGCGCTGCGGCGCCTGCTGCCCTGGGCGACGGGCGAGGCCGCACGGCTGGACGAGCTGGCGCCGGAACGTATCGAGGTGCCGAGCGGGTCGCGGGTACGGGTGGAGTACGGCGGGCCGCAGCCCGTACTGGCGGTGAAACTCCAGGAGTTGTTCGGCCTCCGGGAGACCCCTGCGGTCGCCGGGGTTCCGGTACTGGTCCACCTGCTCTCCCCGGCGGGGCGCCCCGCGGCCGTGACGGCGGACCTGGCGTCCTTCTGGCAGGAGGGGTACCGGGCCGTACGGGCGGAACTGCGCGGCCGCTATCCCCGCCACCCATGGCCGGAGGACCCGTCCACGGCCACGGCGACGCGCCGCACGAACAACCGGCGGTGACGTTCACGCGCGTACACACGCGTGAACGCGTCCCGCCCTCCGTCCGGTCGGCCGGTCGGAGGGCGGGACGGCATACGGCGCCGAAGAGTTGAGGCCTGGGGTCAGGCGACCTTCAGCTCGATCGTCAACGTCGCGCCGCCCTCGGTTTCGAGGCGGAGCAGGAACGTGCCCGCCGTGCCGTCCGCGAAGATCTTCGGGAGCCGGAGGACACCCTGGGCGTCGGTCTTGAGGTCCGTCAGCTCGCGGAGCGGGTTGCCCTTCGCGTCCTTGAAGTAGGGGCCCTTGCCGTGCGGGGTGACGTCGGCGGCGGAGGTGATCATGGTGGCGGTCACCGCCACGCCCGATGCCACGGCGTTCTTGTACGTGGCCGTGACCTCGACCGGCTCGGCGAACTCGGTGCCGGGCGCGGCCGTCAGCTCCTTGTCGGAGGTCCTGGCGAGAGCGTCCGCCTGACGGGCGGTGACGGTCGCGGCGTGGTCGGCGGGTGCGATGCCCCGGACGGTGGTGGTGGCCCGGATCGTGAAGTCACCGGCCTTCTCGCCCGCTTGGAGGGCCGGGGCGATCGCCATGCCGTCCTTGGTCGTGATGAGGGTGACCTCGGACTTGGCTCCGAGGAAGCGGGCTTCCGTGTCACCGATGATCTCGAAGCGGACCGGCACCCCGGCGACGGGCTCGGCCTTCGCGTCGACGGCACGCACCGCGATCCGTCCGGCGAACTGGCCGCCGGCCACGGCGGTCAGCGTCCCCGTGCCGGCCTTCTGCAACTGCTTGACAACGGGCTTGGGGGGCTGGGGAGGCGTGGGGGTGGTGGACGGAGGCGTGGGTTCCGGGCTGCCGCTGCCGCCACCGCCGGGCTTCGTCGGACTCGAACCGCCACCGCCGGGCTTCGTCGGGCCCGAACCGGCACCGCCCCCGGGCTTGGAGGGCGACGAACCGGGAGGGCTGGGGCTCGGCGTGTGCTGGGGCTTCGTCGGGCTCGGGGTCGGGCTGGTGCTCGGACCCGGCGTCGGCGAGGAGGCGGAACTGTCCGGACCGCGGTCGGCGGGCAGCACGCCGGTACCGTCCGGGACCTCGTGCGTACCGTTCTTGTAGTACTGGAACCAGGTCAGGACCGTGTTCAGGTACTCCTGCGAGTGGTTGTAACTGAGGATGGCCTGGTGCAGACCGGCGTCGGCGGAGAGGTCCCGGTTCGCGTGGCAGAGATACTTCGCGGCCGCCAGCGCGGCGTCGTAGATGTTGTTGGGGTCCTCGCTGCCGTCGCCGTTGGCGTCCTGGCCCCAGGTCGCCCAGGTCGAGGGGATGAACTGCATCGGGCCGACCGCCCGGTCGTGGGTCGTGTCGCCGTCGTACTCGCCCTTGTCGGTGTCGGAGATGTTGGCGAACCCGACGCCGTTGAGCACCGGGCCGAGGATCGGCGCGTGTGTGGTGCCGTTGGCGTCCACCCGTCCGCCGCGTGCCTGGCCCGACTCGACCTTGCCGATCGCGGCGAGCAGTTGCCAGGGCAGGTTGCAGCCCGGCTTGCTCTCCGCGAGGGCCGCTTCCGCCTGCTTGTACGCGGCCAGCACCGTGGCCGGAATACCCGCTTGCGCCGGACCCGTGGCCGGCAGGTCTATCGAGGTACCCGGCTTGCCGGGCGTGGTGAGCGGCGGAAGCTCGGTGTAGTACGGGGAGTTGCCGGTGGCCGAGGTGCCGGGGGGCGGGGTCGCGTCGGCGGCCCGGGAGTCACCCGTGCCCGTGGGGATGGCGCCGGGCGCCTGCGAGGCGGAGAGTGCCGCGATGGCGGCGGCGGCCACCGCAGTGGTGGTCGCACTTCTGCGCAGTCGGCGACCGAATAGCGCTGTCATATGTCTGGTCCCTCCCCGTGGTCGGCTTTCCGCGCTCCCCGCGCGAGGACACAGGCGACCCTACGTCAACTCGTGGCCCCAGCACACCGGTCCGTGACGGCCTTTCACCGGTACGCCGTCCGGCGGGGTGCGGGTGCGGGTGCGATGTGTGGGTGGTCCGGGGGCCGGGGCCTCCGGAGCGCATGTCGGGACCGCATGATGTACGGCGTGTGCGGCCGGTGGGCAGCGGTGCGGGTTGTCGTACGCCACACATCACGCTCTACGTCCGCACACGTCACCTCCTGCGCCCCCGTCCCCCTCCCGCCCGTCGCCCGGCTGCCGGTGTCGTTGTGCGGGAGGGGTCGGCGCAGTGATCAGTGCGCCGCCGACTCCCAGTTGTCGCCCACGCCCACCGAGACATCCAGCGGCGCCCGCAGTTCGACCGCGGTCGGCATTTCCCGGCGCAGCAGCTCCTCCACCCGGTCACGCTCGCCCGGGGCGATCTCCAGGACGATTTCGTCATGGACCTGGAGGAGCATCCGGCTGTTCAGGGAAGCCTCGGTCATCGCCCGGTCGACCTTGAGCATGGCCACCTTGACGATGTCCGCCGCCGTGCCCTGGATCGGTGCGTTGAGGGCCATGCGCTCGGCCATCTCACGGCGCTGCCGGTTGTCGCTGTTGAGGTCGGGCAGATAGCGGCGGCGGCCCAGCATCGTCTCCGTATAGCCCGTGGCCCTGGCCTCCACGACCGCTCGGTGCAGATAGTCGCGGACGCCTCCGAAGCGCTCGAAGAAGGTGTCCATCAGCCCGCGTGCCTCGGCCGCCTCGATGTTCAGCTGCTGGGAGAGGCCGAACGCCGAGAGCCCGTAGGCCAGTCCGTACGACATCGCCTTGATCTTCCGGCGCATCTCGGGGTCCACGGCGGACTTCTCCACACCGAACACCTGGGAGGCGACGGTGGTGTGCAGGTCCTCACCGGAGGTGAAGGCCTCGATCAGCCCCTCGTCCTCGGAGAGATGGGCCATCACCCGCAGCTCGATCTGGCTGTAGTCGGCCGTCATCAGCGACTCGTAGCCCTCGCCCACGACGAAGCCGCGGCGGATGGCCCGGCCCTCGTCGGTGCGCACCGGGATGTTCTGGAGGTTGGGATCGGTGGAGGAGAGCCGGCCGGTCGCCGCCACGGTCTGGTTGAAGGTGGTGTGGATCCGGCCGTCCGCTCCGATCGTCTTGATCAGGCCCTCGACCGTGACCCGCAGCTTCGCCTGCTCGCGGTGGCGCAGCATGATGACCGGCAGTTCGTGCTCGGTCCGGGCGGCGAGCCAGGCCAGCGCGTCCGCGTCCGTGGTGTAACCCGTCTTGGTCTTCTTCGTCTTGGGCAGGCCCAGCTCGCCGAAGAGGACTTCCTGGAGCTGCTTGGGCGAGCCGAGGTTGAACTCATGGCCGACGGCGGCATGCGCCTCCTTCACGGCCTGCTGCACGGCGCCCGCGAACTGCTGCTCCATGGCCTCCAGATGCGACCGGTCGGCGGCGATGCCATGGCGCTCCAGCCGGGCCAGCAGCACGGAGGTCGGCAGCTCCACATCATGGAGCAGCTCGGTGGCACCGACCTCACCCAGCCGCTCGGTGAACGCGTCCCCCAGGTCGAGGACCGCCCGCGCCTGTGTCATCAGCGCCTCGGCCTCGGCCTGCTCGTCCGTACCGAAGGCGAGCTGTCCGTCGGCGGCGGCCGCCGGGGCCAGCTCCCGGCCGAGGTATTCGATGGCCAGCGCGTCCAGGGCGAAGGAGCGGCGGCCCGGCTTGACCAGGTAGGCGGCCAGGGCGGTGTCCATCGTGACGCCGTCGACCCGCCAGCCGTGCTCGGGAGCGACCCGCATGGCGCTCTTCGCGTTGTGCATGACCTTGGGCCGGCCGGCGTCGGCGATCCAGGCCGCGAAGGCCTGCTCGTCGGCCTCGTCCAGCTGGGTCGGGTCGAACCAGGCGGCGGCGCCACCCGCGGCGGCGAGCGCGACCTCGGCGACACTGCCGGTGCCCAGCGCCCACGTGTCGGCCGTGGCGACACCGAGCGGCTGTGCTCCGTGCTCGGCCAGCCAGGGCGCGAGCTCTCCCGAGCCGAGGACCGCGCCGTCCAGCTCGACACCGGCGGCGGGCGGCGGGGCCTCGTCCTCGACGGCGCCGGGGTCCACGGCGAGCAGCCGCTCACGCAGGCTGGGGTTACGGATCTCCAGCACGTCCAGCACGCCCTTGACGGCCGCACGGTCGTACGGGGCGCGCTCCAGGTCCCGCGCGCTCTTGGGCAGCTCGACGTCCTTCACCATCTCCGTGAGCCGGCGGTTGAGCCTGACCGACTCCAGGTGGTCACGGAAATTCTGGCCCGCCTTGCCCTTGACCTCCTCGGCGCGCGCCACCAGCTCGTCGAAGGAACCGAACTGGTTGATCCACTTCGCGGCGGTCTTCTCCCCCACCCCCGGAATGCCGGGCAGGTTGTCGGACGGGTCGCCGCGCAGCGCCGCGAAGTCCGGATACTGGCTGGGCGAGAGCCCGTACTTCTCCTGAACCTTCTCGGGTGTGAAGCGCGTCAGCTCGGAGACGCCCTTCGTCGGATACAGCACCGTCGTGTGCTCACTGATCAGCTGGAACGAGTCCCGGTCTCCCGTGACGATGAGCACCTCGAAGCCCGCGGCCTCGGCCTGGGTGGCGAGCGTCGCGATGACGTCGTCCGCCTCGAAGCCGTCGATCGCGAACCGGTCCGCGTGCATCGCGTCGAGCAGCTCGCCGATCAGCTCCACCTGCCCCTTGAACTCGTCGGGCGTCTTCGAGCGGTTCGCCTTGTACTCCGGGAACTCCTCGGAGCGCCAGGTCTTGCGGGACACGTCGAACGCCACGGCGAAATGCGTGGGCGATTCATCACGCAACGTGTTCGCCAGCATCGACGCGAAGCCGTAGATGGCATTCGTCGGCTGACCGGTCGCGGTCGTGAAATTCTCCGCGGGCAGCGCGAAGAACGCCCGGTACGCCAGAGAGTGCCCGTCCATGAGGAGCAGGCGAGGACGGTTGTCTTCGGTCTTCTTCGATGCTGTCTCAGCCACAGACCCGATCCTGCCACGCCCCACTGACATTCCCGACCGGCGCGATCCCGGCCGCCCCTCGCTCGCCCCCGACCAGCGCGAACCCGGCCACCCCGCACACGACCCCGGCCGCCCCGGCCGCCGCCCCGCAACAACCGGGCTGCACACCCGCCGGGCGGGCCCGCGCACCGGGCCGGCCCCACCCGTCCGGACTCGGACTCCCCACCGTCAGTGGCGCGTGACAGGATCGGCCCCAAACCGAGAACGCGTACCCGAGGGAGAGCGTGATGGCCAGCAAACCGCCCGCAGGTGACCCGGTCCAGGACGCGCCAGAGGTCTCGGCCCCCAAACACGCGGCCGCGGGACTCCCCGCCATCGCGCACACACTCCGTATCGCCCAACAGCAGATGGGCGTGCGGCGCACCGCTCAGACGCTGCTCAAGGTCAACCAGAAGAACGGTTTCGACTGCCCCGGCTGCGCCTGGCCCGAGGGCGACCACCGGCACACCGCGGAATTCTGTGAGAACGGCGCGAAGGCCGTCGCGGAAGAGGCGACACTGCGCCGGGTCACCCCCGAGTTCTTCGCCGCCCATCCGGTGTCCGACCTCGCCTCCCGCAGCGGCTACTGGCTGGGGCAGCAGGGCCGGATCACCCAGCCCATGCTGCTGGAGCGGGACACAGAAGGACCGGGCGGCGACCACTACGCGCCGGTGAGCTGGGAGCGGGCCTTCGCGATCATCGCGGAGGAGCTGACGGCGCTCGGCTCCCCCGACGAAGCCCTCTTCTACACTTCGGGCCGCACCAGCAACGAAGCCGCGTTCCTGCTCCAGCTCTTCGCCCGCGAATTCGGCACGAACAACCTCCCCGACTGCTCCAACATGTGCCACGAGTCGTCCGGCTCGGCGCTCTCGGAGACCATCGGCATCGGCAAGGGCAGCGTCTCCCTGGAAGACCTCCACCAGGCCGACCTGATCATCGTCGCCGGACAGAACGCGGGCACCAACCACCCCCGGATGCTCTCCGCGCTGGAGAAGGCCAAGGCGGCCGGCGCCCGGATCATCTCGGTCAACCCGCTGCCCGAGGCCGGCCTGCAACGGTTCAAGAACCCGCAGACCCCCCAGGGCATGATCAAGGGCGCCGCCCTCAACGACCTCTTCCTCCAGATCCGTATCGGCGGCGACCAGGCCCTCTTCCGGCTGCTCAACAAGCTGATCCTTCAGACCCCGGGCGCGGTCGACGACACGTTCGTGGCGGAACACACCCACGGGTACGAGGAGTTCACCGCCGCCGCGCAAGCCGCCGACTGGGACGAGACCCTGGCCGCCACCGGCCTGGAGCGCGCGGAGATCGAACAGGCCCTCTCCCTCGTCCTCGCCTCGGAACGCACCATCGTCTGCTGGGCCATGGGCCTCACCCAGCACAAGCACTCCGTGCCGACCATCCGCGAAGTCGTCAACTTCCTGCTGCTGCGCGGCAACATCGGCCGCCCCGGCGCGGGCGTCTGCCCGGTGCGCGGGCACTCCAACGTGCAGGGCGACCGCACGATGGGCATCTTCGAGCGCCCCGCCCCCGCCTTCCTCGACGCCCTCGACCGGGAATTCGGCATCACCTCGCCACGCCACCACGGCTACGACGTCGTCCGGTCCATCGAGGCGCTGCGCGACGGCGAGGCCAAGGTCTTCTTCGCCATGGGCGGCAACTTCGTCGCCGCGACCCCCGACACCGACGTCACCGAAGCCGCGATGCGCCGCGCCCGCCTCACCGTGCACGTCTCCACCAAACTCAACCGCTCGCACGCGGTGACCGGCGCACGCGCGCTGATCCTGCCCACCCTGGGCCGCACCGACAAGGATTTCCAGGCGGGCGGCCGTCAGATCGTCACCGTCGAGGACTCCATGGGGATGGTGCACGCCTCCCGCGGCAACCTCCCGCCCGCGAGCCCCCACCTGCTCTCCGAACCCGCCATCGTCGCCCGCATGGCACGCGCCGCCCTGGGACCCGCCTCCACCACCCCGTGGGAGGACTTCGAGAAGGACTACGCGAACATCCGCGACCGGATCGCCCGCGTCATCCCCGGCTTCGAGGACTTCAACGCGCGCGTGGCCCGCCCCGGCGGCTTCGCGCTCCCGCACGGCCCCCGCGACGAACGCCGCTTCCCCACCGCCACCGGCAAGGCCAACTTCACCGCCGCGCCCGTCGAGTTCCCGAAGCTGCCCGAAGGGCGGCTGCTGCTCCAGACCCTGCGCTCGCACGACCAGTACAACACCACCATCTACGGCCTCGACGACCGCTACCGCGGCATCAAGGGCGGCCGCCGGGTCGTGCTGGTGAACCCCGAGGACGCGGCCGAACTGGGCCTCACCGACGGCGCGTACACCGACCTCGTCAGCGAGTGGAAGGACGGCGTGGAGCGCCGCGCCCCCGGCTTCCGGGTCGTCCACTACCCCACCGCACGCGGCTGCGCCGCCGCCTACTACCCGGAGACCAATGTGCTGGTCCCGCTCGGCTCGACGGCCGACACGAGCAACACCCCGGCGAGCAAGTCCGTCGTCGTGCGCTTCGAGCAGTCCGCCTGAGCGGCCTGGAGCAGCCGGCCTCGGACAGCCTGGGCCCGGCCTCCGGACCGGGGCTCTGCCGGGCCGGTCGTCGCGGTCCCGGGACGACCGGCCCGACAGAACCTAAGCGTTTGCTCAGCCGTGTCTGATAGACAGGACAAGACGGTGCACACAGCACGCACTTGACGACCACAGCCGATCGGAGCCGGGCCATGGGTGAGCAGTCCACCACGAAGTTCCCGCAGGGGATCATCGACGAGTACGCCGCGCTCGGCGTCGACCTGCCCGCGCTCTTCTCCGCCGGACACCTGGGCACCCGTATGGGCGTGGAGATCGTCGAGGCGTCACCGGACCGCGTCGTCGGCACCATGCCCGTCGAGGGCAACACGCAGCCGTACGGACTGCTGCACGGCGGCGCCTCGGCCGTCCTCGCGGAGACCCTCGGCTCCATCGGCGCGATGCTCCACGGCGGCAGCTCCAAGATCGCCGTGGGCGTGGACCTCAACTGCACGCACCACCGCGGCGTCCGCAGCGGCATCGTGACCGGCGTCGCGACCCCCGTGCACCGCGGGCGCACCACCACGACGTACGAGATCGTCATCACCGACGAGCACGGCAAGCGCGTCTGCAGCGCCCGGCTCACCTGCCTGCTCCGCGACGCCGGAACCGATGCCCGTGCCGGCTCCGGCGCCGCCACCAGCACGGACACCCCGGCCGCCGGCGACGGTACGCGAGACTGACCGCACGAGACGCGCGGACCCGGCCGGCCGGGCGCACGAGCCCGGCCGGTCGGATCACGCAACCCGGCCGTACGGACCGGCCCGCCCCGCCGGCGGGCCCGACGCCACTTCCCGAACGCGCCCCAGCCCCACCCCAAGTACCGCAAAAGCCCGGCCCACAGCTAAAAGCGCCTACGGGCACTCATGTGCGCAATGCGGAAAAGAGCCGCAGAATCCAGGATTCCCTTTCCTGGACGTAACGCCGCGTAATAAGGGCGCAACATGGAAGCGGAGTCCCTCCCTCCTCGGAATCCGCCCCGCCGATCCTTCCCGACACCCGGGACGGCCCGCCCACAAAACCGTCCGCACGGCGGGCACCTCGGCCCCGTCCTGCTGGTTCCTCGCAGCCCGCGCGGCCAAAGAGCCCCAAACCCCTCTTTCAGCCACGCAATTGATCTACACAAACCCCTCCGTAGTAACAAGAGAGTCACAGCATGGTCCACACCTCTGCTGCATTCCTGTGACTCGTGCTTATAGTCACTGCCAGTCACTGCGCCGCCGGAATCCCTTCGAGTTCGGCTCCGGCGCTCGACCCGGCGTTTCCAGAAGGGGCGCCGCGCCAGGGGAAAGGCCTGAACGTGCGTCACCGTTCCTTCTTCTTCATCACCACCGCGATCACCGCGGGGGCACTCACACTGTCCGCCTGCGGCTCCCGCGACGACAGCGGCAGCGGTGACGGCGGCGGCACCACCGTCGTCATCGGCCTCGACGCGCCGCTCACCGGCGACCTCTCCGCGCTCGGCCAGGGCATCAAGAACTCCGCCGACCTCGCGGTCAAGACCGCCAACAAGAACAAAGAGGTCGACGGAGTCACCTTCAAACTGGAGGCCCTCGACGACGTCGCGCAGGCCTCCACCGGCCAGCAGAACGCCACCAAGCTCGTCTCCAACAACGACGTCATGGGCGTCGTCGGCCCCCTCAACTCCGACGTCGGCCAGTCCATGCAGAAGGTCTTCGCCAACGCCAACCTCGTCCAGGTCTCGCCCGCCAACACCAACCCCGAGCTGACCCAGGGCAAGGACTGGCAGAGCGGCAAGAAGGTCCGCGGCTTCAAGACGTACTTCCGTACCTCGACGACGGACGCCATCCAGGGCCCGTTCGCCGCGCAGTACATGTACAACGAGAAGAAGCTCAAGAAGGTCTACGTCATCGACGACAAGAAGACCTACGGAGCCGGCCTCGCCGCCACCTTCGCCCAGGAGTTCAAGAAGCTCGGCGGCAAGGTCGTCGGAAGCGACCACATCAACCCCGACGACAAGGACTTCTCCTCCGTCGCCAGCAAGGTCGCCGCGACCGACGCCGAACTGGTCTACTACGGCGGCGAATACCCCGCCGGCGCCCCCCTCGCCAGCCAGATCAAGAACGCCGGCGCCAAGATCCCCACCATCGGCGGCGACGCGCTCTTCAGCGCCGAGTACATCAACCTCGCCAAGGCCAACGCCGAAGGCGACTTCGCCAGCTCCGTCGGCGCCCCGCTCGAGACCCTCGACACCGCCAAGAAGTTCATAGCCGACTACAAGAGCGCCGGCTACAAGGACGCCTTCGAGGCGTACGGCGGCTACTCCTACGACTCCACCTGGGCCATCATCCAGGCCGTCAAGGCCGTCGTCGAGAAGAACGACGGCAAGCTCCCCGAGAGCAAGGACGCCCGCGAGCAGATCACCGCGGCCATGCAGGACGTCAGCTTCGACGGAGTCTCCGGCAAGGTCGGCTTCGACGAGTTCGGCGACACCACCAACAAGCAGCTCTCCCTCTACGAGGTCAAGAACGGCAAGCACGTCGCGGTCACGAGCGGCGAGTTCGAAGGCTGATCCGAGCCCTCCGGCCCCACCCCGTACATCTGAATACCGCGCGGGGGCGCCACAAGCGCCCCCGCGCGGCCGTATCTGACCACACTCACTCGGAGGCCCCGCGGTGAACGATCTGCCGCAGCAACTTGCCAACGGCCTGCTACTCGGCGCGCTGTACGGACTCATCGCAATCGGTTACACGATGGTCTATGGCATAGTCCAGCTCATCAACTTCGCCCACGGCGAAATATTCATGATCGGCGGCTTCGGCGCGCTGACCGCCTACCTGTGGCTGCCCGCCGGCACCAGCCTCCTGCTCGCCCTGCCCCTCATGATCCTGATGGCCATGGCCTGCTCCGTACTCGTCGCCATAGGCGCCGAACGCTTCGCCTACCGACCCCTGCGAAGCGCCCCCCGGCTGGCACCACTCATCACCGCGATCGGCCTCTCCATCGCACTCCAGCAAGCCGTCTGGGCCTTCTACCCCGACGCCACCAAGTCCCGCCCGTTCCCCGAATTCGACGGCGGACGACTCGACCTCGGCGCCTTCGCCATCGGACGCGGTGACCTCTTCCTCCTCATCGCGGCCCCCGCCTGCATGATCGGCCTCGGCTTCTTCGTCTCCAAGACCCGCACCGGCCGCGCCATGCAAGCCACCTCGCAGGACCCCGACACCGCCAAGCTCATGGGCATCAACACCGACCGCATCATCGTCACCGCCTTCGCCATCGGCGCCGCGTTCGCCGCCATCGCCGCCGTCGCCCACGGCCTCAAATACGGCGAAGTCAACTTCAAGATGGGCTTCATCGCCGGCCTCAAGGCCTTCACCGCCGCCGTCCTCGGCGGCATCGGCAACATCTACGGCGCCATGATCGGCGGACTCGTCCTCGGCCTCACCGAAGCCATGGCCACCGCCTACATCGAGAACATCCCCGGCATGTCGCAGTTCGGCGGCGGAGCCTGGAAGGACGTCTGGGCCTTCGTCCTCCTCATCCTCGTACTGCTGCTGAGGCCCCAAGGCCTCCTCGGCGCACGCGTCGCGGACAGGGCGTGATACCCATGACCACCACCACACCCCAGCAGGACACCCCGGCCACCACCCAGCACACCCCGCCGGTCATCCCCCTGCCCACCTCAGCCGCCCGCGCGGCCACCGCCCTCGGCGCGCTCCTCACCCTCGCGAGCACCTTCCTCGCCTGGACCTGGACCGCGGAATTCCCCGGCGACCTCACCGTCACCGGCTACCCCGGCGGCCTCCAGGTCCTCACCCTCACCGGTGCCCTCCTCACCCTCATCTTCACCACCGCCACCTACGGCATCCGAGGCCTCGGCTGGCTCACCCCCGGCGGCAAGAGCAGCGCCGTCCTGCTCCTCGCCCTCGGCACCTTCGCCACCACCTGGTACACGATCATCGCCATCGCCGTCGAACTCGGCGGACTCGCCAACCTCGAACCCGGCGGCTGGGTCGCCGCCGCCACCTCCCTCCTCACCCTCGTCGCCGCGTTCGGACTCCCCATCGACGTCCCCGCCGACACCGACAGCCAGGGCCGCACCCCGACACTCCCGCAACGCTTCGTCCAGGCCTTCAAAGCCCCCGTACCGGACAAGGCCGCACCGCTCCCGTCCTGGTTCGAAATCGTCATCATCGCCGTATCCTTCGGCCTCGGCCTGTTCGTCTTCACCTACGGGATCGACACCGAATACGCCGAACTCTTCATCGGCTTCCTCCTCATGGTCGGCTTCGGCACCACCGCCGTCGCCCGCGCCGGACTCAACCGCCGGCTCGCCACCCTCACCGCCACCCACAAGAACGTCACCGTGACCGCGGCCTTCGTCGCCGCCTTCGCGTTCCCGTTCACCCAGAGCAACGACGCCTACGCCACCATCGGCGCGAACATCCTCATCTTCGCCACCGTCGCACTCGGCCTCAACGTCGTCGTCGGCCTCGCCGGACTCCTCGACCTCGGATACGTCGCCTTCCTCGGCGTCGGCGCCTACACCGCGGCCCTCTTCTCCGGCTCGCCCTCCTCCACCATCGGGATCCAGCTCCCCTTCTGGGCAGCCGTACTCGCCGGCGCCGCCGCCTCACTCATCTTCGGCGTCGTCATCGGCGCCCCCACCCTCCGCCTCCACGGCGACTACCTCGCCATCGTCACCCTCGGCTTCGGCGAGATCTTCCGCATCGCCATGCAGAACATGGACGGCGCCTCCGGTCCCGACATCACCAACGGACCCAACGGCATCCCCAACATCCCCGACCTGGAACTCTTCGGCTTCAACCTCGGAGAGCCCCACACCGTCCTCGGCGTCGAACTCGGCAGGTTCTCCAACTACTACCTGCTCATGCTGTTCTTCACGATCATCGTCGTGACCGTCTTCCGCCGCTCCGACCAATCACGCATCGGCCGCGCCTGGGTCGCCATCCGCGAAGACGAGACAGCAGCCCGCGCCATGGGCATCAACGCCTTCCGGCTCAAACTCCTCGCCTTCGCCCTCGGCGCCACCCTCGCCGGAATGGCCGGCACCGTACAGGCCCACGTGACCTTCACCGTCACCCCCGCCCAGTACAAATTCGTCGAAGCCGTACCGCCCAACTCCGCCTTCCTCCTGGCAGCGGTCATCCTCGGCGGCATGGGCACCGTCAGCGGCCCCCTCATCGGCGCCTCACTGCTCTACCTCATCCCGGCCAAACTCCAATTCATGTCCGACTACCAACTGCTCCTCTTCGGCATCGCCCTCATCCTCCTCATGCGATTCCGCCCCGAAGGCCTCATCGCCGACCGCAGGAAGCAGCTCGAATTCCACGAGACCGGCCAACTCGACGCCCCCAAGGGCGATATCGGCCTCAGCAAAGCGGGGACGTGACCCAGATGACCACCGACACCACCCAGACCAGCGTGGCCACCGGCACCCCCGTCCTCCACGCCTCCGGCGTCACCATGCGCTTCGGCGGACTCACCGCCGTACGCGACGTCGAACTCACCGTCAACAGCGGCGAGATCGTCGGCCTCATCGGACCCAACGGCGCCGGCAAAACCACCTTCTTCAACTGCCTCACCGGCCTCTACATCCCCACCGAGGGCACCGTCTCCTACAAAGGAAAAGTCCTCCCCCACCGCTCCCACCTCGTCACCCAGGCCGGCATCGCCCGCACCTTCCAGAACATCCGGCTCTTCGCCAACATGACCGTCCTGGAAAACGTCCTCGTCGGCCGCCACACCCGCACCAAAGAAGGCCTCCTCTCCGCACTCCTGCGCGGCCCCGGATTCAAAAAAGCCGAACGCGAATCCGAAGAACGCGCCATGGAACTCCTCGAATTCACCGGCCTCGCCCACAAACGAGACCACCTCGCCCGCAACCTGCCCTACGGAGAACAGCGCAAGCTCGAAATCGCCCGCGCCCTCGCCAGCGAACCCGGCCTGCTGCTCCTCGACGAACCCACCGCGGGCATGAACCCCCAGGAGACCAGGACCACCCAGGACCTCGTCTTCGCCATCCGCGACCAAGGCATCGCCGTCCTCGTCATCGAGCACGACATGCGCTTCATCTTCAACCTCTGCGACCGCGTCGCCGTCCTCGTCCAAGGCGAGAAACTCGTCGAAGGAACCGCCGAGGTCGTCCAAGGGGACGAACGCGTCGTCGCCGCCTACCTCGGCACCCCCTACGAAGGCGCCCCCGGCGCCGAAGAGGCCTCCGAAGTGGAGGCCGCCGAGGCGAAGCAGAACACGCCCGGCACAGAAGGAGACAACCAGTGACCGCCCTCCTCGAGGTCGAAAACCTCAAGGTCGCCTACGGCAAGATCGAAGCCGTCAAAGGCATCTCCTTCAGCGTCGAAGCCGGCCAGATCGTCACCCTCGTCGGCACCAACGGCGCCGGCAAGACCACCACCCTGCGCACCCTCTCCGGACTGCTCAAGCCCGCGGGCGGCCGCATCACCTTCGACGGCAAACCCCTCGACGGAGTCGGCGCACACAAAATCGTCGCCCTCGGCCTCGCCCACTCCCCCGAAGGCCGCCGGATCTTCCCCCGGCTCACCATCACCGAAAACCTCCAGCTCGGCGCGTTCCTCCGCGACGACAGCGACGGCATCGCCAAGGACATCCAGCGCTCCTACGAGCTCTTCCCGATCCTCGGCGAACGCCGGAAACAAGCCGCGGGCACCCTCTCCGGCGGCGAACAGCAAATGCTCGCCATGAGCCGCGCCCTCATGTCACGGCCCAAACTCCTCATGCTCGACGAACCCTCCATGGGACTCTCGCCGATCATGATGCAGAAGATCATGGCCACCATCAGCGAACTCAAGGAGCAGGGCACCACCATCCTGCTCGTCGAGCAGAACGCCCAGGCCGCGCTCTCCCTCGCCGACCAGGGCCACGTCATGGAAGTCGGCAGGATCGTCCTCTCGGGCAGCGGACAGGACCTCCTGACCGACGAATCCGTCCGCAAGGCGTACCTCGGCGAGGACTGACCCCGAACCGAGCGACCCACACACGTCAGGAGGCCCGCCCCGATGTTCCGGGGCGGGCCTCCTGACGTACGGAACCGGGACGGGCCGCGAGCTACTGTCCCTTCGACGCCTTCTTCTCACCCGCGTCCTCGATGACCGCCTCAGCCACCTGCTGCATCGACAACCGCCGGTCCATCGACGTCTTCTGAATCCAACGGAACGCCGCCGGCTCCGTCAGCCCGTACTGCGTCTGCAACACCGACTTCGCCCGGTCCACCAGCTTCCGCGTCTCCAGCCGCTGCGAAAGATCCGCGACCTCCTGCTCCAGCGTCTTCAGCTCCGTGAACCGCGACACCGCCATCTCGATGGCCGGCACCACATCACTCTTGCTGAACGGCTTCACCAGATACGCCATCGCCCCGGCGTCCCGCGCCCGCTCCACCAGATCACGCTGGGAGAACGCGGTCAGCATCAGGACCGGCGCGATGGACTCCTCCGCGATCTTCTCGGCGGCGGAGATCCCGTCCAGAACCGGCATCTTCACATCGAGGATCACCAGATCCGGCCGGTGCTCCCGGGCCAGCTCGACGGCTTGCTCACCGTCACCGGCCTCACCGACGACCGAATAGCCCTCTTCTTCGAGCATCTCTTTGAGGTCGAGGCGGATCAGGGCCTCGTCCTCTGCGATGACGACGCGTGTCGTCAGCGGCGGGACGTGGGACTTGTCGTCGTCGTCGACGGGCTGGGGCGACTCGGGGGCGGTCACGGGGGCTCCTCGTTCCAGACAGGGTGCTGCTCCCCATGAGCCTACCGAGCTGCGGTAAAGTAGGCCCAGGCGGGGGACCTTAATCCCTTGCATTCTCAGGCCCCAGTACTCCAACTGGTCAGAGAGGCCGCTCTCAAACAGCGGACAGTGTGGGTTCGAATCCCACCTGGGGCACTTTCCTTCGATTCCAAGGTCACGGGAAAGCTCGCGTCAACCACTTGATCGCGTGAATTTCCACGGTTCCGTGACCATGTGCCGGGCTTCTTGACCAGCATCGGCCCCATGTACGACCTCCAGACACGACAGCGAGCGTTGTCGCTGGTCGACCGGGGACAGAGCCTCAGCGCCGTCAGCAAGCAGACTGGCATATCCCGCGCGGCGATCCGCTCATGGCAGATCCGAATCGACCCGCTTCCTCGTATGCGGGGACGGACAACCGCCTGCCCAAGGTGTCTGCCCGAGCCGGTCGCACCGGCCGACTCCGCTTCGTACGCCTACCTGTTGGGCCTCTACCTGGGTGACGGCTGTATCAGTCGCCACCGTCATGGCGGCTACTACCTGCGTATCGCGTGCGCGGATGCCTGGCCCCGCCTCATCGACCGGTGCCGCACCGCGATCACCGCTGTCCGGCCCGGGAACACCGTATGCCTCCTCCAGAAGCAGGGGTGCGTCATGGTGACGTCCTACGACAGGCACTGGCCGTGCCTGTTCCCTCAGCACGGGCCGGGCAAGAAACACGATCGCCCCGTCGGCCTCGAACCCTGGCGGCAAGACATCGTGGACGCGCACCCGTGGGAGTTCGTACGCGGCCTGATCCACTCCGAACGCTGCCGCGTCACCAACTGGACTGAGAAGATCATCGGTGGTGTGCGCAAGCGGTACGAATACCCTCGCTACTTCTTCTCCAACGCGTCCCGCGACATCCTGCGGCTCTTCACCGACGCCCTCGACTCGGTCGGCGTCGAGTGGAAACCCGCCAACCAGAACCGCGCCGTCCAGAACGTCTCCGTCGCCAAGCGCGCCTCCGTCGCTCTCATGGATGCGCGCATCGGGCCCAAGTACTGACCCGTACCCGCTACTTCGGGCTGTCGTCCTCGCCGATGTGGTGCACCCGTACCAGGTTCGTCGAGCCCGCCACTCCGGGCGGGGAGCCTGCCGTGATCACCACGATGTCGCCCTTCGCGCAGCGGCCGATCTTGAGCAGTTCCTCGTCCACCTGCGCGACCATCGCGTCCGTGGAGTCCACGTGCGGGCCGAGGAACGTCTCCACGCCCCATGTGAGGTTCAGCTGGGAGCGGGTGGCCGGGTCGGGGGTGAAGGCCAGGAGCGGGATCGGGGAACGGTAGCGGGAAAGGCGTTTGACGGTGTCGCCGGACTGGGTGAAGGCGACCAGGAACTTCGCGCCG
Organism: Streptomyces sp. NPDC088116; assembly: GCF_044741745.1. NCBI lineage: Bacteria > Bacillati > Actinomycetota > Actinomycetes > Kitasatosporales > Streptomycetaceae > Streptomyces > Streptomyces sp. NPDC088116. The sequence continues at coordinate 1,199,101 of NZ_JBIUTF010000002.1, read as the reverse complement.
AGGAAGTCGCCCATCTCGGCCGCCGCGCGGGCGACCGCGCCGGCCTGGGTGCGGGGTTTGCTGCGTTCCGTGATGGGGGGCAGGCCCTTGGCGAGGATGTCTTCTTCCGCCGCTTCGACGATGCGGCCCATCGTCCTGACGGTCTCGACGGGGTATTTGCCGACGCTGGTCTCGCCGGAGAGCATCACGGCGTCCGTTCCGTCGATGACGGCGTTGGCGACGTCGGATGCCTCGGCGCGGGTGGGGCGGGAGTTCTCGATCATCGAGTCGAGCATCTGGGTGGCGACGATGACGGGTTTGGCGTTGCGCTTGGCCAGTTTGATGGCGCGCTTCTGGACGATCGGGACCTGTTCGAGGGGCATTTCGACGCCGAGGTCGCCGCGGGCGACCATGATGCCGTCGAAGGCGGCGACGATGTCGTCGATGTTCTCGACGGCCTGGGGCTTTTCGACTTTGGCGATGACGGGGAGCCGGCGGTCCTCCTCGTCCATGATGCGGTGTACGTCGTCGATGTCGGCGCCGCTGCGTACGAAGGAGAGGGCGATGACGTCGGCGCCGGTGCGCAGGGCCCAGCGGAGGTCTTCGATGTCCTTGTCGGAGAGGGCGGGTACGGAGACGGCGACGCCGGGGAGGTTGAGGCCCTTGTGGTCGGAGACCATGCCGCCTTCGACGACGCGTGTGTGGACGCGGGGTCCGTCGACGGAGGTGACTTCGAGGGCGACCTTGCCGTCGTCCACGAGGATGCGTTCGCCGGTGGTGACGTCGGCGGGGAGTCCTTCGTAGGTGGTGCCGCAGGTGTGGCGGTCGCCTTCGAGGGGTTCGACGGTGATGGTGAACTCGTCGCCGCGTTCAAGGAGTACGGGGCCTTCGCTGAAGCGGCCGAGGCGGATCTTCGGTCCTTGAAGGTCGGCGAGGATGCCGACGCTCCGGCCGGTTTCTTCGGCGGCTTTGCGTACGCGCCGGTAGCGCTCCTCGTGGTCGGCGTAGGTGCCGTGGCTGAGGTTGAGGCGAGCTACGTCCATTCCGGCCTCGACCAGTGCCTTGATCTGGTCGTACGAGTCGGTGGCGGGCCCCAGGGTGCAGACGATTTTCGCTCGGCGCATATGTCGAGCCTAGACCTTACCGACCGGTAGGGATTTGGTCGTACATGACTACTCAACAACCCCTGTGTGAAAGGTAATTGACAAGAGTTGAATTGTGCGCGGGGGTGCTCCGATGAGCATTTTTCGCTTTGTCGGAACGCGGTCAAAGAACGTGGAAGTGACAGGACGCGGAAGTGACAGAACGTGGGAGTGACGGGAAGTCGTGGAGTGTCAGGAGGTGAGGTCCGGCGGGGTCATGGTGAAGCGCGCGTTCACCTGCGCGTACACGGTCTGGCGCTGTGGTTCGAGGTCGAGTGCGGGGGCTTCGGTCGCTTCGGCGCTTCCGTAGCTCATGCCGCGCAGTCCGCCGGGAGCGGCCGGCATGCCGTATCCGGCGCTGTTCTCCGCACCGAGGTCGGCGAGCTCGACCAGGGCCGCGAGGTGGGCGCCGAGGGCTCCGGCGTATTCGCGGGCGCGCTGGACGGCTTCCCGTACGGCCTGGCGGCGGGCTTCGCCGTGGGCCGGTGAGTCGGGGCGCAGCGCCCACCAGGGGCCGGTGACGTGGGTGAGTTCGAGGTCGGCGAGGCGGGTGGTGAGTTCGCCGAGGGCGGTGAAGTCGGCGAGTTCGGCGCTGAGGTGGACGCTGCCGTGGTAGGCGCGGACGCGTTCGCCGCGTCCGTGGCGGGTGAGTTCGGGGCTGATCGAGAAGGAGCCGGTTTCGAGTTTTTCGACGGAGTCGCCGTAGGTCTTGATGAGGGCGAGCACTTCGGTGTTGCGGCGGGTGAGGTCGTCGAGTGCGGTGCGCCGGTCGGTGCCTCGGGCGCTGATGGCGATGCTGATCCTGGCGATTTCCGGGTCGACCACCAGGCGTGCTTCGCCTCGGACGGCGACCCTGGGGGTGTCGGGGGTGCCGTAGGGGGCGGCGGGGGTGGGTGCGTCGGTGGTCACTGGGGCTCCCTCGTAGGTCGGCGGCCGGCCGCCGACCCGTACGGCGGTTGTCGCTGGGCGGCGATGACCCGCTGTACGGCGGCTGTCGCCGGCCAACTGCTGTGCGCGCTTCACGTACATGAGCTGCATGCGTACGTGCTCCATGCGTGCTCCATGTACGTGCTCCACTCTCGCATTCGGGTCCGACAATCGGCGGTCACCCGATCGAAACCGTACGAGGGTGTTGCGGTGCGGGTCTGTGAGCCAGAATCTACGCGCGTCGTGCATCGGATCGAGGGACGCATGGGATCGAGGGAGAAGAAATGCCGCTGAACCGTAGGACGTTCCTGGGCAGTACCGCTGCCACCGGTGCTGGTGTGGCGCTGGCGGGAGGGGTGGCGGGGCCGGCCGAGGCCGCCGGCCGGGGCCCTGGCGCGGGTCACGGTCATGACGGTGGCCATGGGGGTGCGGGGAAGGGGAAGCGGTATTCGTTCACCGTGATGGGGACGACCGACCTGCACGGCAACGTGTTCAACTGGGACTACTTCACGGACAAGGAGTTCGACGACGCGGCTCACAACGATGTGGGGCTGGCCAAGATCTCCACGCTGGTGGATCAGGTCCGTGAGGAGAAGGGCCGTCACAACACGCTGTTGATCGACGCGGGTGACACGATCCAGGGCACCCAGCTTTCGTACTACTACGCCAAGGTCGATCCGATCACCGCCGCGCGGGGTCCGGTGCATCCGATGGCGCAGGCGATGAACGCGATCAGTTATGACGCGGCGGCGCTCGGCAATCATGAGTTCAATTACGGTATTCCGGTGCTGCGGAAGTTCGAGGAGCAGTGTCGTTTCCCGCTGCTCGGTGCCAACGCACTGGACGCGAAGACGTTGAAGCCCGCTTTCGCACCGTATGTGATCAAGAAATTGCGGACGCCGTTCGGGCGTGAGGTGAAGGTCGCGGTTCTCGGGCTGACGAATCCCGGTATCGCGATCTGGGACAAGGCGAATGTCCAGGGGAAGATGACGTTCCCGGGGCTGGAGGAGCAGGCGGCGAAGTGGGTGCCGAAGCTGCGGTCCATGGGTGCGGATGTGGTGTTGGTGTCGGCGCATTCGGGGACGGACGGTTCGTCCTCGTACGGCGATCAGCTCCCCTATGTGGAGAATGCCGCGACGCTGGTGGCGGAGCGGGTGCCGGGTATTGACGCGATTCTGGTCGGGCACGCGCATGTGGAGATCCCGGAGCGCCGGGTGGTGAACAAGGAGTCCGGCAAGGATGTGGTGTTGTCGGAGCCGCTCAAGTGGGGTCAGCGGCTGACGCTCTTCGATGTGGATCTGGTGTGGGAGCGGGGTTCCTGGACGGTCGAGAGGGTCGGTTCGCGGGTCCTGAACTCCAACACGGTCGCCGAGGACAAGAAGATCACCCGGCTGCTCTCGGACGAGCACCGCAAGGTGGTGGCGTATGTCAACCAGGTGATCGGTACGTCGACCGCGGCGATGTCCACGGCCGACGCGCCGTGGAAGGACGAGCCGATCATCGATCTGATCAACCATGTCCAGGTGGAGACGGTGAAGGCGGCGCTGGCCGGTGGTGAGTGGGCGGGGCTGCCGGTGTTGTCGCAGGCGTCGTGTTTCTCGCGTACGGCTGGTATCCCGGCCGGTGATGTGACGATCAGGGCCGCGGCGGGGCTTTATCCGTTCGAGAACACCCTGGAGGCACGGCTGTTGACGGGCGCTCAGATTCTGGAGTACTTGGAGTATTCGGTGAGGTATTACGTCCGGACGGCGGCCGGTGCGCCGGTGGACACGTCGAAGCTGACGAATGCCGACAGTATTCCGGATTACAACTATGACGTGGTGTCGGGTCTGACGTACGAGATAGACATCGCGAAGCCGGTGGGTTCGCGGATCGTGAATGCGCGGTTCGGGGGTGCGGCGGTGGATCCGGCGGCGAAGTTCGTACTGGCGGTGAACAATTACCGGGCGAGCGGGGGCGGGAACTTCCCGCATGTCGCGGCGGCTCAGCAGTTGTGGGCCAATTCGGACGAGATCCGTAACACGATCATCGGGTGGGTACGGGAGGCGGGGACGGTCGATGCGGGCGCGTTCGCCTCGGTGGACTGGAAGTTGACGCGGGACGGTACGCCGGTCTTCTGATCCGGGAGTGCCCGGAGGAAAACCCACGGTTTCCTTGGGCTTCCTCCGGCGTGCTTCCGATGAGTTTCAGCGTACTTCGGTGAGTGGGACCAGGCCCCTTGGCTCGGGCAGCGAGCGGGTCTGGTTCCGGCCGTCGAGGCCGAAGCTGGTGAACGCGGTGCGCCGGGGCAGTGGGTAGGGCTCTTTGCCGGTGAGGTGGTTGAGGATGGTGGCGCTGCGCCAGGCCGCGAGCCCGAGGTCGGGTGCGCCGACGCCGTGGGTGTGCCGTTCGGCGTTCTGTACGTAGACGGAGCCGGTGACGCCGTCGTCGAGCATGATCCGGTGGTGCTCGTCGATGCGGGGGCGTTCGGCGTTGTCGCGGCGCATGTACGGGTCGAGCCCGGCGAGGATCCGGTCGAGGGAGCGTTCGCGGTAGCCGGTGGCGAGGACGACGGCGTCGGTGGTGAGCCGGGAGCGGGCGCCCTGTTGTGCGTGTTCGAGGTGGAGTTCGACTTTGGTGACGGCGACGCGTCCGGCGGTGCGGACGGAGACTCCGGGGGTGAGGACGGCGTCGGGCCAGCCGCCGTGGAGTGTGCGCCGGTAGAGCTCGTCGTGGATGGCGGCGAGGGTGTCGGCGTCGATGCCTTTGTGGAGCTGCCACTGGCGGGGGACGAGATCGTCGCGTACCTGCTGGGACAGGGCGTGGAAGTAGCGGGTGTAGTCGGGGGTGAACTGTTCCAGGCCGAGCTTGGAGTACTCCATGGGCGCGAAGGCTTCGGTGCGGGCGAGCCAGTGGATCTTCTCGGCTCCCTTGGGGCGGGCGCGCAGCAGGTCGAGGAAGATCTCGGCGCCGGACTGGCCCGATCCGATGACGGTGATGTGGCCGGCGGCCAGGAGCCGTTCGCGGTGTTCGAGGTAGTCGGCGGCGTGGATGACGGGGGCGGCGGGGGCGGCGACGAGGGGTTTGAGGGGGTCGGGGATGTACGGCTCGGTGCCGATGCCGAGGGCCACGTTGCGGGTGTGGGCGCGGCCGAGGGCGGCGGCTTCGCCGTCGGTGCCGAGCTGGGTGAAGTCGACTTCGAAGAGGGCGCGTTCGGGGTTCCAGCGGACGGCGTCGACCTGGTGGCCGAAGCGGAGTCCGGGGAGTTGCCGGCTGACCCAGCGGCAGTAGGCGTCGTATTCGGCGCGCTGGATGTGGAAGCGCTCGGCGAAGTAGAAGGGGAAGAGCCGGTCGCGGGCCTTGAGGTAGTTGAGGAAGGTCCAGGGGCTGGCGGGATCGGCGAGGGTGACCAGGTCGGCGAGGAAGGGCACTTGGAGGGCGGCGCCGTCGATGAGCAGGCCGGGGTGCCAGTGGAAGGCGGGGTTCTGGTCGTAGAAAGTGGCGTCGAGTCCGCCGTGGACGCCGTCGGCGAGAGCGGCGAGGGAGAGGTTGAACGGGCCGATGCCGATGCCCACCAGGTCGCGGGGCTGGTCGAGTTCGGCGGGTTGGGCGGTCATCGGCAGATACTGCCTTCCACGAGTCGGGCGCCCGGGGGTCCCGGGGGTCGGTGGTGGTGCCTACGGGGGACAACGATCCGGACCCGGGAGTGGTATCGCCGTGGGCGCAAGTGTGGTGAAGGACGGCTGAAAAGACTCCACTTGGCCCCGCCCCGGATCCGCCGTACGCGTGTACGTGCGCCTGCGCGGTGCGTGCGTGTACGGCGGACCCCGGCCCCGCCCCGGGGCGCGCTCTCGGCGCAGCCCGCGGGGTTGCCGGTGCCCGCGGGTTTGCCGGTGCCCGCGGGGTTGGTGGTGCCCACGGGTTTGCCGGTGCCCGCGGGGTTGGTGGTGCCCGTGGGGTTGGCGGCCGGTCGGACCGCGCCGGACGACGGTCAGCCGGTCGGCCGGGCCGTACGGACCCGCAGCGCCCGGTGGGCGTCGTCGAGCTGGTCGGCGAGTTTGCGACGCAGCGCCGGGATCATGTCCGTACGGTCCAGGCACTCCTGGCCGAGGCGCAGTGATTTGGCGTCGATGGCGTACGCGGGGAAGGCATAGCGGCCCGCGGCGTCGGCGATGGCGGGGCCGCGGCGGTCGGCGAGGGCGACGGCTTCGGGGTAGTAGCGGGGGACGTATTCCTGTACGAGGTCCGCCTGTTCGGGATGCCAGAATCCTCGGGCGGTGGCGCTGAACAGGTAGTTGGAGAGGTCGTCGGAGTCGAACATCGAGGCCCATGCCTGGGCTTTGGCGGCCGGGTCGGGCAGGGCGGCACGGCAGCGTGCGGCGCCTTCCTGGCCGGTGGCGCTGGGGTCGCGGTCGAGTTCGGCGTCGATGGTGGCGGCGTCGACGGCGCCGAGTACGGCGAGGCGGGTGAGAATGCGCCAGCGCAGGTCGGGGTCGAGTTCGGGGCCGCCGGGGACGCTGCCGGAGTGGAGCCAGTCCTGGATGGTGTCGGGCTGGGTGGCGGCGTCGATGAAGTGGCGTACGGCGGTGAGGCGCAGCCCGGGGTGGTTACCGTCCTCGGTGCGGCGGATGAGGTCGCGGCAGACGCTGGTGAGGGTGGCGAGGGCGGCGGGCCGGTTCTCGGGGGTGAGGTAGCGGTCGGTGATCTGGCCGGCGGCGAAGGCGAGGACGCCTTGGACGATGGCGAGGTCGGTTTCGAGCGGGAGGTGGGTGCGAGCGGCGCCGAGGTAGGCGGCGGGTGTCATGCCCGGGGTGGCGGGGGGCATGTCCGATCCGCCGTGTGCCGGGGAGTCGCTGCCGCCGTCGCGGACCAGGTCGCGGGCGGCGTTCCAGATGACGGTGCGGGTGAGGGGGTCGGGGATGCCGGAGAGGGCACACAGGGCGGTGTCCCAGGAGGGGCCGTCGAGCCGGACCTTGGCGTAGGTGAGGTCGCTGTCGTTGAGGACGAGGAGGGCGGGACGGCGGCCGGTACGGGTGCCGGTCCCCGTCCCGGTGCCGGTGCCGGTGTCGGCGTCCGCGCCGGGGCTGTCGGGTACCGGGAGGTCGAGTGCGAAGCGCTCGCGTTCGATGAGGCGGGCGGGGTCGACGGGGTCGATGTCGTAGGCGCCGACGGCGATGTGGTGCGGGCGGCTGCCGTCTCGTACGACTCCGAGGTTCCACGCGGTCGCGCTGCCGGTGATCTCGGGGGTGAGGGTGTCGACGCCGGTGGTACGGAGCCACTGGGCGGCCCAGGCGTGCACATCGCGCTCGGTGGCCCGGCCGAGGGAGTCGATGAAGTCGGCGAGGGTGGCGTTGCCGAACTTGTGCCGGGCGAAGTGGATGTTGATACCGGCGAGGAAGTCCTTCTCGCCGAGCCAGGCGACGAGTTGGCGCAGTGCGGAGGCGCCCTTGGCGTAGGAGATGCCGTCGAAGTTGAGCAGGGCGGACGCGGTGTCGGGGACGGCGTCCGGGTCGGGGGCGACGGGGTGGGTGGAGGGACGCTGGTCGGCGTCGTATCCCCAGGCCTTCCTGCCGATGCCGAAGTCGACCCAGGTGTCGGTGAAACGGGTGGCTTCGGTGAGGATCTGGTAGCCCATGTACTCGGCGAAGGACTCGTTGAGCCAGATGTCGTCCCACCAGGCGAGGGTGACGAGGTCGCCGAACCACATGTGGGCCATTTCGTGGGCGATGACCACGGCGCGGGTCTGCCGCTCGGTGTCGGTGACGGCGGAGTGGTAGACGTATTCGTCGCGGAAGGTGACGAGGCCGGGGTTCTCCATGGCGCCCGCGTTGAACTCGGGGACGAAGGCCTGGTCGTACGAGTCGAAGGGGTAGGGCTCGTCGAACTTCTCGTGGTAACGGTCGTAGCAGGCACGGGTGATGTCGAAGAGCTCGTCGGCGTCGGCGTCTAGGTGGGTCGCGAGGGAGCGCCGGCAGTGGATGCCGAAGGGCAGTCCGGCGTGTTCGGTGCGTACGGAGTGCCACGGGCCGGCGGCGACCGCGACGAGGTAGGTGGAGATGAGCGGGGTGGGCGCGAGGGTCCACTGGCGCGGGCCGGTCTGCTGGGCGATGCCGTTACCGAGGACGGTCCAGTGGTCCGGTGCGGTGACGGTGAGTTCGAAGACGGCTTTGAGGTCGGGCTGGTCGAAGGCGGCGAAGACGCGCTGGACGTCGTCCAGGAACAGCTGGGTGTAGACGTAGGTTTCGCCGTCGGTGGGGTCGGTGAAGCGGTGCATGCCTTCGCCGGTACGGGAGTACCGCATGTCGGCTTCGACGCGCAACTCGTGCTCGCCCGCGCCGAGTCCGGTGAGTGCGAGCCGGTTCCCGGTGAGCGCCGCGGGGTCGAGGGGCTGTCCGTCGAGGGTGACGGAGCGCAGACCGGCCGGCTTGATCTCGACGAAGGTGTCTCCCGCGGCCCGTGCGGTGAAGTGAACGACGGTACGGGAGTCGAAGGTGTCGTCGCCGGTGGTGAGATCGAGAGCGATCGTGTACCGGTGGACGTCGAGGAACTGGGCTCGGGTCTGCGCTTCGTCGCGCGTCAGTACGGACATGGGGCCATGCTGCCCGATGGGCCGCAGGGCGCGCAGCAGTGTTCTTTGCGCTGTCAGCGCACGGCGACGGCTCCGCGGGCCTGTGCCAGGGGCCCTTGTGACGTGAGGGGAAAGTGGAGCGGCGTCACTGCCCCCGGTGGTACGTATCCGCAGCCGTTCCGCAGCCGTTGCTGTCGCTTCGGCTGTCGCTTCGGCTGTCGCTTCGGCTGTCGCTTCGGCTGTCGCTTCGGCTGTCGCCTGTCAACGCGCGGGGTGGCTCCGGCGTTCCCGTACGGAGCGGTGCGTGGCCGTCCGCCTGTGGTCGGCCCGTACGGCCGTCACGACGACGGTGTCCCGCCGCCGGCGGCGCCTTCCCCACCGTCCACAGTGCTCTCGCCACCGGTCCCGCTGCGTGTCTCGTCCGCGATCGTCTCGTGGTGGCGGATCACCTCGGCGACGATGAAGTTGAGCAGCTTCTCGGCGAAGGCCGGATCCAGCCTGGCGCTCTCCGCCAGCTGCCGGAGCCGGATGATCTGGCGGGCCTCGCGGGCCGGGTCGGCCGGGGGCAGCTGGTGTTCGGCCTTGAGGAGGCCGACCTGCTGGGTGCATTTGAAGCGCTCGGCGAGCATATGGACGACGGCCGCGTCGATGTTGTCGATGCTTTCGCGGAGGCGGTTCAGTTCGGCGCGTACGGAGTCGTCGATGCCGGCGTTGCTCGTGGTCATGGTCCGGCAGCTTAGACGGACCGGCGTTCGACCGGCTGAGGGTGGCCAGGATGCGGGATCGGGGCGCGGTCAGAGGGGCGGGATCAGAGGGGCGGGATCACGACGCCGGGGCCGGGACGTCGTCGCCCCGGCCGGCGCCCGGGACCGCACGGGCCTGCTGTTCTCGGAACCGGACGGGGGCCATGCCCACCCGGCGGGTGAACAGTCGGGAGAAGTAGGCGGGGTCGTGATAGCCGACCCGGCGGGCGACCGCGGCGACGGGGAGTTCCGTGGCGGCGAGGAGTTCCTTGGCGCGGCCGAGCCGGATACCCAGGAGGTAGTCCTTGGGCCCGCGGCCGACGGCCCTGCGTACGACCGTGCGCAGTTCGGCGGGGGTCATTCCGTGGCGGGCCGCGTGTTCGGCGACCGTGAGCGGGCGGCAGGCGTCGCGGGTCAGTGCCTGGAGCACCGGGTCGCCCTCGGCGTCGACGTCGGCGCGGGCCCGGCGCAGTACGACGAGGAGTTCGTGTACGGCCGCGCCCGTCTCGACTTCGAGCAGCGGGTTGCCCCGGCGGGCGGCGCGGGCGATCCGGGCGACGGCGGCTCGGGCGCCGGTCGCGTCGGAGAGGGGGACGACGGGCCGGTCGGGCTCGATGTAGCCGAGTTCGGTGTAGGTGGCGGTGGCGGGTCCGGTGAAGGCGACGAAGCTCTCGTCCCAGCCGTGGTGCTGGTCGGGGCCGTAGTGGTGGGGGGTGCCGGGCGTCAGCCAGAGCACCGCGGGCGCGCTGACGGTGGTGCGCCGCCCGTCCGCCGACCGGAACCAGCCGCTGCCCGCGCTGATGACGACGGCCACATGGTGGTCGAGGGTGCGCGGTCCGACCGTGGGCAGACAGCCGTGCTGGAGTCCGACGCCGAGGCAGACGAGGCCGAGGCGGTGGTGGGCCGGGCTGGGGGTGAGATACCGCATCCACGTGTCGTACATCCGCTTCCGCCCTTTCTCCCTGTCGCTGTCGCTGGTCCTGTCCCTGTCCCTGTCGTCGTCCCTGTCGTCGTCCCTGTCGCTGTCCCTGTCGCCGTCCCTGTCGCCGTCCCTGTCGCCGTCGCCGTCGCTCTCACCAACCGGCATCCCACCTCTTCGGTTGTGTCCAAACAGAGCTGATCTTTGTCCATGGACCGTCCGCTCGCCAGGGGGAGAAGGTGGGCCATGACCAGTGACGGAACGCACGGCGGGCCGAAGGACAACGGGCAGGAGAGCGGTAACGGTGGCTGAGTTCACGGTGGGGGACGAGCATTTTCTGGTGGACGGCCGGCCGGTCCGGCTGCTGTCGGGGGCGCTGCACTACTTCCGGGTCCATGAGGCGCGCTGGGGCCACCGGCTCGCGATGCTGCGCGCCATGGGCCTCAACTGCGTGGAGACGTACGTCCCGTGGAATCTCCATGAGCCGGAGCCCGGCCGTCACCACGACGTGGCGGCGCTCGGCCGGTTCCTGGACGCGGCGCGCGAGGCGGGGCTGTGGGCGATCGTACGGCCGGGCCCGTACATCTGCGCGGAGTGGGACAACGGCGGTCTGCCGCACTGGCTGACGGGCCCGCTGGGCGCGCGGGTGCGGACACGGGACGCGGCGTTTCTGGGGCCGGTGGAGCGGTGGTTCCGCCGTCTGCTGCCCCAGGTCGTGGAGCGCCAGATCGACCGGGGCGGTCCGGTGATCATGGTGCAGATCGAGAACGAGTACGGGAGTTACGGCACCGACCAGGTCTATCTGGGCCGGCTCACCGAGCTGGTCGGGGAGTGCGGCGTGACGGTTCCGCTGGTCACCTCGGACGGGCCCGAGGACCACATGCTCACCGGCGGCTCCGTCCCCGGGCTGCTCGCGACGGTCAACTTCGGCTCGGGTGCGCGCGCCGCCTTCGACGTACTGCGCGCGCACCGGCCCCACGGACCGTTGATGTGCATGGAGTTCTGGTGCGGCTGGTTCGAGCGCTGGGGCGGGGAGCGGGTCGTACGGGACCCGGCGGACGCGGCCGCCGCGCTGCGGGAGATCCTGGAGGCGGGCGCCTCGGTCAATGTGTATATGGCGCACGGCGGGACGAACTTCGCCGGCTGGGCGGGCGCCAATCGCTCCGGTGAGCTGAACGGGGGCGCGCTGGAGCCGGATGTGACGTCGTACGACTACGACGCGCCGATCGACGAGGCGGGGCGGCCGACGGAGAAGTTCCGGCTGTTCCGCGAGGTGTTCGCGCAGTTCCAGGACGGTCCGCTGCCCGAGGTCCCGCCGGCTCCGCCCGCGCTGGCCGGTCCCGTACGGGCGGAGTTCACCGGGTGGGCGTCGCTGGACGAGGTCATGGACACGCTCGGCGGGCCCGAGTCCCGGACGGCGCTGCCGCCGTCCTTCGAGGAACTGGACGTCGACCGGGGGCTGGTGCGCCACCGGCTGACGATCCCGGGGCCGCGCAAGCCCGGTCCGCTCACCCTGGCCGGGCTGCGCGACATGGCCGTGGTGTACGTCGACGGCGTACGGGCCGGGGTGCTGAGCGGGGAGGCCCCGGCGCTCGCGGAGCCGGTGGCCGGGCCGGCGTCGGTCGAGATCTGGGTGGAGTCGCTGGGCCGGGTCAACTACGGGCCGCGCCTCGGCGAGTCGAAGGGCATCACGGGCGGGGTGCTGCACGAGTTGCAGTATCTGCACGGGGTACGGTCCCGGGGCCTGCGGCTGGACGCGTTCGACGACGCGTCGGCGGTCGGGCGGATCCCGCTCAAGGCACCGGAGTCGGCACCGTCGTTGACGCCGGAGTCGGCACCGTCGTTGACGCCGGAGTCGGCACCGTCGTTGACGCCGGAGTCGGCACCGTCGTTGTCCCCGGAGTCGGCTCCGGAAGCGGACCGGGAGACCGGCTCGGAAGCGGACGCGCAGCCGGCACACCGCCGGGTTCCGGACCGGCTCGGTCACCGGGGGCTGTACCGCGCGGAGTTCGAGGTCCGTGGCGTCGGCGACGCCTCGCTCACCCTCCCCTCCTGGACCCGGGGCTTCGTCTGGGTGAACGGTTTCTGCCTGGGCCGCTACTGGTCGCGGGGGCCCCAGGAGTCGCTGCACGTTCCCGGTCCGGTGCTGCGCGAGGGCGGCAACGAGCTGTGGGTGCTGGAGCTGGAGGCCGCGGGCGAGGGGTACGTACAACTCGGCTGACCGAGGCGGGAAGAGAACCAGATCAGGAGGAGAGACGGGAAGAGAGGGACGGACAGGGCACGTTGGCCCCCGTCCGCCCCTCTCCTACGTGTATGTCCCGCTGTTCAGCTCGGTGCTCAGAGGGTCGAGGCGGCCGACTGGATCGCGGAAGCGAAGTTCGAGACCTCGGTGTAGACACCGGGGTATCCGGGGCGGGCGCAGCCGTTGCCCCAGCTCACGATGCCGATCTGGATGAAGGCTCCGGCGTTGTCCTTGCGGAACATCGGGCCACCCGAGTCGCCCTGGCAGGTGTCGGTGCCGCCCTGGGAGTATCCGGCGCAGATCTCTTCGGCGGCTATGATGTCGCCGCCGTACGACGCGCTGCAACTGGCGTCGGAGACGAACGGAACGGTCGCCTTGAGGAGGTAGCGCTGCTGGCCGCCGCCCTCGGTGGCCGCGCCCCAGCCGGCGACGGTGAAGTTGCCGGTGTTGTACGTGGCGTTGGTGGCGATCTTCAGGGTCGGCTGGTTGATCGGCGACGCGAGCTTGATCAGCGCCCAGTCCTTGCCCGAGCCGTTGTAGCCGGGGGCCTGGAGCACCTTGGTGGACTTGACCTTGATGGCGCTGGTGCTCTGGAGGTCCACGACCCCGGCGGTGGCCGTGATGCTGGTGTTGTTCCCGGAGCCGTCCACACAGTGCGCGGCGGTCAGGACGATGGTCGAGGAGTACAGCGCGCCGCCACAGCCCATGGAGAGCCGGACCATGAAGGGGAATTCACCCTGCGCGGCGCGGGTGCCACCGACGACGGGCGGCGCGACGGGCGCGGCGGCCTTGGTGGTCTTGTCCGGCGCGGGCGCGGCGGAGGCCGAGCTGGGCTGAAGACTGACAGCGGCGAGAACGACGGCGCCGGCGGCGGCGCATCTCTTGAGGACACCCAGAACGCTCAAGGGTCTGCCTTTCGTGGGGGCTGCTGGAGGTGGGGGTGGTGCGGCGGGTAGCGCTCGATCGCCGGGCCCGGTCATTGCGCGTAGATGTGACACGCGCAGACCTGAGACGAACAGATCTGACACGCGTAGATCTCACACGTGGGGCTGACATGGGCTCGACAAAAAAGCGTGATGCCGGATTATGCGGAGAAGATCAGCGAAGTCACAAGAGGCAGTTTTCAGCCATCCCGAGGACACGTTTGCCGGACACTGTCCGCTGAACGGACGGATCCCCCGCCGCCCCAGGCCCGTCCCCGTAAAGTTGACGCGGTGCGGGCCGGGCTCCGTCCGGCCCCGGACCGTCCTTCGAGGGGGTACGGATGTGACGAACGGCGGCGAGGTCGTCCACGGCTATCCGCACATCGAGATGGCGCGAGCGGCGATCACCGCGCTCTACCGGCGCCTCTCCCCCGACGGCATCCGCTCGTACGCGACCAGCGTCGCCCCCGCCGATGTGGCCTTCTCCGACGTGGACGATCTCCATCTCGGCACCCAGCGGGTGGCCCGCGCCCTGGTGGGGCAACTGCGCCTGCCGGACGCGCGCGTGATCGTGAGCTTCCGCGAGATGCGGCACGCGGCGAACGTCGAGCTGACGGCCGGGCCCGAGTACTTCATCGAGCTGAACAACCGTTTCCGCAGCCACCGCAGGGACATCGGCGCCGCCCTGGCCCACGAGATCACCCATGTCCTGCTGCACCGGCTCGGGCTGAGCTTCCCCGGCACCCGCGACAACGAGATCCTCACCGACACCGCAACCACCTATCTGGGTGCGGGCTGGCTGCTGCTCGACGCGTACCGCGAGGACCGCGACTCCAGCCAGAAGCTCGGCTATCTCACGCCCGAGGAGTTCGGCTACGTACTGGCCAAGCGCGCGCTGGTCTTCGACGAGGACCCCCGGATCTGGTTCACCAGCCCGCAGGGCTACACGTCGTATACGAAAGGCAGGGCGCGGGCGCTGCGCGACGAACAGCAACCGCCGCTGACCACCGCCGGCTGGTCGGGCCGGCACCGCTATGCCAAGGACCGCCGGTACGCCCTCGATCATCCGGGCGCCGCCACGGACCCGTCCTCGCCCTACGCGTTCGAGCTGCTGCCGGAGGGACCGCGGGTCTCGTTCCCCTGCCCGACCTGCCATCAGCGCATCCGGATCCCCGTCCAGGGCCGGGTCCGGGCGCGGTGCGGACTGTGCCGGACGGTACTGGAATGCGACACCTGAACGCCTGAACGACGCCGATACCGGGGCGAACGTAGGGTCGAAGCATGACGAAAGAGCCCGCGGCGGATACCCAGGCACTGTTCGAGGCGGTGTACGGCGGCGAGAGTGACGCCGTCGTCCGCCTGCTCCGGGCGGGCGTGCCGGCCGAGGCGACCGACAGCGAGGGCCAGACAGCTCTCTACCTGGCGGCTGTCAGCGACGAGGCGGGGCTGGTACGGCTGCTGCTGGCTGCGGGCGCCGACCCGCAGCGGGCGAGCGGCCCGGAGCGCGGGGATCTGCCGCTGTGCGCGGCGGCCTGCGGCGGGCACACCGAAGTCGTCCGGGCCCTGCTGGCGGCGGGCGCCCGGCCCGACAGCCGGGAGCAGTTCGATTTCACGGCCGTCACGTGGGCGGTGGTCCAGGGTTTCCCCGACACGCTGGAGGCGCTGCTGGAGTACGGCGCCGACCCCGACCTGCCGAGCCCCGGCGGTGAACCGCCCCTCCAGCTGGCCGCCCGCCGTGGCTCCACACCGTCCGTACGGGTCCTGCTGCGCTACGGCGCGGGCGCGCACGCCGGAACAGCCGACGGCACACACGACGGAGCGCGCGACGAAACGCACAATGCCGACGGCGTGCGCCTCGGGGCGCGCGAAGCGGCGCTCGCCGAGGCACGGCGCTGGATGGCGCTCGACGTGGAACAGGAACTGCGGGACGGCCTGCTGCGCGCCTATGGCGACGGATACGAGACGGTCGTACGCCGGATCGAGGAGGACGGCTCACTGACCGTCGTGGTCGAACTGCTGCGGGACGGCGAGCCGATGGCCGGGCAGGAGCAGCAGACCGGGCACGCGGCCGTCGCGACACTCCTGGAGGCGGAGCTGGGCATCGCGACCCCGTACGAGGAGCTGGCGGGGCGCGCGCTGCACTGCGGCGATCCCGGGCGGGACGACTGGACCGAGTCGGTGGCCGCGCTGTCGCGGCGCGGCGACGAGGAGACGTTCCAGGCGGCGGCTGCCTGGTGCGCGAGCGACGAGCCGTTGCGGCGGGCCTTCGCCGCCGGTGTACTGGCGCGGCTGGGCACGGCGGACGGGGCGGACGGGGCGAGTCCGTTCACGGCTCGCGCGGTGCCCCTGCTGCGCGAGCTGTCCCGGGAAGCGGAAACGGCCGAGCCGGAGCTGGTCCGCGTGGTGGTGCGGGGCCTGGGCCTGCACGGCGACCCGGCCGCGCTGCCGGAGATCCTGCGCCACACCGCCCATCCGGACGCCGCGGTACGGCGCCAGGTCGCGCTGGCGCTGGCCGGACTCGTACCGACCGGAAATGGCGAGGACGAGCGCGAATGTGACGACGGCTCCGGCCACGCCGGGGTGCGGGCGCTGATCCTGTTGAGCAGGGACGCGGACGCCTCGGTCAGGGACCGGGCGGTGCCGGCCCTGGCGGAGGTGGACGCGGACACCCACGAGATCCGTGAGGCGCTGGCGGCCCGGCTGAACGACCCGGACGCGGACACTGCGGCGGAGGCGGCCAAGGGTCTGGCGGTCCGTCAGGATCCGCGCGCGGTCGATGTGCTGGCCCGGATCCTCGCCGACGAGGATCCCGGCGGTTACGCGCGGGCGACGGCGGTGGCCGCCGTACGGTACGTACCGCACGGCCCGGAGCGGCGGCGGCTGGAGCGGACGCTTCCCCGGCGCCGCTGATCAGAGGGACGGCACAACCCCGGGCGCCCCAAGGGCCACGAGCCTTGTCCAACGATCCGGCCGACCGGCCGACCCGTCAGAGAAGGCGGAGCACGCCGGGCGCTTCCTCCTCGATGAGCCGCACCAGCTCGTCGAAGACCGTGGTCCCCCGGCCGGCCCGTACCTCGTCCAACCGCACCTGGATCGCGGCCCTGTTGCCCGGCGCCGCACGCTCCAGCCGCCGCTGGAGCGTGCGCACGGTCTCCTCCTGGCCCAGGGCCCGGCGCGAGAGTTCGTGCCGGCGCCACTCGATGACGAAGTCGCCGTCGTCCGGCGTTCCGTACCCGCCGGAGAGGCAGTCGGCGAGCGCGTCGAGATTGCTCCCGAAGTACCCGCCGGGCCCGTTCACGGCCGCACCGATCACCTGCCAGAAGCGGTCGAGGCCGGTGACCTCCGCCCCGTCGATCACATACGTCACCGTCATGGGACGGAGGTTACCTTCCGGTTGTCTCAACGGCCGTGACTCGGCGGCCGTGGCTCAGCAGCTGTACGTGACTCAGCAGCTGTACTTGACCAGCGAGAACGACGCGTAGTGGTCGGACGTGTAGTAGTCCTCGTCGGTCTTGTTGCCCGTGACGATGCGGCGAGCGCCACGGTTGGACGAGCCCGGGGTGATGACCGTGTACTCGTGGTAGTAACTGGCGGACTGGCTCGGCAGGATGCCTTCGCGGTTCTGGAAGACGCCGCCGTCCTGGGAGTACGGGTACGGCCCGCCGACCTCGATGAGGTCGAGGGTGTCGTGTGCCTGGGACGGCAGGTTGGAGTAGCAGATGCTGCCGACCGCGGTGGGGGCCGCGGTGGCGGCGGTGGCGGTGACCCCGCCGACCAGGAGCGTGGAGACCAGGGCGGCGACGCCGCCGAGGGTGGCGATACGTGGGGGAATTCGCATGGCACCTATGATGACGCGCGTAGACGCGTACACGTCAATCCCAACTACGGGTAATTTCCCGGAAGTTAACCATCGGTCCCGAGTCCGTAGCGTGCCGTACATCCACGCCGTAGAACCCGCCGCGGACCGAGACCGCCCCCGGATCTCACGCCCTGCCCCTTCCCGGGGCAGCCAAAAGCCCGGCACCGCGCTGAACGCGATGCCGGGCTCGAGCAGTTGACGGACGGCCTCAGGCGGCGGTGCGACGCCCGCCCTCGGTGCCCCGTCCCGGACGGCTCCGGCGGCCCCGGCTGCCACGGGAGGCGCTGCCGCCACCGAGCCGCGCCGCTCCGCCGGAGGAGGCGCCTCGGGCAGACCCGCCGGAGGTGGCACCGGCCGCGCCGCCACCGCCGGTGTTCTTACGGGCCGGCCGCGACGGCCGCGACTTCTGCTTCGCCTGGACGACGGGCTGCGGCACGTCGATGGTGACGGCCACCCCGGAGGGCTCCCGCGCACCGGTGAGCTGTGTCAGCTCCTCGTCCGTCGACTTGATCCTGGCCGACCTGGGCGCGATACCCGCGTCGGACATCAGCCGGGTCATCTCGCGCCGCTGCTCGGGCAGCACCAGCGTGACCACACTGCCGGACTCCCCCGCGCGGGCGGTGCGCCCGCCACGGTGGAGGTAGTCCTTGTGGTCGACGGGCGGGTCGACGTTCACGACGAGGTCGAGGTCGTCGACATGGATGCCACGGGCCGCGACATTGGTCGCCACGAGGCAGGTGACCAGGCCGGTCTTGAACTGTTCGAGCGTCCGGTTGCGCTGCGGCTGCGAACGGCCGCCGTGCAGCCCGGAGGCCCGTACACCGCTCGCCAGCAGTCGCTTGACCAGCCGGTCCACGGAACGCTTGGTGTCCAGGAAGAGCAGCACCCGGCCGTCACGCGCCGCGATCCGCGTGGTGACTTCCTTCTTGTCCGTCTCGTCCAGGACGTACAGCACGTGGTGTTCCATCGTGGTGACCGCACCCTGGGACGGGTCGACGGAGTGGACCACGGGGTCGTTGAGGTACTGCCGTACGAGCCGGTCGATGTTCTTGTCCAGCGTCGCCGAGAACAGCATCCGCTGCCCGTCCGCCTCGACCTGCTTGAGCAGCGCCGTGACCTGGGGCATGAAGCCCATGTCGGCCATCTGGTCGGCCTCGTCGAGCACGGTGATGGAGACCTGGTCGAGCCGGCAGTCGCCGCGCTCGATGAGGTCCTTGAGCCGTCCCGGCGTGGCGACGAGCACCTCGGCGCCGCGCCGCAGCGCGCCCGCCTGCTTGCCGATGGAGAGTCCGCCGACGACCGTGGTCAGCTTCAGATTGACGGCGGTGGCGTACGGCGTGAGCGCGTCGGTCACCTGCTGCGCCAGCTCGCGCGTGGGCACCAGCACCAGGGCGAGAGGCGCGCGCGGTTCGGCACGCCGGCCGGCGATGCGGGCGAGCAGTGCCAGGCCGAAGGCGAGGGTCTTGCCCGATCCGGTGCGTCCACGGCCGAGTATGTCGCGGCCGGCGAGGGAGTTCGGCAGAGTCGCGCCCTGGATGGGGAACGGCTCGGTCACGCCCTGCGCGGTAAGGGTCTTGAGCAGGCCGGCGGGCATGTCCAGCTCGTCGAACGCCTCGACGGCGGGCAGTGCGGGGGTGAGGGTTTCCGGCAGCGTGAATTCCTGCGGGCGCGCGGCGGCGCGGCGGGCGGGTGCCTTCGCCGAGCCCTTCGCGGGTCCCTTGGCGCGGGAGTTCACCGGGCGCTTGCCGGCGGGTCGGGCAGCACGGGCCGGGCGTTCGGGTCGAGTCATACGGAAAAATGCCTTCCTGGGCCTGAGGACAGCGCGAGCCGGGGCCCGCACCTGCACGGTGCGGGCCCCGGCTGCGAGGTACGCGTCCGGGAACTAGGCCGGGACGATGTTCTCCGCCTGCGGGCCCTTCTGGCCCTGCGTGACGTCGAACGAGACCTTCTGGCCCTCCTGGAGCTCACGGAAGCCCTGGGTGGCGATGTTCGAGTAGTGGGCGAAGACGTCGGCGCCGCCGCCGTCCTGCTCGATGAAGCCGAAGCCCTTTTCCGAGTTGAACCACTTCACGGTGCCAGTAGCCATGTCATTCTCCTAAAACAGGTGCAGAGCCGGAAATCCGCACTTTACGAATTCCTCGTCGCCGCATTGAGCCCCATCCGGAGAAGCCGGCAAAAACAATAATGCGCCTGAGGAACATTCCCGTCAGGCGCACATAAAGTTCATGGGTACCAAAACTGCAACGCAGTCAGCCTAGCACGCCCCGGTGGCGGGAATCGAGCGGGTCGCCGAGGAAGATCGCGACACCCGCCGGCACCCGCCCCCGGCGGCCTCCAGCGCGGCCGGGGCCGCCTCGCAACAGCCCTTCGACGCCCGCCGCCCCTCCCCTCTCGTCCCCTCCCCTCTCCTCTCACCCCTCCCGGCGCGTCCCCTCACCCCTCCTCGCGCGGCGGGCTGTCGTCGCCCCGCCGCCGTACGGTGCGCAGCGCCCGCTCCGGCCGCCAGACCTGTACGAACAGCTCGTCGCCGTCCATACCGGTCCGTACGACCTCGGCGAGATCCGCGCGGAAAAGATGGAACGGCAGCGGCGGCGCGACCGTCTCGGCGAACCGTGCGAGCACAGCGGCGTCGGTCACCTCCACCGCACGCCCGCCGACCCGGACGTCGCCGTCCTCCATCCTGTCGCCCGCACCCGGATTCGCGTGTACGGCGAAACGCGGATCGCGCAGCAGATCCTGCGCCTTTCGGGAATTCGGCATCATGCCGAGCCACAACTCCCCGAAACGGAAGGCGACTTCGAGTCCGGTCAGACGCGGGGAGCCGTCACCGCGGAGAGTGCCGAGGACATGGTGGGGGTACTTCTCGAATCGCCGCTGAACGGTCTCGGCGAAGCGCGGCTCCGCCGAGACGAAATCGGCCCAGGTGAATGTCATGCGTACAGCCAACCGTGGATACCCGACATCTTCTGTCGCCATTTTCGTCAGGCGGTCACCAGGGGACGACGCCTTCGTCCTCGAAGAACGAGCCGGTCGGGCCGCCGTCGGGCAGCGTGGCGAGCCGGATCGCCGTGGCCGCGCCCTGCTCAGCGGTGCGGGGCCCCTGGAAGCCGGTGAAGTCGGTCGCGACCAGTCCCGGGCAGGCGGCGTTGATCAGGATGTCCGTACCGGCGAACTGCCGGGCGTACTGCACGGTGACGGCGTTGAGGAACGTCTTCGACGGCGAGTAGGCGGCCATGACGGGGCCGATCTCGATGTCCGGGTCCGCCTGCCGGGTCAGGGAGCCGACGGAGCTGGAGACGTTGACGATGCGTGGCGATGTCGAGCGTCGCAGCAGCGGCAGCATCGCGTTGGTCACCCGGATGACACCGATGACGTTGGTCTCCACTACCGTGCGGAGCACGTCGAGGTCGAGCGTGGTCGGGTCCTGCCCCCACCCCGGCCCCATCTCTCCCGAGATGCCGGCGTTGTTGACCAGGACGTCCAGGCGCCCGGCCTGCCGTTCGACCAGTTCCGCGGCATCGGTGACGCTCCGGTCGCCGGTCACGTCCAGCGGCACTCCGAACGCGTCCACCCCGGCGGCGCGCAACTCCTCGACGGCGGCCTCGAGTCGGGCCCCGTCACGGGCTCCCACACCCACGCGATACCCGAGGGCGCCCAGCCCGTTCGCGATTTCGTAACCGATCCCCTTGTTCGCGCCGGTCACCAGCGCGGTCTTCGTTTCGTTCATGCCTCCGATACTCGCTCGCGGACGAGCGACGCATCCAACACCGACGCGGTGCCCTGTCATACCCGGCAGGTATCACCGAAGTAGGGTGTGGCCGTGGACACCTTGGAGACACGCGAGTTGAGGTACTTCACGGCCGTCGCGGAGGAACTGCACTTCGGCCGCGCCGCCGAGCGCCTCGGGATGGCCCAGCCACCCCTGTCCCGGGCGATCCAGCAGCTCGAGCGGCGCCTCGGCGTCACCCTGCTGGAACGTAACCGCCGCGGTGTCTCCCTGACCGGCGCCGGAGAGGTGCTGCTGCACGAGGGCCGTGCGGCCCTCGACGCGACGACCGCCGCCGCTCGCCGTACCCGTCGCGCCGGTGGCGCCGACAGTCCGGACGGCCCCCGAGATCGCCTGGTGCTGGCGGTGAAGGCCGCCGGGTCCCACGAACTGCTGCGGAAGCTTCTCGACGCCTACGCGGCCGAGCCCGACGCCGCCGAGATCGAAGTGCTGCCGAGCGGCATGTGCGAGCAGGAAGAGATGCTGCGCGACGGTCGTGCCGACGCGGCGTTCATGCACGCGCCGTTCAACTCCCTCGCCGGATTCGACAGCGAGGAACTGCTGACCGAGGGACAGAGCGCCATCCTGCCCGCCGGTCACCCCCTCGCCGCACGCAAGACGCTGTCCCTGGCCGACATCAGCGACATCCCCGGTCTCCCCCTCGCCCGCTGGCCCCGCCACGGCACGTACCCGCCCGGCCCGGGGCCCGAGATCCACGACCAGACGCAACTGGCCCAGCTGATCGCCCTCGGACGCACCGCGGCCGTCTTCCCCGACTCCGCCCGCGCCTGGCTGTGGGCCGAGCACACCGCCGTCCCCCTGACCGACGCACCCCCCGTCGTCACCCACATCGCCTGGCCCGCGCACAGCCGCTCCCTCGCCCTGGCCGGACTGATCCGCACGGCCGCGCGGCTATGACCGTGCGAGGCACTCGACTTGATCCGCAAGGATGCGAGGGAGTACGAAGGTGAGCATGAGCACCGACGCGAGCGACACCGGGCTGACCCAAGCGATCCGCGCACGGATCGAGGCGCCCACCTTCTGGTACGTCGCCACCACCGCGCCGGACGGTTCGCCGCACATCAGCCCGATGTGGGTCGGGCTCGACGGCGACCTGGTCTTCTTCAACACCTCGATCGGCCGGGTCAAGGAGCGGAACCTGCGCAATGATCCGCGTGTGTCCCTCTCCCACGCCGATCCGGACAATCCCTACGACCGCGTACAGATCCGCGGCCGGGCCGTCCGGTTCGTGGAAGGGCCGCAGGCGGAGCGGGACATGGACGGGCTCACCCGTACATATCTGGGAGCCGAGCGCTACCCGTGGCTGCTCCCCGGCGAGCAGCGGGTCACCGTACTGATCGAGCCCTCCCGGGTACGCCACGTCGTCGGCGTGGAGCCCTTCCCGCCCGGCGTCCTGCCGTCGCCGGGCTCTGACAGCTGAAGCGCGTCCCTACGCTCAGGTCCGGTCGAGCCGCACCGCGGAATGGTTCCGGGTCCCGAAGTCCTGATGCTCCGGCCCGGGAGGCACCGACCGCGCGCCCCCGGGATCGTCGAGCACGGCTTTTCGTGCCGGGACCGGCCGAGGAAATGGGTAGGTACAGCACAAGCAGCACCCTTGGTCAACCTGCGGTCAACACTCGTGTCGGCA
This sequence comes from Streptomyces sp. NPDC088116, assembly GCF_044741745.1. Classification (NCBI taxonomy): domain Bacteria; kingdom Bacillati; phylum Actinomycetota; class Actinomycetes; order Kitasatosporales; family Streptomycetaceae; genus Streptomyces; species Streptomyces sp. NPDC088116. The sequence continues at coordinate 1,176,406 of NZ_JBIUTF010000002.1, read as the reverse complement.
CGTCTGTGACCGCGACCTGTTCAGTCGTACGGACCGTCCGTTACCGTAGCGTTGTGCTGTTTCAGCTGCGACCCCTGGTGCGCGATGCCCTTACCGAGCCGCCCGTGACCCCAAGGTCTGTGCGTCGGGCGGCCATCCGGGTCCCGACCTGGGCGTAGTGGAACTGGCCATCGCCCCGCACCCGCGTCTTCGGCTCGCCCCGCGATGAGCGCTCAGCGACGCCAGAACACACTCACCACACTGGACACCGTCGCCCTCCCACTCCACATCATGGCCGTACTGCGTTCCCTGACCTTCCCCACAACGTCGAGGACCACATGACGAACTCGCCCGCAGTATCCGACCCGGCCGCACAACCCCGCCGCGTCCTGCTCGCCTCTCCCCGCGGATGGTGCGCGGGCGTGGACCGCGCCGTGCTCGCCGTCGAGAAGGCCCTGGAACAGTACGGGGCGCCCATCTACGTCCGCCACGAGATCGTGCACAACAAACACGTCGTGCAGACCCTGCGGAACAAGGGCGCCATATTCGTCGAACGCACGGACGAGGTGCCCGAGGGGGCCATCGTCCTGCTGTCCGCCCACGGCGTCGCCCCGACCGTCCACGCCGAAGCCGCCGAGCGCAACCTCGCGACCATCGACGCGACCTGCCCGCTGGTCACCAAAGTCCACAAGGAAGCCGTCTGGTACGCGCGGGAGGACTACGACATCCTCCTGATCGGCCACGAAGGACACGAAGAGGTCATCGGCACCAGCGGCGAAGCCCCCGACCACATCACCCTGGTCGACGGCCCCGACGACGTCGCGGATCTCTCGGTGCGCGACGAATCCAAAGTGGTCTGGCTCTCCCAGACCACCCTCTCCGTCGACGAGACCATGGAAACCGTCGATGCCCTCAAGACGCGCTTCCCGAACCTGACCTCCCCGCCCAGCGACGACATCTGCTACGCCACGCAGAACCGCCAGACCGCGGTGAAGAAACTCGCCGAGGACGCCGAACTCGTCATCATCGTCGGCTCCAAGAACTCCTCCAACTCCGTCCGCATGGTCGAGGTCGCCCTCGACGCCGGCGCGCCCGCCGCCCATCTGGTCGACTTCGCTCACGAGATCGACGAGGCCTGGCTGGAGGGCGTCAGCACGGTGGGGCTGTCCTCCGGCGCCTCCGCCCCCGACGTCCTGGTCGACGGCGTACTGCAATGGCTCGCCGAGCGCGGCTACGCCGATGTCGAGACCGTGACGACCGCCGACGAGTCCATCACCTTCGCCCTCCCCCACGAGCTCCGTCGCAACCTGCGATGACACCACAGGCGGCTGTCCCGCTCCTGTGCGGGACAGCCCCTGGATGAGTAAGTCCGAAGTCGCCCCATCCTCCCCAGCCCGCGCCACCGACGGTTGCCGCTGGTCAGGGGCGGGACGCAGACTGTGGCCCCGCCCCTGACCACGGGGCGATGCCACAGGCGGACCGGAGGATGAAACCCGTGACCACGTCGATCACCGAGATCGAGACCCATGGCGTCGAACGCATACCGGACGAGGACCGGTCGGCCCGCCCGATCGACCTCTTCCGGCTGGCTTTCGGCGGCGCCAACACCTTCGCGACCTGCGTACTCGGCGCCTTTCCCGTCCTGTTGGGGCTGTCCTTCCTGCAAGGTCTCGCGGCGACCGTCCTCGGCCTGGTCGCCGGGGCGCTGCTGCTCGCCCCCATGGCGCTGTTCGGCCCGGCGAACGGCACGAACAACGCGGTCTCGTCCTCGGCACACCTGGGAGTCCACGGCCGGATCGTCGGCTCGTTCCTCTCGCTGCTCACCGCCATCGCGTTCTTCTCGATCTCGGTGTGGTCCTCGGGTGACGCGCTCATCGGCGGGGCCCACCGGCTCGCCGACGTACCGGAGTCGGAGTTCTCGTACGGCGTCGCCTACGCGGTGTTCGCGGTCCTCGTCCTCATCGTCTGCGTCTATGGCTTCCGCTTCATGCTGCTGGTCAACAAGGTTGCCGTGACGGCCGCGTCGGCGCTCTTCGTGCTGGGCGCCGTCGCCTTCGGCGACGATTTCGACCCCGGCTACGCGGGCACCTTCGCCTCGACCGCCGACCCGCTGTTCTGGCCGTCGTTCATCGGCGCCGCACTGATCGTGCTGTCCAACCCGGTCTCCTTCGGCGCCTTCCTCGGTGACTGGTCCCGCTACATCCCGGCCGCGACACCGCGCCGCCGGGTGATGGGCGCCGCGTTCCTCGCCCAGCTCGCCACCCTGCTGCCGTTCGTCTTCGGCCTGGCCACCGCCTCGGTCATCGCCACAAAGGCCGCCAAGTACGTCGACCCGGCCGCCCCCAACTACGTCGGCGGGCTGCTGGCGATCTCGCCCGGCTGGTACTTCCTGCCGCTGTGCCTGATCGCACTGATCGGCGGCCTGTCCACCGGCACCACGGCGCTCTACGGCACCGGCCTCGACTTCTCCAGCGTCTTTCCGCGCTTCAGCCGGGTCCGGGCGACCTTCCTCATCGGGGCACTGTCGATCGTGTTCCTCTTCCTCGGCCGGTTCGCCCTGAACCTGACCCAGTCCATCTCCACCTTCGCGACGCTGATCGTCACCTGCACCGCGCCCTGGATGACCGTGATGGTTCTCGGCTATGTCACCCGCCGTGGCTGGTACGACGCGGAGGCGCTGCAGGTCTTCAACCGCCGTCAGCGCGGCGGCCGTTACTGGTTCACTCACGGCTGGAACTGGCGCGGGATGTCCGCCTGGCTGGTGTCCGCCGTCGTGGCGCTGCTCTTCGTGAACCTGCCGGGCCAGTTCGTCGGCCCGCTGGGCGACCTCGCGAACGGGGCCGACATCTCCCTGCCGGTCGGTCTCGCCCTCGCGGCCATGAGCTACCTCGGCCTGCTGATCGCGTTTCCCGAACCGCGCGCGGTGTACGGGCCGGACGGCCCCCGCCTCGTGCGGGCCTCCGCCGCCGACACTCCGCCCATCACCGACTCCCCGGGCGGCCCCGACGACCTCTCCGCCACCGCGACCGCTCCCGAGCACACCTGAGCGGCAATGGCCGCGGCGGCCTCCGGCACGGTGCCCGACTCGACGTGTTCGGATCAGGCCTGCGCGGGCGCGCGGGCGGCTACGACGGGGGATCTACGACAGCAACGAGCCCCCGGTGACCAACCTGGCCGGGGGCTCGCTCACGTATTCACTGGACCCGCGGCGCCTACGAGCGCGGAACCCTCGCCTTCGGCAGTGCCCGCAAAGTCGCTTGGGCCTTGAGCAGCATCTCCTCGTACTCCGCCTCGGGGTCGGAGTCGAGGACAATGGCGCCGCCCGCGCCGATGGTCAACTCACCGTCGTGGCTCACGGCGGTGCGGATGGTGATGCTGAGGTCGGTGGTGCCCGTGTATCCGATGAAGCCGAGGGCTCCTGAGTAGACTCCGCGGGCTTCGTCCTCCAACGTGTCGATGATCTCCATGGTGCGCAGCTTCGGCGCTCCCGTCATGGATCCGCCGGGGAAGCAGGCCCCTACCGCGTCGACGACGGACGTGTCGTCGCGCAGCGTCCCGGTGACCGTGGAGACCAACTGGTGCACGGTGGCGTACGACTCCGTCACCATGAGTGCCGGGACAGCGACGCTGCCGACCTCGCAGATCCGTCCGAGGTCGTTGCGGAGCAAATCCACGATCATGAGATTCTCCGCGCGCGTCTTGGGATCCATCTGCAAGGAGCGCCGCCTCTCATCATCGGTTCGCGGGTCCGGGTGACGGGGCGCTGTTCCCTTGATCGGTTTGGTCTCCACCGTGCGAGCGGCGTCCACCTTGAGGAACCGCTCGGGCGAGGAGCTGAAGACCGTGACCTCGCCGAGGCGCAGAAACGCGGCGTAAGGAGCGGGGTTGAGCCGGCGCAGGCGCTGGTAGTAGGCGACATCGTCCACTGGTGCGGGCAGGCGGAGTTTGTTGGTGAGGCATATTTCGTAGCTCACGCCCTCCCGCAGTAGTCGATCGCACTCATGGATGTCGGCCAGGTACTGGGTGCGCGGGCGGACCAGGCGTTTCGACGCGTCATGGTTTTCGGCGAGGGGCGGCGGAGACGTGTCGGGCCGTGCTGTGGGCAGGTCGGCCAGTGTGGGGACTACGGTACTGATCCACTTCTGGGCGGCGTCCACGTCCTGCTGCTCGCACACGGCGACGACATAGGTACGGTTTTCGGCGTGGTCCACGGCGATGAATCGGTCGGCTTGAAGCCACACGGCGTCCGGGGTCTGGGACCGGTGGGTGCGGTCGGCGCCGAGATCGGCCTTCAACTCGTAGCCGAAGTAACCGACGTAGCCGCCGGCGAAATCGAAGGGCAACTCCTCGGTACCGGTGACCACGCGGCCGGTGCGGCGGTTGAGGGCGTCGAAGATGGTGCCGTCTTCCAGACGCGGAATACCTCCCGCGGGGTCCACGACGACATGCTGGTCTTCCACACGGTAGGTCAGCATCTCCGTTCCGGGCTCTTCCGCGGAGCCGAAGAAGGAGAAGCGGGCCAGGCCCGGTTCGACGTGCGAGCTGTCGAGCCAGAAGGAGCGTGCGCCGGCGCCGTACAGGTCCAGGAACGCGGCCTCGGCGTCGACGGCTCCGTCCAGGACGCCGACCTGCACCTGGAGTCGTACGGGGTCCGGGTGCGGAGTCGACGGTGCGACGGACGCGGCCAAGTCACCGGTTCCGGTGGTGACTTGGCGATCGCGGATGCCGGTACTGCCCTCGTGCGAGCCCGGGGCGAGTGCCAGGTCGCGGAAGTTCGCCAGGAGGAGCGCACCGTGCTCCGTGCAGATCGACTCGGGGTGGAACTGCACCCCCCACCAGGGGCGGTCGCGATGAGCCAGACCCATGACCACGCCGTCCTCGGCGCGCGCGGTGATCCGGAGATGCGCGGGCACGGGTTCGGCGATGCTCAGTGAGTGGTAGCGCACGGCGGTGAACTCCTGCGGGATACCGGCGAAGAGTCCGTCACCGCTGTGCTGGATCGTGGACAGGTATCCGTGTCGGGGCTGCGGGGCGGGGGTGACCCGCGCGTCCGCCAGGAGTCCCATGCCCTGGTGCCCGAGGCACACGCCCAGGACCGGAAGCCGGGCGTCCTCCAGGATGTCGCGGGAGCGGCCGAAGTCGCGGGGGATGGCCGGGTGCCCCGGTCCCGGCGAGATGACCGCGGCATCGAAGTCGTTCAGATCGAGATGGTCCCAGTCCGCGGTGTCGTTCCGTACGACGACGGGCGGTATGCCGTACACCTTCGCTATGAGCTGGTACAGGTTGTAGGTGTAGGAATCATAGTTGTCGATCAGCAGGACGCGCATGGGTTAGCACCAAGTGTTTGTCGGAGGCGGAAGAGAGGAGAGTGCGGGCACCTCCCGGTCCAGTTGGATCGCTGCTTGGCTTGCTTGGCTCAGACATCGGATGCAGCGTGGTCGGTGGCCGTCAGGAGGCTTCGGTCGTCACCGTCGACCAGTCGAAGGGGACGGAGTCGAAGACATCCAGCTCTTCGCACAGTTGCCGCAGCCCGCTGAAGTCCTGAAGGAGCCGTCCACGGCCGGAGGCGTTCTGGATGTCTTGCAGCATCTGTCCGCCCCCCTCCACTTCGAGTAGTTCCAGGATCCTCGCCCAGGTCGTGAAGTCGTGGGCGGAGAACGCCTCCATCCCGTCGGCCAACGCGGTGAGGAAATAGTCGCGTTGTTCGGCACCAAAACGCTTCCATGCCTCTTGAACGACGGTGTTCGCGATGGAGGCGTGACAGTATTCGTCACGGTTGTGCAGGACGGCCGTCAGACGGTTCACGGGCTGGATCTCGTGATCCTCGGCGATGAGGTCCAGGTGGGCGTTTATGGAGACTTCCGCAACCGTGGTGAAGGCGAGTGAGACCAGAGCCTGATGCTCGGGTGTCTCGGCGGCGGAGAGCCGGTGCGCGTGCCGGCGTGTTTTGTATCCGAGCGGAAGTGCGGAATCGGGCATGCGCCAGCCGCGTTGCCGACGCGTTACGGCACTGGCGTTCAGGTGCATCAGCGTGTGGTATTGCTCATCGACCATGGCTTGTGTCACCGCGATTGCCATGGATTCGTCCAGCCCGGTGTCGAAGGCTTCTTTGGCGATCAGGCTGAACCCCGGGTTGACCACGAACTGCTCGATGTCCATGATGTTCTTGTTGAACGCCACCCAACCCCACGCAAGAATCCTGGCCTTGACCTCGTCGTCGAGAGCAAGATATGTAGGGTGGGTCCGGAAAGGCAGCAGGGCTACGGGGAAGTCCGGCCTGTCCTGCTCGAACACGTCGTCCAGGCTTTCTTCCCGCCGCCTCACCGTCGCGCGCCGATTCCAGTTGTCGGCCAGCCTGCTGAGGATGGCGTTCTCCACTGCGTCATTCGGATCATGTTCCGGGAGCGACCGCAGCCGTTCCACCAAGGAGAATGCTCCGAATTCTGGATTGATCATTCTTATAACCTCCCCCACTGTCGATGGACAGGCCGGGCGGACACTCGGTCCAGGTCAGTTCCGACCGGCTCCCGCCGTGCCGGCCATGGTCTTGAGAGACTGGACTTCGGTCGGGTCCAATGTGACCCCGAAGATCTTCTCGGGAGCAGAAAGCGTCTCGTCCTCGTCCAGTTCCCGGTGACTTGCCGGCTCTCCAGGACGGATTTCGGTGAGCGCGTTGCCGATGAGGACGTGCCTCACGGTGGGCTGTGTGCGCTGGAGGATCACCCGGTGGTTGAACGGTGAGCGAGGGTGGGTCCTGCAGAAGTGGTTGAGGATCTCGAAGTCCGCCGGATAGCGCGCGTCCGTGGTGAAACCGTAGATCTCCGCGGGTCCCTCGGCCCGCAGGAATCGCAGTACGTGTTCACCGTGCGGTTCCCGCACCATGTCGAAGGACCAATCGCCGTCCACCGTTGCGCCGTCGGCGATTCGGATCGGCTCGTGCAGTCCGTATCCACCGAAACTCACATCGAAGAGCCAGCGTTCGTCGTCCAACTCGACACACAGAGCGACATGGACGGCGGGGCCGAATTTGTTTCCGGTACGGATCCGGGATCTGGCCGACAGCGCGGTGAAGGTGAACCCGATCCGGTCCAGCACGGCTGCCACCAGGACGACCTGTTCCATACACCAGCCGCCGCGGCCACGTCGCACGATCTTCTCCTGGACACTTTCCAGGTCCAAGGGCACCGCCCGCCCGAGTATCGCGTCAATGTTCTCGAAGGCGATGGCGTCGACGTGGGCGGCGTGCAGGCCCCGCAGCGTAGCGAGATCCGGAGCCACGTCGGCCACGTACCCCACGCGAGACAGGTAGGCGTCCAAGTCGACGCCATTTCCCTGCCACATCGAATCTGTCATCCGTATCCCATCCTTCAATCGTTGACGTGCTCGGATACCGGTACTGCGGCCGGCCGTGCATCAAGTCCGTCAGGTGAACTGTCCGGCGATCGCCGCCGCGAGAATGATCCAGCCGAAGTAGCGGTTGACGATGAAGGTGTCCCCGCAGGATTTCGGAACGTCCAGGTCCACGCGTACGACCAGATAGGAAAGCAGGAGCCCCGCCAACACGACGAGTACGTAGAAGGCCCAGCCCGTCCCCGCCTCGGCGCCGGCCCACAACGCGCTGGCGACGCTCAGCGCGATGAAGATGCCCAGCCACGCCTTGCTGGACTTTCCGAACATCAGAGCGGAAGACGTGACACCGATACTCCGGTCGTACTCCTTGTCCTGGTGGGAGTAGACCGTGTCGTGGAACAGGGTCCAGAAGAACCCGCACGCGTACAGGCCGAACACGGCCGGCGGGTAGTCGATCCGCCCGGTCACCGCCGTCCAGCCGGCCAGCGCATAAAAGTTGATCACCAACGCCAGCCATGCCGTGGGCCAGGCAAATATGCGCTTCATGTAGGGGTACGCGACGAGCAACGGGTACGAGGCCGCGACGACCAGGGCCGTTTCCTTGTTCACGATCGCCAGGATCAGCAGTGAAGCCACAGCCTGGGCGGCGGCGAAGAGGAGTGCGTTCCCGACGCTGATCGTCCCCGCCACGACAGGACGCGACGCCGTGCGGGCGACTTGGGCGTCGATGTCCTTGTCGATGACGTCGTTGACCGCGCAGCTCGCGCCGCGCACCAGTACCGCCGCGAGGGCGAGACACACCACCGCCGGCAGGTCTGGTCGCCCTTCGGTGGCGAGGGAGAAACTCCACAGTCCTGGAAGAAGGTAGAGCACGACACCCGTGGGTGCGTGCAGGCGCATCAATATGAGATAGGCACGGAGTGGCTCGGGGCTCTTTTTGACCAGGCGTGCGGATATTCGCGGGGATTTTTCGCGGCCCGCTGCCGCCGGGACGCCGGTCACCACGTCACCGGAAGTTCGACCAGCCCGCCGGTCAGTGTGTCGTGACGGAGCCTCAGTTCCTCGACGTCGACGGCCAGACGCATGGTCGGGAATCGCGTGACAAGTCCGGCGAGCGCCACCTGTAGCTGCATCCGAGCCAGCGGCGCGCCGACGCAGTAGTGCATGCCGTGCCCGAAGGTGAGGCTGCCCGCGGTCTCGCGAGTGACATCGACCCGTTCGGGGTCGGTGAAGACCGTCTGGTCGTGGTTGGCCGCGATGATGTTCAGCAGCAGGAGGTCTCCGGCCCGGACTGTGGTTCCGTCGATCTCCAGGTCCGTCAGCGCATAACGGGGCATTCCACCGTTGTGCGGGTTCGGCATCGACATCCGCAGGATTTCCTCCACCGCGCCCGGGATGAGGCTCGGATCGTCCAGCAATGTCTGCCGTTGCCCGGGGTTGGTCATCAACAGCAACGCACCCGTGCCGATTCGGGCCACCGTGGTCTCGTAACCACCGAACAGCAGCAACGCGGTCAGCCCCACGACTTCCTTGTCGTTGAGGCCCTCGGTCGCGCACAGCCTGGAGATGGCGTCATCGCCGGGATTTTTCCGCTTGTCGGCTACGAGCTGTTGGCAATAGCCGAACAACTCGCCGAGCCCCTGCTTGGACCGGACCGGGTCCTGCACATTGGCGGCGTCCTGGGTCCACTTGCTGAACTTGTCCTTGTCCTGATGGGGCACGCCGAGCCACTCGCACATCACCAGGATCGGAAGGGGCAGTGCCAGCGCCAGGCGCAGATCCACCGGCGACGTCTGCCCGGCCAACTCGTCCAGCAGTTGCTCGGTCAGCGTTTCGATGTGGGTTCGCAGCGCCAGCATGCGCTCGGGTGAGAAGTGCGGCTCCAGCACCGACCGCATCCGAGCGTGGTCGGTGGCGAAGCTGCCCAGCAGGCCGGCGAGGAACACGGACCCGCTGTCCCGGGCCGCGCCCGGATCAGGATTGGAACGGCTGAGCCGGTCGTCGTCCAAGAACTGCTGTACCTGAGCGTGACCGGTGACCAGCCAGGCTTCGTCCCCGTCGACCGTACGGACCCGATGGACCGTGCCCTGGGACTGGAGCGTGCGCAGCTGTGGTGCGACATGCAGCAGATGCGTCTGCTCGAAGGGCAGTTGAGCTGGGGTGTTCACTGAAATTCTCCACATCCTTATGGCCCGTGACAACCTCCGTCGGAGTCGACGCCGAGTGCAACCAGGCAGTCGCCCCCGCGGTACGAGACCCGGTCTCGTCGAAATGCCCCACGCCGCACCCACGGTCCGGCCGGTGACCGCCGGAACGGCGGGCGCCACTCGAGCACCGAGCATCATCTCGAGGGCACCCGCCGTGCGCGCGTGCGGCAGCCGGCCGTTGCCGTCAGGGGCCTGAATTGGGCGAGAGCGCCGCTGGTACGCCCCCGGCACACTGGTTCAGAGCGCGGTGTGTGCGGCTTGGGCGACTACGACCGGGGAGTTGAGTTCGTCGCTCCCGTGTCCGCGGAGCAACGGTTCGCCCTACGCCGGCGGTGTGTACTCGGCGACCACGACGATGTAGTTGAGCTCGTTGCTCCTGTGCCCGTCGAGGAACGGCTGCTCCACGCCGGTGGCCAGTCCCCACTGCGATCGCAGCTCCCAGTGAGGGATGGCCTCTTCGGTCAGGTCCCAGACCTGCGAGGGCACGAGGTGGTTGTCGGCGAGTGCCTTGAAGTATTCGCTGCGGTTGTTGATGTGGCAGTCGTAGTGCTCGTCGATGGCCTTCACCGCCGCGCTGTCGGTCGACACGGCGTCGTTGGCGCACCAGGTGACGCAGACGTAGCGGCCTCCCGGGCGCAGGAGCCGGGCGAACTCCGCGAAGGCCTCCGCGGGCTTGACGTACATGGTGGTCTCGTTGGTGTACACGGCGTCGAACGATCCGGTGGGCAGACCGGTGTCGCACATGTTGGCGAACTTGAAGGAGACCTTGTCGTCAACGCCGTGCTTCTCCTTGGCGAGACGCTCGGCGAACTCGATGTGGTGGGCGCAGAAGTTGACACCGACCACCTCGCACCCGAACCGCCGGTTGACGAGGAAGGACGTGCCGCCGCGACCCGATCCGCCGTCCAGCACCCTCGCGTCGGGCGAGAGCGGGGCCAGCCCGTGCAGCACCAGTTCGACCTGCTCGTTCTCTATCCGGGCCATTTCGGCGAGAATCGCCGCGTCCCGGTCGGGCTCGGGAACCTCCAGCACGGATTTGTCGAAGGGGCCGACGCCGTAGTGATGGTGGTACAGCCCGTCCTCCTCGCCCAGCAGGAGGTTGATCGGGTCCTGGGTCTTGGTTTCGTAGTGGGCCTGCGCCCGGCGCTCGAATTCGCTGCGGACGACAGGGGCTGCCGGGTTGTCGTGAGTAGTGGTCATGAAGTTAATCTCCGATTCACATGCCACCCCTGTCGGGCGGCGCTGGTCATACTGCGCGATTGACGATGCGGTCGAACAAGGTGGTCAGTTCGGCGGTCGCGGTGGGGGACAGTCCGGCTCGTCCGAGGTTCTCCACAGCCGAGTCCAGGTGGCCTCTGGACAGCCGCTCGGCCGTTTTGCGGCCGCCGGCCTCGTCGATGAGGTCGGCCAGCGTCTGGAGGTGCTCCGCCGTGGTGTTGTCCGCCTGCCACAGTCGGCCCAGGTGGTCACCGGGCGGGTTGTCGGCGGACAAGGCGGCCAGCACGGGGAAGGTCAGGTTGCGCCGTGTGATGTCTCCCCGGATGGGCTTCCCGGTCACCGCGGGATCGCCCCAGATGTCCTCGACATCATTGGAGATCTGCAAAGCGATGCCGAGATGCCGGCCCGCTTCACGCAGGGCGGCCAGGTCCTTCTCCGGTTTGCCCGCCCGTATTGCCGGCGTACCCAGTGACCATTCCAGCAGTGCTGAGGCTTTCTCCATCACCATGTGCTCGTACACCGCGAGGCCGGCTGAATCCGGCCGGATGGTGAGTTCGCGAGCCTGGCCCGCGTGAACCAGACCGAGGGCCTCGGTGAACGAGCCGGCTATTTCGTTGTGGCCGGGGCCGGAATCGTCCACGACCAGTCGCAGCCCAAGAGCCTGTAGCGCGTTCCCGGCGTGTATGGCCAGGCTCACGCCGAATACCTTCCACGCGGCCGGGCGGCCGCGGCGCAGCTCGTCCGAGTCGGCGATGTCGTCGTGGAGCAGGGTCGCGTTGTGCAGCAACTCCACCGCTGCCGCCTGGGACCGCACGTCCTCCGGCCGCAGGCCGACTCCATCGGCCACCGCCATCATGAGGCTGGCGCGAGTCAGTTTGCCGTCCCCGCCACTGCTGGGGTCACCGTGTTCGTCAATGAAGCCGAGGTGGTAACGGCAGACCCGGGACAGGGTCGACTCCAACTCGGAAACCTGCTGCTGAATAAAGGGCAATACCGTGGATCGCACTACCCTCGGCGAAAGGAGATCCTGGAGCCCAGCAGACGAGGTGACGTCTGTGCTCATCGCGGTTCTCCTCCAGTCGCGCGAGTGGAGCACATCTCGTTCGCGAATTGAACCACTGAACACTCATCAATGTGTTGAACGTGTTGCATATATGTCATCACACCTTTTCACCTCCTGCTCACCGTGCCATAAAAATATCGATGTGTGGAGGCCTGCACAAAAGCCCGTGATCACTCAGCATTACCGCAGTTCACGGTATACCGCTCCCGCGTTTCACATAACCAGGATCCAGTGGCGGTAACGGAATCCAGTCTGGGTGATCCCCCCAGTCGTGTCAACGATGCAGTGGACCTGGCAGTGACCGAGCTGTCTAAACCAAGTTTTTCCCCAGCTTGGGCGGTTTGAGCATCATGTAATTCCCCATCCCGAATTCTCCTGGGGGATCGCGCGGCCGACGATCAAATTTTTCCCCGGCATGGGCGGTTTGGGCATCATGTAATTCCCCATCCCGAATTCACCTGATTGGCCATGAGTAAGCGTTGCCCCGCCAGGCGCACCAACCGGAACCGGGCACGAATCGGTCCGCGAAATTGGCGGATACGGGCGACACTGCGCCCGTACGGCGGTGCGGGACGAGCATGCCGGTGCCGCGGCGGCCGCCGTACGCGTTCATCATGGTCGCGCCTGCGGCGTTCTTCGCGCCGGGCAGTTCCTTACCGGAATGCCGGATTCCAGAAAGGCGGCCAAGAAATGGCTGAAAAGATATGCGGATTCCCTGACCTGACTGAGTATGAGCAGGTCAGGTTGGCGTGCTTGACGTGAGTCTGGCTTGAATTAATCGCCTGCCGCTGCCTGCCTCGGCGGGATGTGTCCCTGCCCGGCAGGAGCCATTGGGAGCGTCACAGGACGATGCCCCGCGCCCGTGCGGCCGCCAGCCACTGCGGGAATTCGCCGACCAGCCGGTCGTACAGCGTGCCGTCCGGGACCTCGCGCGGGTCCTGGCCCGCGTGGAAGAATCCGGCGTTGTCGACGGCCCGCTTCTCCGGGACCGCGAGGTCGTCGAGCCTGCGGAGGAAGTCGAACTGGCGGCCGGCCGGGTCGCCGAAGCCGATGAACTGCCAGAACAGCGGCAGCTCGGCCGCCTTGCAGAGGTAGCGCTCGGCCGCCGGCCTGCTGATCGGGCCACCGTCCGTCTGGAAGACGACCAGCGCCGGGGCGGTCGAGCCGCGCTCCAGGTAGTGGTCGATCACGGCGTCCATCGCCAGGTGGTAGCTGGTCTTCCCCATGTGCCCCAGACCGGCGACGATCGTGGCGATACGGTCCTGGTGACCGGCGAGGGAGATGTCCGCCCGCGCGTCGATGTCCGTGGAGAAGATGACGACCGGGACGATCCCGTCGTCGTCCAGGTGCGCGGAGAGACCGAGCACCCGGTCCGCGAGGGCCTGGACGGTGCCGTCGCGGTAGTACTCCCGCATCGAGCCCGAGTAGTCGAGGACGAGATAGACGGCGGCGCGCTCCCCGCTCAGCCCGTTCTTCTCCAGCGACACCTTCGCGCTCTTGTAGAGGCCGACCAGCGCGGGCGCCGTCTCCTCCATCTTGCGCAGGCTGACGGCCGGACCGGCCGAGGCCGACGGAGCGGGACCAGGGGCGGTGACCATGCTCGGTCCTCTTCGGTCGACAGGGCTGAAGTCCCCTGATTCTTCCACCGATCGGGACACGCCGATCCGGGCTCGCCCGCGGTTGTCGCGAAGGACCCGAACGCACGCCACGGCGCCTGCCGTCGTCCGGTCGGGGACTTGGCAGACGCCGCGTCTTGCGGAGGCCCGGGAGACGCTCCCCGGGCCGACACCGCCCGTACGCCGTTGTACGGGAGTTTCTTATGGAAGGAACAGCTGTGGTGCGCGGATCAGACGGTCAGCGCGCGGTCCGTCGGCCGGATCGGCGACGGCAGGTCGCTGGCCCCGGTCAGGAAGCGGTCCACACCGCTCGCCGCCGAGCGGCCCTCGGCGATCGCCCACACGATCAGGGACTGGCCACGGCCCGCGTCACCGGCGACGTACACGCCGGGAACGTTGGTCGCGAACTCCCCGTCACGGGCGATGTTGCCGCGTGCGTCCAGCTCCAGGCCGAACTGCTCGACCAGGCCGTTCGCCTGGTCCGTGCCGGTGAAGCCCATGGCGAGCGTGACCAGTTGGGCCGGGATCTTCCGCTCGGTGCCGGGCTTCGGCGCCGGCTTGCCGTCCTTGAACTCCACCTCGACGAGGTGCAGGAACTGGACGTTGCCGTCCTCGTCGCCCTCGAAGTGGGTGGTGTTGACGGAGTAGACCCGCTCACCGCCCTCCTCGTGCGCGGAGGTGACCTTGTAGAGCATCGGGAAGGTCGGCCACGGCTGGTGCGGGGCACGCTCCTCGCCGGGCTTGGGCATGATCTCCAGCTGGGTCACCGAGGCGGCGCCCTGGCGGTGGGCCGTACCGACACAGTCGGCGCCGGTGTCGCCACCGCCGATGACCACGACGTGCTTGCCCTCGGCGGTGATCGGGGAGACGGTCAGGTCTCCCTCCTGCACCTTGTTGGAGAGCGGCAGGTACTCCATCGCGAAGTGGACGCCGTTCAGCTCACGGCCCGGTACGGGCAGGTCGCGAGAGACGGTGGCGCCGGCCGCGATGACGACCGCGTCGTACCGCTTGCGCAGCTTCGCCGCGTCGATGTCCCGGCCGATCTCGGTCTCCGTACGGAACTTGGTGCCCTCCGCGCGCATCTGCTCGATGCGGCGGTTGATGTGCGCCTTCTCCATCTTGAACTCGGGGATGCCGTACCGCAGCAGTCCGCCGATCCGGTCGGCGCGCTCGTACACCGCGACGGTGTGACCGGCCCGGGTGAGCTGCTGGGCGGCGGCCAGTCCGGCCGGGCCCGAGCCGATCACGGCGACGGTCTTGCCGGAGAGCCGCTCCGGGGGCTGCGGGGTGACGTCGCCGCTGTCCCACGCCTTGTCGATGATGGAGACTTCGACGTTCTTGATGGTGACGGCGGGCTGGTTGATGGCGAGCACGCACGCGGACTCACAGGGGGCCGGGCAGAGCCGTCCGGTGAACTCCGGGAAGTTGTTGGTGGCGTGCAGGCGCTCGCTCGCCGCCGTCCAGTCCTCGCGGTACGCGTAGTCGTTCCACTCGGGGATCAGGTTTCCGAGCGGACAGCCGTTGTGGCAGAACGGGATGCCGCAGTCCATGCAGCGGCCGGCCTGCTTGCTGATGATCGGGAGCAGCGAGCCCGGAACGTAGACCTCGTTCCAGTCCTTGACGCGCTCTTCGGCGGGGCGGGTCTCGGCGACCTCGCGCCCGGTGGTGAGGAAGCCCTTCGGGTCAGCCATTGGTCGCCGCCTCCATCATCTTCTCGGTGGTCTCGGTCTCCGAGAGACCGGCCAGCTCGGCGGCGTCCTTGGCGGCGAGCACTGCCTTGTACGTGGTCGGGATGATCCTGCTGAAGCGGTCCACCGCGGTGTCCCACTCGGCGAGCAGCTTCTCCGCGACGGTCGAGCCCGTCTCCTCCTGGTGGCGGCGCACCACGTCGTGCAGCCACTCCTTGTCGGCGGGGTCGAGGGGCTCGACGGCCGCCAGGTTCCCGGCGTTGACGTTGTCCGGGTCGAGGTCGATGACGTACGCGATACCGCCGGACATACCGGCCGCGAAGTTGCGTCCCGTCTCGCCCAGGACCACGGCGTGGCCACCGGTCATGTACTCGCAGCCGTGGTCGCCCACGCCTTCGGAGACGACCGTGGCGCCGGAGTTGCGGACGCAGAAGCGCTCGCCGGTGCGGCCGCGCAGGAACAGTTCGCCGGCGGTCGCGCCGTAGCCGATGGTGTTGCCGGCGATGGTGGAGTACTCGGCGAGGTGGTCGGCGCCGCGGTCCGGGCGGACGACGACGCGGCCACCGGAGAGGCCCTTGCCGACGTAGTCGTTGGCGTCACCCTCCAGGCGCAGGGTCACACCGTTCGGCAGGAACGCGCCGAAGGACTGGCCCGCGGAGCCGGTGAAGGTGATGTCGACGGTGTCGTCGGGCAGACCGGCACCGCCGAACTTCTTGGTCACCGCGTTGCCGAGCATGGTGCCCACGGTGCGGTTGATGTTGCGGATGGAGACCTGGGCGCGTACGGGCTGGGCGGACTCGGCGCTGTCGGCGTTCAGGGCATCGGCGGCGAGCTTGATCAGCTCGTTGTCGAGGGCCTTCTCCAGACCATGGTCCTGGTCGGTGGTCCGGTGGCGTACCGCGTTCTCGGGCAGCGCGGGCACGTGGAAGAGCGGCTTGAGGTCGAGTCCCTGGGCCTTCCAGTGGTTCACGGCCCGCTCGGTGTCGAGCAGTTCGGCGTGGCCGACCGCCTCTTCGATGCTGCGGAAGCCCAGTTCGGCGAGGATCTCGCGGACTTCCTCGGCGATGAACTGGAAGAAGTTGACGATGTACTCGGCCTTGCCGGAGAACCGCTCGCGCAGCACCGGGTTCTGGGTGGCGATGCCGACCGGGCAGGTGTCCAGGTGGCAGACGCGCATCATGACGCAGCCGGAGACGACGAGGGGCGCGGTCGCGAAACCGAACTCCTCGGCGCCGAGCAGCGCGGCGATGACGACGTCGCGGCCGGTCTTGAGCTGGCCGTCGGTCTGTACGACGATGCGGTCGCGCAGGCCGTTGAGCAGCAGCGTCTGCTGGGTCTCGGCGAGGCCCAGCTCCCAGGGGCCGCCCGCGTGCTTGAGGGAGGTGAGCGGCGAGGCGCCCGTACCGCCGTCGTGTCCGGAGATCAGGACGACATCGGCGTGCGCCTTGGAGACGCCCGCGGCGACCGTGCCGACGCCGACCTCGGAGACCAGCTTCACGTGGATGCGGGCCTGCGGGTTGGCGTTCTTGAGGTCGTGGATCAGCTGGGCGAGATCCTCGATGGAGTAGATGTCGTGGTGCGGCGGCGGGGAGATCAGGCCGACGCCGGGGGTGGAGTGCCGGGTCTTGGCGACCCACGGGTAGACCTTGTGGCCGGGCAGCTGGCCGCCCTCGCCGGGCTTGGCGCCCTGGGCCATCTTGATCTGGATGTCGTCCGCGTTGACCAGGTACTCGCTGGTGACGCCGAAGCGGCCGGAGGCGACCTGCTTGATGGAGGAGCGGCGGGCCGGGTCGTAGAGCCGGTCCGCGTCCTCGCCGCCCTCACCGGTGTTGGACTTGCCGCCCAGCTGGTTCATGGCGATGGCGAGGGTCTCGTGTGCCTCGCGGGAGATCGAGCCGTACGACATGGCGCCGGTGGAGAAGCGCTTGACGATCTCGGAGGCCGGTTCGACCTCGTCGATGGAGATCGGCTCGCGGCCCCCGGCGAAGTTGAACAGGCCGCGCAGTGTCATCAGCCGCTCGGACTGCTCGTTCACCCGGTCCGTGTACATCTTGAAGATGTCGTAGCGGCGCGAGCGCGTGGCGTGCTGGAGCCGGAAGACGGACTCCGGGTCGAAGAGGTGCGGTTCGCCCTCACGGCGCCACTGGTACTCGCCGCCGATCTCCAGCTTGCGGTGGCTCGCGGAGATCCCGGAGGCGGGGTAGCCCTTGGCGTGCCGGGCGGCGACCTCCTGGGCGACGACATCGAGACCGGCGCCGCCGATCTTGGTGGCGGTGCCGTTGAAGTACTTGTCGACGAAGGCCTGGTCGAGGCCGACGGCCTCGAAGACCTGCGCGCCCCGGTAGGAGGCGACGGTGGAGATGCCCATCTTGGACATGACCTTGAGGACGCCCTTGCCCAGCGCGTAGATCAGGTTGCGGATCGCCTGCTCGGGCTCCAGGCCCTCGATGAACGTACCGGCGCGTACGAGGTCCTCGACGGACTCCATGGCGAGGTACGGGTTGACGGCGGCGGCGCCGTAGCCGATGAGCAGCGCGACATGGTGCACCTCGCGTACGTCGCCGGCCTCGACCAGCAGGCCCACCTGGGTGCGCTGCTTGGTGCGGATGAGGTGGTGGTGCACGGCCGCGGTGAGCAGCAGCGAGGGCATCGGGGCGTGCTCGGCGTCGGAGTGCCGGTCGGAGAGCACGATGAGGCGGGCGCCGCTCTCGATCGCGGCGTCGGTCTCGGCGCAGATCTCCTCGATCCGGGCGGCCAGGGCGTCGCCGCCGCCGCCGACCCGGTAGAGGCCGGAGAGCGTCGCGGCCTTCATGCCCGGCATGTCGCCGTCCGCGTTTATGTGGACGAGCTTGGCCAGTTCGTCGTTGTCGATCACCGGGAAGGGCAGTGTGACGGTGCGACAGGACGCGGCGGTCGGCTCCAGGAGGTTGCCCTGCGAGCCGAGCGAGGAGCGCAGCGAGGTGACGAGCTCCTCGCGGATGGCGTCCAGCGGCGGGTTGGTGACCTGCGCGAAGAGCTGGGTGAAGTAGTCGAAGAGCAGCCGGGGCCGGGCGGAGAGCGCGGCGATCGGCGAGTCCGTGCCCATGGATCCGATGGGCTCGGTGCCGGCCCGTGCCATGGGCGCGAGCAGGACGCGCAGCTCTTCCTCGGTGTAGCCGAAGGTCTGCTGGCGGCGGGTTACCGAGGCGTGGGTGTGCACGATGTGCTCACGCTCGGGGAGGTCCTCCAGCTCGATCTCGCCGGCCTCCAGCCATTCCTGGTACGGCTGCTCGGCGGCGAGGGACGCCTTGATCTCGTCGTCCTCGATGATGCGGTGCTCGGCGGTGTCCACGAGGAACATCCGGCCGGGCTGGAGGCGGCCCTTGCGGACGACCTTGGCCGGGTCGATGTCGAGGACGCCGACCTCGGAGGAGAGGACGACCAGTCCGTCGTCGGTCACCCAGTAGCGGCCGGGGCGCAGTCCGTTGCGGTCGAGGACCGCGCCGACCTGGGTGCCGTCGGTGAAGGTGACACAGGCGGGCCCGTCCCACGGCTCCATCATCGTGGCGTGGAACTGGTAGAACGCGCGCCGGGCCGGGTCCATCGAGTCGTGGTTCTCCCACGCCTCGGGGACCATCATCAGCACGGAGTGCGGCAGCGAGCGGCCGCCGAGGTGGATCAGCTCCAGGACCTCGTCGAAGGACGCGGAGTCGGAGGCGTCGGGTGTGCAGACCGGGAAGATCCGGTCCAGCTTGTCGCTCTCCGCCTTGTCGTGGGAGCCGAAGGCGTCGGAGGCGAGCTGGGACTCGCGGGCCTTCATCCAGTTGCGGTTGCCCTGGACCGTGTTGATCTCGCCGTTGTGCGCGACGAAGCGGTACGGGTGGGCCAGCGGCCAGCTCGGGAAGGTGTTGGTGGAGAAGCGCGAGTGGACCAGGGAGATGGCCGTCGCGAAGCGCCGGTCGGAGAGGTCCGGGAAGAACGGCTCCAGCTGGCCGGTGGTGAGCATGCCCTTGTAGACGATCGTCCGGGCGGAGAGCGAGGGGAAGTACACCCCGGCCTCACGCTCGGCGCGCTTGCGCAGCACGAACGCCTTGCGGTCGAGGGCGATGCCCGTGCTCGTACCGTCCGCGACGAACAGCTGGCGGAAGGCCGGCATCGTCGCGCGGGCGGTGGCGCCGAGCAGCTCGGGGGCGACGGGGACCTCGCGCCAGCCGAGGACGGTCAGGCCCTCTTCGGCGGCGATCGTCTCGATGCGTGAGACGGCGTCCGCGGCGTCGTCGGCGGGCAGGAAGCCGATGCCGACGGCGTACGAGCCGGCCTCGGGGAGATCGAAACCGGCGACTTCGCGCAGGAAGGCGTCCGGGACCTGGAGCAGGATTCCGGCGCCGTCACCGGAGTCGGGCTCGGAACCGGTGGCACCGCGGTGTTCGAGATTGCGCAGTACGGTCAGCGCCTGCTCAACCAGTGCGTGGCTGGCTACACCGGTAAGGGTGGCCACGAACCCGACACCACAGGCGTCGTGCTCGTTACGGGGGTCGTACATCCCCTGGGGGGCGGGGCGACCGTCCATGGGCGACCAGGCGTCGGAACGCATCGGCTCTCCCGTCGTCGTCGTGGCATATGCGATTACCGAGGGACGACGTTGGCCCTCCGCTAAATTTCGTGCAGGTTACATGATGGAAAGCTTCTCGGGAAGCGGATATGACGTTCCACCATGTGGACACCGCTCGTAGCGGTGGATGGGGGGGCGCAGACGGACAGATCGTCGTCCGTTCGGCTGGGGCGGCGCGGGCTCCGTTGCCAGCAGCGCCTACGGCTCATGCCCGGTGATTGCGGATTCGAAACCGTCGGGTAACAGCTATGTGCGGGGCACCAGGCACAGTGTCCCACCGCGACGGGCGGAACGCCCGAGGACGTATGTCACAGGGTGGGCGCTTCGCCCCCTCGCCGCAAGGCCCCGGGAGGGGCTTTCCGGCCCCGGACTCCGCACCGGCTTTCCGCACCAGCTTCCGCCCCGGCTTTCCGCCCCGGACTCCGTACCGCCCCATCCTCCGCACCCGCCGCCGCACGCCGGACCGCCGCGGCGGTGCGGTGTGCGGGTCAGACCGCCGCGCCGAACAGCGCTCCGAGCCCGTAGGTGAGCGCCGCGGCCGTGCCGCCGAGGACCAGCTGCCGCAGCCCGCTGTACCACCAGCTGCGCGCGGTCACCCGGGCCACCAGCGCACCGCAGGCGAACAGCCCGGTCAGCGCGAGCAGCACCGCCGGCCACAGATCGGTGGCGCCGAGCAGGTACGGCAGTACGGGCAGCAGCGCGCCCAGGGCGAAGGAGCCGAACGACGACACCGCCGCGACCAGCGGGGACGGCAGGTCGTCGGGGTCGATGCCGAGTTCCTCGCGCGCGTGGATCTCCAGGGCCTGCTCGGGGTCCTTCGAGAGCTGCTCGGCCACCTCGCGGGCCAGCCCCGGCGTCACGCCCCGCGATACGTAGAGGGCCGCCAGCTCTTCCATCTCGTCGGCGGGGTGCTTCCTCAACTCCCGGCGTTCCACGTCCAGTTCGGCCTCGACCAGCTCCCGCTGCGAGGCCACCGAGGTGTATTCGCCGGCGGCCATCGAGAAGGCACCGGCCGCGAGGCCCGCGAGCCCGGTGATCACGATCGTCTGCTGGGAGACCGCTCCCCCGGCGACACCGGTCATCAGCGCCAGGTTGGAGACGAGTCCGTCCATCGCGCCGAACACCGCGGGGCGCAGCCAGCCGCCGTTCACATCGCGGTGCGTGTGATTGTCGCGGTGTGCCTCGTGCAGGGTCGCGTCGATCTCGATGATGGACATGTCTCTCCTCTTTCCACGGCGGTGGTCCCGGGCCCGTCGGCGGACCGTTCCACCCCCACCAACACTTCGAAAGTACGCACGAAAAATCGCTCCCGCCAGCAAGGAAGGCCGTACTTACCAGGTCTGATCCGGCGTCGGCGGAGGTGTCCGCCGCCCTGGTGGGCCGATCCCGGCGGGCCCTGTCCCCGCCGTGCGCTCCGTCCGTGCCGGCCGATGACCGCTGCCCGTGTCAGCCGGGTGACAGCGGCGTTTCCCGGACTCCCCGGGCATCCCGCGTGGCACAGATGCAGCGACCACCGGCTCGCGCGAAAGGGCCACACGATGGAGCTGATCGCAAGCGACCCCGCCTCTACCGCGGCCGCGGTACTCCGCGACCGGGCACGCGGCGCCCTGCTCGGTCTGGCCGTCGGCGACGCGCTGGGCGCCCCCGCCGAGAACATGCGGCCCTCCGAGATCCGTCGCCGCTGGGGCCGTATCGAGGGGTTCGTCGCCGAGAATCCGGCGGGCACGGACGACACCGAGTACACGATCTTCTCCGGTCTGCTGCTCGCCCGGCACGGCTCGGCCCTGACCGTGGCCCATGTCGAGAAGGCCTGGCACCACTGGCTCGCGGACCTCGACGAGGGCCCCTTCCGGGGAGCGGGCTTCAGCGAACGCGGCACGCTGGAGAATCTCCGGCGCGGTCTCGCCGCGCCGATCACCGCCCAGCACCGGCACGCCTGGAGCGACGGGCTCGCGATGCGGGCGGCCCCCTTCGGTGTCTTCGCGGCGGGCCGCCCGGACGAGGCCGCGCGGCTGGTCGCCGTCGACGGCCGGGTCAGCCATGACGGCGAGGGCATCTACGGCGGCCGGGCGGTAGCGGCCGGAGTCGCCACCGCCATGGCAGGCGCCGGGCCCGCCGCCGTGATCGCCGCCGCGCTCTCCGTCGTCCCCATGGACTCCTGGACGTCGCGCTCGCTGAGGCGCGCGGTGGTGGCGGCCCAGCGCGAGCACCGCGACACCCTCGCGATGGAACGCGCGGTGCGCTCGGCGGTGGTCATCGGCGGCTACCCCTGGACCGACCTGGCCCCCGAGGCGGTGGGCCTGGCCTTCGGCGCCTTCGCCGCGGCCCGCGGCGACTTCCGTACGTCGGTGCTGACGGCGGTCAACATGGGCCGCGACGCGGACACCACCGCGGCCGTCGCCGGCGCCCTGGCCGGGGCGCTCTCGGGGGCCGGGGCGATCCCTCCCGAATGGTCCTCGGTCATCGGCCCGGTACGGGGCAGCTGCCTCCCGTCGATGCGCGGCTACCACGTCCTGGACATCGCGGACCTGCTCACACCGGACGACGAAGAGGCCACGGCATGACAAGCACGGGACGGGACCACGAGCCCCGCCAGGCGGCACAGTCACCGCACACACCGCGGGCGTCACACGCAGTGAACCCAGGAGTGGCACCGCACACAACACACGCACCACAGGTACGGGCGGCCGGACCGGCACCGGCCGTCCTCCCGGGGACGGCCGGACCGGCACCGGCCGTCCCCGGGAGCACACTGCCGCCGCCCTGTGGAGAAGGCACGCCCCCCACCCGGGCCGGCCTCTTCACCCCGGGCACGGTCACCGGTCGCCCCCCAGGCACCCCGAGCGCCGGGACCACCGGCCCCCGGCCCCCGTCGGCCCCGGCCGGTGCCTCCCGGCCCCCGGGCGCGTCCGGCGGTGGTGACGCGCACACCGACTCGGGCCCGGCGGGCACACTGCCCGCACCCGGCACCGGCGAAAGCCGGCCCGACGGCCCTGCCCGGCCCGCCCCGGCCGGGGCCCACACCTCGTTCGCAGCGAGCGGTACGGCCGACGGCCCGGCGGGCGAGCGGCGGGTGCCGTACCGGGCGCACACCGGTACGGGCACTCCTTACGCGCCGGCCGGCGAAGGCCTCCGCGCCCATGAGCCCCCGCGCCGTATCGAGGGACTGCTCCTCGGGCTCGCCTCGGGGGACGCCGCCGGGTGGCCCGCCGCGCGGCACCGGGCGGCCCGGATGCCCGAGTGGACCCGGCGGCTCACCCGGGAACTGGACACCTTCGCCGAGCAGAACGCGACCACCACCCTGCCCGTCCCCATCGCGCTCAACCAGCCGCCCGAGCCGCTCAAGCTCGGCCCCTCCGACGACGCCGAGTGGGCCGCCTTCACGGCCGAGTCCGTCCTCGCCGCCGCGGGCGAGCCCTTCCAGGGGCTCAGCGCCGACCGCCGGCTGCGCGCCGCCGTGGACCTCGCCTGGAACGCGCTGGCCGACGAGATCGCCGCGGCCGCCGCCCGCGCGCCGGAGGTCGAGTCGGCCGTACTGCCCCTGCGCGCCCGGATCTCCGTACGCGCGGGGCTCGGCAACCTCGCCACCGGGCTGCGCCCGCCCGCCACCGGTCATGACAACCCGCACTACTTCGACGACGCGGGATGCGTACGGGCCGTCGTCCTCGCCGTCGTCCACCCGGGCGACCCGTCGGCCGCCGCCGAACTCGCCGAATTCGACGCCCGGTACACACAGGACGGCGACGGGGTGCACGGTGCCCGCGCCATGGCCGCGGCCGTCGCCACCGCGCTCGGCGGCGCGGACACCGAGGCCGCCGTGGACGCCGCCCTCGGCCAGCTCCCCCCGACCACCGAGATCGGCCGCAACGCCCGCCATGCCCTCAAGCTGGCCAGGGACTTCACCGACGAACCGGCCGGCGCGTTCGCCCTCGTACCGCTGCTGGAGCACCAGATCGTCGACCACGTCTACAGCTACGGAATCGCCGCCGCCGAAACCGTCCCGGTCGCGCTCGCCCTGGCGCTGGCGGCCCGGGGCAGCGTCACCGGGGCGGTGCCCGCCGCCGCGTGCCTCTCCCGCGTCGCCGACTCCGCGCCCGCCCTGGCCGGCGCGCTGACCGGCGCGCTCGGCGGTGGCGACGCCGTGCCCGCCGCCTGGCGGGACGCCTGCCGCACCCTGGCGGGCTGTGCGCTCCCCCGGCTCGCCGGGACGGATCTGGTGGAACTCGCCGGGCTGCTGACAGCCACGGAACTGACCACTTCGGGTGGACAATTCCGACATGACGACACTCGGCACACCACCGACACCGGCCTCGGACCCGCCCCCGACGTCCGCCGGTCCCCGGGCCTCGGCCGCTCCCACGACGGCGCTCACACTCGCTGACCGGATCGCCGGCTGCCTGATCGGCGCGGCCGTCGGTGACGCGCTCGGCGGTCCGGTCGAGGGGTACTCCGCCGAGCGGATCGTGGAGCGGCACGGGGGCCGGGTGTCCGGCATCGTCGGGCCGTGGAACGAGGACTGGCGCACCGCCCGCCCCCTCGCCCCGTACCACAAGGGCGACGGACACGTCACCGACGACACCTTGATGACGCACGCGCTGATCAGGGTGTACGGAACCGTCCGCGACCACCTCGACGCCTACGCGGTCGCGGACCATCTCGTCCCCGACCTGATGTCCACCCCGCGCTGGATCCCGGAACTGGAGGCCGAGGCGCTGCCCCTCCAGCGGATCTTCCTGGCCGAGAAGTGGATGGTCGCCCGGCTGCACTACGGACATGTCGACCCGCGCGAGGCGGGCACCGGAAACATCGTCAACTGCGGTGCGGCGATGTACATGGCGCCGGTCGGCCTGGTCAACGCGGCGCATCCGGTCGCCGCGTACGCCGAGGCGATCGATGTCGCGGGCGCGCACCAGTCCTCGTACGGGCGGGAGGCGGCCGGTGTGTTCGCCGCGGCGGTCGCCGCCGCCTGCGCACCGGACGCCACACCCGCCTCGGTCGTCGACACGTGCCTCGCCCTCGCGAAGGACGGCACGCGCGCCGCGATCGAGGCGGTGTGCGACGTCGCGGCCCGGCACCGCGACGCGGAGTCCGCGCAGCGCGGCCTGCGCGCGGCGATCGCGCCCTTCGACACGGTCGGCCCGGACTACCGGGCCCCGTCGCTGGGCGCCCGCCGCCCCTCCCGGCTGCACGCCGTCGAGGAACTGCCCATCGCCCTGGGCATGCTGCTGATCGGAGCGGGTGACTACCGCCGTACGGTGCTCGGTTCGGTCAACTACGGCCGGGACTGCGACTCGATCGCCACGATGAGCGGCGCGCTCGCGGGGGCGCTCGGCGGCGAGAGCGCGGTGCCCGCGGAGTGGTCGGAGCGTGTGGCCGAGGCGAGCCGCCTCGATCTGCGCGCCCCCGCGAGTGAGTTGACGCGGGTCGCGTACGAGGTGTTCACCCGCGACAGGGAACGGCGCCGCGCCCACGAAGCCGCCTTCGTACACCTGACAGCCCCCCAACTGACGGAGTCTCATCTGATGTCCACTCACCTGATGGACCATCACCTCACGGACGCGCGATGACCGGCCTGCGTGTCACCTGGGTACAGCCCGAGGACCTGATCGGCCACGAGCTGCGCCAGGCCGCGGAGGACGGCCGCGACGCGACACGGATCGCCCACCGCTGGTACGCGGCGGGCGGTCATCCGGCCCCGGCCCACGCGGGCGCCTCCCCGGGCCCGGCACCCGAGCGGCTGCGTGTCCGGGCGGAGGAGCTGCTGGACGAACTGGCCGCGATTCCGCCGGTGTTGACGCGGTGGGAGCCGACGGATCTGCCTGCGGTGAAGGCCGCGTGCCCGGAGTGGCCGGGCAGCCTGGCCGGCTCGCGGGCACGCACCGGCGGCACACCGGCCACTCTCAGCGTCCCCCAGCTGCACGCCGCGTGGCTGGGCCGGGCCGTCGGCTGTCTCCTCGGCAAACCCGTCGAGAGGATTCCCCTCCAGGGCATCCGGTCCCTCGCCCGCGCCACCGGCAACTGGCCGCTGCGCACCTGGTTCACCGCCGAGGGACTGCCCGCCGAACTCGCCGCCGCGTATCCGTGGAACCGGCGTTCCGCGCCGACCTCGCTCGCCGAGAACATCGACGGGATGCCCGAGGACGACGACCTCAACTACCCACTCCTCAATCTGCTTCTCCTCCAGCGCCACGGCCGGGACTTCACCACCGCCCAGGTGGCGCGGCTCTGGCTGGACGAGCTGCCCGCCGGGCGTACGTTCACCGCGGAGCGCGTCACGTACCGCAATCTGCTCGCCGGGATCGAGCCGCCGGACACCGCCCGGTTCCGTAACCCGTTCCGCGAGTGGATCGGGGCGGCGATCCGGGCGGACGTGCACGGCTGGACGCATCCCGGCGATCCCGCCGCGGCGGCGGCGCAGGCGCACCGGGACGCGACGCTCACCCACACCGCCAACGGGGTGTACGGCGCGATGTTCGTCGCGGCCACCATCGCGGCGGCGGCCCGGAACACCGAGCACGCGGAGAACACCGACGTACACACCTGTCTGCGGGCCGGCCTCGCCGTCGTACCACCGCGGTCGCGGCTCGCCGACGCGGTCCGTCTGGGAATCGAATCCGCCCGCGCGCACGAGGACTTCGAGTCGGTGGTGGACGTGCTCCACTCCGCTCTCGGCCATTACCACTGGGTGCACGCCGTGCCCAACGCGGCGCTCCTCGCCGCCGCCCTGACCCATGCGGACGGTGAGTTCGTCGGCTCCATCTGCCGTGCTGTGTCCGGTGGTTGGGACACCGACTCGAACGGAGCGACGGCCGGTTCGGTGGCCGGGCTGCTGGCCGGTCATCCGGCCCGGCTGCCCGAGGAGTGGACGGCCCCGCTGAAGAACCGGCTGGCCACGTCGGTGGGCGGTTTCGACGGCGTCGGCTTCGACGAGCTCGCCGAACTGACCCGGACGGCCACCCTGCCCCGGAGAGCCACCCGGACCGCGCCACCGGTCCCGGCCGCGAGTCCGGCTTCGCCCCTGAGCACGCCCTGGACCGCGCCCCGCACGGCCGCCCCCGGGGAGACACCCCGCCCATGACCGGCATCGTGGTGCTCGGCAGCACCAACATGGACCTTGTCACGTATGCCGCGCGCGCCCCCGGGCTCGGGGAGACCGTCATAGGACGTGAGTTCCGTACGATCCCCGGCGGCAAGGGCGCCAACCAGGCCGTCGCCGCCGCCCACGCGGGCGGTGAGGTGGCGATGATCGGCGCGGTCGGCGCGGACGAGTTCGGGCAACGGCTCCGGCACACGCTCGAAGCGTCCGGGGTCGACACCGACCTCCTGCGCACCGTCGAGGGCCACTCGGGCACCGCCCATGTCGTCGTGGACGACGAGGGCGGCAACGCGATCGTCGTGATCCCCGGCGCGAACGGCACCGTCACCGAACTCGGCCCCGGCGACGAGACCCTCATCGCCACCGCCGGCACGCTGCTCCTCCAGCTCGAACTCCCCCTGAGCGCCGTCCTGTCCGGGGCGGCGGCGGCCCACCGTCATTCCGTACGGACCGTCCTCACCCCGGCACCCGCCCAGCCGCTGCCTCCCGGGCTGCTCGCCACCATCGATCTGCTGGTCCCCAACGAGCACGAGGCGGCCGTCCTCAGCGGAGTCGCCGAGCCGCACGCGGCGGCCCAGGCGCTGCTTCGGCAGGTCCCCGAGGTCGTGATCACCCTCGGCGCCAAGGGCAGCCTGTACGCAGCCCGGGACGCGGAGCCCGTCACCGTGCCCGCGCCCCGGGTCACCGCCGTGGACACCACCGGCGCGGGCGACACCTTCGTGGGCGCTCTCGTCGTCGCGCTCGGCGAGGGCCGCCCGATGCCCGAGGCCATGCGCTGGGCGTCGGCGGCCGCCGCGCTCTGTGTCCAGCGCCACGGGGCATCCACCTCCATGCCGTACCGCAGCGAGATCGAGGCCACATGACCGCGCAGGCTCCCACCCACACCGATTCCTCCCGCCCGGCCCCGCCTCTTTCCGATCTGCGCGTCCTCGACCTGGCGACGCTCTTCGCGGGCCCGCTGGCCGCCACCCTGCTCGGTGACTTCGGCGCCGATGTGATCAAGGTCGAGCACCCCACCCGCCCCGACCCGTCGCGCGGACACGGCCCGTCCAAGGACGGGGTGGGCCTGTGGTGGAAGCTGCTCGGCCGCAACAAGCGCACCATCACCCTCGATCTGTCCACCCCGGGCGGCCGGGACCTGCTCCTGCGGCTGGCCGCCGAATCCGATGTGATCATCGAGAACTTCCGGCCCGGCACCCTGGAGCGCTGGGGCCTCGGCTGGGACGAGCTCTCCGCCGCCAACCCCCGGCTCGTACTGGCCCGGGTCACCGGCTTCGGCCAGTTCGGGCCGTACGCCCACCGCCCGGGATTCGGCACGCTCGCCGAGGCGATGAGCGGTTTCGCGGCCGTCACCGGCGAGCCCGACGGACCGCCCACGCTGCCGCCCTTCGGCCTGGCCGACTCGATCGCCGCACTGGCCACGGCGTACGCGGTGATGACCGCCCTGCACGCGCGGGCGGCGACGGGGCGGGGCCAGGTGGTCGACCTGGCGATCATCGAGCCGATCCTGACCGTCCTCGGCCCGCAGCCGCTCTGGTACGACCAGCTCGGCTACGTCCAGCCCCGTACGGGCAACCGCTCCCGCAACAACGCGCCCCGCAACACCTACCGCACCGCCGACGGCTCCTGGCTGGCGGTCTCCACCTCCGCCCAGTCGATCGCGGAGCGCGTGATGCTGCTGGTGGGCCGCCCCGAGCTGATCGGCGAACCGTGGTTCGCCACCGGCAGCGGACGCGCGGAGCACGCGGATGTCCTGGACGAGGCGGTCGGGAACTGGATGGCCCGGCACACCCGCGACGAGGCCATGGCCGCGTTCGAGAAGGCCGAGGCGGCCATCGCGCCGGTCTACGACATCCGCGACGTGATGGCGGACCCGCAGTTCCGCGCACTGGACACCGTCACCGAGGTCCCCGACCCCGAGCTGGGCCCGCTCAGGATGCAGAACGTCCTCTTCCGGCTCTCGGAGACCCCGGGCGCCGTCCGCTGGGCGGGCCGTCCGCACGGCGCGGACACCGGCACGGTCCTGGCCGAGCTGGGCCTCTCCACGTCCGAGATCTCCGCGCTCCACGAGGACGGCGCCCTGTGAACACGCCTCTGACCTGGCTGTACGTCCCCGGCGACCGCCCGGAGGTCATGACGAAGGCCCTGTCGTGCGGCGCGGACGTGGTGATCGTGGACCTGGAGGACGCGGTGGCGCCGGACCGCAAGGAGTACGCGCGCGCCGCCACCGTCGAGTTCCTGGCCGCACCGCATCCGGTCCCGGTCCATGTACGGGTCGCGGACGAGCGGGACGTCGTCGCGCTGGCCGCGCTGCCGGGGCTGTCCGGACTCCGGCTGGCGAAGGTCACCCACGCGTCCGACATCCACCGCGTCGCGGTACGCGCCCCCGACATCGCGCTGTACGCCCTGCTCGAATCGGCCCTCGCCGTGGAACACGCCCACACCATCGCCACCGCCCACCACGCGGTCCGTGGCCTCGCCCTGGGCGAGGCGGATCTCCGCGCCGACCTGGGCGTACGGCACGACTCCGGCCTCGACTGGGCGCGCAGCCGGGTCGTGGTCGCGGCCCGCGCGGCGGGCCTGGCCCCACCGGCGCAGTCGGTGTTCCCCGACATCCGGGACCTGGACGGGCTGGCCGCGTCCTGTGTCCACGGCCGCTCACTGGGCCTGCTGGGCCGGGCCGCGATCCACCCACGACAGCTCCCGGTCATCGAGCGCGCGTACCGGCCCACCGCGCGGGAGGTCGAGGAGGCCGAGGAGGTCATCGAGGCGGCGAACGGGGACGAGGGAGCGCTGGCGCTGGCGGACGGCCGCTTCGTGGACGCGGCGATCGTCGCGGCCGCACGGCGCACACTCACGCTGGCGGCCCGGAGGTAGCTGCGGGCGGGTCGGGCAACCGGGTCCGTCCCGCTTCCGACCGCTCCTCCCGCTCCTCGCATGTCCTCCCGCTCCTCACATGCCGATCGCCGGACAGGCCCGCGGCCCGTCCGGCGATCGATGACGCGGTGGGTACGTGCTCCGTACCCGTCACGCTCCGTACCCGTCAGCTCTTTTCGGTCGCCTCGGCGCCCGCGGCCACACCATCGGCCGGGCCGGGCTTGGCGGTCTTGTCCGCGTCCTTCGGCTTCTCCACCGGGTCCGATCCCGGCTCCGCCCCCGCGTCCGGCTTCGCAGCCTCAGCCGTGCCCGAAGCCGTGTCCTTGTCCGCGGCGGTGTCGGTGTCCGTGTCCTTGGACGTGTCCGTGTCTTTGGACGTGACCTTGTCCTTGGACGTGTCCGTGTCCGTGTCCGTGTCCTTGGACGTGACCTTGGCAGCGTCCTCAGCCGCGTCCGGCCCCAGCTCCGGCTCCACGATCTCCTCGCGCCCGGGGCGTACCCGCGCCGAGATGATGAGGTACGTGAGCGCCAGCAGGAAGACCAGCGCCGCCGTCCAGACGTTCAGCCGCAGGCCCAGGATGTGGTGCGCCTCGTCGACGCGCATGTACTCGATCCAGGCCCGGCCCACGCAGTACGCCGCGACATAGAGCGCGAACACGCGACCGTGTCCCAGCTTGAAGCGGCGGTCGGCCCAGACGACCAGCAGCGCGACGCCCACGCACCACAGCGACTCGTACAGGAACGTCGGGTGGTAGAGACCGGCCTCGCGGTTCGGCCCCGCGCTGATCTTCAGCGCCCAGGGCAGGTCAGTCGGCCTGCCGTACAGCTCCTGGTTGAACCAGTTGCCCCAGCGGCCGATGGCCTGGGCGAGGGCGATCCCGGGTGCGATGGCGTCCGCGTACGCCGGGAGCGGGATTCCGCGGCGGCGGCAGCCGATCCAGGCACCGACCGCGCCCAGCGCGATCGCGCCCCAGATGCCGAGGCCGCCCTGCCAGATCTTGAAGGCGTCGACCCAGTTCTCACCCTCGCTGAAGTACAGCTGGTAGTCGGTGATCACATGGTAGAGACGCCCGCCGACAAGGCCGAAGGGCACGGCCCAGACCGCGATGTCGGCCACCGTGCCGACATTGCCGCCCCGGGCGACCCAGCGCTTGCCGCCGAACCAGACAGCGACGAAGACACCGATGATGATGCAGAACGCGTAGCCGCGCAGCGGGAGCGGTCCAAGATGGAGCACTCCGGTAGCCGGGCTGGGAATGTAGGCAAGGTCCATGGCAGCACCGACGCTACATTGCCGGGCGGGACCCACCGCAACCCGCCCGGCAACTTATCCGTACAGGGATCAGGTCCAGATCGGTCCGGATCAGGCCGAAGGCGTCCCCCCTGGCGTCCCCGGAGCGGGCTCCGAGGCCGGAACGGAGCCGTCCGAGGGCGTGTCCGTCGCCGCCTTCCGGCTCTTGTTGGCCTCGGCGACCCACTTTTTCAGGTTGCCGGGCGAGATGTCCTCGCTGCCCTTCTTCGGGAAGACCGCCTCGCCGTTGAGCCGCACGGTCGGCGTCCCGGAGAATCCGCCCGTCCGGAATGCCTCGGCGGACTTGTTCACCCAGTCGTCGTGCGTGCCCCTGTCCACGCAGCCGCGGAAACCGGGCGCCGACTCCAGTCCGTCGATCTTGCCCGCCAGCTTCAGCAGATGACTGTTGTCGGCGAAGGCGTCATCGGTCTCCGGCGGCTGGTTCGCGTACAGCACGTCGTGGTACGGGGCGAACTTCCCGGCGTCCTGCGCGCAGGCCGCGGCATTGGCGGCGCGCAGTGAGCCGCTGCCGCCCATGTTGCCGTCGATGAGCGTGGCGAGGTGGTACTCGACCTTGAGCGCTCCCGCCTTCTCCAGCTGGTGGATCGTGCTTCGGTAGGCGTTCTCGAACTGGGCGCAGGCCGGGCAGCGGAAGTCCTCCCACACCGAGAGCGTGGACGGCGCGTCCTTCGCTCCCACACTGATGGCCAGGCCGTCCTTGCCGCTCACCCCCGACGGCGCGCTCGCCGGCCCCGCCGCTCCCGCGACGCCGCCCTTGTCCTTGCCGACGTTCGCCGCGACCAGGCCCACTACACCGACCAGGCCGAGGACACCGGCCACCGCCGCCGATACGACCAGGGTGCGCCTGCGCTTGTCGCGGACCTTGTCCGCTTCACGTTCCTGCTGGAGCCGCTCTCTCGCGCTCCTCTTTACCTCACGGTTCTTCTCGCTCACGCCCACAGCAACGAACCGGGGAGGCGCGTACGCACCTCCCCGGTCCCAGGTCCACTCATACGTGTGAGCCGACCCGTCAGCGCTTGCGAACGCCCTCGGCCAGCTCACCCGCCAGCGCGCGGACAGCGGCGACTCCCGCCGACGCGTCGGGCGCCTCCAGCATCCGCTTCACGAAGGCCGAGCCGACGATCACACCGTCGGAGAATCCGGCGACCTCGGCCGCCTGCTCGGCGTCGGACACCCCGAGGCCGACACAGACCGGCAGCTCGGTGGTGGCGCGCGTGCGGCGCACCAGATCCTGTGCCTCCAGGCCCACCGACGTACGGGTACCCGTCACGCCCATCAGCGAGGCCGCGTAGACAAAGCCGCTGCCCGCCTCCGTGATCTTCGCCAGCCGCTCGTCCCTGCTGCTGGGAGCCACCACGAAGACCGTCGCCAGACCGTTCTTCTCGGCGTGCTCGCGCCACTGAACGGACTCCTCGACGGGCAGGTCGGGCAGGATGCACCCGGCGCCGCCCGCCTCCGCCAGCTCGGTGGTGAAGCGCTCGACGCCGTACCGGTCGATCGGATTCCAGTACGTCATCACCAGGACGGGCTTGCCGGTCGCCTCGTGCGCCTCGCGGACCGTACGCATCACGTCCGCGATCTTCACCCCGCCCCGCAGCGCGATGTCGTCGGCGCTCTGGATGACGGGCCCGTCGAGCACCGGGTCACTGTGCGGCAGCCCGACCTCGACGATGTCCGCACCACCGTCGAAGACGGCCTTCACGGCCTCGATGCCCCCGTCGACGGTGGGAAATCCGGCCGGCAGGTAGGCGATCAGCGCGGCCCGGTTCTCCGCCTTCGCGGCGGCCAGGGTGTCGCTCAGCAGCTGAATGTTCCCGCTCACTTCGTGCCCTCGCCGTCGTACAGCCCGAAGTAGCGGGCGGCCGTGTCCATGTCCTTGTCGCCGCGCCCGGAGAGGTTGACGACGATCAGCCCGTCCTCACCGAGTTCCTGCCCCAGCTCCAGCGTCCCGGCCAGCGCGTGCGCGCTCTCGATGGCCGGGATGATCCCCTCGCTGCGGGAGAGCAGCAGCAGCGCCTGCATCGCGGCGTCGTCGGTGACCGCCCGGTACTCGCCCCGCCCGCTGTCCTTGAGGTACGCGTGCTCGGGGCCGATGCCCGGATAGTCCAGGCCCGCCGAGATCGAGTACGGCTCGGTGATCTGGCCTTCCTCGTCCTGGAGTACGTAGGACCGCGATCCGTGCAGGATCCCTGGCTCGCCGGCGGTCAGGGTGGCCGCGTGCTCACCGCTCTCGATCCCGTGTCCGGCCGGCTCGCAGCCCACCAGCCGTACGCCCTCGTCGGGGATGAACGCGTGGAAGAGCCCGATCGCGTTGGACCCGCCCCCGACACACGCGACGGCCGCGTCGGGCAGCCGCCCGGCACGCTGAAGGATCTGCCGCCTGGCCTCGACGCCGATGACCCGGTGGAAGTCGCGCACCATCGCCGGGAAGGGGTGCGGTCCCGCGACGGTCCCGAACAGGTAGTGCGTACGGTCCACATTGGCGACCCAGTCGCGGAACGCCTCGTTGATGGCGTCCTTCAGCGTCCGGCTGCCGGACTTCACGGCGACGACCTCGGCGCCGAGCATGCGCATCCGGGCCACGTTGAGCGCCTGGCGCTCGGTGTCGATCTCGCCCATGTAGATGGTGCATTCGAGCCCGAACAGCGCGCACGCGGTGGCGGTGGCGACCCCGTGCTGGCCCGCGCCGGTCTCGGCGATGACCCGGGTCTTGCCCATCCGCTTCGTCAGCAGCGCCTGTCCCAGCACATTGTTGATCTTGTGCGATCCGGTGTGGTTCAGGTCTTCCCGCTTGAGGAACACCCGGGCGCCACCGGCGTGTTCGGCGAACCGCGGGACCTCGGTCAGCGAGCTGGGCCGGCCGGTGTAGTTGACCAGAAGGTCGTCCAGCTCGGCGGAGAACGCCGGATCGGCCTTGGCCTTCTCGTACTCGACGGCGACCTCGTCGACCGCGGCGACGAGCGCCTCGGGGATGAACTTGCCGCCGTAGGCGCCGAAGTACCCGGTGGCGCCGGGGACGAGACCCTCGGGGTCAGGAATGAAAAACTCGGACATCGAAGAACGACTCCTCAGGAAACCAACGGACAGGAACGAGCTGTTGCGCCGCCGGCGACGCCCCCGCACCCGCACCCGCACGACGGACGCGGGAGGGCGAGCTGCGGTGACCAGTCTCCGGACGGGGAGCGCCGAAGGGCGGTGACCACGCGGAGAGGCCGCGTACCGATCACCTCGATCAGCGCTGAGCGGTCCGGGAACCGCGTCACGCGGGCGCGTGCTCGCGGTGCGCGACGCACCGGCACCGCACCCGGCCACCTGTCCGGGAACGGCACCACGCGGTACCGCGAAAAAACACCTACGGCGCGGCTACGCGCGCCATCGCATCCCGTTGACCTGACCGGGCTCGTCCCCGATCACGTACCGCACCCGCCGCCCGTGCACCCGCCGGGCCGGTGCCCGGCAGCCGCGCGGCCGGCACCCCCGCGCCAGCGGGGCGTGCGGCACGCGCGCCGGTACCCCGCCCGAGCGCGGGCCGGGGCGTGTGCCCGGCACACGGAGAACGACGGCTGTGGACATGGGGCGGTCAGTCCCGCCCGTGGCGCAGCGCCGGGTGGGCGCCGGCGGCGACGAGGTCGGCGACCGCGGACTTCGGGTCGCGCCCGGTGACGAGCGACTCGCCGACGAGCACCGCGTCGGCCCCGGCGTTGGCGTAGGCGATCAGGTCGTGCGGCCCGCGCACCCCCGACTCGGCGATCTTCACGATGCCGGCCGGGATCTCGGGCGCCACACGCTCGAACGTGCCCCGGTCGACCTTCAGGGTCTTCAGGTCGCGCGCGTTCACACCGATGATCTTCGCTCCGGCGTCGACGGCCCGCTCGACCTCGTCCTCGTCGTGCACCTCGACGATCGGGGTGAGCCCGATCGACTCGGCCCGCTCGATCAGCGAGACCAGCGCGGGCTGTTCCAGCGCGGCGACGATCAGCAGCACCAGGTCGGCGCCGTAGGCGCGCGCCTCCCACAGCTGGTACGAGGTGACGATGAAGTCCTTGCGCAGGACCGGGATGTCGACCTTGGCCCGTACGGCCTCCAGGTCGGCGAGCGAACCGCCGAAGCGCCGCTCCTCGGTCAGTACGGAGATGGCGGCGGCGCCGCCCGCCTCGTAGTCGGCGGCGAGCCCGGCCGGGTCGGCGATCGCGGCCAGCGCGCCCTTCGACGGGCTGGAGCGCTTGACCTCGCAGATCACCTGGACGCCCTCGGCGCCCAGCGCGGCGACACCGTCCTTGGCCTGAGGTGCCCTGGCCGCGCGCTGCTTGAGCTCGTCGAGGCCGACACGCGCCTGCCGCTCTGCGAGGTCGGCGCGGACGCCTTCGATGATCTCGTCGAGCACACTCACGCGAGGGCCCCCTTCCGGGACGGTGATGTCGATGCGGCCCCGGTCCTGTCGGACGCGGGCCGTATCACGTACGGATGGTGATCAAGTCGGCCGTTGGGCCAGGATCAGCCATATCGATGCTATCCGGAAGTGGCCGAAGGACCCGCATCCGGTTGGGCGAGCCTGCCACCACCTGGCGCTTCACGGTGCGAGCGACGAGCCGAAGGGCAGATTTCTGATCACTGTGAAAGCCAGGATCACCCCGCCGAGCGCCCACCACCAGAGGGGCCTGAGGCCGATCCGTACGGGGAGCCCTTTCCCGGCCCGTACGATCCAGACCGTCCACAGCACGGCGAAGAGCGCGTATCCGACGACGGCCGGCGCGTTGGCACCGAGGGCTCCGGCCAGGTCGCCGTGTGCGACGGCATGGGCGCTGCGCAGACCGCCGCAGCCGGGGCAGTAGACGCCGGTGAGGCCGTACAGCGGGCAGACGGGGTAGTGGCCGGATTCGTTCGGGTCGACCAGCCCCACGTATGTGAAGGCGGCGGCGACACCGGCGAGGGTGGCGAGCGGCGGGAGGAGCCGGCGGGCGAGCGAGGCCGGCGGCCGGACGGGCCGCCCGGGGCCGGCTGGACCAACAGAACCGGCGGGGCTCACGGAACCGACCGGGCGCATGGCGTCCGCGGAACGTGTCGAACCCTCGCCCGGATCGGGCGCGGCGGGGATTGTCATGGCGTCCACCCGGTGATTGTCACTGCTCCTGCCGGACGACGCAGCCCGGTCCGAAGCTCTCGCCGGACTGCCTCCGACCGGCTCCGCGCCCGAGCGCGACTGCCCGTGCGGGGCGGCCGGCCCGGACGGTCCCGGAGTCGCGGACGGTCCCGGAGCCTCAGACGGCCTGGGTCTGCGTCTCGGCCTTGGGCTGCGCGTGGACCTCCGCGGTCCCGGACTCACCCTGGGACTTGGCCCTTCCGATCTCGGCCCTGGCGCGCGCCATCGCCTCGGACTCCTTGGGCATGCCGAGACCGGCGGCCTTCATCACCATGCCGACGACACCGCCGAGCAGGGCGACGACCAGGCCGGCCCAGAACCCCAGCGCGTTCGCCGCCACCATGAAGACTCCCGAGATGCAGAAGCCGATGAACGAGATGGTGACACCGGTCCAGGCCGCCGGGGTGTGTCCGTGGCTGCTGCCCGCCATGAGTTGCTCCTCGTTGCTGTAGCGCTGTGTGAATCGAACGCTGTGTGAGTCGGACGCTCAACCGACATTGTCCCGCATGGGCGTACGGCACAGATCCGGGGGGTCGGGGTAGGCGCCCGGCCCGTGCGGCCCCGGTCGCCGGGGGCGCTCACCCCCCGCACCCGCCCTCGGGTCAGGCGTCGCGCGTCGGGTCCTCGCCCCGGTCCAGCGCCTTCCACACGTCCTCGGGGCGGTCCGGGTCCACGACGGGTGCCCGGCGGGCGGCGCGCGCCCGCACCGCGCCGCGCTCCCCGGAGTCGCCGGACGCGGCGCCCGCGTCGCGCTCGTACCGGCCGGACATCGCGGGCCACTGCCGCCCGTACCGCAGCGCGAGCAGCCCGGCGAGCAGGATCAGCACACTGGCCGCGGCGGTCACGTACGGCCACGCGGTGTGGCTCAGCGCGTCGATGGTGGCGGCGGTGTCGCCGGTGGTCCTGGCGGCCTTCTCGTCCAGGGCCGTGCTGTCCGACGCCCCGAGGAACGCCGCGGCGGTCGCGCCGGCGCCGCTCAGCGTGAGCAGTACGGAGACGAGCAGCCGCCCCGCTCCGCGGACGGCGAAGACGGCGACGAGCGCCGCGAGGCCGACCACGGCGAGGGCGGCGGGAACGCCGGTGACATCACGGCCGTCGGCATCGAGCGGTACGGCCCCGCCCCCGACGGCCGCGCTGCCCTCTGCCCAGACCTGGCCGGAGGCGATCAGCACCACGGCCGCGCCGACGGCGCCGAGCAGCAGTGCCACGGCGAGGCTGCGGCGGCTGCTCGGGGCGTCGGTCGCCGGGGTGGCGGTACGGGGCTGGGATACGGGTACGGCACTCACGCACCCCACTATCCCTCACCGCCCCACGTGCCCCGGGGCCCGGGGGTCCCGGGGCATCTCCTCGGCAGGGTGTTCCGCAGCAACCGCCCGGAAGAACGGAAGATCAGCCGCCGTTCAGCCGGTTCGCCGTGTGTACGGCGCGCAGCACCGCCGCCGCCTTGTTGCGGCACTCGGTGTCCTCGGAGACCGGGTCGGAGTCGGCGACGACGCCCGCTCCCGCCTGGACGTACGCCGTACCGTCGCGCAGCAGGGCCGTGCGGATGGCGATGGCGGTGTCGGAGTCCCCGGCGAAGTCGAGGTAGCCGACGCAGCCGCCGTACAGCCCGCGCCGGGTGGGCTCCAGCTCGTCGATGATCTGCATGGCGCGCGGCTTCGGCGCCCCGGAGAGGGTGCCCGCCGGGAAGCAGGCGGTCAGCACGTCGAAGGCGCCGCGGCCCTCGGCGACCCGTCCGGTGACCGTGGACACGATGTGCATGACGTGCGAGTACCGCTCGACCGACATGAAGTCCACGACCTCGACGCTGCCGGGCTCGCAGACCCGCCCCAGGTCGTTGCGGCCGAGGTCGACCAGCATCAGGTGCTCGGCGCGCTCCTTGGGGTCGGCGAGGAGTTCGTCGGCGAGCGCCTGGTCCTCCTGCGGAGTCGCGCCGCGCGGCCGGGTACCGGCGATGGGGTGGACCATCGCGTGCCCGTCCTCGACCTTGACCAGCGCTTCCGGGCTGGAGCCGACGACATCGAACCCGTCGAAGCGGAAGAGGTACATGTACGGGCTCGGGTTGGTGGCCCGCAGCACCCGGTAGACGTCCAGCGCGCTCGCGGTGACGGGGGTCTCGAAGCGCTGGGAGGGCACGACCTGGAAGGCCTCGCCCGCCCTGATCCGCTCCTTGATGTCCTCGACGACGTCCTGGTAGGCGGCGCCGCCCCAGCGCTCGGTGTACTCGGGCACCTCGGAGGCGGGCAGCGCGGTGGGCGCGGTGTGGACCGGCTCGGCGAGGTCGGCGGCCATGGCGTCGAGGCGGGCGACGGCGTCCGCGTACGCCTCGTCCACCCCGGTGTCGAGGTCGTTGTGGTTGATCGCGTTGGCGATCAGCAGGACCGTGCCGTCCCAGTGGTCGAGTACGGCGAGGTCCGAGGTGAGCAGCATGGTCAGCTCGGGGATGCGCAGATCGTCTCGCGCGTGGTCACCGATCTTCTCCAGCCGCCGGACGATGTCGTACCCGAGGTAGCCGACCATGCCACCGGTGAAGGGCGGCATGCCCGAGGAGAGGTCGCGGGGGGTGTGCAGGGTCTCGACGGTGGCGCGCAGGGCGGCCAGCGGATCGCCGTCGACAGGGACGCCGACGGGCGGGGTGCCGAGCCAGTGGGTGCGGCCGTCGCGTTCGGTGAGCGTGGCGGCCGACCGTACGCCGATGAAGGAGTAGCGCGACCAGGAGCGCCCGTTCTCCGCGGACTCCAGGAGGAACGTGCCGGGGCGCTCGGCGGCGAGCTTGCGGTACAGGCCGACCGGGGTGTCGCCGTCCGCGAGGAGCCGCCTGCTGACGGGGATGACACGGCGGTCCACCGCCAGCTTGCGGAAGGTCTCGAGATCCATGGGCGCTGACCCTACTCGTTGGTCGGTACTCATCACTCGTTGCTCATCGCTCGTCGTCGGGCTCGCGTCGCCCGTTCACCGGCCGAGCGGTAGTACGTCGACGTCGAAGCAGGTGCGCGCGCCGGTGTGGCAGGCGGCGCCCACCTGGTCGACCTGGACCAGGACGGTGTCGCCGTCGCAGTCCAGGGCCACGGACCTGACGTGCTGGACATGGCCCGAGGTGTCGCCCTTGACCCAGTACTCCTGGCGGCTGCGGGACCAGTAGGTGCAGCGGCCGGTGGTCAGGGTGCGGTGCAGGGCCTCGTCATCCATCCAGCCGAGCATCAGCACCTCACCGGTGTCGTACTGCTGGGCGATCGCCGGGACGAGCCCGTCGGCGGTGCGCTTGAGGCGGTCGGCGATGGCGGGATCGAGTCCGCCGCTGCGGCCGGTGCCCGCGGTCGTGCTGCTCATACGGCCATTGTGCCGCGTCCGCGCGGCGGGGCGGGTGGGACGTCCACTGGGCGGACGGGGCGGGGCCGCCGTACGCTTGCGCACATGTCGACCCATGCCAAGCGTGAACGACTTCTGCTCGCCGACCTGTTGGAGGCGACGGGCCCCGATGCGCCGACGCTCTGCGACGGCTGGCTGACCCGCGACCTCGCGGCCCATGTGGTGGTGCGCGAGCGCCGCCCCGACGCGGCCGGCGGCATGCTGCTGGCCGCGCTCAGGAACCGGCTGGAGCGAGTGACCGCCGAGTATCTCGCGAAGCCGTACGAGGAGCTGATCCAGCTGATCCGTACGGGACCGCCCCGGATGTCCCCGTACGGCATCAAACAGCTCGACGAGGTGGCGAACACCGTCGAGTTCTATGTCCACACCGAGGATGTCCGGCGGGCCCAGCCGGACTGGACGCCCCGGGAGCTGGACCGTGTCTTCTCGGACACGCTGTGGGCGCGGCTGGAGAAGGGCGGCCGGATGATGGGGCGGAAGTCGCCGGTGGGCCTGGTGCTGCGCCGTCCGGACGGCCAGACGGCCGTGGCCCACCGCGGCACGCCGGTGGTGACGGTCACCGGGGAGCCGGGTGAACTGATCCTCTTCGCGTTCGGACGGCAGAGCGTGGCGGATGTGCAGCTGGAGGGGGACAAGGAAGCGATCGAGCGGGTACGGGAGACGAAGCTGGGCCTCGCGTAGAGGCTGCCCGGCGAGCACCGGCCGGCAGTCGTCGGCCGGTGCTCGCCGCAGGTCAGAGGTCGCGGCTCAGGCCGTGACGGTCCTGCGTGTCCCGCTCGTCCCGGTCGAGCAGTCGCGGGTCCAGCAGTCTCGCCAGCTCCGTTCGTGAGCGCACCCCCAGGGTCGCGAAGACGTTCCTCAGATGGTGATCGACGGTCCGGGTGCTCAGTGAGAGCCGCAGGGCCACCTCCCGGTTGGTCGCGCCCTCGGCCACGCACCGGGCGACGCGCTGCTGCTGGGGGGTGAGCAGGACCAACGGTCCCGGCGAGGCCGCGCCGCGCTCCCCCGGGACCGCCTCGCCCGCGGCGCGCAGTTCGCCCCGTACCCGCCCGGACCAGAGGCGGGCGCCGCAGCGTTCGAAGCCGACCAGGGCGTCCCGCAGCGGGCCGCGCGCCTCGCGGGTTCTGCGCTGTCTGCGCAGCCAGTGCCCGTACAGCAGTTGAGTACGGGCCCGTTCGAAGTCGCCGCCCGCGTGCTCGTGATGGGCAAGCGCCTCCTCGTACCGGGCCGCCGCCTCGGCGGGCGGCGCCAACAGGGCGCGGCAGCGGGCCAGTTGGGCCGGTGCTTGGAGGTCGGCGGTCCGTGCCGTCCAGGCCGCGAACTCCTCGACCACCGCGTACGCCTCGGCGCCCCGGCCCGCCAGTACGGCCGCCTCCACGAAGCACGGTACGGCCG
The DNA here is from genome assembly GCF_044741745.1 of Streptomyces sp. NPDC088116. Taxonomy (NCBI): domain Bacteria; kingdom Bacillati; phylum Actinomycetota; class Actinomycetes; order Kitasatosporales; family Streptomycetaceae; genus Streptomyces; species Streptomyces sp. NPDC088116. The sequence continues at coordinate 1,135,505 of NZ_JBIUTF010000002.1, read as the reverse complement.
GTATGAGGACGGCGAAGTGGCCGCGCCGAGGCCCGGGGCGGACCAGTGGGGCGAGCCGCGCGGCGGCCTGGGCGGATCTGCCGTCGGCCAGCTCGGCACGGCCGACCGCCCATCCGGCGAGCGTGGCCGCCTGGGTGAGTCCGTGCGGCCCCGCGTCCGCCAGGGTCGCCTCGGCGTGTTCGGCGCAGGTCCGGGCGTCGCCCTCGACGGACGCGGCGAGGGCGAGGATCGCGTGCAGATGGGCGGCGGCGTTGCGCTGGCCCAGGCGGCCGGCGGCGGCGAGCCCCTCGCGGGCATGGGCGCGGGCGCTCGCGTGGCGGCCTGCGCGGAGTTCGCCGTACGCGAGGTGTTCCAGGGCCTGGGGCAGCAGCGCGTCCGGGCCACGCGCGCGGACGGCGGCCAGCGCCCTGGCGCCCGCCCGGCACGCGGTGTCCACCTCGCCGAGGGCGAGCGCGGCGATCCCGGCCCGCAGGAGCCGGGCCGGGTCACCGGGGCCGGGGCGGGTGCCGGAAGGGTGCGCCTCCCCGGCGACAGGGGGACCCTCCCCGGCGGAACCGGAACCGGAAGCGGCTGCGGCTGCGGCTGCGGCTGCGGCTGCGGCTGCGGCTGCGGCTGCGGCTGCGGCTGCGGAAGGGGAAGGGGAAGGGGAAGGGGAAGGGGAAGGGGAAGCGCCGGAGCCCGGAGACCTGGCGCCGGAATCAGCGCCCGCGGGCTCCGCACCGCCCCGTAGCAGCGCCCGCCCCGCCTCCGGCCGACCGTCGAGCACGGCGCACATGCCCGCGCGGTACCGCTCCAGCTCCGGATCGCTCCGGCTCACCGGGATCCGCCGCATCGCGTCGAGACAGCCCGGCGCGTCGCCCATGGCCCAGGCCGCCTCGGCCGCGCCCAGCAGGGCGCCCGCCGTACGGCCCTCGTCGTACGGGGCGAGCAGCGACGCCGCCGTGAGCAGGGCCTCCCGCGCGTCCGCGACCGGTCCGTCGCGCAGGTCGAGCAGGCCCCGTACGTAATGTGCCCGGCCGGGCGCGGGTACGGCGCGTACCCGGGCCAGCAGGACGCGCGCCCGGCCCGGTTCCCCGGCGAGCCAGGCAAGTTCGGCGGCGGCGGCGAAACGGGCGGCGCGCAGGGATTCGTCCGTGGTGAGTCCGGCGGCCCGGGTCAGGGCCGCGGCGCGGTCGGCGTGGGGGCGCGGCGGGACGGCGGCGGCGGCCAGTTCCCCGGCCAGCGCCGGATCGTGGCCGTCCGTCGCGCAGGCCCGCTGGACCAGCCGGGGCAGGGTCTCGTGCGGCCCGTCGAGCGCGGCGGCCAGCAGCTGGTGCACCGCCCGGCGGCGGGCGGGCGGTGACCTTCGCAGCACCGCCCGGCGTACGAGCGGATGCGCGAAGTGGACGCGGCCGGCCCCGCGGTGCACCACCCCGGCCGCCTCGGCCGGAGCGAGCGGGCCGAGGCCGATCCCGGCCGGCCGCCCCGCGCGCAGCAGCAGGACCGCGTCGGCGCCCGCGCCTTCGGGCTCGTGCTCCTCGGCCGCCGCGGCGAGGAGCAGCAGCATGCGGGTGTCGCCGGACAGCGCCGCGAGTGGGGCGGCGTAGGCGCCGAGCAGGTCCTCGCCACCGGTCGGCGGCCGTGGCAGTGGGTGACGCCCTGTCATCTGGCTGTCCGTGAGGTGTGCGGCGAGCGCCGCGATCAGCCGGGGGTTGCCGACGCCCTCGTGCCGTAGCTCCTCCCGTACGGCGGCGTCGATCCGGCTGTCCGTCAACTGGTCGAGCAGCTTGGCCGAGGCGGCGGCGCCGAGCGGTGCGAGCCGCAGCGCGGGCAGTCCGGCGAATGCCTCCGCGCCGTCCCGGTGGTCCGCGACGGTGAGCAGGGCGGCCACCCGGGACCCGGCAGCGAGCCGGCGCACCGCGAAGGCCAGTGCGGTACGCGAGTCGGGGTCCCAGGCGTGGGCGTCGTCGACACAGACCAGCAGCGGGCGCCGGGCGCCGAGGCCGGCCAGCAGGTCGAGCAGGGCGGCGGGCGCGATCCCCGAACGCAGGACCTCGGCGGGCGGTACGGGCAGCGGGAACCGCGCCGAGCAGAGCAGCGCGTGCACTCCGCTGTACGGCAGCAGCCGTTCGGCCGGGGCCGCCGTGGCGTGCAGGACCGCTCCGTGGCCGTGACGGTCGAGGGTGTGGCGTACCAGCGCGCTACGGCCGAGCCCCGGCGGCGCGGTCAGTACGAGCGTGCCGCCGGTCCCGGCGGCCAGTCGCGCCAGCATGGCTTCCAGGACGGCGAGTTCACCGCTTCGTCCGTACAGCCGCAGGGGGCGGTGCACGGTCGTCGATGGGGTCACGCCCGTCACGTTACTGCTGCGTAAACAACCCTGGAAGACTCGTGTCCATCACCGGACCGGGCGAAGCGGCGGGGGGCGGGGAGGACAGCCACCCGCAGCGGTCGCTTACCGCACCGGGACACAGCGGAGTTGCCGGCGGCGACCGCATTGCACCACCGGCAACTCGCTTACAAAATAAGCTAGTTGATTCAGGAAGTGTGCGGGCAGTTGCCGCGGTATTCCTCGATGGTCGCGCTCGGCGCGGGGACCGGGCAGAGAAACTGTTCGTAGCGGGTGTCGCTGTCGATGAACCGCTTCAGCCAGGACACGCTGTACTTCGCGATGGTGGTGTTCGCCGTGGTCGGCGTGGAGTGCGTGGCGTTGTTGAGTTCCAGATACGCCTTGTCGAGCGTGCTGGGCAGCGACTGGTAGAACGGTTCGGAGAACGAGGCGACGGGTGCGACGGTATCGCCGTCCGCCCCGACCACCAGGGTGGGTGTGCGCACCTCGGGCCAGGTGCTGTCCAGGTTCCAGCCGGTCAGCGGGATGGCCGCCTTCAGTGACGTACGGCTCTTGGCCGCCTCCAGTGAGCCGCCACCGCCCATCGAGTGGCCCATGACGCCGAGGCGCGCGCTGTCGATCCGGCCGCTGACCGTCGAACGCTGCGTCAGATAGTCGAGGGCCGCGAGGAGTTGACGGCCACGGCTGTCGGGCGCGTCGAGGGTGGTGTTCGTGTCGATGGTGAAGACGACGAAGCCCTGGGAGGCCAGTCGCGGTCCGAGCCAGGCGACGCTGGACTGGGTGGCGGTGAAGCCGGGGGAGATGGCCACGGCCCCGAATGTGCCGTCCGCGGTGGAGGTCGGGTAGTAGACCGTGCCCCCGCGGAAGCCGGTGACGCTCGCCGAGGGGACGGTGGTCTTCGAGACGGCGTAGTGGCCGCTGACGGCCTCGATGCTGGACACGGTCGGCGCGGGACCGCGCTCGTACGGATTGGCCGCGACCGTGGCCGCCGACGTGGTCGTGGCCTGGGCGCCCGAAACACCGGGGATCAGCGCGGCGAACAGGCCGACGGTCGTGACCGAGGCCGCCCACAGGCTCCGGGCGCGACGCGGGCGGTCAGGGGTACGGCGGGGAACTCGCGCCTGAGAGTGCGGTCGCACCATGGGGGGGTCCTCTCGGTCGTGGCGGAGCCACACCGGAGGCCGTGGGGGTGCACCGGAGTGGGACCGCCATTTCACTGGCGGTCGCCACTGTCGCGGCGCAACTCGCGCGGAGGCATCGGCAAGTTCACCGGTCTTGATGAACCGGCCTCGTCACGAGTGGACGTCAACGCGGTCCGAAGTCAGCGCTGATGAAGTGCTGACGACCGAAATCGACACCGCTGCTCGACGCACTGCTGCTCGGTGCCCGGTGTCAGCGCACCGGATGCCCCGCCTCCCGCAGCGTCTCCTTGACCTCCGAGATCCGCAGATCACCGAAGTGGAAGACGGAAGCGGCCAGTACGGCGTCGGCACCGGCGGCGATGGCGGGCGGGAAGTCCGCGAGCCGGCCCGCGCCCCCGGACGCGATGACGGGCACGGAGACATGCTTGCGGACGGCCGCGATCATCTCCGTGTCGTAGCCGTCCTTCGTGCCGTCGGCGTCCATCGAGTTCAGCAGGATCTCCCCGGCGCCCAACTCGGCGGCCCGGTGGGCCCATTCGACGGCGTCGATGCCCGTGCCCTTGCGTCCGCCGTGCGTGGTGACCTCGAACGACACCGCCCCGGACGCGGACGTGGTCCGCCGCGCGTCCACCGACAGGACCAGCACCTGGCGCCCGAAGCGCTCGGCGATCTCCCGGATGAGGCCGGGCCGCGCGATGGCCGCCGTGTTGACCCCGACCTTGTCGGCGCCGGCCCGCAGCAGCTTGTCGACGTCCTCGGGGGTACGCACGCCCCCGCCGACCGTGAGCGGGATGAAGACCTGCTCGGCGGTGCGGCGCACCACGTCGTACGTGGTCTCGCGGTCGCCGGACGACGCGGTGATGTCGAGGAACGTCAACTCGTCGGCGCCCTCCGCGTCGTACAGGCGGGCCATCTCGACCGGGTCGCCGGCGTCCCGGAGGTTCTGGAAGTTGACGCCCTTGACGACCCGGCCTTTGTCGACGTCCAGGCAGGGGATCACCCGTACCGCGAGCGTCATTCCGCACCTCCCCGGTAGGCCTCGACCTCGACCTCGACGACCAGGCTCGGGTCGATGAAGCCGGAGACGACGATCATCGAGGAGACCGGGCGTACGGCGTCGAACAGTTCCTTGTGGGCGCGGCCCACGTCCTCGGCGTCCCTCACGTGAGTGATGTACATGCGCGTGCGCACCACGTGTCCGGCTCCGAGGCCCAGTTCCTCCAGCGCCTTGACGGCGACCCCGAAGGCGGTCCTGGCCTGCTCGTACGGGCCGCCGGAGGAGATCCTGCCGTCGACGACCGATGTGCAGCCCGCCACCAGGACAAGGCCGTTCGGAAGCTCCACCGCGCGGGAGCAGCCGACGGACTCCTCCCAAGGGCCGCCGGACGAGATCTTCCGTACCGTCCCGGCCGGTACGACGCCGGTGCCGGCCCGAGCGCCGTCCGTCCCGGTGCCGTCGCTCCCGTCGCTCATCCGTTCACCGCCGCGAGCGCCTCTTCCAGGGTGAACGCCTTGGCGTAGAGGGCCTTGCCGACAATCGCGCCCTCGACTCCCGCGGGCACCAGTGTGGCGAGCGCGCGCAGGTCGTCCAGCGAGGAGACACCGCCGGAGGCGACAACCGGCTTGTCGGTCGCGGCGCAGACGTTCTTCAGCAGTTCCAGGTTGGGGCCCTGGAGGGTGCCGTCCTTGGCGATGTCGGTGACGACGTAGCGCGCGCAGCCCTCGGAGTCGAGCCGGGCCAGGGTCTCGTACAGGTCGCCGCCGTCGCGGGTCCAGCCGCGGCCCCGGAGGGTCGTGCCGCGTACGTCGAGACCGACCGCGATCCGGTCGCCGTGCTCGGCGATGATCTTGGCGACCCACTCGGGGGTCTCCAGCGCGGCGGTGCCGAGGTTGACCCGGGTGCAGCCGGTGGCGAGGGCGGCGGCGAGCGAGGCGTCGTCGCGGATGCCGCCGGACAGCTCGACCTTGATGTCCATGGCGGCGGCGACCTCGGCGATCAGCGCCCGGTTGTCACCGGTGCCGAAGGCCGCGTCGAGGTCGACCAGGTGCAGCCACTCGGCGCCGGAGCGCTGCCAGGAGAGCGCGGCTTCCAGAGGGGAGCCGTACGAGGTCTCCGAACCGGACTCGCCATGGACGAGCCGGACGGCCTGGCCGTCGCGGACATCGACGGCCGGAAGGAGTTCGAGCTTCGGCTCAAGAGACGCGGGGGACTCAGGAGACTGAGGAGACATCAGAGGGTTCCGATCCAGTTGGTCAGCAGCTGGGCGCCGGCGTCGCCGGACTTCTCGGGGTGGAACTGGGTGGCCCACAGTGCCCCGTTCTCCACGGCCGCGACGAACGGCTCGCCGTGGGTGGACCAGGTGACCCTGGGGGCACGGATCTTGGCGTTGGTGACTTCCAGGCTCCAGTCGTGCACGGCGTACGAGTGCACGAAGTAGAAGCGCTCCTCGGGGCCGAGCCCGGCGAACAACTGGCTGTCCGACGGCGCCTCGACCGTGTTCCACCCCATGTGCGGGACGATCGGGGCCTGGAGCGGGCCGACCGTGCCGGGCCATTCGTCGAGGCCGTCGGTCTCCACGCCGTGCTCGATGCCGCGCTCGAAGAGGATCTGCATGCCGACGCAGATCCCCATGACGGGGCGGCCACCGGCGAGCCTGCGGCCGACGATCCAGTCACCGCGGGCGGCGGTGAGCCCCTTCATGCAGGCGGAGAAGGCACCGACGCCGGGCACGAGCAGCCCGTCGGCGTTCATGGCTCGGTCGAAGTCGCGGGTGATCTCGACCTCCGCGCCGGCGCGGGCGAGGGCGCGTTCGGCGGACCGGACATTGCCGAATCCGTAGTCGAACACCACGACGCTCTTGGTCATTCCCAGATCCCTTGGATACGCAGGCCACCGGCGACCAGACACAGCACGGAGCACAGGCTCAGCAGCATGATCACGCCCGTGGGCAGCTTCTGCTTGGAGAAGGAGTACACGCCACCAGCCAGAAACAGACCGACGACGATCAAAATGGTGGACAGACCGGTCACAGAGCGCCCTTGGTCGAAGGAAGGATTCCGGCCGCGCGCGGGTCACGCTCCGACGCGTACCGCAGAGCGCGGGCGAGGGCCTTGAACTGGCACTCCACGATGTGGTGCGCGTTGCGCCCGTACGGGACGTGGACGTGCAGCGCGATCTGGGCCTGGGCGACGAAGGACTCCAGGATGTGCCGGGTCATCGTCGTGTCGTACTCGCCGATCATCGGCGCCATCTTCTCGGGCTCGGTGTGGATCAGGTACGGACGCCCGGAGAGGTCCACCGTCACCTGCGCCAGCGACTCGTCGAGCGGCACCGTGCAGTTGCCGAAGCGGTAGATGCCGACCTTGTCGCCGAGCGCCTGCCGGAACGCGGCGCCCAGCGCGAGGGCGGTGTCCTCGATGGTGTGGTGCGAGTCGATGTGCAGATCGCCCTCGGTCTTCACCGTGAGGTCGAACAGGCCGTGCCGGCCCAGCTGGTCGAGCATGTGGTCGTAGAAACCGACCCCGGTCGACACATCGACCTTGCCGCTGCCGTCGAGATCGATCTCGACGACGACGGAGGTCTCCTTCGTACTGCGCTCCACGCGGCCGATGCGGCTCATGCGCTCTGCTCCTTCTTGAGATCACGTACCGCGTCCAGGAACGCGTCGTTCTCGGGCGGGGTGCCGGCGGTGACCCGCAGCCAACCCGGCACGCCGTTGTCACGGACGAGGACACCCCGGTCGAGGATCCACTGCCAGGCGGCGTGGGAATCCTCGAAGCGGCCGAACTGTACGAAGTTCGCGTCCGAGTCGGAGACCTCGTAACCGATCTCGCGCAACGCGCCGACCAGGCGGTCCCGCTCGGCCTTGAGCGTCTCGACGTATCCCAACAGCGTATCGGTGTGCTCCAGCGCGGCCAGCGCGGTGGCCTGGGTGACCGCCGACAGGTGGTACGGCAGGCGCACCAGCTGGACGGCGTCGACCACGGCGGGGTGCGCGGCGAGGTAGCCCAGGCGCAGTCCGGCCGCGCCGAAGGCCTTGGACATCGTGCGGGACACGACCAGGTGCGGCCGGCCCTCGAGGAGCGGCAGCAGGGAGGCCCCGTGGCTGAACTCGACGTACGCCTCGTCCAGCACGACCAGGGACGGCTTGGCCGCCTGGGCCGCGTCGTACAGCGCCCGGACCGTGTCGGCGTCGACCGCCGTGCCCGTCGGATTGTTGGGCGAGGTGATGAAGACGACGTCGGGACGGTGCTCGGCGAGGGCCTTCCGCGCGGCCTCCACATCGATGGTGAAGTCCTCGTTGCGCGGCCCGGAGAGCCAGCCGGTGCCGGTGCCGCGCGCGATGAGGCCGTGCATCGAGTACGACGGCTCGAAACCGATCGCCGTACGGCCGGGGCCGCCGAAGGTCTGGAGCAGCTGCTGGATGACCTCGTTGGAGCCGTTGGCGGCCCAGACGTTCGCCGCGGTCAGCGGGTGTTCCCCGGTGCGGGAGAGGTACGCGGCCAGCTCGGTGCGCAGCTCGACCGCGTCCCGGTCCGGGTAGCGGTTGAGACTCCGGGCGGCCTCGCGGACCCGCTCGGCGATCCGCTCGACCAGCGGCTCGGGCAGCGGGTAGGGGTTCTCATTGGTGTTGAGCTGCACGGGGACGTCCAGCTGGGGGGCGCCGTACGGGGACTTGCCGCGCAGCTCGTCCCGTACGGGCAGGTCGTCGATCCCGAGAGACGAGGACTCGGGTACTTCGGTCGAACTCACTTGCCGGGCACCTTCCACTCGAACCGCGCCTTGAGCGCCGCGCCGTGCGCGGGCAGATCCTCCGCCTCGGCCAGTGTCACCACGTGGTGGGTGACCTCGGCGAGCGCGTCCTTCGTGTAATCCACGATGTGGACGCCGCGCAGGAAGGACTGGACGGACAGCCCCGAGGAGTGGCAGGCGCAGCCTCCGGTCGGCAGTACGTGGTTGGAGCCCGCGCAGTAGTCGCCGAGCGAGACCGGCGCGTACGGGCCGACGAAGATCGCGCCCGCGTTACGGACCCGGGCGGCCAGCTCGGCGGCGCCGGCGGTCTGGATCTCCAGGTGCTCGGCGCCGTACGCGTCGACGACCCGCAGGCCGTCCTCGACGGAGTCGACCAGCACGATGGCGGACTGCCGGCCGGCCAGCGCGGGGCGGACCCGGTCCTCGATGTGCTTGGTCGCCGCTACCTGCGGTGCCAGCTCCTTCTCCACCGAGTCGGCCAGCTCGGCCGAGTCGGTGACCAGCACGGCCGCGGCGAGCGGGTCGTGCTCGGCCTGGCTGATCAGGTCGGCGGCGACATGCACGGGATCGGCGGTCGAGTCCGCGAGGACCGCGATCTCGGTGGGTCCGGCCTCGGCGTCGATACCGATCCGGCCGGTGAAGTAACGCTTGGCGGCGGCGACCCAGACATTGCCGGGACCGGTGACCATGTTCACGGGCGCGCACTCGTCGGTTCCGTACGCGAACATCGCGACGGCCGTGGCGCCACCCGCCGCGTACACCTCGTCGATCCCGAGCAGCGCGCACGCGGCCAGGATCGTCGGGTGCGGCAGCCCGTCGAACTCACGCTGCGCCGGTGAGGCCAGGGCGATCGACTCGACGCCCGCCTCCTGTGCCGGGACCACGTTCATGATCACGGACGACGGGTAGACGGACCGGCCGCCCGGCGCGTAGAGCCCCACACGCTCGACCGGCACCCACTTCTCGGTGACCGAGCCACCGGGCACGACCTGGGTGGTGTGCGAGGTACGCCGCTGAGCCCGGTGGACCAGCCTGGCCCGCCGGATCGACTCCTCCAGGGCGGCCCGTACGGCGGGGTCGAGCCCCTCCAGGGCCTTCGCGAGGGCGGCCAACGGCACCCGTACCCGCTCCAGCCTCACGCCGTCGAACCGCTCCGCGTACTCGATCAGCGCCGCCGTACCCCGATGATGCACGTCCTCGCAGATGGGCCGCACTTTCTCCAGGGCGGCTTCCACGTCGAACTCGGCTCGGGGCAGCAGGTCACGCAGCGCCGCACCCTCGGGGAGGGTGTCGCCGCGCAGATCGATTCGTGAGATCACGGGGTCAATTCTCGCAGACCGGATCAGGCCGCCGGTCCCACGTATCACTGGCTGATACGTGTTCCGGAACCTGGTCTTCACGACTAGCGTTCAGTACGTCACCCAGCGGGAACAACGCTTGTAACAACCAACTGTCATCACGTGCACAGACCACTACCTGTCATCAGTTGTTCGGACCATCTGTACGCACACGGGGAAGCGGAGGCGCGGCAGTGACCGAGCCGCAGAACGACGAATCTCCCGACTGGCTCAGCGCGGCGGAACTTGGCATGTGGCAATCGTTCCGCAACGGCAGTACGTACGACCTGAGCACTTCGGATCCACTGCTCGACGACCCTTTCTCACCACACCCCTGGGACACGGAACGCAGCGTCCGCGCCCGGGTGATCGCCCTGCTCCTGCTCAGCGGACCGGCCGCACTGCCGGGCCGCGTCGCCGCGCTCAAGCTGCGCGGGGTGCAGATCACCGGCACGCTCAACCTCGCGGGCGGCACCGTCGCCCCGTACGTCGAGCTGAACCACTGCCGCTTCGAGAACGAGGTGGTGCTGCCCGAGTCGCGCTTCACCACCCTGCGCATGGTCGGCTGCGCGATACCGAGACTGGAGGCGGCCCGGCTGCAGACCGAGGGTGATCTGCATCTGCCGCGCTGCCGGGTCGAGCGGGGCATCCGGCTCACCGACGCGCAGATCGGCACCGATCTGCTGATCAGCCAGATCGATGTACGCCCCGACCGGCTGGGCCGGGCGATCACCGCCGACGGCATGTGTGTCGCGCAGGACCTCCAGGCCGACCAGATCGAGACACACGGCGAGGTCAGCCTGCGCGGCGCCAAGATCGGGGTCTCCCTGAGCATGCGCGGCAGCCGGCTGCGCGGCGCGCGGGACCGCCGCGCGCTCAACGCCCCGCAGCTGACCGTGGAGCGCTCGCTCTACCTGGCGAGCGCCTGGGTGAGCGACGAGACCGGCACCTCCGGGGCCACTCCCCCGCACGGCGTCGGGCAGGTCTCCACACCGGTCCTGGGCACGCGATTACAGCGATTCGAGTGCCGTGGCGGGGTACGGCTGGACGACGGCCGGTTCGGTGACGCGATCGACCTGGAGCAGGCACGATTCTTCCTGGCCCCCAAGGAAGAGCTGTCGCTGCGCCGGATCGCCACCCCCGAGCTGCGGTTCAAGTGCGAACGCGTCGAGGAGGGCCGGGTCGTCCTGAGCGGCGCGAAGATCATCACCCTGGTCGACATGTCGACCAGCTGGCCGGGTCCCGGCGGCCTCGCCATGGGTGGCTTCGCGTACGAGAACCTCGTCCCGTTCGGCCACTTCCCGCTGCTCAGGCGGCTGGAATGGGTGGAGGCCGCGACCCCGGAGTACTCCCCCGAGCCATACGAACGCCTCGCCCAGGTGCTGCGCAACAGCGGCGAGGACGCGGACGCGCGCGAGGTCCTGCTGGCCAAACAGCGACGCCGCCGCGCGACCATGCCACTGGCCGCGAAGCTCTGGGGCTACCTCCAGGACTGGACGGTCGCGTACGGCTACCGCCCCGGCCGTGCGGCGCTGTGGATGGCGATCCTCTGGGGAGCCGGCACGATCGCCTTCTCCCGCCACGCCCCACCGGCGATGAAAGCCGTCGAACACCCGGAGTGGAACCCGGCGCTCTACGCCCTGGACCTGCTGGTACCGGTGATCAACCTGGGCCAGGACGGGTACTGGCGGCTCCAGGGCGGATGGCAGTGGGTGGGGGCCGCGCTGGTCCTGCTGGGCTGGATCCTGGCGACCACGGTGGCGGCGGGGGCGAGCCGCTTGCTGCGGCGCAGCTGACGGGCGCCGTCCGGCGGGGTACGGGGCGGTGTGCACCGTTGTGGGTGCGGGGACCGGGGCCTCCGGAGGCGCATGTCCGGACTGCATGATGTACGGCGTGTCCGGCTCCGTTCTTCGGGTGCGGGTTGTCGTACGCCACACATCACGCTTTACGTCCGGACACGTCACCTCCTGCGGCCCCGGCCCCCTCCGGCCCGTCGTCCGACTGCCGGTCGCGGTGGCGCCTACTTCTTTGCCGTTTCTTGACCTTGCCCGGGACAACCTTCGCTCCGATACCAAAGCTTGACAGCCGCCCCCTGGCGCCTCCGTCACCTGCGGTTTTCAATGTCCGCACCATGTCCTTGCTTCGCGCCCTGATCAGCACCGCGCGCATGATCCGGCACACCCCGCAGCTGGGCGTCGGGCTGCCTCCGGACGACGCGGTACTGCTCGATGCCCCCGACGAGCGGCTCGCCCCCGCTCTGGTGGCCGCCGCTCTCGGCGAGTACGAGCCCGCGGCGAAGCTGCTCGCGATCACGCGCGAGTCCGCCGAGTGGGAGAACCGCGACCGCTATGTGGCCCGGCTGGCCGCCTTCGCCCATGGCCGTGACGCGTGGCTGGCCGCCTGGCTGCGCGGCGCGCCGCGCGATCCCGACGCGCTTCTCGTCCGGGCGGAGCTGGCTGTCCGCAGGGCCTGGGAGTCGCCGGCACGGGCCGAGCGGCTGCGTGAGAGCGGTCCGCTGATCGACGCGGCGGCCGACGGCGACCCGCGCGATCCGGTGCCGTGGCGCGTCGCGCTCGATCACGCACGCGGTACGCGTGTCCCGCACACCGCCTTCGAGTCGCTGTGGGAGCAGGCCGTACGCCGCTCCCCGCACCACTACGGCTGCCATGTCTCGGCGCTCCAGTACCTGTCGGCCGAGTGGTACGGCTCGCACCGCGAGTGCTTCGACTTCGCCGAACAGGCGGCGCACGACACGCTGCCGGGTTCGCTCGTGCGGGCGCTGCCGGTACGCGCGGCCTTCACCCAACTGCTCAGCGGTGAGCCCACCTCCGCACAGGCCGACCGGATCGACGCGGCGGCGGATCTCGCGATCGAGGTCTCCGCCGGGTACGAGGCGGGCGATCCCTGGCCGGCCGAAATCCGCAATCTGCTGACGTACGTCCTGGTGGAGCGGGGCCGATGGGACGCGGCGCTGGAGCAGTTCCGGCTGATCGGACCGTACGCGACCTCCTTCCCGTGGACCTGTTTCACCGACGATCCGCTCGGCCGGTTCCTCGAAACACGGGACGGCGTCAAGATCCAGGTGGCCTCCACAATGCCTTTAAGCAACCGGGCCGCCCGGAGAAGGCCCCATGGCCATTACGCTTGACCGTTGTGACCACCGCACGCCTCCCTCTCTTCCCGCTGAACGCGGTTCTGTTCCCGGGCCTCGTCCTGCCCCTGAACGTCTTCGAGGAGCGCTATCGCGCGATGATGCGTGAGTTGCTCAAGACCGACGAGTCCGAGCCGCGCCGCTTCGCCGTGGTCGCCATCCGCGACGGACACGAAGTCGCGCCGAGCGCACCCGGAATGCCCGACGGTACGGCCGCGCCCGAGCCGGGGCCCACCGCCGGCTTCGGCCCCGAACCCCTGACCGCCTTCCACTCGGTGGGCTGTGTCGCCGACGCGGCGACGATCCACGAACGCCCGGACGGCAGCTTCGAGGTGATGGCCACCGGCACGACCCGTGTCCGGCTGCTGTCGGTCGACGCGAGCGGCCCGTATCTGACGGCGGAGGTGGAAGAGCTGCCGGAGGAGACCGGGGAGGGCTCGGGCGCTCTCGCCGAGGGCGTACTGCGGGCGTTCCGCAGCTACCAGAAGCGACTGGCCGGGGCGCGCGAGCGCTCGCTGTCCGCGAGCGACGAACTCCCGGACGAGCCCTCGGTGGTGTCGTATCTGGTCGCCGCCGCCGCCGTACTCGACAACCCGTCGAAGCAGCGGCTGCTGGAGGCCCCGGACGTCGCGGCGCGGCTGCGCGAGGAGCTGAAGCTGCTGCGGTCCGAGACGGCGGTGATCCGCCATCTCCCCTCGCTGCCCGCCACGGATCTGACCAAGACTCCGACGAGCCCCAACTGACTCAGAAATGAACCGCGTTGGCCAAGAAGTCCAAGAAGCAGCAGTCCGGAGGCACCCCGGCGACGGTCGCGCTGACGGCGGCGGGTACGGCGTACACCCTGCACGCGTACGAGCACGACCCGGCCTCGCCCTCCTACGGAGAGGAGGCGGCCAAGGCACTGGGCGTGTCTCCCGACCGGGTCTTCAAGACGCTGGTCGCCGAGGTCGACGGCGAACTGACCGTGGCCGTCGTCCCGGTGGCCGGCTCGCTGGACCTCAAGGCCCTCGCGGCGGCGGTCGGCGGCAAACGGGCGGTGATGGCGGACCCGGCGGCCGCTGAGCGGACGACGGGTTATGTACGCGGCGGGATCTCCCCGCTCGGCCAGCGCAAGCGGCTGCGTACGGTCCTGGACAGCTCGGCGGACGGGCACGCGACGATCTGCGTCTCGGCCGGCCGCCGGGGCCTGGAGGTCGAACTGTCCCCGACGGACCTGACAGCGCTCACCGCGGCGGTACTGGCACCCATCGGCCGCGTCTAGGTTCTGTCCGGTCGGTCTTGTCGGATCGGCCCGCGGCGTCCGGCGCCGTGGATCGCAAGGCGCCGGGGCGCCCGCAGGGTGGTTTCCTGTGGGCGTTCCGGCAACGCGGCGAGGTGGCGCCCGCCGCGGTAGCGGGCTGACGTCACCGCGGCGTCGCGGGCCCGCGACGATCCGCCGGACAGGCCCGAGGGCGTCCCTGAAGGACTACGAGGGGCCGTCCTGCGCCGGACCGTCGTACGCCGACGTCGGCGCCGGTCCCCAGTCCTCCTCCGGTTCCGGATCGCGCGGGCCGAACAGCGCGGTCAGGGCCAGGTGGACCACCATCGCCGCGACGGGCCACGCCAGCAGCCCGCCCTTCGCGTTCAGTTCGAGCGGCGCGTCGAAGGTGACACCCTTGCCGGCCGCCTTCGCGTGCGCCACCACGTCCGACGTGGGGCCGAGCCACACGCCGAACCTCCAGGCCAGCACCGAGCCCAGCAGCCCGCCCAGCGCCAGGCCCGCCACCAGCGGAATGCCGCCGTGCCTGCGGGCCAGGAAGACCAGCGCGCCACTGACCACGCCGAAGGCGAGCGCCAGCAGGATGAACGTACCGTCGGAGGCGATCGCCTCCTCACCCTCCGTGTCCTTGAGGTAGACCGCCGTACTGTCCGAGACGAGGGGGACACGCGGCGCCAGCCACAGCCACAGCAGCCCGAGCAGCAGGCCCGACACCGCGATCGCGACCAGTACCACGGCGGCCTGTCGCACCTCGGTCCTCATATCGGGCCCGTCCTGCGCCTCCTCCGCCCCCGGAAAGGGCGAGGCTCCGCCGGGCGGCTTCTGCCACGGGTCGTCGTGCGGCGGCTGGTGAGGCGGTGTCAGAGGTGCGGTCACTCCGCCATCGTGCCAGGCCCGGCCGCCGCATGCCTCATCGGACCGCGGCCCGCCGGTACGCCCAGGTCGCGACGGCCAGCGAGAAGACCCCCACGGCCGCGCAGACCGCGAGATCGAAGGCGACGGCCGCCCAGTCCGGGTGCGCGTCGAACGTACGGGCGAGCGCCTCGACGCCGTATGTGGACGGCAGCAGATCCCGTGCGTACGTGATCGGCCCCGGCAGCCGGTCCGCGGGCAGCACGCCCAGCAGCAGCGCCGCGGTCATTCCCAGCTGGCCCAGCAGGGTCGCCAGTTCCTGGCGGGGCGCGAGCAGGCCGAGCGCCGCGCCGAGACCGGCGAGGGCCGCACCCGACAGCGGGATGACCGCCACCAGCACCCAGAGGTGGGTCAGGGGCAGCTGGAAGAGCACGCTGCCGGTCACGGCCGTGACCGCGGTACCGGGCACCGTGAAGGAGGCGTACGCCCCGGCCGCACCGAGCACCACGGCGGCGGGCGGCACGGGCAGGGTCGCGTAGTGGTCCAGGCCGCCGCTCGCCCGCAGCTGGCCGAAGTACTGGGCGAGGAGATTGAGCGCCACGAACGCGACGACCAGCACCGTCGACCCGGCGACCACCGCCCGCGCCTCGTCGCCCCCGTCGACCACACCCCGCATCAGGATCATGATCCCGACGGACTGGAAGGTCGCCACGAAGAGCAGCGGAATCCGGGCGACCCGGGCCCGCGACAGCTGTGCGCGGTAGACGGCCGCGAGCGAGGGCAACAGCCGCGCCCGGGGCGCGAGAGGCGCGGGCCTGCCGCCGGCCGCCTGGGCGGGAATGTCTGCCGTCGGCCGGATTTTCCCGGACACGGCCTCCGCAGGCACGATGCTCACCTGGCGCTGCTCCTGTTCGGTACATGCGATACGGACAGACGGGTACGGTCCGCGGGGCCCCACCCTGTCACGGCGTCCAGGGACACGGGACGAGCAGGCGGCACCACACTCGTCCGCCCATCCGTGACCGTACCGCCCCTCATGCCTTCACCAACCCCTTCGCCCGCCCGCCGAGCGCCAGGTACACGTCCTCCAGGCTGGGCGTCGCGAGCGTGAAATCGTCCAGCGCCGCGAACGCCGCGCCCCCGGTCACCGCGGCGACCGCCGCACGCGCCTCGTCCGGAGCGAGCCTCAGCACCCAGCGGCGCCCCGACTCCTCGGCGGAACCGCGCAGAGCCGCGACCTCGGGAACATCGAGCGGCGCACGCTCACGCCACACGAGTTCGACCCTGACCTCTCCCGCGACCTGTTCCTTCAGGCCCGCCGGAGTGTCACAGGCGATGACCTTGCCGCGCTCCAGCACGGCGACCCGGTCGAGCACCGTCTCCGCCTCGATGACGTTGTGGGTGACCAGCAGTACGGTCGCCCCGTGCTCGGCCCGCCGCCGGTCCACCGCGGCCCACACCGCACGCCGCGCTACGGGATCCATGCCGGTGGTCGGCTCGTCGAGCACCAGCACGGACCGCTCCCCGACCAGCGCGGCGGCGAAACAGGCCAGCCGCCGCTGCCCGCCGGACAACTTCTTGAGCGGACGCCCGGCGATCTCGGTGAGCCCCAGCTCCCCCAGCACCACATCCCGCTCCAGCCGCGCCTCCCGCAACGCGAGCCCCCGCAGCCGGCCGGTGGTCTCCGCGGCGAGCGACACGGTCAGTTCGTCCAGCGCGGACGATTCCTGACCGAGGTAACCGATGAGCCGGGAGGCACGCTCGGGATGGCGCACCAGATCGTGCCCGAGAACCTCGACACTGCCGGAATCGGGCCGCATCAGCCCGGTGAGCTGTCGTACGAGCGTGGACTTGCCCGCCCCGTTGGGCCCGAGGAGACCGAAGATCTCACCACGCCGGATCTCAAGGGAAATCCCATCGGTGGCACGCACCGCGGGCGTCGCGGGAACCCCACGCCTACCGCGCGCGGCGGGGTACGTCTTGACCAGATCGCGCACCACGCACACCGTACTCACGAACAACGACCATACGTTGTGCCAAGGCGGCGGCTTTTTTCGGGGCTCGGTTCATCTCGGGGGCGCGGGCAGAAACCGACGGCGGCGACACCGCCCCCACCGGACGGCGAAACCCCACCTACACCGACGGCGCCTGATCCGCCGCCGCCCGCACATCGATCTCCCGCCAGAACCCCGCCCGAATCGCATACCGGTCGTGCTCGTCGATCTGGTCGTCCTTGTGTGCCAGCAGCCCGAACCGCGCCGCGTACCGCAGCAGTTCACCGTCGATCCGGTGCGGAACCCGCGGGTACATCACGGACAGCTTCTGCACATGGTTCGCCTCCGGCAGCCGTTCCATCCAGCGCCGGGCGAAGACCTGCCCCACCTCGAAGGGGTCGCCCCCCACCGTCGTGATGTCCTCCTCGCGGTCGGCCCAGCGCTGCTCGGCGCTGGTGAGCTGGGCCAGTGTCGGCAGGGACGCCGTCTCCGGGGGCTCGCCCGCCGTACCGGCGCCGGGCCGCTCGACCCATCCCTTGTCGGAGGACCAGCGGAGCGTCGCGCCCGCCGGATGCGGGCCCTGCGGCGGGGCGGCCGACGGGGCGGCGGCCCCCGGTCCGCGCAGGCTCGCCAGGTCCTTCGGGGTGGGGACGCTCCTGGCGCCGGGGGAACCGGCATGGGAATCGGAACCGTGCTCGGCGGGCGGGACCACCACCCCGTTCCGCCCGTTCGCGACACCGACCCGGTCGACCGCGCCGACGGCCCCCACCGGGCCGCCCCCGCCGGCCGCACCCGTACCCGCACCCGCTCCCGCCGGGGCCGCCGCACCACCCGCCGCCGCCTCCGCCTCGGCCGCCCGCTCCGCCGACGCGGCGAGGGCCGATTCGGGCAGCGGCGCGGAGAGGATCGCGGCGATCTCGGGGCGCGGCGCGGGCGACGGCGCGCAGACGCCGCCCAGGTCCTTGGGGCGTACGGCCTTGGTGATCCAGGTCCGGTCGAGCACGCGCCGTTCGTCGGCCTCGGCGACCAGGTCCTCGGACTGGTTGTAGTCGCCGTCCGCGGCCTGGACGGCCCAGAGGTGTACGGCGACGCCATGCTCCTTGGCGGACATCAGGCCGGGCAGCAGATCGCCGTCCCCGGTCACCAGCACCACATCCGAGCATGCGCGATTTCTGGCCAGTTCGGTCAGCTCGGCGTGCATCGCGGCGTCGACGCCTTTCTGCGCCCAGCGCCCATCACTGCGAGTCAGCGCGCCGAGTCGTACGGTTACGCGGGGCATCACCCGCAGGCGTCTGTGCTCGGGCTGCGGGACCCGGTCGGGGGCCCCGTCGAACCAGTAGATACGAAGCAGCGGCTGTTCCGTATCGGCTTCGGCCCGCTCGCGCAGGCCCTGAATGAGGGCGGCATGGTCGACGGTGATGCGGGAGCGGGCCGGTTCTCCGGCGAGGAGACTCGCGGCGGCGCCCAGCAGATAACCGGCGTCCACCAGGACGACGCAGCGGTCCACGTATTCCACCCTCTTTCGGGAACCTCGGGACAGGGAGATCGGGAGTTACTGCGGGTTTCCTTCGAGTCTGCCCGACAGCGAGAGGCTTAACGTCCGGAACTCGATCATCGGCGTGGCGTATCTCGGGGTGACCCGTTGACAAGGACCCACTACACACGGCAATGATCCAAAATGCGCCTTTTCCTAGCCTATGTGAGGCTGAACGCGGCCCTGGCCCCCACATTCCCGCAGGAGGCACACCATGGCTAAGAACAAGAACCGAGATCGTGGTGGCAAGCAGCGCAACAGACCGGCCGCGGAGCACGAGTCCGAGCAGTCCAGGTCCTCGTCCCAAGACGCTTCGACAGAGGAGAAGCTGTCGCACATAACGCCGTCGGACGTAGCCGAGAAGGGCCGCCAGAAGCGCTTCGGCCACAACTGACGGCCCGCACGCACGAACGAGGGGCACACCCGCAACCGGGCGTGCCCCTCACACATGCGTACAAGCTGTATGTCCTTACCCGGCCAGGCAGGCAGGGCCGAGCAGGACCTTCAGGTCACCGAAGAGCGCCGGGTCGGGCTGGACCCGGTGCCGGTCGAGCCGGAGCACCGTGGTCTTCCTGGCGCCCTGGAGCTTGATCCTGACCTCCGAGTTGCCCCGGTGGTGGCTGAGGATCTCGCCGAGCCTGCTGATCATCGGCGGGGTGACCTTCACCGTGGGGATGGTGATGGTGACGGGCGCGTTCGTCCCGGCGGACGACAGGTCCGGGACGGCCAGCTCCATGGCGACCAGCCGGGGGATGTCCTCGCGCTTGTCGAGGCGGCCCTTGACGAAGACCACGGTGTCCTCGACCAGCTGGGTCGAGACCAGCTGGTAGGTGGCGGGGAAGAACATGCACTCGATCGAACCGGCCAGGTCCTCGACCGTCGCGATCGCCCAGGCGTTGCCCTGCTTGGTCATCTTGCGCTGGAGGCCGGAGATGATGCCGCCGATGGTCACGACCGCGCCGTCGCCGTGCTCGCCCCCGGTGAGCTGCGAGATCGCGGCGTCCGACTTGTCGGAGAGGACGTGCTCGATGCCGAAGAGGGGGTGGTCGGACACATACAGGCCGAGCATCTCGCGCTCCTGCGCGAGCAGGTACGACTTGTCCCACTCGATGTCGGAGAACTCGATGTCGAGCCCGAAGCCGGGCTCGCTGGTCTCCTCGTCACCGCCGCCGAAGAGGTCGAACTGCCCCTCGGCCTCCTTGCGCTTGACCTGCACCACGTTGTCGATCATCGGCTCGTGGTGGGCGACCAGCCCCTTGCGGGTGTGCCCCATCTCGTCGAAGGCACCCGCCTTGATCAGCGATTCGACCGTGCGCTTGTTGCAGACGACCGCCTCGACCTTGTCGAGGAAGTCCGGGAACGTGGCGTACTTCCCCTTCGCCTTACGGCACCGGATGATCGAATCCACCACGTTCTGCCCGACGTTGCGCACCGCCGTCAGACCGAACAGGATCACGTCGTCACCCTGCGCCGCGAAGTTCGGCTGCGACTCGTTCACACTCGGCGGCAGCACCTTGATCGCCATCCGGCGGCACTCGTTCAGATAGACGGCCGACTTGTCCTTGTCGTCCTTCACCGAGGTGAGCAGCGCCGCCATGTACTCGGCCGGATAGTTCGCCTTCAGGTACGCGGTCCAGTAGGTGACCAGTCCGTACGCGGAGGAGTGCGCCTTGTTGAACGCGTATCCGGCGAACGGGACCAGCACGTCCCACAGGGCCTTGATCGCCTCGTCGGAGAAGCCGTTCTTCTTGGCTCCGGCGTGGAAGAGAACGAAGTTCTTCTCCAGCTCGTCGGCCTTCTTCTTGCCCATCACGCGGCGCAGGATGTCGGCCTCGCCCAGGGAGTACCCGGCGATGATCTGGGCGGCCTTCTGCACCTGCTCCTGGTACACGATCAGGCCGTGGGTGAGGCCGAGGACCTCCTTGAGGGGCTCCTCCAGCTCCGGGTGGATCGGCGTGATCTCCTGCTGGCCGTTCTTGCGCAGCGCGTAGTTCGTATGCGAGTTCATACCCATCGGGCCCGGCCGGTACAGGGCCGAGACGGCGGAAATGTCCTCGAAGTTGTCGGGCTTCATCAGCCGGAGCAGCGACCGCATCGGCCCGCCGTCGAACTGGAAGACGCCGAGCGTGTCGCCCCGGCAGAGCAGTTCGTACGTCTTGGGGTCGTCCAGCGGGATCGTCAGCAGGTCGAGTTCTTTGCCCTTGTTGGCCTTCACCATCTTGACGGCGTCGTCCATGATGGTCAGGTTCCGCAGGCCCAGGAAGTCCATCTTCAGCAGGCCGAGCGACTCACAACTCGGGTAGTCCCACTGGGTGATCGTGACGCCGTCGGTGTGCCGGACCCAGACCGGGACATGGTCGGTGATCGTCTCGCTGGACATGATCACGCCGGCCGCGTGCACACCCATCTGCCGGACCAGGCCCTCCACACCCTTCGCGGTGTCGATGACCTTCTTCACGTCCGGCTCGTTCTCGTACATCCCCCGGATCTCGCCCGCCTCGCTGTAACGCGGGTGCTTGGGGTCGGTGATGCCGTTGAGGTCGATGCCCTTGCCCAGGACGTCCGCGGGCATGGCCTTGGTGAGCCGGTCGCCCATCGCGTACGGGTAACCCAGCACGCGGGCCGAGTCCTTGATGGCGTTCTTCGCCTTGATCTTGCCGTACGTGCCGATCATGGCGACCTTGTCGGCGCCGTACTTCTCCGTCACATACCGGATGACCTCACCGCGCCGACGCTCGTCGAAGTCGATGTCGACATCGGGCATCGAGATGCGCTCGGGGTTGAGGAACCGCTCGAAGATCAGCCCGTGCTCGATCGGGTCGAGGTCGGTGATGCCCATCGCGTACGCCACGATCGAACCGGCGGCGGAACCACGGCCGGGGCCGACCGCGATGCCGTTGTTCTTGGCCCACATGATGAAGTCGGCGACCACGAGGAAGTACCCCGGGAAGCCCATCTCGATGATGATGCCCATCTCGTACTCGACCTGCTTGAGCCGGTCGTCCGGGATGCCGTCCGGGTAGCGGCGGGCCATGCCGCGCAGGGTTTCCTCGCGGAACCAGGTGACCTCGGTGAACCCGTCGGGCACATCGAACTTCGGCATCAGGTTGCGCTCTTCGAACCAGCCCGTGGTGTCGACCTGCTGAGCCACCAGGAGGGTGTTGGCGCAGCCTTCCTGCCAGGCGTCGGAGGAGTCGATGGCGTACATCTCGTCGGTGGACTTGAGGTAGTAGCCGGTGCCGTCGAAGCGGAAGCGGTCGGGGTCGGAGAGGTTCTTGCCGGTCTGGATGCACAGCAGGGCGTCGTGGGCGACGGATTCGTTGCTGTAGGTGTAGTGGGAGTCGTTGGTGACGATGGGGGGGATGCCGAGCTTCTTGCCGATTTCCAGGAGCCCGTCGCGGACGCGGCGTTCGATCTCGATGCCGTGGTCCATCAGTTCCAGGAAGTAGCGGTCCTTGCCGAAGATGTCCTGGTACTCGGAGGCCGCCTTCACCGCCTCGTCGAACTGCCCCAGCCGCAGGCGTGTCTGAAGCTCACCGGACGGGCACCCGGTCGAGGCGATCAGCCCCTCGGACCACTTGGCGATGGTCTCCTTGTCCATCCGCGGCCACTTCTGGAGCCATCCCTCCGCATACGCGTCCGAGGACAGCCGGAAGAGGTTGTGCAGTCCTGTCGCGTTCGACGCCCAGATCGTCTTGTGCGTGTAACCACCCGAACCGGACACATCGTCCCGCTTCTGATGCGGCTGCCCCCACTGGATCTTGCGCTTGATCCGCCGCGACTCCGGCGCCACATACGCCTCGATCCCGATGATCGGCGTCACCCCCGCCTTCTTCGCCTGATGGAAGAAGTCGTAAGCACCATGCAGATTGCCATGGTCCGTCATCGCGATATGCGACATGCCCATTTCCTTGCAGGCATTGAACATGTCCCCCAGCCGCGCGGCACCGTCCAGCAGCGAGTACTGGGTGTGGACATGCAGGTGCGTGAAAGGCGGCTTGGTCACGGCGGGGGCCTCCAGCGAACGTACGACACGGTGTTTTTCCGGGCGAGATCCCCGGGTCCTCAGTGCCGCGGACCTTCTGCGGGCAGACTGAGGGGACAGCATCGAAGTCTACGTCCCGGGACCGACAGCGGGCGGGCACTCGCGCACGGCTCCGTGCGTTGCCCCCTACTGAGGGGGCCTGACCCGGTCCGCGAGAATCGGGCGCGAGCCCGTGCGGTTCACACGGACCGAGGGGGCGTGTCCGCCCCGTCCGTCCCGGCCCATTCCATCCCATTTGCCATGCACCAGGAGGCACCCAGCGATGTCGGTCCCGCGACCTGTTGAAGCAGCTGACGAGCAGCGCGGCGAGGAGATACTCGCCGTTTTCGACACCGCGTTCGGTGAGCTTCTGGCAGCCGATCCAGCAGCTTTCCGGGTGAAGTTCCGGAAGATGGCGGCTTCCGCGTTCGCCTTCTACCGGGGCACGGCGTGCCTGTTCTACAACGACCTGGAGCGGGAGCGCGGCGCGGAAGCGGCCGGCGGTCCGTTCCTGGACGAGCGCACCGCCCGGGTGTGGATCCACGGCGACCTGCACGCCGAGAACTTCGGCACGTACATGGACGCCAACGGCCGGCTGATCTTCAACGTCAACGACTTCGACGAGGCGTACATCGGCCCGTTCACCTGGGACCTGAAGCGTTTCGCCGCGTCCCTGGCGCTGATCGGCTACACCAAGGCCCTCAGCGACGAGCAGATCAGCGAGCTGGTGGAGATCTACGCGGGCGCCTACCGCGAGCGGATACACGCCCTGGCCACCGGCGCCAAGAACGACGAGGTGCCGCCCTTCACGCTGGACACCGCCGAGGGCCCGCTGCTGACGGCGCTGCGCTCGGCCCGCTCGCTGACCCGCTTCGGGCTGCTCGACTCGATGACCGAGATCCGTGAGTACGAGCGGCGCTTCACCCCGGGCGGCGGCTCCGTCGAGCTGGACGCGGCCACCCGGTACAAGATCCTCGCGGCCTTCGACGGCTATCTGGAGACCCTGCCCGAGTCCAGCCTGGACCGCCCCGACTCCTACCGGGTGAAGGACGTCGTGGGACGGCGCGGCATCGGTATCGGCTCCGCGGGGCTGCCCTCGTACAACATCCTTCTGGAGGGCAACAGCGACGCCCTGGAGAACGATGTGGTGATCTACATGAAGCAGGCGCAGACCCCGGCGGTCTCCCGGCACATCACCGACGGCGCCGTGCGCGAGTACTTCCAGCACGAGGGCCACCGCACGGTGATCTCGCAGCGGGCGCTCCAGGCGCACGCCGACCCGTGGCTGGGCTGGACCGAGCTGGACGGGAGGGGGCAGCTGGTGGCGGAGATCTCGCCGTACGCCGTGGACCTGGACTGGTCGGATCTGGACGACCCGGAGGAGATCGCGGCGGTCGTCGCCGATCTCGGCAGGGCCACGGCCACCATGCACTCGGCGGCGGACGACGAGAGCGGCCATTCGCTGGTGCCGTTCTCCACGGAGCGGGCCATCGACGCGGCGATCGCGGCCGACGAGGACGGTTTCGGCCGGCTGCTGGTGGACTTCGCGCACGAGTACGGGGCGCGGGCCAGGGCCGATCATCAGATCTTCGTGGACCTGTTCCGCAACGGACGCCTGGCCTGAGGCAGGACCAGCGCCTGGGATCCGAAAGGCTCCGAATCCGATAGGTCCGCGGGCCCGGGGCGCCTTTCGGATTCTTAGGGATCGTTTACCCGGGCTCGTGGCACACTCGGCGACGATGGACATATCCGGGACGCGGCTCAGGGCGGCGCGGGCAGCACTCTTCACGGCACTGGTCGTGACGCTGTCCGCGGGCTCCCATGTGCTGCTGTCCCGGGCCCCGCTCCCGTGGTCCGTGGTGGCCGGGCTGAGCGCGGTGGTGTTCCTGCTCTCCTACGCGGCGGCGGGCCACGAGCGGGGCTTCTGGCGGATCGCCGCCCTGCTCGTCCCGCTGGAACTGGCCGCCGACACCGTCTTCACCAGCGGGCAGGCCGTCTGTTACGGCCCGACGGGCGGCCCCGTGTCGGGGCCGCTGCGCTCGGTCGGCCTCGATGTCCTGTGCGGGAGCGCTTTCGGTGCGCCGCTGCCGGGCGTGGATCCCTCCCAGGGCGTCGCGGCCGGCGTGCCGCACTCCCCCGACCAGGCACTGCCGTGGCTGCTGCTCGCCACTCATGTCTCGATCGGGCTGCTGGCCGCGCTCTGGCTGCGGCACGGCGAGTCCGCGCTGGGCGGGCTGGTACGGGCCGTGGCCGCGTTCGCGTTCCGGCCGCTGCTGATCGCGGTCGCCGTGGTGGGGACGGTCCGCGGTGCCGTACGGCGCGGGGTGTGCCCGGCGGGCCGCCCGAGGCTGTCCCGTACGCGTCTCCTCGTGCACTCCGTAGGACGGCGGGGGCCGCCGAGCCTCGCGCTCGGCGCTGCCTGAACGACCCGGCCCGGGTTCCGGGCCGGCCGGCAGCCCCTCCCTCCCCGTCCCCCGCGTCAGCGGCCGCACGTCATCACGCACGTCTTCACACGGAGTGAACCATCATGAGCGCACGGAACAACCAGACCAACAAGGCAGCCGCCCGCGAGCGGCTGCGCCAGGAGCGCGAACGTCAGGCGAAGAAGGACAGGATCCGCCGGCAGATCGTCGTCGCGGGCTCGGTCGTCGGGGTCCTCGCGATAGCCGCCGGCGTGGGCTTCGCCGTCGTACAGGCCAACAAGCCCTCGCACTGGTCGGCGGTGAAGGAGGAGAAGAACGTCGTCGCCCCGAAGAACACCGAGGGCACGGACGGTACGACCGTCGTCATCGGCAAGAAGGACGCCAAGAACACCCTCGAACTGTACGAGGACTCCCGCTGCCCGGTCTGCGCGAGCTTCGAGCAGTCGGTCGGCAAGACGGTCCAGAGCGATGTCGACTCCGGCAAGTTCAGGCTCAAGTACATCGGCGCGACCTTCATCGACAACTCCGACAACGGCACCGGCTCGAAGAACGCCCTGTCCGCGCTGGGCGCGGCGCTCAATGTGAGCCCCGAGGCCTTCCTGGAGTACAAGAGCGCGCTCTACTCGAAGCAGTTCCACCCGCAGGAGACCGAGGACAAGTTCGCCAAGGACAGCTATCTGATCGAGGTGGCCGACTCGGTGAAGGAGCTCAAGGGGAACAAGGCGTTCCAGAAGGCCGTCACGGACGGTACGTACGACGCCTGGGCGATGAAGATGTCCGCCACCTTCGACAAGAGCGGTGTGCAGGGCACTCCGGCGCTCAAGATGAACGGCGAGAAGCTCACCGCCGAGGGCAGCGAGAACCCGCCCATGACGGTGGCCCAGTTCAACGCCGCGATCGCCAAGGCCCTGAAGGCGTAAGAGGGTTTGTCACCGGGCGGGCCGGGCATCGGTCCGCCCGGCGGGTTCAAGTCACCGGACCCGTACGGCGGTTCAGGGCACCGGCCCGTCCGGCGACTCAAGACGCCTGGCCCGCACGGCGGTTGAGGACGAACCCGGCAACCGGCCGGTACCGACCCGGTGAACCGACGTCGCCACCGCACTAAAGTGGCCCCATGCGCGCGGGTCAGGGCAGGACGATCGACGGCCGGTTCGAGTTGCTGGAGCGGCTCGGCGGCGGAGGCATGGGCACGGTCTGGCGGGCCCGTGACAACGCGCTGCACCGCGAGGTGGCGCTGAAGGAGGTCAGGGCGCTCGATCCCGCGATGGCCGCCGCACATCCGGACTCCTCGCGCATCCTGCGCGAGCGGGTGCTGCGCGAGGCCCGCGCACTGGCCAGGATCAGCCACCCCCATGTGGTGACCATCCACCACATCGTGGACGAGGGCCCGCATCCCTGGATCGTCATGGAGCTGCTGACCGGCGTCTCGCTCCAGGACCGGCTGGCGCGAGGCCCGTTGGAGCCCGGGGAGGCGGCGCGGGTGGGCCGTCAGGTGCTCGCCGGGCTGCGTGCCGCGCACGCGGCCGGGATCCAGCACCGCGATGTGAAGCCCGCCAATGTGATGCTGCGCGCGGACGGACGCGCGGTCCTCACGGACTTCGGCATCGCCGCGCTGCACGGCTCGGCCTCGATCACCATGACTGGTGATCTGATCGGATCGCCCGAGTACATCGCCCCGGAGCGCGTCCGGGGCACCGACGACAATCCGGCCTCCGACCTGTGGTCGCTCGGCGTGGTGCTGTACGTGTGCGTGGAGGGCACGAGTCCGCTGCGCCGCGCCACGTCGCTGGCCACGCTCGCGGCCGTACTGGACGAGCCGGTGCCGCCGCCCGTACGGTCCGGGGCGCTCGAACCCGTACTGAACGCCCTGCTCGTACGGGACCCCTCGGCGCGGCCCGACGCGCAGGAGCTGGACAGGATGCTGGCGCGGGCCGAGTCGGGCGGCGCGCCGGACGGGTCGCGGCGGACGGACGGGGCAGGGCAGGCGGACGGGGCAGGGCAGGCGGACGGCTCCACCTCGCCTTCGGCCTGGAACGCCACGGCCCAGCTGCCCGTACCGCCGCCGACCCGGCTGGAGCGCCCGCGGCCGACTCCGGTGCACGGCGTCCAGGCTCCTGGGTCCGGGTACGGAACCGCCCCGGCGGCCGAGCCGCGGCCCCCGGCCGCCCGGCGCCGTACACCGGTGATCGTCGCCGCGGTCGCGGTGGCCGTGGCGATCGTGGCGGCCACCGCGCTGGCCCTGACCCTGCGGGGGTCCGGCGAGCAAGACGCGACGGGCGCCGGAGCCGAGGCGGGCGGGACCAGGACCTCGCCGACGGGCCCCACGAATTCCCCGAGCCCTTCCGCCAGTTCCGTGCCCACGGCGACCGGCTGGATCGCCCAGCTGGCCTCCATAAAGAAGACGAAGGGCGTGGCCGCCCGCGACCGCCAGGAGAAGGCGCTGCGCGACGCGGGCATCGACAACGTCCAGTACGTGGACAGCGATCTGCACACCTCGCTGACGGCGGGCTACTGGGTGTTCTACGTCCCCGGCTTCGTGGACGGCTTCGACGCCGTCGACTGGTGCGGGATCAAGGGCATGGCCAAGGAGGCCTGCTTCGGCCGCTACGTCAGCGACAGCGCCGCCGACCGCCACTACCTGTGCAACCCGGCCGCGGGCGGCGGTACGACGGGCCGCTGCACGCGGTCCTGACACGAGTCGCGGCAGCCGGTGTCACGACTCCCGCGCGTGCCGGGTCAAGCCGTGCCGGACCGGCACGGAGCGTGTCGGTCCGGCCCAGAGCATGTCCGGCCGACCCAGAGCATGTCGGGCCTGCTCAGAACATGTCCGGCCGGCCCAGAGCATGTCCGGCCGACCCAGAGCGTGTCGGTCCGGCCCAGAGCATGTCCGGCCTGCTCAGAGCGTGTCGATGAAGGCGAGCGCCGTCCGCCAGGTCTCCTCCGCGGACGTCTCGTCGTAGTCCCGCAGCTCCGGGTCCGTGTACAGATGCCCGGCTCCCGGGTAGCGGTAGACCTCCACATCGGCCCCGGCCCGCCGCATCCGCAGGTACCACGCCGTCAGCCAGTCGTGCGGCTCGAACGGATCCGGGTCGGCCACATGCAGCTGTACGGGCAGCTCGTCCACGGACGCGTCCTCCGCGATGTCGGACGTGCCGTGCAACAGCAGCAGCCCCCGGGCCTTCTCGTCGCCCAGCGCCAGATTCTGCGCGATGGAGCCACCGAGCGAGAAGCCCGCGTACACCAGACCGCGTTCGGAGTACGGCGCGGCGGCCAGGACCGCGCGCCGCAGCAGCTCGTCCTTGCCGATCTTGTCCTTCAGCTCCATGCCCGCCTCCACCGTGTCGGCGGTTTGTCCCTCGAAGAGGTCGGGCACCCGCACGTCGTGGCCGGCGGCACGCAGCCGGTCGGCCGCCGCACGCACGGCCGGGCGAAGGCCGTACACGGAGTGGAAAAGCATGATGTCCATCCGGCCATCCTGCCAGCTCCGCCCGTTTCGGAACGATCGAGGGAGCCGTCGGCGAACCATGGAGAACGTACTGCGCCCACTGACCGTGCTCGGTGGTTCGGTCCTGCTCACCGTGGCGCTCGGCTGGGCTGTCGACCTGCTGCTGCGCCGCGCGGACGCGCGCCACCCCGAGACCCCGCTGTGGGGACTGCTGCGCCGCTGCCGGCTGCCGTTGCAGGTGGTCCTGTTCACCGCCCTGCTGCGCGGCACCTACCGGGTGACCCGCTGGCGGATCATCGAGGACAACCGGGGCGGGATCGGGCAGGCGCTGTCCCTGGTGCTCATCGGTGCCGGTGCCTGGCTGGTCGTACGGATCGTGTCCGCCGTGGTGGAGTCGACGTACGCCCGCTACGCGTCCTCGACCCGCGATCCGGCCCGGCTCCGCCGTGTCCGTACGCAGGTGACGCTCATCATGCGGATCGCTACCGCCGTCGTCGTGGTGGTGGCGGTGGCCGCGATCCTGCTCACCTTCCCCGACCTGCGGTCCATCGGTACCTCGATGCTGGCCTCGGCGGGCATCATCGGCATCGTCGCCGGTGTCGCCGCGCAGTCCACCCTCGGCAATCTCTTCGCCGGCTTCCAGATCGCGTTCGGCGACATGGTGCGGATCGGCGACACGGTGGTGGTGGACGGCGAGTGGGGCGTGATCGAGGAGGTCACGCTCACCTTCCTCGCCGTACGGACCTGGGACGAGCGGCGCATCACGATGCCGGTGTCCTACTTCACCAGCAAGCCCTTCGAGAACTGGTCACGCGGCGGGGCCCAGATGACCGGCACGGTCTTCCTCCAGCTGGACCATTCCGCGCCGGTGCCGCTGATGCGCGAGCAGCTGCACCGGATCCTGCTGGAGTGCGCGGCCTGGGACGGCCGCGACTGGAGCCTGGCCGTCACGGACACCACCCCCAGCACGATGGAGGTACGCGCGGTCGTCACGGCCAAGGACGCGGACGACATCTGGACGGCCCGCTGTGCCGTACGGGAGCAGCTGCTGGCATGGCTGACCGAGCATCATCCGTACGCCCTGCCGAAGATCACCACGGCTCCCGCCGAGAAGATCCCGCCGCAGGGCCGGCTCCCGTCGCCCGCGTTCGAGGACGACGCGGACCACCCGCGCACCGGCCGCGGCTGAGGCACCGGACCGAGGTACGTCAGGGCCCGCCGGGGCATCGCCACCTGACGCCGGCCGGTGCGGGGTCAGTGCATGCTGCGTACGTCCAGCTGCCGCAGGACGCGGTCCACCACCTCGGGGTCGGCGCCCGGCTCGTTGCGCGCCGAGAGGACCTCGTGCCGGGCCGCCGACATCATCTCGCGCTGGATCCGCTGGACCGTCCTGACCCGGTCCACGCGCTTGGCGACCCACTCGCGCCGCTCGTCGTCCGCCAGGTCGGGGCTGATCCGCAGCCCGATGTCGACCGCTCCGCGCAGCAGCCGCTCGCTGATGTCCTCCGGCAGCTCCTCGACGTCCTCGATCTCCTTGAGGCGTCCCCTGGCCGCCTTGGCCGCGCGCAGCGCGAGCGCGTGCTCCAGCTCGTGCTCCGCGTTGGTGTCCGCCCGTACGCCGAGCTTCCGTACCAGCCAGGGCAGGGTCAGTCCCTGGACTATCAGCGTGGCCATGATCACCGCGAACGCGATGAAGATGATCTCTTCGCGGCCCGGGAACGGGTGCCCGTCGTCGGTCTCCAGCGGGATCGCCAGCGCCAGCGCGACCGAGGCCACCCCGCGCATCCCGGCCCACCACATGACGACGGTCTCGCGCCAGCTGGTCGGGATCTCCTCGTCGTAGTCGCGGAGCTTGTGCATCCGCTTGGCCAGCCAGGTCGCCGGCAGCAGCCACAACAGCCGTACGAACACGACGACCCCGACGACCGCCGCGCCCCAGCCGAGCATCTCGGGCACCCGGCCGCTGGCCGCGCCGAAGGCGTTGTGGAGTTCCAGGCCGATGAGGCCGAAGGCGACACCGGTCACCAGGGTGTCGACCACCTGCCAGAAGGAGTTGCCGGCCAGCCGTCCCATGACGTCGTCGGCGTCCGCCGTGTGGGTGGCGAGGAAGAGCGCGGTGGTGAGGACGGCGAGCACGCCCGATCCGTGCAGTTCCTCCGCCAGTACGTAGCTGACGAACGGCACCAGGAGCGACAGGCCGATCTGAAGGGTCGCGTCGCCGAGCAGCGACATCAGCTTGTTGGTGAGCCAGCCGAGCGCGAGTCCCATCGCCACGGCCACCACCGCGGAGAGTACGAGGGACCCGACGGCGCCCGGCCAGGAGAACGTCCCGCTGACGGCCGCCGCGATCGCCACGTGGTAGAGCACGATCGCGGTGACATCGTTGAAGAGCCCCTCGCCCTCCAGGATCGAGACCAGCCGCCGGGGCAGCCCGAGGGAGCCGGCGACGGCGGTCGCGGCCACCGGGTCGGGCGGCGCGACGAGCGCGCCCAGCGCGACGGCCGCGGCGATCGGCAGACCAGGCACGACGGAGTTGGCTACCGCCGCCACGGCCGCCGTCGTCACGAAGACCAGGGCGACCGCCAGCAGGAAGATGGGCCGCAGATTCGCCGCGAACTGCCGCCAGGAGGTGCGTTGCACCGCCGCGTACAGCAGCGGTGGCAGCAGCAGCGGAAGAATGAAGTCCGGCGGCACCTGGACGTTCGGTACGAACGGCAGCAGCGCCAGGACGATCCCCACGATCGTCATCAGCACCGGCGAGGGCAGCCCCAGCCGGTCCCCCAGCGGCACAGTGAGCACCGCCCCGAGCAACAGCGCGATCAGTAGTGCCAACTGGTCCACGGTGGGCCCTCCGGTGGTCGAAAGCCTCGGGGGTCGTCGCGGAACGGCCGGACGGCTCACGACACCCGGCACCGCACTTCGCCGCGAGCCGATCGTCCACCTGTTCCGCAAGGACCCCGTGACGGCAGACACGGGTGATCAAGACCTCCAGCCTGTCACGCGCGTTCTCGCAGTTCGGCCAGGGGGTGACCGGAACCGATCGGACCCGACCGGAGTCACGCCCTTTTTCGTCACCTCGGAGCGCGCACCCCACCGCGACCGGCTCGGAGCGACGGACAGCCGACGGACAGCCGACGGACAGCCGACGGACGTCCGTCGGACGGCTCAGAGCGCCCGGCGCATCGCCCGGTGTTTCATACCCGCGTCCAGGAATTCAGGGCCGTACGCCTCGTACCCGAGCCGCTCGTAGAAGCCCAGCGCGTACGACTGCGCGTGCAGATCCATCGCCGTGAGCCCGCGCTCACGCGCCGCGTCCTCGACGGCCCGTACCAGCGCCGCGCCGATGCCCAGGCCA
The DNA here is from genome assembly GCF_044741745.1 of Streptomyces sp. NPDC088116. Lineage (NCBI taxonomy): Bacteria > Bacillati > Actinomycetota > Actinomycetes > Kitasatosporales > Streptomycetaceae > Streptomyces > Streptomyces sp. NPDC088116. The sequence continues at coordinate 1,103,911 of NZ_JBIUTF010000002.1, read as the reverse complement.
CGCGCGGCGGCGGCGACCGCCAGCCGTCCCAGCGAGCCGACGCGCAGGTCCCCGCCGGTCCGGTCGGCCGCGCCGGGCCCGTACAGCAGCCGCGCGGTCCCCAGCGGCACCCCGTCGTCGCGGACGGCCAGCACCTGCACGGCGTCCCCGTCACGGCCGTCGTACTCAAGCTCCTCGGAGACACCCTGCTCGACGACGAAGACCTCTTTGCGGACCGCGAAGCACGCCTCGATGTCCGCCGCGTCCGTCGCGACCCGTATCACGCGGCCGAGGCCGCCTCCGGCGCTCACCAGGCGCTGCGAACCGGGCCCGGCCCGGACCCCGCCCGCACCACGCTCACGCGTTGCTCTCCGCCCGGACCTTGTCCAGGGCGCTCTGAAGGTCTTGCGGATACGAGCTCTCGAACTCCACCCACCGGCCGTCCGACGGGTGCTCGAAGCCCAGACGCATCGCGTGCAGCCACTGCCGGGTCAGCCCCAGCCGCTTCGCCAGCGTCGGATCGGCGCCGTACGTCAGGTCACCCACGCACGGATGCCGGTGGGCCGACATGTGCACCCGGATCTGATGCGTACGGCCCGTCTCCAGCTTGATGTCCAGCAGCGACGCTGACCGGAACGCCTCGATCAGGTCGTAGTGCGTGACCGACGGCTTGCCCTCGGCGGTGACCGCCCACTTGTAGTCGTGGTTCGGATGGCGGCCGATCGGGGCGTCGATGGTCCCGCTCATCGGGTCCGGGTGCCCCTGCACCAGCGCGTGGTAGCGCTTGTCGACGACGCGCTCCTTGAACTGCGCCTTGAGCAGCGTGTAGGCGCGCTCCGACTTGGCCACGACCATCAGCCCGGAGGTCCCGACATCGAGCCGGTGCACAATGCCCTGGCGCTCGGCGGCCCCGGAGGTCGAGATGCGGTAGCCGGCCGCGGCCAGGCCGCCGATCACCGTCGTACCGTTCCAGCCGGGGCTCGGGTGCGCGGCCACCCCGACCGGCTTGACGATCACCACGATGTCGTCGTCGTCGTGCACGATCTCCATGCCCTCGACGGGCTCGGCCACGATCTGTACGGGCGCGGCCGCCGCGGGCATCTCCACCTCGAGCCAGGCCCCGCCGTTCACCCGCTCGGACTTCCCGACGGCGGAGCCGTCGACCAGGACCTTCCCGGAAGCGGCCAGCTCGGCCGCCTTCGTACGGGAGAACCCGAACATACGGGCTATGGCGGCGTCGACGCGCTCGCCCTCCAGGCCATCGGGCACGGGCAGCGTTCTGATCTCGGGAAAGCTCACCTGTCGAGTATGCCTTGTCAATCCTTGTGGACGGTCCCGTCGGGGTCCAGGCCCCGGAACGACAGCAGCACGATGAGGATGCCGCCGCAGACGACCGCGGAGTCCGCCAGATTGAACACGGCGAAGTGCGCGGGCGCGATGAAGTCCACCACGGCACCCCGGAAGACGCCGGGCGAGCGGAAGATCCGGTCGGTGAGGTTGCCGAGCGCGCCACCGAGCAGCAGACCGAGCGCGAACGCCCAGGGCAGGCTGTAGAGCTTGCGCGCCAGCCGGGCGATCACCAGGACCACGGTCGACGCGATGACCGTGAAGACCACCGTGTACGCCTCGCCCATGCCGAAGGCGGCACCGGGGTTCCGGATCGCGTTGAACTGCAGGAGATCGCCGATCACCTCGACCGGCTCATGGCCCTCCAGCTTCGCCACCACGAGCATCTTGCTGCCGAGGTCCAGCAGGTACGCCACCAGCGCGACGGCGAAGAGCACGGCGAGCCGCCGCTTGCCCTTCGGCTGCTCGGCGGGCGCCGCAGCCTCGTCGTCCACTTCGGGCGTACCGATAACGCGCTCCGCCTCTGCCACGTGAGTCCCTCAACCCTAGGTACCTGACTGAGCACGAGGGTACGTCACACCCGTGCGCGATCAGCCTCGGCGTTCCTGCTTCTGCTTGTCCTCCACACACAGCGTGGCCCGCGGGAAGGCCTGCATCCGGGCCTTCCCGATCGGCTTGCCGCAGACCTCGCACAGTCCGTACGTACCGGCGTCGAGCCGCTGGAGGGCCCGCTCGGTCTGCTCCAGCATCTCGCGGGCGTTGGCGGCCAGCGACATCTCGTGCTCACGGGTGATGTTCTTGGTGCCGGTGTCCGCATCGTCGTCGCCGGCGCCGTCCCCGGAGTCCCGCATCAGCCCGGCCAGGGCGGCCTCGGACGAGGTGATCTCGGAGTGCAGCCGGGCGATCTCGCTCTCCAGCTCGGCCCGCGCCTCGGCGACCTCCTCCGGGGACCACGGGTCCTCATCGGGCCGTACGGCCAGCTCCTCGGGCGGCGTCACGCCGGCGCGCGCCGGGGGGACCGCCGTCGCGGCCACCGTGCCCTTGCCGCCCGCCGTCTTCTTGGCTGTTCCCACCGTCTTGGCTCCCGTCTGATCCGCGGCCTGGGCCGCCCCCTCGGCCGCGGACGCGGCCTTCTTCGCAGGTGCCTTGCTCGCCGGCGCCTTCTTCGCGGCGGCCGTCTTCTTCGACGGTGCGCTCTTCGCCGCCTTTTTCACCGTCTTCGTCGCCGCTGTCCTCTTCGCCGCGGCCTTCTTGCCGACTGCCTTCCTGGCGGCCGCCTTCTCGCCCACGGCCTTCTTACCCACGGCTTTCTTGGCCGGCGCCTTCCTGGCAGGCGTTTTCTTCGCCGTCGCGGTCCCGGCCGTACTCCCGGCCGCGCCCTGGTCCGTACTCTTCGCCGCGCTGTGCGCCGTGGCCCCGGCCGCGTTCCCGGTCGCCGGTTTCGCCGCGGTTGTCTTCTTCCCGGCGGTCTTCTTCGCCACCATGGCCGCGGCCCCTTCACATAGGGTGATCCTGCTCGCGAATCGTGCTGGGACGATAAATCGACATCAGCCCCGCGGCAACGGGGCACGCCGCCGGTTCCGCCCTCCCCCGTTCCGTGACAAGACGAGCCTCCATCCGTTGTTCCCAGCTCCCCGCCCGGTAATCCGCCGCCGGGCGGCCGCGAAAGCCCGCGGGAACCGCTGTAACCGTTCGTGTCAGACGCTCGGCCGTACGGCGCCCCCGCGAAAACGGTCGGCCGCCTCTCGCTGGGCCCCGTACACTGGGCCCAGCGAGAGGCGTGGATGGGGACGAGTAGCGTCGTACGCGGCCATGAGCGACCCGGGGACGGTGAGAGCCCGGGGGCAGAGCGCGATGCGAAGGATCACCCCGGAGCCGCCGGAAGAAAGCCCGGGTCCACCCCGGGCGAGTAGAACCGGCAGCGCGACCCCAACTGAGGGGGCCGCGGGCGGCGCACGTCCGGGGCCAAGGAGGGTGGTACCGCGGGAGCCCAGCTCTCGTCCCTCCGACGGAGACGACGCAGTTCCGCCGGAGGAAGCCGCCCCATGACACCAGCGACATCGCCGCAGTACCACCAGGTGCCCGCCCAGGTCGACCTGCCCGCACTCGAGCACGCCGTGCTCGATTTCTGGCGCGAGAACAAGGTCTTCGACAAGAGCCTCGAACAGTCCGAGGGCCGCCCCGAATGGGTCTTCTACGAGGGCCCGCCCACCGCCAACGGCATGCCCGGCGCCCACCACATCGAGGCCCGCGTCTTCAAGGACGTCTTCCCGCGCTTTCGCACCATGCGCGGCTACCACGTGGCCCGCAAGGCCGGCTGGGACTGCCACGGGCTGCCCGTGGAGCTGGCCGTCGAGAAGGAGCTGGGCTTCACCGGTAAGAAGGACATCGAGGCCTACGGCATCGCGGAGTTCAACGCGAAGTGCCGCGACTCCGTCACCCGGCACACCGACGCGTTCGCCGAGCTGACGACCCGCATGGGCTTCTGGACCGACCTCGACAACGCGTACCGGACCATGAACCCGGAGTACATCGACTCCGTCTGGTGGTCGCTGAAGGAGATCTTCGGCAAGGGCCTGCTGGTCCAGGACTACCGCGTGGCGCCCTGGTGCCCGCGCGACCAGACCGGCCTCTCCGACCACGAGCTGGCGCAGGGGTACGAGACGATCGTCGACCCCTCGGTCTTCGTCCGCTTCCCGCTGACCTCGGGACCGCTCGCGGGCGAGGCGGCGCTGCTGGTCTGGACGACCACCCCGTGGACCCTGGTCTCGAACACCGCCGTCGCCGCTCACCCCGAGGTCACCTACGTGGTCGCGACGAACGGCGAGGAGAAGCTCGTCGTCGCGGAGCCGCTGCTTCAGAAGGCGCTGGGCGAGGGCTGGGAGACGACCGGCGAGTCGTTCACCGGCAGCGAGATGGAACGCTGGACGTACGAGCGTCCCTTCGGCCTCGTCGAATTCCCGGCCCAGGCGCACTTCGTCGTCAACGCCGAGTACGTCACGACCGAGGACGGCACGGGCCTGGTCCACCAGTCCCCGGCCTTCGGTGAGGACGACCTCAAGGTCTGCCGCGCGTACGGCCTCCCGGTCGTGAACCCGGTCCGCCCCGACGGCACGTTCGAGGCGGACATCCCGCTCGTCGGCGGCGTCTTCTTCAAGAAGGCCGACGAGGCGCTGACCGAGGACCTGCGCGAGCGGGGCCTGCTGTTCCGTCATGTGCCGTACGAGCACAGCTATCCGCACTGCTGGCGCTGCCACACCGCGCTCCTCTACTACGCGCAGCCCTCCTGGTACATCCGTACGACGGCCATCAAGGACCGGCTGCTCGACGAGAACGAGAAGACCAACTGGTTCCCGGACTCGGTCAAGCACGGCCGGTACGGGGACTGGCTGAACAACAACGTCGACTGGGCGCTGTCCCGCAACCGCTACTGGGGCACGCCGCTGCCGATCTGGCGCTGCGAGGACAACCACCTCACCTGCGTCGGCTCACGCGCCGAGTTGAGCGAGCTGACGGGCACGGACCAGAGCGGACTCGACCCGCACCGCCCGTACATCGACGCGGTCACCTTCACCTGCCCGCAGGACGGCTGCGAGCTGACCGCCGTCCGCGTCCCGGAGGTGATCGACGCCTGGTACGACTCGGGTTCGATGCCGTTCGCGCAGTGGGGCTACCCGTACAAGAACAAGGACCTGTTCGAGAAGCGCTACCCGGCGCAGTTCATCTCGGAGGCCATCGACCAGACGCGCGGCTGGTTCTACACGCTGATGGCCGTCGGCACACTGGTCTTCGACAAGTCGAGTTACGAGAACGTCGTCTGCCTCGGCCACATCCTCGCCGAGGACGGCCGCAAGATGTCCAAGCATCTGGGCAACATCCTCCAGCCCATCCCGCTGATGGACCAGCACGGCGCGGACGCGGTCCGCTGGTTCATGGCGGCCGGCGGCTCCCCGTGGGCGGCGCGCCGGGTGGGCCACGGCACGATCCAGGAAGTCGTCCGCAAGACCCTGCTGACGTACTGGAACACCGTCGCCTTCCAGGCCCTGTACGCCCGTACGTCCAACTGGGCGCCGAGCGAGGCCGATCCGGCGCCGGCCGACCGGCCGCTGCTCGACCGCTGGCTGCTGAGCGAGCTGCACGCGCTGGTCGACCAGACCACGCAGGCGATGGAGGCGTACGACACCCAGCGCACCGGCAAGCTGCTCTCGGCCTTCGTCGACGACCTGTCCAACTGGTACGTACGCCGCTCACGCCGCCGCTTCTGGCAGGGCGACAAGGCGGCGCTGCGCACCCTGCACGACGTGGTCGAGACGGTCACACGGCTGATGGCCCCGCTGACCCCGTTCATCACCGAGCGGGTCTGGCAGGACATGGTCGTACCGGTGACGCCGGACGCACCGGAGTCGGTGCATCTGACCGACTGGCCGAAGGCGGACCTGCCGTCGATCGACCCGACGCTCTCGCAGCAGATGACGCTGGTCCGGCGCCTGGTGGAGCTGGGCCGCGCGACGCGCGCCGAGTCGGGCGTGAAGACCCGCCAGCCGCTGTCCCGCGCGCTGATCGCGGCGACGGGTTTCGAGGCCCTCTCCACCGAACTGCGCGGCCAGATCACGGAGGAGCTGAACGTCTCGTCCCTGGCGACGCTTTCGGAGGTGGGCGGCTCGCTCGTCGACACGACGGCGAAGGCCAACTTCCGTGCCCTGGGCAAGCGTTTCGGCAAGGGCGTCCAGGCCGTGGCCAAGGCGGTCGCCGACGCGGACGCCGCGGCCCTGTCCGCCGCCCTGCGCGACGGTACGGCCTCGGTGACCGTCGACGGCGAGACGGTCTCGCTCGCCCCGGACGAGGTGATCATCACAGAAACCCCGCGCGAGGGCTGGTCGGTCGCCTCCGACTCCGGCGCGACGGTGGCCCTGGACCTGGAGATCACCCCGGAGCTGCGCCGGGCGGGCCTGGCGCGTGACGCGATCCGCCTGATCCAGGAGGCCCGTAAGAACAGCGGCCTGGATGTAGCGGACCGTATCGCGGTGCGCTGGACGACCACGTCCGCGGCGACGACGGAAGCACTGACCGAGCACACCTCGCTGATCTCGGAGGAGGTCCTGGCAACGGACTTCACCGCGGGCGAGGCCGACGAGGCCTACGGCACTGCGTTCACGGACGAGGGTCTGTCCCTCACCTTCCGCCTCCGCAAGGCGTAGGACCTCCGGCCCTCCCTGTCACGGCCCGGCTCCCGGCACCACCGGGGCCGGGCCGTCGTGGTTTCGCCGCCGCCCCTGACGCACACGCGCGCGGTCCCGGCCCGACAGCCCCCGCGCGCCCGGCCACAGCGGGCGGCTCCCCGGCACAAACAAAAGGGCTGGGCCCGGGGTGAAAACCCCGGGCCCAGCCCTGCGATCTGCCGACGGCTACGCGTGGCGCACGCGTATGCCCGTCAGTTGTCGTCCTCGTCGATCAGGAACCCGCGCATCGGCGACGGGGCCTGCTGCATCGGCTGCGGCGCCTGCGGCCGCACCGGTGCCATCGGCTGGGTCATCGCCGGTGACATCTGCTGCTGACCGCCGTACGACGGGCCCGCCGAGGGGCCGCCGTGGCCGCCCATCGAGGGGTTGCCCCCCATGCTGTGACCCATCGCGCCCGCGCCGGCCGGAGCCATCGACGGGGACGGCGACGGCGGCAGCGATGCGGTCGCCGGGGTACGCGGCGGGGCCAGCGAGTCGTCCGCCTGGGTCTCCAGCTGACGCAACTGGCTCTCCAGGTAGGACTTCAGACGCGTGCGGTACTCGCGCTCGAAGCCACGCAGGTCCTCGACCTTGCGCTCCAGCGTCGCGCGCGCGGACTCCAGGGAGCCCATCGCGACGCGGTGCTTCTCCTGCGCGTCCCGCTCCAGCGCGTCGGCCTTGGCGCGCGCGTCGCGCTCCAGACCCTCCGCGCGGCTGCGCGCCTCGCCGACGATCTTGTTGGCCTCGGAGCGCGCCTCGGCGATCGCCTGGTCGGCGGTCTGCTGGGCGAGCGAGAGCACACGCGCGGCGCTGTCGCCGCCGGGTCCGCCCTGACCGGGCTGCTGGATCTGCGGGTTGTGGCCGCCCATGGGGCCGCCCATCGGTCCGCCCAGGGGGTTGCCCTGCTGCTGCATCGGACCGCCCTGACCCATCGGGCCGGGGCCGTGCTGACCCTGCTGCTGTTGCATCGGGCCGCCCTGGCCCATGGGGTTGCCCTGCTGCTGCATCGGACCGCCCTGACCCATCGGACCGGGGCCGTGCTGGCCCTGAGGGCCCGGACCGTGACCCTGCTGCGGACCGTGGCCACCGTGGGCGCTCGGTCCGGCAGGAAGCTGGGGTGCGCCGCCGGGCAGTTGGGGGGGACCCATCTGCGGGGGCTGCTGCTGCTGCGGAGGTCCTGATATGGCGGCGGGCACCGGGCCCCCCTGCCGTTCCTGCTGTTCGGGAGGCTTGCGCATGCTCTGTTGCTGCTGGTTCTGCGCGGCAGCGCGAGTAGCAGCGGCCAACTTCGCCCGCAGGTCCTCGTTCTCACGGAGCAGACGGGTCAGTTCGGCCTCGACCTCGTCGAGAAAGGCATCGACCTCGTCCTCGTCATAGCCTTCTCGGAGGCGGACGGTCGTGAACTGCTTGTTCCGCACGTCCTCGGGGGTCAACGGCATCTCTACTTCACCTCTACGTAGTCGTCGGCAGTCGGCAAGACCGTATCGCTCACATTCCCCTCGCAAGAAAGCTCACGAGCGAGATCAGGATGTACACGATGATCATCAGAATGAAGAAGGACAGGTCGAGTGCCACGCCCCCGAGACGCAGCGGCGGAATGAACCGCCGCAGAAGCTTGAGCGGTGGATCGGTGACAGTGTAGGTGGCCTCCAGAACGACCACCATCGCCTTGCCGGGTTGCCATGAGCGCGCGAACTGGAAGACGTACTCCATGACCAACCGGAAAATAAGCACGATGAGGAAGCACATCAGCGCGATGTAGACCACCTGTAGTGCGATGCCCATCCCGCTGCTTCCCTCTCCCCTGGTTCACTCTGCTCCGGCCGTGCGCCGGGTCGTTCCCGCCGTGCGACCGGGTCGTTCCCGGTGTGGTGTTCTCAGCTCTGGTTGAAGAATCCGCCCTCTGCGATGCGGGCCTTGTCCTCCGCCGTGACATCGACGTTAGCAGGAGACAGCAGGAACACCTTCTGCGTCACTCGCTCAATGCTGCCATGGAGACCGAAGACAAGTCCCGCGGCAAAGTCGACAAGTCGCTTCGCGTCCGTGTCGTCCATCTCCGTCAGATTCATGATCACCGGAGTGCCCTCACGGAAGTGTTCCCCGATGGTACGGGCCTCGTTGTAGGTCCTCGGGTGCAATGTGGTGATGCGGTAGGGCTCCCGCTCGGACACAACCTTGGGCATGATCACCGGTGCGTTCTTCTCCAGGTTCGGACGGTCGGGTGTGATAGATGCCACGGGGGCGATTCGCGCCGGACGTCCGCTTTCTGCCGCTAGCGGCACCGGCTCGCGCTCGCGCTGCGGGGGCGGTTGGACCGCGCGCACCGGTTCTTCCCGTTCCTGCTGGTGCACGGGCTGGTGGCGCCGGTGCTCCCGCTCGGGCTCCGGCTCGGGTTCGAAGTCGTCATCGGGGTCGAAGCCCCGGCCGTCGTACCCATCGTCCTCCACGAGGCCGAGGTAGACCGCCATCTTGCGCATCGCGCCGGCCATGCTCTGAGTCCTCCGCTCTGTGGTGGATCGGCCTCGTCACCAAGTGCCCGCGATCCACTAGGTCTGCCCGCTTTCGGCGGAATGACCATATTTTCTGCTGTGGTCCGACTTGCTTGGCGACGTTACCCGAGCCGGGGACGGACTCCGAGTACCGCCGTACCGACGCGTACATGTGTCGCACCGGCCTTCACGGCGTCCTCGAGATCCGCACTCATCCCCGCTGACACCATGTTCGCAGCAGGATGGTTCCCGCGCAGGCGGGATGAGATTTCCAGCAGCCGGTCGAACGCCGCCTGTTGCCGCCCCGCGTACGGTCCGGCGAGCGGCGCCACGGTCATCAGACCGCCGAGCCGCAGTCCTGGTGAATCGGCCACCGCTGTGGCCAACTCCTCAATTCCGTCCGGCGCCACGCCACCCCTCGCCCCGCGTTCGCCGGACTCGGCGTCCAGCGCGACCTGGATCAGGCAGACCGGTTCACGCTCCGCGCGCACCGCGGCCACGGAGAGCGCGGAGACAAGCTTCACACGGTCGACCGACTGCACCACATCGGCATAACCGACCACGGAACGGACCTTGTTCGTCTGCAATTGACCCACGAAATGCCAGGTGAGCGCCAGATCTTCACACGCCGCGGCCTTGGGGGCGGCGTCCTGGTCGCGGTTCTCCGCGACATGCCGTACGCCCAGTTCGGACAGCAGCCGGACATCGCTCGCGGGGTAGGTCTTGGTGACCACGATGAGGGTCACCTCCTCCCGCTCACGGCCGGCGGCCGCACAGGCGGAGGCGATACGTTCCTCTACCGCCGCGAGATTCACGGCGAGTTCGCTCTTCCGGTCCGTCATCCGCTATCAGTCCAGCCACACATAGCCGGCGAGCCGCCCGGTCGTGCGGTCACGGCGGTACGAATAGTGATCGTCCGACTCCAGCGTGCAGACCACCGAACGCTGCCGGTCCCGGACTCCGAGGGCTTCGAGTTGCGCGTGGACTCCGGCGGTCACATCGACGGCCGGGGTGCCCCAACCGGTCTCGGACCAGGCCTGCGGTACGGCTGACGCCACCTCGTCCCGCATCGCGGCGGGGACTTCGTAGCAGCGTCCGCAGACGGCCGGGCCGGTCCGGGCGGTGATCCGGGACGGTTCGGCGCCGAGTCCGGCCATCGCCTCGACGACGGCCGGGACGATCCCCGCGACCAGGCCCGGCCGGCCCGCGTGGGCGGCGGCCGCGATCCCGGCGACCGGGTCGGCCAGCAGCACCGGAACACAGTCCGCGGTGAGCACCGCGAGTGCCAGTCCGCGTCGTTCGGTGACGATCGCGTCGACGGCCGGAATGTCTTCGGTCGTCCAGGGGCCCGCGGTGACGGCCACCTCACGGCCGTGCACCTGGTTCATCCAGACCACCAGCGCGGGGTCGAGATCCAGTGACTTCGCGGCGAGTTCACGGTTGGCCCGTACGGCAGCGGGGTCGTCGCCGACCGCGCCGCCCAGATTGAGCTGATCGTACGGAGCGGCGCTCACCCCGCCCCACCGGTCGGTGAAGGCGAAGTGCGCGCCGCTCAGCGTTTCGTGCTGTCGTATCACTTCAAGAAGTCCGGGACGTCCAGCTCCTCGGCCTGGCTGTCCTGGTACGGACGGGCCGGAGGCACCTGCGGAGTCACCTGCGAGAACGACTTCTCACTGACCGCGGGGGCGGGCTCGGACCGGTCCGGGCTCTCCTCGCGCGGCGGAATCGTGCCGAGTCCGCCCGTGGAACGGCCGGTCTCGGTGGACCGGGCCGGGGCGGGCTGCTGCTCGTCGCGCTTGCCGGAACCGGCGCCAAGCACGGTCTCGCGGCGGGTCGGCGGCTGTCCGCCGTCGAAGCCGGCCGCGATGACGGTGACCCGTACCTCGTCGCCCAGGGCGTCGTCGATGACGGCGCCGAAGATGATGTTGGCCTCGGGGTGGGCCGCCTCGCTCACCAGCTGCGCCGCCTCGTTGATCTCGAAGAGACCGAGGTCGGAACCGCCGGAGATGGAGAGCAGGACACCGCGGGCGCCGTCGATGGACGCTTCGAGGAGCGGCGAGGAGATCGCCATCTCGGCGGCGGCCACCGCGCGGTCGTCGCCGCGGGCCGAGCCGATGCCCATGAGCGCCGATCCCGCTTCCGACATCACGGACTTGACGTCCGCGAAGTCGAGGTTGATCAGGCCGGGAGTGGTGATGAGGTCGGTGATGCCCTGGACACCCGACAGCAGCACCTGGTCCGCGGACTTGAACGCGTCGAGCACGCTGACCTGGCGGTCCGAGATGGACAGCAGCCGGTCGTTGGGGATGACGATGAGGGTGTCGACCTCTTCGCGGAGTTCGGCGATGCCGTCCTCCGCCTGGTTCGCGCGGCGCCGGCCCTCGAAGGTGAACGGGCGGGTGACCACGCCGATCGTGAGGGCGCCCAACGAGCGCGCGATGTTGGCGACTACGGGTGCGCCGCCGGTACCGGTGCCGCCGCCCTCACCGGCGGTGACGAAGACCATGTCGGCCCCCTTGAGGACCTCCTCGATCTCCTCGCGGTGGTCCTCTGCCGCCTTGCGGCCGACTGCCGGGTTGGCTCCGGCCCCGAGGCCGCGGGTGAGTTCGCGGCCGACGTCGAGCTTGACGTCGGCGTCGCTCATCAACAGGGCTTGCGCGTCCGTGTTGATCGCGATGAACTCGACGCCCTTGAGACCGACCTCGATCATCCGGTTGATGGCATTGACACCACCGCCGCCGACACCGATGACCTTGATGACTGCGAGGTAGTTCTGCGGTGCTGCCACGTCGAAGGCCTCTCGCCTCGAGTTACGTGTCGTCGCTCCGCCGATGTGGCGCCGCGACGACTGATGCCGATGGGACGGTCCGAAACGCCGACCCAAACCCTAACGTTGAAGTTCAGGGTTACCAGTGTGTCCGCTTCTTGGACTCTTCGGAACAGGACACTAAGTCGACAAGTGGCGCACGTTCAACGAACACGCCGAACCTCCCGTTTTTCTTTTCACCCTATGTGATCACCCTTGGCGCTGACCAACCAGGGTGCTGGCCAGCGCAAACGCCCGTCAACTCCCCGACGCGGCAGGCGCGCTGGGGGCGCTCACATCGAAGTGCCCCGCTTTGGGAGCCGCTTTCAGCAGCGCGGTGAGCGCACGCGCCTTGGCCGCGCCGTCCTCACCGCTTCCCCACATGACCGTACGCCCGCCGGTCAGCTCCAGCGAGATCGAATCGTAGGAACGGACCCTGACGACCTTGGTCCCCCCGACCACTTTCGCGGGAAGGTCGCCGCGCACACGTACCGCTTCGAGCAACAGACGGCCGGTGGTGAACCGCTGCGCACCGGCCTTCTGATCCGCGGTCATCTCGAGTACGGGGACGCCCTTGGGCGCCGCGTCCACCGTGGCGAAACGCACACCATCAGCGTCTACTTCAGTAAATTTCGCGCCTTTTCCGATCAGCAGAACGGGCTGCCGCTCGATCACTTTGAGACTGATTCCGTGCGGCCAGGATCGCTCCACCTCGACCGAGTCGATCCGCGGGAGCTTCCGCCGCAACCGGTCCTCAATCCCGTCCGTATCGACGGAAATCAGCGGCGAGCCCACCGGCACGGCCGCGGTGGACTCCACCTCGGCGCGGGTGAGCACGTCGGTGCCCGAGGTGCTCACCCGTTCCACGCGCAGCCAGTTCGAGCCGTACAGCGACCACAGCGCGCCACCGAGGAGCACCGTCGAAGCTGTCAATACGATCATCACCCGCCGGTTGGGAAGACGGAACCGGCGGCCCGGCCCGGGGCGGCCGGATTCCGACTGTTGTCGTGCGCCACGCTCGGCGGTCGTCGGTCCGGCCACACGCCCCTGCCCTTCTACGCCTGTCGGCGTGCTGCGATCGCCTCGTACACCATGCCGACGAGCAGATCGTCGGCATCCCTGCGGCCGAACTCGGCGGCCGCGCGGGACATCTCGAACAGCCGGTGCGGATCGGCGAGCACCGGGAGCACATGGCTCTGCACCCACTCGGGCGTCAGTTCGGCGTCGTCGACCAGCAGTCCACCGCTGGCCTTCACCAGCGGCTGGGCGTTGAGCCGCTGTTCACCGTTGCCGATCGGCAACGGCACATAAGCGGCGGGCAGCCCGACGGCGGAGAGTTCGGCGACGGTCATCGCGCCCGCACGGCAGAGCATCATGTCGGCCGCGGCGTACGCGAGGTCCATCCGGTCCACGTACGGTACCGGGACATAGGGCGGCATACCGGGCATGTTGTCCACGCGCGGCAATTCGTTCTTGGGACCGACCACATGCAGGATCTGGATTCCGGAGCGCTGAAGCAGCGGAGCGACCTGCTGCACCACCTCGTTGAGCCGGCGCGCGCCCTGCGAACCGCCGGAGACCAGCAGCGTCGGCAGGTTGAGGTCGAGCCCGAACGCCGTACGCGCCTCGGGCCGGACCCGGGCCCGGTCGAGGGTGGCGATCGTACGGCGCAGCGGGATGCCGATGTAACGGGCGCCCCGCAGCTTGCTGTCGGGGGTGGAGACGGCCACACCGGCCGCGTAGCGCGAACCGATCTTGTTGGCGAGCCCCGGCCTCGCGTTGGCCTCGTGGACGATGATCGGCACCCCGAGCCGCTTGGCCGCGAGATAGCCGGGCAGCGCCACGTAACCGCCGAAGCCCACCACGCAGTCGGCCTTGGTGCGTTCCAGGATCTGCTCGGCGGCCTTGATCGTGCCGCGCAGCCGTCCGGGGACGGTGATGAGCTCGGGTGTGGGCTTGCGCGGCAGCGGTACGGCGGGAATCAGCCCCAGTTCGTACCCCCGCTCCGGTACGAGCCTGGTCTCCAGTCCGCGCTCCGTGCCGAGCGCCGTGATCCCCACGGTGGGGTCCTGCCTCCGCAGGGCGTCCGCGAGGGCGAGCGCGGGCTCGATGTGGCCGGCGGTCCCCCCACCGGCGAGTACGACATGCACCGAAATTCACCGCTCTCCGGACGGACGCTTCTTGACGCGCCGTCTCATCGTCTTCCATCTCACCCCGGCCCGCTTCCTGCCGAAGACAGGTTGCCGCATGGCCAGAGCCGCTTTCGCGGCGGGATCCTCTCGCGCGAACGCGATCAGCAGCCCGATAGCGAACATGGTCGGCAGCAGGGCCGACCCTCCGTAGGAGAACAGCGGGAGCGGGACTCCGGCGATCGGCAGCAGGCCGAGCACCGCACCGATGTTGACCACGGCCTGCGCCGTGATCCAGGTGGTCACACCTCCCGCGGCGTACCTCACGAAGGGGTCCTCCGTGCGTCCGGCCACGCGGATACCCGCATAGCCTAGAGCCGCGAACAGTGCGAGTACCGACAGCGTCCCCGCAAGCCCCAGTTCCTCCCCGGTGATGGCGAAAATGAAGTCGGTGTGCGGTTCGGGCAGTTGACCCCACTTTTCCACACTCGCGCCGAGGCCGGAACCGAACCATCCGCCGGAGGCGAGCGCGTAGATTCCGTGGACCGCCTGCCAGCACTCTCCGGCCGGGCCCAGGTCGATCGCGCCGATACAGGAGAACCGGGACAGCCGGTTCTCGCTGGTCTTGATGAGCGTGAATCCGAGCAGCAGCGCTACACCGAGCACCCCTGCGAAGAGCCGGGTGGGGGCGCCGGCCAGCCAGAGCAGTCCGAAGAGGATCGCGGTGAGAATGATCGCGGTCCCCATGTCACCGCCGAGCATGATCAGTCCGAGCAGCATGAAGGCGCCGGGGACGAGCGGCACCAACAGGTGCTTCCACTGGGTCAGCAGCCGTTTGTCCTGCTTGCGGGCGAGCAGGTCGGCGCCCCACAGGATCAGCGCCAGTTTGCCGAACTCGCTGGGCTGGAGCTGGAACGGGCCGCCCAGCGAGATCCAGTTCTGGTTGCCGTTGACGGAACGCCCTATCCCTGGGATCTGGACGAGCACCATCAGGAAGCCCGCGCCGATCAGCAACGGGTAGGCCAGCGCGCGGTGGAGCTTGACGGGCATCCTGGCGGCGATCAGCAGCAGTACGGCGCCGATGATCACCGCGACGAACTGTTTGCGGAAGAAGTACGTGGACGGCAGGGACAGCTGGAGCGCGTAGATCATCGACGCGGAGTACACCATCACCAGGCCGAGCACGGTGATCAGCAGGCCGCTGCCGAGGATCAGGTAGTACGCGGTGAGCGGACGGTCCCAGGCGCGGCGCAGCCGCTCGTAGAGGCCCCGGGGGCCGCCGCCGCGGGGCGAGGAGGTGCGGCTCCTGCCGGGGCCGCGGCGGGCCGCGGGCGGGCGTCGTACGGCGGCTCCGGCGGCCCGGCCGCGCAGCGCGAGCCCCCGCCCGAGCACGGCGAGGCGCCTGGCGCGGCCGTCCGCACCGGCGTTCTCGTCGGGCGCGGTGTCGGCGCCGGGCGCTCCCGCGAGTACGGGTGCTCCGGCGAGTGCGCCCGCGAAGCCCCAGCCGCTTACGGCGAGGTGCGGGTCTCTGTCCGCGGTGTCGTCGGCCGGCATCGTCGCTGTCCCCTCCAGTCGTGCCTGGCGCGGCCGGCGCGGCTGCCGGTGGTGGTCCGGAGTCTGTCGGCGACACCGCCGGTGTCGCGGCCCCCGGGCGGCTCAGCGCGGCACGGGGGCCGGCCGGTCAGGCGTGCTCGGCGGCGAGTGCGTGTACCGCGTCCGCGAACGCCTCGCCTCGCTTGTTGTAGTTGGCGAACATGTCCATCGAGGCGCAGGCCGGGGCCATCAGTACCGTGTCCCCCGGCTGTGCGAGCCGTGCCGCTTCGCGGACCGCCGCCGACATCGCCCCAGTGTCGGTCCGTTCGAGGTCCACGACCGGGACTTCGGGGGCGTGTCGCGCGAGGGCTTCCCTGATCAGTCCACGGTCCGCGCCGATCAGGACGACGCCGCGCAGCCGGGACGCGGACGCGCTGACGAGTTCGTCGAAGGTCGCGCCCTTGGCGAGGCCGCCCGCGATCCAGACGATCGGATCGTAGGACGCCAGGGACGCCTCCGCGGCATGGGTGTTGGTGGCCTTGGAGTCGTCGATGTACGTGACGCCGCCGAGGTCCGCGACATGCTCGATGCGGTGCGGGTCGGGGCGGAAGGCGCGCAGTCCGTCGCGTACGGCCGCCGGTTCGACGCCGAAGGCGCGGGCCAGGGCGGCCGCGGCAAGGGCGTTGGCGATGTTGTGCGGGGCGGGACCGGGGGCTCCGGGCGCCAGGGAGGCGGCGCCGATGTCGGAGACCTGCGCGAGCTCCTGGGCCTGTTCGCGGCGGTTCTCGACGAAGGCGCGGTCGACCAGGATGCCGTCCACGACGCCGAGTTGGGACGGCCCCGGGGTGGCGAGGGTGAAGCCGATGGCCCGGCAGCCCTCCTCGACGTCGGCCGCGCGCACCAGGTCCTCGGTGGCCGGGTCGGCCACGTTGTAGACACAGGCGACGCTGTTGCCCTCGTAGATCCGGCCCTTGTCGGCGGCGTAGGCCTCCATGGAGCCGTGCCAGTCCAAGTGGTCCGGTGCGAGGTTCAGTACGGCCGCGGAGTGGACGCGCGGGCTCGGCGCCCAGTGCAGCTGGTAGCTGGACAGCTCCACGGCGAGTACGTCGTACGTCTCCTCGCCGGTGACGGCGTCCAGCAGGGAGACGCCGATGTTGCCGACCGCGGCCGTACGGAGCCCTGCCGCCGCCAGGATCGAGGCGAGCATCCTGACGGTTGTGGTCTTGCCGTTGGTGCCGGTGACGGCGAGCCAGGGAGCCGCTGAGGGGCCGCGCAGCCGCCACGCCAGCTCGACATCGCCCCAGATCTCCACACCGGCCGCCGCGGCGGCCGTGAAGAGCGGCTTGTCCGGCTGCCAGCCGGGCGCGGTGACGACGAGTTCCGTGCCGTCGGGCAGGGTCGCCCCGTCGCCGAGGCGGACGGTGACGCCGAGCTTCTCCAACTCGGCGGCCTGGGCGCGGGCCCGCTCGTCGTCCCCGTCGTTGACGACGGTGACGTGGGCGCCGAGACCGTGCAGGACCCGGGCCGCCGGGATCCCGGAGACCCCGAGACCCGCGACGGTGACCCGCTTGCCATCCCAGTTCACTTCTCGGCCGCCCAGCCCGCGTAGAAGAGACCCAGACCCACGATCACGCACATGCCCTGGATGATCCAGAAGCGGACCACGACAAGGACTTCGGACCACCCCTTGAGTTCGAAGTGGTGCTGGAGCGGGGCCATCCGGAAGACGCGCTTGCCGGTCATCCGGAACGAACCGACCTGGATCACCACGGACATGGTGATCAGGACGAAGAGGCCGCCGAGGAGGGCCAGCAGGAATTCCGTCCGGGAGCAGATCGCCAGGCCCGCGAGCGCGCCGCCGAGCGCGAGTGAACCGGTGTCGCCCATGAAGATCTTGGCGGGTGAGGTGTTCCACCACAGGAAGCCGAAGCAGGAGCCCATCAGGGCGGAGGCGACGACGGCGAGGTCGAGTGGATCTCGTACCTCGAAACAGGCGTTGGGGTTGGTCAGGGTCACCGCGTTGGCGCAGGCTTCCTGGAACTGCCACAGCCCGATGAAGGTGTACGCGCCGAAGACCATCACGGAGGCGCCGGTCGCCAGACCGTCCAGACCGTCGGTCAGGTTCACGCCGTTGGACATGGCGAGGATCATGAACAGCGCCCAGACCACGAACAGCACCGGGCCGATCGACCAGCCGAAGTCCGTGACGAACGACAGCTTGGTGGAGGCCGGGGTGTTGCCGCGCAGGTCGGCGAACTGGAGCGAGAGCACCGCGAAGGCGATACCGACGATCAGCTGGCCCGCCATCTTCGCCTTGGCCCGCAGGCCCAGCGACCGCTGCTTCACGATCTTGATGTAGTCGTCGAGGAACCCGACGAGCCCCATGCCCGCCATCAGGAACAGGACGAGCGCGCCCGAGATGCTCGGCGGTTCGCCGGTGATCACCTTCGCCAGGGCGTAGGCGATCAGTGTGGCGAGGATGAAGGCAATACCGCCCATGGTGGGCGTGCCCTGCTTGCTGCCGTGGGTGCGCGGGCCGTCGTCCCGGATGAACTGCCCGTATCCCTTGCGGGCCAGGAGCTTGATCAGCAGCGGGGTACCGACCAGGGTCAGGAAGAGCCCGATGGCTCCCGCGAAGAGGATCTGCCTCATCGGCCGGCGACCTCGCCCTCGGTGGCGTTCTCGAGCAGCGCCAGGGCGACTCGCTCAATCCCGGCCGACCTGGACGCCTTCACCAGCACGACGTCTCCCGGACGCAGTTCACTGCGCAACAGGTCGACCGCCGCCTGCGCGTCGGACACGTGCACCGACTCCTCACCCCACGAACCCTCGTTGTAAGCGCCCAGTTGCAGCCAGGACGCTTCCCTGCCCCCGACTGCCACGAGCTTGCTGACGTTGAGCCGGACGGCGAGCCGTCCGACCGCGTCGTGCTCGGCGAGCGATTCGTCCCCCAGCTCGGCCATCGGGCCGAGCACCGCCCACGTACGGCCCCCCGTGGCCCGTGAGGCACCGCCCATGGCGGCCAGCGCACGAAGCGCCGCCTTCATGGATTCGGGGTTCGCGTTGTAGGCGTCGTTGACGATCGTCACGCCGTCCGAGCGCTCCGTGACCTCCATACGCCAGCGGGAGAGGGTGCCCGCCTCGGAGAGCGCCACGGCGATCTCATCCACGGACATGCCCAACTCATGGGCGACGGCGGCCGCGGCAAGCGCGTTCGACACGTGGTGCTCACCGTACAGCCGCAGGCTCACGTCGCTGCACCCGGAGGGTGTTCGAAGCCTGAACGCGGCCTGTCCGGTCGCTGTGAGGCGCACGTTCTCTGCCCGTACGTCTGCTTCGTCTGACTCGCCGAACAGGACGGTACGGGCCGTGGTACGCGACGTCATGGCGCGCACGAGCGGGTCGTCGGCGTTCAGCACGGCGACCCCGCCGTCGGCGGCGGACGGCAGGGACTCCACCATTTCGCCCTTGGCCTGGGCGATCTGCTCACGGCCGCCGAACTCGCCGATGTGGGCGGTGCCGACGTTCAGTACGAGGCCGATCCGGGGCGGGACGAGTCCGGTGAGGTACCGGATGTCGCCGATGTAGCGCGCGCCCATTTCGAGGACCAGGTAGCGGGTGTCCTCGACGGCCCGCAGGGCGGTCACCGGCAGGCCGATCTCGTTGTTGAGGTTGCCTTCCGGCCAAATCGTCGGTCCCTTGCGCTGGAGCAACTGCGCGATCAGATCCTTGGTGCTGGTCTTGCCGGCCGAACCGGTCAGCGCGACCGCGGTGGCGCCGAGGCGCTCCACGACGGTACGGGCGAGGGCTCCGAGGGCCTGGACGACGTCGTCCACGACGATGGCCGGGACGCCGACGGGGCGGGTGGCCAACACGGCCACCGCACCCGCCTCGACGGCGCCTCGCGCGTAGTCGTGGCCGTCGACGCGCTCGCCGGCGAAGGCGGCGAAAAGACTGCCGGCCTCCACCTTGCGGGAGTCGTAGACGACGGGTCCGGTGACATGGACGGCCGGATCCGGTATGTCGTGCGGTTGCCCGCCGACGATGGCGGCGATCTCGGCGAGAGAGAGGGCGATCACTGGGTCATCCCTGACTGTTGTTCTCGTGGCGATGCTCGTGGCTGTACTCGTGGCTGTGCTGCTGGCGCAGGGAGTTCTCGATGGCCTCGCGCAGGACCTGGCGGTCGTCGAAGGCGCGTACCACTCCCGCGATGTCCTGCCCCTGCTCGTGACCCTTGCCCGCGACCAGGACGGTGTCGTCGGCCTCGGCGCGCGCCACAGCGGTGGCGATGGCGGCGGCCCGGTCGGAGACCACCAGGATGTCGCCGCGCTCGTGGATCGGCACCTCGGCGGCGCCGGCGAGCATGGTGGAGAGGATCGCGAGCGGGTCCTCGGAGCGTGGGTTGTCGGAGGTCAGTACGGCGGTGTCGGCGAGCCGGGCCGCGGCCGCGCCCATCGGCATGCGCTTGCTCTTGTCGCGGTCGCCGCCGCAGCCGAGCACGAGGTGCACCTTGCCCTCGGTGACCTTGCGCAGGGAGCGCAGAACCGATTCGACGGCGTCCGTCTTGTGCGCGTAGTCGACCACGGCGAGGTACGGCTGTCCCGCCTCCACGCGCTCGAGCCGGCCCGGCACACCGGGGACCGCGGCGATGCCGTCGGCGGCGGTCTGCGGGTCGATCCCGGCCACGGCGAGGGTGACGACGGCGGCCAGCGCGTTGGCGACGTTGAACGGCCCCGGCAGGGGCGCCTCGGCGCTGACGCGCTCGCCCTTGGGGCCGACCGCGGTGAAGGTGGAGCTGTGCGAGCCGACCTCGACGTCCTCGGCCCGCCAGTCGGCGTCGGGGTGGCCCTCCGCGGAGAACGTGGTGACCGGGACGGTCGCCTCGTCCACGAGCCGGCGGCCGTACTCGTCGTCGAAGTTCACGACGCCGACGCGGCTGCGCAGCGGGGTGAACAGCTGCGCCTTCGCCTGGAAGTAGTCCTCCATGCCGGAGTGGAACTCCATGTGCTCCGGGCTGAGGTTGTTGAAGACGGCGACGTCGAAGACGCAGCCGTCGACCCGGCCGAGCACCAGCGCGTGGCTGGAAACCTCCATGGCGACCGATTCGACGCCGCGCTCGCGCATGACGGCGAAGAGGGCCTGGAGGTCGGTGGCTTCGGGGGTGGTGCGCTCCGACTTGATGCGCTCGTCGCCGATCCGCATCTCCACCGTGCCGATCAGACCGGTCCGGTGGCCCGCGCCGCGCAGACCGCCCTCGACGAGGTACGCCGTGGTGGTCTTGCCCGAGGTGCCGGTGATGCCGATCTGGAGCAGATCGGCGCCGGGGCGTCCGTAGAGCTCGGCGGCGAGTTCCCCCATGCTGCCCCGCGGGTCGGGGACGATCAGCACGGGCAGCCCGGTGGCCTGGGCCCGCTCGGCGCCCGCCGGGTCCGTGAGGATGGCGACCGCGCCGAGGTCAGCGGCCTGGGCCGCGAAGTCGGCCCCGTGGAGGCGGGCGCCGGGCAGCGCGGCGTACACGTCGCCGGGGCGCACCGCCCGTGAGTCATGGGTGATGCCCGTGGCCTCCTCCGGGCCCGTCACCTGCCCGTGTCCCGGTGTCTCGGCGCCCAGCCGGGCGGCGAGCTCCGCGAGGGAGGTCGGTCGGATCCGGTCCGGACGGGGCGTCCCCGGCTGGTTCACAGGGGCGTCCTCGGGGGTGGTTCGGTGTTGATCAGCGTGTGGCACGGCGGTGAGCGTACCGGGCTGTACGGGCCGCGAGCCACGTGAGGGGGGCTCGTGCGCGGCGGGGTCACGGTGGTTCCCGGAATTGGGCGTGATGGTTGTCACTGGCGCTTTCCCTGGGGTCACTCGCCGGGTTTGAAGGCGACCGGCAGCCGGGCGGGTTTGCTGCCGGTCGGTTCGACCCGCAGCGTCTTGAGAGCGAACTCCATGACCTTCTTGTAGATGGGACCGCAGATCTGGCCGCCGAAGTGGCTGCCCTTGAGGGGGTTCTGGATGGCGCAGTAGACGGTGATCTGCGGGTCGTCGGCGGGGGCGAAACCCGCGAAAGAAGCGGTGTAGCCCTTGTAGACGCCGAGCTTCGGGTCGACCCGGTTGGCCGTACCGGTCTTTCCGGCGACGCGGTAGCCGGGGATCGCGGCCTTGGTCCCCGTACCCTCCTCGTCACCGACGACCGACTCCAGCATGGTGGCCAGGGTCTTCGCGGTCTTCTCGCTGACCACGCGAGTCTTCTTGGGCGCCGGGGCGGGGGTGAAGCGGCCGTCGGGTCCGTTCGTGCCGCGGATCAGGGTGGGCTCGGTCCGTACACCGCCGTTGGCGATGGTCGAGTAGACGGAGGCGGCCTGCATGGCGTTGAGGGAGAGGCCCTGGCCGAAGGGGATCGTGTACTGCTGCGAGGTCGACCAGTCCTGTGGTTCGGCCAGGATGCCCCGGGTCTCGCCCGGATATTTCAGGCCGGTGGACTGCCCGATGCCGAACTTGTGCAGGTAGGAGTGGAGGACCTTGTTCGCCTCGGCCTGGGTCTTGCCGAGCTGGCCGGTGGCCAGGATGGTGCCGATGTTGCTGGACTTGGCGAGGACCCCGTTGAGCGTCAGGTTCCAGGTGGGGTGATCGACGTCGTCCTTGAAGAGCCGGTCGCCGCGGTGCAGCCGGTTGGGGATGACGACATGGGTGCCGGGCGTGGCGACCCCCTCCTCCAGTACGGCGGCCATGGACATGACCTTGCTGGTGGAACCGGGTTCGTACGCGTCCTGGAGGGCCGCGTTGCCCATGGCGGCGGAGTTGGCCTCGGAGAGGTCGTTGGGGTCGAAGCCGGGAGCGTTGGCCATCGCGAGGACCTCGCCGGTCCTGGTGTTCTGGACCATCACATAGCCGCGATCCGCCTTGGATTCGGCGACCTGGTCCGTGATGGCCTTCTGGGCGGCCCACTGGATGTCCCGGTCGATGGTCAGCTCGATGCCGGAGCCCGGCACGGCGGGCTTCTCCCGGGAGCTCGCGGTGGGCACACGCCGGCCGCCGGACTGGGCGTAGGTGACCTGTCCGTCCTCGCCGGCCAGCTCCTTGTCCAGCATGGACTCGACACCGCCGCCGCCGTGGCCCGCGGCGTTGACGTACCCCAGTATCCCGGCGGCGAGATCGCCATTCGGGTACACGCGCTTGCTGCTGGCTTCCTGGAAGACGCCCGACAGCACACTGATGCCCGAGCCTCCGGCTGTCTTCTCCTTGCTCGCCTTCTCGGCGAGGACGCCCTTGAGGTCCTTGATCTGGTTCCAGACCTGCGGGGTCTGGCGGCGGGCCAGCACGGTGTAGCGGGACTTGGGGGCCTTGAGCTTCTTCACCAGGTCGGCGCTCTGCGCGCCGAGGATCGGGGCGAGCAGGGCCGCCGCCTTCTCGGGGGCGTCCGGGACCTTGGTGAAGTCGGGGGTGAACATGAACGGGTCGGCGGTGATGTCGTACGCGTCGACGCTGGTGGCGAGGGCGATCCCGGAGCGGTCGGTGATCTCGCCGCGCTCGGCGGCGATGGTGTGGCTGAGGTAGCGGCTCTTCTCCGCCTTGGCGGTGTACGTGCTCGCGTCGACGGCCTGCACCTGGAGCAGCCGGATGACGAACGCCAGCATGACGAGGGTCAGCGCGAGGCTGACCAGCCGCAGCCGTGGGCGGGGGCTGCCGAGCCGGATCTGACGTGGGCCGCGCGGCCCGCGTGGTCCGCCGGATCCGGTGCGCGGGCGGCGGGGAGCGGGGCGTACCGCGGGCCGGGCCCTGCCGTCGTTCGCGGAGCGCGGGGAGCCGGAGCGCGGAGGGCTGGAGCGCGGTGAGTCGGAGTGTGGTGAGTCGGAGCGTGGTGAGTCGGAGCGTGCGGGGCTGGAGCGCGCGGGATTCGGCACCCGGCGGTGCGGTGGTTCCTTGGAGGGCACTGCGTCACCTGCCGGAGGTCGTGGGAGCCGGCTTGCCGGATGTCTCTGCGGGGGTCTGGGGTGCGCCGGTCGAGACGGACGGGGACGTCGGTACGGTGCCACCGGCCGAGGTCCCCGGGGCGCGTGTGGCCGCCGGCGGTGCCGCCTCCATCGCGGACGGCTGTACGGGGAGCAGCGCGCCGGCCGGACCCGCCGCGCCCCGGACCGTGCCGTCGGGGTTGAGGAAGGCGGGACTGCCGCCGGGGACCATGCCGAGTTCGCGGGCCCGCCGCTCCAGGGCATACGGCGCTGAGGCGTTGTCCACGTCCCGTTGCAGGGCCTGCTCCTCGTCGGTGAGGTCGGTGGTCTGCTTCTTGAGGTCGCTCAGCCGGAACGATCCCTCGTTGAGGGAGGAGTTCAGCAGCAGCAGTGTGATCAGCCCACCGCCGAGGAGCAGCACGACCAACAAGACGAAGGGGGTCCGGGCCGCCGAGCTGGCCCCGGAGGGCATCAGCTGGGCGAGCCGCGCGGCCCGCCCCTTCAACTGCTTGGCCGGTCCGCTCACAGAGCGTCCTCCCGGATCCGCTGCGCCCCCCGCAGCCGGGCGGGCGCCGCACGGCGGTTCTCGGCGACCTCTTCCTCCGTGGGGAGTTCGGCGCCCCGGGTGAGAAGCCGCAGGCGGGGCTGGTACCGCTCGGGGACGACCGGCAGGCCGGGGGGCGCCGTGTTGGCCGCGCCGGCCGCCAACACCTGCTTGATCAGGCGGTCTTCCAGCGACTGGTACGACAGGACGGCGATACGGCCGCCGACGGCGAGGCTCTTCACGGCGGCCGGGATGGCCTGTTCGAGGCTGGACAGTTCCCCGTTGACCTCGATGCGCAGGGCTTGGAAGGTGCGTTTGGCGGGGTTGCCACCGGTGCGCTTGGCGGCCTGCGGGAGCGCGTCGCGGATCAGCTCGACGAGCCGGCCGCTGTTGGTGAAGGGGTCCCTCTCGCGCTCCCTGACGACCGCGGACACGATCCGCTTGGCCTGCTTCTCCTCGCCGTACGCCCGCAGGATCCGCACCAGTTCGCCGGGCGGGTAGGTGTTGAGGACCTCGGCGGCGCTGATTCCGGTCGTCTGGTCCATCCGCATGTCGAGCGGCGAGTCCTGGGCGTAGGCGAAACCGCGCTCGGCCTCGTCCAGTTGCATCGAGGAGACACCGAGGTCGAAGAGCACGCCCTGGACGCGGGGGACCTCCAGCCGGTCGAGGACCTCGGGCAGTTCGTCGTACACCGCGTGCACGAGGGTGGCCCGGTCGCCGAACGACGCGAGCCGCTCGCCGGAGAGCCGCAGCGCCTCCTGGTCACGGTCGAGCGCGATCAGCCGCGCGGAGGGGAAGGTGGCCAGCAGCGCCTCGCTGTGTCCGCCGAGGCCGAGGGTGCAGTCGACGACGACCGCGCCGGGCTCGGCGAGGGCGGGGGCCAGCAGGTCGAGGCACCGCTGGAGCATCACCGGGACATGTCGGACCTGGTTCATCCGCGCACCTCCCCAAGGCCGGCGCGACCGGGCGCCCCGGCACGGGAGCCGGCGCGGCCGGAGGTCTGCGTACGGTGGCCGGCGCGGCCGGAGGTCTTGGTACGGGGCCCGTGCGTCACGGCGGTGCGTCCGTACCCGTCCGTGCGGTGCCCACACGTTCCGGTACGGCGTCCGCGGTTCTCGGCGGGGCGTTCCGCGGGCGTGCGGCCTTCCATGACTCGCTCGCTGCGCTCGCTCATGCGCCCTCTCAGGTCCGGCGCGGCGTACGTACTGCCGGGTCCCCGCCCGCTCGGAAGGGGATGTGGTCCGCCGGCGCCGGGAAGGGCGTCGGCCGACCGCCGAGCGGGAGGAGGCCGAGCCGGACGTACGCCGCAGCAGGCGGGAAAATTCGGATGCGTTCTGCATGCGTTCGGGGTGTGTCCGTGAACTTCGCGTCACTTTAGTCCACTCGTCCTCCCGGTCAATCAACCGGCCAGCGCGTCGCACGGGTCACTCACCACAAGACCATAAACCGCATAATTCACCCGTTCGGACTCGACCCCTCACTCTTGTGGAGTAGCTCACAACAAGCGCTGTTGTCGTTCTTTGTCCCGTCTCACAGCGGGCCCCGATGACTTCCGGCCATTACCGTCATAGGCATGTCGACTTCCGCAGACCTCCCCGCAGAGCCCGACAGGACTGTCGCCGGTGCGACCCGCAGCGGCGGGACGGTCACCGACCGGCTCGTCGAGGCCAACCATCACTACGCCGCCGGTTTCACCGACCCGGGGATGGACGCGCGGCCCGTACTGCGGGTCGCCGTGGTCGCCTGCATGGACGCCCGGCTCGACCTGCACGACGCGCTCGGGCTCTCCCTGGGCGACTGCCACACCATCCGCAACGCGGGCGGTGTGGTGACCGAAGACGTGATCCGCTCCCTCACCATCAGCCAGCGGGCGCTCGGCACCCGCAGTGTGGTTCTCATCCATCACACCGGCTGCGGCCTGGAGAGCCTGACCGAGGACTTCCGGCACGAACTGGAGATGGAGGTCGGCCAGCGGCCGGCCTGGGCCGTGGAGGCGTTCCGCGATGTCGACCAGGACGTACGGCAGTCGATGCAGCGCATACGAACCTCGCCCTTCCTGCCGCACACCGACGACGTCCGTGGTTTCGTCTTCGATGTGAAGACGGGGCTGCTGCGCGAGATCGACCCCGCCGCCTGACGGTCCGTCCGCCCGGGTTCCCTTCACCCGGAGCCCTCCGTCGGAGGCTCTCGCCGTCCGAAGTTCCGGTCACCCGAGTTGTCCCCACTTCCACCGCGCCCGGCCAAAGCCCGATCGAGCCCCGATGGCGCTTCTTCGGGGCTACAAAAACCGCAATGCCGACATATCCCACTCACTTATCCACAGGCGGATGACACGAAGCGGTAACGGCAACAAGAATGCGTGTGTGACAGCGATCCGGAACCTTCCGGGGACGGTGTCCGTGTTTTGGGGTGGGCCGGGCCGTCTGATGAGCATCGGCCCGTTGAAAGGGCCGAGGAGGGCCGGGTGACGACCTATGACGATCGAGCGAGCCTCACTGATCTGACCACCACCGCGGAGCGTGTGCGCACATCGGTGGAGGGTGTGATCGAGGGCAAGCCAGAGGTCGTACGGCTTTCGCTGACCGTGCTGCTCGCCGAGGGACATCTTCTGCTGGAGGATGTCCCCGGCGTGGGCAAGACCATGCTGGCCAAAGCGCTCGCACGCTCCATCGACTGTTCGGTGCGGCGTATCCAGTTCACACCCGACCTGCTGCCGTCGGACATCACCGGGGTGTCCATCTACGACCAGCAGCGGCGGGAGTTCGAATTCAAGCCGGGCGCGATCTTCGCGCAGATCGTGATCGGCGACGAGATCAACCGCGCCTCGCCCAAGACCCAGTCGGCGCTGCTGGAGTCCATGGAGGAGCGGCAGGTCACCATCGACGGGCAGAGCTACGAACTGCCCGACCCCTTCATGGTGGTGGCCACCCAGAACCCGGTGGAGATGGAGGGCACGTATCCGCTGCCCGAGGCGCAGCGCGACCGCTTCATGGCCCGGGTGTCGATCGGCTACCCGAGCCCGGAGGCCGAGTTGCAGATGCTGGACGTGCACGGCGGGGTCTCTCCGCTGGACGACCTCCAGCCGGTGGCCCACGCGCACGAC
This sequence comes from Streptomyces sp. NPDC088116, assembly GCF_044741745.1. NCBI lineage: Bacteria > Bacillati > Actinomycetota > Actinomycetes > Kitasatosporales > Streptomycetaceae > Streptomyces > Streptomyces sp. NPDC088116. Next base: position 1,076,831 of record NZ_JBIUTF010000002.1, on the reverse strand, counting down.
ATCGTGAAGCTGATCGACGCGGTGCGCGCGGTCCATGTCGCCACCTCCGTACGGAGGTACGCGGTCGACCTGGTCGGGGCGACCCGTAACCACCCGGATCTCAGACTGGGCGCGTCGCCGCGCGCGACGCTCCACCTGCTGCGGGCCGCGAAGGCCGCGGCGGCGCTGGGCGGCCGGGACTACGCGCTGCCCGACGACGTACAGGCCCTGGCGGTGGCGGTGCTGGCGCACCGGCTGCTGCCCACGGCCCAGGCGCAGTTGAACCGCCGTACCGCCGAGCAGGTCGTGCAGGAGATCATCCAGCGCACCCCGGTGCCCACGGCGGACGGATCTCTCGCCCCGGGCGGCCGGCCGGCGTCCGGCCGCCCGGCGCCGGGCCGTCAGGCCTCCGGCGGACGCGGATCCGGCGGCCCGGGATCCTCCGGGCCCGGGTCCGGAGGTCCTGGATCCGGTGCACCGCTCTACGGCCAGCAGTCCGGCGTACGGCGCCTGTGATGGAGCCCGGGGGGCAGGTGGCCCCGGGCGGTGAGGACAAGGGCGGGCTGCGGGTCGCGCTGTCCGGACTGACCACACGCGGCCGGTCGTTCCTCGCCGCCGGAGTCGCCGCGGCGATCTGCGCGTATGTCCTCGGCCAGTCCGATCTGCTGCGGGTGGGGCTGCTGCTCGCCGTCCTGCCGCTGATCTGCGTGTCGGTCCTGTACCGCACGCGTTACCGGGTCGCGGGCAGCCGGCAGCTGACGCCCACGCGGGTCCCCGCCGGGTCCGAGGCGCGGGTGCGTCTGCGGATGGACAACGTCACACGGCTGCCCACCGGGCTGCTGATGCTCCAGGACCATGTGCCCTACGTCCTGGGCCCGCGCCCCCGGTTCGTCCTGGACCGGGTGGAGCCGGGCGGCCGGCGTGAGGTGTCCTACCGGGTGCGTTCGGATCTGCGCGGGCGGTATCCGCTCGGGCCGCTCCAACTGCGGCTGAGCGATCCCTTCGGGATGTGCGAACTGACCCGCTCGTTCAGCGCGTACGACACCCTGACCGTCATCCCGCACACCGAGCCGCTGCCGCCGGTGTCACTCGTGGGCGACTCCACGGGATACGGCGACGGGCGGCAGCGCTCGCTGGCGCTGGCCGGCGAGGACGATGTGATCCCCCGCGGCTACCGCCACGGCGACGATCTGCGCCGGGTGCACTGGCGATCCACCGCCCGCTACGGCGAGTTGATGGTGCGCAGGGAGGAACAGCCGCAGCGGGCCAGGTGCACGGTGCTGCTGGACACCCGGCGCGTCGCCTACCAGGGCGCGGGCCCCGGCTCGGCGTTCGAATGGGCGGTGTCGGGAGCGGCCTCCACGCTGGTGCACATGCTGGAACGCGGCTTCACCGTACGGCTGTTGACGGACACCGGTGGGGCGGTGCCCGGCGAGGGCGCCGACGGCTTCGCCGGAGCGACCCAGGAGTCCGCCGATTCGGCCGGGCTGATGATGGACACCCTCGCGGTGGTCGACCACTCCGACGGGGTGAGCATTTCCCCTTCGTTCGACGTACTACGAGGCGGCACGGAGGGCCTGTTGGTGGCCTTCTTCGGTGATCTGGACCAGGAACAGACCGCCGTGGCGGCCCGGATGCGGCAACGCAGCGGCTCCGCGGTCGCCTTCGTACTCGACAGCGACGGCTGGGCGTCCGCGGGCGCCGGCTCCGCCGGGCGGGTCGAGGAGCGGCTGCGGCAGTTGCGCGAGGCGGGCTGGACGGCTCTCGCCGTGCCTTCGGGCGCGGAGCTGCCCGAGCTGTGGCGCCAGGCCGCGCGACAGCGATCGGAATCGCCCGCCGCGGGCGGTACGACAGGTTTCTCCGGAGGATGGTCATGAGCGGTCGCGGAAGGCTGGCTCTGTGCTCCTTCGCCGCCACGCTGATGGCGGCGGGCGCACTGGTGCCGCTGGTCAAGCCGGCCTCCTGGCTCATCCAGGCCGCGTTCATGGCGGGAATCGTGAGCGGGGTGGGCGCCCTGGTCCGGCGGGTGCCGGTGGCCAGGGCGCTGACCGTGGTGCTCCAGGCCGTGGCCGCCCTGCTGATGCTCACCATGGTCTTCGCCAGGGAGCAGGCGCTCCTCGTCATGGTGCCGACGCCCGACGCCTTCGTGGAGTTCGGCCGACTGCTGTCGGCGGGCGGCGACGACGTCGCGCGGTACGCCATTCCGGCACCGGCCACCGAGGGCATCAGGCTGATGCTGATCGGCGGTGTCCTGCTCATCGGGCTCGCGGTGGACACGCTCGCGGTGACCTTCCGCAGCGCGGCCCCGGCCGGACTGCCGCTGCTCGCGCTCTACTCGGTCGCGGCAGGGCTCTCGGGCGGATCCGGAGGGTGGCTGTGGTTCCTGCTCGCGGCCACCGGCTACCTGCTGCTGCTCCTGGCCGAGGGCCGGGACCGGCTGTCCCAGTGGGGCCGTGTGTTCGGCGCCGCTCCGTCCTCGCGGGGCAGGCTCTCGTCCGCCTTCGACGGGAGCGGCCGCGCGCCGGTGCGTACCGGCCGCCGGATCGGCGTGGTGGCCCTGGGGCTCGCGCTGGCGGTCCCGGCGGCCCTGCCCGCCCTGGACGGCGGGCTGCTGGCCGGCGCGGGGCGTGGGAACGGCTCGGGGCTGGGCGGCGGGGGCACCATCTCCGCCGTGAACCCGCTGGTCTCGCTCCAGGACAATCTGAACCAGCCCGAGGACCGCGAGGCGCTGCGCTACCGGACCAACGCCGAGGACACCCAGAACCTCTACCTGCGGATCATGGCGCTGGACAGGTTCGACGGGACGTCCTGGCGGTTCTCGCAGCGCAAGGTCGAGGACGTACCGGATCAGCTGCCGGACGCCCCCGGGCTGCGCGACGACATCGGCACCACCGAGATCACCACCAACATCTCGGCCGCGGGGTGGTACCGGCAGAACTACCTGCCGATGCCCTATCCGGCGACGAAGGTGAACGTCGACGGCCGCTGGCGCTTCGAGCCCACGGGCCGGACGCTGGTGGGCGACCGGGGGCAGTCGACACGCGGCGTGCGGTACGAGGTCGGCAGCCTGCTGGTGAACCCGACCTCGGAGCAGCTCGCGTCGGCGCCCGAGCCCCCGGCCGCCCTGCTCCGTGAGTACACCCAGGTCCCGTCCACCCTGCCGGACGTGGTCAGGCGGACCGCGCGGGATGTGACCGAGGGGGCCACGACCGAGTACGAGAAGGCCGTACGCCTCCAGGACTGGTTCGCGCTGGACGGCGGCTTCACGTACGACACCGAGGTGGATTCGGGCACCGGCATCACAGCGATCACGCGCTTCCTTCAGAACAAGGAAGGCTTCTGCGTCCACTTCTCGTTCACGATGGCCGCGATGGCCCGCACGCTGGGCATTCCGGCGCGGGTGGCGGTGGGCTTCACTCCGGGCACCCCGCAGCCGGACGGCAGCATGTCGGTCGGGCTGCGCGACGCGCACGCCTGGCCCGAGCTGTATTTCGAAGGCGTCGGGTGGACCCGGTTCGAGCCGACCCCGAGCCGGGGCAGCGCGCCCGACTACACCCGCCCGGACATCCCGTCCGACGTCCCGAGCGACACGAGCCGGCCCGAAACCGGCTCATCGGCCGAACCGTCCACGGCGCCGTCCGCCTCGGAGAGCTGCCCGGCGGGGTCGGAGCAGCTGAGCGGGTGCGGCACGGTGGCCCCCGGTGTGGCCCCGCCGCCCGGTGACGAGGGCTTCCCGCTGAAAACGGTGCTGCTGGCCGGTCTGAGCGCCCTGGCGGTACTGCTGGTGCCGCTTCTGCCCCTGCTGTGGCGGACCAGAATCCGGGCGCGGCGTCTGGCCTCCGGCGCCGACGACGACCCCACGGAGCGGACGCTCGCGGCCTGGCGGGAAATCACCGATACGGCCTGGGACCACGGCATCCCGCCGGACGATTCACGGACGCCGCGCAAGGCTGCCGTGAGGGTGATACGGCTGGGCAGGCTGGAAGGCCCGGCGGCCGACGCGGTGCACCGGGTGGCCGGATCGGTGGAGCAGGTGCTGTACGCGCGGGTGCCCCGCCCGGCAACGGGCCTGGCCGAGGACGCCCGGCTGATCCACGAGGCCCTGCGTTCCTCGGTGGGCCGCCGGTCGCGGCTGCGCGCACTGCTCGCCCCCCGTTCGTCCATACGGGTGATCTGGTCCGTGTCGGCCCGCTGGACGGACTTCAGGGGTCGGTGGGGACTCCACCGGCTGCCCCTGCGGCGCTGGGAAGCGATGATCCGCCGGCGGCCGTCCCGGCAGGAAGGCTGACGCGGACCCGAGGCGGGGCGCCCAGGACCTCAGCCGTACCCGCCGATCAGCGGCCAGGGTCCGAGGCCTGCTCAATGCCTCGGGCCCCCGCCAGATACGGCTGAGGGGCGAACGCGTCACGCGTTCGCCCCTCAGCCGTACTCGTACTGCTCACTGCTACTGCTGTCTGTCGGTCCGGGAACCTCAGGACCTCACTGGCCCTGTTCGTCACGGCGACGCTGCCACCGCTGCTCGATGCGGTTCATCATCGAGCGACGCTGTCCGGGTTGTCGTTGGCCGGTCTGCGGAGCGCCCGATGCCTGCTGCTCACCAGGTTTCGGCGCCTTGCGCCAACCGGTGATCGCCAGGACCGCACAGCCCAGCATGACGAGGAAGCCCACCACACTGATCCAGATCTGCTGGGCGACCATTCCGGCCATGAGGAGCGCGATTCCCACCAGGAAGCCTGCGACCGCCTGGTAGACCCGTCGCCGGGTGTATGTACGCAGCCCGCTTCCCTCAAGCGCTGTCGCGAACTTGGGATCTTCGGCGTACAGCGCTCGCTCCATTTGCTCGAGCATTCGCTGCTCGTGCTCCGAGAGCGGCACGGAGTCCTCCTAGTCGTCGGTCGCGGGGGGCGACCGTTATGCGGCCCCTTCAAGGATAGGCAGGGAATCGCCCCCGTGAAACCCGCCCTCAACGCCATTTCGCCGTTCCGGGCCGCCATGTCGGCTCGGCCGCTGAGGCGTTGATTCCCCATCCGTCGAACCGTCATGCCGGATCGTCTACCCCGATCATACGGCGCCCGGCGCTCCGCCGGGGGGCCTGTGGCACACTCCATCCGCCGCTGCGTCGCTGATCAGCCACGGCGTGGGCCTTTCGGACACCTTTCACCGGCTTCGGAACGGCCTCCGGTCAGTCCCGCTTCTCACCCAGCACATGCAACTGGGTGGCCACGGAATGGAAAGCGGGCAGCTCGGCGGCGGCCTTCTCCAGTTCCAGCAGGGCGTCCAGCGCCCCGGGCTGGGTGTCCACCAGTCCGCCGGGGACCAGGTCGCTGAAAACCCGCACGCCGTGTACGGAGCCGACCGTGAGACCGGCGTCACCGACCAGGTCCGTGAGCTGTTCGGCGGTGAAGCGCCGGGGCACGGGGTCGCCCTCGCCCCAGCGTCCCGCCGGGTCGGCGAGCGCCTGCCGGGCCTCGGCGAAGTGCCCGGCGAGAGCCCTGGCCAGGACGGCGCCGCCCAGGCCGGCGGCCAGCAGGCTGAGCGCCCCGGCCGGCCGGAGTGCGTCGACCGCGTTCCGTACGCCCTCGGCCGGGTCGTCCACGTACTCCAGGACGCCATGGCACAGGACGGCGTCGAAGCCTCCGCGCTCGACCACGTCGAAGAGGCCGTGGATGTCCCCCTGGACTCCACGGACGCGCTCGGCCACGCCCGCTTCGGCCGCCCGGCGCTCCAGTGCGAAGAGCGCGTTCGGGCTGGGGTCGACCACGGTCACCCGATGCCCCAGACGGGCGACTGGCACCGCGAAGTTGCCCGTCCCCCCTCCGGTGTCGAGCACGTCGAGGGTGTCCGTCCCCGCCGCCTTGACCCGGCGGTCGAGGGCGTCCCTGAGGACCTCCCAGACCACGGCGGTACGGAGGGAGCCGCGGGGGCGCGATGGCGTCTTTCCACTGGAGACAGGGGAAGGGTCCGACACGGCAGTTGACTCCTTGGCGCGGTGCCGCCCCGAGCGGCGGGGCGTAGAACAGTGCAGGCTGCGTCCACCCTATTGCCTTCACCACCCGTCACCGTCCTCACCACCCGTCACCGCCGCCACGGCCCGTCGCGGCCTTCGCCGTCCTCCGTCACTTCCGCCGTCCGGCCCGGTCACTCGGCGGCATCACCTCGCGGCAGCTGTCCGGCCCGGGGCCGGGGCAGCTCCGGTTCGAGTACCAGCAGCCGCTCCACCAGGCGCAGGAACATGGCCACGTCACGCAGCAGATCGTCGGCGTCGCGGCTGCCCACCGCGCCCTTTATGCCTGCCTCGGCGCGCGCTCTGCGTGGGGCACCCGAGGCGAAGAGAGCGCTCCACTCGGACAGTTCCGGCGCGATCTCGGGCAGAACCTCCCACGCGCTGCGGATACGCCGGCGCCGCTGGCTGGTGGCCTCCGGGCGGCCCCGGGCGGCGAGCATCGCGGCGGCGGTGCGCAGGGCGGCGAGATGGGCCGTGGCATAGCGCTCGTTCGGAGTGTCCAGCGTCGCGGCCTCATCGAGCCCCCTGCGCGCCTGGGCGAGCAGGTCGAGGGCTGCGGGCGGCGCGGTGGTGCGCCGCTGGACGGGGTGGACATCGCCGGCCGGACCGGTCAGTGAGGGTGCAGGGCCGCCTGTAGGGCGCCGGCGTGCGGCACCGGCGTAGGAGCTGGCCATGACGGAGCCTCCTGTCGTCGTGTAACGGCACCGTGGCCGTATGTGTCCATCCTGAGGGGCACCACTGACAATCGGCCCTGACCTGCGGTTTTGCCTCGCTCGTCAGTTCGGAGTACTTTTTGAACTGACCAGTCAGTACAAAAAAATAGGACCTGGGGAGGGCACGTGGTCAGCCGAGAGGACGACCGGGGCAGCCACGGCGGCGAAGACAAAGGACCCGGCGTACGCAGCGCGCATCGCGTCCTCGGCGCGGCCGTCAGCGCCGAGAACTTCGGGCTCAAGGGGTCGCGCGGCTGGGTGTTCCGCCATGTCCGGGTCGATGCCGCGCCCGGCACCGTCGTGGCGATCGTGGGCCCGTCGGGCTCCGGCCGTACCTGCCTGCTGCTCGCGCTCACCGGCCGGATGCGACCGACCGAGGGCCGGGCCGAGGTCGGCGGGCTGGCTCTGCCGCGCGCCATGCCCGCCGTACGCCGGATCAGCTCCCTCGGTCCCGTCCCGGGCGTGAGCGATCTCGATCCGGCCCTGACCGTCGCCGAGCATCTGCGCGAACGCGCCTTGCTGCAACGCCGGTTCGGAGGTTCGCTCCGCGCCCTGCTGCGCCCGCGCGCCGAGCGGGCCGCCGAGGCCCGTGGCCGTATCGATGCCGCGCTCGCCGCCGCCGGGCTCGACACGGCCACTCTGCCGAAGGGCGAACGCACCTCGGTACGCGACCTGGAGCGGCTGGAGGCTCTGCGCCTCTCGGTGGCCCTCGCCCTGATCGGCCGGCCCCGACTGCTGGCCGTGGACGACCTGGATCTCAAACTCTCCGACACCGGCCGGGCCGAGGCTTGGCAGCTCATGCGGTCCGTCGCCGACGGTGGCACAACAGTGCTGGCCGTGTGCAGCCAGGCTCCCGGAGTCGGCGCCGGTGCGGACGGCGTGGACGGCATCGTCCGTACGGAGGAGCCGAACGACGAGCCGAACGAGGACACCGAGCACGAGGAAGGGGCAGCCGATGCGCTCGCCGAAACTGGCCGCGCTTGAGCTGAAGCGGTTCGGCAGGGGAAGACTGCCGATCGCCGCGCTCGTCGCGATCATGCTGCTGCCGCTGCTGTACGGCGCGCTGTACCTGTGGTCCTTCTGGGATCCGTACGGACGGCTCGACCGCATCCCCGTCGCGCTCGTCAACGACGACAAGGGCGCCACCGCCGCCGGCCGGAAGATCACGGCCGGCGACGAGATCACCCAAGGCCTGCGCGACAGCAAGGTGTTCGCCTGGCACGAAGTGAGCTCGGCCGAGGCGCGCAAGGGCGTGGAGGACGGCTCGTACTACCTCTCCCTGACCATGCCGTCGGATCTCAGTAAGAGGATCGCGTCCAGTTCCGGCGACGCACCCGGGACAGGCGCGCTTCAGGTACGTACGAACGACGCCAACAGCTACATTGTCGGCCAGCTCTCCCGGACCGTGTTCGCGGAGGTGCGGAGGGCCGCGTCGACGAACGCCTCCCGCTCCTTCCTCGACAAGATATTCATCTCCTTCTCCGGCATCCATGACGCCACCGAGAAGGCGGCCAAGGGCGCCGACAAGCTCAAGGGCGGTATCGGACAGGCCAAGAAGGGCTCCAAGGATCTCGCGGACGGGCTGAACACCGCCAAGGACGGCAGCGGTGAGCTGGCCGGCGGACTGACGAAGCTCGACAAGGGCGCGGCCGATCTGGAGACCGGCTCCCAACAGGTCGCCGACGGAACCCAGTCACTCGCCGACAAGGTCAACGGCGTGGCCAGGGACGTCCGTCCGTACCTCAAGGACAAGGGGAAGACGATCGCCGGATCGGCACGGCTGGTGGCGGATTCGTCCCGGACGATACGGGACAACCTCGGCCTGCTCGTGAAGTCCGCCCCCACGGCCGCGACCAGGGCCCGGCAGGCCTCCGACGAACTGGACACCGTCTACCGGACACGTTGCGAGAACCTCCCCGGGACTGGGAACGGGAACGGGAACGGGAACGGCGCCGAATCCACGACGGCCCCCGAAACGAACACCGGCACGGGCACGAACACCGGCACCGGCACACCCCCCGCCGCCACGACCGTCGTTCCCGACCCCTCCGCCTGCCCCGCGCTCAACCGCGCCAGGACCGCCGCCGCCGACGTGGCCGAAGTCGCCGACGACATCAACGCCCTCGTCACGGCCAACAGCGGCGACCTCAAGAAGCTGGACGGCCGGCTCGCCACGCTCCAGAAGCAGGCGAACGACCTCGCCGGACGCGCGCCTCATCTGGACGAGGACCTGGAGACCGCCGTCACGAAGATCAACGCGCTCAACACCGGCGCCAAGAGGGTCGCCAAGGGCGCGGACCAGCTGCACACCGGACTGGTCGGCGCCAAGAAGGGCTCCACCACGCTCGACACCGGCATCGGCGATCTGAAGACCGGCGCGCACTCTCTCGACGGCGGGCTCTTCAAACTCACCGACGGATCGGCCGAACTGGCCGGCGGCCTGAGCGACGGCGTCGGGAAGATCCCCGACTACGACCGGAAGGACCGGGACCGGCGTACGGATGTGATGGCCGACCCCGTCCAGCTCGCGTCACGGTCCATGCACGCGGCGCCCAACTACGGCACCGGCTTCGCCCCGTACTTCATTCCGCTGTCCCTCTGGGTCGGCGCGATGGTGGCGTACATGCTGATCCAGCCCATGAACCGGCGCGCGCTGGCCGCCGGCGCCTCCTCCTGGCGCATCGCGCTGGCGGGCTGGCTGCCGGTCGCCGCGATCGGTCTGCTCCAGGTCGGCGCGCTGATCTCCGTACTGCACTGGGCCATCGGTCTGGAGATGGCCCACGCCGCCGGCACCGTCGGCTTCCTCGCCCTGGTCACCTGCTGCTTCACGGCGATCATCCAGTGGCTCAACGCCCGCTTCGGACCGGCGGGCCGCATCCTCGTCCTGGCGCTGCTGATGCTCCAGCTGACCTCGGCCGGCGGTACCTATCCCGTACAGACCAGTCCGGGCTTCTTCGGTGCCATCCACCCCTTCCTGCCGATGAGTTACGTGGTCGAGGCGCTGCGCCGGCTCATCACGGGCGGCGGACTCGGTCCGGTCTGGCAGGCCTGCGCCGTCCTCGCCGCCTTCACCGCGGGCGCGCTGGCGCTGACCGCCCTGTCCGCGCGGCGCAAGCAGGTGTGGACGCTCGACCGGCTGCATCCCGAGCTGAGCCTGTGAGCATGGCGCACCGGTGGGGTGCGGACCTGTGACAATCGTCGCCATGGACAGCTCCAGCACCCGCCGCCAGGCCACCCGGCAGAAGCTCTACGAGGCCGCCGTGACCCTCATCGCCGAGCAGGGCTTCTCCGCCACGACGGTGGACGAGATCGCCGAGCGCGCCGGGGTCGCCAAGGGCACGGTCTACTACAACTTCAAGAGCAAGACGGAGCTGTTCGAGGAGTTGCTGCGGCACGGCGTCGGGCTGCTCACCTCCTCCCTGCGAACCGCCGCCGACGAGACGTCCGCGCGCGGCGGCAGCAGGGTCGAGGCGCTCGACGCGATGATCAGGGCCGGCCTGGTCTTCATCGACCGCTACCCGGCCTTCACCCAGCTGTACGTCGCCGAACTGTGGCGGACGAACCGGGCCTGGCAGTCGACGCTGCTGGTGGTGCGTCAGGAGGCGGTCGCGGTGGTCGAGACGGTGCTCAGGGAGGCCGTCGAGGGCGGTGAGCTGAGCGACGAGATCGATATTCCGCTGACGGCGGCGGCGTTGGTCGGGATGGTGCTGGTGGCGGCTCTGGACTGGCAGGCGTTCCAGCCGGAGCGGTCGATAGACGACGTGCACTCGGCGCTCTCGCTGCTGTTGCATGGCCGGGTCGGCGGGCGCTGACACCGTCGCACCGACCCCACGGAACGGCCTGGCCCGAATGGAGCGGAAAAGCGTCGGCCCGGTGAGGCTCAGTCCCCCTGAGCCTCACCGGGCCGACGCGTTCCCCCGTGTCTCCCCCGTGCCCCCCGCTTCCCCCGTGCCCCCGTGGTGCCGGAGAGCCCGCTTCCTCGTGATCCCCCGTGATCCCCCGTGGTCGCTGGGCTCCCCGTTTGCACCCCCGTGCCGGCAGGGGAGCCGCGCCGTTTCCGCCGCCCCGTGTCGGCGGTTCCGGCGCCGCGCCCCTTCCGTGGTCTCCACTCTTCCGTCTTCGCAGGTGGCACCCCATCCGCGCGCCTACTCATCTCCCGTACTAGGTACGGGTACTCAGTCCTGCGCACTACTGCCCACAGCCTCGGACCCGAGTGGGCACGCTGCTGGTGCCCGGCATCGCGACCGAGGCGTTCCTGGCCCCCGATTCCGCCGCCTCCTGCGCGGCCAGGCACCGTGCGGGCGGGAGAAATGCCTGGCCACGGGTGGGATTCCCCGACCGCCGGGCCGAATTGTCAGTGCCGGTCGTTACAGTCATTCGCATGGCACGGATTGTGGTGATCGGCGCCGGGACGGGCGCCATGGCGGCGGCCGCCCGGCTGGCTGTGGCGGGCCACCGGGTGACGGTGTACGAACGCGCGGCGACCTACGGCGGGTCGGTGGGCCGGTTCGAGCGGGACGGATTCGTCTTCGACACCGGGCCCGGTCTGCTGCATCTCCCGGCCGTCTACCGCGATCTGTTCGTCAAGACCGGCAAAGAGCCCTTGGAGGAGTGCGTCCAGCTCGACCAGGTCGACCCGGCGAGCCGCCATGTCTTCGCGGACGGCACCGACGTGCGGTTGCCGAACGCGTCGCGCGGAGGTGTGGTCTCCGCCCTGGACGCGGCGCTCGGCGCGGGCGCGGGTGAACGCTGGGGGGCGTTCCTCGGCCGGGCCAGGGACGCCTGGGACCGCTCGCGCCGGCCGTTGCTGGAGGAGCCGCTGTGGGCCGACCGGCAGGTGCTCGGGCGCGATCCGTATCCGGCCGTCCGGCACCGGCGACTGCTGCGCGGCGCCCGGCAGGCCACCACGGTCGCGGAGATCGGTGCCTGGGAGCTGGCAGACCCCCGGCTCGCCGCCCTGCTGGACGGGTACGCCCTGTCGTACGGCCTCGACCCGCGGCACGCTCCGGCGGGCGCCGCCCTGCTCCCGTATCTGGAGCAGACCTTCGGCAGCTGGTATGTGCGCGGCGGGATACGGGAGTTGGCGCGGGCGGTGTACGAGCGGTGCGTGGCCCGCAAGGTGGAGTTCGTCTTCGGGGCCGAAGTGACCCGGATCGTCGAGAAGGACGGCGCGGCCGCCGGGATCGAGTTGGCGGACGGCACGGTCGTCGCGGCGGACCGGGTGGTCGCGGGCGTCGCGTCGCAGCCTCTCGTGGAGCGCGACCTGTGGGAGGACGGTGACGTACGACCGGGGGAATCGGTCGGCGGCGCCCTGGTGCCCGGACGGTTCACGGTGCTGCTGGCGCTGCGCGGGGCGCGGGACGGGGACGCGGCGCACCGCACGGTGGTGCACTCCCCCGACGGGAGCGCCGAAGCGGCCGAGGTCTTCGCCGGTGGCACGGCACAGCGCCCGACGGTCACGGTGCTGCGGCCCGACGACCCGGGGACGCGTCCCGACGAAGGCCATGAGGCGGTGACGGTCACGGCGACGGTCGCGCCGCACGGCCCGGTGGACTGGTCCGACGGGGCACTGCGCGAGCGGTACGCGGATGTGCTGGTGGCGGCGGCCGAGGCGGCCGTGCCGGGAGTGGCGGAGCGGCTCGTCCGGCGCGAGGTGCGGACGCCCGCCGACACAGCCGCGCAGACGGGGGCGACCGGCGGCTCGGTCCCGGCGCCCGCGCTGGCCGGAGCCGGGGGCCGGCTGCTGCGTCCGTCGAACATCACCCGGATGTCCGGGCTCTATCTGGCGGGCGGCTGGGCACATCCGGGCGGCGGGCTCGCCCACGCCGGGATGTCGGGGGCGCTGGTCGCGGGGCTGATCGTCGAAGGAGCGGGCTTCCGGGGCTCACAGTGACGGCGCGGCTCGAGCGGCGCGCTCCGACCCCAAGGGTTTTCTGACTGCCAGGGCCGCCACCCCCAGGCCCCCCGGGGGGCTGCTCGGTCCAACTGGAGCTGCCCGGCCGTCGGCGGTCCGACCCACGGCCCTTCCGGCGAGGCCGCTGCCCCACGGGCTACTGGCCGCTGGCCGCTGGCCGCCGAGCACTTCCGCCCGTCAGTAGCGGTACTGCTGGTCGTTGTAATTGGGGTCGTAGCCGGGCGGCTGCGGCTGGTCCCCATCGCGGTCGCGCTGCTGCGGGACCCAGATCCCGCCGGGCGGGGTGTCGTTGCCGTACTGCTCCTGCCCCCCGTAGGGGTCGGCGTACTGCTGCTGGCCGCCGAAGCTGTCGTACGAGCCGTACTGCTGACCGGCGTTGGCCGAGCCGATGTACGGGTCGGAGTACGCGGCGTACTGCTGCTGGCCGCTGCCGTAGTCGTACTGAGCCGCGTAGACGTCCTGGCTCGCGTAACCGCCCTGGTCCGCGTAGGTGCCCTGGCCGGCGTAGGCGTCCTGTGCCCCGTACGCGTCCTGGCCCACGGAGGGCTCATAGGCGGGGTAGCCGTATCCGCCGCCGTACTCGTTCGTGCCGGAGTGGTGCGGCTGTCCCGGTGTCCGCGTGTCCTGGTCCGCGTCGTTGTAGACGCCGTACTGCCCTGTCTCATCGGGGATCGGCTCCGGCTCGTACACCGGGGTGGTCTCGGCGGTCGACGGCAGCGCCTCGTACGCGGCGGTGGTCTCGGCGGCCGGGACCACCGGCTCGTACTCCAGGTCCGAGACCTCGAGCGCGGGCTCACGGTCGGCGGCCTTGCCAACGGCCCTGCGACGGCGGCTGGCTCCCGGACGGCCACCGATCGCCCACCCCGTGGAGAAGCCGCGGCGGAAGGAGAGGGTCACATAGGTCTGGCCGATCGCGAACGCGATCGTGCCCAGGGCGATGACGAAGACGGAGGGCACCAGGACACCGAGCACCACGCCCATGAATCCGGTGAAGGCGAGAAGGCGCCAGCGCAGCCGCGCCTTGTACTGGAGCAGCACTTCGCCCAGCAACCACAGTGCCACGATGCCGAACGCGATATAGAGGACCGTCCAGCCCATGCCCGCCCCTCTCTTGCGGCCACCGCCCCGGGACAAGGCGGGTACGGCCGGTCACGACTGCTCGTGCAGTCCGAGATTCTCGTAGATTTCGAGCGTCGCAGTGGAGTTGTTGAGTGTAATGAAGTGCAGGCCGGGGACGCCCTCGGAGAGCAGACCGGCGCAGAACTCCGTCGCGAACTCGATGCCAATGGAGCGTACAGCGACGGGATCGTCCTTGACCGAGAGGATCCGCTCTTTCAACTCCTGCGGGAAGACCGCGGTACTGAGCTGCGGCAGCCGTTCCAGCATCTTGACGCTGGTGACCGGCATGATCTCGGGAATGATCGGGGTCGCGCAACCCGCGGCCTCGACCCGGTCGCGCAACCGCAGATAGCCCTCGGGTTCGAAGAACATCTGCGTGATCGCGTAGTCGGCACCGGCGCGGCACTTGTCCACGAAGTGGCGTATGTCGGAGTCCCAGTCGCAGGAGCGCGGATGCATCTCGGGGAAGGCCGCCACCCCGACGCAGAAGTCCCCGGACTCCTTGATGAGGCTGACCAGTTCGGCGGCGTAGCGCACGCCCTGGGGGTGCTTGACCCACTCGCCCATGGGGTCGCCGGGCGGGTCGCCACGGACGGCGAGGATGTTGCGGATCCCGGCGCCGGCGTACTGCCCGATCATGTTGCGCAGTTCGGCGACGGACTGGCCGACCGCGGTGAGATGCGCTACCGGCGTGAGCGTGGTGTCGGAGGCGATCTGCTGGGTGGCCTTGACGGTGCCGTCGCGGGTGGAGCCGCCGGCGCCGTAGGTCACGGAGACAAAGCTCGGGGCCACCGCTTCGACCCGGCGCAGCGCGTTCCAGAGGTTGCGCTCACCCTTCTCGGTCTTGGGCGCCCAGAACTCGAACGAGAAGGAAGTCTTGCCGGTCGCGAGTAGATCGCGCACGGTCAGTGCGCGATCAGATCTGGTCGAAGCTGTGCCAAGGGCCATACGTGCAGGTTATCGAGGGCGCGGCGCTCACCCAACCGTGCCAGGTAATTTGCCGGGATTGCCCGTTAACTGTCCACTCTGCGGACACCTATGACCGACCGGTGATCACTCACCGGACACCTGCCGGCCACCAGCTGGACGACTTCGCCGCGGCAGCCCCCCGCCGTACAGCCGCCCTGGTGTACGGCTGCCCCGCCGTACGGCTGCCCTGGTGTACGGCTGCTCTGCCGTACGGCTGCTCTGCCGTACGGCAGCACGCGCAACCCGGTGCGGTCACCCGTCACAGCGCGCGTTCCCGTACCCGCTCGGCCAGTGCGGCCGAAGCCGCTGCCGGGTCGTCGGCCTCGGTGATCGCCCGTACGACGACGACCCTGCGGGCACCGGCGTCCAGCACCTCGTCGAGACGGGCCGCGTCGATCCCGCCGATCGCGAACCACGGGCGCTCCGTGGCCAGCGACGCGGCATGACGCACCAGGCCGAGCCCCGGCGCGTGGCGGCCGGGCTTGGTCGGGGTGGGCCAGCACGGGCCCGTGCAGAAATAGTCCACACCGGGCTCGACGGCAGCCGCGTCCACCTCGACGGCGGCATGGGTGGAACGGCCGATCAGCGGAGTATCCCCGAGGATCGCTCGGGCCGCCGGGACGGGCAGGTCTCCCTGTCCCAGATGCAGTACGTCGGAGCCGATGGCATGCGCCACATCGGCGCGGTCGTTCACGGCCAGCAGCTTGCCGTGGCGGCGGCAGGCGTCGGCGAAGACCTGGAGGTGATCCAGCTCCTCGGCCGCCTCCATGCCCTTGTCCCGCAGCTGCACGATGTCCACGCCCGAGGTGAGTACGGCATCGAGGAACGCGGGAAGGTCCCCCTGCCGTTTGCGGGCGTCCGTACAGAGGTAGAGCCGGGCATCGGACAGCGACGCATGAGCCGTGGGCATGAAAGAAGGTCCCCCGTTGGTCGGCGGTGCACGGCGAGTGATGACCGCGCGGCGCGGTCATGGCGTCGCCGTACACCGCGAGTGATGGTCTCGTCAGACGGCGAGCGCCTGGGCCCGGCGCTTCACCTCCGTGCCGCGATTCTCACTGAGTGCCTGCGCGGGCGTGCCCGGCAGGGTGGGGTCGGGGGTGAAGAGCCACTCAAGCATCTCTTCGTCGGTGAAGCTGTCGTCCCTCAGGAGCGTCAAGGTCCCGGCCAGGCCCTTGACGACCTTGTTGCCGTCAATGAAGGCGGCAGGCACCTGGAGCGTCCTGTTCTCGCCGCGGCGCACCGCGATCAGCTGGCCTTCCTTCACCAGCTGCCGCACACGCGTCACCTCGACATCGAGCATTTCCGCGATGTCGGGCAGGTGAAGCCAGGCGGGGACGAGAGCATCGATCTTTGCGTCAATCTCGGTCACAGGACAAGCCTGCCATCTAGGACTGACAGACGGTACCCGAGGCACCCCGGACGTGGCCGTCCTGCGCCGAGAGCGTGGTGGGTCACCGCATGTGATGGGTCACCGCGTGTGGTGAGCCCATCGCAGTCGCTCACCGTCACCGTCACCGAACGGTCAGACAACAGCCTTCCGCAGCGGCACCGCCGGATCCGCGGCCCGTTCCCGGTCCAGCCGCGCGCCCGTGTCGATCAGTTTGCGGCCCTGCGCGAGGTCCCTGGGCCTGCCCACCGCCAGCAGTCCCACCAGCACCTCTCCGCGCAGCCACACCACCGACCAGGCCGCCCCCGCCGGATCGCCGCGCCACACCAGTGTGTCGGCGAACTCGTGATGGCCCGCGTACTGCACGAAGCGGCCGAACTGCTCGGACCAGAAGTACGGCACCGGGTCGTAGACCTGCTCGGTCTCGCCGATCACCTGGGCGGCGACCGTACGCGGGCCCTGGAGCGCGTTGTCCCAGTGGTGTACCAGCAGCCGCTCGCCGTAGCGGGTGGACGGGAAGGAGGCGCAGTCGCCCACCGCGTACACCTCGGGCAGCGAGGTCCGCAGCCGTTCGTCCGCCGTGACCGAACCGTCCGGGCCGAGGGCGATGCCCGAGCCGGCGAGCCAGCCTGTCGCGGGCCGTGCCCCGATGCCGACGACCACCGCGTCGGCCGGCAGCTGCCGGCCGTCCGCGAGGACGACCGTGCCGGGTTCGACGCCCGCCACGCGCGCGTGCGTCAGCAGTTCCGCCCCGCTCTCGGCGTACCAGTCGGCCATGGGCGCGGCGACCTCGGCGGGCAGGGCGCCCGCGAACGGCGCGTCCGCCGCCTCCACCACCGTCACGACACAACCCGCCGTACGGGCGGCCGTCGCGAACTCGGCGCCGATCCACCCCGCTCCCACGACCACGATCTCCTGCCGCTGCTCCAGGATGGGGCGCAGCCGTTCCGCGTCGTCCAGTGTGCGCAGCAGGTGGACGTGGGCGAGGTCCTCGGTGCCGGGCAGCGGAACCGGCTCGGCTCCGGTGGCGATGACCAGGATGTCGTACGGAACGGGACCGGCGGGGGTGTCGAGTTCCCGCGCGGACGCCCGCAGCCCGGTCACTTCCAGCCCCAGCCGCAGGTCGACGGTGAGCCCCTCGAAGTCGATGTCGAAGGCCGAGCCGGCCGCCTGTCCGAGCAGCACCGCCTTGGAGAGCGGCGGCCGGTCGTAGGGCGGGTGCGGTTCGGCGCCGATCAGGGTGACCGGGCCGCCGTAGCCCTTCTCCCGCAGGGCCACCGCGGTCTGTACGCCGGCCATGCCCGCGCCGACGATCACCACGCGCGGCTGTTCCGTCCGCCGCGGGCTCTGCTCCTGCCCCTGGCTGTGGCTCTGGCCCTGGCCCTGGTCCTGGCCCTGATCTTGATCCGTCCGCATCCGCTGCTCGCTCACCCGATCACCTTAGACAGCTGATGATTCGTCAGGAAAGGAGCCGCTCGTCCAGCCCGGCGCGGATGCCTGCGAGAGCGGCGACGACGGAGCCCTGGGGCGTGTCCGCCCGGCGAACGGGCCTCGGCCAACGCTCCCCTGCTGCGCCCGGGGACAGGGCGTTAGTCTGGCCGTTGACACTACCTCGCGGGAGTCCGGGCGCACCGGGCTGAGAGGGAGGCTGAGGCGGCCTCCGACCGTACGAACCTGATCCGGGTCATGCCGGCGAAGGGAGGGGCTGGACGCCCATGCAGTCATCTCACGCATCTCATACGACCGGTCAGCCCGGTCAGTCCGAACGGTCCGGTCAGTCCGAACGGTCCGGTCAGTCCGAACGGTCCGGTCAGTCCGAACGGTCCGGTCGAGAAGCCCGTACGGGCAGTACGAGCACGGGGTCGGACGTACTGGACGTACTCGTCATCGGCGGCGGGATCATCGGCCTGGTCACCGCCTGGCGGGCGGCACAGCGCGGACTGCATACCGCCGTCGCCGACCCCGAGCCCGGTGGCGGGGCCGCGCGGGTCGCGGCCGGCATGCTCGCCGCCGTCACCGAACTCCACTACGGCGAACAGACATTGCTCGGGCTCAATCTCGCCTCCGCCGAGCGCTACCCCGGCTTTGTCGCGGAGCTGGAGGAGGCCAGTGGCCAGGACACCGGCTACCGCGCCTGCGGCACCCTGGCCGTCGCCCTCGACACCGACGACCGCGCCCAGCTGCGCGAGCTGCACGCCCTCCAGCAGCGCTCGGGGCTCGCCTCGGAGTGGCTCACGGGCCGTGAGTGCCGGCGCCTGGAACCGATGCTCGCGCCGGGCGTGCGCGGGGGCCTGCGCGTGGACGGCGACCACCAGATCGACCCACGACGGCTGGCATCGGCCCTGCTGACCGCGTGCGAGCGGGCCGGGGTGGTCTTCCACCGCGCCTGGGCCGACCGCCTCTCCGTCGTACGGGAACGGGCCACCGGTGCCGTCCTCTCCGACGGCCGTACGCTCACCGCCGACCAGGTAGTGCTGGCGGGCGGCAGCCTCAGCGGCAGGCTCTCGGGCGTACCGGACAACATCACGCCGCCGGTACGGCCCGTCAAGGGCCAGGTCCTGCGGCTGACCGTCCCCCGCCCGTACGCGCCCTTCCTGTCCCGGACGGTACGGGCGGTGGTGCGCGGCAGCCACATCTACCTCGTCCCGCGCGCCAACGGCGAGCTGGTCATCGGCGCCACCAGCGAAGATCTCGGCTGGGACAGCACGGTCACCGCGGGCGGGGTGTACGAGCTGCTGCGCGACGCCCACGAACTGGTCCCCGGCATCACCGAGCTGCCGCTCACCGAGACCCTCGCCGGGCTGCGCCCCGGGTCGCCGGACAACGCACCGCTGCTCGGGCCCACCGCGCTGCCGGGACTGCACCTGGCCACCGGCCACTTCCGTAACGGCGTCCTTCTCACGCCCGTCACCGGCGACGCGATGGCCGACGCACTGACCACGGGCGAACTGCCGGACGAGGCCCGGCCGTTCACGCCCCGCCGTTTCTCCCCCGACTCCTACTCCGCGGCCTCCGTCCCCGCCGCCTCCGTACATCAGGAGAAGCCCTCATGACCGGTATCAACGTCAACGCCTCCGTGAACGTCTTCGTGAACGGCGAACCCCGCGAACTGGCCGCGGCCACCACACTGGACCTCGTGGTCGCGGCCCTCACTCCCGCGCCGTCGGGCATCGCCGCCGCCGTCAACGAGACGGTGGTCCCGCGCACCCGGTGGTCCGGCACGCGGCTCGGCGAGGGCGACCGCGTGGAAGTCCTCACCGCTGTCCAGGGAGGCTGAGCCCCATGGCGGACGACCAGCTCACCATCGGTTCCACCACCTTCGCCTCACGGTTGATCATGGGGACGGGCGGGGCGCCCAGCCTCGACGTACTGGAACGCTCTCTGATCGCCTCCGGCACCGAACTCACCACGGTCGCGATGCGCCGCCTGGACCCCACGGTCCAGGGCTCCGTCCTGTCCGTGCTCGACTCCCTCGGCATCCGCGCCCTGCCCAACACCGCCGGCTGCCACACCGCCGGGGAGGCGGTGCTCACCGCCCGCCTCGCACGCGAAGCGCTCGGCACGGACTGGGTGAAACTGGAGGTCGTCGCGGACGAGCGCACCCTGCTCCCCGACCCGATCGAACTGCTCGACGCGGCCGAGACCCTGGTCGACGACGGCTTCACCGTGCTGCCGTACACCAACGACGATCCGGTACTCGCCCGGAAACTGGAGGATGTCGGCTGCGCCGCGATCATGCCGCTGGGCTCGCCCATCGGCTCCGGGCTCGGCATCCGCAACCCGCACAACTTCCAGCTGATCGTCGAGCACGCGCGCGTCCCGGTGATCCTCGACGCGGGCGCGGGCACCGCGTCGGACGCGGCGCTGGCGATGGAGCTGGGCTGCGCGGCGGTGATGCTGGCGTCGGCGGTCACCCGCGCGCAGGAACCGGTGCTGATGGCCGAGGCGATGCGGTACGCGGTGGAGGCGGGGCGGCTGGCGCGGAGGGCTGGGCGGATTCCCCGGCGGCACTTCGCCACGGCGTCGTCGCCTGCGGAGGGGGTGGCGGTGCTGGACCCGGAGCGGCCGTTCTTCTGACGGGGAGGTGTCGCCGTCCCGTGCGGTGTGCCGTCCGGCGGGATGCGGGGGCGGTGTGTGCCATGGGTGGTGCGGGGCGGTGTGTGCCGTCCGGCGGGATGCGGGGGCGGTGTGTGCCATCGGTGGTGCGGGGCGGTGTGTGCCATCGGTGGTGCGGGGGCGGTGGCCTCCGGAGGCGCATGTCCGGACTGCGTGATGTACGGCGCGTGCGGATTTGATTGTTGGGTGCGGGCCGGTGTGCGCCACACATCACGCTTTACGTCCGGACACGTCACCTCCTGCGACCCCGCCCCCCTCCCGCCGGTCGCCCGCCTGCGGGCCGCCTCGTATGGGCGAGTGAGCCGAAGGGGCGCCACCGTCGTGAGGGAGCGCGGGCAGATTTGTGAGGTACGACCCGGGGCTGCGGGAGCGTCGCCCCTGGCTCGTAGACTCACCTGCGTGGATACGACCCTCAATGACCCCATCGTCGGGCAGGTGCTCGACGGCCGCTACCGCGTCGACGCGCGCATCGCTGTCGGCGGTATGGCCACGGTCTACCGGGCCGTCGACACCCGGCTGGACCGCGTTCTGGCCCTCAAGGTGATGCACCCGGCGCTCGCCGCCGATGTCTCGTTCGTGGAGCGTTTCATCCGGGAGGCCAAGTCGGTGGCGCGGCTGTCGCACCCCAATGTGGTCGCGGTGTTCGACCAGGGTGCGGAGGGGGCGTATGTCTATCTGGCGATGGAGTACGTCGCCGGGTGCACGCTCCGCGATGTGCTGCGGGATCGTGGTGCGCTCCAGCCGCGGGCCGCGCTGGACATCCTGGAGCCGGTGCTCGCGGCGCTCGGCTCCGCGCATCGTGCCGGGTTCGTCCACCGGGACATGAAGCCCGAGAACGTGCTGATAGGGGACGACGGCCGGGTGAAGGTCGCCGATTTCGGTCTCGTACGGACCGTGGGCGATGTCACCAACACCACCGGGACCGTCCTCGGCACGGTGCCGTATCTCGCGCCGGAGCAGATCGAGTACGGCGAGTCCGACACGCGGGTCGATGTGTATGCCTGCGGTGTCGTGCTGCACGAGATGCTGACCGGCGCCAAGCCGCACGGCGGGGACACGCCCGCCCAGGTTCTCTACCGGCATCTGAACGAGGACGTGCCGGCGCCGTCGGCCGCCGTTCCCGGGCTCGCCGTCGAGTTGGACGAGCTGGTCGCGGCGGCCACCGCCCGTGACCCCGATGTACGTCCGCACGACGCGGTGGCGCTGCTCGCCCTGGTCCGTGAGACCCGTGCCGCGCTGAGTGACGCGCAGTTGGACGCCATACCGCCGCAGGCCAAGCCGGAGGCGGAGGAGGGTGCGGCTGCCGACGGCCGTACGACGGTGATCCCGCGCATCCTTCCCGCCGAGGACGTGCCGGAGGAAGCGCGGGTCCAGCACACCTCACGGTTGGAGATGGCGCCCGCGGACCGCACGCCTCCGGACAGGCGGAGTCGGCCGCGGCGCCGCGTGGGAATGCCCCGCCGTGGCGTCCTCGCGACGATCGTCGCCGTGCTGCTCGTGCTCGGTGTGGGGACGGGGGTCTGGTACATCAACTCCGGGCAGTTCACCCATGTCCCCTCGCTGCTCGGCCAGAGCGAGCAGGAGGCCAGGAAGCGGCTCTCGGACGAGGGGCTCGACGTCAAGATCGGCAAGGACTTCAGCGACTCCTTCGAGCGCGGCACGGTCATGCGCAGCGATCCCGCTCCACGCGCGCGGATCCGGGGCAACGGCACGGTGACCATCGTGATCTCGCGTGGCCCGAAGATCGTCAAGGTCCCCGATCTGGAGAGCATGCCCCTGGCCGAGGCCAGGCGGACGCTGAAGAAGGCCGGGCTGGCCCCGGGAGTGGTCAACCGGTCGTTCGACGACAACATCGCGCAGGGGTCCGTGATCCGTTCGTCCCCCGCGTCCGGGACCGAGGTGCGGCCCGATTCCGGTGTCGCGCTGGTGGTGAGCAAGGGCAGCCCGGTCGAGGTCCCCGGTGTGACCGGGGAGAGCGCGGACGACGCCGCCGCCGCGCTCAAGGAGGAAGGGCTCAAGGTCAAGATCGCCTCGGTGCGGGTGAACTCCCCCGTGGACGCGGGCTCCGTCGCCAGGCAGTCCCCCGCCGAGGGCTCTGAGCTGTCCCGTGGAGAGACCGTCACCCTGACCGTTTCCAAGGGCCCGCGAATGATCTCCGTACCGGATGTCACCGGGCAGAAGACCGACGAGGCCAGGAAACAGCTGGAGGCTGCGGGCTTCGAGGTCAAGGTCGAGCGCGGCTTCCCCTTCCTGAACGACTCGGTGGACGAGCAGTCCGTCAAGGGCGGCGACAAGGCCGCCGAGGGCAGCACCATCACCATCAAGACCAAGGGGATCTAGTCAGCCATGCGCAACCCTGTCGGCGGCCATGTCCCGGTGGCTGGTGGCCTTGCCACGACCGGTCTGCCCTACGCGCATGAGCTGGGCGCCGAGACCGTCCAGGTCTTCGCGGCCAATCCGCGTGGCTGGGCGACACCTGCCGGGAATCCGGCGCAGGACGAGAAATTCCGCGCCGAGTGCGCGGCCGAGCGGATCACGGCGTACGTGCACGCTCCGTACCTGATCAACTTCGGCTCGCACACCGAGGCGACGGCCGAGAAGTCCGTGGAGTCCCTGCGGCACAGCCTGCGCCGGGGCCGGGAGATCGGCGCGCTGGGTGTGGTCGTGCATACGGGGTCGGCGACCGGGGGCCGCACCCGCGAGGTGGCACTCGCGCAGGTACGGGAGCGGATGCTGCCGCTCCTCGACGAACTGACCCATGACGACGACCCGTTCCTGCTCCTGGAGTCGACCGCCGGGCAGGGGTTCTCACTCTGCTCCATGACCTGGGACTTCGGGCCGTATTTCGAGGCGCTCGACTCGCATCCCAAGCTGGGCGTGTGCCTGGACACCTGTCACATCTTCGCGGCCGGGCACGATCTCACGGG
The DNA here is from genome assembly GCF_044741745.1 of Streptomyces sp. NPDC088116. NCBI lineage: Bacteria > Bacillati > Actinomycetota > Actinomycetes > Kitasatosporales > Streptomycetaceae > Streptomyces > Streptomyces sp. NPDC088116. Next base: position 1,053,703 of record NZ_JBIUTF010000002.1, on the reverse strand, counting down.
GCCGCACGGGATGCGCCGGACGCTGGATCAGCTGGTGGACACGGTCGGAGAGGGCCGGCTCAAGCTGATCCACGCCAATGACTCGAAGGACGTGGCGGGCGCGCACAAGGACCGGCACGAGAACATCGGCGTGGGGAAGATCGGCGAGGAGCCGTTCCGCGAACTGTTCTCACATCCGGCGACCGAGAACGTACCTCTGGTGATCGAGACACCGGGCGGCAAGGAAGGTCACGCGGCGGATGTCGAGCGGCTCAAGAAGCTCCGCGACAGCTGATCCACCAGGGAATACGGACAGCCCTCAGAGTTCTGGGCCGTCTCCCGGGGCCTCCTGATAGGTGTAGCGCTGCTCGGCCCACGGGTCGCCGACGTTGTGATAGCCGCGCTCCTCCCAGAAGCCGCGCCGGTCGGCCGTCATGTACTCGACGCCGCGGACCCATTTGGGGCCCTTCCAGGCGTACAGCTGCGGTACGACGAGCCGTACCGGAAAGCCGTGTTCGGCGGTGAGCAGTTCGCCGTCCTTGTGGGTGGCGAAGATCGTACGGTCCGAGTCGAAGTCGGCGAGCCGCAGATTGGAGCTGAAGCCGTACTCGGCCCAGACCATCACATGCGTGACGTCCGGCGCCGGCGGTGCGAGTTTCACGACCGTACGAGCGGGCACACCGCCCCATTCGGCTCCCACCATGCTGAACTTCGTCACGCAGTGAAGATCGGCGACGACCGTGGAATACGGCAGTTCCGAGAACTCTTCGTGGTTCCAGCAGTGTTTGTCGCCGTCGGCGGTCGCGCCGAAGACGCGGAATTCCCAGCGGTCCGGTTTGAACTTCGGTACAGGTCCGTAGTGGGTGACCGGCCAGCCGCGCTGCAAGCGCTGTCCGGGTGGCAGCTCGGCCTGTTCCGGCTCTCGATACTCCCGGTTCTCCGGCTGGCCCATGCCTTCCATGGTGACAGACCGGGAGGGGTGGTCCCGACCAGGTCTGAACCAATTCCGGCAACTCCTACTAAGCGTGCACTTACTGGACGGTCTTCGATCGCGGTGCGAGGATGCGCGCATTCTGCCCCGCCACACGCCTGGAAGGAGCCTCTGCGATGCAGGGCGATCCCGAGGTCATCGAATTTCTCAACGAGCAGCTGACCGCCGAACTGACCGCGATCAACCAATACTTTCTCCACGCGAAAATGCAGGAGAACTTCGGCTGGACGAAACTCGCGAAGTACACACGGGCCGAGTCGTTCGACGAGATGAAGCACGCCGAACTGCTCACCGACCGGATTCTTTTCCTCGACGGCCTGCCGAACTACCAGCGGCTCTTCCATGTGCGCGTCGGCCAGACCGTCACCGAGATGTTCCAGGCCGACCGGCAGGTCGAGGTGGAGGCGATCGACCGGCTCAAGCGCGGGATCGACGTCATGCGGTCCAAGGGCGACCACACGTCCAAGGGCATTTTCGAGTCGATCCTGGAGGACGAGGAGCATCACATCGACTACCTCGACACCCAACTCGAACTGGTCGAGAAGCTCGGCGAGGCGCTCTACATCGCCCAGTTGATCGAGCAGCCCGACAGCTGAGCCCGCACAGCGGGGAGGTCAGGCGGCTTCGCGCAGGACCGGGGCCACTGCCGTACGGTCCGGGTCCGCCTGGTCCGAGAAGGCTGGAGCGCCCTGATCGAGCAGCTCACGGCGCGGGCATCCGCCGCGTCCGAGGATCGACTGGATCTGGCGTACGCACGAGCCACAGTCGGTGCCGGCCTTGCTGGCCGACGCTATCTGGCGGGGTGTGCACGCCCCGGCCTCCGCGTGTTCCTTGACCTGTGTCTCGGTGATGCCGAAGCACGAGCAGACGTACACGCGGTTCACCTCCCGGCGGGTTCGGTCGTTCCAGCCACGCCGAGCGTCGGTGAGGCTAACCTAACCTTACCCGCCACATCCGCCGCACAAAAGTCGGAGACACACCAGTGGGGCACGGATCACATCGATCCGTGCCCCACCGTCGCGTTGTGTGACGCCTCTCGGACGCCTACTGAGCGCGGTACATCTCCGCTACCAGGAAGGCCAGGTCCAGCGACTGGCTGCGGTTGAGCCGCGGGTCGCAGGCCGTCTCGTAGCGCTGGTGCAGATCGTCGACGAAGATCTCGTCGCCACCGCCCACACACTCGGTGACATCGTCACCGGTCAGCTCGACATGGATACCGCCCGGGTGGGTGCCGAGGGACTTGTGGACCTCGAAGAAGCCCTTGACCTCGTCCAGCACGTCGTCGAAGCGGCGGGTCTTGTGGCCGGAAGCCGCCTCGAAGGTGTTGCCGTGCATCGGGTCCGTCACCCAGGCCACCGTGGCACCGGAGGCCGTGACCTTCTCGACCAGCTCGGGGAGCTTGTCCCTGACCTTGTCGGCGCCCATCCGGACAATGAAGGTCAGCCGGCCGGGCTGCCGGTCGGGGTCGAGGCGGTCGATGTACGCGAGCGCGTCGTCGACCGTCGTCGTGGGACCGAGCTTGATCCCGATCGGGTTGTTGATCTTCGACGCGAACTCGATGTGCGCGCCGTCCAGCTGGCGGGTGCGCTCACCGATCCAGATCATGTGGCCCGAGACGTCGTACAGCCCGCCGGTGCGGGAGTCGACCCGGGTCAGCGCCGACTCGTAGTCCAGCAGCAGCCCCTCGTGCGAGGAGTAGAACTCGACCGTACGGAACTCGGCCGGGTCGGTGCCCGCTGCCTTCATGAAGTTCAGCGCGTTGTCGATCTCGCGGGCGAGCTGCTCGTAGCGCTGGCCGGACGGGGACGACTTCACGAAGTCCTGATTCCAGGCGTGCACCTGGCGCAGGTCGGCGTAGCCGCCGGTGGTGAAGGCGCGGACCAGATTGAGCGTCGCGGCGGACGCGTGGTACATCCGCTTGAGCCGCTCGGGGTCCGGGATCCGGGACTTCTCGTCGAAGTCGAAGCCGTTGACGGAGTCGCCGCGGTAGGTCGGCAGCGTCACGCCGTCGCGGGTCTCGGTCCCCTTGGAGCGCGGCTTGGAGTACTGCCCGGCGATCCGGCCGACCTTCACCACGGGCACGGACGCCGCGTAGGTCAGGACGGCGCCCATCTGGAGGAGCGTCTTGAGCTTGTTCCGGATGTGATCCGCGGAGACCGCGTCGAATGCCTCGGCGCAGTCACCGCCCTGGAGCAGGAACGCCTCTCCCTGGGCGACGGCTGCCATACGGGCACGCAACTGGTCGCACTCGCCCGCGAAAACGAGCGGAGGATAGCTCTCCAGCTCTGCCACGACCTCGCGCAGGGCTGCCTGGTCCGGATAGTCCGGCTGCTGGGCAGCGGGAAGATCTTGCCAGGACGGCACATGGGTGGCGGGGTTCTGAGCGTTCACTGTCACGCGTTCCAGATTACGGGGTCGAGGGGCGTGCCATTCGCCGCGCTCACAGTGTGGAACGCGTGTCTCGCGCGCAGTGCTCCCCCGGGCCCGTCCTCCGCGTGCTGCGTGCTGCGTGCTGCGTGCTGCGTGCTGCGTGCTGCTATCGTGCCCGGCATGTTCGCGCATTCGAATCAGACCTGGTGGTGGCCGGCTCGTCCGGCGGCCCACTGATTCGCGCGCACCACAAACATCGCGAAGGCCGCCCGAGGGGCGGCCTTCAGTGTTTTCCGGGTCCGGGGTTCGGACCGGAGAAGCGGGCCGTTCCTCCGCTCTTTTCCCCGGAAGGAACACCGCACATGTCCGGCCCACACCTGCCCGGCCCACACCTGCCCGACCTCGTCGACATGCCTCTCGACGGACTCTTCGACAGGCTCCAGGACGACAGCTGCCCGCCCTTCGCCCTGCTGCGGCGCCGTACCCCCGGGCGGGACCACCACGACACCGTGGAGCTGCTGATCGGCTCCGTACACGAGGCCGAACGGCTCTCCGACATCCCGGCCGGTGACCGGACCGCACTGGCCCTCGTACCGTTCCGGCAGATCAGGGAACGTGGCTTCGACGTACGGGACGACGGGACGCCGCTGGCCGTACTGGTCGCGGACGAGACGTACGCGCTGCCGCTCGGCGAGGTGCTCGACCGGCTGCCCGCCCATGACGTACGCGTCGAGGACGGCGCCTTCGACATCGATGACGCGGGTTACGCGGACATCGTGCGGCGGGTCGTCGAGGACGAGATCGGCCGGGGCGAAGGCGCGAACTTCGTCATCCGGCGCACCTTCGAAGGCCGCGTCCCCGGCTACGGGCGCACCGACGCCCTCGCCCTCTTCCGGCGACTGCTCACCGGCGAGCGCGGCGCGTACTGGACCTTCGTCGTGCACACCGGCGCACGCACCCTGGTCGGGGCCAGCCCGGAGGTCCACGTCCGGATGAACGGCGGGACCGTCGTGATGAACCCGATCAGCGGAACCTTCCGCTACCCGCCCGAGGGGCCCACCCCGGAAGCACTGCTGGACTTCCTCGGCGACCGCAAGGAGACCGAGGAGCTCTCCATGGTCGTCGACGAGGAACTGAAGATGATGTGCACCGTCGGCGACCGCGGCGGGGTGGTGATCGGTCCCCGGCTCAAGGAGATGGCCCATCTCGCCCATACGGAGTACGAGTTGCGCGGCCGCTCCTCGCTCGATGTGCGCGAGGTCCTCAAGGAGACCATGTTCGCGGCGACGGTCACCGGCTCGCCCGTACAGAACGCCTGCCGGGTCATCGAACGCCACGAGACCGGCGGGCGCGGCTACTACGGAGGCGCGCTCGCCCTGATCGGGCGGGACGCCGGCGGGGCGCAGACCCTCGACTCCCCCATCTTGATCCGTACCGCCGACATCGACCGCGACGGCGGGCTGCGGGTACCGGTCGGCGCGACCCTCGTACGCCACTCCCAGCCGCTGAGCGAGGTCGCCGAGACCCACGCCAAGGCGGCGGGCGTGCTGGCGGCGCTGGGAGTACGCCCGGGGCGGCCCCGCGCGGAGTCCGGGCGCCCGCGCCTCGCCGACGACCCGCGGGTACGAGCCGCGCTGGACGCCCGGCGCGCGGACCTCGCGCCGTTCTGGCTGAAGATGCGGACCGGCCCCACGAGCCTCACCGGGCACGCCCTGGTCATCGACGCCGAGGACACCTTCACCGCGATGCTGGCGTATCTCCTGCGGTCCTCCGGGCTGGACGTGACCGTACGGCGCTACGACGAGCCGGGCCTGCGGACGGCCGCGCTCGCCCATGAGGGGCCCGTGGTACTGGGCCCCGGCCCCGGTGACCCGGCCGACACGACCGACCCCAGGATGCGGCTGCTGCGCGCGCTCACCGCCGGACTGATCCGCGACCGGCGGCACGGGCTGCTCGGCGTCTGCCTCGGCCATGAGCTGATCGCGGCGGAACTGGGGCTGGAGACCGTACGCAAGCGAGTCCCGCACCAGGGCGCACAGACGCGGATCCGCCTCTTCGGCCAGGAGGAGACCGTGGGCTTCTACAACAGCTTCACCGCGCGGTGCGACGACGCGGCGGAGGAAGAACTGGCGGCGCACGGGATCGAGGTGAGCCGCGAGGGGGAGAGCGGCGAGGTGCACGGGTTGCGGGGGCAGGGATTCGCGTCGGTGCAGTTCCACCCGGAGTCGGTGCTGACGCTGAACGGGCCGGGGATTGTGGCGGGGCTGATCGCGGGGGCGGCTCGCTCCGCGGGTGGGCGGGGTGCGTCCGGGCGCGGGGTGGTGGAGGTGGGGGCCTCGTAGGTCGGTGCGGTTTCGCCGTCCGGCGGGGGTGGGGTCGGGTGTTTCGTAGGTGGGTGCGGTGCCGTGCGTGGTGGGTGCGGTGCCGTGCGTAGTGGGTGCGGTGCCGTGCGTTGTCGGTGCGGGGGCCGGGGGCTCCGGAGGCACGTGTCCGGACTGCATGCCGTGCTTCCCGGGGACACCCCCGGACCCCCGTACGGCGCGTGCGGATTTGTTTGTTGGGTGCGGGCCGGCGTGCGCCACGCATCACGCTTTACGTCCGGACACGTCACCTCCTGCGACCCCGTCCCCCTCCCGCCGGACCGCTGTCTGCGGGCCGGTGTCGGATGTGTGACCTGGTCTAGCCGAAGAAGACCGATACCTCCTCGTACAGTTCCGGGCCCACCGTTTTCAGTCGTGCCGTCGCCTCCGCGATCGGTACGCGCACGATGTCCGTCCCCCGCAGCGCCACCATCTTTCCGAAGTCGCCGTCCCGTACCGCCTCGATCGCGTGCAGCCCGAAGCGGGTGGCCAGCCAGCGGTCGAAGGCGCTGGGGGTGCCGCCGCGTTGTACATGGCCGAGTACGGTCGTCCTGGCCTCCTTGCCCGTGCGTTTCTCGATCTCCTTGGCCAGCCATTCGCCGATGCCCGACAGCCGGACGTGGCCGAAGGAGTCCAGCGTGCCGTCCTTGAGGACCAGGTCGCCGTCCTTGGGCATCGCGCCCTCGGCTATGACGACGATCGGGGCGTACGACGCCTTGAAACGCGAGGTCACCCAGGCGCAGACCTGGTCGACGTCGAAGCGCTGTTCCGGGATGAGGATGGCGTTCGCGCCGCCGGCCAGGCCCGAGTGCAGGGCTATCCAGCCCGCGTGGCGTCCCATCACTTCGCAGACCAGGACGCGCATATGGGACTCGGCGGTGGTGTGCAGCCGGTCGATGGCCTCGGTGGCGATGCCGACCGCGGTGTCGAAGCCGAAGGTGTAGTCCGTGGCGGACAGGTCGTTGTCGATGGTCTTGGGAACGCCGACACAGGGGATGCCGTGCGTATCGGTGAGCGTGGCCGCCACGCCCAGGGTGTCCTCGCCGCCGATCACGATCAGCGCGTCGACGCCGTGCGCGGCGAGGGTCTCCCTGATCCGGCGGATGCCGTCCTCCGCCTTGAGGGGGTTGGTGCGGGAGGAGCCGAGGATGGTGCCGCCGCGCGGCAGGATGCCGCGGACGGTGGGGATGTCGAGCCGTACGGTGTCGTCGTCCAGGGGGCCGCGCCAGCCGTCGCGGAATCCGGTGAATTCGTAGCCGTATTCCTGGACGCCCTTGCGTACGATGCCGCGGATGACCGCGTTGAGCCCGGGGCAGTCGCCGCCCCCGGTCAGTACTCCGACTCGCATGGAAAGCACTCCCCTTCGCCGTCGGTGAGGCACCCGGGCCACGGAAAAGTGACTCAGGTCACTCCGGCATGGTGCGCAGGGTGAATTGCGATGCACCAGAGGGCGGACAGGACCTAGGGTCTTTCGTTTGGATCAGGCCGGATCAGGGAGCGGGGTCTGGTGCCGTGGATCGCAAGGCGGAGGAGTGAGGCGACGCGGAGCGTCGTGGAGTGACGCGGAGCGTCGTGGAGTGACGACAACGCGGCGAGGAGCGGTGCCAGGGCACGCGAGCCCGGCAAGATCCAAACGAGAGGCCCTAGATGTCGTCCAGGCCGCGCTCTATGGCGTACCGCACCAGCTCGACGCGGTTGTGCAGTTGGAGTTTGCCGAGGGTGTTCTGCACGTGGTTCTGCACGGTGCGGTGCGAGATGACCAGGCGCTCGGCGATCTGCTTGTACGAGAGGCCCTTGGCGACCAGGCGCAGTACTTCGGTCTCCCGCTCGGTCAGTTGGGGGACGGAGGGCTCGTCGGAGCGGGCGGGGGCGGGCTCCGAGGCGAGCCTGCGGTATTCGCCGAGCACCAGGCCGGCCAGGCCGGGGGTGAAGACCGGATCGCCCATCGCCGTGCGGCGGACCGCGTCTGTCAGCTCGTCCGTACTGGCCGACTTGAGCAGATAGCCGGTGGCGCCGGACTTCACCGCCTCCAGGACGTCGGCGTGCTCACCGCTGGCGGAGAGGACGAGGACGCGCAGTCCGGGAAGGGAGCTGATCAGCTCCTTGCAGACCGTGGCGCCCGGCATACCCGGCAGGTTGAGGTCGAGGACGAGCACCTGCGGGGTGGTGGCCGTGGCGCGGCGGACCGCCTGCGGGCCGTCTCCCGCCGTCGCGACCACGTCGCAGCCGGCCGCGGCCAGGTCACGGGCGACAGCGTCCCGCCACATCGGATGGTCGTCGACCACCATGACCCTGATCGGCTTCGTACCGGGCACGCTCTGCTCACTCATCGTTCCGCCTTCCCCCGTGGGACCTTCAACTCGACTTCTGTGCCCTGGCCCGGCACCGAGATCAACTCGGCGGTGCCGCCCAGGTCCCGCAGCCGGCCGCGGATCGAGAGGGCGACGCCGAGGCGTCCCTCCCCCTCGGCCTGGGCGAGCCGGCCTTCCGGGATTCCCGGACCGTCGTCCCTGACGGTCACGATCACTTCGTCCGGCCAGTCCTCGACCAGAATCCAGGCGCGGGCGTCGGTGCCCGCGTGCCTGTGGACATTGTCCAACGCGGCACTGACAGCGGCCGCCAGCTCCCTGGCCGCCGCCGGTTCCAGCAGCACCGGAGCGCCGGGCTCCGCGAAGGTGACCTTCGAGCCGGAGTACGGCGCGAGCAGCGAACGCAGATCGCACGGGCCCCGCTCGTCGGCCCGGCCGTCGTCGGAGGGCCGGCCGCGCCCGGCGGCAGAGGTCGCGGGGCCGTGGTCCTCCGGCGTCCGGGAGGCGGGCACCAGTCCGCTGGAGACGAGGGTCCGCAGAGCGATTTCCTGCTCCCCCGCCATCCGTCCCAGCTCGGCCGCCTCGCCGCCCAGCGCCGTACCGCGCCGCTGCACCATCGCCAGCACCTGGAGCACGCTGTCGTGGATGTCCCGGGCCAGCCGCTCGCGCTCGCGGGTCGCCGCCTCGATCTCCAGGGCGCGGGCCAGGGTGCGTTCGGAGGCGCGGGCGACCTCGACGACGTATCCGATCGCGATGGAGGCGACCCACACGAGCAGGACGTCGTGGAGGGTGTCGCGGCTGGGGTGGGCGCGCTCCAGGATGTTGGCGACGGCGACGAACGAGGAGGCGACCGCGGCCCAGCGCCAGCCACCCTTGAGGGCGAAGGCGAGGACCGAGCCGGCGGTCCATATCGTCGGCAGGGTGGGCCCGTCGATCTGCTGGGCCTGCGCGTCCGCCAGTGGCGTGAGCATTATGCCGGTGAGCGCGACGACGAGGTCGGCGACCAGGAAACGCCTGGTGCAGCTGACCGCGTTGGCCACCTTGGAGAACGTGACGAGGGTCCATACCGCGAGGAACGCGAGGAACGCCACGGCGATCCAGGGGCGTTCGAACTTGTCGCGCTCGAGGACGAAGATCAGGACCGCGTAGACCATCGTCAACGGCCGGTACGCGCTCAGCGCCCGCCACAACGGCTGCTCAACCGACATGGCCCCCCCTTTTTCGCCTTGGTCCCCATGGACGGCTTCGGGGCGCTCGCCGGGTCCTCCGGCGCCCGCTGCCCGGGACGGGGCAGCGGCTCGCGCCTCGGCTCACTCGCCCTGTGCCGCGCCCCCGGACTCCTTGCCCGCGGATGCCTTTGCCTCTTCGGCCAGTTGACGCTTCGCCGCCGTCGCGTAGATGTCGACGTACTCCTGGCCGGAGAGCTTCATGATCTCGTACATGACCTCGTCGGTGACCGACCTCAGGATGAAGCGGTCGCCCTCCATGCCCTGGTAGCGGGTGAAGTCCAGCGGCTTGCCGATCTTGATCCCCGGGCGCATCAGCTTGGGGACCACCTGGCCGGGCGGCTGGATCTTCTCGGTGTCGATCATGGCGACCGGGATGACCGGCGCGCCGGAGGCGAGTGCCACGCGCGCCAGGCCGCCGGGCTTGCCCCGGTAGAGACGACCGTCGGGCGAGCGGGTGCCCTCCGGATAGATGCCGAAGAGTTCGCCCCTCTCCAGGACCTTTATCCCGCTCTGGATCGCCGCCTCGCCCGCGCCTCGCGCGCCCGAGCGGTCCACCGGCAGCTGCCCCACGCCCTTGAAGAAGGCGGCGGTGAGCTTGCCCTTCACACCGGGGGACGTGAAGTACTCGGCCTTGGCGATGAAGGTGACCTTGCGGTCGAGTACGGCCGGCAGGAAGAACGAGTCCGAGAAGGACAGATGGTTGCTCGCGAGGATCGCCGGTCCCTCGGCGGGAATGTTCTCGATGCCCTCCACCCAGGGCCTGAAGGCGAGCTTCAGGGATCCCCCGATCGAGAACTTCATTGCGCCGTAGATCAACTCGAATGCCTCCTGTTGTGCTGTCGCACGACCTTAACCCGTGGGGCCGATGTGCTCTCCGTCATGGGGGCCGGACGGACCTGGTCGGTGTCGGTCCGGTCGCGTACGGTGAAGTACATCTTCCGATCCTCACGAACAGGAGACCCCGGTGCCGGTCCTTCCTGGAGCCGAGCCGTACCGCCATGAGGGCGGCGAGGTCGGCGTACTTCTCTGTCACGGATTCACCGGTTCCCCGCAGTCGCTGCGCCCCTGGGCCGAGTATCTGGCCGAGCGCGGGCTGACGGTGTCGCTGCCGTTGCTCCCCGGGCACGGCACCCGCTGGCAGGACATGCAGGTGACCGGCTGGCAGGACTGGTACGCCGAGGTGGACCGGGCGTTGCGGGAGTTGCTGGAGCGGTGCGGCCAGGTGTTCGTGTTCGGCCTGTCGTTGGGCGGGGCGCTGGCGCTGCGGCTCGCCGCGAAGCATGGGCGGTCGGTCAGCGGGGTCGTCGTGGTCAACCCCGGGATCAAGGTGCACGGATGGGCCGCGCACGTGCTCCCCGTCGTCCGTCATCTGGTGCCGACGGCCAAGGGGGTGGCGAGCGACATCGCCAAGGAGGGCAGTGACGAGATCGGTTACGACCGGGTCCCGCTGCACGCCGCGTACTCACTGCGGAATTTCTTCCGGCTGGTGGACTCGGAGCTGCCCCAGGTGACCCAGCCGTTGCTGCTGCTGCACAGCGTGCGGGACCACGTGGTGCCACCGGCCGACTCGGCCCGGGTCCTCTCCCGGGTCTCGTCCCGGGATGTCCGTGAGGTCCTGCTGGAACAGAGCTACCACGTCGCGACGTTGGACCATGACGCGGAGCTGATTTTCGACGAGAGCCACGCGTTCATAGGCCGGCTCGCTCCGAGAGTCGGGAAGAAGGGGAGCACCAGCGGTGGCTGAGCATGACGCGGACCGCGAGCCGCAGCCGATCGACGAGGACGCGGCCTGGGCGGCGATCGTCGCCGGATACGGCGAGGAACCGGCGGATCCGCCGGGCACCAAGCCGTTCAAGCCGGTGGAGGATCTGGCTCTGCTGGAGAGCGAGCGGAACGGCTCGGGACCGGAAGGACCTGAGGGACCTGAGGGACCTGAGGGACCTGAGGGACGGTCCGAGGCCGGGCCGGACGCCGAAGGTCCGGAGGACTCCGGCCGGGACCAGGACACGGACAAGGGCCGGGCGAGGGATCGCGAGAAGGACCTGGACAAGGGGCTGGGGAAGGCCTCGGAACCGGCGAGGGATCCTGGTGACGAGAAGCCCCCGCTGGGCAGTTCGATCGCCTTCGCACCCGGTGTGGGCGGCGCGGGGCCGCGCGACTATTCGATGCCCGAGCCGCGCGACGAGGACCTCGACGGCGGTGACGGGGACGGTGACGAGGGGCATTTCGTACCGCCGGAGCCGCCGCCGCTTCCCGAGGCGGATGTGACGGCGAAGTTCGCCTGGCTCGCGGTGATCGGCGGGCCGGTGCTGATGCTGCTCGCCGTCCTGCTGCGGTGGGACATGACGTGGTGGCTGACCACGATCTGTATCGGCGGCTTCCTGGGCGGTTTCGTCACCCTGGTGGCCCGGATGGAGAAGGACGACGACGAGTCCGACGATCCGGGGCGCGGCGCGGTCGTCTGACGGGGAGGACGGCCGTCGGACGGGAAGCTGTCGTGCGTCGACTCGCCCGCCGTACCCGCCGGTTCAGGGGCGGGTACGCGCCCGTTCAGGACGCCGGCACGCGGAGCGCGGCCAGCACCGGAAGGTGGTCCGTCGCCGCCCTCAGGTCGCGCTCGGTGAGGCCCGGCAGTCCGCGCGGCACACCGCAGCCGAGAATCCCGACGCCCCGGGTGGTGAAGATCGCGTCGATCCTTTGACGCGGATCCGAGGGCGTCGAGGTGTACTCGTCCCCCCATGGCTGGGCCGTCCAGCAGTCCTGGAGTTCGTCCGCCAGCAGGCGGAAACTGCGGCCGCCGGGCCGCTCGTTGAGGTCCCCGGCCACGATCGTGTACGGCACGTCCATGGCCCGTACCCGGTCGAGGAGCATCCCGGCCTGCGCGTACCGTTCGTCGCTCCGCAGGCTCAGATGGCAGCTGAGCAGAGCGACACGGGCCCGGCCGATCCGTACCACCGCCGTCGCGAAGCCGCGCCGGTGCAGCCCGGGGGTGCGGGGCAGCAGGATGTCCTCGGTCCGCTCGACCGTGGCGCGCAGCGAGCAGAACAGCATCGGTCCGGTGGCGGGGGCGCCGCCGCCGAGCACGACGAGGCCGGTGTGCGCGGCGAGCCAGGCCGCGTGCTTGCGCCAGCGGAAGAACCGCGGTGCCTCCTGGACGAGGAGAAGATCGGGGGCGCAGGACCGGATCACCCGGGCCAGCGCCGCACGGTCGTCGCGCATCGATCGGATGTTGTAACTGAGCACCCGGACCACGGCCGAACCGTCCGGCTCGGTACGGGAGTCGGGCAGCGGAGGCATCGCCATGATCACAAGATACGGGAGCGGGGCGCGGCGGCAGGTGCCCGACACCGCGGCGCCCCAAGAGGCCGGTCCGCCCCGGACGCGGCCGTGCCCGTCGCGCCCCGGTCCGGGGCGCGACGGGCACGGTCGTACGACGTCCGGCCGGTCAGCCCTGCCGGGCCAGGTCCGCGGCCCCCACCAGCCCTGCCTCGCCGCCCAGTTGGGCCGCCAGAACCTGGGCGTGCGGACGCCACTCGCCGCCGATCAGCCAGCGCCGGAACGATTTGCGGATCGGGTCGAGGACCAGCTCGCCCTCGTCGGAGACGCCACCGCCGACGATGAACGCGGACGGGTCGAAGAGCGAGGCCAGATCGGCCAGCCCCGCCCCGGCCCAACGGGCCAGTTCACGGAAGGAGTCGATGGCCACCGGGTCGCCGGCCCGAGCCGCCGAGCTGATGTGCCTGCCCTGGATGCCGTCCGGCGTACCGTCGCCGAGGCCGAGCAGCACCCCCGCGTTCTCGGGCGTCGCGTTGGCCCGCTGGCGCGCGTACCGGATGAGGGCGCGCCCCGACGCGTACTGCTCCCAGCAGCCCTGGCTGCCGCAGCCGCACAGCAGGCCGTCGGGCACGACCCGGATGTGTCCGAACTCGGCTGCCACACCGAAGCGTCCGCGGCGCAGCTTGTTGCCGATGATGATGCCGCCGCCGAGTCCCGTGCCGAGCGTGATGCAGATGACGTCCTCGTGGCCCTGGCCGGCCCCGAACTTGTACTCGCCCCAGGCGGCGGCGTTGGCGTCGTTCTCCACGACGACCGGCAGACCGACCCGCTGCTCGACCTTGTCCTTGAGCGGTTCGTGACGCCAGTTGATGTTCGGCGCGAAGAGGACGGTGGCGCGCTTGTCGTCGACGTAACCGGCGGCACCGATACCGACGGCCTCGATCTCGTGCCCCCTGCCCGCGCCGGAGACGGCGGCGCAGATCGCGTCGACGATGCCTTCGGCGGTGTGCGGGGTGGGCACTTTGTGTGTTTCCAGGATGACGCCGTCTTCGTCGACCACGCCGGCCGCGATCTTCGTGCCGCCGATGTCGACGCCGATGGTGAGTCCCATGTGTCCCTCAGTTTTCGGTCGAGCCCCGCAGGGTCCAACCGTACCCGAGGACGGGCATCCGGCTGTCAGTCCAAGTCGATCCGGCCGTCCGGACCAGGCCCTTCGTCCCGGGGGTCCGTGGGATCGTCGGACGTCTTCGTCTCGTGCGCGGCACCCTCGTCGTCCGACGACGGATCCGAGGAGGAGGGATCCCCGGCCGACGGGCCCCGGGTCCAGCGGCTCTCCTGGGTCTCGACGGCGGAGCGGTAGGCGGCGAGCAGTTCGCCGCCCGCGGCCGCGAGGTGGTCGAAGATCTCGGGGTTGCGCTCGATGACCGGCTCGACGGCCGCCTTGGCCTGGCTCACGAACTGCTGTACGGCGCCTTGCGCGGCCATGCCGAACAGCGGGCCCGGCAGCGACGAGACCTTGTCGGCGACCGCGTCGACCAGCTTGCGCAGTTCCTCGGCGGCGGCACCGGGCTGCGGCCCGTAGGTGGCGCGGCGGCGGGCCTTCTCCGCCTCCAGATCTTCGGCGCACGCCGTGGCCCAGGCGTCCGAGTCGGCGGCGGGGCGCTCGGTTGCATCGCTCATGGGGTACTCCTGCGTCCGGGACAGGGTCCTTCCGCCATGGGCAGCGGAAGGGTTCGTACCTTTGACGGTACCCGAACGGCGATACGTCGTTCAGTCCGTACGCGGCCACAGAGCGGGGTCGGGCGTGAATCTGACCCGCAGTTCCCCGTCCGTGAGGGCCGCGCCGGTGACCGTGCAGCGGCGCAGCGCGGACGGCAGAGGAACGATTCGGCGGAACGGGCCCACGGTGAGCAGGAGTTCGTCCTCCCGGCGCACCAGCGACAGCTCGCTCTTGACCGCTCCCGGCAGTGGCAGGCACCAGACGAGCAGGTTCTCCTCGGCGAGCCTGTCCTCTGTCCGCCACGGCACGGCGGCCGGGCCCGGGGCGTCGTCGGACAGCCCGGCGCCGAGGCCGCCCGCCGGCCCGTCGCCCTCGGTGTCCGCCGGTCCGCCGTCAGGGCGATCGAGGAGGCGCAGGTCGTCGAGCCCTTGCGGATCCCGTCCCAGATGCCCGATCTCCCGGACGGAGGCCTCGGGCGCCCACTCCTCGTCCCATTCCTCCAGGCACTTGCGCTGCTGCGCGACGAGCGTCGTGAGCCAGGGTTCCGACGTGTCGCGCGGATGTATCCGGTTCGGTACGAGGGTGTCGACCCGCAGGCCGGCCAGGGCGAGTCCGGTACGGGCGGTGCGCAGTGCCCGCGCCGCGGTGGGCCCCGGCTCGGCGACCAGTCGTACCGTCGTCGTCCGGTCCTCGATCAGCGCCTGTACGGCGGCCAGCTCGGCGTCCCGCCGCGCGGCGGTCTCGTACAGCCACTGCGCCGGCATCGGTACGCCCGCGAGCTGGGCCATCATCGGGCGCAGCGCGCGGGCCGCCTGCCGTTCGCGCGGCAGCAGGCGGCGGAGATAGCGGCGCAGCTGTTCGGGCAGGGCCAGTACGGCCAAGGCGTCGCGCAGCGGCGGCAGATCGACGACGAGGACGTCCCAACGGCCCTCCGCGGCCCGGCGCAACGCCTGGAGGAGGGCGGACTGTTCGCTGCCGGGCAGTTCGGTGAGCTCCTCGTCGGCCAGCTTGCGGGCACCGAGCAGTTCGAGCGCGGTGGCCGCCTTCTCCTGGAATGTGAGGAGTTCCGTACGGAAGTGCTCGCCGGAGTCGATTCCCGCGGCCCACAGCCCCGGTGTCACCTCGACGGGGCCCGCGCCGCGAAGGGCGCCGGGCGAGGTGCCGAGGAGATCGGCGAGGGGATCGGCGGAGAGCAGCAGGACGCGCCTGCCGCGCCGGACGGCGGCCAGGGCGGTCGCCGCGGCGACGGTGGTACGGCCCGCGCCGCCGGGGCCGGTGACCAGGACCGTACGCATCGGGATCAGGCTCCGGAAGCGGATTCGACGCGCTTCTTCAGGCCCGCCAGGGCGCGGTCGATGATGACCTTCTCCGCCTTGCGCTTGATCATGCCGAGCATCGGGATCTTGACGTCGACGGTGAGCCGGTAGGTGACCTCGGTGTGGCCGGAGCCGACGGTCGCGAGGTGGTACGAGCCGTCCAGGGCGCGCAGCATCTGGGACTTCACCAACGTCCAGCTGACCTCGTTGTCCCCGGTCCAGGTGTACGCGAGGGTGTGGTCGTCCTTGATCGCTCCGGCGTCCAGCACCAGCCTGACCTGCTCGGCGCGGCCCTTGGCGTCGGTGGTGAGCACCTCGGCCTCCTTCACCTCGCCGGTCCAGTCCGGGTAGCGGGCGAAGTCGGCGATCACGCCCATGACGTCGGCCGGTGCCGCCTCGATCGTGATGCTCGAACTGGTGTGTTCCGCCATCGCCGTGCTCCTCCGGTGCTCGGGCTGTCCCGGCATCTGGGTGGGTGAGATGTGCAGGCTATCGCGAGCGGACCGGTCACCATTCCATGGCCCAGGGCCGCCCGGTCGAAGCGAAGTGCCCGACGTTCACGCACTCCGTGTTCCCGACACGCATCCGGCGGGCGAGCGGCTGATGGACATGGCCGAAGAGCGCGTACCTCGGCCTCGTCCGGCGGATGGCGTCCAGCAGGGCCCGGCTGCCGCGTTCGAAGCGACGGGCGACGGTGTCGTACGTCAGGTCGGGCAGGTCCGGCGGGATGTGCGAACACAGCACGTCCACCTCCCCGAGCGCCTCGACCTTGGCCGCGTACTCCTCGTCGGAGATCTCGTACGGGGTACGCATGGGGGTGGTGAGTCCGCCGCCGACAAAGCCGAAGACACGGCCGCCCAGCTCGACGCGCTCACCGTCGAGCACCGTGGTGCCCGCTTGCGCGAACTCCGGCCACAGGGACGGGATATCGACATTGCCGTAGGTGGCGTACGTCGGAGTGGGGAGGACGGCGAACATATCGGCGTACTGGCGTCGCACCGCTCCTTCGATGGCGGTCGCCGGATCGGCACCGATACCGGCCCACAGTTCCCGGCCGAAGTCACGGGCCTCCTCGAAGCGGCGGGCGGTGCGCAGCGCGACGAGCCGGTGAGCGTTCTCGACACCGAAGAGTTCGGGGAAGATCCCGCGCGAATGGTCCGCGTAATCCAGGAAGAGCACGAGGTCACCGAGGCAGATCAGGGCATCGGCGCCGGTGCCCGCCGCCGCCAGGTCCGCCGTGTTCCCATGCACATCGCTGATCACATTGACTCGCATGACGATCACCCTAGAGCCGTGTCCCCCACCTCGGTAGAGGGTGCCGGACCTGCGGATACCACCCCGGAGCCACCCAGGGTGGACTACTCTGCGCCAAGTACCGTCAATACTGTGTGACCCAGGGAACATCTGGCCGGGCCCCCCTATCGGTATGCCGGTACCGGTGGGTAACGTCCGGGAAGTCCAGAAGTGCTCGCCCCACCGAGCACTTGCCCGATCTTGGACCGCAGCCGGCGCGTGCACGGAGCCGTGGCGCCGGCGCCCGACGAGGAGCAGCAGTCTTGCGCGAGTTCGGCCTTCCGGCCCTGTACGAGGTCCCCTCGGACGGCAATCTGACGGATCTCATCCGCCGCAATGCCGTTCAGCATCCCGATGTCGCGGTTCTGGCCCGCAAGGTGGCCGGCGTCTGGACGGACGTGACCGCCACCCAGTTCCTCGCCGAGGTACGGGCTGCCGCCAAGGGCCTCATCGCCGCGGGCATCGAGCCCGGCGACCGGGTCGCGCTGATGTCCCGCACCCGCTTCGAATGGGTCCAGCTCGACTTCGCGATCTGGAGCGCCGGCGCGGTCACCGTCCCGGTGTACGAGACCAGCTCCGCCGAGCAGATGCAGTGGATCCTCGGCGACTCGGGCGCGGTCGCCGCGATCGTCGAGAGCGAGGGGCACGCCGCGGCGGTGGAGTCGGTACGGCTCGGACTGCCGGCCCTGCGGAACGTCTGGCAGATCGACAAGGGCTGCGTCGACGAACTCACCGCGTCGGGCGCGGAGATCACCGACGAGACGATCGACCTGCGGGCCTCGACGGCGAAGGCCGACGATCCCGCGACCATCGTCTACACCTCCGGGACCACCGGCCGCCCCAAGGGCTGCGTGCTGACCCACCGCAGCTTCTTCGCCGAATGCGGCAACGCGGTGGAACGCCTCAAACCCCTTTTCCGTACGGGCGAATGCTCCGTCCTCCTCTTCCTCCCGACCGCCCACGTCTTCGGGCGGCTGGTCGAGGTGGCGGCCGTGATGGCACCGATCCGGCTCGGCTGCGTACCGGACATCAAGAACCTCCCGGAAGAACTCGCGTCCTTCCGGCCGACGCTGATCCTCGGTGTGCCCCGCGTCTTCGAGAAGATCTACAACTCGGCGCGCGCGAAGGCCCAGGCCGACGGCAAGGGCAAGATCTTCGACAGGGCCTCGCAGACGGCGATCGCGTACAGCCGCGCCCTGTCCACCCCGCAGGGCCCGTCCTTCGGCCTCAAGCTGCGGCACAAGATCTTCGACTGGCTCGTCTACAGCAAGCTACGCGCGGTGCTCGGCGGACGCGGGGAGTACGCCATCTCCGGCGGCGCGCCCCTCGGCGAGCGGCTGGGCCACTTCTTCCGGGGCATCGGCTTCACCGTCCTGGAGGGCTACGGCCTCACCGAGTCGTGCGCGGCGACCGCCTTCAACCCCTGGGACCGGCAGAAGATCGGCACGGTCGGACAGCCGCTGCCGGGCTCGGTCGTCCGGATCGCCGACGACGGCGAGGTGCTGCTGCACGGCGAGCATCTGTTCCAGGGGTACTGGAACAACGAGGAGGCCACCGCCGAGGCGCTGGCCGACGGCTGGTTCCACACCGGTGACATCGGCACGCTCGACGAGGACGGTTACCTCGCGATCACCGGCCGCAAGAAGGAGATCCTGGTCACCGCCGGCGGCAAGAACATCGCCCCCGCGGTGATCGAGGACCGCATCCGGGGCAACGCGCTGGTCGCGGAATGCATGGTCGTCGGCGACGGCCGCCCGTTCGTGGGCGCGCTGATCACACTGGACGACGAGTTCCTCGCCCGCTGGGCCACCGACCACGACAAGCCGCCGAACTCGACGGCGGCGACACTGCGGCTGGACCCGGAACTGCTGGCCGAGGTGCAGCTGGCAGTGGACGACGGCAACGCGGCGGTGTCGAAGGCGGAGTCGGTACGGAAGTTCCGCATCCTGACGACGCAGTTCACGGAGGAGGCGGGGCACATCACGCCGTCGATGAAGCTGAAGCGGAACGTGGTGGCGAAGGACTTCGCGGACGAGATCGAAGCGATTTATCAGGGCTAGGTCGGCGCCGTTGTCGGCGGGGGCGGGATTTCGGGTGCGAGTTGTTGCCGGGTGCCGCTCCGGGGCCGTGTCCTGCACTGCATGATTTACGCCGCGTGCGGCTCAGATCTTCGTGTGACGGCTCGTAAGCGGCACAAATCACGCTTTACGTTCCGGACACGACCCCTGCACGTCCCCCTTCACCGTCCGCCACAGAGCACCCCTTGCCCCACCGGGCGGCAGGCGGACCACTGGCGGGAGGGGCTCGCGGTCGCAGGAGGTGACGTGTCCGGACATGCGCCTCCGGAGGCCCCGGCACCCGCACCACCCACACACCGCACCCTCCCCCGCCGCACGGCTAAAGCAGCTCCCGCAGCCGCCCCGCCAGCAAATCCCAGCGCCACTTCGACTCCACCCACTCCCGCCCCCGCTCCCCCATCTCCCGCCGCAGCGACTCGTCCTGAAGCAGCGTCACGATCCGCTCCGCCGACTCACGCGCCGCGACCTGCGGCGGTCCTCCGTGGACCACCCACCCCGTCTCCCCGTCCAGCACCGCGTCCGGCGCGCCGCCCGAGTCGCCCGCGACCACCGGGAGCCCGGTCGCCGAGGCTTCCAGGTAGACGATGCCGAGGCCCTCGACATCGAGGCCGCCCCGGCGCGTGCGGCAGGGCATCGCGAAGACGTCGCCCGCGCCGTAGTGGGCGGGCAGTTCCGCCCAGGGGACCGCGCCGGTGAAGCGGACCGCGTCGGCGACCCCCGTTTCCCGGGCCAGTTTCCGCAGGTCGCTCTCGTACGGTCCGCCGCCCACGATCAGCAGGACGGCGTCCGGGACATGCGCCAGGATCGCGGGCAGGGCGAGGATCAGCGTGTCCTGGCCCTTGCGCGGCACGAGGCGGGAGACGCAGACGACGACGGGCCGGCCCGTGAGCCCGAGCCGTTCGCGGATCTCCGCGCCGCCGGAGCCCGGGTGGAAGGTCTTCTCGTCGACGCCGGGCGGCAGTTGCACCATGCGTCCGGCGGCCTGAGGGGTGAGCGCCGCCGCGATGCGTGAGCGGGTGTACTCACCGAGATAGGTGATCGTGTCCGTGCCCTCGCCGATGCGCCGCAGCAGCTGCCGGGCGACGGGCAGCTGGGCCCAGCCGGCCTCGTGGCCGTGTGTGGTGGCGACCAGGCGGCGTGCGCCGGCCGCGCGCAGCGCGGGGCCCATCAGGCCGAGCGGGGCCGCCGCGCCGAACCAGACGGACTCGCAGCCGTGTGCGCGCAGCAGCTGGGTGGCGCGCCGGGTGACGCGTGGGGTCGGCAGCAGCATCGTCGTACGGTCGCGTACGACGGTGAAGGGCTGCTCGGCGTCGAACGCGGCGGTCGCCTCCGCGCCCTCCTGTCCGCGCTTCCAGGTGGAGGCGTAGACGACGAGCTGTTCGGGGTCCAGGCGCAGCGCGATGTTGTGCAGGAAGGCCTGGATCCCGCCCGGCCGGGGCGGGAAGTCGTTGGTCACGATCAGTGTCTTGTGCATCGCCGCCGACAGTACCGGGCGGCCCCGCCTCGTCGCTCCGGCACGGCCTCGCCCGGCATCATGACTCGCGCAATCACGAACGAATCGGACGAGGTGGTCATGGCGGGCTCGTACGGCACACGGTTTCCGCTCGCGGTGTGGACTCTCACCAGGGCCGCGCTGCTGCTCTGTGTCTTCAAGGTGGTCACGCCGCCGGGGCCCGACGTCACGTCCGATGTCTCGGTGATCTACCAGGGCTGGTACGAGGTGCTGAAGACCGGCACGTATCCGCTGGACGACGTGACCTGGCAGTATCCGCCCGCCGCGGCACTGGCGATCGCGTCGCCCGCCGTGCTGCCGTTCCTCGGTTACGCCTCGGCGTTCTTCGTGCTGGTGTTCCTGTGTGACGCGGTGGTCCTCGGCCTGCTGCTCCGGGCGGGCCGGGGAGGCGGCCGGTCGTCGCGGGGTGCGTGGGTGTGGGTGGCGGGCGTGCCGCTGCTCGGGCCGACCGCGTACGCGCGCTACGACCTGATGGTGACGGCGGTGGCCGTCGCCGCACTGCTCGCGGGGGTGCGGCGGCCCCGGCTGATGGGGGCGCTCGCCGGGTTCGGCGCGCTGTTGAAGGTGTGGCCGGTGCTGCTGCTGGTGGGTGTGGAGCGTGGCCGGGCCACCTGGCGATCGTGGACGGCGGCCACCGTGAGCGCGGTGGCGCTGGTCGTGGTCTGTTACGTGGCGATGCCCGGCGCGCTGGCCTTTCTGACCTTCCAGCGCGACCGGGGCACCGAGATCGAGTCGCTGGGGGCGCTGGTCTTCCAGATGGCGCGGCACTTCGGGTGGGAGGGGAGCGTACTGCTCAACTACGGTTCGGTGGAGTTCGTCGGGCCGTACGTCCAGCTGGTCAGCGGGGCGGCGCTGGGGCTGACCGCGCTGGCCTTCGGCTGGCTGCTGATGTGGCGGCTGCGGGCGCGCGAGTTCACGGCGGGCTCGCTGTGCGACGCGGCGTTCACGGCGGTGGCGCTGTTCACCACCACGAGCCGGGTGATCAGCCCCCAGTACATGCTGTGGCTGGTCTCTCTGGCCGCCGCCGCTCTGACTCTGCGGGCGAGCCGGATGGCGTTGCCGGCGGTGCTGGTGCTCGTCGCGACGGCGGTGACGCAACTCGAATTCCCGTTGCTGTTCGACCGGGTGGTGACCGGGGACCCGGTGGGCGTCGCGCTGATGGTCGTACGCAACGGCCTGCTGGTCGCCGTGTCCCTGATCGCCTGCCGTCGGCTGTGGCGGGAGACGGTCTCCGGGCCCCGGGCAAAGGGGCCGCTCAGCCCAGCCGTTGGCGCACATACGCGCGCCACCGCGCGGTGAAGTCCCGCGGTGTCGTGGACAGGACGTCGTGCAGCGCGTACTCCACGGCGCCCGCGCGCCCGCTGTGCGCGCCCACCGCGCGGTAGAAGTCGGTCAGCCGCTTCTCGCCCCAGCGTTCGGCGATCAGCTCGCAGGCCAGCCAGCCGCTCTCGTACGCCCGTGCCAGCCGGTCGGGGTCGCCGCCGAAGGCGAAGTCCCCGTCGGACGGCAGAGCGGCGGGGACCTCGCCCCGGCGGACGGCGCGCTGGAGTTCGGGGGCGATCTCGCCGGCGGTCCGGCCGGTCCCCCGGTACGCGACCCGGTCCGCGAAGCCCTCGGAGAGCCAGACCGGGGTGGCGGCGGAGGTGGCGGCGCGGGTCGCCACGTGGGCGGTCTCGTGGGTGAGGACGATCCGCTGCCCGAAGGTGCCCAGGGAGCCGTAGGCCTCGGGGTTCACGATGACCCGGTCGGCGGGCGACGCGCCCGAGCCGCCGCTCTCGCCGGTGGTGACCGCCGCGATGCCCCGGTAGCCGGCCGCGGACGCGCCCAGCAGCTCGGCCATGGATGTCAGGGAGCCGGGCACCAGCAGGACCACCCGGCGCGCCCAGGGACCCGGCCAGGCGGCCTCCACGGCGGGTACGGCCCGGTCGGCGGTGGCCGCGATCGCGCGCAGCCGCTTCTCGTCGGGCCCGACGCCGAGGACCAGGCTGTGGGCGCCGCGTACGGTCCGTACCGCGCCCTGCTGCCAGAGCTGCCGGGCGCCACCCTTGCCCGGCCGGTCACCGGTGACGTACCAGCGTCCGTCGCGCTCGGCCAGCTCCAGCGCGCGGGGCGTCGAGACCGGCGCGCTGTCGTGGCCGGCGAGCCGGTAGCGCAGTTCGGCGCGGGCGGTGGCCCGGTCGCCGGAGCGTTCGACGCCGGTGACGCGGTACTCCCAGGAGCTGAGCGGTACGTCGGCGAGGTTCGCGAACTCCCGGCGTCCGGTGGCGCGCAGGGCCGTCGCCGAGGGATCGAGGACGGCCAGGTAGGCGCGCTCGTCCCGGTCCAGGACGGCCGCCGCCCGCCGGTCCAGGGTCTGCCGGATCTCACGGGTCGCGGTGCCGGGGTCCCTCACCGGGGCCGTACAGCCCGAGCCCGGCACGAGCAGCAGGGCGGCGAGCCCCAGCAGCGCGGCGCGCCGGGGCGGGCCACCGCCGCGCGCCACGTTCCGCGGGACCGCCGTCGTACCCGGTCCGCTCGCGCTCCGTACTCCCGCCACGGTCCGCACTCCCGTCGCGGTACGCCCCTGACCTGCCACGCCGCCGATCGTACGGGGTCTTCGGCGCCGCGCTCAGACCCGCGTGACCGCCGAGACGGGCATCATGCCCACCGGGTCGTAGCGCACCGCGGCGCCGGGGTACGGGGCGTGGATCACCTGGCCGTTGCCGACGTACATCCCGATGTGGCTCGCGTCGTCGCGGTACGCCACGAGATCGCCGGGCCGTGCCTCGGAGAGCGAGACCTGGCGTCCCGCGCTCCGCTGCGCCTGGGAGGTGCGCGGCAGTCCGATGCCCGCCTGGGCGTACGACCACTGGGTGAGGCCCGAACAGTCGAAGCCCGTGGGTCCGTTGGCGCCCCACACGTACGGCCGGCCCAGCGCGCGCTGGGCCGCCTGGACGGCGGCGGCGGCCCGCGCCGAGGACGGCGCGCCGCCGGGGAGCGTGGGCAGTTCGTCGCGGCCCGAGCGTGAGGCCCGGTCGTACGGTTCGCGGTCGGCGGTGGGCAGTGAGTCCAACAGCCTTCGCGCTTCGGCGAGTTTGCGTTCGATGGTGTGTTTGTGGCGGCTGACGGTGGCCCGGCTGCGTTCCAGCTCGGTCAGATCGTGGGCGGCTTCCGTGCGCACCTGGGCCAGCCTCCGCTGGGCGTGTTGGAGTTCCCGCAGGACACCGGACTGGCGTGCGCTGACCCGGTCCAGGACGGATGCCTTGTCGAGGTAGCTGTCGGGGTCGGAGGAGAGCAGCAGGGCGAGGTCCGGGTCGATCCCGCCCGAGCGGTACTGGGCGCCCGCGACCGAACCGAGCAGTCCCCGCATCCGGTTGACGCGTTCCTGGCCCCTGGCGGCGCTGTCCTGCGCCTGGTTCACCAAGGTCCGCAGTCGGCCCGCCTGTTCGCCCGCCTCGTTGAACCGCTCGGTGGCCTTCTCGGCCTCCTGGTACAGCCGGTCGACCTTGGACCGGGCGGCCTCGGGGGTCAACTGCGGGTCGGCGCCCGCCGGGGAGGCTCCGAGCGCCGCGGCCGTGGCCGCCGCCGCGGACACGGCGGCGATGGCGCTGCCACGGGCACTGACACCGAGGCCCGGCTGTGAAGGACGGCGATGGGACACCACAGGAAGCCGCGCTCCCTTCCGCTGTACGCGCTGGCGCAGCACCTGCCGCCCGACGGGCGGACCGATGGCCGGAGCTGCGCGGAGCAGACAGTAGCCGGGCGATCACGGAGCGGCCAACGACCGCCCCGCGCACACAAAGTGGCGCCCCGCCGCAGACCTCAAGGTCATCGGCGGGGCGCGGTGTCAGCGAAGGGTGCCGTAATTCGCCCGAATGGGCGGTGTCAGCGGCGGTCCGTCGGATTCAGCGGCGGTCTGTCAGATCCGGACGCCGAACTGGAAGCTGCCGGCCCACTCCATGGCTTCGTAACGCACCACGGTGCCCGGCTTGGGGGCGTGGAGCACCTGGCCGTTGCCGACGTACAGGGCGACATGGCTCAGGCTGCTGAAGAAGACCAGGTCGCCCGGGGCCAGTTCGCCGCGCCCGATCTTGGTGCCGTCGTTGACCTGGGTGTAGGTGGTACGCGTGAGGCTCACACCCGCCTGACCGTAGGCCCACTGGGTCAGCCCGGAGCAGTCATAGGCGTTGGGGCCCTCGGCGCCGGAGACGTACGGCTTGCCGATCTGGGTCTTGGCGGCTTCCAGCGCGGCGGCGGCGCGGCCCGAGGTGGGCTTCTCGTTGCCGAGGTCGATACGGTCGTTCCCGCGGCTGGCGCGCTCCGCGTCGGCCTTGGCCAGCTCGTCGCGCTCCTGCGCGGTGAGCGTGTTCAGCAGCTTCTGCGCGGCGGCGAGCTTGGTCTGAACTTCCTTCTTCTTCTTGGTCAGTTCCTTGCGGGTCTCCGCGAGGTCGGTGACCTTGCTCTGAGCCTCCTGGCGCTGCTGTGCGAGGGTGCGCTGCTTCGCCTGGATCTGCTGGAGCGACTCGGCCTGCTTGGCGCTGACCTGGTCGAGCGTGGACGCCTTCTCCAGGTAGCTGTCCGGGTCCGAGGAGAGGAAGAGCTGTACGGCGGGGTCGACACCGCCGGTGCGGTACTGGGCGCTGGCCATCGAACCGAGGCTCTCGCGCATCTCGTTGAGCTCGTCCTGGCCGCGGGCGACCTTGTCCTGGAGGGCGTCGACCTGCTTCGCCAGCTTGTTCTCCGCCTCCTCCGCCCCGCTTGCCTTCTCGGTCGCCGCCTCCGCCTCGTGGTAGAGGTGGTCGACCTTCTCCTTGACGTCGGCCTTGCTCGGCTTCGGATCGGCCTGAGCGGACTGGGAGGTGAGGGCGACAGCGGCGGTGGCGATGGTGGTGAGCACGGTCACTCGGGCGCGGCTCGGCTGCTTGGGACGGCGGTGGGACGCCACGGAGGCGAACTCCTTCTTCCTCAGCCGCCTGCCGGGCCTTTGGGGGACGTAAGTCCCGGCTTCATGGGCTCGGCTCCCCCGCGAACATGGCCGAACTACACGAAAACGGCGGTTCCTTCACTGCCACCCCGGATGGGTGATCAACCGCGCGAAGGTTCGAGGCCTGACCTTAGTGACCTCTCTGTGATCAGTTCAAATCCTTCTCAGAAAAATCTCGGCCAGGGAACGCATAATTTACCGACACCGCACTGACAGTGATGGACATTTGACGCTGCGCCCCGCCATTACATGACCAATTCGGTCATTAACCAAAGAAGTTGATTAGACGCGCGAAAGCCGCTTCAACAACAATGCGGACGCGACCGGCCTGGCCCCCGCCTTCGCCACCCCGTCGGCGACCTCACGGTCGGTGGAGACCACCACCACCGGCCGGCCCGGCGGCTCCGCCCTGACGAGCTGACGGATCAGCTCGTCGGCGGTCACCCCCGGCTTGGAGAACAGCACCCGCACCCCGCGCGGCGGGGCCAGCAGCACCGGCGCCGCCAGCTCCGCACCGTCGAAGACGCAGGTCATCTCGGCGCCCGTCTGCGCGGCGAGCATCGCGAGACCGCCCAGCAGCCGCAGCCGCTGCTTCTCCAACGGCATCGTGGGATAGCCGGTCTTGGTCACGTTGTAGCCGTCCACGACCAGATGGGACTGCGGCAGCGCGAGCAGCTGGTCCAGCAGCGCCGGATCGGTCTCCGACAGCGCGCGGGCCGCCACGTCCTTGGGAGACATCCGGCCGGGCTCGACCGCGTCGACCGTATCGGCGGGACGCGCCGCGGCGGGCGGCAGCGCCAGCTCGCGCCGCAGTCCCTGCGCCGACTCCAGCACCGTGTCCAGCAGCAGCCGCAGCCGCATGTCCTCGACCGAGCGGCCCTCACGCGCGGCCTTGCGGCTCGCCTCGACCGCCGACTCCGCCTCACCCAGCCGCGCCTTGATCCTGCGGGTCTCACTCTCGGCGGCCGACACCTGCGCGGCGGCCTCCGCCTTGGCGGCCTCGCTCTCCGCGTTCGTACGGCGCAGGGCGGCCTCGCCCCGCTTCACATCGCTCTGGGCACTGCGCAGCTTGCGATGGAGCGATTCGGTCTCCTTACGGGCCGCCTCCAGCTCCGTACGCAACCGCTCCGTCTCGCTCTTCGTCTGCGCCCTGGCCAGTGCCAGCTCCTCGCGCAGCCGCTCCAGCTCACGCCGGGCCTCCTCGTCGGCACGCTCGGCGTCCGCCCGCTGGGCCTCCTCGCCCGCCGCGGCCACCAGCTTCACCCATCCGGGGGGACGCAGCACATACGCGGCCGCCGCCACATCCACGGGATCAGCGGCGGCGGGTGGCGAACCCGCCTCCAGCGCGCCGGCCAGCTCGGGCTGGGACTGGCCGATCCGCTCCCCGATCCGCTGCCGGAACAGCGGATCGCTCTCCAGCGCGGCGGCCATCGCGTTCCCGGCGAACTTCGCGCGCCTGGTCGGGGTGAACCGGGCGTACTGGCGCAACTGCGCGGGGAGTTCGGTGACGGTCAGCCCGCCGAAGGCGTCCGAGACCAGCGCGACGACCCGGCGCCGTACCCGGTCCGGGAGCGGGCGGTCGAGCGCCTCCGCGACGTCGCCGTCGGCGGCACCGGCCGGCTCAGCACCGCTCGCGGGCTGCTCCACGATCCGTCACCCCATCTACCCCTTTCGGGCGGCTCCCTCAGGAACCGGCCCCTGGCCTGTCAACCAGCTCGATCTGATCCACGGCGTTGCACCAACGGCAACGCACCGACTCGATGGTCTCACTGACCACCTCGCGCTCCTCGACCCTCGGCTCCCCGGCCAGGTCCAGATGGACGTATTCGACAGCCTTCGACGACCGGGTCACATCGAAGCGCGTGAGATTGCCGCACAACGTGCAGCGCCACCGAGTGTCGGCCGTCGGCTGGGGAACCGTCGTCATCGTTGCGTCCTCTTTTCGTCGTCCCTCATGCGGAGTCCCGCGGTGCGCCGTCGAACTGCGGAGAGCAATACTCCCTGCAACCCTACGGCCTCATGGGCACCCCAGACAGCGGCGAGGCACTCTGTGCCACTCGGTCCCGGTACGACATGCTCTGTCCGTGACGAATGGGCGGACAACGGCCGGCGAACCGGTGGTGACCTACGGACTGATCGGCCTGTGCCTGCTGGCCTTCCTGGTCAGCCCGGTCTCGGGGTTCAATCCGGCGTACGGAACGGGCGACTCGGTCCTCGCCGCGCAGAGCGCGCACTTCGAACAGTGGGGCGTCATCCCCAGCGAGCTGATGCGCAGCTCCCCACGGATCCTGCTCACCCCGCTGACCGCGCTCTTCGTCCACGGCAGCTGGCTGCACCTGCTGGGGAACATGCTCTTCCTCTACGTCTTCGGGGCGATGGCCGAGGAACGCATGGGCCGGACACACTTCGCGCTGTTCTACCTCACCGTCGGCTATCTCGCGCTGTTCGTGTACGCGGCGGCCAACGCCACCTCGGAGCAGACCCTGGTCGGGGCCTCGGGCGCGATCTCGGGAGTGCTCGGCGCCTTCCTCTTCCTCTTTCCCCGAGCCCGCGTGACCAGTCTCTTCCCGTTCCTGCTCTTCCTGCCGCTGCGCTTCCCCGCGTGGATCGTGCTGATCTTCTGGTTCGTACTCCAGTGGCTGGCCGCACGCGGCGCCGGGGCGGGGCCCGGCGTCGCCTACCTCGCCCACCTGGTGGGCTTCGGCACCGGCTTCCTCTACGCCTGGGGACGCTACTGGCGGAGGGATAGAGTGAGGGACCAAACCGCGGCCACCGAGGGAGAACGCCAACCGTGATCACCGCGATCGTGCTCATCAAGACCAGCGTCGACCGGATCCCCGAGATCGCGGAGTCGATCGCCGCGCTGGACAGCGTCAGCGAGGTCTTCTCGGTGACCGGTACGTACGACCTGATCGCCATGGTCCGCGTGCCCAGGCACGACGACCTGGCCGATGTCATCCCCGGCCGGATCAGCAAGATCGAGGGCGTCGAGGCCACGGACACGCATGTGGCGTTCCGTACGTACTCCCAGCACGACCTGGAAGCGGCCTTCGCCATCGGCCTCGACGCGTAGGTCCCGCGCGGGACCACGGTGCCGGGCGCGCCCGCCGACCCGGGGCGCCCGGCGGCCGGTCAGCCGCGGTCGGGGACGCAGCGGCCGTCCTCCGTGCGGTAGTTCCACCGGGCACCCTCACGCACCAGCTCGCGCACCGCCCGGACGAACCGCTCCACATGCTCGTCCGGCGTCCCGGCGCCGAAGCTGACCCGGATCGCGTTCAGCGAGCGCTCGCCCGGACCCGCCTCCGGCGCACCGCACTCCCCCGGGTCCCGCGGGTCACTGCCCAGCAGGGTCCGCAGCAGCGGGTGGGCGCAGAAGAGACCGTCCCGTACACCGATCCCGTACTCGGCGGACAGCGCGGCGGCGAAGTGCGAGCTGTTCCAGCCGTCGACCACGAACGACAGGACACCGACACGCGGGGCGTCGTCGCCGAACAGCGAGAGCACCTTGACCTCGGGCACCTCCGCCAGCCCCGCACGCACCAGATCGATCAGCCGCTGCTCACGAGCCGCCAGCGCGTCGAACCCCGCCTCGGAGAGCGCCTTGCAGGCGGAGGCGATCGCGTACACACCGATCACATTGGGCGAACCGGCCTCGTGCCGGGCGGCCGTGGCGTGCCACTCGACCTCCACCCCGCCATCGGCACGGCGTGCCACCTTGCGGCTGGCGCCGCCGCCCGCGAGATACGGCTCCGCGTCCTGAAGCCAGTCGGACCGGCCCGCGAGCACTCCGGAGCCGAACGGCGCGTACAGCTTGTGCCCGGAGAAGGCGACCCAGTCGACATCCAGCTCGGCGATGTCCACCGCGTGATGCGGCACCAGCTGCGCGGCGTCGAGCACGATCCGGGCGCCGTGGGCATGCGCGGCGGCGGTCAGCTCCCGTACGGGCCACAGCTCACCGGTGACATTGGACGCGCCGGTGACACACACCAGCGCCGGCCCCTGCGGGTCCCGTCCGGCGAGCGCGCGCTCCAGCGAGGCGACGGCCTCGTCGGGCGTACGGGGAGCGTTCAGGAACGTCACCCGGGCATCGCGCCAGGGCAGCAGCGAGGCGTGGTGCTCGGTCTCGAAGACGAACACCTCGCAGCCGGCGGGCAGCGCACCGGCCAGCAGGTTCAGCGAATCGGTGGTCGAGCGGGTGAAGACGACCTGGTCATCGGCGCGGCAGCCGAGGAACTCCGCGACCGTGCGGCGGCTGTTCTCGAACAGGTCCGTGGAGAGCTGCGAGAGATAGCCGGCGCCCCGGTGGACACTGCCGTAGTACGGGGCGTAGGCGGCGACGTCGTCCCACACCCGCTGGAGCGCCGGGGCGCTGGCCGCGTAGTCGAGCGCGGCGTAACTGACCTCGCCGCCGGTGACGAGCGGGACGCTGACATCCCGCCCGAGGACGGGAAGCGGCGCGGCGCAGGCGGGGTCGTCGACGGAGTCGGTGGTGGCGGAGACGGTGGTGGCGGCGGAATTCAGGAACGCGGACATGGCGAAATCTCCCGGCAGGACAAGTCGAAACGGCTTCAAGGACCCGCGGGCACGGCGGAGCCGTGACGGTTGCGGGGGTTGCCTCGACGCACGGAGATCACCGTGCGGAGGTGTGTTGAAGAGGGGCGTCGACGCCCTAGCGCATTCGCTTGCTCACGAGGCTGCTCCCTTGAGGACCAGGACCCCAGAGATCACAGGGGTCCGCGCTTGCCGCAGACCTCGCTGCCTACGGCCTGGTCTTCACCCGGGGCACCCCGCCACGGACGGAGGGTTGCCGGACAGCGAGCCGGGGCCTTAATCGCTGTCACTCATGACCTTGGCCGAGAGTATGGCACAGCGTGCCGAGGGGGAGCAGGGGGTGTCCGGGATGCGGGACGACTCGCCGTCCGGCGGGGGGCGGGGTGCGGGTGGGCTTGTGGTGGGTACGGGGCCCGGGGCCTCCGGAGGCGCATGTCCGGACTGCATGATTTACGCCGCGTGCGGCTCTGTTTTTCGAGTGCGGGCCGAATAGCGCCACACATCACGCTCTACGTCCGGACACGTCACCCCCTACGACCCCGACCCCCTCCCGCCGGTAGCCCACCTGCCGCCCGGTGGGGGTGACGGTGTCTACCGGTAGGCAGGCTCGGCCTGCTCTGTGAAGGGAGGGGGGCCGCTCACGAGCCGTCACACGAAGAACTGAGCCGCACGCGGCGTACCGGCCACACCCTGCCGGACGGCTACATGTTGCTCGCCGTGATCCAGCGTGTCAGTGCCCGGCCCGCCGCTCCCGAGTCGATCGACTCCGCCGCCCTCGCGATGCCCGCCGCCAGTTGCAGCTCCAGCGAGTCGCCCGTCGGGTCCAACGCCACCAGCGCCGCCGCCGAGTTGAGCAGCACCGCATCACGTACGGGACCGGTTTCGCCGGCCAGCAGCCGGCGGGCGACATCCGCGTTGTACGACGCGTCCGCGCCCCGCAGTGCCTCGACCGGTACCAGTTCCAGGCCCACCTGCCGTGGGTCGAAGGGCTCTTCGGTGACCTGTCCGTCCCGTACGACCCATACCCGGGACGTGGCCGTGGTGGTCAACTCGTCGAGGCCGTCGTCGCCCCGGAAGACCAGTGCGGACGCGCCCCGTTCGGCCAGCACGCCGGCCATGATCGGTGCCATCCGGGCGTCGGCGACGCCGGTCGCCTGCGCCCGTACCTTCGCCGGATTGGTGAGCGGGCCGAGGAAGTTGAAGGTGGTGCGGATGCCCAGTTCGCGGCGGGCGGCCGCCACGTAGCGCAGGGCGGGGTGGAACTTCACCGCGAAGCAGAAGGTGATGCCCGCTTCCTCGGCGACCTGGGCGACGCGCTGCGGGGGCAGTTCCAGGTTGACGCCGAGCTTCTCCAGTACGTCGGATGCTCCGCTGGCCGAGGACGCGGCCCGGTTGCCGTGTTTGACGACCTTCGCGCCGGTGCCCGCCACAACGATCGCCGACATGGTGGAGATGTTGACGGTCTTGGCGCCGTCGCCGCCGGTGCCGACGATGTCGACGCTCCGGCCCGGTACGTCGATCAGCTGGGCGTGCGCGTACATCGCCCGTACGAGACCGCTGATCTCCGCGACCGTCTCGCCCTTGGCACGCAGGGCCACCGCGAAACCGGCGATCTGCGCGTCGGTGGCCTCGCCGCTCATGATCCGGTCCATCGCCCAGGCGGTGGCGTCCGCGCTCTGGTCGGCGCCGCTGAGCAGCGCGTCCAGTACGCCCGGCCAGGAGTACGCCGCCACGGTGTCGCCTCCGACGGGGGTAACAGCGCTCATGCTCGCTCCTGGGTTTCGTCTGGGTGCGGGGCCACGGTAGGACCTGTCATAAGCCTATCGGCGTGCGCGGGGCCGACATGCCCGATGCCCGTACTGCGGACAACGCCGAGGGCCCCGGCCGGTTCCCTCTCGGGAGACCGGGCCGGGGCCCTCGGTGGTGGCGACCTGGGTTGGCCGGGTGGGATCAGTGGTGGCCGTGGCCGCTGGTGATCTCCTTGTACTCCTCGGCGGTGGGCTTGGGGATCTGGTTCCCCTCGCCGTAGTAGCCCTTGCTGAGCTTCGCCTTGAGCTTCTCGGTGGGCTTCACCTTGCGGCGCACACCGTTCTCGTCGACGGTGGCACCGATCTCGGCGGGCGCGTACTGCTCGTGCGCGGTGAGCTTGTGCAGGTCTCCCTGCTCCAGCGGGGTGTGGACCTCGACGAACTCACCGTGCGGCAGCCGCTTGATGACACCGGACTCGCGTCCGTGCAGCACCTTCTCGGCGTCGCGGCGCTGGAGACCCAGGCAGATCCGCTTGGTGACGATGAAGGCGACGACCGGTCCGGCGAAGAAAGCGATCCGGACGAACCAGGTGATCGCGTTGATCGACAGATGGAAGTGCGTCGCCCACAGGTCGTTGCCGCCGCCGACGAGCAGTACGAAGTACCACGTCAGCCAGGCCACACCGAACGCGGTACGGGTCGGTACGTTGCGCGGGCGGTCCAGGATGTGGTGCTCGCGCTTGTCGCCGGTGACCCAGGACTCGATGAACGGGTAGACCGCGATCGCGACCAGCACCAGCGGGAAGATGATCAGCGGGATGAAGACACCCAGGACGAGGGTGTGGCCCGCGAAGTTGATCTCCCAGCCGGGCATCACACGGATGAGGCCTTCGGAGAAGCCCATGTACCAGTCGGGCTGGGCGCCGGTCGACACCTGGTCCGGGCGGTACGGGCCGAGCGCCCAGATCGGGTTGATCGTGGCGATGGCCGAGACGATCGTGATGAGACCGAAGACCAGGAAGAAGAAGCCTCCGGCCTTGGCCATGTAGACCGGCAGCAGCGGCATGCCGACGACGTTCTTCTCCGTCTTGCCGGGGCCCGCGAACTGCGTGTGCTTGTGGTAGAAGACCAGGATCAGGTGGGCCACGACCAGGCCGAGCATGATGCCCGGCAGCAGCAGAATGTGGACCGAGTAGAAACGGGCCACGAAGTCGCCGCCGGGGAACTCCCCACCGAACAGGAACATCGACAGGTACGTTCCGACGATCGGGACCGACAGGACCGCGCCCTGCATGAACCGGACGCCGGTGCCGGAGAGCAGGTCGTCCGGGAGCGAGTAACCGGTGAAGCCGGTGAACATGCCCAGGACGAACAGCAGGAAGCCGAATACCCAGTTGACCTCACGGGGCTTGCGGAACGCACCCGTGAAGAAGACTCGCATCATGTGGACGAGCATGGCCGCGAGGAAGATCAGCGCGGACCAGTGGTGGATCTGCCGGATCAGCAGACCACCGCGGACATCGAAGCTGATGTCCAGCGTGGAGGCGAACGCCTCCGACATCATCTGGCCCTGGAGCGGGATGTAACCGCCGTGGTACTCCACCTCGTTCATCGACGGGTGGAAGAACAGCGTCAGGTACACACCCGTGAGGATGAGGATGATGAAGCTGTACAGGCAGATCTCGCCGAGCATGAAGGACCAGTGGTCCGGGAAGATCTTCCGCATGTTGGCCTTGGCCAGGGAGTAGATCCCCAGTCGGCCGTCGGCCCAGTCGGCGACCCGCTCGCCCGCGGGTGCCTGGCGCTTTTTGTCGTCCGTAGCAGTGGTGGTACTCATCCGCGCTCCCAGAAAGCAGGACCGACGGGCTCGTCGAAGTCGCCGAGCGCCTCGAGGTTGCCCTCGGCGTTCACACCGATCCGCAGCTGCGGAAGAGCGTGACCGGCCGGGCCGAAGATGACGCGGGCGCCGTCGGAGAGGTCGAAGGTGGACTGGTGGCACGGGCAGAGCACGTGGTGCGTCTGCTGCTCGTACAGGCTGATCGGGCAGCCGACATGGGTGCAGATCTTCGAGAACGCCACGATGCCCTGGTGGGACCAGTCGAGCTCGCGCTTGTCCTTGATCTCGTCCGGCTGGATCCGGACGATCATCAGGGCCGCCTTGGCGATCTCCTTCTGGAAGTCCTCGCTGTGCTCCTCCAGGCCCTCGGGCATGGCGAAGGTCAGCGAGCCCACGACGACGTCCTCGGGACGCAGCGGCTCATGGGTGTTCATGTTGATGAGCTGCTTGCCCTTGGCCCACAGCGTGGAGCGGAGCTTCTTCTCGGGCAGCGGACCCAGGTCGCGCAGCAGCACCACTCCGGAGAGCGGTACGAGCGCGAGCGCGCCGAACATGGTGTTGCGGACCAGCTTGCGCCGGCCGAAGCCGGACTCGGCGGCGCCCGCGGCGAAGTCCTCCAGGACCTTCGCCTTGACCTCCGGCGGCGCCTCGATCGGGTGACGCTCGGCCGCGGTCTCCACGTCCGACATCAGCGTGCGGGCCCAGTGGACCGCGCCGGCGCCGATGCAGAACAGCGCGATGCCCAGGGTCACACCCAGCGAGAAGTGCAGGGCGCTGACATGGCCGATGGGCCAGATGTAGACGCTCTTGTCGACCGGGAACGCCACGAACGAGGCGATGAACGCCACGGTCGCCACCATCGACAGCGCGAACATGAAGGCGATCGCACGCTCGGACCGCTTGGCCGCCCGCTCGTCGATGTCCTGTATGCGCGGTTTATGGGCCGGCAGCCCCGGGTCGGCGAACGGGTCGTCCGCCACCTGCACCGCGCCGTGCGCGGTGTCCTGCTCGCTCGGCAGGGTCTCTTCTGGAATCTCTTGGCTACTCATGACTTCTTGGCCTTAGCGGTGTGGGCCGCGACCCAGACGGCGGCTGCGATCAAAGCACCCAGACCGAAGATCCAGGCGAACAGGCCCTCGCTCACGGGGCCGAGGCCGCCCAGGCTGAGACCGCCGGGGCTCTCGGTCTCGTCGCCGTTCACCGCCTTGACGTAGGCGATGATGTCCTTCTTCTGCTGCTCCGGCATCGTGGAGTCGGGGAAGGACGGCATGTTCTGCGGGCCGGTCTGCATGGCCTCGTAGATGTGCTTCGGATCCACGCCCTCGAGGCTCGGCGCGGTCTTGCCGTGTGTCAGCGCGCCACCCTCACCGGTGAAGTTGTGGCACTGGGCGCAGTTGGTACGGAACAGCTCGCCGCCCTTGCCGATGTCGGCGCCCGCGGGGCTGTACTGCTTCTCGGTGGGCGTGATCGGACCGGCACCGAGAGACGCCACGTACGCGGCGAGCTGGTCGATCTGCTTCTGCGAGTAGATGACCTTCTTCTTCGGCACCTGCGCGCCGGGCTGCTGCGCCGGCATACGGCCGGTGCCGACCTGGAAGTCCACGGAGGCGGAGCCGACGCCGACCAGGCTCGGCCCGTCAGAGGAACCCTGACCGCCGGTTCCGTGGCAGCTGGCACAGCCCACGGAGTAGAGCTTCTTGCCCTCCTCGATGGCGAGTGACTGGGAGGTTTCGTCGGCCTGCGCCTTACTCGCGGGCGCGAACGCGGCGTACAGCCCCCCGGTGGCCGCCAGCGCGAAGAGTAGGACGACGACCGCCGCCAGCGGATGGCGTCGTCGTGCGGAGAGCTTTTTCACGGATTACCCCGGTGTCAGGATCTTCAGCGTCGGTGCTTCTGGACTGTGTGCGCTCGGGCGCGTGGCCCGGCTACTTGATCAAGTAGATCGTGGCGAAGAGGCCGATCCAGACGACATCGACGAAGTGCCAGTAATAGGACACGACGATGGCTGCGGTTGCCTGTTCGTGGGTGAATCTCCTGGCCGCGTACGTCCTGCCCAGGACGAGCAGGAACGCGATCAGACCCCCCGTCACATGCATGCCGTGGAAGCCGGTGGTCAGGTAGAACACCGAGCCGTACGGGTCGGAGGAGAGGGAGATCCCTTCCTCCTTGACCAGTTCCGTGTACTCGAAGATCTGACCGCCGATGAAGATCGCACCCATCACGAACGTGATCACGAACCAGGTTCGGAGCTTCTTCACGTCACCCCGCTCGGCGGCGAAGACGCCGAGCTGGCAGGTGAGGGAGGAGAGCACCAGGATCGTGGTGTTCGTCGCCGAGAACGGAACGTTCAGGGCCGAAGCCATTTCCTTCCAGTACGCCGCTCCCATCACCGAACGCAGGGTGAAGTACATCGCGAAGAGGGCCGCGAAGAACATCAGCTCGGAACTCAGCCAAATGATGGTTCCGACGCTGGTGAGGTTCGGCCGATTGACCGACGGGTGCGCGTGCCCGGTTTCTACTGTCGTTGCTGTCGCCACGACCGACATTATGTCGGTCGCTTATCCCGCGCTGACTCCGGGGGGTGCCGTTCGGTGTGTCCATGGGGTGTGCTCAGCACTAACGGCCTGGCGAAGCGTCGTCGTTACCCGTGCTGACATGGTGTCCGACGGAGTAGCATCCGCGCATCGGTCCGGGGCAACCGCGCCCCGGAGACCTCGCAGACACTGATGTCACGGAGGAACAATGCAGCCGACCGCAACGGTGCTGGTCTACAGCGACGACGCGAACACCCGCGAGCAGGTCAGGCTGGCTGCGGGACGCCGGCCGGCCGCCGACGTCCCACGGGTCGAGTTCCTGGAGTGCGCGACGCTGCCGGCGGTCCTCGAGGCGCTGGACAAGGGCGGTGTCGACGTCTGCGTGCTGGACGGCGAGACGGTCCCCGCAGGGGGCATGGGCGTCTGCCGGCAGATCAAGGACGAGATCTTCGACTGCCCGCCGGTGCTGCTGCTGATCGGCCGCCCGCAGGACGCCTGGCTGGCCACCTGGAGCCGCGCGGAGGCGGCGGTGACCCTTCCGGTCGAGCCGGTCGGCTTCGCGGACGCTCTGGCCTCCCTGCTGCGCGCCAGGCTCTCCGTGGAGGCGTGAGGGGCGCCGGCGCGCGGCAGGAGGCGTGAGAGGGGCTCGTGGCCGGTCGTGCGGGGGATGGACTCCGTACGGCCGGAGTTCCTTCGTACGGACGGACTCTGTGCGTCCTTGCGGTCCTCCGTAGGGTCAGACCGAGGGGCGGAGCCGCGCCGCGTCGGCGGGGCTGCTGCCGTCCCTAATACCGGCCTGGAGGACGCTGCCCTTGCGCCAGTCGTCCCACTCCATGTTCCAGTCGCCGAAGCCGTTGCCGAAGTCCTCCATGTAGTCGCCGGCGCTGTTGACGACCTGGACGATGTCGCCCGGGGTGACGGTCTCGAAGAACCAGGCGGCGTTTCCGGTGGACATGCCGACGCATCCGTGGCTGACGTTCGCGACTCCCTGGGAGCCGACGGACCAGGGCGCGGCGTGCACGTACTCACCGCTCCAGGTGACGCGGGTCGCCCAGTACACCGGCAGGTTGTAGCCCTCGCTGCCGCCGATGCCGACGGTTGAGCCGTTCATCTGCACGAACTGCTGCTTGCCCAGGACGACCTTGATGCCGTTACGGGTGGAGAAGCCGGGCTTGCCGGTGGTCACCGGGATGCTGTTGATCTCTTCCCCGTCGCGGTAGACCGTCATGTAGTGCGCGCTGGCGTCGACGATCGCCTCCAGGCGGCTGCCGACAGCCAGCTTGAGCGGCTTGACGGCGGCCCCGTACAGCTTGTCGCTGATCTTCACGCCTTCGAGGTTGCTGGTCGCCGTGATGCTCCCGTGTGCGGGCCAGTACTCCTTCGGACGGAAGTGCAGTTCCGTGTCGTCCACCCAGTGCCAGGCGCCGCCGTTCGCGACGGGGGTGGAGCGGACCTTCAGGGACCGTTCGACGACGTCCCGGGCCTTCTTCGACTTGATCGGCTCGCTGAGCGTGGCGGTGATGGGCTGGCCCACGCCGTACTCGCCCTCCTCCGGGCCGAATTCGACCTGGAGCTTCTTCTTGGCGGGGCGGGTGTCGAAGGTGAGGGTACGGGCGCCGGGGGCGCCGCTCTTGTTCTCCGTGGCGACCTTGACGGTGTAGCGGGCGCCGGCCGCCAGCGGCGCCGTCGAGTGCCAGCGCAGGCCGTCGGCGGCGAGTTCGCCGGCCAGGTAGTGGCCTGTCGCGTCGACGGCGATGACATCGGTGATCCGGCCGTCGCCTCCTTTGGAGGTGACCTCCAGGGGCTTGTCGGGATCTGCCTTGGCGCTGCCCGCGGGCGCGCTGAAGGCGATCTTCCCGGTGGCGTCGGACGGCTTGGCGGAGAGGGGGTGCTTGTCACTCCCCCCGCACGCGGTCGCGCCCGCCCCGAGGGACACGACCAGCAGGATGCAGCTGAGAACGGTGCGCGAACGCGGCGTGTGGTTCATGAGCACACGGTAAGAAGATCCGGCGTTCTTCCGCGCGATGAGCGGAGCAAACGGGGGGCCCGGACGCTCCGTGGCGGAGTGTCCGGGCCCCCCGGTTGACTACTGTGTGCTACTGGTTCTGGTTCTCGCCCCGGTAGAACTCGAAGACCCAGCCCCAGAGGCCGATCAGGAGCAGCGGCGCCGAGAAGTACATCAGCCACCAGCCCACGGCTACACCCAGGAACGCGAGCGCGCCACCGATGGCGAGCGAGAACGGCTGCCAGCTGTGCGGGGCGAAGAACCCCACCTCACCGGCCTCGTCCGCGACATCGGCTTCCTTGTTGTCCTGCGCCATCGCGTCCACCCGGCGGGCGGTGAAGGCCAGGTAGAAGCCGATCATGACGCTCAGCCCGAAGGCCAGGAACAACGCGGTCGTGCCGACCGGCTCCTTCGACCAGACGCCGTAGACGACGGCGGAGGCCAGGATGAAGAAGCTGAGCCACAGGAACATCGTGCCTTGGATCTTCACTTCCCGGCCTCCTTGCCACCGACGAGGACGCCGGAGTCGGCTCCGTGGCCGGCGTTGTCCAGCTGGTCGAGGGCGGCGATCTCCGGGTGGTGCAGATCGAACGCCGGGGATTCGGAACGGATCCGCGGCAGGGTGAGGAAGTTGTGCCGCGGCGGCGGGCAGGAAGTCGCCCATTCGAGCGAACGGCCGTAGCCCCACGGGTCGTCGACCTCGATCTTCTTGCCGTACTTGGCGGTCTTCCAGACGTTGTAGAAGAACGGCAGGATCGACAGACCGAGCACGAACGAGCTGATCGTGGACACCGTGTTGAGCGCGGTGAAGCCCTCGGAGGCGAGGTAGTCCGCGTAACGGCGCGGCATTCCTTCGGCGCCCAGCCAGTGCTGTACGAGGAAGGTGCCGTGGAATCCGATGAACAGCGTCCAGAAAGTGATCTTTCCGAGGCGCTCGTCCAGCATCTTGCCGGTGAACTTCGGCCACCAGAAGTGGAATCCGGCGAACATCGCGAATACCACGGTGCCGAAGACGACGTAGTGGAAGTGCGCGACCACGAAGTACGAGTCGGAGACCGCGAAGTCCATCGGCGGGGAGGCCAGGATGACACCGGTCAGGCCACCGAAGACGAAGGTGATCAGGAAGCCGATCGTCCAGAGCATCGGTGTCTCGAAGGACAGTGAGCCCTTCCACATCGTGCCCAGCCAGTTGAAGAACTTCACCCCGGTCGGGACCGCGATCAGGAACGTCATGAACGAGAAGAACGGCAGCAGCACACCGCCGGTCACGTACATGTGGTGCGCCCAGACCGTCACCGAGAGACCCGCGATCGCGATGGTCGCGCCCACCAGGCCGATGTAACCGAACATCGGCTTGCGGGAGAAGACCGGGATGATCTCGGAGACGATGCCGAAGAACGGCAACGCGATGATGTACACCTCTGGATGCCCGAAGAACCAGAAGAGGTGCTGCCAGAGCAACGCCCCGCCGTTGGCGGAGTCGAAGATGTGCGCACCGAACTTGCGGTCCGCCTCCAGGGCGAACAGCGCGGCGGCCAGCACCGGGAAGGCGAGCAGGACCAGTACACCGGTCAGCAGCACGTTCCAGGTGAAGATCGGCATCCGGAACATCGTCATGCCGGGAGCGCGCATGCAGATGATCGTGGTGATGAAGTTGACCGAGCCGAGGATCGTACCGAAGCCGGAGAACGCCAGACCCATGATCCACAGGTCGGCGCCGATGCCCGGCGAACGGACCGCGTCCGACAGCGGCGAGTACGCGAACCACCCGAAGTCGGCGGCACCCTGCGGCGTGAGGAAACCGCTCACCGCGATGATCGAGCCGAAGAGGTAGAGCCAGTACGCGAACATGTTCAGCCGCGGGAACGCCACATCGGGCGCACCGATCTGCAACGGCATGATCCAGTTGGCGAATCCGGCGAACAGCGGCGTCGCGAACATCAGCAGCATGATCGTGCCGTGCATCGTGAACGCCTGGTTGAACTGCTCGTTCGACATGATCTGCGTGCCGGGACGGGCCAGCTCGGCGCGCATGAAGAGCGCCATCAGACCGCCGATGCAGAAGAACGCGAACGACGTGACCAGGTACATCGTGCCGATCGTCTTGTGGTCGGTGGTGGTCAGCCACTTCACGACGACATTGCCTGGCTGCTTGCGCCGTACCGGCAGCTCACTCTCGTACGAGTCGTCAGCTGCTGCGGCGGCACCCTGGGGTTCGTTGAGGATGCTCACAGTTTGTTCGTCTCCGCATTCCTGGCCGGATCCGTCTGCTCAATGCCGGACGGGATGTAGCCGTTCTGGCCCTTCTTGGCCAGCTCTTCCAGGTGCTGCTGGTAGCGCTCCGGGGAGACCACCTTGACGTTGAACAGCATCCGCGAGTGGTCGACGCCGCAGAGCTCGGCGCACTTGCCCAGGAAGGTGCCTTCCTGGGTCGGAGTGACCTCGAAGGCGTTGGTGTGGCCCGGGATGACGTCCTGCTTCATCAGGAACGGCACCACCCAGAAGGAGTGGATGACGTCCCGCGAGGTCAGGATGAACCGGACCTTCTCGCCCTTGGGGAGCCAGAGGGTCGGACCCGGGTTGCCCGTCTGCGGGTTTTGCGTGCCCGGCACACCGGCGTCGTAGACGCCTTCGGCACCCTTGGGGAACTTCTCCTGGAACCGGTCGGGGATGGCATCGAGTTCCTTGGGGATCTCGTTGCCTGTGGTGGTCTTGCCGTCCACGTTCTCGACGTAGTTGAAGCCCCAGCTCCACTGGTAGCCGACCACGTTGATGTTGTGGACCGGCTTCTCGGAGAGGGCGAGCAGCTTCGACTCGTCCCGTGCCGTGAAGTAGAAGAGCACCGAGACGATGATGAGCGGGACGACCGTGTACAGCGCCTCGATGGGCATGTTGTACCGGGTCTGCGGAGGTACCTCCACCTTGGTGCGGGAGCGACGGTGGAAGATGATGCTCCACACGATCAGTGCCCACACCA
The DNA here is from genome assembly GCF_044741745.1 of Streptomyces sp. NPDC088116. Taxonomy (NCBI): domain Bacteria; kingdom Bacillati; phylum Actinomycetota; class Actinomycetes; order Kitasatosporales; family Streptomycetaceae; genus Streptomyces; species Streptomyces sp. NPDC088116. The sequence goes on along the minus strand of NZ_JBIUTF010000002.1, from coordinate 1,012,654 downwards.
GGATGCCCGTGATGAGCGCTGCCGCCCACGAGCCCTGCCAGAGGGAGAGGATCCTGGGAGCCTCCTCCGTCACTGGGGTGGGCATACCAAGGCGGGGGAAGTCCTTGTATGAGCAACCGGTGGCGGTCGCGAGGATCAGGCCCGCAGTCAGCACCTGCGGCAGCTTCCGCCGCATCGGGCGCCGCGACGAGCGGTCGGAGCCGTTGGGACTCACGTAGCGCCTTCCCGAGAGTCTCGCCCGCGTGGTCGGCTGCGGCCGTCTCGCTGGTCGGTCGCCGGCCCTGACACGGGCAGGGGTTTGGATGTTTATGCGGACCAAACCCTACTGGACGCAATTTGGGGTCGTGCGGGGAGGGTGCCCAACGCGCCGCCCGGCACCCCGAAGGGGTGGACCGCGCCATTCCGGGGGCGGCCGGTGGACCCCCGGAAGGCGCGGGCCGGAGCCCCGCGGGGCCGCTGGTGGCGCCCCCGCGGACCACTGACAGATCCCTGGCGGATCTCCGGTCGGCGCCGGACTCGGCGGCGCTGAAACCTTTCTGACGGACCGTCCGGTCCCGGCGGGGCGCAGGGGCGTGGCGGGGTGAGGGGCTCAGTGTCGACCCGGTGACGGGGTACGGGGTTAGCGTGGCGCCGTGCCTTACTTCGACGCCGCGTCCTCCGCCCCGCTGCATCCCGTGGCCCGTCAGGCCCTCCAGGCCTCCCTGGACGAGGGCTGGGCGGACCCTGCCCGGCTCTACCGGGAGGGCCGTCGGGCGGCGCTGTTGCTGGACGCGGCACGGGAGGCGGCGGCGGAGGCGGTCGGCTGTCGCCCCGACGAGCTGGTTTTCACTCCTTCGGGGACGAATGCGGTGCATTCCGGCATGTCCGGTGCCCTGGCGGCCCGTCGGCGCGTCGGCGCGCATGTGGTGGTGTCGGCGGTGGAGCACTCCTCGGTCCTGCACGCCGCGGAGGCGCATGCGGCCGCCACCGAGAGCACGGTGACCGAGGTCCCGGTGGACCGTTACGGGGCGAGCGCGCCGGACGCGTACGGCCGGGCTCTGCGCGAGGACACGGCGCTGGCCTGTCTCCAGTCCGCCAACCACGAGGTCGGTACGGAACAGCCGGTGGCCGCGGTGGCCGAGATCTGCCGGAGCCGGGGCGTCCCGCTGCTGGTGGACGCGGCGCAGTCGCTGGGCTGGGGGAAGGTCGGGGGCGCCTGGTCGCTGCTGGCCGCGAGCGCCCACAAGTGGGGCGGACCCGCGGGCGTCGGGCTGCTGGCCGTACGCAAGGGTGTCCGGTTCGCACCGCAAGGTCCCGCCGACGAGCGGGAGTCGGGGCGCGTGCCGGGTTTCCAGAACATTCCGGCCGTCGTGGCCGCGGTGGCCTCGCTGCGGGCGGTGCGCGCGGAGGCGGCGGACGAGGCGGTACGGCTGCGGGCGCTGGTGGACCGGATCAGGGCGCGGGTGCCGGAGTTGGTGCCCGATGTCGAGGTGGTGGGCGATCCGGAGCACCGGCTTCCGCACCTCGTCACCTTCTCCTGTCTCTATGTCGACGGAGAGGCGTTGCTGCACGAGCTGGACCGGGCGGACTTCTCGGTCTCCTCCGGTTCGTCCTGTACGAGCAGCACCCTGACCCCGAGCCATGTACTGCGGGCGATGGGCGTGCTGTCGGAGGGCAATGTCCGGATCTCGCTCCCCCTGGGCACTGCGGAGGCGGAGGTGGACCGGTTCCTGGAGGTGCTTCCGGGGGTGGTCTCGGGCGCACGGGAGCGGCTCGGGGCTCCGGTTCCGGTCTCTGCTCCAGACGAGACCAGTGGGTCCGGCGGGCCTGGACCGTCCGGCGGGTCGGCGCCGTCGCTCGTGGTGGACGCGCTGGGCCGGCGGTGTCCGATCCCGGTGATCGAGCTGGCCAAGGTGTTCGGCGAGGTGCCGGTGGGCGGGACGGTGTCCGTTCTCTCGGACGACGAGGCGGCGCGGCTGGACATTCCGGCGTGGTGCGAGATGCGCGGCCAGGAGTACCTGGGCGAACAGCCGGCGGACCACGGTGTCGCGTATGTGGTCCGCCGGGTGTCCTGAACGCCCTCTCGGACTCGGCCCTCGGGCCGGGCCCTGAGAGTCGGGGTCAGCTCAGGTGGGCCTGGACCTCGACGGCCGCGTCATGGCCGTACGCCTTGGTGAAACGGTCCATGAAGTGGGTCCGGCTGAGCGTGTACTCCTGGGTGCCCACCGTCTCGATGACGAGCGTCGCGAGCATGCAGCCCACCTGGGCGGCGCGCTCCAGGCCGACGCCCCAGGAGAGACCCGAGAGGAACCCGGCGCGGAAGGCGTCGCCGACACCGGTCGGGTCGGCCTTGACCTCCTCCTCCGGGCAGCCGACCACGATCGGCTCCTCGCCGACCTTGTCGATGCGGACACCCCGCTTGCCGAGGGTCGTGACGCGGTGGCCGACCTTGGCGAGGATCTCGTCCTCGGTCCAGCCGGTCTTGGACTCGATGAGCCCCTTCTCGTACTCGTTGGAGAAGAGGTACGTGGCCCCTTCGAGCAGGTTGCGGATCTCCTCGCCGTCCATGCGGGCGATCTGCTGCGAGAAGTCGGCGGCGAAGGGAATCCCGCGCGAACGGCACTCCTCGGTGTGCCGGCGCATCGCCTCCGGGTCGTCGGCGCCGATCAGCACCAGGTCGAGTCCGCCGACGCGGTCGGAGACCTTCTTCAGCTCGATCAGACGGGCCTCGCTCATGGCACCCGTGTAGAAGGAGCCGAGCTGGTTGTGGTCGGCGTCCGTCGTGCATACGAAACGGGCCGTGTGCAGGACGTCGGAGATACGGACCGAGGCGGTGTCGACCCCGTGGCGGTCGAGCCAGTCGCGGTACTCGTCGAAGTCCGCGCCGGCCGCGCCCACCAGGATGGGGCGGGTGCCCAGCTGGCCCATGCCGAAGGAGATGTTCGCCCCGACACCGCCCCTGCGCACATCCAGGTTGTCTACGAGAAAGGAGAGGGAGAGCGTGTGGAGCTGCTCCGCGACCAACTGTTCGGCGAAGCGGCCGGGGAAGGTCATCAGATGGTCGGTGGCAATGGAGCCGGTGACTGCGATTCGCACGGCGTAACGCTCCTGATGAGGAGAACGGTTGACCGCTTCACGCTATCGGTTCCGTCCCCGTGCGACGACTGAGGTCGTCGGCCGAGGTGTCCGGCGGGCTGAATCGGGCGGATGTTCCGCGTGATCGGGCAGGCCGTCCGAACGATCGGACGGGGATTCCGCGCGATCGTGCGGGCCGTACGGAGCGACCGCGTGACCCGTCCGGCACAGTGTGGGGAACCGCACGCTTCCCCCTTCCGTCCCACCGGTGTCCCTTGTCCAGGCGATCCACGTGTCCTGGCGATCCAGGGGACATGGGCAACGGGCGTACGGCGGGGACGGCATGGGACGACACGCGGTCGGACGGCACTCAGTCGAAGGAGCGAAGCGGTGACCAGCACGGAGCAGTCTCACGAGAGCACGGCCGAAGCCGACGGCACCGTCGGCGAGGAGACACCGCGTCGGCGGCGTACCGCGTTCGCCGCCGCGACGGTTGCGGCGGCGGTTCTGATCGCCGGGGGCGGCGGCGCGTTCTTCGCGACGAGCGCCGCCGGCGGCAGCGGTACGGAGGACAAGCGCAGCGGGAGCGGTACGGCGGGCGGTGACGGGAAGCCACCACCGCTGGCTCTCGACAGCGCGGCGACCGGGCCGGGCGCAGTGGCCGGGACCGGTGCCGCGGGCAGGACCGGTGCCTCGGCGCCTCCCGGTATCGCGCCCGGCGAGCCCGATCCGCACGGAGTCGTCTACCGCCTCAAGGGGAAACCGCCCCTGGCACCGGACGCGGCACGTGTCTACCGTACGGACGGGAACGCCAAGGTCACGGCGGCCGAGGTGGCCCGGCTGGCGGAGGCGCTCGGAGTGACGGGCACACCGCGGTCGGAGGAAACGGCGTGGAAGGTCGGTACGGAGAAGGACGGCTCGGGGCCGGTTCTCCGGGTCACCAAGCAGGCCCCGGCCACCTGGACGTTCGCGCGGTTCGGCCCGTCGCCGGGCGGCGACAACTGCCTGAAGGGCAAGAGCTGCCCGAGCGGTGGAGACAGCGGAAGCGGCAAGGGCAGCGGCCTCGGTGAGGACTCGGCCGTGAGCGAGGCCGCGGCGAAGATGGCGGCGGCTCCGGTGCTGAAGGCGCTGGGCCAGGACGACGCCGCGCTCGACGCCCGCCAGGTGAGGGGCGCGGTCCGGGTGGTGAGCGCGGATCCGGTGATCGGTGGACTGCCCACGTACGGCTGGCCCACCGGGATCCAGGTGGGCGCCGACGGCCAGGTGGTCGGCGGTATCGGGCACCTGAAGGCTCCTGAGCGGAGCGACGCGTATCCGGTGATCGGCGCGGACGAGGCGCTGAAGGAACTGAACACGTCGGCGGAGGGCGGGACCGCCAAGAAGCCGGTCGAGATCAAGAAGGCCGTCTTCGGCCTCGCGATGCGGTCCGTGGCCGGGCGCGGGGCGCTCGTACCGTCCTGGCTGTTCGAGGTGGCCCCGGGCGGCGGAGCGCCGCCGTACACGGTCACCCAGCCCGCGGTCGCGCCGGAGTTCCTGACGAAGCCGAAGCCGCCGAAGCCGCCCCGCGGGGAACAGCCGCGCGGCAACGGCGACAAGGGGATTCACGTCACGTCGTACGGCGTGGACGGGCGGACGCTGAGCCTGCGCTTCATGGGCGGCGTGTGCAGCACGTACAAGGCGAAGGCGGACGAGAGCGGTTCGGCGGTGAAGGTGAGGCTCATCGTGTCCGAGCCGGAGCCGGGGAAGGTCTGCGTGGCGCTGGCCAAGGAGCAGGACGTCACGGTGACGCTGGACAAGGCGCTGGGCGAGCGGCAGGTGGTGGACGGGGCCTCGGGCGAGCGGGTGCCGCGCCGTTAGCGGGCCTTCGCCGAACATGTGGAAGGCGGCGGTCCCGAGAGGGGCCGCCGCCTTCCACGTACGCCATGTACGGCTCTGTGCCGTCCTGGCCGTACTGTCCTGGCTGTTTAGCTGAAGGAGTCACCGCAGGCGCAGGAGCCCGAGGCGTTCGGGTTGTCGATCGTGAAGCCCTGCTTCTCGATGGTGTCGACGAAGTCGATGGAGGCGCCGCCCAGGTACGGGGCGCTCATCCGGTCGGTGACGACCTTGACGCCGCCGAAGTCCTTGACGACATCGCCGTCGAGCGAACGCTCGTCGAAGAACAGCTGGTAGCGGAGGCCGGAGCAGCCGCCGGGCTGAACGGCGACGCGCAGCGCGAGGTCGTCCCGGCCTTCCTGGTCCAGCAGGGCCTTGACCTTGCCCGCGGCGGCGTCGGACAGGAGGATGCCGTCGCTCGCGGTGGTGGTCTCGTCCGATACGGACATCTGCTTCTCTCCCGGGTTGTACGGACTGCTTGCCGACAGTGCAACCGGCGCGGCCACGGATTCATTCCGTGGCCCCAGGGCGTGTCTTTCCCCTACTTCATGCTCGCACACCACGTTCCGGAACGGCAGCGGGTGGCGGAGCCGCGCCAGGTGCTGGGGTAGCCCCGGGAATGCGTCACATCGACGCTATGGCCATCGTCAAAGTGACGTGAAGCGGCTATGATAGATAACGTCAATTAGACGAAAAGGCTCGTTTGCTGAGAAGAAAGGGTGCGTGACGTGACCACCGCCCAGCCCCGTCAGGATCTCGCCGTCCAGCCGACGCCGCTCGCTCTGCTGCTGCTCGGCCGCGAGGCCGACACCCGCAGCGAGCGAGGCGTGGAGTGCCCCGGCGACCTGCCCTCCCCGTCCGACCCCGACCTGGTGGAGCGTGCCCGCGCGGCCAAGGAGAAGCTCGGGGACAAGGTCTTCGTCCTGGGCCACCACTACCAGCGGGACGAGGTCATCCAGTTCGCGGATGTCACCGGCGACTCCTTCAAGCTGGCCAAGGACGCGGCGGCACGGCCGGGCGCCGAGTACATCGTCTTCTGCGGCGTGCACTTCATGGCGGAGTCCGCGGACATCCTGACCACCGACGACCAGAAGGTCGTCCTGCCGGACCTGGCGGCGGGCTGCTCCATGGCCGACATGGCCACGGCGGAGCAGGTCGCGGAGTGCTGGGACGTACTGACGGAGGCCGGCATAGCCGACCGGGTCGTGCCCGTCTCGTACATGAACTCCTCCGCCGACATCAAGGCCTTCACCGGCAAGCACGGCGGCACGATCTGCACGTCCTCGAACGCCGAGCGCGCCCTGAACTGGGCCTTCGAGCAGGGCGAACAGGTCCTGTTCCTGCCGGACCAGCACCTCGGCCGGAACACGGCGGTACGGGAGCTGGGGATGTCCCTGGACGACTGCGTCCTCTACAACCCGCACAAGCCCAACGGCGGCCTCACGGCTCAGGAGTTGCGGGACGCGAAGATGATCCTGTGGCGCGGCCACTGCTCGGTGCACGGCCGCTTCTCGCTGGACTCGGTACGGGACGTACGGGAGCGGATCCCGGGCGTGAACGTCCTGGTGCACCCGGAGTGCAAGCACGAGGTCGTGGCGGCGGCGGACTACGTCGGCTCGACGGAATACATCATCAAGGCGCTGGAGGCGGCCCCGGCGGGCTCGAAGTGGGCGATCGGCACGGAGCTGAACCTCGTACAGCGCCTGGCGAACCGTTTCGCCCCCGAGGGCAAGGAGATCGTCTTCCTCGACAAGACGGTCTGCTTCTGCTCCACGATGAACCGGATCGACCTGCCGCACCTGGTGTGGGCGCTGGAGTCGCTGGCCGAGGGCAACGCGGTCAACGTCATCGAGGTGGAGAAGGAGACGGGGGACTTCGCGCAGCTGGCGCTGGAGCGGATGCTGGCGCTGCCGTAGGGGGTGGGGCGAGGGGTGGGATGGGCGCTATGCCGGAATGCGCGGAAGTGGGTAAGGGCGGGCGCGTGGCCGCGTAAAGTGGCTGGCCGGCTTGTGTTGTCCCCGCGCGTGCGGGGTTGGTCCCACCAGGCACCAGGTCCACGCCATACACCAGGGGTTGTCCCCGCGCGTGCGGGGTTGGTCCCGGGCCGTCTGGTCCATGAGCGCCTGGTGGATAGTTGTCCCCGCGCGTGCGGGGTTGGTCCCTTGATCCCCTCGATGAGCCGCGAGTTGATGAAGTGGTCCCCGCGTATGCGGGGCACCACCTCCTCCACCCCCGCTTCGTCCACAGTCTCTGCATCTCGACCGCCCAGGCGTTCTTGAGCGCGGGCTTCGCCCCCGCTCCGCCCGGGAAAAACGGTTTGACGGTTCCCGGAGCACGTTGATGCTCCAGCAATCCCCCTCCCCTGCGTTCCCGGCCATTTCCCGTTCCGGAAGCCAGAGGTCTTCTCGTCATGCCCCGTTCCCGGCTCGTCGCCGCACTCGTACTGCTCTGTTTCGTCGGCCCTTTGTCGACCGACATGTATCTGCCCGCCTTTCCACGGATGGCCGCCGAACTGCGTACCGACGCTTCCGGGGTCCAGCTCACGCTCACCGCGTTCCTGGTCGGCATGACCGTCGGGCATTTGGTCTTCGGGCCGCTGTCGGACCGGTACGGGCGGCGGGGGCCGCTGGTTGTGGGGGCCGGGTTGTGTGCCGTCGCCACCGGGTTGTGTGCCGTCGCCCCTGGGCTCGGGTGGCTGGTCGTGTTGCGGTTCGTGGCCGGGTTCGGTGGGGCGGCGGGGGTGGTGATCGGGCGGGCCGTGGTCTCGGATGTGGCCGAAGGGGCTGCGGCGGCACGACTGTTCGGGGTTCTGATGACGCTGGCCGGTACGGCACCGGTGCTCGCCCCACTCGCGGGCGGCGCGGTGATCGGGGCGGGCGGGGCCGGGTGGCGGGGTGTGTTCCGGGTGCTGGCCGGGGTGGCGCTGCTGGTCGTGGTGGCCGTGCTGGTCGCCCTACCGGAGAGCCTGGCGGTGTCACGGCGACGGGCAGGCGGCGGCCGGGAGTTGCTGCGGACCGTACGGGACGTGGCGCGCGATCGCGCGTACGTCGGCTACTCGCTGGCGTTCACCTTCGCCTTCGGCGCGCTGTTCTGCTACATCGCCGGTGCGCCGTTCCTGCTTCAGAACGTGCTGGGGCTGAGCGTCGGCGTCTCGTCCGCGTACTTCGCCTTCGGCGCGGTGTTCATGGCCCTGTCCAGCGCGAGCGGCGCCAGGCTGGCGGGCCGGATCGCGCCCGAACGGCTGCTGAGCGCAGGCCTGTACGCGATGTTCGCCGGCGCGGTGGCCCTGCTCGCGATCGCCATGGCGGACGTGCTGACCGTGGCCGTATATCTCCCGCTGGTGGCTCTGGTCTGCGGCGGCCTCGGGCTCGTCACCGGGAACGCGTCGTCCTTGGCGATCGCGCGGGTGCCGGGCGCGGCGGGCACGGGCTCGGCCCTGCTCGGTACGGCGCAGAGCGCGTTGGGGGCGGTGGTGGCGCCGCTCGTGGGGCTGGGCGGGGCGGATGCGGCGGTGCCGGTGTTCGGCGGGATGGCGGTGTGCGGTGGGTTGGCGGCACTGGCGGGGCGAACTGCCGGGCGGGTGAGGGCTGTTGCGTGAGCCCCCCGGGATCGGTCCCGATCCCGGGGCAGGGCTCCCCCGGCGCGAAAGGCCCACCACGCGCGGGAAGTGCTCACGGAGTCCTCCCACCCATCTTCGACAGCACTCCGGGCAGCGTCACACGGGCTGGTCGGGACCGGTCCCGACCACCCGGCGCCCGACCGCTGCCCGACGAGGCACACGCGGTCACCATCCCGGACGGAGACCCGTACCGGAATTCCCGCGTGACGGGAATTCCAGTACACAAACGGGCACGCACCGCCCTGTTCATCCGTGTCAGGCGCGGGGGCCGACAGTTGCCATGGCGCGGGCTCCGAAGTCAGGCGCGGGGGCCGACAGTTGCCATGGCGCGGGCTCCGAAGTCAGGCGCGGGGGCCGACAGTTGCCATGGCGCGGGCGATCGCGTCGGCGAAGGAGCCTTTCGCGCCGGAGGCGAGCCAGGAGTGCTGCGCGGCCACGAGGCATCCGAAGGCCGCCGCCGTGAGCGCGCGGGGCGTCGGGTCGTCGGGGGCGTGGGGTGTGCCGGCCGCCTCCGCGCGTTCGAGCAGTTCGGCGACGACGGCGTCCTGTATCTGCTGCAACTTCTGGAGGTAACCGGCGAGCAGCACGGGGGTCTCGAAGATCACCCGGTGCATCGGCTCCACCATTTCCTCGTGGCCCGGCGCCTCCGCGAGGGAAACCAGCACGTCGAACACGTGGTGCAGTGATGTCCAGACCGTCTCGTCGGCCGGGCGTGCGCGCAGGGCGGCGAGCATGTCGTCCACGACGAGGTCGAACTTGCCGAGGACGATCTCCTCTTTCGTGGCGAAGTAACGGAAGACGCTGCGCTGGGACATGCCGACGGCCGCCGCTATGTCGTCGATGGTCGTGGCCTCGTAGCCGCGCTCGACGAACAGCGCACTGGCGGTCTCGGCGATCTCCATCCGCACCGCCCTGCGGGTGCGCTCCCGGAGACCGGGCAGTTTCTCGTTCATGATGCACCGATCGTAACAGGCACAGCCTGATGTGACAGCAGCTGACAGGGTCGGCGTATGCTGCCATCATCCAGGGTCACTTCAGCGCCGGAGGAAGAACATGAGCCAGAACAAGACCATCGTCATCACCGGTGCCAGCGACGGCATCGGCGCCACGGCAGCCCGTCGGCTCCACCGGAACGGACACCGCGTCGTCATCGTCGGCCGCTCCCCGCAGAAGACCCAGGCCGTCGCCCGTGAAATCGGCGCGGACCACTACCTCGCCGACTTCACGCGGCTCGACGATGTCCGTGAACTCGCCGCCGAACTGACCACCAGGTATCCGCGCATCGACGTACTCGCCAACAACGCCGGCGGCATTTTCGGCGACCGCACCAAGACCGCCGACGGCTTCGAGAAGACCTTCCAGGTCAACCACTTGGCGCCGTTCCTGCTCACCCAGCTGCTGATGGACAGACTCATCGCCGGCCAGGCGACGGTGATCCAGACATCGAGTCTCGGCGCGCGCATCAGCGGCAAGGTCGTCATCGACGACCTCGACCACGACCAGGACTTCACCGCGCTGCGGGCCTACGGCACCGCCAAACTCGAGAACATCCTGTTCACCAAGGAACTGCACCGCCGCCACCACGAACAGGGCATCTCCACCGCCGCCTTCCACCCGGGCACCGTCGCGACGAACTTCGCCACCGAGTCCGACAGCTTCCTCAGACACATCACAGGAAACCGCCTCGCCCGAGCCTTCCTGATCACCCCCGAGAAGGGTGCCGAGCAGCTCGTCTGGCTCGCCGAGGGCCGGCCCGGCACCGACTGGGTCTCCGGCACCTACTACGAGAAGCGCAAGCCCGCGAAGCGCAACAACCCGCAGGCCCTCGACGCCGACCTCGCCCGCGAACTCTGGGACCGCTCCGAAGAACTGCTCGCCCCGAAGCTCGGCTGAAGCTCACGCACCTCCGCGAACCGGCCTCGCAAGCCTCACAAATAGAGCTGCTGTGCGCAGGTGCGGCAGCACGTCTTGCCGCCACACAGCTCGGTCTCGCGATGCTCACAGGGCTGCCCCGTGTCTGCGCCCGGCAGCCGGCCGCCCCGGCTTACGGCGATCCGCCACGTGGCACTCAGCGCCCCCGCGAGGCACGCGACCATACGGCGCAACTCCTTCGGGTCCGCACTCGGACCGGGAGGCAGCGACTTGGCGGCGTCCGCCAGGAGGTGCTCCACCGAAATGAGCAGGTCTTCCTCCACCTCGTCGGCCAGCCTGGACATCCGACTGTCGGGGCCGTTGGCACTCAGGTAGCACGGGTTGCCCTCCGCCGTCGTCCACGGCAACAGCCGCAACGGGACGCCCTGTGCGTCGCGCAGCATCATCGCGTGGCCACCCCCCTGCAACTGCGGTCCGTGGATGGGGCATTGCGCCTCGCTGTACGTGGGACCATCTCGGCCTGCTCCTGATCAGACGAGCCAGCCCCCGGCCCCAACCCGGGGCTGAGGGTCTGGCATTGCGCGAACACCGGCGGTTACCGTGTGCGCCAACATCGTCACTCTGTGGCGTTCGACCTCAACAGGGGCACGCCGTCCCAGCGTTGAGAATGGGATGATTGCGAGGCAAACAGCCATGAAATTCAAGCCCCAGGCCCTGAACCCGTACCTGTCGGCCCGTCACTACTTCGGCTCGGAGCAGCGCCGCCACCGTGAACGAGCGGATCTGTCGCTCGTACGGCTGGCGGAGATCCTGAACTCCAGCAAGAGCACGCTCGCGCGCATCGAGACGGCGGAGTTGATGCCGCCCCCTGATCTGCCGCGCAAACTCGACGCGGCGTTCGGTACGGACGAGCACTTCCACGACCTGTACCAGCTGGCCAAGCGCGAGGCGCATCCGGATCAGTACCGGCGGTACATGGACTTCGAAGCGAGCTCCGAGATCATCGAGCAATACGGTGCGCAGGTCCTGCCCGGTCTGTTGCAGACCGAGGCGTATACGCGCGCGTTCTTCGGTTTTCTGCCCGGCCTGACCAAAGAGAAGCTCGAAGAGCGTGTCGCCGCCCGGATGGCGCGGCAGGAGCGCCAACGATCAGATTTGCCCCCGTACCGATGGGCAATCATCGACGAGTCAGCTCTACGGCGACCTGTCGGTGGCAGAGAGTGCATGTTCAATCAACTGGCTTCGCTGCTCCGCCAGGTGGATACTCCGGACAGTAAGGTTCAGGTGATGCCGTTCAGCGCGGGCCCACATTCGCTGATGGGCGGTGCGTTGACGCTACTGACACTCACTGATGGCTCCACGGCGGCCTACGAAGAGGGCATCGAAAGTGGCCACCTCTACGAGGACCTGGAAGCGGTGAAGAAGTGGCGGAAGCGGTACGAGGTGCTGCGTGCCAACGCTCTCTCGCTGACGGAGTCGGCTGAGTTGATCCGGAAGGCAATGGAGGACTACCAGACATGCGACACAGCCCCGAGCTGAGCACCGCCCGTTGGCGTAAAAGCAGCTACAGCAACATCAACGGGGGCGAGTGCGTCGAGATCGCCGAGGGCTTCCCCGGCCTCGTCCCCGTACGCGACAGCAAAAACCCCCACGGCCCCGCACTCATCCTCCCCACCGCGTCGTGGACGGCGTTCGTCGCAACCCTCAAGGCATAGGCGCAGGCATACCTAAGGTCCGCCCGTCTCTCCGCGCTGCCGTGGGAGACGGGCTGATCCATCCCTGTGGAGGACTTCCAGCCATGCGACACAATCCCCTGCTGGCCACGGCCCGTTGGCGCAAGAGCAGCTACAGCAACACCAACGGGGGCGCGTGCGTCGAGATCACCGAGGACTTCCCCGGCCTCGTCCCCGTACGCGACAGCAAAAACCCCCACGGCCCCGCGCTCATCCTCCCCACCGCCTCCTGGTCCGCATTCGTCGCGGCCCTCAAGGCGTAGAACTCGACGCGTAGGCACACTCCCCCAGCTCAGGCCGTCCCGGTGCCACCCCGGGACGGCCCACGTCCGCCACCTCGGCGCTGGGGAAAACGGGGTTGCCCCGGAGCGGCCCGATCAACGGGACCGCTCCGGGGCAACCGGCAGTCAGCGACCAGCAACGCGCCTTACGCGTTGGCCGGCTCCGGGTCCGGCTCGGGCGCCGGGGTCGACGAGGCCGGCGGATCGGTCGGGCCCTGGTCCCGCTTGCCGTCCCGCTTCGCCGCCTTCTTCTTCGCGCGGCGCTCCTTGCGCAGTTCGACCATCGCGTACAGCGTCGGCACGAGCAGCAGCGTGAGCAGCGTCGACGTCACCAGACCGCCGATCACCACCACCGCGAGCGGCTGCGCGATGAAGCCGCCCTCGCCCGTGACGCCCAGGGCCATCGGCAGCAGCGCGAAGATCGTCGCCAGCGCCGTCATCAGGATCGGGCGGAGCCGGTGGCGGCCACCCTCGACGACCGCGTCGACCACGCTCAGGCCCTGCGACCGGTACTGGTTGATCAGGTCGATCAGCACGATCGCGTTGGTCACCACGATGCCGATCAGCATCAGCATGCCGATCATCGCCGGGACGCCCATCGGCGTACCCGTCAGGACCAGCAGCCCGATCGCGCCGGTCGCCGCGAACGGGATCGACACCAGCAGGATCAGCGGCTGCACCAGCGAACGGAACGTCGCGACCAGCAGCATGAAGACGATCGCGATGGCCGCCAGCATGGCCAGGCCGAGGTTCGCGAAGGCGTCGTCCTGGTCCTGCGAGACACCGCCGATGGACGCGGTGGCGCCGTCCGGCAGGTCCAAGGCGTCGATCTTCGTCTGAAGCGCGGTGCTGACCGCGCCGGTGTTGTCACCGACCGGCCGGGCCGTGATCGTCGCGGCGCGCGCACCGTCGATCCGGGTCATGGAGACCGGTCCGGGAACCAGCTTCACATCGGCGATCTGACCGAGCTTCACCGCGCCCAGCGACAGGTTCTTCAGCTCGGCGATCGTCGTGGCCGGCTTGGCCGAGGTGATGACGACATCGCGCTCGGTGTCGTCCAGGATCGCCTTGCCCGACTCGGTGCCGCGTACCGCCTGGCCGACGGCCAAACCGAGCGTCTGGTCGTTGAACCCGGCCTCGGCGGCCTTGGCGTTGGCCTTGACCGAGATGCGGGGGACGGACTGCGAGAGGTCGCTCTGTACGTCCGTGACGTCATCCAGCTTCGCGACGGCGTCCTTGACCTGGTCGGCGGCCTTGCGGAGCGTGCCGGCGTCGGAGGCCTTGACCACGACGCTCAGGTCCTGGCTGCCGAAACCGTCGCCCGCGGCGATCGTCGTCTGACCGACGCCGTCGAGCTTGGCCAGCTCGTCCTCGATGTGGTCCCGCGTCTTCTCGTACGTCGAGGAGTCCTTCAGGGTCAGCTGGTACGACGCCTGGTTGGCACCCGTACCGCCGCCGAAGGCCGCCATGAAGCCGGAGGAACCGACGGTGACCTGGTAGTTCTTGATCTCGTCGACACCGGAGAGGACCTTCTCGACCTTCTTCGCGGCGGTGTCGGCCGACTCCAGGCTGGTGCCCGGTTCCAGCTCCTGCTTGACGGTCAGGACTTCCTGCTCGCCCTGGTCGAAGAAGTTGGTCTTGAGGAGCGGCGCCATGCCGAACGTGCCGAGCAGGACGACGATCGAGAGCGCGACGCTGGTGATCCTGCGCCGGGTCGCGAAGCGCAGCACCGGGACGTACAGCCGCTGGAGCCTGCTGCGGCCCTCCTTCTCCTCCGCCTGGCGGCGGGCTTCCTCGGCGTCGACCCCGGCCACGGACTTCGGCGGCCGCAGGAACCAGTACGAGAGGACCGGTACGACGGTCAGCGAGACCACGAGCGAGGCGAGCAGGGCGGCCGTCACGGTCAGGGAGAACGAGCCGAACATCTCGCCGACCATGCCGCCCGTGAGACCGATCGGCAGGAACACCGCGACGGTGGTGAGGGTGGAGGCGGTGACCGCGCCCGCGACCTCCTTGACCGCGGTGAGGATGGCGCCCTCGCGCTCCTCGCCGTAGCCCAGGTGCCGCTTGATGTTCTCCAGGACGACGATCGAGTCGTCCACGACACGGCCGATCGCGATGGTCAGCGCGCCGAGGGTGAGCATGTTGAGCGACAGGTCACGCGTCCACAGCACGATCAGCGCGAGGACGACGGACAGCGGGATGGAGACCGCGGTGACGATCGTGGAGCGGAGCGAGGCCAGGAAGACCAGGATCACGATCACGGCGAAGACCAGGCCGAGCGCACCCTCGGTGGTCAGTCCGGAGATCGACTTGGAGACGGCCGGGCCCTGGTCGCTGACGACGGTCAGGCCGGCGCCGGAGCCGAGGTCCTTGCGGAGGCCGGGCAGCTTGTCCTTGACCTCGTCCGAGATGGCGACGGCACTGCCGTCCTTGTCCATGGTGACGGAGACGGCGAGGCTGGGCTTGCCGTCCGTACGGGTCAGGGAGGTCGCGGCGGACGGCTTCTGCTCGACGGTCGCGATGTCACCGAGGCGTACGGGCTCGGGCTGCCGCGCCGAGCCGCCTCCGGCCGCGCCTGCTCCACCGGCGGCGCCGGCCTGCGGTGCGATCCGCAGGTCCTGGATCTGCTTCAGCGAGGTGAACCCGCCGCCGACCTGGACCGTACGGCTCTTGCCGTCCTCCGTGAACGAACCGGCCGGGAGGGTCGCGCCGCCCGCCTTGAGGGCCTCGGAGAGCGCCATGGTGTTGAGGCCCGCGGCGGCGAGCTTCCGGTCGTCGGGGGTGACGGAGACCTGAAGGTCCCGGACGCCGTCGACGGTGACCTGTCCGACGCCCTCGATGTCCTCCAGGGCCGGGACGACCGTACGGTCCAGCTGGGCGGCGAGCGCCTGCTGGTCCTTGCCGGAGGTGACGGCGAGGACGACAGTCGGGATGTCGTCCGTCGAACCGGCCACGACCTGCGGGTCGACAGTGTCCGGGAGCTGGACCCGGGCCCGGTTGACGGCCTGCTGGATATCGGCGACGAGCTGCTTGGTGCCGCCGCCCCCGAAGTCGAAGCTGGCCATGATCACGGCGTTGCCCTCGCTCGCCGTGGAGGTGACACCGCTGATGCCGTCAACGGTCTCGATGGAGTTCTCGAGCGGTTCGACGACCTGCTTCTCGACCACATCGGGGGAAGCACCCTGGTAGGGGGCGAGCACCGACACCATCGGGAGTTCGATGGAAGGCAGCAGCTGCTGCTTGAGCTGGGGTATCGCGATGGCCCCGAAGACGATCGCAATGATCGATATCAGCCCTATCAGGGCCCGTTGCGCGAGGCTGAATTTCGACAGCCAGGACATTGGGTCTCTCTTCTGTGGTGTACGCGGCAGGCTTCTGTGGTGTACGCGGCGGGTGTGCGCGGTGGCCCGGTCGCGGGCGGTCCGGTCGCGGGCGGTCCGCGGTGGTCCGTCCGCGGATCGTCCGGACCGCGAATGGTCCGGCCGCACGGGTGGCCGGGACCGCAAGTGGTCCGGCCAACGGGTGGTCCGGCCAACGGGTGGTCCGGACCGCAAATGGTCAAGTCCGCAAGTCGTCAGGTCCGCAAATGGTCCGGTTCGCAGATGGTCTTTCGGTAAGGAACGCCCCCGGGCAGCCCCATGGGCGGGCAGCCCGTCCCGGGTCTGTCCGTCGCAGAGTTTCCCCGCTTCGGATGACCCGTGGATGGAACGGAGGGGAACAAAGGCCCCTCTATACGATCAGCCATCCGGGGCGTCCGGTTCGTAGGCCCCAGGTCCAGTTCCTTATGCGCCGCATACCGCGCCTGTAGTACGTGAGGGCGGGCCTTCACTCCACCCTTGGACGTACCAGGCCCGATTCGTAGGCGATTACCACCAATTGGGCGCGGTCGCGGGCGCCGAGTTTCGCCATCGCACGGTTCACATGGGTCTTGACGGTCAGCGGACTGACCGCCAGACGCTCCGCGATCTCGTCGTTCGAGTGGCCGGCGGCGACCTGGACGAGGACCTCGCGCTCCCGCACGGTGAGGGCCGCCAGCCGCTCGGAGTGCCTGGCCGCGCCGGAGCCGCCTTCGGCCGAACCGCCGCTCTGGGCCAGGAAAGTGGCGATGAGCCCCTTCGTCGCGACCGGCGACAGCAGTGCCTCACCGGCGGCGGCGATACGGATGGCGTTGAGCAGTTCCTCCGGCTCCGCGCCCTTGCCCAGGAAGCCGGAGGCCCCCGCGCGCAGCGACTGCACCACGTACTCGTCGACCTCGAACGTCGTCAGCATGACGACCCGTACCCCGGCGAGATCCGGATCCGCGCTGATCATGCGGGTGGCGGCGAGGCCGTCCGTACCGGGCATCCGGATGTCCATCAGGACGACATCCGCGCGGGCGGAGCGGGCGATGTCCACAGCCTGCGCGCCATCGGCGGCCTCCCCGACGACCTCCATGTCGGACTCCGAGTCCACCAGCACGCGGAACGCGCTGCGCAGCAGCGTCTGGTCGTCGGCGAGCACCACCCTGATCGTCACGCGCTCTCCCCCGTACGGTTCTTGTCCGGCACCGGCAGTATCGCCTGGACACGGAAACCGCCGCCGAAGCGGGGTCCGGCACTGAGGGTTCCGCCGAGGGCGCCGACCCGCTCGCGCATACCGACGAGGCCGTGGCCGCCGCCTTCGGTGTCGTCGGCGTGGGGAGTGTCGGCGGCCTGCGGGGCGGGCCCGCCCCCGCCGGTGTCCAGCACGGTTATCTCGACCGTCGTGCCGACCCGTACGACGCTGACCTCCGCCTTGGCCGAGCTGCCCGCGTGCTTGCGCACATTGGTCAGCGCCTCCTGGATGATCCGGTACGCGGCCAGGCCGACAGCCGCGGGAAGCAGACCGGCGGCGTCCGCCGTCTCGTCCACGGCGAACTCCACGGGCAGCCCCGCGTTACGGAACGTGTCGAGCAGCCCGTCCAGATGCGCCAGCCCGGGGGCCGGTTCCGTGGGAGCCTCCGGGTCGCCGGACTGGCGCAACAGCCCGACCGTGGCGCGCAGTTCGTTGAGCGCGGAACGGCTCGCCTCCCGTACGTGGGCCAACGCCTCCTTGGCCTGGTCGGGCCGCTTGTCCATGACATGGGAAGCCACCCCGGCCTGGACGTTGACCAGCGCGATGTGGTGCGCGACGACATCATGCAGATCGCGCGCTATCCGCAGCCGCTCCTCGGCGACCCGGCGCCGGGCCTCCTCCTCGCGGGTGCGTTCGGCCCGCTCCGCACGTTCGCGTATGGCATCGACGAAGGCGCGACGACTGCGTACGGCATCGCCCGCGGCGCCCGCCATACCGGTCCAGGCGAAGATCCCCAGGCTCTCCTGGAAGTACCAGGGACCCGGGCCCAACCCCATCGGAATCACGGTCAGCACGGTCAGGGTCGCGAGGCCGACACGCCAGGTGGTGGGGCGGTCGGTGTGCCCGGCGACGGTGTAGAGCGCGATGGCGGCGCTGAAGACGACGGGGGCGGGCGGATAGCTCGTGAGGAGCTCCGTGAGGGTCAGCCCGGCGGCGCAGAACAGTACGGGCACCGGTGCGCGGCGGCGGAAGACGAGCGAGGCGGCGCCCAGCACCATGAGTACGACGCTGAGAGTGCTGGGGGTACGGGAGCCGAAATCCGGGCCGGGGTAGTGGGGACCACCACCGTGCCGATCGCTGAACGATCCGCCGAGCATGCAGACGAAGACGATTACGGCGAGGGCCGCGTCGGCAGCGAGGGGATGCGTGCGCACGCTGCGGCGGGCGCGGGCGCAGGCGGTTCCTAGGGGGGTCACGTGTGGCAACGGTACGGGTCGCCGTCCGGCGGGGGTGCGGTGCGCCGTCCGGCGGGGGCGGGTGCGGGTGTGCCGTGGTGGGTGCGGGGCGGGGGCTCTCCGTCTGCGAGTCGGTCTCGCGCGCACCAAGAGACCCCCGCCTGTGGCGGGGGTCTCTTGGTGGAGTGGTGGACGTGCGGGAGCGCGTCAGAGCGAGGGGATCAGGCCATCGTCGTTCAGCAGCTCGCGGACCTCCTCCAGGGTGGCGTCCGGAGCGGGCAGGATCAGTTCGGAGGGCTCCAGGGAGTCGTCCGGCAGCGGCTCGCCGAGTTCGCGGACCTTGGCCAGGAGCGCGTGGAAGGTACGGCGGAAGCCGTCCCCGTCCCCGTCCCTGACCTCGGTCAACAGCTCGTCGTCGAGCTTGTTCAGTTCGGCGAAGTGGCCGTCGGCCAGCTTCACCTGGCCCTCCCCCATGATCCGTACGATCATGACGAGTCCCTACTGCTTGTCGAATTTGTGCTGGCTCGGCGGTGCGTCCTGAGTGTCGGCCTGGCCGCCCTCGATCGCCTGCTTCGAGGACTCGCCGCCCGCCAGTTCCGCCTTCATGCGCTGGAGTTCCAGCTCGACATCCGTACCGCCGGAGATCCGGTCCAGCTCTGCGGCGATGTCGTCCTTCGCCATCCCGGACTGGTCGTCCAGGGCGCCGGAGGCGAGCAGCTCGTCGATCGCGCCGGCCCGTGCCTGGAGCTGCGCGGTCTTGTCCTCCGCGCGCTGGATCGCCATGCCGACGTCGCCCATCTCCTCGGAGATGCCCGAGAAGGCCTCCCCGATCCGGGTCTGCGCCTGCGCGGCGGTATACGTGGCCTTGATCGTCTCCTTCTTCGTGCGGAAGGCGTCGACCTTGGTCTGGAGGCGCTGCGCGGCGAGCGTGAGCTTCTCCTCCTCGCCCTGGAGCGTCTGGTGCTGCGTCTCCAGGTCGGTGACCTGCTGCTGGAGCGCCGCGCGGCGGGAGAGCGCTTCTCGCGCCAGGTCCTCCCGGCCGAGCGCCAGCGCCTTGCGGCCCTGGTCCTCCAGCTTGGACGACTGGCCCTGCAGCTGGTTCAGCTGCAACTCCAGCCGCTTGCGCGACGTCGCCACATCGGCGACACCGCGGCGTACTTTCTGCAGCAGTTCGAGCTGCTTCTGGTACGAGTAGTCGAGGGTCTCGCGCGGATCCTCAGCCCGGTCAAGGGCCTTGTTTGCCTTCGCGCGGAAGATCATTCCCATACGTTTCATGACACCGCTCATGGGCTTCGCGCGCCCCCTTCTGACGGACTCCAGCTCCAGCACTCCAACAGAACCCACAGTACGGGCCCTGCCTCTATTACCGCACTGTTCCAGCTCGGATGCGCTCCTCCCCAAGGACGACTGCGCCCCCTCCGCGATCCGGCGCAAGGAGTAGATGACCATCAGGGAAAGGGGCGGCAACGTCCCCGTCTGTCCGGGGTAGACACACGGTGTCCGAGTAAGGACACAGGCCGTTGCGGGATCGTTCCCCGTGGGGGTGGGGTCCAACCTCGGCACCCCGTACCCTTGGGCTTTGTGTTCCGTAGCCGTTCCAAAGAAGAGAAGGCCGCCGTCACCTCGGTGAGTGCGGACCTCTCCACCCAGTCCCGCGATCCGCAGGCCCCCAAGGGCCGACCGACCCCCAAGCGCAGTGAGGCGCAGACGCAGCGGCGTCGTGCGTCCACGACGCCGACCGACCGCAAGACGGCCATGAAGCGCCAGCGTGAGGCACGCCGCGCCGACCTGGCCAAGCAGCGCGAGGCGCTGGCGAGTGGCGACGAGCGTTACCTGCCCGTCCGCGACAAGGGGCCGGTGCGCCGCTTCGTCCGCGATTACGTCGACTCCCGCTTCTGCATCGCGGAGTTCTTCCTGCCGCTCGCCGTGGTGATCCTGGTGCTCAGCATGGTCAGGGTCGGCCAGCTCCAGAACATCGCGCTGCTGCTCTGGCTCGGTGTGATCGTGCTGATCGTCGTCGACTCGATCGGTATCTTCATCCGGCTGAGGAAGCAGCTCGCCGAGCGCTTCCCGGACTCGCCCAAGCGTGGTGCCGTGGCGTATGGCCTGATGCGTACGCTTCAGATGCGTCGACTGCGACTGCCCAAGCCGCAGGTCAAGCGCGGAGAGCGGCCCTGAGCACGGATGTTTCCGGTTTCGCGGGTGGCTCGGCCACCTGGCTGGCCGGGCTCGGCGGACTGCGCAATGTCGTACGTCAGGAACTGGTCGCACGCCAGCTCGACGAGCAGATAGCCGGCCGCTTCCCGGTCGGGCAGCGGCTGCGCGTCCTGGACGTCGGCATGGGGCAGGGCACCCAGGCCCTGCGGCTGGCCCGGGGCGGGCACGCGGTGACCGGGCTGGAGTCCGACGCCGGGATGCTGGCCACGGCCCGCGAGGCGCTCGCCATCGAGCCCGCGGGCATACGTGAACGGGTCCGCCTGATCGAGGGCGACGGCCTGGAGACCGGCGTGCACTTCCTGCCCGGAAGCTTCGACGTGGTCCTGTGCCACGGCGTACTGATGTACGTCAGCGAGCCGGACGCGTTCCTCGCGGGCCTGGCCAGGATGCTGGCGCCGGGCGGGCTGCTGTCGCTGCTCGTGCGGAACGCGGACACGCTGGCCCTGCGGCCCGGCCTGAACGGGGACTGGGCGGGGTCGCTGGGCGCCTTCGACACGGACACGTACACCAACCGGCTGGGGCTGCGGGTACGAGCCGACCGGCTGGACGCGCTGACCTCGACGATGGCGGGCATCGCCGCGCCGCTGCACGCCTGGTACGGCGTGCGCGTCTTCACGGACGGCGCCGCCGACGGGGCGGAGCCGCCGACCGGGGACGAGCTGGAACAGCTGCTGACGGCGGAGGACCGGGCGGGGCGGACGGAGCCGTACCGCAGGGTCGCGGCGCTGCTGCATCTGTTCGGCGTGCGCGGCTGAGGCATTGGCTCGAGGGGCCGGGTGGGAGTCGAACACCGATTCCCACCCGGCCCCTGTCAGGTGGCGGGCCTCCGTACGCGTCCCCTCCGTCGTGAGCAGAAGAGAGAGCGACGGCAGTGGTGGCAGTGACGGCGGACGGGACGGTGCGCGGGACAGCGCACAGCGGACACCCAAGCTGTCCGCCCGGGAGACCTGGCAGGCGCTGTACCTGCATTTCCGGCCGCACCGCGGGACCGTCGCCCTCGGCGCGTTCCTCGCCCTGATCGGCGCCGCGAGCGGGCTCGCCCAGCCGCTCGCCGCCAAGGCCCTGGTCGACCGGCTCGGCGGGGACGGTTCGATCACCGGAATCCTGCTGCTGCTCACCGGTCTGGTGCTGTTCGGTACGGCGATCGAGGCGGTCGCCTCGTACCTCCTGGAACGAACCGCCGAATCCGTCGTCCTCGCCGCCCGCCGCACCCTGATCGGGCGGCTGCTGCGGTTGCGGCTGCCCGAGGTGGAGCGGACCCAGCCGGGCGACCTGATGTCGCGGGTCACCTCGGACACCACGCTGCTGCGCGCGGTGACGACCCAGTCGATCGTCTCCGCGGGCACCGGAAGTCTCACGTTCCTCGCGACGATCGTCCTGATGGGCGTGATGGACCCGGTGCTGCTCGGGGTCACGCTCGGTGTGATCGTGCTGATCGGCGGCGCGGTCGCCCTGGTGATGCCCCGGATCTCGGAGGCGACGAAGCGCTCGCAGGAGGCGGTGGGCCATATGTCCACCGTGCTGGAGCGGGCCTTCGGAGCGTTCCGTACGGTCAAGGCCTCGGGCGCGGAGGAGCGCGAGACCGCGGTCGTGGAGGCGGCGGCCCTGGACGCGTGGCGGCACGGGGTGACGGCCGCGAAATGGCAGTCGGTGGCCGGGACTTCGGTCGGGCTCGCCGTGCAGGTGTCGTTCCTGGCGGTGCTGGGGATCGGCGGGGCGCGGGTGGCCTCGGGGGCCATCTCCGTATCGACGCTCGTCGCCTTCCTGCTGTTCCTGTTCTATCTGATCGACCCGGTGTCGAAGCTGGTGGGCGCGGTGACGCAGTACCAGGTGGGTTCCGCGGCCGTCGCCCGGATCGCGGAGGCGGAGCGGCTGGAGACGGAGACGCTGGGGGCGGAGACGGACAGGCTCGGTGGCGGTCCCGCGTCCGTGGTCTTCGAGGACGTCACCTTCCGGTACCGCGAGGAGCTTCCGTACGTCCATCACGGCGTCTCCTTCGAGGTGCCGGGGCCCGGGATGACGGCCTTCGTCGGGCCGTCGGGCGCGGGCAAGACGACCGTCTTCGGGCTGCTGGAACGGTTCTACGAGGCCGACGGCGGCCGGATCCTGATCGACGGCAAGGACATACGCGACTGGCCGCTCACCGAACTGCGCGCCGCCATCGGCTATGTCGAGCAGGACGCGCCCGTACTGGCCGGGACGCTGCGCGAGAATCTGGTCTTCGCCGCCCCGGGCGCCACCGACGAGGAGATACGGGAGGCCCTCGTACGGGCCAGGCTCGACGCGCTCGTGGACCGGCTGCCGGACGGGCTGGAGACCCTGGTCGGCCATCGCGGTTCCAAACTCTCGGGCGGGGAACGGCAGCGCGTGGCCATCGCGCGGGCGCTGCTGCGCAAACCCCGGCTGCTGCTCCTGGACGAGGCGACGTCCCAGCTGGACGCGGTCAACGAGATGGCGCTGCGTGACGTGGTGGCGGAGGTGGCCGGGGAAGTGACGGTCCTGGTGGTGGCGCACCGGCTGTCGACGGTGACACTCGCCGACCGGATCGTGGTGATGGACGCGGGCGTCGTACGGACGGTCGGGACGCACGACGAGCTGGTGGCGAACGATCCACTGTACGGCGAGCTGGCGGCGACCCAGTTCCTGGCCGCCGCGCGCTGAGCCGGGCGCCCGGAAAGGGGCGCGCCTTCCGCCCGCCGATATGTGTGCACCGCCGATCAGGGTGGCCCGCCCCTGATCGGCGGTGCAGCGCAGGCCATACCGGTACGACAAAAGGGATACTCCGCCCATGGATGCCTCCCTTCCCCGCCGCCCGCTGCTGTCCCTGTCAGCCGCAGTCTGCGCCGTCGCCCTGATCGGCGGCTGCACCGGCGCGGGCGGAGCATCGCGCTCCGACTTCGGCTACGGCACCACGGCGTCGGACACCTCGATGTCCGACGCGGCGGCACGGGCCGCCGCACGGCGCTCCGGCAACGACCTGCAGACGGACTACGAGACGGTGATCAAGGACGTGCTGCCGTCGGTCGTCCAGATCGAAGCCGGGGACAGTCTGGGCTCGGGCGTCGTCTACGACGGGCGGGGCGACATCGTCACCAACGCCCATGTGATCGGAAAGCACAAGACCTTCGCGGTCACCGTGGCAACCGGCGAACAGCCGCTGAAGGCCAAGCTGGTCTCCAGCTACCCCCAGCAGGATCTCGCCGTCATCAAGCTGGACGAGGTCCCGAAGGGGCTGAAGGCCGCGGTGTTCGGCGACACGTCCAAGGTCGCGGTCGGTCAGATCGTGCTGGCCATGGGCTCGCCGCTCGGCCTGTCGAGCAGCGTCACCCAGGGAATCGTCTCCGCGGTCGGCCGGACCGTCAGCGAGAGCCAGGCGGGCGGCGGGACGGGCGCCACGATCGCCAACATGGTGCAGACCTCCGCCGCGATCAATCCAGGCAACAGCGGTGGCGCGCTGGTCAATCTGAACAGCGAGGTGATCGGCATCCCGACCCTGGCAGCGACCGACTCGCAGATGGGCAACAGCGCCGCGCCCGGCATCGGCTTCGCGATCCCCGCGTCGATGGTGAGGACCGTCGCCGACCAGATCATCAAGTACGGGAAGGTCACCGACTCGGGCCGGGCGGCCCTGGGCATCACCGGCCGTACGGTGCTCGACGACAACCTCCGGCCGGCCGGGGTCGCGGTCGTCTCGACCAAGAAGGGCGGCGCGGCCGCCGACGCGGGGATCAGGGCCGGGGACATCATCACCCGGCTCGGCCGCACGCCGGTGACCACGATCACCTCGCTGACGGAGGCGATCGCGACGAACAAGCCGGGGCAGAAGAGCAAGCTGACGTATGTGCGAGACGGAGCGAAGAAGACGGTGGAGATCACGTTCGGCGAGATGTGAACGGATGGGGCCCACCGGCGGGAGGGGGACGGGGTCGCAGGAGGCGACGTGTCCGGACGTAAAGCGTGATGTGTGGCGCGCACCGGACCACGAGACCCGCACGCGGCGTACGGGGGTCCGGAGGTGTCCCCCCGGGAAGGCACAGCATGCAGTCCGGACATGCGCCTCCGGAGGCCCCGGCCCCCGCACCACCCACGGCGACACCGCCCCCGCAACACACCGCGCACCGCGCCACGCCCCCGCCGCCGGACGGCGCACCGCACCGCACCCCCGCCGGACGGCGACGAGGCGCCCACGGAACCGTTCCGTGGGCGCCTCGTCGCCGTACTGGTCAGCTCTCGTCGGCTCGCAGACTCATCGGGCCATAGATCTTGCTGCCGTCCTCGTACAGCGAGACCTGCTCCGCGCCCCCGTCCAGGAGTTCCTTCCACACCTCGCCGACCCAGGACTCCGCGTCCCCCTGCGTGGTGAACTCCTCCGGCTCCACCGCGGGCGGAACCTCCGTCCCGTCAGCCTTCTCGAACCGCCACATCCACGCCATGTGCGCCTCCCGGGTCCTACGGACTGATCAATTTCCTGCCCGCAGCGTAGCCGGACGCGCACCGCGCGCGGCGGCGCGGGAGGATCATCCCCGTGGAACTGACTCTGCTCGGCACCGGAGCCCCCTCCGGACTCCCCCGCCCCCACTGCCCCTGCGCCGCCTGCGCCGGCGCTCGCGGCGACCAGGCCCGCGCCGCGACCTCACTGCTGGTCGACGGCGTACTGCTGCTGGACCTGACGCCCGGGGCCGCGCTCGCCGCGGCGCGTGCGGGGCACACGCTCGCGGGCGTACGGCAGGTGCTGCTCACCCATCCGCACGACGGGCCCGCGGTGGAACTCCCGGCGGGGCTGCCCCCGGCGGGGCGGGTGGCGGACGGGCGGGTACTGACGCTGCTCAGCGGGCACCGGGTGCGGGCGGTGTCGATGGACGCGCCGGGGACGGGATACGAGGTGACGGCGCCTGGGGGTGAGCGGCTGCTCTACCTGCCGCCGGGGGGCGCCCCGGCGGGGGTCTCCGTGGGGGTGTTCGCGCCCGCCGGAGGCTCCGCCGGGAAGCCCTCGGGGGTGCCCGCCGCCAACGGCCGGACGACCGCGTCCGGCTCGTCGGTCCCGTCCACCGCGCTCGCCTCTCCGGCGCCGGCTCCGTACGACATGGTGGCCGCGGATGTCACCGGACGGCCCGACGCGATCGCGCGACTGCGGGCGGCGGGGGCGATCGGCGTCTCCACCGATATCGTCGCCGTACACCTCGACCACGATGTGCCGCCCGGCGCCGAACTGGACCGCCGGCTCGCGGCGGCGGGCGCACGGGCCGTTCCCGACGGCACGACGCTGACGGTCGGCGCCTATCACCCCGTACCGGACGTGCCCCGGCGCACGCTGGTGACGGGCGGGGCGCGCTCGGGCAAGTCCTGGGAGGCGGAGCGGCGGCTGGAGGCGTTCCCCGGTGTGCTGTACGTGGCGACCGGCGGCACGCGCGAGGGCGACCCGGAGTGGGACGCCCGGGTCCGCACTCACCGCGACCGCCGGCCCGGCTCCTGGCGTACCGCCGAGACCTGCGACCTCGTGCCCCTGCTCGCGGAGGAGGGGCCGCCGCTGCTGATCGACTGCCTGTCGCTGTGGCTGACGGACGCGATGGACCGGGTGAACGCCTGGGACGACGCGGCGTGGGCGGGGGGCGGCGAAAAGGCGTTGCGGGAGCGGATGTCGGAGCTGGCCGAGGCGGTACGGGGCACGCGGCGCACGGTGGTCGCCGTGACGAACGAAGTGGGGTCGGGGGTGGTACCGGCGACGGCGTCGGGACGGCGGTTCCGGGATGAGCTGGGGCGGCTGAACTCGGCGGTGGCGGCGGAGTGCGAGCGGGTGCTGCTGGTGGTGGCGGGGCAGGCGGTGACGCTGCGGTAACGCCGTCCGGCGGGGTGCGGTGTCAGCGTCCGGCCGGGTGCGGTGTCGCCGACCGGCGGGGCGTGGCACGGTGCGTTGCGGTTGCGGGTGCGGTGTCGCCGACCGGCGGGGCGTGGCACGGTGCGTTGCGGTTGCGGGTGCGCTGTCGCCGACCGGCGGGGCGTGGCACGGTGCGTTGCGGTTGCGGGTGCGGTGTCGCCGACCGGCGGGACGTGGCACGGTGCGTTGCGGTTGCGGGTGCGGTGTCGCCGACCGGCGGGACGTGGCACGGTGCGTTGCGGTTGCGGGTGCGCTGTCGCCGACCGGCGGGACGTGGCACGGTGCGTTGCGGTTGCGGTGTCGCCGACCGACGGGGCGTGGCACGGTGCGTTGCGGTTGCGGGGGCGGTGTCGCCGACCGACGGGGCGTGGCACGGTGCGTTGCGGTTGCGGGTGCGGTTGCGCTGTTGTGTGCGCGGGGGCCGGGGGCTCCGGAGGCGCATGTCCGGACTGCATGATTTACGGCGTGTGCGGGCCGGTGGGCAGCGGTGCGGGTTGCCGTACGCCACAAATCACGCTTTACGTCCGGACACGTCGCCTCCTGCGACCCCGTCCCCCTCCCGTCGGTTCCTCGTCCGCGGGTCGATCTCGCTCCCGTCGGGAAAGCGGTGCCTCCGGGAAGTTAGTGTCTGCGGATGAGCTCGCTTAATCTCGATGACTTCTCCGATCTGATCGAGCGCCCCGACAGCGGTACGCGGCGTGATGCCGAGGAACGCCGGGAGCGGCTGACCGTGCGGCCCGGGGCCCTCGGGCGCCTCGATGAGCTGGGCGAATGGCTCTCCGCCGCGCAGGGCTCCGTACCGGTCAAGGCGCTCCGACAACCGCGTGTGGTGCTGTTCGCCGGTGATCACGGAGTGGCCGCGCTCGATGTCTCGGGGCGGCCGGCAGGCAGCGCGCATCAGCTGGTCCGGGCCGTGCTGGAGGGCGCGAGCCCCGTCGCCGTGCTGGCCCGCCGGGCTGAGGTGTCGGTGCGGATCGTGGACGCCGGTCTCGACTGCGACCCGGAGTCGCTGCCCGACGAGGTCGTACGCCACCGGGTGCGGCGCGGCAGCGGGCGTATCGACATCGAGGACGCGCTGACCGCCGAGGAGGCCGAGCGGGCCGTACGGCTCGGGATGGCGATCGCCGACGAGGAGGCGGACTCCGGCACGGATCTGGTCGTGCTCGGCGATCTGAGCGTCGGCGGCACCACCTCCGCGGCCACGCTGATCGCCGCGTTGTGCGGCACGGACGCGTCCGTGGTGACCGGGCGCGGTGGCGTCGGCATCGATGACCTGGCGTGGATGCGTAAGTGCGCGACCGTACGGGACGCGTTGCGGCGGGCGCGGCCGGTGCTCGGGGACCAGTTGGAGCTGCTGGCGGCGGTGGGCGGCGCGGACATGGCAGCGATGACCGGCTTCCTGCTCCAGAGCGCGGTGCGGCGGATGCCCGTGATCCTGGACGGTGTGGTGTCGGCTGCCTGCGCGCTGGTGGGCCAGCGGGCGGCGTTCCGGGCTCCCGACTGGTGGCTGGCGGGCCAGTTGAGCGGGGAGCCGGCGCAGGCGAAGGCGCTGGACCGGATGGCACTCAACCCGCTGCTGGACCAGGGGGTCACCGTCGGCGAGGGTGCCGGGGCACTGCTCGCGCTGCCACTCGTCCAGGCCGCGGCGGCCCTCGCGGCGGAGCTGCCGGAGCGTCCGGAGCCGGAGGAGGTCGGGGGAGCGGCGGCCGTGGAGGAGCCGGTGGAGGCCGAGGAGACGGTGGGCAAGAGCGTTTAGTCCGTTTTCGAGGCGCGGCGCCGTCCGCCCGGGGGTGGGCGGCGTGTGCGTGGTCATGGCCAGGCGAACATGGAGCTTTGCGCACCATATGATCCCTTTTTATGGGAGAAGCCCGTTTGGCTGTCGCTCGTGCGAGCCGTGGTACCGACCGCTCGCGCCGTAGTGCGGCCTTCGCCGTCTGGTATCTGCGCGCCGTCACGTTCATCAACTTCCTGAGTGCCGTCTGGGTCTCCTTCGGCCAGGATCTGCGTCGGCACAACATCGACAACTACTTCACCCCGTACCTGCTCACCGCGGGCTTCGCGTCCGGCGCCTTCACGCTCTTCCTGGCGATCACCATGCGCCGGCGCAAGCGGGCCGCCTGGATTCTCAATCTCGTCCTCGCCGGGCTCTTCCTGCTGCTGTTCGCCTTGGTGATGACCTTTCCGGAGATCAGGCGGTATCCGCAGAACTGGGCCTCGCTGGTCCTCACGGCCCTGTTCGTGTGCGCGCTGCTGCTGGGGCGGCGGGAGTTCTACGCGAAGGGTGACCCCGCCAACCCGAAGCTGGCCGCGGCCGTGGCGGCCGGGGGGCTGCTGGTCGCCTCGTTGCTCGCGGCGCTGCTCGTCACCGTCACCAACACCGCGCCCGGCGGCTCGGCCTTCACCGAGCGCTGGCGTTACGGCACGATGCGGCTGGTTTCGCTGACCGCCGAGGGAGCCCGCTTCCCCGGGATCGCGCCCCCGCACTGGGCCGATGTGGCCGTCAACGTGCTGTCCACGCTGTTGCTGCTCGCCGTGCTGTACGCGGCGTTCCGGTCGCGCCGTGCCGTGGATCCGCTCACGGAGGGGGACGAGGAGAGGCTGCGGGTCCTCCTCGACCGGTACGGCGAGCGTGACTCGCTGGGCTACTTCGCGCTGCGCCGGGAGAAGAGCGTCATGTGGTCGCCGACGGGGAAGGCCGCCGTCACCTACCGGGTCGTCGGCGGGGTCTCGCTGGCCTCCGGCGATCCGATCGGCGATCCGGAGGCCTGGCCGGGGGCGATCGGGCCCTGGCTGGCACAGGCGCGCGAGCACGGCTGGATCCCGGCCGTCATGGGGGCGGGCGAGGAGGCCGGCACGATCTACGCCCGGCAGGGGCTGGACGCGCTGGAGCTGGGCGACGAGGCGATCGTGGAGACCGTCGGCTTCACCCTGGACGGGCGCGCGATGCGGACCGTACGGCAGGCGTACAACCGGGTCGCGCGGGCCGGTTACCGGGTCCGTGTCCGGCGCCACGAGGACATCCCCGCCGACGAGATGGCCGCACTGCTGCGCCGCGCCGACGACTGGCGCGACGGTGCGACCGAGCGCGGCTTCTCGATGGCGCTGGGGCGGCTCGGCGATCCGGGCGACGGCCGCTGCGTCATGGTCGAATGCCAGGACGCGGCAGGCGAGTTGAGGGCTGTGCTGAGCTTTGTGCCGTGGGGGCCCAAGGGGCTCTCGCTCGATCTGATGCGCCGCGACCGGGCGAGCGAGAACGGCCTGATGGAGTTCATGGTGATCGCGCTCCTCCAACGCGCCGGGGAGATCGGCATCGCTCAGGTCTCGCTCAACTTCGCGCTGTTCCGGTCGGTCTTCGAACGCGGCGGGAAACTCGGCGCGGGGCCCGTTCTGCG
The DNA here is from genome assembly GCF_044741745.1 of Streptomyces sp. NPDC088116. Classification (NCBI taxonomy): domain Bacteria; kingdom Bacillati; phylum Actinomycetota; class Actinomycetes; order Kitasatosporales; family Streptomycetaceae; genus Streptomyces; species Streptomyces sp. NPDC088116. Next base: position 982,968 of record NZ_JBIUTF010000002.1, on the reverse strand, counting down.
GCTGTGGCGTTCGCTTCTGAGTTTCTTCTCCCGCTGGTGGCAGATCGAGTCGCTCTACCGTGCCAACGCCAAGTACCGGCCGGTCTGGGAGCCCCGCTTCCTGCTCTTCGAGAAGAGCGCCGACCTGCTGCGCATCGGTCTCGCGGCGGGCCGTGCCGAGGGTTTTCTGACGGCTCCTGGGCTGCCCGGCCGGCTGCGCCGGGGGCGGCTGGAGCCCCGGAGGCCGCAGGCGTGAGGGGTTACCGGGTGGCGAACGGCCGTCAGGAGCGCGGGCGTTCGTCGTCCGGTGTGCCGCCGATCCAGTCCTGGATCCGGCGGCGCGGGCCCGCCCAGCGGACGTCCCGGCGAGAGGCGCGCAGGGCGGACCTCGCCCGCGCCTTGGGGCGCTCCGGGTAGAAGCGCCGGGCCCACGGCGAATCCGGCTTGGCCAGCCGGATCGCGGCGATGAGCGCCACGAAGGGCACCAGTGTGCCGATCAGCGCGAGGCGCGGCTTTCCCTTGAAGAGCGTGACGAGCACGAAGAGAAAGTTGAACAGGAGCGTCGCGATCGCCGAACCGCGGTCCTGTTCCTGCTCCGGCGTCAGGGATTTGACGTCGAGCGGCGAGAACCCGCTGAGCACCAGCAGTGCCAGCGCGGCGGCCAGGACCACGACCTCCACGCTCTGGCGGCCCTGTTCGCTCCAGTAGACGTCGTGGAGATGCAGGATCAGCGCGAACTCGTCGAGTACGAGGCCGGCGCCGAGCCCGAAGATCACCGCGCAGACCGAGGCCGTGACGCCGTGCCGGCCACTGCCGACCGCGCCGAAGCCGCCGATCACGGTCAGGACGACCCCCGGGACCACATGGTGGATGTGCGTACCGCCCGTCGAGATGTTCCGGAACGGACCCTTCCCGGCCCGGATGAGGCGGGTGACCGTACGGGTCAGCCCGAAGGTCAGCACGAAGGAGGCGAGGGCGAGCAGCGTGGGGAGCTTGCCGGGATCGACGATGTTCCGGCTGAACCAGTGCCCCATGCCGCCTACTTCCCTGTCCCATATAAAGCGATATGGGAAATTTAGCCCCCTTCGGTTTCTCTCTGTCGGCGCCGTCCGGGCTAGCCTTCGCGCGATGACCTCCCCAGACGGCATACCCGCGAACGGACGCGCCCCGGTGGCCGACGGCGTACGTTTCGCCTTCGGCACCCTCACCGTGCTCCCGGTCCGTGTGACGCGCTGGGACCGCCCGGCCGCCCGTACGGGCATGCTCTGCGCCCCGGCCGCCGGACTCGTCGTGGGTCTGGGCGCCGCGGCCCTCGGCTCTCTGCTGCTCCTCGCCGGAGCCGCGCCGCTCCTCGCCGCCGTGGCCTCGGTCGCCGTCCCCGCCGTGCTCACCCGCGGCCTGCACCTGGACGGCCTCGCGGACACGGCGGACGGACTCGGCAGCGGCAAACCGGCCGAGGACGCGCTGCGGATCATGAAGCAGTCGGACATCGGACCGTTCGGGGTGATCACGCTGCTGCTGGTGCTGCTGGCCCAGGTCGCGGCGGTGGCCGAGCTGTACGGGGAGAGCTGGCCGCACGGCGCGGTGGCCGTCGTCCTGGCCGGAGTCACGGCCCGGCTCGCACTCACCCTCGCCTGCCGTACGGGCGTGCCTCCGGCCCGGCCCGACGGGCTGGGAGCGGCGGTCGCGGGCGCGGTCCCCGTACGGGCGGCCGTGGTCACCGGCCTGTCCGTCACGGCGGCCTGTGCGGCGGCGGGCGCGGGCTTCGGGACCGTGGGCGCCGCACACCACGCGCTGGCGGTCCTGGCCGGCCTGGGCGCCGCCCAGGCGCTGCTGCGCCACTGCGTACGGCGCTTCGGCGGTGTCACCGGGGATGTCTTCGGCGGCCTCGCGGAGACGGCCGTGACCGTCGCGCTGGTCGCGCTGACGCTGGGCTGATCCTCCTCTTCACCAGGGCGTGTCACCAGGGCGTACGGGCGGGTCACGTACGTACGCACGAGTGGGCCGCTGCCCCTGTGAGCGACGTACATCACTGAGCGTAGGCTCATTCTCGCCGCGTTTCGGGCCGAATGACGATGCGGCGGGCACGGTCGGTCCACCCCTCGACCGCCCAGGAACTCAACGGAAGCGAGATTTCACCACCGTGACTGCTCTCACTCTCAGCACTGCCGGTGTGGCGAAGCTGCGCGCCGACGTGATCGTCGTCGGCGTCGCCAAGGGCGCCAAGGGGCCGGTCGTGGCGCCGGGCGCCGAAGCCGTTGACCAGGCGTTCGACGGCAAGCTCGGCACCGTACTGGAGACCCTCGGCGCCGTCGGTGGCGAGGGCGAGGTGACCAAGCTCCCCGCACCCTCCGGCCTGAAGACCCCGGTCGTCCTCGCGGTCGGACTCGGCTCGGCCCCGGGCAAGGGCGAGACGTACGGCTCCGAGGCGCTGCGCCGCGCCGCCGGTGTCGCCGCGCGCTCCCTCCCGGGCGTCAAGAAGGCCGCGTTCGCGCTGCCCGTGGAGACGCCCGAGGGCATCGCCGCCGTCGCCGAGGGCGCCCTGCTCGGCGCGTACGCGTTCACCGTCTACCAGGGCGGCGAGAAGAACGCCCAGCGCGGCGACCGGGGCCCGAAGCAGCCGCTCGCCGAGATCGCGCTTCTCGGCACCAAGCCGCGCGACAAGGCCCACAAGGCCGCGGCCGAGCGCGCGATCGCGCTGACCGAGGAACTCAACCGCGCCCGCGACCTGGTCAACACCCCGCCGAACGACCTCACCCCCGAGGCCTTCGCCGCCGTGGCCACCGCCGCCGGCAAGGACCACGGCATCAAGGTGCAGGTCCTCGACGAGACGGCGCTCGCCAAGGGCGGCTACGGCGGCATCCTCGGCGTCGGCAAGGGCTCCGAGAACCCGCCGCGGCTGGTGAAGCTCGCCTACACCCACCCCGACGCGAAGAAGACGCTCGCGCTCGTCGGCAAGGGCATCACGTACGACTCGGGCGGCATCTCGCTGAAGCCCGCCGGTCACAACGAGACCATGAAGTGCGACATGAGCGGCGCCGCCGCGGTGTTCGCCGCCGTCGTCACCGCCGCGCGCCTCGGCCTGCGCGTCAACGTCACCGGCTGGCTGGCCCTCGCCGAGAACATGCCGTCCGGCTCGGCCACCCGCCCGGGTGACGTCCTGCGCATGTACAGCGGCAAGACCGTCGAGGTCCTCAACACCGACGCCGAGGGCCGCCTCGTCCTGGCCGACGCGCTGACCCGCGCCTCGGAGGAGAACCCGGACGCGATCGTGGACGTGGCGACCCTGACCGGCGCGATGATGCTGGCGCTGGGCAACCGTACGTTCGGGATCATGGCGAACGACGACGCGTTCCGTACGTCCATCCACGAGATCGCGGAGGAGGTCGGCGAGGCGTCCTGGCCGATGCCGCTCCCCGCCGACCTGCGCAAGGGCATGGACTCCCCCACGGCCGACATCGCCAACATGGGCGAGCGGATGGGCGGCGGGCTGGTCGCCGGGCTCTTCCTGAAGGAGTTCGTCGGCGAGGGCATCACATGGGCCCACCTGGACATCGCGGGGCCGGCGTTCCACGAGGGGGCGCCGTACGGCTACACCCCCAAGGGCGGTACGGGGTCTTCGGTGCGGACGCTGGTGAGGCTGGCGGAGCGTACGGCTTCGGGCGACCTGGGGTAGCCGCGTCGGGGGGCGGGCCGGGGTGCGGTGCGCCGTCCGGCGAGGCGTGGCGCGTTGCGTTGCGGTTGCGGTTGCGGTTGCGCCGTTGTGTGCGCGGGGGCCGGGGGTGCCGGTGGTTCGCCCGCAGGGCGCTGTACGGGGAGCCGGCCGGGATCTGGAGCGTGATTTGCGGCACACCTCCGGCCGGCCCCCGGGAGCCGGGGCGTGCGGTGTCGTAAATCGGACGCACCCCCGGAACGGCGCCCGGGGGCGACCCGAACGCGATATACCCGGCCGCACCAGCGCCCCTCCGCGGCCACCGTCCCACCGGGCGGGGAACCCGCGCCGGCCGCCCGGATCAGCCAAGACCAACCACGGCCCCCCGCCCGCAGGCGGCACGCACCGTGCAAAGATGGGTTACCGGCAGGACAGGGCCCCCACCACAGGGCCGAAGACAAGCGGCCGAATACCAGCCGCCGCCCGGTCATCGGAGACCGCGCTCGGCGCACATGCATGGAGGACGTGACGTGGCGAACGACGCCAGCACCGTTTTCGACCTAGTGATTCTCGGCGGCGGTAGCGGCGGTTATGCCGCGGCGCTGCGCGGAGCGCAGCTGGGCCTGGACGTCGCCCTGATCGAGAAGAACAAGCTCGGCGGCACCTGCCTGCACAACGGCTGCATTCCCACGAAGGCCCTGCTGCACGCCGGCGAGATCGCCGACCAGGCACGCGAGGCCGACCAGTTCGGTGTCAAGGCCACCTTCGAGGGCATCGACATCGCGGGTGTGCACAAGTACAAGGACGACGTCGTCTCGGGTCTGTACAAGGGCCTTCAGGGTCTTGTCGCCTCCCGCAAGGTGACGTACATCGAGGGCGAGGGACGGCTCTCCTCCCCCACCTCCGTCGATGTGAACGGCCAGCGTGTCCAGGGCCGCCACGTCCTCCTCGCGACCGGCTCCGTGCCGAAGTCGCTGCCGGGCCTGGAGATCGACGGCGACCGCATCATCTCCTCGGACCACGCGCTGACGCTGAACCGCGTCCCGAAGTCCGCGATCATCCTGGGCGGCGGCGTCATCGGCGTCGAGTTCGCCTCGGCCTGGAAGTCCTTCGGCTCCGAGGTCACGGTCGTCGAGGGCCTCAAGCACCTCGTGCCCGTCGAGGACGAGAACAGCTCCAAGCTGCTGGAGCGCGCTTTCCGCAAGCGCGGCATCAAGTTCAACCTCGGCACGTTCTTCGAGAAGGCCGAGTACACGCAGGACGGCGTCCGTGTGACGCTGGCCGACGGCAAGACCTTCGAGGCGGAGGTGCTGCTGGTCGCGATCGGCCGCGGCCCGGTCTCACAGGGGCTCGGCTACGAGGAGCAGGGCGTCGCGATCGACCGCGGCTATGTCGTCGTGGACGAGTACATGCGTACCAACGTGGAGACGATCTCGGCGGTCGGTGACCTCGTCCCGACCCTCCAGCTCGCGCACGTCGGCTTCGCCGAGGGCATCCTGGTGGCCGAGCGGCTGGCCGGTCTGAAGACCGTCCCGATCGACTACGACGGTGTGCCGCGCGTCACGTACTGCCACCCCGAGGTCGCCTCCGTCGGCATCACCGAGGCCAAGGCCAAGGAGATCTACGGTGCGGACAAGGTCGTCGCCCTGAAGTACAACCTCGCGGGCAACGGCAAGAGCAAGATCCTCAAGACCACGGGCGAGATCAAGCTCGTGCAGGTCAAGGACGGCGCCGTCGTCGGCGTCCACATGGTCGGTGACCGTATGGGCGAGCAGGTCGGCGAGGCTCAGCTGGTCTACAACTGGGAGGCTCTGCCGGCCGAGGTCGCGCAGCTCATCCACGCGCACCCGACCCAGAACGAGGCGCTCGGCGAGGCCCACCTGGCCCTGGCCGGCAAGCCCCTCCACTCCCACGACTGATCCAGTCCGGGCTCGACGACCACTACCGCACATTCGATAGGAGCACCTGAAACCATGGCGGTTTCCGTAACCCTGCCGGCGCTCGGCGAGAGCGTCACCGAGGGCACTGTCACCCGCTGGCTGAAGGCCGAGGGCGAGCGCGTCGAGGCCGACGAGCCGTTGCTCGAGGTCTCCACCGACAAGGTCGACACCGAGATCCCCGCTCCGGCCGCCGGCGTACTGGCGTCCATCAAGGTCGCCGAGGACGAGACGGTGGAGGTCGGCGCCGAGCTGGCCATCATCGACGACGGCACGGGCGCGCCCGCTGCCGAACCGGCGCCCGCCGCCGAGGCGGCTCCTGCGCCGGCCCCGGCGCAGGAGGCCCCGAAGGCGGAGGCCCCGGCCCCCGCGCCCGAGCCCGCCGCCGCCCCGGCCGGTGGCGCCTCCGGTACCGACGTCACGCTGCCCGCGCTGGGCGAGTCGGTCACCGAGGGCACCGTCACCCGCTGGCTGAAGGAGATCGGCGACTCGGTCGAGGAGGACGAGCCGCTGCTCGAGGTCTCCACCGACAAGGTCGACACCGAGATCCCCGCTCCGGCCGCCGGTGTGCTGCTGGAGATCGTGGTGGGCGAGGACGAGACCGCCGAGGTCGGCGCCAAGCTCGGCGTCATCGGTGCCGCGGGTGCCGCTCCGGCCCCCGCCGCGGCTCCGGCCGCTCCCGCGCCCGCCCCGGCGCAGGAGGCCCCGAAGGCCGAGGCACCGGCTCCGGCTCCCGCCCCGGCTCCGGCTCCCGCGCCTGCCGCTCCGGCACCGGCCCCCGCGCCGGTCCAGGCCGCACCCGCGGCTGCCGCTCCGGCTCCGGCTCCGGCTCCGGTCCAGCCCGCCGCCCCGGCCCCGGCTCCCGCCGCGACCGCCGGTGACGACGGTGCGTACGTCACGCCGCTGGTCCGCAAGCTCGCCGCCGAGAACGGTGTCGACCTGGGCTCCGTGAAGGGCACCGGCGTCGGCGGCCGTATCCGTAAGCAGGACGTCACCGCCGCCGCGGAGGCCGCCAAGGCCGCCGCTCCGGCTCCGGCCGCCGCTGCCGCCCCCGCGGCGAAGGCGCCGAAGCTGGAGGCGTCCCCGCTGCGCGGTCAGACCGTCAAGATGACCCGCATGCGCAAGGTCATCGGCGACAACATGATGAAGGCGCTGCACACGCAGGCTCAGCTGACCTCCGTGGTCGAGGTGGACATCACCAAGCTGATGCGTCTGCGCGCGCAGGCGAAGGACTCGTTCGCCGCCCGTGAGGGCGTCAAGCTGTCCCCGATGCCGTTCTTCGTGAAGGCCGCGGCCCAGGCGCTGAAGGCCCACCCGGTCATCAACGCCCGGATCAACGAGGACGAGGGCACGATCTCGTACTTCGACTCGGAGAACATCGGTATCGCGGTGGACTCGGAGAAGGGCCTGATGACCCCGGTCATCAAGGGTGCGGGCGACCTGAACATCGCCGGTATCTCCAAGAAGACCGCGGAGCTCGCGGGCGCGGTGCGCGCCGGCAAGATCACCCCGGACGACCTGGCCGGCGCGACCTTCACGATCAGCAACACCGGTTCGCGCGGGGCGCTGTTCGACACGATCATCGTGCCGCCGAACCAGGTCGCCATCCTGGGCATCGGTGCCACCGTCAGGCGCCCGGTGGTCATCAACCACCCGGACCTGGGCGAGACCATCGCGGTGCGCGACATGACGTACGTCGCGCTCTCCTACGACCACCGTCTGGTGGACGGCGCCGACGCCGCCCGCTACCTGACCGCGGTCAAGGCGATCCTGGAAGCCGGCGAGTTCGAGGTCGAACTCGGCCTGTAAGGCTTCCAGGGCTTCGGCCCCACAAGGCAACGGTGCCCCCGTCCGGATCCCTCCGGACGGGGGCACCGTCGTATGGTCCGCCGCCGTATCGTTCATCCATCGACCGCTGCCCCAGGAGCGTTTCATGAGCCAGCCCGTCATCCACTCGCTGCGCGAACAGATCCGCGAGCACATCGTGGAGGGGATCGTCAGCGGTCGCTGGAAGCCCGGCGAGCGGATCGTGGAGCGGCGGATCGCGACCGAACTCCAGGTCAGCCAGACGCCCGTGCGTGAGGCGCTGCGTGAGCTGGAGAGTCTGCGGCTGATCGAGTCGGCGCCCAACAAGGGCGTACGGGTACGGAATCTGACCGCGGCCGACCTGGAGGAGAGCTATCCGGTACGGGCGGGTCTTGAGCAGATCGCCGCGGAACTGGCCGCCGGGCGCCTCGCGGTGGACTGCTCGGCGCTGGAGCCGCATGTGACGGCGCTGTACGAGGCGGACCGCCGGGCCGACGGTACGGCGCAGGTGCGGCACACCGTGGGTTTCCACCGGGAGCTGGTGCGAGCGGCCGGTAACAGCGTGTTGCTGCACACCTGGGAGGGGCTGGGCATCGAGGTCTTCACCGCGCTGTCGATCCGCTGGCTCGGCACCGTGCAGAAGTCGTACGCCGAAGAACACCAGGAGCTGGTCGAAGCCTTCCGGCGGAGAGATCCCGGCATTGGTTCACTGGTGAAGGACCATGTGCTCGGATGCGCGCCGCGCGCCTGATTCACCCTTTCTGTCAGGATTACTCACCGTCACTCGGTGCCCTCTCCCGCGGCACGGAATGCCAACTTTCTCCGTATCGGGAAGTTTTACCCTTCAACCCTTTGATCGATCATCGATCAGCAACTTAGAGTCAATGACGGGCTGCATCCAGCCCTTCGCCCTGTCCTGCCAGACAAGGCTTTTCTCCACCCCCCTCCTGTCCGGAAGGCGGCGTCCATGACTGACCCCGTAGGCAAACTCCCGAGCGAGCTCGACCAGCTCCCGGACCGTGATACCGAGGAGACCGCCGAATGGGCGGCCTCGCTCGACGCCGTCACCGAGCACGCAGGATCGCACCGTGCCGCGTACCTGATGCGGCGCACCCTCCAGCACGCGGGAACGGCCGGGGTCCCGGTGCCCGAGCTGCTGGAGAGCGACTACGTCAACACCATCCCCACCGCCGCCGAGCCCGCCTTCGACGGCGACGAGGCGATGGAATCCCGGATCGCCGGCTGGAACCGCTGGAACGCGGCCGCGATGGTCACCCGTGGCTCCCGCTTCGGCGTCGGCGGCCACATCGCCACCTTCGCCTCGGCCGCCTGGCTGTACGAGACGGGCTTCAACCACTTCTTCCGCGGCAAGGAGGGGGACGGCTCCGGCGACCAGCTCTACATCCAGGGCCACGCCTCCCCCGGCATCTACGCCCGCGCCTTCCTCGACGGACGGCTGAGCGAGCAGGACCTGGACAACTTCCGCCAGGAGGCGGGCGGCAAGGGCCTGCCCTCGTACCCGCACCCGCGGCGGCTGCCCTGGCTCTGGGAGTTCCCCACCGTCTCGATGGGTCTCGGCCCGCTCTCCGCGATCTACCAGGCGCGCTTCAACCGCTACCTGACCAACCGCGGCATCAAGGACACCTCCGCCTCGCACGTGTGGGCGTTCCTCGGTGACGGCGAGATGGACGAGCCCGAGTCGACGGCCGCCCTCGCCCTCGCCTCCCGTGAGCAGCTGGACAACCTGACCTTCGTCATCAACTGCAACCTCCAGCGCCTCGACGGCCCGGTCCGCGCGAACTTCAAGATCGTGCAGGAGCTGGAAGCCCAGTTCCGCGGCGCCGGCTGGAATGTCATCAAGTCGCTGTGGGGCTCCGCCTGGGACGAGCTGTTCGCCCTGGACACCACGGGCGCGCTGGTACGCCGGCTGCGCCAGGTCCCGGACGCGCAGTTCCAGACGTACGCGACCCGCGACGTCGCCTATATCCGTGAGCACTTCTTCGGCGCCGAGCCGGCCCTCGTCGAGCTGGCGAAGCTGCTGCCCGACGCGAAGATCGCCGAGTGTTTCTTCACCTCGCGCGGCGGCCACGAGGCCCGCAAGGTGTACGCGGCCTACCGCGCGGCGGTGGCCCACGAGGGCGCGCCGACCGTGATCCTGGCGCAGACCGTGAAGGGCTACACGCTCGGTTCCGGCTTCGAGTCGCGCAACGCCAACCACCAGATGAAGAAGCTCTCGGGCGACCAGTTCCGCACCATGCGGGACCTGCTGGAACTCCCCATCCCGGACTCGGAGCTGGACGACAGCCTCGTACCGTACGGGCACCCCGGCGCCGACTCCCCCGAGGTCCGCTACCTCCAGGAGCGGCGCGCGGAGCTGGGCGGTCCCGCCCCGGCCCGTCGGGTGCACCCCGTCGCGCCGCTGCCCGAGCCGTCCGAGAAGGCGTTCCAGTCGGTCTACAAGGGTTCGGGCAAGCAGTCCGTGGCGACCACCATGGCGTTCGTCCGGCTGATGAAGGACCTGATGCGGGACAAGGAGACCGGCAAGCGCTGGGTCCCGATCGTCCCGGACGAGGCGCGCACCTTCGGTATGGAGGCGCTGTTCCCGTCGGCCGGCATCTACTCGCCGATGGGCCAGACGTACGAGCCGGTCGACCGCGACCAGATCATGTACTACAAGGAAGCCAAGGACGGCCAGATCCTCAACGAGGGGATCACCGAGGCCGGTTCGATGGCCGACTTCATCGCCGCCGCGACGTCGTACTCGACGCACGGCGAGACGATGATCCCGTTCTACATCTTCTACTCGATGTTCGGCTGGCAGCGCACGGGCGACCAGATGTGGCAGCTCGCCGACCAGCTCGGCAAGGGCTTCATCGTCGGCGCCACCGCCGGCCGTACGACCCTGACGGGCGAGGGACTCCAGCACGCGGACGGCCATTCGCACCTGATCGCGGCCACCAACCCGGCCTCGCTCAACTACGACCCGGCCTTCGCCTACGAGGTCGCGGTGATCGTCAAGGACGGTCTGCGCCGGATGTACGGCCCCGACGCCGAGAACGTCTTCTACTACCTGACGGTCTACAACGAGCCGATGCCGCAGCCCGCGATGCCCGAGGGCGTCGAGGAGGGCATCGTCAAGGGTCTGTACCGCTTCAAGGAGGGCACCCCGGCGGCCGCCGACGCCCCCCGCACCCAGCTGCTGGCGTCCGGTACGGCGATCCACTGGGCCCTGGAGGCCCAGGAGCTGCTCGCCGCCGACTGGGGAGTCACGGCCGACGTCTGGTCCGCCACCTCCTGGGGCGAGCTGCGCCGGGACGCGCTGGCGGCCGACGAGGCGCTGCTGCACGGCGAGGAGCGGGTGCCGTACGTGACCCGCGCGCTGGCCGGCGCACCGGGCCCGGTCCTCGCGGTGAGCGACTGGATGCGCCAGGTCCCGGACCAGATCAGCCAGTGGGTCGAGCAGGACTACACCTCGCTCGGCACAGACGGCTTCGGCCTCTCCGACACCCGTGAGGCGGCCCGCCGTCATTTCGGTGTCGACGCGCGGTCGATCGTGGTCGCGGCGCTGGCGCAGCTGGCCCGCCGGGGCGAGGTCAAGCCGGAGCGGATCGTCGAGGCGCGGGAACGCTACGGCCTCTGATTCGGCCGTGTCCGGCCGCCCTCGGGTGGTCATCCGGCAACCGCTTTCGGGAGCCCCTGTCACGATGTGGCGGGGGCTCCCCTGCATCATGGAGGCATGCGCGCTGCCCGGCTGATCAAGATGGTGCTCCTGCTCCAGTCCAGGCCGTCCATGACCGCCGGTGAGCTGGCCAGGGAGCTGGAGGTCTCGGAGCGGACCATCACCCGGGACGCCCAGGCGCTCTCCGAGGCCGGTATCCCGGTGTACGCGGACCGGGGCAGGACGGGCGGTTACCGGCTGGTCGGCGGCTACCGCACCCGGCTGACCGGGCTCGCGCGCGGTGAGGCCGAGGCGCTGTTCCTCTCCGGTGTGCCGGGCGCGCTGCGCGAGATGGGCCTGGACGACGTGTCCTCCGCCGCCCGGCTGAAGGTGTCGGCGGCGCTGCTGCCGTCGCTGCGGGACGCGTCGGACACGGCGGCGCAGCGTTTCCATCTCGACGCGCCGGGCTGGTACCAGGAGCCCGAGACGCCCGAGTTGCTGCCCGTCATCGCCGAGGCGGTCTGGGGCGACCAGCTGCTGCGCGCGCACTACCGGCGCAAGGACGCGGAGGTGGAGCGGGAGCTGGCTCCGTACGGTCTCGTGCTCAAGGCGGGTGTCTGGTATCTGTGCGCTCGCGCCGAGGAGACGTTCCGGGTCTACCGGATCGACCGGTTCGCCGCGGCGGAGCCGTTGAAGAAACGTTTTTCCCGTGACGAGTCCTTCGATCTGCCCGGCTTCTGGGAGGAGCGGGCCGCGGAGTTCACGCGCTCGCTGCTGAGTACGCAGACCGTGCTGCGGCTCTCGCCCGACGGCGCCGGCCGACTGCCGTACGTGGTGGACCGCGCGGCGGCACACGAGGCGATCGAGGCGGCGGGCCCGGCGGACGGGGAGGGCCGGCTGACGGTCACGCTGCCGGTGGAGTCGGAGGAGGTCGCGTACTCCCAACTGCTCGGGCTGGGCGCGGAGGTGGAGATCCTGGAACCGGCCACGCTGCGAAGCCGGTTCGCCCAGGCGGCGGAGGCGATGCGTGCGCTGTACGGGTGAGCCCCGGCCCCTCCCCGGCCTCCGGCCCCCGACCGCGCGCCAATGGCAGGGACTTGGCAGGGGGCAAAGAGCCCTCTTCCGACAACTCTCCTTCATTGGCAGGCTGTTGTAGAGTGCGGCTGTGCCTGGAGACAGCGCCATGACCGACGGACACGAGCACCCGCGGGACATGACCGAGGGACACCAGCGCCCGCGGGATGTGGTCGCGGACGCGCTGCGTCACCACATCTCCCTGGGGGAGCTGCCCGTCGGCGAGCGGATCCCGACGCAGGCGGAGCTGAGCGAGCGCTACGGCGTCCCGCGCGGCGCCGTCCGCCGGGCACTGGAGATCCTGGAGCGGGAGGGCCTGATCAAACGGGCCCAGCAGGGCACGCCCCCGACGGTCGCCAGGACCGCGCCCGCCCCGCTTCCCCTCCGTTCCTCCGCCGACACCGGTGACGTACCCGCGCCGCGACGCCATCCGCCGCGCCCGGCCGGGGTGTTCCTGGGCGAGCGTGTCGCCCAGTGCTTCCGGCGGCGCCGGGTGACCATCGACGCGTACTGCCTGAACGGCGAGACCCTCGCCTCGGCCCTCGCGGGTCCGCTGGTCGCCCTCGGCACCGCCGGCGTACGCAGTCCCGAGCGGATCACCGTACGCATTCTCCTGCCGGACACCGACGGCCCGCTGGCGCTCCCCCAGGTCGTCGGGGAACCGGCGAACACCCGGCCGCGCGAGCGGCTCGGGGAGACCACCGGTCATATCTACGGCTCGCTAAGGCACTCGCTGCGCATGCTCAAGGTCCGCGGCCTGGTCCCCGAGGTCACGGTCGAGGCCAGACGGGTGTCGATCACACCGACCCAGAAGGTCTACATCCTCAACGGCGAGGAGGTGCTGGCGGGCCACTACCAGGTGCAGTCCCGCCGGGTGGACCTCGACCGGGACGACCCGATCGAGATCTACGACATGCTCGGTGTCGAGGGCATGCTCTTCCGGCACACCGCGGTCGACGACGACCATGTCACGGCCGCCTATGTCGACCAGACCCAGAAGTGGTTCGACTCGCTGTGGGACACCATCGCGGAGCCGTGGGACTCCTTCTGAGCCTCCCGGGCCTGTCGGCAAGACGAATCGGCGCGCGGCGGAGGCTTCTCAGCCCGAGGCGACGAGCAGCAGCACCAGCAGCACCGATGCCGCGCACAGCAGATTGACGGTCAGGTCCCCGTCGTCCCGTGCCACCCGCGCCGCCCGCGCCGCCCGGACGAGCAGGACGCAGAGCAGCACGCCCAGCGTTCCCTCGGGCCCGACGGCCGCCGCCAACCGCGGCAGCTGAGCGAGCAGTTCGATGAGCAGTTCCGTACGTGTCAGTGCCCCCATGGCATCTCTCCGATTCAGTTTCGGCCCTACCGGGCGGGACACCCTGCGGTTGGCACCCCGTTGGCAGATAAATGCTGCGGAGAGAAAGCCAAATGGTCGGGTATCGGTTCTCATCCTCATACCCACCGGCAATGGCAGCCATTGTGGTGCAGCACGGGCAGCATGACCGCCCGTCCGGTCATGTCACCGGCCAACGGGGCGACTTGACCGGTAGTTGCAGCTCCCTGTCCTACGGGGAACGGGAGTTGTAGCCTCGGCGATGTGATGCCCAGTGATCAGGGAGGGGGCGAGGAACTCCCCCGGTACCGTTCCGTCGCGGACGATCTACGCAGTCAGATCCTGGAGGGTCGGTGGTCTGCGGGGGACGCGCTGCCCAAGCAGCACCAGCTCCAGCGGCGCTACGGAGTGGGGCGGGGCACCATCCAGAGCGCCCAGCAGATGCTGCGCGAGGAGGGGCTTCTGGAGGCAGGGGCGCCCGGCCGGGCCGCCCGGGTTGCCAATCGGACGACCAACCTCCAGCCATTGGCACACCACATCACCCGGGCCTTCGCCGCCCGGCATGTCACGCTCGACGTCTGGTCACTGACCACCGAGCAGCTCAGCAAGGCGGTCCAGAACCAGGCCGAGGCCATCATGGAGGGCCGTCGGCGCCCACCGGAGTCGATCACCGTACGGGTCCTGCTGCCCGACCTGGTGACCTCCCACCCGTACCCACGTCACGTCGACGACCCGGCGGACCCCCGGCCGCTACAGAGGCTGCGGCATGTCATCCGTACGTACGCGGGGGCGCTGGAGCACTCGCTGACCCTGCTGGCCGAGCGCGGGCTGGTCGAGCACGTCTCGGTGGCCATCCGGGGGCTGCCGACGATCCCCGGCGAGAAGCGTTATCTGATCAACGGCACGGAGATGCTGACCGGCTACTACTGGCTGGAGCGCGGCCAGATGCAGAACAACCCGGACGGCGCCTCACTCGATGTGCTGGAACTGCGCAGCGGCGACCTGTTCGCGTCCTCGCTGGCCGCCGAGAGCGCCAGCGCGCTGGAGCGGGCGCGGTTCGAGCAGGTCAGGCGCTGGTTCGAGTCGCGCTGGGACCAGGTCGCGCTGCCGCTGACGCTCGCGGACCAGGGGTGAGCCGGCGGACACTCCACGAAATCACCCGGATTTCAACAGCCCCACCACGTGCAAGGCCCCCCGCCAAGGTCGATGCTGGACCCGTGATGGACGAGACGGAGTTCTGGGAGATCATCGACAGCACCCGCGAGGGCGCCGAAGGTGACCCCGACGACCATGCCGATCTTCTGGTCGAGCGGCTGCTGACGCTCGACCCGGACTCCGTGCTGGACTTCGCGCGGCACTTCGAGGCCCGCTACAACCGCGCCTACAACTGGGATCTGTGGGGCGCGGCCACCGTCCTGCTCAGCGGGGCGAGCGACGACGCCTTCGACTACTTCCGCTGCTGGCTCATCGGCCAGGGCCGGGAGATCTTCGAGGGCGGAATCCACGACCCGGACAGCCTGGCCGAACTGCTGGACGAGTTCGACGAGGATCTCGACGGGGACGGCGAGGAGCTGGGGTACGCGGCGGACGAGGCGTACGAGCAGCTGACCGGGGTCGTGGCGCCCGATCTGGGGATCGCGGCGCAGCCGGCCGAGCCGGAGGGCACCCCACTGGACTTCGAGAGCGACGCGGCGCTGGCGGAGCGGTTCCCCCGGCTCTGGGAGCGCTTCGGACGCGAGTGAGCGCGCGGGCCGGATCCCCCTGGTCTCAATCGGTCAACGAGCGCCCCATGAAGACGTCGTCGACGAACTCGCCGTCCAGATAGAACTCCCTCGGCAGGATCCCTTCGACGGCATAGCCCTCGGCCTCGTAGAGCCTGCGCGCCGGGACGTTGTGCCCCAGCACCCGCAGCGTCAGCCGCAACGCTCCCTGGTTGCGCGCGTGCAGCGCCCCCGCGCGCAACAGGGCGCGCCCCACACCCCGTCCGCGAGCCGGTTCGTGGACCGCGAGCCCCTGTATCTGCCGTACATGCGCGTTGCTGGCGAGCGGCGTGGGCCGCGCCACGCGGATGTACCCGACAATCCGGTCCTCGGCGTCCTCGGCGACCAGGAAGTCCTCGGGCCGGTGCAGCGAGTCGAAGAACGGCCCGAAGGGCGGCTCCGGCCTCGGCGTCACGGCGTGCAGCGGCGACCAGGTCTGCCGCTCCAGCTCGGCCAGGGCCGCGTCGTCCGACCGGGCGGCCGGGCGGATCTGTGGTTCGGACATGGCGCAACTGTGCCACGCGGGTTTCCAGGGGCAGGATGAGAACCATGAAGATCGCTGTCACCGGCTCCACCGGGCTCATCGGTTCGGCTCTCGTCCACTCCCTGCGCACGGACGGCCACGAGGTGGTGCGCGTGGTACGGCGCACCTCCCGGTCGGCCGACGAAGTCGAGTGGGACCCCGTACGGCAGTACGTCGACGCACGCGGCCTGCACGGCTGCGAGGCCGTCGTCCACCTCGCCGGAGCGGGAATCGCCGACCAGCGCTGGACCGAGGCGTACAAGCGGGAGATCCGGGAGAGCAGGATCCTCGGCACGGCCGCGATCGCGGAGGCCGTCGCCTCCCTCCACACCCCGCCCCGGGTGCTCGTCTGCGGTTCCGCCATCGGCTTCTACGGCGACACCGGGGACCGGGCCGTGGACGAGAGCGCGCCGCCGGGAGACGGCTTCCTCCCGTCGCTCTGCGTGGACTGGGAGGAGTCGGCCTCGGCGGCCGAAGAAGAGGGCGTACGCACGGTGTTCGCGCGCACCGGCCTCGTGGTCTCCCGCCAGGGCGGCGCCTGGGGCCGGCTCTTCCCGCTCTTCCGCGCGGGCCTGGGCGGCCGGCTGGGCACGGGCCGCCAGTACTGGAGCTTCATCGCGCTGCACGACGAGGTGGCGGCACTGCGGCACCTGATCGACACGGAATCCGTGGAAGGCCCGGTGAACCTCACCGCCCCCACTCCCGTCACCAACCGCGAGGTCACCGCCGCGATGGGCCGCGTCCTGCACCGCCCGACCCCGTTCCCGGTCCCGGCGGCGGCACTGCGCACGGTACTGGGCGGCCTGTCGCAGGACGTCCTGGGCAGCCAACGGGTCCTGCCGACACAACTCCTGGAAACGGGCTTCACGTTCGCGTTCCCCACGATCGAAGAGGCGATCCGCGCGGCGTGATTTTTGGGGCTCGGTTCGCCTCCGGACGACCCGACCAGAGCGTCGGGGCGCCCCAACCCCAGAGGCGCAGGCAGAAACAGAAGGCGGCCCGCAGAGGAGGAGCCGACGGGAGGGGGGACGGCGTCGCAGGAGGTGACGTGTCCGGACGTAAAGCGTGATGTGTGCCGCACACCGGCTCGCACCCAACAAACAAACCCGCACGCGGCGTAAATCATGCAGTCCGGACATGCGCCTCCGGAGACGCCGGCCCCCGCGCCACCCACGGCACACACCGCACCCGCCCCCGTACCCGCAACCACACCCCCGCCGGACGGCGACACCGCCCCGCCACACCAAGGCGCACACCCGCCCGCCCCCATGCATCGGTGACCCCTCCCACGCGCGTCCGCGACACCCCCCTCCCCTCCCTACTCTCGACCAGAACCCGCTCATTCCAGGGGCCTGATGCGGGCATCAGCCCCCACCCAGCCGCGCCGACCTCGGGGAGGGGCACGTGCTCAGCAGCGCACACCGTACGACCGCACAGGACACCGCACAGGACGCGGACGTCGTCATCATCGGAGCCGGTATCGCAGGTCTCGCGGCGGCTCACCATCTCACCAGCGCAGGTGTAACAGTCAGCGTCCTGGAGGCCGCCCCTTACGTGGGGGGACGCATGGCCACCGACAAGGTGGACGGCTTCCTGCTCGACCGGGGCGGGCAGTTGCTCACCACCTCGTATCCGGAGCTGCTCCGTACGCCGGGCCTGGAGGGTGCCGCTCTGCGGATGTTCTCGCCGGGCGTGCTCGTGCACAGCGACGGCCGGAGTTACCGTTCCGGCGCGGTCGGCGGCGCACGGAACACGCGGAGTTCGCGGAATGCGCTCAGGACCGGTGCCGTGGGGAGCGCACGGAGCGCACTGACCGCGGCACGCGCCCTGGCGAGCGCCCCCCGTCCTCAGCTCGGCGGTGCGGTCGATCAGGCCCGGCTGGGCGCGGCACTCGGCCGCCTCGCGGCGACGCCGATACCGCGCCTGATGTCGCGTCCCGAACTCACCGCGCTGGAGGCCCTGTCCGCCCGCGGGCTGCCGTCCCGTACCGTCAGCGGCTTCATACGCCCGTTGCTGTCCGCGCTGCTCTGCGACCCGGATCTCGGCACGTCCAGCCGCTGTGCCGACCTCGCGTTGCGCGCGTTCGCCCGGGGCCGGCTGTGTGTCACCGCGGGCGGCGCCTCCGCACTGCCCGAGTCGCTGGCGCGGACGCTGCCGGCGGGCGTCGTCCGTACGGATGTCCATGTCACGGACACGTCGATCAACTACGTCACCACGAAGGAGCACGGCGAGATCGCCTGCCGCTCGCTCGTGCTGGCGACCGGGGCGTCGGCCGCGGCCGAGTTACTGCCAGGGCTGCGGGTGCCGGAGTTCCATGCCGTGACGGTTCTGCACCACACGGCTCCGGTCGCCCCGTTGACCGATCCGGCGCTGCTGCTGGACGCCGACCGGAGCGGACCGGTGGCGCACACCGCGGTGATGAGCGCGGTCGACCCGTCGCGCGCACCGGAGGGCCGGACGCTGATCTCGTCGACGGTACTCGGCACGCCTCCCCCGGCCGCCGAGCTGGACCGTACGGTCCGTGCGCATCTGGCGCGGCTGTACGGGACGCCGACCGACGACTGGGAGTTGCTGGCCGTCCACCACAACCCGGAGGCGGTGCCCGCCATGCCGCCCCCGCACGATCTGCGCCGCCCGGTCCGGCTGCTGTCCGGTCTGTACGTGTGCGGCGACCATCGCGACACGAACACCGTCCAGGGAGCGCTGTTCTCCGGCCGCCGAGCCGCCCACGCGGTCCTGCGCGACCTGGGCGTACAGCCCGCGTACGGCGCGACGCCGCTGCCCGCGGTGGCGTGACGCGCGGCACGCGACACAGAACACGCGCAGCACGCCACGCGCCACGCGTCGGCACACGGCACACGGCACACGGCACACGGCACACGGCACACGGCACACGGCACACGGCACACGGCACACGGCACACAACGCAGACCACGCGACACAGGGCGCGCCGCGCACGACGCGCCCACAAGCTCCGGTCCCGTCCGGCGTCGACCACCCGGGCGGGACCGGCTTCCAACGGCTCGCGACGGCTCCCGGCCGACCGGGTCACACGGCCGTCGCACGACGGCCGTCGCACGACACCCGGCCCTCGCCGACCGGCCTCGCCCGCGCCCGGCTGGGCCTCGGCAACCAGCCCTCGGCAACCGTGCCCCGGCGCCCGTCCACGCCCCTCTCAGCCCAGCGCCGACACCCGGTCGCGATAGTTCCGTACCGCCGCCGCGTCCCGGTACGGCTCCAGGCGCCGCTCGAAGTCCCGTACGTACTCCACCGCCCGCGCCGACCGCATCTCGGTGGCCTGCTGGGCCGCCTCCGCGCCCAGCAGGCACGCCTGGTCCAGCTCGCCGAGGCCCAGCCGGGCGCACGCGAGGACCACCCGGCAGAAGAGCCGGCTGCGCGCGTACTGGGGCGCGCGCAGTTGGAGGGAGCGCTCCGCGTGCTGCACGGCCGCGCGGTACTGCTGCAAGTCCCGGTGGCAATGCCCGAATTCGTCCGCGAGCTGGGCCTCGTCGAAGAAGCGGGCCCAGTGCGGTACGTCGTCGCCGGGCCGTACGGTCTCCAGCGCGCGTTCCGACCGGACGAGCGAGGCGGTGCACGCCCGTACCTCGCCGAGCACTCCGTGCCCGCGCGCCTCGGCGGCGTGCAGCAGGGCCTGGACGACCGGGGGTGCCGAGGCGCCGATGCCCTGCTGGGCGACGCGTGCCAGCTGGACCGCTTCCCGGCCGTGGCCGAGATAGACGGCCTGGCGGCTCATGGTGGTCAGGACATACGAGCCGTAGGCGCGGTCCCCGGCCGCCTGGGAGAGGCGCAGGGCCTGGACGAAGTAGCGCTGGGCAAGGCCGTGGGCCGCGATGTCGTACGAGGTCCAGCCCGCCAGCCGGGTCAGATCGGCCGCCGCGGCGAAGAGCCTGCGCCCGGTGGTCTCCCCGTACAGACCGCGCAGCATGGGCTCGGCCTCGTGTTCCAGGTAGCGGACGAGGGCCTGGCGCGCGTGGCCGCCGCCGTAGGCCTGGTCCAGGGTGCCGAACAGGTCGCTGACCGAGCGCAGGGCTGCGATGTCTCCCTCGGTCACCTTCTGGCCGGCCGCGCGTTCGGTGCGCTGCCGGGGGACGTTGCCGGGCGGTCTGACCGGGGTGCCGGAACGCAGCGGCGCGGCGGGCCGCCCCGGCATCCCACCGGGCCGCTGCGGCACGCCGGTCCGTGCCTGGACGGGAACCGGGACGACGGTGGATACGGGGACGGGCTGGCGGGTGCCGTTCTGCGGGAAGAGGCCGGGGTGGCCGACCCGCTCGTCGGGGCGTCCGATCAGCCAGTCGCGGCTGGGGACGACGAGGCCCGCCGGGGTGAACGCGATCTTGCGCAGTTCGGTGTGGCTGCCGGAGTCCTTGCGCCACAGTCCGCCGACGATGTCGACGGCTTCCTCGGGGGTGGACGCGAATTCGAGCCCCGCATAGACGGGCGCACAGGCGTCCAGGCCCAGGTCCTGCGCGGACAGGCGGCGGCCGAGCCTGCGGGTGAAGACCTCCGCGATCAGTGCGGGTGTGGTGCCGCGGGGCTGCTGTCCGCGCAGCCAGCGCGTCACCGATGTCTTGTCGTACCGCAGGTCGAGGCCGTGTTCGAGGCCGAGTTGATCCACCCGGCGGGCGAGGCCCGCGTGGGAAAATCCGGCTTCCGAGATGAGTGCGGCGAGCTGGCGGTTGGGGATGCGCTGCGGAGGTCGTTCCGACATCAGCTGTACGGTCTCCTGCCTTCCGGGCCCGAGAGCAGCCCACATGGAACGGCGTGAATTTAGCGGCCGGGAACGGCGTGACCACCACCTTCGCCCCATATTCATCCGTTCGTGTGAGGATCGACAGCGTCGATGACCACGCTGGTCCGGGCCCGCTTCGAGGCCTGCTTCGAGGCTCGTCTCCGGGCCTTCCCGGAGTGGGCCCCGGAGCACCTGCCCGGACGTCCCGCCGGGAGCCGCCGTACAGTGGCGAGGGCACGACACGCGCACGTTGAGGGTTCTTGAGGAGGCTCGGCCGTGAGTGAGCTGCGGTACATCCGTCTGGGGTTCGGCGATGAATCCGTCGAGTACCAGGAGGCATGGCAGGAGCAGCGCCGGGTGCACGCCGCCCGCTTCGCGGACGAGATTCCGGACACCTGCCTGCTGCTGGAGCACCCGCCGGTCTATACGGCCGGACGGCGTACGGCGGACAGTGAGCGCCCGCTGGACGGCACCCCGGTCGTCGATGTGGACCGGGGCGGAAAGATCACCTGGCACGGTCCCGGCCAGCTCGTGGGCTATCCGATCCTCAAGCTTCCGCGCCCCGTGGATGTCGTCGCGCATGTGCGCCGGCTGGAGGAGGCCCTGATCCGTACGGCCGCCGAGTTCGGGCTGGAGACGTCCCGGATCGAGGGCCGCAGCGGGGTGTGGGTGCTGGGAGATCCGGTGCACGAGCGGCCCGCGCTGGGCGGGCTCTCGCTGGACTTCGATCCCCGGGTGGCGGACGAGGAGTTCGACGCGCGGCTGAACGGGCCGGAGTACGCCCCGTCCAACGCCGGCCAGCGCCGGGAGGACCGCAAGCTCGCGGCGATCGGTATCCGGGTGGCCAAAGGCGTGACGATGCACGGCTTCTCGTTCAACGTGAACCCGGACAACACCTGGTTCGACCGGATCGTGCCGTGCGGGATCCGGGACGCGGGCGTGACCTCGCTCGCGTACGAACTGGGCCGTGAGATCACGATCGCGGATGTCGTCCCGGTCGTGGAGAGGCATCTGCGGGACGTGCTGGAGCACGCGGAGCCGAAACCGCGCGAGGTGGAGCGCGCGACCGAGGCCGGGCATACGTCCGAAGCCGAGGCCGGGCGTGAAGCCGAGGCCGGGCGTACGTCCGAAGCGGCACGTATGTCCGAAGCCGGGCGTACATCCGAAGCCGGGGCCGGGCGTGAGGTCGAGCACGTGACCGTATAGGCGTACGGGGCCCTACGGGGCCTTGTGAGCCCCTGGGGCCGCTCAACCGGCCATCCCGGGGAATGCGCCCCTTTGGCCACGGGTTGGCCTGACGTAATGCCGCGCAAATAACGGGCGTAACCTGGTGTTCGCCGAAGAATCGAATGCCGCGCCAGCAGAGAGAGGTGCCGGACGTGTCCGCTGTCGCACCCGACGGACGCAAGATGCTGCGCCTGGAGGTCCGGAACAGCCAGACCCCCATCGAGCGCAAGCCCGAGTGGATCAAGACCCGGGCGAAAATGGGCCCCGAGTACCAACAGCTGCAGAAACTCGTGAAGAGCGAGGGCCTGCACACGGTCTGCCAGGAGGCCGGCTGTCCCAACATCTTCGAGTGCTGGGAGGACCGCGAGGCGACCTTCCTCATCGGCGGTGACCAGTGCACGCGGCGTTGCGACTTCTGCCAGATCGACACGGGCAAGCCGGCGGACCTGGACCGTGACGAGCCGCGCCGGGTGGGTGAGTCCGTCGTCACGATGGACCTGAACTACGCCACGATCACCGGCGTAGCCCGCGACGACCTGGAGGACGGCGGGGCCTGGCTGTACGCGGAGACCGTGCGCCGGATCCACTCGATGACGGCGGAGCGCGAGGCGGGCCGTACGAAGGTCGAGCTGCTGATCCCCGACTTCAACGCGGTGCCGGAGCAGCTGGCGGAGGTCTTCTCCTCCCGCCCCGAGGTGCTCGCGCACAACGTCGAGACGGTGCCGCGGATCTTCAAGCGGATCCGTCCCGGCTTCCGGTACGAGCGCTCCCTCGAAGTGATCACGCGTGCCCGCGAGGCCGGACTGATCACCAAGTCCAACCTCATCCTGGGCATGGGCGAGACGCGCGAGGAGGTCAGCGAGGCGCTGCGGCATCTGCACGAGGCGGGCTGCGAGTTGATCACGATCACGCAGTACCTGCGTCCGTCGGTGCGCCACCACCCCGTCGAACGCTGGGTGAAGCCGCACGAGTTCGTGGAGCTGAAGGACGAGGCCGACCAGATCGGCTTCTCCGGAGTGATGTCGGGTCCGCTGGTGCGTTCGTCGTACCGCGCCGGCCGGTTGTACCAGCAGGCGATGGAGCGTCGCGAGGCGGAAGCGACGGTCGGCCAGGCTGTGTGAATCTGCGCACAAGTAACTACTCGCCGGTAGAGGCGTTGGCGACGCGGCCCGTACTCTCTCCCCGCAGGTCGGGAGTGGAGTGAGGGCCGCGTCGGTGCGTCAGGGGTCGCATGTCAGGGTTTCATCCGCGTTTGACCGGTCGGTCACGTCCTGGTAACACCAGTGAGTGACGCTGGCTCTACGCACCGCGCACACCCGTTCTTCCCTCGTAGGCCCGTTCCCATCTCGTTCCACCCCGTTTTTCCGCCTGTTCCGCCGCTTTCACCCTGTTCCGCCGCGCAGGCCGCTCTTGCGCACACCGCACAACCGTCATCGCCTTCCGCTCTCCACCCGCTCCTGAGGGGATCGCCATCATGCAGGTCGCGCCGGTACGACCCATCACCGAAGCCAAGGCAGCAGCCGCCACCGCCCGCGCCACTGGCTCCACCCGCGCCACCACCACCCGCGCCGCCATCGCCCCGCATGCCCTGCCCGTGCTGCCCGCCCTGCCCTCCGTCGCCGGCGCGCTGCGCGCCGTGGAGTCCCTCCTCATGAGCAGCGGCCAGCGCACGGCCCGCCGCAACGCCTGGACAGCGGTCCTGGAGGACCGGCGCCGGGCCAAGGACCGGGTCGAGACGCAGCACGTACTGGAGGCGGTGTCGGACCGCTCCTCCCAGGCCACGTAAACTTCTGGACATGGCGAGGAAGGAAAACGCAGACACTGCTGCGAACCCGGGGCGACTGAAGCAGATCGCCCTTACCTACAAGATGACCAGGCGGGCTGACTCCAAGGTCGGTCTTGTCCTCGCGGGTGTGGGAATCGTCACCTTCGGTGTCTTCCTCGCGATCGGCTTCTTGATCAACCACCCCATCTATCTGGGCATCCTGGGCTTCATCCTGGCGTTCCTCGCGATGGCGATCGTCTTCGGCCGCCGGGCCGAGCGGGCCGCCTTCGGGCAGATGGAAGGCCAGCCGGGAGCGGCGGCGGCCGTCCTGGAGAACGTCGGCCGTGGCTGGACCACGACCCCGGCGGTCGCGATGAACCGCAGCCAGGACGTCGTCCACCGGGCCGTCGGCAAGGCGGGCATCGTGCTGGTGGGCGAGGGCAACCCGAACCGGGTGAAGAGCCTGCTGGCGGCCGAGAAGAAGAAGATGGCGCGCATCGTGGTGGATGTGCCGGTGCACGACATCATCGTCGGCGACGGCGAGGGCCAGGTGCCGCTGAAGAAGGTCCGTACGACCATGCTGAAGCTGCCGCGCGTACTGGCGGGCCCGCAGGTGACGGCGACCAACGACCGGCTGCGGGCGATGGGCGACCTGATGAGCAACATGCCGCTGCCGAAGGGTCCGATGCCCAAGGGCATGCGGATGCCACGCGGCGGAAAGATGCGCTGACCGGCACAGAACAGAGCACGTACAGGCAGTACACACACGGCAGTACACACACGAGGGCGGCCCGGAACGAGAGTTCCGGGCCGCCCTTTCACGTTGTTCCGGGCACGTTGTTCCGGGCACGTTGTTTCAGGCGCATGACCTGCCGCCTGCCGAGGCACCTGCCCGACACACCCTGCGCAGGGAGCGAGTGGTGGGCGAGGAGAGGGCGGACTACATCCGTACTTGCACGGCGCGGGCGAGCCGGTCGTGCAGTCCGCGTCCGTCGCGGTCCCAGACGAGCGCGGGGATGGCGAGGCAGAGCAGCGCGGTACGAAGGAGGACACGGCCGAAGCCGAGCCTGCCGCCGTTCTCGGCGATGACGCGCAGCCCGAACAGGCGCTTGCCGGGGGTGAAGCCGACCGTACCGACGGTCAGGAGGCTCAGCACGAGAAGGACGCCGAGCGCCCAGTTCCCCGTTGTCTGTCCGTCACGCCCGGCGAGCAGCCCGTATGCGATCAGCATGCACAGTGCCCAGTCGACGAGGAGAGCGCCGACGCGCCGGCCGAGCGGGGCGACCGAGCCCGGCCCGTGTTCCGGCAGACCGAGGCGCTGGCCCCGGTGACCGAAGTCGACGCCCATGCTCTCGGCGGCCGCACGCGGCCCGGACAGCCACGATCCGATTGCTTGCCTGTTGTCCACCCGTCCACGGTACTGCGACCGGCCCCGCCCCCTCCGAACGGGGGTGTGGCGCCGCCCTTCAGGAGGGTGCGCCGGCCTCCTGAACAGGGGTGCGCCACCCTCGTACGCCCCGGCGCGCACCCGGGCCGGTTAACTTAGGCGAAACAAATGGGTCATGCTTGAGAAATCCTGGATACCTATGGTCGGGTCCAGCGTGTGCCACCGCACTGGCCGCACGACCGAGCGATAACCCCCGCCCCTCCCCGGGACGGGAGGAGGAGGAGCTGGATGTTCCAGAACGCCGACGAGGCCAAGAAGTTCATCGCGGACGAGGACGTCAAGTTCGTCGACGTCCGCTTCTGCGACCTGCCTGGCGTGATGCAGCACTTCACGATCCCGGCGAAGGCGTTCGACCCGGACGAGGAGCTTGCCTTCGACGGCTCCTCGATCCGCGGTTTCCAGGCCATCCACGAGTCGGACATGGCGCTGCGCGCGGACCTGTCGACCGCGCGGGTGGACCCGTTCCGCCGTGACAAGACAGTGAACATCAACTTCTTCATCCACGACCCGATCACGGGCGAGCAGTACAGCCGCGACCCGCGCAACATCGCCAAGAAGGCCGAGGCCTACCTCGCCTCCACCGGCATCGCGGACACCGCGTTCTTCGGCCCCGAGGCCGAGTTCTACGTCTTCGACAGCGTGCGCTTCAACACCACGGCCAACGAGGGCTTTTACCACATCGACTCCGAGGCCGGCGCCTGGAACACCGGTGCGGTCGAGGACAACCGCGGCTACAAGGTCCGCTACAAGGGCGGCTACTTCCCGGCCCCGCCGGTCGACCACTTCGCCGACCTGCGCGCCGAGATCTCCCTGGAGCTGGAGGCGTCCGGCCTCCAGGTCGAGCGCCAGCACCACGAGGTCGGCACCGCCGGCCAGGCCGAGATCAACTACAAGTTCAACACGCTGCTCGCCGCGGCCGACGACCTGATGCTCTTCAAGTACATCGTGAAGAACGTCGCCTGGCGCAACGGCAAGACCGCGACCTTCATGCCCAAGCCGATCTTCGGTGACAACGGCTCCGGCATGCACGTCCACCAGTCCCTGTGGCAGGGCGGCACCCCGCTCTTCTACGACGAGCAGGGCTACGCGGGCCTCTCGGACACCGCCCGCTACTACATCGGCGGCATCCTCAAGCACGCCCCGTCGCTGCTGGCCTTCACCAACCCGACGGTGAACTCGTACCACCGCCTGGTCCCCGGCTTCGAGGCCCCGGTCAACATGGTCTACTCGCAGCGCAACCGCTCCGCGGCGATGCGTATCCCGATCACGGG
The DNA here is from genome assembly GCF_044741745.1 of Streptomyces sp. NPDC088116. Taxonomy (NCBI): domain Bacteria; kingdom Bacillati; phylum Actinomycetota; class Actinomycetes; order Kitasatosporales; family Streptomycetaceae; genus Streptomyces; species Streptomyces sp. NPDC088116. Next base: position 956,798 of record NZ_JBIUTF010000002.1, on the reverse strand, counting down.
CTCGAACCCGAAGGCCAAGCGCGTCGAGTTCCGCGCCCCGGACCCGTCCTCGAACCCGTACCTGGCCTTCTCGGCCCTCCTCCTCGCGGGCCTGGACGGCATCAAGAACAAGATCGAGCCGGCCGAGCCGATCGACAAGGACCTCTACGAACTGGCCCCCGAGGAGCACGCGGGAGTCGCCCAGGTCCCGACCTCCCTCCCGGCCGTCCTGGACGCCCTGGAAGCGGACCACGAGTACCTGCTCGCGGGCGGCGTCTTCACGCCGGACCTGATCGAGACGTGGATCGACTACAAGCGCACCAAGGAAATCGCCCCGCTCCAGCTGCGCCCGCACCCGCACGAGTTCGAGCTGTACTTCGACATCTAAAAACTGTCTCGAGCACTGTGCGCAGCGCTCGGCCGGGTCTCTGATCTGGTGTCAGTAACAGTGAAGTGAGGGCCGCCACCCGTCCGGGTGGCGGCCCTCACTCGTCGAGTCGTCAGGGTTGTTCTGAGCGGTAGAGGCCGAACTGCGCTATGCGGGCCCGTTGTCGCGAGGCCAGGATTCGTAGGCGCCAGCGGCGGGCTGTTATCGGGGTCGGCAGGAGCAGGATGCGGCTGGCGCCGATCGTGGTTGTTTCGGTGGTCTGGGTCCAGCCCTGGGGCGTTTCCGCTTCTATCGTGGCGCGTTCGACCTGTTGGCCGTGGCGGATGTCTTCCGCCAGGCGGATGCGGTCCACCTGGCGCGGATGGCCCAGGTCCAGGGTGAGGGTGCCTTGGGAGGGGGCCGGGGCGGTCCAGGAGGTGTCCGGGTTTGCGTCGGTCGCTCGGGTGGGGTGGTGGCCGTCGGAGTGGGCTCGGGAGTCGCGGGCCAGGTCCTTGGGCAGTTCGCGGCGTATCCGGTCGTCGAAGGCGCGCAGCGCCGCCACGTCGGGGGCGGGGAGTCTGCCCTGCTGGTCGGGTGGGATGTTCAGCAGCAGGACTGCGTTGCGGCCGACCGATTTCAGGTAGAGGTCGGTGAGTTGCTCGGGGGTCTTGGGCCGTTCCTCCTCGTGGAAGAACCAGCCGGGGCGGATGGAGACATCGCACTCGGCCGGCCACCACTGGAGGTGGTCGGTGCTGGGCTGGGCCCTGACCAGGGCCGCGCGGCTGCCTTGGTCAGGGGTGTCGTAGGTGAGCGCGAAGTCGGTGCGTCCGTTGTCCGTCTCCTTGACGGGGACGGTGCTCCATTCGTTCTCGCGGGCCGAGCCACCCTCGTTGCCGACCCAGCGCACATCGGGGCCGGAGACGGCGATGGCGGCCTCCGGGGCGAGGGTACGGATCAGCGCGTACCAGCTGTCCCAGTCGTAGACCTCGACCTGGTCGGGCGGGATCCGGCCCTGGGCGCCGTCGAACCACACCTCGTCCACCGGGCCGTATTCGGTGAGTATCTCGTAGAGCTGGTTGAGCATGTGGGCGCCGTAGTCGGTGGCGGGGAGGCGGAGGCCGCGGGCGGGCCACCCGGCGGTTTCGGTCCGGGTTTCGGTCCGGGAGCCGGCCGGGGCCGGTGTGGGGATCGTGCGAGTCGTGCGGGCGCTGCCGTTGGCGTAGACGCCGTGCAGGTACTGGTTCTCGTCGGCCGGGGAGATGTAGACACCGGCCTTGATGCCGTGGCGGCGCATGGAGCGGGTGAAGGAGCGCAGTACGTCGCCCCGGCCGTCCTCCCAGGTGCTGGAGGCGACGCTGTGGGCCGTGTAGCGCGTGGGATAGAGGACGAAGCCGTCGTGGTGTTTGACGGTGAGGACGGCGAGGGTGAATCCGCCGTCGCGCAGGGCGCGCGCCCACTGGTCGGTGTCGAGGCCGGTCGGCTGGAAGACGTCGGGGTCCTCGTCGCCCGTCCCCCATTCGAGGCCGGTGAAGGTGTTGACGCCGAAGTGCAGGAAGGCCGTTCGTTCCAGGCGCTGCCAGGCGATCTGGCGTTCTGTCGGGCGCAGTCGCGCCGCCTTGGCCACCAGTTGGTCAGGGGTGTCGTCGGGGCCGACCGGGATGCGGGACGGTGTTTCCGAACCTGTTCCGGCCGGGGTAGGGGTGGGTGCGGACGCATGTCCTGGGGCGGGTACCGGCGCGTTTCCGGAGGCGGGTGCCGAGGCGTTTGCGGGCTTGTACGCGGACAGGGCCGGCCCTGCCAGTCCCGTGACGAACAGACGCCTGTTGATGACCATGTGCGTTTGTCCTCCCGGGACTTCAGTGGGTGGCGACGGCCGGTGAGGACGTGAGCGTCCAGACCGCCGGAGGTCGTTGGTCCGGCGGGTACTGCACGAGTCGGCCGTCCTCGGCGACATGCACGGTCATCCGCGTGATGGCGTTGGTGAGGTGGTACCCGCCGCGTACGCGGGTCAACTGCCAGCGCTGCAAGGTGTTGGCGGCGGTGCAGGTCTCCTCGGTGACCGGAGTGCCCGGTTCCAGGGGGGTGTTGAGGGTGAGCCGGCCGCCGCGGATCTCCGCGCAGCGGCCGGTGGAGGGGTTCCTGAGGGTGGCGTAGCCGTCGGGGGTACGGGTGATACGCCAGTCGGTGGCGGGCAGTTGTCCTTCCGCGTCGCGAAGGGTGTACGTACCGTCCGGAACCGGTACGCGCGTGAGGTCGTGCCGTCCTGGGGCGCGGCCGGCAAGCGCGGCTCGGGCGACGAAACCGGCGTAGGCGGGATCGGGATTCGGTTCGCCCCAGGTGGTCTGGGCGATGAAGCGCAGCGGCAGGAACATCGCCGCGTCGACCTCGTTCTCGGTCTCGCCCCGGCCGTTGTCGGGCCAGAGGCTGATCTTCGCGCCGGTGATGCCGGTAGCGCGAGGCCCGGCCGGGATCTTCTCGCCCTCGAAGCTGCGCGGGTCCCACCGCTGCTCGTAGAGCGACTCGGTGTTCATGTGAAAGCCGCCGCGTACCAAATAGAGGGAGTACGAGGCGTTCATCAGCGGATGGCCCTGGGCGAGGAGGTCGCTGGGCTTGGTCGTGACGCCGAGCCAGTGCTCGACGGTCGTGTCCGCTCCGACGGGGACGGTGTTTTCACCGGTGAGGCCGTCGTTCCAGATGCGGAGGCGTGTGCCCTTGCTCGTCGCGTGGTCGTGGACGCGGTTGACGAAGTCGATGAAGGCGTCCTGCGGGGTGGCGTCTGGGCCGTATGTCCGGCGTGCGTACTCCAGGATGTGCGGGTATTTCGCGAAGTCGGAGCCCAGCATGTACTCGTCGGCGCCCATGTGCCAGTCGGACGCGGTGAAGACCTCGGCGTACTCGTCCATGAGGCTGGTGTAGTAGGAGAAGGCCGAGGGGCTGGTGATGTCGAGGCGCGAGGGCTGCGGCGTGCCGTCGGAGTCGGTGAGCTGGAGGTCCGGGCGCTGTTCGATCCAAGGGTCCATGTGCCCCGGGGAGTTGATCTCCGGGATGATGGTGACGTGGTATCTGGCGCCGAGGGCGACGAGCCGCCTGATCTCGTCCTTCGTGTAGTAGCCCCAGGAGTTGGCCTCGGGGTGCCGGTCGCTCTTCACCTTCAGCTCCAGCAGCAGCTGGTTGAGCTTGAGGTACGACATGTCGCGCACGAGGTTCTCCAGCCACCGCGGGGTGACGTGGATGTAGCAGGCGCAGACGCCCACGCCTCGCTCGCGGTAGGCCGGGATGTCGACGGTGCGGCCGGAGGGGATGCGGTCACGGTCACCGGTGTCACCGGCGGTGCCGAGGAGTTGGAGCAAGGTGCGGGTGCCGTAGAAGACTCCGGTGCCGGTGGCTCCGGTGATACGGACGCGGTCGCCGACGCGGAGTTCATAGCCCTCGCGGCCCAGTCCCTTCGACCGTCGCGGGGCGGTGGTGATGAGGATGTCGCCCGGATGGGATGTGCCGTGTGCTGTCGGTACGGTGCCCCGGCCCGCCGCCCGCAGATCCTGGGCGAGGGTGTCGGCGGCCCGGCGCGCGGCGGGGTCGTGTGGGTCTACGACCAGGCGCGTACGGCGGGTGAAGGTGTAACTCCCCTTCTCCACCGTCCAGTTGGTGAGGGCGGGCACCGTTCGGGGCGCTCCGCCGTCGGGTCCTGGGGCTGAGGCGGCCGGGGCGATGGGGGCCAGGCCCGTGACCAGGAGCAGGGCAGCCACCAACGCCCCGGTGAGCCGGCTCGTACGGGCGTCATGCAACGCGGCGAACCGTCTTCGCCGCACCATTCCTCGGATCTCTGTTGAGGGAGAGGTAACTGGTGCGCGTCGAAGCATCGTCCGGACACCTCCAGAGGATCAAGTCATCCGATGTGTATCCTCCTCTCCCGCTTGCCCTTCGAGTCGGGCCATCGTGAAAAGTCCATCCATCCGTACGGAAAATCCAGGCACCGTCGTGGCGGCGCCCCGCCCCGACTCTCCCCTGGACGGGAGCCGGAGCGAGGCGCGGTGCGCGGTACGACAGCAGGTACGGCAGGTGTGGCAGATATGGCTGGTGCGGCAGTAATCGCAGGTGCGGCAGTTATCGCAGGTGTGGCCGGGCCACTCGGTCAGCGGCCGGAGCGGATCAGGGCGCGCACCATACGGCAGGTGGTGTCGGACGGCGGGTGGATCCCGATCCGCGACGCCGCGATCCGTATCCGGCGGTTGCTCGCGCTCGTCGCCTCGTACACCCCCGAGTCGAGCAGGGCGATGGCGAGGCGCATGGCCTTGAGCCGGCGGTTGTGGGTCTCGTACCACTCGCGGGGACGCCCTGCGGGCAGTGGTTTGCGAACGGTGGTTGGCAGTGTCTCGAAGGGTTTCGTCGTGATTGTGGCAACGGCCATCGGCGACCTCCCGGCACAGTGGTTGGACCCTGACGAACTACCTCTATTTTACTGCCCACCACTGACAATCGCCCCTGGCCAGAGCCACTTTGAGGAGGCGGTTACGGAAGTGTGCGGCACCTGGTCCGGCACCCCTGCGGCGATACGATGACGGCATGGAAATCTGGATCAATCCCGCGTGTTCCAAGTGCCGTGGCGCGCTGACACTGCTCGACGAGGAGGGCGCCTCGTACACCGTCCGGCGCTATCTGGAGGACGTACCGTCCGAGGACGAGATCCGGGAGGTGCTCGGCCGGCTCGGCCTGGAGCCGTGGGACATCACGCGGACCGGGGAGGCCGTCGCGTCGGAGCTGGGCGTCAAGGAGTGGGCGCGGGACGCCGGTTCACGGGAGCGCTGGATCGCGGCGCTCGCGAAGCATCCGAAGCTGATCCAGCGGCCGATCATCACGGCGGACGACGGTACGGCCGTGGTGGCGCGCACGGACGATGCGGTACGGGACGCCCTCGGCCGGTCGTCGTAGGGCGGTCGTCGTAGGGCGATCGTCGTAGGGCGGTCGTCGTATGTCGTAGAGCGGTCGTCATGGGGCGGTCCTTGTGCGCAGGTCGCGGCCGTTGCCTGCCGGTTCAGTTCGGCAAGGGCCGGTTCAGTTCCGCAAGTGCCGCTGCGGTTCCCCCGGTTGAAGATACCGATGTGGCGGGTGAGTGAGTGGAATGGCTGAATCACTCGTATCTAACGGCACACGGATACCCAGCCGGCCCGTTCCTTCGCGGCCGGGGACAGGAGCCCCCACACGTGTCCCGTAAGAAGACCCTGAGCCGTAAGAAGGCGATTTCCCTGCTCGTCGGCGCGGCAGCGCTGGTGGGCGGTACGGCGGTGGCGATGACCGGTACGAGTCAGGCGTCAGTGGCCTGCGACGGGCTGGCCACCGCCCTGAGCAACAACGAGAGCTTCATCGCCGCGCAGCGTGCCGCCCCGGACGCACAGTCCGAGGCGCGGATCGCGAACCGCGTCGCCGTCATCGAGGAGATCAAGCGGAAGCAGGCGGCGTCCGGCTGCGAGGTGGGCGAGGGCAGTAGCGGTGCCGGCGCCGGTGCCGCCGGTGAGGCGGGAGCCGGGGCACCGGCGGGAGGAGGAGCGGACGCGGGCGGCGGAGCGGAAGCCGGAAGCGGGGCGGACGCGGGCAGCGCCGCAGGTGCCGGTGACGCCGGTGCCGGTGCCGGAGACGCGGGTGCCGGAGACGCGGGTGCCGGTGCCGGAGACGCAGGTGCCGGAGACGCGGGCGGAAGCGCCGACGGCACTGTCGTGTGCGCCGGATCCACCGTCACCCTCTCCGGCGAGGCAGGCGCCCCGGCGGCCTCCAGCAATCAGTTCCCCATCGGTACCACGCTCCGCGTGACCAACCTCGACAACGACAAGTCCACAACGGTGAAGATCACTTCGACGTCCGGCAGCTGCGCCCTGCTGAACAACGAGGCGTTCGAGCAGGTCCGCGAGCCGGGCAAGTTCCTGATCCGTAACGCCCGGATCGAGCAGGTCCAGGCCGCCAACCAGTAAAGCCTCGCCAGGTGGTGTCCGGCGGATCTTCGCCGGACACCACTCCTGTACGCCCGCACCTTCGCTCAGATCTGCGCTTCCGCCTCCGCCAGGATCTCCGTCAGTCGCAGCCCGAACCGTACGTCGCAGTCGTGCGGCTGTCCCGTACGAGCCGCCTCCAGCAGCGCGTCCAGCGCCGCCCCGAACGACTCGACCGGGTGGCCCCAGTTCTCCGGCAGCACCGCCGTGCCGTGCTCGCCCCTGAGTTCCAGCCCCGTACCCGCACCCGCCTTCGGCGCGCTCAGGCTGAGCGCCACGGAACTGGCCGCCCCGGACACATGCCGTAGCACCAGATGAGTGAGGTCCGGCTCGGTGCGTACGGCCGTCACGCCCGTCACATCGCCGAGCACCGGGATCAGCGCGGACAGCGCGTGCGGGCCGACATCCCACAGGCCGCCCTTCTCGCGACGCCAGGGCGAGTCGGCGTACGGGCTGCCCGCGCCTCGACCGTACAGGGCGCCGAGCCAGTACGCGTGAGCGCTGAACCAGCCGCCCCTCGCGGCCTGTTCACCCACCCAGCCCGCCGTACCCGCCGCGAAGCGCAGCGTGCAGAAGACCACGGACGCGACCCCGGCACTCGCCGCCGCGTCCGCCACCTCCCGGGCCCCCGCCACGGTCGTCGCGACCGGCTTGTCCATCAGCAGATGGCATCCGGCGGCCGCGGCCCGCGCCGCCAGCGGCGCCTGGACGTCCGGCGGCAGGGCGAAGGCAACGGCGTCACACTCGGCGAACAGTGCGTCCAGGCCTGCCTCGCCGGAGTGGGCGGTGATGTCATGGGCGGCGGCGAGCGCGGCGGCTGCCTCCGGGCGCCGCCCCCAGACGCCGCGGAATTCGAGTCCGGGGTGGGCGGCGAGCGCGGGGGCGTGCGCACGCGCCGCCCAGGGGCCGGTGCCGAGGAGTCCGATACGTGGCTTGCTCATGCTCATGACGGTCAGTGTGCCGGGTTGGGGACGGTACGGGGAGGTGGCCGAGGCATCGGCGGTGCGGAGAGGGGACCGACCTTGAGTCAGCCGGATGAGACGGCCGGGCGAGACGGTCGGGTACGCCGGGGTGAGACGGCCCCTTTGGTCAGCCGGGTTTCCCACGTCACCCGGGTTACGCGTGGTTCACGGACGAGCAACAGCCGGGAAATCACATATTGACAAGCTGTGGGGCATACCTGCTGCACCCGCAAAGGATGAGGCCCCGTGACCTTCAAGGCTGAGTACATCTGGATCGACGGCACCGAGCCGACAGCGAAGCTGCGTTCGAAGACGAAGATCCTCGACGACGGTGCCGAGCTGCCCATCTGGGGTTTCGACGGGTCGAGCACCAATCAGGCCGAGGGCCACGCTTCCGACCGGGTGCTGAAGCCGGTCTTCTCCTGTCCCGACCCGATCCGCGGCGGGGACGACGTCCTCGTCATGTGCGAGGTCCTGAACATCGACTTGACGCCGCATGTCTCCAACACGCGTGCTCAACTGACCGAGGTCGCGGAGCGGTTCGCGGGCCAGGAGCCGATCTTCGGTATCGAGCAGGAGTACACCTTCTTCAAGGGCGCCCGCCCGCTGGGCTTCCCCGAGGGCGGCTTCCCGGCCGCGCAGGGCGGCTACTACTGCGGTGTCGGCTCCGACGAGATCTTCGGCCGTGACGTCGTCGAGGCGCACCTGGACAACTGCCTCAAGGCGGGTCTTGGCATCTCCGGCATCAACGCCGAGGTCATGCCGGGGCAGTGGGAGTTCCAGGTCGGTCCGCTGGCGCCGCTGGAGGTCTCGGACCAGCTGTGGATCGCCCGCTGGCTGCTCTACCGCACCGCCGAGGACTTCGAGGTCTCCGCGACGCTCGACCCGAAGCCGGTGAAGGGCGACTGGAACGGCGCGGGCGCGCACACCAACTTCTCCACGAAGGCGATGCGCGAGGGGTACGAGGCGATCATCACCGCCTGCGAGTCGCTGGGCGAGGGCTCCAAGCCGCTCGACCACGTGAAGAACTACGGCGCGGGCATCGACGACCGGCTGACCGGTCTGCACGAGACCGCCCCGTGGAACGAGTACAGCTACGGCGTCTCGGACCGCGGTGCCTCCGTCCGTATCCCGTGGCAGGTCGAGCAGGACGCCAAGGGCTACATCGAGGACCGCCGGCCGAACGCCAACGTCGACCCGTACGTGGTCACCCGGCTGATGGTCGACACCTGCTGCACCGCGCTGGAGAAGGCCGGACAGGTCTGACGCCGGCCGCATCGCCGCATTCCACGAGGGGGCCGATCGCCGTACGGTGATCGGCCCCCTCGCTGTCAGTGGCATCTGTCAGGGTGATCTCATGCTGCCTATCAAGGTGTTGGCGGACGGCTGGGACGCCGGGCTCTCCTGGGCGCCGGTCGATCTGGGTGTGCCCGAGCCCGTGCCCGAGCTCGACCCGGTGGTCGAGGAGCGGACCGAGGAGTACGTACGCGGGCTGCTCCGGCAGGGATACGACGGACGGAGCCGGCTCGCCGAGGCCGCCGAGGAGTGGCTGGTCGACGGGGACACCCGGCCCGTCTCGCGTCCGCAGGCATGGCGCGTCGTGAACCGGTTGTGGCGGGAGCGGCTCGATGAGCAGGCGCGGTGGGACGGTGTGACGGATCCCGAGCGGATCACCTCGGTCTTCGCCGCCCTGGACGCGCGGGGGATCACCGCCCGGGAGAATTTCGCCTGCTGCCGGGGCTGCGGGCTCTCGGAGATGGGCGCCGAGCGTACGGGCCCGGACAAGGAGGCCGAGCGCGGCTTCGTCTTCTTCCACACACAGGGCACGGAGAGCGTGGCGGCGGGGCACGGGCTGACGCTTTACTACGGCGGGTTCGACGGCTCGGAAACGACCACGGCGGCCGTCGGCCGGGAGGTAGCAGCGGCCTTGGCCGAGGCGGGGCTGACCGTGGAGTGGGACGGTTCGCCGGGCACGTCGATCCTGGTCGAGGGGCTCGACTGGCGGAAGCGGCTGACCGGTTGAGCACGGCCGGGCGTCAACCGAGCATCGCACGCCCCGACTTCCCCTCGGTTTCCCACGGATCTCCCGCGGACCTGTCTCCTACGGATCTCCCTAGGACTTGGCCCGGCCCGTGCCGGACTTCGGGCATGGCCCGGCAGGCTCGCCCGGCAGGCTCCGTCACTGCTCCTTCACGGCTCCGTCGGACGTCCTTCCGGCTCCGTTGAACGTCCTTCCAGCTTCCTTCCGGCTTTCTTCCTGTCCACGCCGAGCGCCAGGAGTCGGCGACCGGTGGCGAAGAGTCCGTATCGACAGATGAAAGGGACCTGCTGCGCTCCCCCGGTATCTGCTTCAATGGGGGCATGGCCAGCTTCCAGTACACCGCGACGGGTCGTTCCGACCTTGAGCCGTTCTGGCCGTCCCGGCAGCACCACGACTTCGACCGGGTGTGTTGCCACGCGAGGAACGCGGCGGCCCTCTAAAGCCTCCTTTCAGGCCTTCGGCCGCCGCGAGACGTACGTCCCGTCTTTTTCTGTCGACTCGACGACTCCTTCGCGCGAAAGAGCTGACTCCTCATGGCGAACTCCCGTTCCTTCTCCGCCGCGACCACCACGGCGACCGCCACCGCACACGGCCAGCGTCCGGCCGATCCGTCCGGCCGCCGCCACCGGCTCCGGGCCGTCGACCGGGACGAGACCGTCCCGGCTTCCGCTCCACCCTCCTTCGTCCCGCATTCTTTCCCGGCTTCCTTCCCGGACGGTCAGGTCGTGGACTTCCTGCCGCCGGGCGCGACCTGGCTGCCCGCGCCCCAGCACACGCTGCCCTCGCTGCCGGGACAGCCGCCGATGGTCGGCTATCTCGTGCTCGTACCGGCCGACCAGCACGCCGCCGCGCTGGCCGCCTCGGCGCCGTACCTCTCCGCCGACATCGACGCCGGACTCCACCACGACGCCGGACTCCACCACGGCGCCGGACTCCACCACGGCGCCGGCCGCAACCACGGCAGCGGCACGGACGCGGGCGCGCGCGAGGCCGGAACCGGGGCTGGGCCGAGGCCCGGAACCGGGCCCGGAATCGGAACAGGTTCCCGGCCCGGCGCGAGCGCCGGGGGCGGACGCGGTCCGGTGTGGATCGACAACGCCCAGCGGACCGCCGTCGTGGACGGGCAGCAGCTGGACCTCACGTATCTCGAATTCGAGCTGCTCTCCCACCTCGTGGCGCATCCCCACCGGGTGCACACCCGCGACCAGTTGGTGACCACGGTCTGGGGCTACGGACATGTGGGCGACGGCCGGACCGTCGATGTCCATGTGGCGCGGCTGCGCCGCAAGTTGGGGGCCGAACACCGCCACACCATCCGGACCGTGCGGCGGGTCGGATACAAGTACGCGCCCTGACCTGCCCGAGGGGGTACGGAACAAGGCGGCTCTGTACAGAACACACGGCACAGCGCTGTACGGAGCCCTGCCGAACCGCGGATCGGCAGGGCTCCTCCCACACGTACGAGTACAGGTACGGATGCACGGGCGTACGGCGTACGCTCCTGCCGATCTAGGTCTGGACGCGACCAGCTCGGGCCGTCCGGTTACGGGAGCGCAGCCCCTGCCCCAGCCCCAACGCCCCGTCCACGACGAGGAACACCAGCAGGCTGATGCCCAGCAGCGGAACGAACCAGCCGACCAGCGCCACGACGGCCGCGAGCGGGAGCAGTACGGTCAGCGACACCTTCCGCCAGGAACCGCGCGGCATCGGCCGCCCCGCGCTCAGCTTCCGTTCCTTGGTGGGCCTGCGCAGCCACCACATCCGGTAGCCCCAGAAGATGATCACGATGAGCGCGAGGGCGAGCGCCGCCAGCGCCAGCTGGTTGGCGAGCCCGAGGAAGACACCCATATGGGCGTCGATACCGAAGCGGGTGAGCTGGGCGAGCACGGGGTAGTCGGCGAAGCGCAGTTCGTCCATGACGGCGCCGGTGGCCGGATCGACGGCGACCGAGTCGAGGCGGACGGGGAACTGGTTGTCCGCCTGCGCGACGACATACCCCTTGCCCTCGGTCGGCAGGGTCACCGTGACCGGCCCGTCGAGACCGGCCTGACGCGCGGCGACAACCGCCAGATCGACACCGACGTCCTTGCCGTCCATGCCCTCCATACCGTCCATGCCCGGCATGTTCTCCATGCCTTCCATGCCTTCGTGGCCTTCGTGGCCATCGCCGCCCGCACCGCCGGTGCCTCCGTCGAGCGTGGCGGAGACCACCGGCGTGTTGCTGCCGAGCTGGTCCTTGAGCGCGGTGATGTTCTCGCCCGCGTACTTCGACCAGGTCAGACCGGTGGCGGAGAGCAGTACGAGACCGGTCACCGCCCACAGTCCGACCGACCCGTGCAGCGAGAGCGTCCGCCGCCGGCCGGTGGCACCGGCCTCGGGCAGGAGCAGCGCGCGCTTCGAGGGGCGCTTGGGCGGACTCTTCGGCTCACGCCACGAGGTACGCCCGCGCGTGACCCAGAGCAGCAGTCCGCCGAGGGCCACCACCCAGAGCCAGCTCGCCGCGAGTTCGCTGTAGACACGGCCCGGCTCCCCCAGGTGGAGGTGGCGGTGCAGCTCGGAGAGCCAGGTGCGCAGCGGGAGGGCGCCCGAAGTGCCGTAGGTGGTCAGCAGTCCCCGTACCTCGGCGGTGTACGGATCGACGAAGACGGCGAGGGACTTGCCCTCCTCGACCTTGGGCGAGGTCATCAGGACCCGGGTGGTGGCGCCCTCCTCGGACGGGAGCCGTACGGAAGTGATCTTGCCGTCCGGGTTGGCGGTCCGGGCGGCGTTGAGCTGTTCGGAGAGCGGGACGGTGCGCTCCCCGACCGGCACCCGCAGCTCATGGCGGTAGACCACCCTCTCCGCCTGGAAGGAGAGCGCGTAGAGGAATCCGCTGGTGGCGGCGACCAGCAGAAGCGGGGCGATCAGCAGGCCCGCGTAGAAGTGGAGGCGCAGCACAAGAGGCCGCAAGGATCTCCAGCCGAACGGGGTGTCCGCACCCGCCTTGGGCCCGGCCACGGAATCGGGCCCGGCCACGGAACCAGGCCCGGCCACGGAATCGGGCCCGGCCTCGGAATCGGGCTCGGGCGATGGGCGGGGCGATGGGTCGGACACGGCGGCGGGTTGGTCGTCGTCGGTCGCTGGGCCCTGTATGGGGTCGTCAATGGCCATGACTGTCCTAGGAGTTGGCTGCGGCACAGGGGCGCATAGGGGCATGGGGAGATGGGCCCCCGGCCGCCTGCCAACGTTCAGACAGTTGTGATGAATGCGGTGATGACGGCGGCTCCCGGGGCCGTGACGCGTGCGGTACGGCATACGGGCGGGCCGCGCTGCGACAGGGTGTGCGCGAGGAGGACGCCACGGAACCGGTGCGGGGCGGGCGCCCCGGATCCGGGCCGGATCAGCCGTGGTGCGGCGGGCAGCCGCGTCCCGGTGAACAGCAGCCGGAGCGGGGAGAAGGCCAGGGCCCCGATGGCGTGAGCGAGCCGGAAGAAGGCGGCCTCGCCCCGCGCGAGCCAGAGCGCGCAGACGACCGCGGCCAGGAGGTGCGCGGCGAGCATTCCGGCCGAACCGTCAGTGACGGCGGCCAGCAAGGCGCTCTTCCCCTCGGGCCCAGAGCCCGCGGCCGTACCCGTACCCGCCGACGTACCCACGTCGACGGCCGACCCCGTACCCGCCCCCATGCCCATGCCCATGCCCATGCCGCCGTCGGTGACATGCGACTCGTGCGGGGACTCGGACGGTCCGAACGGCAGGGCTCCGGCGAAGATCATGTGCAGGATGCCCTGGACGGTGAGCAGCCCGGCTCCGATCGAGCCCGCGCCTCGGCGCCGTCCGCCCGCGAGCCAGGCCACCGCGCCGGTCGCCCCGAAGGCGGCCCACAGCGCTCCGGCCGGAATCCCGTGGCCGGACGCCCCGAACACACCGGTGGCTCCGGCCCCGTCGGGAGCGCCGGATGCGAACGCATGCCCAAGCGCCGCCAGAGTCACGCATACCGCGGCGAAGGCCACGGCCCGCACGGCGCGTATCGGCGATCGGGCATCTGTCATGGTCCGCACATGTTGCCATCCCGACGGGTGCGCGCGGCAGATACCGGTTGTCCACGATTCACCTGGCAGCGAATTCCGCTGCCCCCGCCTTCGGGTCGCGGGCAGAGTCGGTCGCATGAGACTCCTGATCCTCGGTGGTACGGAATTCGTCGGCCGCGCCGTCACGGAGGCGGCGCTCAGACGTGGCTGGCAGGTGACCGTCTTCCACCGCGGCCGTCATGAGGCACCGGCCGGCGCGACCGTCCTGCTCGGCGACCGCACCGCCCCGGACGGCCTGGCGGCCCTCGCCGACGGCGAGTGGGACGCGGTAGTCGACACCTGGTCGGCGGCTCCGTCCGCGGTCCGTACGGCGGCCCGGCTGCTGGCGGACCGCGCGGGGCGGTACGCGTATGTCTCCAGCCGTTCCGTGTACGCGTATCCCACCCCGGCCGGGCTCGCCGAGGACGGCCCGCTGGTGGCGGGCGCGTCCCCGGACGCCGAGCAGGTCGAATACCCCCTGGACAAGCGGGGCGGTGAGCTGGCGGCCGAGGCGGCCTTCGGCGACCGGGCGCTGCTGGTGCGCGCCGGTCTGATCCTCGGCCCCGGGGAGAACGTCGGCCGGCTGCCGTGGTGGCTGGGGCGGATCGCGCGGGGCGGGCCCGTGCTGGCGCCGGGCCCCCACGACAACCCGGTGCAGTACATCGACGCGCGCGATCTCGCCGAGTGGACGCTGGATGCCGTACGGACGGGCCTGGGCGGCCCGTACAACCTGGTGAGTCCGCCCGGTCACACCACCATGGGTGAGCTGCTCGACTCCTGCGTGTGCGTCACACGCTCCGACGCCGAACTGCGCTGGACCGACCCTGACCCGATCCTCGACGCCGGGATCGAGCCCTGGTCGGACCTGCCGGTCTGGCTGCCGCCGGGCGAACTCCACGACACGATGCACGGCTCCGATGTCTCCAAGGCCCTTGCCACGGGCCTGCGTTGCCGCTCTGTCGCGGAGACGGTCGCGGACACCTGGTCCTGGCTCGGCTCGATCGGCGGCAAGGCTCCACAACGCCCCGACCGTCCGCCGCTGGGCCTGGCACCGGAGTTGGAGGCGAAGGTGCTCGACCGGTGAGGCACCCGGCGGTGGCATCGGCACGGTGACAACAGGTGCGGGCACGGGCGCCCGGCGCGACGCCATCCGGCGACGGCGGCGCGGGCGCCCGTGCCCCGAGCACCCGAACCACCGAGCCCATCAGGCCCACCAGGCCCCGCATCACCGGGCGCCACCACCCCGCTCAGGCGGTGTCGTCCGGTACCGACCGTACGGCCGCCCCCTCTTCCGCCGGTATCGCCGGTATCGCCGTCAGCAGAGCACCCCGCAGCTCCGCGATCCCCTTGTGCCAATCACCGTTCTCACCGTCCGCCCCGACCCAGACGTCCCGAAGCTCGGATCCGTCCGCGATCACCCGGTCCAGGGCCCGCACCGCGAGGCCCCTCAGCTCCTCGGGCAAGCGCGGCAGGGCTTCGTCCGGCCCGTACACGCTCTCCACGGGCGGTCCCCCGGGGCACTGTTCGGCGACCAGCGCGGCCGCCGCGACGGCCACCACCGCGGCATCGGTGTCCAGGTGGTCGTGCGTGCCCGCCGCGTCTGCCAGCGCCTTCCGCACGATCTCCGTACGCCGGTCGGCCGTCGCCTCGTCCAGGTCGGCGGCGAAGTCCACCGCCGTGTCGTTGTCGAAGTGGCCGGTGTCCCACATGCCCATGATCTGCCCCCTGATCGCTCTTCGATCATTCTTCGTCCCGCTGTCTCCGATCGTGCCAGGCACCACTGACAATCCACCTCGCGTGCCGCCCCGCTCGCCAACCCACTCGCCGCCCTGCGCACTGGCCTGCGCACTGGCCTGCCGGCTGCCCCGTCACCGACCCACTCGCTGCCCCGCCCGGCCGCCGGCTCCGGCTGCCGCCGCCCCCGCGTCCGCCGTCAACCACCCCCGCCGATAAGGCCGTTGTTGGTCCACTCGGCATGGATAAGGAACACCTCTCCTCAATGGTGCGCATCCGCCCGGTTTGTTGATGGAGGTTTCTATGAATTTCCCGAGCGGCTGAACACCCCGCGCGTGGCGTGCGTATGAACCGATGCGCTTCGCTTCTCCCCCTGCCGCGATTTTCCCGTAACCGGCAACGAAGCTTGAGGAGTTAGTTCCATGGCACGAACATCGAGAAAACGCTCCACACTGGCAAACCGGGCGATCGCCGCCTCGGCTGCCTTGCTCCTGGGCGGGGGTGGGCTGGTAGCGGTCAATGTCTACGCATCCGCGGGTGAAGGCAAGTCCGGCCAGTCCTCTCCGCGGAGCCAGAACGTCGGGCAGGCGTCGACCATCGTCTGCCCCGACGTGGCGAACGAGGACCGGCTGGCGGGCGTCCCGGAAGCGGCCCGAGCCGAGGTCGACCGTGAGCTGGCGAAGATGGACACCCAGATCACCGAAGCCTACAAGCGGTTCGCCGACTCGAAGTCGGCGATCGCACAGGACTCCAAGTTCGTCGACAACGCCATCCTCGGCCCGCTGAAGTCGAAGCGGGTCGCCGCGCTCGACCGGATCTCCATCGCGATGGGCAGGTCCGGAGAGCGGCCGCAGGGTCTGGAGAGCCTCTCGGCCTGCACGATGAAAACGAACGGGACCCTCGACCAGGGAGGCGGCCGGAACGGCGGCCAGGGCAACGGCCAGAACGGCGGCCAGAACCAGGGTCAGGGCCAGAACGGCGGTCAGGGTAATGGTCAGAACGGTGGTCAGGACCAGGGCCAGAACGGCGGCCAGGGTAACGGCCAGGACGGCGGCCAGAATGGTGGCCAGGGTGGCGGCGACCAGGGCGGAGGCGGCGGTCAGGCCGGCAACGGCCCCGAGGCCGGCGACTTCGTCGACATCAACAGCGTCCAGCCGAACGTCCAGCAGCCCCAGAACGGTGGCAACGCCTCGACGGGCACCTTCGCGACCAATTGCGGGGTGAACGAGAACGGGCTCTTCAACTCGGACAACGTCATCGTCGCCCCCGGTGTGACCAACGGCGCGCACCACATGCACGACTACGTCGGCAATCAGGGAAACACCGCGTTCGCGACGGACGATTCCCTCGCCGCCGGTGAGACCAGCTGCCAGAACCAGGGCGACAAGTCCACGTACTACTGGCCGGTCCTGCGCCTCCAGAACGGAAAGGCCGAGGCCGATGCCAACGCGGACGGCGGCGGCAAGGAAGGCAACGTCGGAGAGATCCAGACTCCGTCCGAGGTGACGCTGAGCTTCGCGGGCAACCCGCAGGCCAAGGTCACCGCCATGCCGAAGTTCCTGCGCATCATCACGGGTGACGCCAAGGCATTCACCAACGGTGACGCCAACGCCAACGCCTCGTGGAGCTGCACCGGATTCGAGGACCGCCAGCTCAAGGACAAGTACCCGATCTGCCCCGAGGGCAGCCAGGTGGTCCGTAGCTTCAAGTTCCAGAGCTGCTGGGACGGCCAGAACGCCGACAGCGCCAACCACCGCGACCACGTCGCGTTCGCCGACGAGAACGGCAACTGCCAGAACGGCTTCCAGGCGATCCCGCAGCTCCAGCAGCGCATCGTCTACGACGTGCCGCCGGGCCCCGGCTTCGCGCTCGACTCCTTCCCGGAGCAGCTGCACAAGCCCGGCACCGACCACGGCGACTTCATCAACGTCTTCGACGAGAACGTGATGAACAAGGTGGTCAAGTGCATCAACGGCGGTAAGAAGTGCCAGTGAGGCAGCGCCTCACCGGCTGAGCGACCGCCGGGCGTCCCAGCCCGGCTCCCGCTCTCGTCCCCGCTCCCCGTAACTCCCACGGCCCACACCCGCAGCACGCGGGGGTGGGCCGTGGCGCGTGGTCAGCTCATGTGGTGACCCGAGTGCCCCTCGTTCCCCGCGTTGCCCTGGCTCCCCGCGTTGCCCTGGCTCCCCGCATTGCCCTGGCTCCCCGCGTTACCTTCCTTCCCTCCGTCGTCGCCGCCTCCGGAGTGGTGGGTCGAGCCGGTCTCCACCGTCCCGCCGAGCCGGCCGCGCAGCGTCGCGACCACCTTGTCGTCGCCGACCGCGACCCATTTCCTGCCGACGAGATAGGAACCGCCGTAGTCCTTCGCCTCGTTGATCCACTCCCGGAGGCCGCGGTCGGTGGCGAAGGTCGCCAGCACATACTTGCCGTCTCCAGTTGTGCAGTTGGCCTGCCGTATCTCTTCCGCGTCCATCTGGATGTTCGGTTCACACTTCGCCTGTGAGGCGATGTGTTCGAGGCTTCCGGTTGCCGTTCTCGGCTCCTTGGGAGCCGCTTCGTCATTCGCCGCACAGCCCGCCGTCAACACCAGGGCCAGGGCCGCAATTACCACGAGAGGTCGCTCCGTACGCATGCGCCCATCGTGCCCCGCGGCCCTGCCACCGCGTGGGGGAACGGCCGGGATGACGGCGGGACGACAGCGGGATACGGACACGGTGACCGCCGGTACGCGACTGCCGCCCGAGGCGGAGGTCGGGCCGAGGCGGAGGTCGGGCCGAGGTGGCGGTCGGGCCGAGGTGGCGGTCGGGCCGAGGTGGCGGTCGGGCCGAGGTGACCATCGGACCAATCGCTCGTTCTGCTCAACGTGCCCCCAGACAACGCCGTCACCGCCCCCGCCACCCCTGACGTGTCCGCCGCCGCGCCCGTCGGCGTCGAGCAGGCCGAGGCGGCCCTCGTAGAGCACTATCCGCGTCTCGTGCGGATCGCCTATCTCGTCCTGCCGCCGTCGCTCGGCCGCAACCGGCGTGTCCTGACCGCGCACGCGCTGGTGCAGCGTTCGCTGCCACGCGGCCGTACGGCGGCCGGCCCGTCCGGGCTCACCGCGCCGCGCCGCACGGCGGGGACCGTGGCCGTACGGAACCCCGGCTATCTGTACGTGCGTGAGCGCGTGCTCCGGCAGGCGCTCGACGCCGGGCGTCCGCTGCGCCGGCTCGCCCGGCCCCGGCGGGCCCAACTGCCGCCGCTGCTGCCGCACGTATGGGGCCTGCGGCTGTTCCCGCGCTCGGGCGGGGCCGACGAACTCGCCCTGGACCAGCGGCTGTCCCGGATGACCGGCCCGGCCCGCGCGGCGCTCGTCCTGCGCGGTCTGGACGGACTGTCCGCCGAGGACGTACGGCACGTACTCGGCGCGGTGGCGGCCGACGGCGAAGACCTGGACATGGACGCCGCGCTCGCCGAGGCCGACAGCGTCCTGACGGCGGAGCCACCCGGGACGGCTGGGACGGCTGGGGAGCCGTGGGCCAACGAAGCGGCTGGGGAGCCATGGGCCAACGGAGCGGCTGGGGCTCCTGAGGCAACCGAAGCAACACGCACGGCCGGACACCTGGACACCGTCGCGCTGCTGCGCTCACCCGAGTTCGATCCGTGCTCCCTCCAGGCCAGGCCCACCGATCTGATGATCCGCCGTCGGCGCGCCAAGACCACGGTCGCCGCCGTCGCGGCCGTGCTCCTCTGCGGCACACTCCTCGCACTGCCGGGCGGCGGCTGGGGCCCGGACGGCGCGGCGGCGCCCGCGTACGCCCGGAACGCGGCGGTGCGATCGGCCCTCGACCCGGGCCGGGTACGGCGGATCGCGCCCGCCGCGTGGCGGACCTCCTCCCGTACGGACTTCTCCGTCTGGCCCACCCGTGGGCCACTGGCCGACGACCGCGCCCTGCTGCGCCGCGCGCTGGCCGTCTGGGCCGGGCCCGGTGCGTCGGTGCACGTGTCCGCGACCCCCGCCACCCCGTCGGGACCGCCGATGGGACCGCCGCAACTGCTGTACGCGGGCACGGTCGACGGGGCGTCCGTGGTCCTCTTCCACGACGGTCTGCGGGTCGTGCGGTACGCGGAGCCGGCGGACGGAGGCAAGGTCGCGGCCCTGGACTTCGCGCGGGTCGACGGTGCGGACGACACGGCGTCGGACGCCCTGGTCGTGGGCCGCTCCGACGGCAACGTCCGTTATCTGACGGCCCCTTGGGTACGTCGTACCGGCGTACGGGACCTCCTCGCCCCGACCGCGCCCGCGCGCCCGCTGCGCCGCGACGCGGACGGGGTGACGGAACCTCTGGCGAGTCCGGCGACGGCACGGGACTGCCGGTCCTGGAACACACTGGAGGTACCCGGCGCGAACACCGGGGACAGCGACAACGGAGGTACGGACCGACTGCTCACCGACCTCGGCGAAATGATCCCGGCGCGGCTGACGTCCGGGCCACCGTCCGCCCCGACGGACGTGGCCGGCGCCGCCGACCGTGCGGCCTGGGCGCGGACGGCCTGCCTGTTGCCGACGGTACGGTCGCACGGCGTGCGGTCCGTGAACTCCTGGCAGTACGCCACCCAGTCCCTGCCCGAGTCCAACGGCACCGCGGCCTGGCTGTGCACCCGCGCCGAGACGTGGCGCGGCACGGGAAGCCGGGTCATGGCCCAGTTCCAGGCACCGACGCGGAAGGCGACCCCGGGGGCGATCGCCGCGCGGGCGGAGGACTCACCGGCCTGCGGGGTCCGCGATCCCCGGGTCCTGGCGGGCGTGTTGTGGAAGTCGCGGGGCGGGCAGTGGTACGTACTGGCGGCGGGCAACGAGCGGTTGAGGTCGCTGGAGCTGTCGGGCGGGGTGAAGGGAAGCGCGCGCGGCAATGTCCTGGCGGCGCGGGCCAGGCAGGGCGCCGACGCCGAGTTGTCCGGACGGGAGGCGGACGGTACGCGGGTGAACACACTGCGCTGACACCCTCGCGCCCCCATCGCCGGCCGGTCTCAGGGCAGCAGCAGCCAGTCCGCGCCCAACGCCGCCGCCAGGCCCGCTCCCAGCAACCACGTGCCCAGCCGCGTACGCCCGTGCCTGCTCAGTTCGATCACCACACCGCACAGGATCATCGCCAGTCCGTACACTCCCACCACCAGGACCGACGTGCGCTCCGCCAGCCTCACCACCAGCAACACCGCCAGTGCGGCCAGCAGTACCGATGCCAACGCGATCCGGACCAGTCTCGCCTGACGGGGCGTCAGGCCGCTGCCGTCCGGCTCCGGTATCGGTGTGCCGGCGGACTCGTCCTGGTCAGATGCGCTCATGGATCGGGAGCGTAACGGACATCCTGCGGAAGCGGCCGGTTAGGCTGTTGGTATGACCACCGGGGTGCGCCGCAGGATGGGCGTCGAAGAGCGGAAGCAACAGCTGATCGGTGTAGCGCTGGAGCTGTTCAGCCACCGCTCCCCCGACGATGTCTCGATCGACGAGATCGCGGCGGCGGCCGGTATCTCCCGGCCGCTCGTCTACCACTACTTCCCCGGCAAACAGAGCCTGTACGAGGCCGCCCTGCGCCGGGCGGCCGACGACTTGGCGACCAGGTTCCTGGAGCCGCGCGAAGGCCCGCTCGGGGCGCGGCTGCACCGGGTCATGAAACGGTTCTTCGACTTCGTCGACGAGCACGGCGCCGGTTTCTTCGCGCTGATGCGGGGCGGGCCGGCCGTCGGCGCGTCCACCGCGACCGCGATGATCAGCCAGGTGCGGCAGGCCGCGTACGAACAGATCGTGGCCCATCTCGGGGTCGGACAGCCGCCCGCGCGGCTGGAGTTGGTCGTCCGTTCCTGGGTGTCGCTGGCCGAGTCGACGGCACTGATCTGGCTCGACGGGCGGCGGATCCCGCGTGCCGAGCTGGAGTGGCAGCTGGTGCACGACTTCGCCGCGCTGGCCTCCGTGAGCGCGGCGTACGACGAGGAGATGGCCGCGATCCTGCTCCGTGTCCTCGCGGACGAACCGGCCGACGGCCCCTACGGGGACCTGGTCGGCCGGCTCACCCGGCTGGGCATGGAACTGGCGGAGTCGGCGCAGCCGTCCGAATCGGCGCCGCCGACGGAATCGGCGGGGCCGACGGAACTACCCGGTCAGCGCGTTCACGTGTAGATCACGCGTACCTCGGTGAAGCCCAGGGAGCGCAGCAGCCCCTCCAGCATGCTCGTGGTGTTCTTCTCGGCGCGGGTGATGAGTTCACTCTCCTCGGCCGCTTCCCCGATGTGCCGTGCGGCCAGTTTGTTCACGGCCCGCTCGTCGGCCGGGTTGTCGGAGAAGAGGTCCCCGAGCCGGTCGAGCAGCCCGCGCTCCTTGGACACGGCGTACGAACGCTCCGGGTCCAGCGCCGGTTTGCCCAGCTTCGCGTGCGGCAGCCGAATCGTCGCCGAGGTGCGCTCCTTGTCGGTCCGGACGCTGCCCTCCCCGACACCGCCGAAGTCGACGTACGAACCGACCGTGCCGGCCCCCACGTAGAGGGTCCGGGTGCCCCGGATCGCGTCCGGCAGATACTTGGCGTCCTTCTCCAGGTCGACCACGACCTGGAAGTTGCCCGAGGCCGCCTCATACCGGTCCAGATCCTGGATGGATTTGAGCAGAGTCGGTCCCGTACGGTCATTGGTCTCCTCTCCGAAAACGTCGCCGAATCCGGGCATCAGGTCGAGCCGGCTGCCGAGGAAGAGCAGGGCGGCCACGACGACGAGGGCGATGGGCAGCTTGCCCCACCAGGGCAGGCGCGATTCGCGCCGCTGGTTCCGGCTGTCTTCCGGTTTCACGTCGGTGGACGTCATACCTACCGGATGTCCCGGAGAGCCGGGGTTCACACGGCCGCCCCGGCGTTCGCACCGTCACATGCGCGTGAACACGCGATGAACCCCGACCCGACTCCCTTGTCCTGTACGGCTGTTCAGAGGTCCGACGGCAGATGACCCCGCAGCGCGCGGGCCAGTCCGCTCTCCCCGTCGTCCACCAGGCCGCGGTGGAACGCGTCCTCGTACGCCGGGCTCCCGGCCGCCTCGCGTGCCTGCCGTTCGCACTCCTCGCGGACCGGGGCGAGTTCCGGGGTGCCCCGCAGGGGATGGCCGACCATGCGCCAGAAGGCCTGCCCGGTGCCGTACGCGTGCGCGGCCCGTTCGCCGTCGCCCTGCGCGGCGACGGCCGCCGCCAGCAGATCGAGACCGAGGGCGATACCGAAGCTGTCGCGCAGTCGCTCCCTTCCGCTGACCATCGAGCGGGCGTGTGCCTCGGCCTCGTACGGACGGTTCTGGAGCAGGTGCACCAGGGCGAGTTGGTAGTCGGCGTAGGAACGGGTCCAGCACTCGCCGTGCTCCAGGCAGACCTTCCGCAGCTCCATGGCTTCCTCGCCCGCCTCGTCGAGCCGGTCCAGGGCGGTGAGCGCGAAGATCCGGACCATCCGGCAGCGCAGCTGGGACGCGGAGTCGAAGGGGGCACCCGGATGGGACCGCAGCGCCTGGTCGGACACGGTGTGGGCGGCCTGCGGGCGGCCCGTCAGCAGACAGGTGAAGCTGATCAGATAGGCCGCGTCCAGCATGGCGTCGGGGTCCTGGTCACGCCACGCGGCCATACCGCAGCGCTCGCCGAACCGCCGGGCGCCCTCGTGGTCGCCCTGGAGCAGGACGGTGATACCGAGAGCCCAGAGCGCGCGGGTACGGTCCGGCCCGGAGGCGTCGTCCGGCCCGGGGGGATGGTCCAGCCCGGGGACGCGGTCCGGCGCGGGAGTGTGCCCGGGGGAATGGTCCGCCACCGGGGCCTCGCGTGCGCTGAGGGCGCGTTCCAGGTAGATCCGGGCCTCGTGCAGATGGCCGCGGCAGCTCCAGAAGAACCCCACGCGGCCCGCCATCTCCACGGCCGCTTCCGGGTCCGCTGCCAGGAGATGGTCGAGCGCGGCGCACAGGTCCGCGTGGGCGTCACCGATCCGCGCGTACCAGGCGACCTGTTCGGGTCCGGCCCAGCCGGTGTCGGCCTGCCGGACCAGGCCGGCGAAGTGGGTGGCGTGCCGCCCGGCGAGCAGATGTTCCTCACCCAGCTCCGCCAGCCACATGGCGCCGTACTCCCGGAGGGTGTCGAGCATCCGGTAGTGGTCGCCGTCCTGTCGCAGGACGGACTGGGCCACGAGCCCGGCCAGGGCCTTGGTCACCCCGTCCGCGGAGAGCGGCCCGCCCGCGCAGACCGCCCGCGCGGCGGCCTCCCCGAACCCGCCGCGGAAGACAGAGAGCCGGGCCCACAGCAGGCGTTCGAGCGGGGCGCACAGCTCGTGGCTCCAGCCGATGGCGGTGCGCAGGGCGCGATGGCGCTGGGGCCAGACGTTCTCGTTGGTGAGGAGGTCGAGGCGGTTCGTGAACCGGGAGGTGAGCCGGGCGGCGATCTGCTCGACGGAGTTCTCGTCGAGCCGGGCGCAGGCGAGTTCGACCGCGAGCGGGATGCCTTCCAGCCGCTGGCAGATCCGGGCGGCGGCCTCGGCGGTCACCGGGTCGTCCAGGGACACCCGGGGCGCGGCGTGCGCGGCGCGGTCGCGGAAGAGCCGGAGGATCTCGTCGCTGCCCCTGCCGTCCAGCGGCAGGGGCGGTACGTCGATGAGGTGTTCGCCCTTGGCTCCCAGGGACTGCCGGCTGGTGGTGAGGACGGTGAGCCCGGGGGCGGCGGTGAGCAACTCGCCGACCAGGTGTCCGCAGGCGGGCACCAGCCGTTCGCAGGAGTCGAGGACGAGCAGCAGCCGCCGGTCCGCGAGCCATTCGCAGAGGGCCTCGACGGGCCGTCGCAGGGAGTGGTCACAGAGCCCGACGGCGTCGGAGACCGTACTGAGCAGCAGCCGGTCGTCGTAGAGCGGTGACAGGTCGGCCCACCACACTCCGTCGGGATGGCGTCCGCGCGGGCCGCCTTCCCGCTGACCACTCCCCCGCGCGCCGCCTCGCCGTGAGACCTCTCCCGACGAAGCGCCGTCCCCGGTGCGTGCGCCCAGGCCGCCGGTCCGGGGACTGTCCGGCCGCACATGCGCGCAGCCGCGCCGTATGCCCGGAATCAAGTCCGGGAGCCCGCCCGGCGGCCCGGCGGGCAGCCCCGCCGCGCGCCGCGCCGCGCGTTCGGCGGCGCGCAGCGCCAGTCTGCTCTTGCCCACACCTCCACTACCGGTCAGTGTGATCAGCCGGTGCTCGTCAAGTGCGCGTTCCAGGAGGACCAGTTCGGTCCTGCGCCCTACGAAACTGGTCTTCTCTTCGGGAATGTTCCCCACCACGGGTACAGTCTGGACCAGTTGAGGTCCGGGTCCGGCACGCACGATGCGAAACAGACAGAAACGACCGGGAGTTGCCCCTGCGCGGTCGGTTCACATCACCAACCAGCCTCTCCCGCCCCACGCCGTCACGCCTCACTCACCCCACTCACCTTTAACGCGCCGCGAAGACCGCCACCGTCCGCGCGGGCACGGTGAAAGTGCCCGAACTCCGTTCGTAGGACGACCCCTTGACCGTACGGTCCGCTCCCCGGGCCTGGATCCGGTGCAGCCCGTACGGCCGCCCCGCGAGCCCCGCCACCCGCTGACTCAGCGTCTCCGGGGTCGCGTTGAACACCACCACCAGGTTGCCGAGCATCATGGTGATGACCCCAGGTGTCTCCTCCGGCCCGGACAACGGGAAGGAGAGCGCGGACTGGACCGCGTCCGTCGAGGTGAGGCTGAAGGCCCGCTCCGTGGTGCGGATCCGCAGCAGGTCCCGGTACGCGGCGGACGCCCCGGTGATCTGCGGGCAGCCGACCGTGAGCCCCGGCGCCGTCAACAGGGGTGCCGCGTAAGGCCATTTGTCCTGGTTGTCGGCGGCCGGTGGCAGACCCCGCCCGAAGCCGTTGCCGTTCCGGCAGTCCCAGTGGATCGCGTTGAACCAGTCGCCGCTGTCGTACGAGTTGCGGTCGAGCGACTTGGAGCGCAGCAGGTCCGTACCGGCCTGGGAGAGCGACGGCCCCTGCGAGAGTGCGGCGGTGGCGAGGGCGAGCACCTGCATACGGGAACGGTCGGCGGCCGTCACCGTCGGCGGCAGTTTGAAGGCGAGAGCGTCGTACAGCGACTCGTTGTCGTGCGCGTCCGCGTAGGCGAGCGCGTCGCCGGGAGCTGCCGCGTAACCGGCCGGTGCGCCGTTGTAGTCGACCTCCGAGCCCCGGACCGTACGCCCGGCGGTGTCGGTGAAGGAGTAGCCGGCGAGGCTGCCGGTCAGCCCCACCTTGATCAGGTCCTGGTAGTGCAGCAGCCGGGCCCTCTGCTGCGCCGGAGTGCCGTTGGCGGAGGCCGGGTTGGGGTCGGTGAAGAGGCCGGAGGCGAAGCCCTGGACGCCCGGGTCGGCGTCGAAGGGACCGCCGCCGCGCACCGCGTCGCGGGCCCGGTCGGAGAAGGTCGCGATGCCGGTGCCCGCCATGTTCCGCTGGGTGGCCTGGACGAAGCGGGCGTCGTCGGCGATCTCGCCGAAGTTCCACCCCTCGCCGTAGAGGACGATCTTCTTGCCGTCGACGCCGTCCTCGGCGGGGGTCAGCGCGTCCAGCGCCTTCCGTACGGCGAGGATATTGGCCTTCGGATGGTGTCCCATCAGGTCGAAGCGGAAACCGTCGACCTTGTACTCCCGCGCCCAGGTGACGATCGAGTCGACCACGAGCCTGCCCATCATCGCGTTCTCGGTCGCGGTGTCGGCGCAGCAGGTGGAGGTGTCGACGGAGCCGTCCGCCCGCAGCCGCTGGTAGTAGCCGGGCACGATCCGGTCGAGGACGGACTTCTCGTCCTGGCCGGAGGCCACGGTGTGGTTGTAGACCACGTCCATGACCGTGCGCAGCCCGGCGCCGTTGAGCGCGCGCACCATCTGCCGGAACTCGACCGTACGGCGCGTCCCTTCCGGGTCGGTGGCGTAGGACCCCTCGGGCACGGTGTAGTGGAGCGGGTCGTACCCCCAGTTGTACGCGTCCTTCGCGGCGGTCTTCGCGACACAGGCCTGCTGCTCGGCGGAGTCGGGTGCGTACACACTCAAGTCGCAGGCGGGCGCGGCCTGTTCGGAGGCGCGCTCGGGGATGGTGCCGATGTCGGACGCCGGCAGGAGATGGACGTACGAGGTGCCGGAGGCGGCGAGTCGGCGCAGATGGCGCATGCCGTCGGAGCCGGTGTCCGTGAAGGCCAGGTAGGTGCCGGGGTGGCGGGAGGTGGGGTCCGCGACGGAGAAGTCGCGGATGTGCAGCTCCTGGATCTGCGCGTCGCGCAGCGGTACGGCGGCGGGCTTGCGCAGGGTGGACCAGCCCTCGGGCGCCAGCGCGGGGTCGGCCAGGTCCACGACGAGGCTGCGCGCCGAGTCCGTGGTGAGCGCCGTGGAGTACGGGTCGGTGACCTTGTTGGTGACGGTCTCGCGGACGCTGGGCGCCCAGACCGTCACGGCGTACCGGTACGGCTTGCCCGCCCAGCTCTCCGGGCCGCTCACCGACCAGACGCCGGAGGCGTCGTCGCGCGCCATGGGGACCGTACGGCCGTCGAGTTCGAGGGAGACGGTACGGGCGGTGGGCGCCCAGAGGGAGAGGGTCGGGCGGCCGTGCGCGAACACCGGGCCGAGCGACGCCTTGAGGGCCCGCGCGCTGTAGAGATCGTCGAGGACGCCCTGCGTCTGTACGCCGGTCGCGGCGAGCAGGGTGCCGTCGGCGGCCCGCTGGGTGACGGTGAGCCGCCCGCGCAGTGATTCACGGACCCGTGAGTGGTCCCGTATCTCCGTGGTGAAGGCCGGATAGTCCTTGAGATGCGGGTACTTCGCCTTTTGCGCGTCGGTGAGCGCGGACGGTACGAGGGACAGCCGGCCGCCTTCGTACTCCACCCACTGGGTGGTAGCGGCACTCGCCGCCACCCTCCAGACGACGGTGTCGGCGTCGATCCACTGGGCCTCGGACGTGACGGGCGCGGACGGCTGCTCATGCGCGGTCGCGGGCTCGGTGGCGGCGGCCGAAGGCGCGGGCGCCAATACCGCGCACACGAGGAGGGCGACGGCAGTCGTGGCCCGTGACCGGAGCGGGCGTATCACGCGGGATCCTCGGACAGCCGCGGTGAGGTGGCGGAGGCCGCCGAACAGGTACGGGCACTCGCGTGCAGAGCGACCGCCGTGTTCGAGCCGAGCGTCGCCGTGAACTGCCCCGAACCGTTCACCGTCACCCCGTTGCCGGTCTGCACGTCGCAGTAGACACCGCCGGGCAGCGACGTCTGGAACGTACGGGTCAGCGCGGAGCTCTCGT
Organism: Streptomyces sp. NPDC088116; assembly: GCF_044741745.1. NCBI lineage: Bacteria > Bacillati > Actinomycetota > Actinomycetes > Kitasatosporales > Streptomycetaceae > Streptomyces > Streptomyces sp. NPDC088116. The sequence continues at coordinate 929,390 of NZ_JBIUTF010000002.1, read as the reverse complement.
GGTTGATGGCCACATACCCCTTGGAGCCCCGGCCGAAGGCGATCTGGTCGGCGCCGTTGTCCCACCAGTCGGTGACGGCCTCGCCCCGGGTGGTGTTCCGGAAGCCGACCATGGACGAGATCTCGCGCCAGGCGTGCTGGCACTTCCAGCCGTCGCTGTAACAGGCGTTGACCGTACCGCCGTTGGGCGGACCCGCGTCCCGGTCGGTGAACTCGTATCCGGAGTGCACATCGGGCGTGCCGTACAGCCAGGCCAGCATGAAGACGTTGGCGAGTGTGTAGTTCGCGCCGTCCTTGTAGCTGAGGGTGTCGCCGCCGCGCTCGGTGTCGTGGTTGTCGACGAAGACGGCGGACCTGCCCGACTCCATGTAGCCCCAGCCCTCGCCGTAGTTCTTCAGGTAGGCGAGGTTCTCGTTGTTGAAGACCCGCTTCAGGTCGCGGGCGTACCTGAATTCCTGGACGTCTCCGGTGCCGAGGTACTCGCTCGGCGACACGGCCTCACCCGCGCCGTAGATGGCCTCCTGCTTCCAGTAGGCACCCGGACTGCTCAGCCTGCTCTTGATGTTGGCGAGGTCGCCGGCCGGCATGTGTTTGGCCGCGTCGATCCGGAAGCCGTCGACGCCGAGGGAGAGCAGGTCGTTCAGGTACGCCGCGATCCGGCCGCGTACGTAGTCCTCGCCGGTGTCGAGGTCGGCGAGGCCGACCAGTTCGCAGTTCTGGACGTTGGCGCGGTCGTTGTAGTTGTTGATCGACGACCGGCAGTCGTCCAGGTCGGCGCCCGAGTAGATGCCGGGGTAGGTGTACTTGGTGTACGAGGAGCCGCCGGTGCCGGTTCCGTCCCCGGCCGCCATGTGGTTGATGACGCTGTCGGCGACGACCTTGACGCCCGCCGAGTGGCAGGCGCTGATCATGTCGGAGAAGGCGGCGCGGTCACCGAGCCGTCCGGCGATCCTGTAGCTGACGGGCTGGTACGAGGTCCACCACTGGCCGCCCTGGATGTGCTCCTGGGGCGGCGAGACCTGTACGTAGCCGTAACCGGCCGGGCCGAGGGTGTCCTTGCACGCCTTGGCTATGGAGTCGAACCTCCACTCGAACAGTACGGCGGTGACGTCCTTGCTGCCGGGTGGCGCCGCCTGCGCGGTCCCGGCGGGAACCGTGAGGGCGACGGCGGCGCCGGCCACGAGGGCGAGAGCGGCTGCCAGGGTTCCGCGAGCCATGATTCCTCCAACAACGCTGGTGGGGGATGGGGATGGGGATGTGCGGGTGTGCGGCGGTACGGCGGTACGGGTGGCGCAGTGCCTCGGAAACGTGCTGCCCCTCGGGAACGTGCTGTGCCTCGGAAACCTCAGGACGTCTGTTCCGTACGGACCCCGGCGATGGAGCCGCGTACGACGAGCACAGCGGTGGAGCCGCGTACGACACCGTGTGGGCGAGGCCCGGACGGGAAGACAGTGCCGCCGCCTCCCACGCCCGCGCCCGTGTCCTCCGGCAGGAGGGTCGTCAGACCGTCCACCACGCCGTAGTGTCGGCGGGCAGTACGGCCTCCGCGCCGTCGGTCGTCATCGGCGCGCTCGCCAGCAGCAGCGCGCCGCGCGCCGGGATCCGTACCGCCCTGCCCGTCGTGTTGACCGTGCAGACGAAGCCGGGCCGGGCGAACACCAGCACCCCCTCGGGCGCGTCCAGCCACTCCACCGCGCTGCCCGCGCCCAGCCCCGGGTGCTCCGCGCGCACCCTCAGCGCCGTCCGGTACAGCTCCAGGGTGGAGCCGGGGTCGCCGGTCTGCGCCTCGACGCTCAGTGCGCCCCAGCTGTCCGGCTGCGGAAGCCAGCTGCCGCCGCTGCCGAAACCGTACGAACTCCCCTCCCGCGCCCAGGGGATGGGCACCCGGCACCCGTCGCGGAAGCCGTCCTGGCCGTCCGCGCGGAAGTACGACGGGTCCTGCCTGGCCTCGTCGGGCAGGTCGGTGACGTCGGGCAGGCCGAGTTCCTCGCCCTGGTAGATGTACGCGGAGCCTGGCAGCGCCAGCATCAGCAGCGTCGCCGCGCGGGCCCGTCGCAGCCCGAGTTCCCGGTCTCCGGCCTCCCGGGTCTGAGTGCCGCAGCCGGGCGGCCCCGCGAACCGGGTGGCGTGCCGGGTCACGTCGTGGTTGGACAGCACCCAGGTGGCGGGGGCGCCGACGGGGCGCATCGCGGCCAGCGAGACCTCGATGACCTCGCGCAGTGCCGGGCCGTCCCACGAAGTGCTCAGGTACTGGAAGTTGAAGGCCTGGTGCAGTTCGTCGGGGCGTACGTAGTGTGCCGTGCGCTCGACGGTCGGGGTCCAGGCCTCGGCGACGGCGATCCGGTCCCCCGGGTACTCGTCGAGGATCGTCCGCCACTGCCGGTAGATCTCGTGCACACCGTCCTGGTCGAAGAACGGTGTGGCACCGTCGCCACCACCGAGCAGCCTGACCTGTCCCGCCGGGCCGAGGTCGGGCAGTCCCGGCGCCTTGACCAGGCCGTGCGCGACATCGACGCGGAAGCCGTCCACGCCCATGTCCAGCCAGAAGCGCAGGATCGAGCGGAACTCGTCGGCGACGGCCGGGTGGTCCCAGTTGAAGTCGGGCTGCTCGGGGGCGAAGAGATGCAGATACCAGTCGCCGGGGGTGCCGTCCGGGTCGGTGGTCCTGGTCCAGGCGGGGCCGCCGAAGATGGACTCCCAGTCGTTGGGCGGGAGTTCGCCGTCGGCGCCCTTTCCGGGAAGGAAGTGGTAGCGCTCGCGCAGCGCGGATCCCGGGCCTTCGCGCAGCGCCCGCTTGAACCACTCGTGTTCCTCGGACGAGTGGTTGGGCACCAGGTCCACGATGATGCGCAGGCCGAGTTCGTGGGCGTCACGGATCAGCGCGTCGGCGTCCAGGAGCGTGCCGAACATCGGGTCGATGGCGCGGTAGTCGGCCACGTCGTAGCCCGCGTCGGCCTGCGGGGAGGCGTAGAACGGGCTGAGCCAGACGGCGTCGACGCCCAGATCCCTGAGGTACGGGAGCCGGCGCCGTACTCCGTCGAGATCGCCCATTCCGTCGCCGTCGCCGTCGGCGAAACTGCGCGGATAGACCTGGTAGATCACCGCGTCCTGCCACCAGCCCGTACGGGGGTGGCCCGGGGCGTCGTCGGACGTGCCGGTGAGAGGGGCAGCGAGGTGCTGGGTCATGTCGTCCCTGGAGTGTCTGGGTGCGGGAAGCGGAGCCGGGCCCGGTGGGTCCTGGGCTCCGCCGTCGTCATCGGCGTGATCGTCGCCGTGGTTCTCGGCGTGGTCGTCGCCGTGGTCATCGGCGTCGTACGAACTCGGTGGTACGGGCAAGAGCCGTTCAGCCTTTAGGGGTTCTGGTGGAATGGGAGGACTATCCCTTGACGGCACCGGCGGACATGCCGGTGACCAGATGGCGCTGGGCGAAGAGGAACACGAGCGCGGCGGGGACGGCGATGAGCACGGACGCGGCGGTCATCGGGCCCCACTGGGCGCCGTACTGGTTGACGAATTTCTGGAGCCCGCCGGCGAGCGTGAGGTTCTCGTCGCCGACCATGAAGGCGGAGGCGTAGGCGACTTCGCCCCAGGCGGTGATGAACGAGTAGAACGCGGTCACCGCGAGCCCCGGCTTGGCGAGCGGCAGGATCAGCCGGAAGAAGGTGCCGAACGGTGTCAGCCCGTCCACCATGCCGGACTCGTCGATCTCCCGGGGGATGGTGTCGAAGAAGCCCTTCATCATCCAGGCGCAGAACGGCACGGCGATCGTGAGGTACGTGATCACCAGCCCGGCGGACCGGTTGAGCAGCCCGAGGCCCGCCATGATGTTGTAGATCGGCACGATGAGGACGGCGACCGGGAACATCTGGGTGATGAGCAGCGTCCACATCAGCCCGCGTTTTCCGGGGAAGCGGAAGCGGCTGACGGCATAGCCGGTGGTGGCGGCCACGAACACCCCGAGCAGGGTGGTGAGGCCCGCGATGAGCAGCGAGTTGCCGAACCAGGTGAGGAACGGGGTGTCGCGCAGGAGGTTGGTGTAGTTCTCGAACGTGGTGTCTTTGAAGAAGTCCGTGGTGGTCGCGTAGCTCGCCGGCTTGAGCGAGGTCAGGAAGACCCACAGCACCGGGAAGACCGCGATCAGGGACGCGACGACGAGCGTGCTGTGCAGCGCGACGGAGGCGAGTGGTGAACGGCGGCCACGGCGTGGGGTGTTGACCGTGGGCCGGCCTGTGGTGATGTCGGTGGCGGCGGCCGTGTCGGGACCGGCGGTGGTGGCGGTCACCACGTACCTCCTTGCTGGGTGGTCACCACGTGTCTCCCTGCTGGCGGAGGACACGCCGGTAGACGGCGGCGAAGAGCATGAGGAGGACGAGAATCAGCACGCCCCAGGTGGAGGACTGCGCGAAGTCGCGCGGGCTGATCTCGAAGGAGAACTTGTACGCCTGGGTGACCAGGATCTGGGTGGCCTCGCCGGGCCCGCCACGGGTCAGCAGGAAGATCACCGGGAACATGTTGAACGTCCAGATGGTGGAAAGCAGGATCACGGTCGTACTGACCGGGCGCAGCCCCGGCATGGTGATGTGGCGGAACCGCTGCCAGGCGCCCGCGCCGTCCATCTCGGCCGCCTCGTACATCTCGCCCGGGATGGACTGGAGTCCGCCGAGCAGCGCGACCATCATGAAGGGCACACCGAGCCAGATGTTGACGGCGATGACCGAGAATTTCGCCCAGGTCGGGTCGTTGAGCCAGGGCACGGCGTCGATGCCGCCGCCCGCCAGCAGCTTGTTGAGGAAGCCGCGGTCCTCGTTGTAGAGGAAGCGCCAGGCGAAGACGGACACGAAGCCCGGTACGGCCCAGGGCAGGATCAGCAGCATCCGGTAGAAGGAGCGGCCTGCGATACGGCGGTTGAGGATGTTCGCCAGGGCCAGCCCCAGCCCGAAGGTCACACTGACGCAGAGAGCCGTCCACACCAGCGTCCAGCCGAGCGTCGACAGGAACTGACCACCCGTCAGTGCTTCGGTGTAGTTGTCGAGTCCGACGAACTCGTAGGTGGCGGGCAGGTGGTTGACGCCGATGCTGCGCTCGACGTTGCGCTCGTTGGCGTCGGTGAGCGAGAGGTAGACGCCGCGGACCAGCGGGTAGCCGATGATCACGCCGATCACGGCCACCACCGGGGCGACCATGGTCCAGGCGTACCAGTGGGTCGCCAGGCCCCGCCGGAGCCGTTCGGACGCGCGGAGCGGGCCCGGCGGACCGCCGCTCGCCCTGCCCGTTGCTTTGCCAGTGCTGCGGCCCTGGTCACGGGCGAGGTCGTCGCCCGTGACCGACGCCCCCGACTGGCCGGTGTGCACAGCCATCAGCCGCCCCGCCTTTCCGTTGGTTCCGTTACTTCTGCCGGTTCCGCTACGTCCGCTACTTCCAGCCCTTGAGCAGCTTGCGGTACGAGTCGCCGGTCCCCTTGACGCCCTTCTCCGGGGTGGTCTGGCCGGTCAGCACCTTGGTGTACTCGGTCACCAGCGGCGCGAACAGGCTGCCGGTCTCCGGGATCCAGGGCCGCTCGATGGCCTTGTCGACCACGGGCTTGAAGAAGCCGACGATCTCGTTGTCCGCGACGCCCGGCATGGCGTAGACGGAGGTGCGGGTCGGGAGCAGGCTCAACTCCTTGGCGGCGGTGGCCTGGCTCTCGGCGGACGTCATGTACTCGGTGAACGCGTAGGAGGCGTCGAGGTTCTTGGAGCCCGCGTACACCGCGAGGTTGTGACCGCCCTGCGGCGCGCCCTGCTCGACGGACCCGGCCGGTACGGGCGCGATGCCCAGGTTGGCCTTGTCGTTCTTGAACTGCGCTCCGGTGTACGTGTCGGCGACGGCCCACGGACCGTTGATCATCATCGCGACCTTGCCGTCCCGGAACGACGACTGCATGTTCTCCCAGCCGTCGGTGGCGTCGGTCTTGGCGGCACCGGAGTCGACCAGGTCCTTGACCACGGTCATGGCCTTGACTCCGGCCGCGTTGTCGACGGTGACGGTCTTGCTCCGAGCGTCGACCAGGTTGCCGCCCTCGCCATACAGGAACGACAGGAACCAGTAGGCGTCGTCACCGCGCAGATACAGGCCGGTCTTCCCGGTCTTGTCCTTGATCTTCTTCGATACGGTCTTCAACTCGCCCACGGTCTTGGGTACTTCGACGCCCGCGTCCTTGAAGATCTTCTTGTTGTAGAAGATGCCCATGGAGTCGATGACCTGCGGCACGGCATACGTCTTGTCGTTGTACTCGGTCGAGGCGGCGGCCTGCCCCAGGAAGTCCTTCTCGTTCTTGAGCGCGGGGGTGCCGTCCAGTGGCGCGAGGTAGCCGAGATCAGCGAATTCGGGGGTCCAGGCGACCTCGGAGCGGATCACGTCGGGGGCGCCGGAGCCGGACTGCGCGGCGTTCTTGAACTTGTTCTGGGCCTCGCCGAAGGGCACGTTCACATAGCTGACCCTGACCTTCGGGTGCTTCTTCGTGAAGCCCTCGGCGAGCTTCTTGAAGACCTTGTCCTCGCTGCCGACGGTCGAGGTGTCCCACCACGTGACCGTGCCGGACAGCTCGCCGCCCGCGCTCTTGCCGTTGCCCGACTCGCCGTCACTGCCGCAGGCGGTCGCCGCGAGGGCCAGGGTCGCGGCCAGGGCGGTGGCCGTTATGCCACGTCGCATCCGAACTCCTTCAACTGCCGTACCGCTCCGTCGCGGCGCCGGGTCGGACGTGAAAGTAACAGCGATGCAAGAAGGCCGAAAGACCTTGCGGAAGATTTCCGCAAGGAAGGTGGATCGTTACCGGCACGTGTCCCGCCGATTACGGTTCACACTCCAGCCGTACGACCAAGCCGGCCTCCAAGTTGACGCCGAGGCCGATGTCCTGGGCCGGACAGCGCGATCGACGCCGTACGCAACCCGGGAGCAAGACGAGCAGGAAGGTTTCGCAAGATATTGCAAGAGCTTGCGCCGGACCGGTCCCCCGCGCGGTGTGCAATCCGACAGACGCCCGGTACAGTCCACTCCCATGACCGCACGGCTTGCCGATATCGCAACCCAGGCGGGGGTCAGCGAAGCGACGGTCAGCCGCGTTCTGAACGGCAAACCGGGGGTTGCGACGACCACCCGCGAGTCCGTACTCGCCGCGCTCGACGTCCTCGGCTACGAACGCCCCGTACGGCTCCGCCGCCGCAGCGCCGGACTGGTCGGCCTGATCACCCCGGAGCTGGACAACCCCATCTTCCCGGCCCTGGCCCAGGTCATCGGCCAGGCGCTGACCCGGCAGGGCTACACCCCCGTACTGGCGACGCAGACCCCCGGCGGATCGACGGAGGACGAGCTGACGGAGATGCTCGTCGAACGGGACGTCTCCGGGATCATCTTCGTCTCCGGCCTGCACGCGGACACGTCCGCCGACATGCGGCGGTACGAGAAACTGCGCGCCCAGGGCGTGCCGTTCGTACTGGTGGACGGCTTCTCGCCGAAGGTCCAGGCACCCTTCATCTCGCCCGACGACCGTGCGGCGATGCGGCTCGCGGTGACCCATCTGGTCTCACTGGGCCACCAGCGGATCGGCCTGGCCGTCGGCCCCAAGCGCTTCGTCCCGGTGCTCCGCAAGATCGAGGGCTTCCGTGCCACGGTGACGGAGCTGCTGGGCCTGCCTCCGGAGGAGACCGAGGAACTGATCCAGCAGTCCCTGTTCACCCTGGAGGGCGGCCAGGCCGCCGCCTCCGCGCTGATAAAACACGGCTGTACGGCGGTGGTGTGCGCGAGCGACATGATGGCGCTCGGCGCGATCAGGGCCGCGCGCCGAGCGGGCCTGGAGGTACCGCGCGACCTGTCGGTGGTCGGCTTCGACGACTCCCCCCTCATAGCGTTCACGGACCCGCCCCTGACGACGATCCGCAAGCCGGTGCCGTCGATGGGCCAGGCGGCGGTCCGCACGCTCCTGGAGGAAATCGGCGGCACACCGGCGCCGCACAGCGAGTTCGTCTTCATGCCGGAGCTGGTGGTACGCGGTTCAACCGCTTCGGGCCCGCCCCCGGGTCCGACGCCCGGCACAACCCCCTGACCGCCCTTCGTACCCCCACGAATATGAGGGTCGCGGAGTACTCCCTGAGGCGTAGCGAATGCGGTCCGAACCCGTCGCTGGGATGATCGGCCAGGAGACGGAAATCTGGCAGACTCTCGCACTATGGGTGAATCTACCGTGAAGATGCAGGCAGGCCGATCGGCGGCCACCCCGTCACCCTTCACCGACGAGGCGGCCATGGGGACGGATGCGCACACGGAGGAACGCGGGGACGCGCACGTAGACACGGATACGGCTGCGGATACGACCGCGGTTACGGCTGCCGGGCCCACCGACGCGAAGGACACCGTCGGGGCCACGGCCGAGACACTCACCGAGCCCGCCCACCCCATCGTGGACACCCCCACCCGGCTGAGCAGACTCCAGTCCCTCAGATCACCGCGCCGCCCGCGTATCTGGTTCGAGATCCTGCTGATCGCGGTGAGCTACTGGACGTACTCCCTCATCCGCAACGCGGTCCCGGAGCAGAAGACCAAAGCCCTGGAGAACGCCGACTGGATCTGGCGGATGGAACACCATCTGGGCATCGCGGTCGAGCAGTCCGTCAACCACGCGCTGAATTCGGTGACATGGCTGATCGTGGGCATGAACTACTACTACGCGACGCTGCACTTCATCGTCACGATCGGCGTCCTGATCTGGCTCTTCCGCCGCCACCCCGGCCGCTACGCCGCCGCGCGTCTGGTGCTCTTCGCGACCACGGCGGTGGCCCTGGTCGGCTACTACTTCTACCCCCTGGCACCGCCGCGCCTGATGACCGGGGAGCACTTCATCGACACGGTGGTCCATCACCAGACCTGGGGCTCGATGGCCTCGGGCAACCTCAAGAGCATGTCGAACCAGTACGCGGCCATGCCGTCGATGCACATCGGCTGGTCGCTCTGGTGCGGCCTGATCATCTTCGCGCTGGCCAAGGCCCCTTGGGCAAAGATCCTCGGCCTGCTCTACCCAGCGCTCACCCTGCTGGTCATCGTCGCCACCGCGAACCACTTCTGGCTGGACGCGGTGGGCGGCATGATCTGCCTGGCCTTCGGCTTCGCGGTCTCGTACGCCTGGTACGGATCCCTGCCCCACCGCTTGCCGCGCCGGATCGAACGCCCGGAACCGACCGCCCGAGTTGGCGCCTGTCCCGCATCCGACAAGGGCTGCTCTCGTTGAACCCTCCATGAAAAAGATGATGACCGTCATGTCATTCGTAGTGACCTTCAGTGCTGTGGCCGCGGGAACAGCAGTCGCGGACGGCAACGGGACCGCACAGGGACTCACGCTCGTCAGCATCGGGCAGATCGACGATCCGATGGAAGACGTGCTGGAACACGCCGCGGTCTTCGGAGGCTCGGACATCCAGAACTAGACAGACGCGGTGTTCCCCGCGCGGGCGGGGGGCTCGTGTACGGGAATGCCCGTGAGACGGGAAATCGGGTTCTCCAGGTGCACGCGGGGGGGATGATCCGACCGCAGGACGAACGGTAATGCCGACCCGCCCGCCGCTGGCCGACAGCGGCGAGCGGGGGAGGTCAGCGACGCGGTTCGACGAGTACGAGCCCCAGGCTGTCGGCGGGGTGCTCGGCCAGGGGGACGAGGCGGCGCGAGGCGCGACACGGCCCGCAGGCATGTACGGCCCGCCCGGGTCCGCTGGCCGAGTGGACGACGCCGACGACGGTGAGAGCGTCCTGGACGTGGCCGCAGTAGTCGCACAGGGGCGCCCGGTTGGGGGCGGCGGGCCGGATGCCGTTCACGGCCGGGCCCTCCGTTCCACTTCGCGCAGCCGGGCGCCGACGGTGCAGGTGGAGGGTGCGGCGGTGGTGGCCGTGGCGCACGCGGTGCACTCCTCGGCGTGCTCCAGGACCGCGATGTAAGCCGCCGAGTGCTCCCGCCCTTCGCACCGTTCGCGGCCGGTGTGCAGCAGTTCGGCCACCGCCGCCGGCGAGCACAGCCGGTTGATCCGCTCGACGGCGACGGCCCAGTAGGGATCGACCGGCGCGGGCTCCGTACGGTCCACTCTGGGGACGCCGAGCCATCCGCCCCGGCCACGCACGGCGGCACACGGGGACATCCAGATCTCGCACGTCCCAGCGGGTACCAGCGCGTAATACCAGGCGCCCGGGTGGCACACCACGGGGCCGTCGAGCACCTCGGCCAGGGCACGAGCGACCTCGACCGGGACGGTGCTTCGGACGGCGGCGTGCACCAGTTGCACGGGCATGCGCACGGCGTCATACAGGATGCCGGTCCGAAGGATGGCCGGGCGGCCGTCCGCCCAGTCCTGCTCGGCGATGTCGGGATGGCGGGTGGTGGACGTCAGCCACCGCGAGATCGCGGTGTCGGTCCCGGATGCGGACTGCGTCATCGTCGGCTCCATGTGACGGTGTGTACGGCTCCCGTCACATGGTTCCGACCTGGCGGGCCCCGTGGTGTTCCCGTCCCGGGAACAGTCGGGGTGGTGCGCTGTGCTACATGCCCACCCAGGCGGCCATGGAGGACAGGGAATCAGAGGCCCGGCGCTGGCGCCGGACGAGCGTGCCGATCGTCTCGCGCATCAGCGGGTGATAGCGGGCCTGTTGCGGGGCTACCTCACGGGCCCGGCGCAGCGATCGATACGACGCGTCGGAACGCCCCATCTGCGCGTATGCCCGGCCCATCTCCATGTAGTAGCGGCCCAGTCGCATCTTCGGATGCCCGGCGGGAAAACGCAGTTGCCCGGCCTCCTTCACCGCCTCCCCCAGTTTTCCGAGCTCCACCCGCGTCGCGACCTCGTAGTGCTGGACGTTCGTCTTGCCGAAGGACGTCCAGTACGCGGTGGGCACATCCCGGCCGATCTCGTCGGCCGCCCTCCTGGCAAGCCCGAGGTAGCCGGTGACCTGGTCCCCGTTCCGAGCCTGCGCTGCCGCGATCGCGGAGGCCAGATGGAGGCTGCCGGAAACGGCGAGTTCCTCCACCGGCCGCCGTCCATCGGACTGTTCGACCAATGCGTGCCCGCGCTCGATGATCCGCAGCGACATCCGGTTGTCGCCTCGGCGAAGGAGCATGCTGCTGCGTTTGGTCAGGCGGACGGCGAGGAGGAGCGGGTCCTGCGCCTGCTCAGCCATCCAGCCCATGCGCTCCAGCGCGAGCGCCGCGAGGTGGTGGTAGCCGAGCCGGTAGGCGAATTCGTACGAGACCCAGTAGGCCCAGGCGAGGGATTCGCTGGCACGTCGCCGCTCTTCACCGCTGAGCAGGGCGACCGCGGTGGTCAGTTCACCTACCAGGCCGGGCAGTTCAGTGCCGACCCCCTTGTACTCCGTCGCGCACGACCTCGCGCACAGAGCCTTCACGTCGGCCGCGATCTGCTCGGTCGCACGCGGCCTGACGTCCGGGTCGGGGCCCAGGTCGTGCAGATCGAGCGCCTCGGACAGCGGACTGATGAGCCGGTCGAGATGGTCCTGCCGCATCTCGGAGATATAGGGCTGGCCGTAGAGCACGGCGGTGTCGACCTGGAGGGCGCGGGCGAGCGCGGCAACGACGGTGGGGGTGGCGGGCGAGAGGCCGGCCTCCACCTTGGCGACGGTGCTGCGGGCGAGGAAGGCACGCTGTGCCAGGGCCGTCTGTGTCATCTGCCGGATCTTGCGGTAGTCCGCGATCCGTACGCCGGTGTGCTCTTGAGGGCTCTGCGGCATGCTGAACTCTCCGTTCTGCGGTGACACCCAGCACGGTACGCCCGGTCGGCTCCGGGTTGCATCGCCTCGTCCCCCGCTCACCGGGGGCCGGGGCGTTTCACATGCCGGGGCGTCTACGCCACGGTCGGGGTGATCGAACTGAAGGACGAACAGATCGAGTTCGAAGAACCTCGCAGGCCGAGCAGCAGGCCGGGGCGGCTCGTGTACGGAAATGCCCGCGAGACGGGAAATGGGGTTCACCTCGCGCACGGAGGCCCGGTAGTACGACCAGTCCCTACGCGGAAAGGTGACCGACCGGGGCGGTAGTGCCCCGCTCTCCACGAGTGAACAGCGGCGAGCGGGAGTCGAGGTCAGCGGCGGGGCCTCACAAGTACCAGCCCCGGGCTGTCGGCCGGGTGCTCGGCCAGGGGGACGAGGCGGCGCGAGGCGCAGCAGGACCGGCAGGCATGTACGGCCCGCCCGGGTCCGCTGGCCGAGTGGACGACGCCGACGACGGTGAGAGCGTCCTGGACGTGGCCGCAGTAGTCGCACAGGGGCGCCCGGTTGGGGGCGGCGGGCCGGATGCCGTTCACGGCCGGGCCCTCCGTTCCACTTCGCGCAGCCGGGCGCCGACGGTGCAGGTGGAGGGTGCGGCGGTGGTGGCCGTGGCGCACGCGGTGCACTCCTCGGCGTGCTCCAGGACCGCGATGTAAGCCGCCGAGTGCTCCCGCCCTTCGCACCGTTCGCGGCCGGTGTGCAGCAGTTCGGCCACCGCCGCCGGCGAGCACAGCCGGTTGATCCGCTCGACGGCGACGGCCCAGTAGGGATCGACCGGCGCGGGCTCCGTACGGTCCACTCTGGGGACGCCGAGCCATCCGCCCCGGCCACGCACGGCGGCACACGGGGACATCCAGATCTCGCACGTCCCAGCGGGTACCAGCGCGTAATACCAGGCGCCCGGGTGGCACACCACGGGGCCGTCGAGCACCTCGGCCAGGGCACGAGCGACCTCGTCCGGGGCGGTTACAGGATGCCCGTCCGCAGGATGGCCGGGCGGCCGTCCGCCCAGTCCTGTTCGGCGATGTCGGGATGGCGGGTGGTGGACGTCAGCCAGCGGGAGATCGCTGCTGCCTCGGCCCCGGGGGCGGTGTGCGTCATACTCGGCTCCATGTGACGGTGTGTACTGCTCCCGTCACATGGTTCCGACCGGGCGCCAGTTGAAGTACCCCAGATTGGGGTACTTTTGACGCTTGGTCAGCTTGACTACTCCAGACCGAACCACGTATTGAGTGCGCGCAGCTCCTCTGTCGTCCTTCGGTACTTCATCATCAGCAGGAGCGCGGCGTCCCGCGCCATCGGCTTGTACCTCGTCACCTGCGGCGCGGCCTGCCTGGCATGCTGGAGGTGCGCGAGGGCCGCTTCCCGTCGGTCGGCAGCGATATGCACTCTGGCGACGTTGATGTGATACGCGCTCACCCGGGTCGGCGGCACCGTGCCCGGCAGCGTCCTGTTCCTGCCGATGACCTTGTCGGCCTCCGACACCTGCTGGAGTTCGAGCCGGGCCTGGATCTCATGGATCGCGAGATTGCCCTTGCCGAACACGACGCTGTGATGCCGTTGGTCTGCGGCACGCGGCAACTGGTCCAGCAGGGTCCGTGCCTCTTCCAGGTGGTGCTCCGTGGCTGCCATGTCGTGTTTCCTGGACGCCAAGGTGACTTCCCTCAGCCGCATGCCACCGAGAATCGTCAGGCTCTCTGCGCCTCGCCCTCTCCCCTCGTCGGCCAGCCGCTCACGCGCGGCTTCCAGCACGTGCAGACCGGCGCCGTACTCGTGCGCGGACTTGAACGTCTCGACCCTCTTGTACTCGGCGAGCGCAACGAGCACGGGATCCCCGGTGAGACCAGCGGCCCACCGCAGACGCTCCTCCACCTGCCCGCGCAGGTCCGGGTACCCGAGCCGGTAGGTGAGCGTATGGGCGAGGTCGTAGGCGAGCGAGAGCAACCGCGCGGCCTGCCGCCGTTCCTTGCCCGTGCGGAGGTGCACGGACGCGGTCAGCTCTTCGAGCAGCGCGGGCAGCGCCTCGCCGAGGCGGGTGAGACGGCCGCGTACACGATGCTCGGTCACGGCCTGTAGATCGTCGCGAAGTGCGGACAGGGGGCGGGGCTGGGTGAACCAGTCGGCGGGCAGGTCCCAATGCCGCAGAGCCGCCCGCACGTTGGCGATGGGGGCATGTACCTGTTCGTCCTGAGGGAGGTCCCGGTAGGGCTGGCCCGTCAGGTCTTCGACGGTCACGTGCAAGACGCGTGCGACACCGGCAAGGACGCTGGGAGTCGGCTGGCGTTCCCCACGTTCGACCTTGCGGATCGTGCCGAGGGAGAGGTGTGAATGCTCGGCAAGCTGCCGCTGCGTATATCCGGCCAGCTTTCGGCGGGACGCGATGCGGGCTCCGATGTGGATGTCGGTGGGCTCGGGCATGCTGGGGCCTCCGTTCGGACCTGGACACTCGGAACGGTACGCCCGGTCGGCTCTGGGCAGCATCGCCTCGTCCCTCGCTCACCGGGGAGGCCGTAGTCCGGGTCGACTTGCCGTCCGGTCGCCGTAACCGAACTGAATGACGACGATCCCGGCCCCTGGACGTACCGGGCCCTTCTGAGAGGATCCGGACATGCAGATGACGTCCGGCCCGACCGACTACCAGGAACTCCTCCACACAGCGATGGCCGCGGCGGAAAGAACCGCAGGCCAGGGACGTGTCGCCGACTACATACCGGCGCTCGCCACGGCGGATCCGAACGCGTTCGGCATGGCCCTGGCGACGGTCGACGGTGATCTGTACGGCGTCGGCGACTGGGAACAGTCGTTCTCCATCCAGAGCGTGTCCAAGCTCTTCAGCCTCGCGCTGGTCCTCACGCACCGCGAGCACCAGCTCTGGCGCGGGGTGGGGCGCGAGCCGTCCGGCAATCCCTTCAATTCGCTGGTCCAGCTGGAGAAGGAGAACGGCATCCCGCGCAACCCGTTCATCAACGCGGGCGCGCTCGTGGTCACCGACCGGCTTCAGAGCCTGACCGGTGACGCCGCCGGGGCCGTGCGCGACTTCCTGCGTCAGGAGTCCGGCAATCCGCTGCTCGACACCGACCCGGTGGTGGCCGCCTCGGAGGCCGAGCATGGTCACCGCAACGCTGCGCTGGCCCACTTCATCGCCAGCCACGGCAATCTGGAGAACCCGGTCGAGACCGTCCTGGACCGGTACTACGCGCAGTGCTCCATCGCCGCCAGCTGCCGCGATCTCGCCCTGGCCGGGCGCTTCCTGGCCCGGCACGGGCTGCGCGCCGACGGGTCCCGGCTGATGCCGGGCAGCGATGCCAAGAGGATCAACGCGGTCCTGCTCACCTGCGGGGCCTACGACGCGGCGGGCGAGTTCGCCTTCCGGGTCGGGCTGCCCGGCAAGAGCGGGGTGGGCGGCGGCATCGTGGCCATCCTGCCCGGACGCGCCGCGCTGTGCGCGTGGGGCCCGAGCCTCGACAAGGTCGGGAACTCCGTCGCGGCGGTCGCCGCGCTGGACGCGTTCACCACGGCCTCCGGCTGGTCGGTGTTCTGACCGTTGTGACCGTTGTGACCGCACATCGTCCCCGTGTGCGCGGGGACGATCCCTGACGCCCCGTCACACCGCCCCGTAGAACAGCTCCTCCATCACCGCCCGCGCCCTCCGCGTCGTCCGCCGGTAGTCGTCCAGCATGTCGCCCACGTGGCCCGGCCCGTAGCCCAAGTAGCGTCCCATCGCGCCCAGTTCGCGCCCGTCCGACGGGAAGGTGTCGCCGGGCCGGCCCCGTACCAGCATCGCGCCGTTGCGGACCCGGGTCGCCAGGACCCAGGCCTCGTCCAGGATCTGGGCGTCCTCCGTGGAGATCAGGCCCGCCGACCGGGCCGCCGCCAGGGCCCTGCGGGTACTGGGGGTGCGCAGGCCCGGTTCGGCCCAGCCGTGCCGCATCTGGAACAGCTGGACCGTCCACTCTACGTCGGAGAGGCCGCCGCGGCCCAGCTTGGTGTGGAGGGTCGGGTCGGCGCCACGTGGCAGGCGTTCCGTTTCCATGCGGGCCTTGAGGCGGCGGATTTCCCGTACCGCGTCCTCGCCCAGGCCCTCGGCCGGATACCGCAGCGGGTCGATCAGGTCGATGAAGCGCCGGCCCAGGTCCGCGTCGCCCGCCATCGGGATCGCGCGCAGCAGTGCCTGGCTCTCCCAGACCAGCGACCAGCGCCGGTAGTACGCCGCGTAGGAGGCGAGTGTGCGTACCACCGGGCCGCTCTTGCCCTCCGGCCGCAGGTCCGCGTCGATCATCAACGGCGGCTCCGAGGTGGGGACTTGGAGGAGCCGCCGCATCTCGGCGACCACCTCGTTCGCGGCGCGCGCCGCCTCCTGGTCGGTGACGCCGTCGCGTGGCTCGTGGACGAAGAGCACATCCGCGTCGGAGCCGTAACCCAGCTCGTGGCCGCCGAACCTGCCCATGCCGATGACCACGAACCTGGTCGGCAGTGTGTCGCCCCACCGCTCGCCCACGACGGCCCGCAGGGCTCCGGCGAGCGTCGCGGCGTTCAGGTCGGTGAGGGCGTTCCCGACGCGGTCGACGAGCGCCCCGGGGTCCCCCTCGGCGGGGCTCTCCTCCGTACCGTACGAACCGATCAGGTCCGCCGCCGTCGTACGGAACAGCTCCCGCCTGCGTACCCCGCGCGCCACGGCGACCGCGCCCGTCGCGGTGTCCGCGCGACCGACGGCCGCGAGGATCTCCTGTTCCAGGTGGTCGCGGCCGCGCGGGGCGAGTCCGCCCGGGTCGCCGAGGATCGAGACGGCCTCGGGGGCGCGCAACAGCAGGTCGGGGGCGAACCGCCCGGCCGACAGCACGCGCGCCAGGTTCTCGGCCGCCGCGCCCTCGTCGCGCAGCAGCCGTAGGTACCACGGCGTCTTGCCGAGCGCGTCGGACACCTTGCGGAAGCCGAGCAGCCCGGCGTCGGGGTCGGCCGAGTCGGCGAACCAGCCGAGGAGCACCGGCAGCAGTGTCCGCTGGATCGCCGCCTTGCGGCTCACCCCGGACGACAGCGCCTCCAGATGCCGCAACGCGGCTGCCGGGTCGGCGTATCCGAGTGCTTCGAGCCGCTGCTTGGCCGCCTTCGGGCTGAGCCGGATCTCGCCGGGGGCGAGTTGCGCGACCGCGTCGAGCAGCGGCCGGTAGAAGAGCTTCTCGTGCAGCCGCCGGACCACCGAGGCGTGGCGCCTCCAGGCCCTGTTCAGCTCGGCGACCGGGTCGCCTCGCAGCCCGAGCGAGCGGCCCAGGCGGCGCAGGTCGGCCTCGTCCTCCGGTACCAGATGGGTGCGCCGCAGCCGGAAGAGCTGGATACGGTGTTCCATCGCGCGCAGGAAGCGGTACGACTCGTCCAGCTGTTTGGCGTCCGTCCGGCCCACATAGCCGCCCGCCGCGAGGGCTTTCAGGGCTTCGAGGGTGGAGCTGCCGCGCAGCGAGGCGTCGCTGCGGCCGTGCACCAACTGGAGGAGCTGTACGGCGAATTCGACGTCCCGCAGCCCGCCGGGGCCGAGCTTCAGCTCACGCTCGACCTGCCCCGGGGGGATGTTGTCGACGACCCGGCGGCGCATCTTCTGTACGTCGGGGACAAAGTGTTCGCGTTCGGCGACCTGCCATACGAGCGGTGAGACGGCTTCGATGTACTCGGCGCCGAGCGCCGGGTCCCCGGCCACCGCGCGGGCCTTGAGCAGGGCCTGGAACTCCCAGGTCTTGGCCCAGCGTTGGTAGTACGCGAGATGGCTGCTCAGGGTCCGGACGAGCGGTCCGTTGCGCCCTTCGGGGCGAAGGTTCGCGTCGACGGGCCAGATGCTGCCCTCTATGGTCGTCTCGGAGCAGATCCGCATGAGATGCGACGCGAGGCGGGTCGCGGCCTGGATGGCCTTGCCTTCGCCGCCGTTGTTTCCTCCATTGCCGCCGGCTCCCACGCCACCGGGTGCGTCCGCGGCTTCTCCGACGAAGATCACGTCCACGTCCGAGACATAGTTCAGCTCGTGGCCGCCGCACTTGCCCATCGCGATCACCGCGAGCCGGCACGCCGCGGCGTCCTCGGGCGCCGCGGCCTTGGCGATCGCGAGGGCCGCGCGCAGGGTCGCGGTCGCCAGGTCGGCCAGCTCGGCGGCGGTCTGGGCGAGGTCGGCCGTACCGCAGACATCCCTGGCCGCGATGGTCAGCAGGCAGCGGCGGTAGGCGATCCGCAGCGAGACCGGATCGTCGGCGTCGGCCAGCCCCTCCTCGAACTCCTCCACCCCCGGGTGCAGATCGGACAGCTCGTACGTGACCAGGGCATGCCAGTCCTTGGGGTGCCTGGCCAGATGATCGCCGAGCGCCTCGGACGCGCCGAGCACGCCGAGCAGCCGGTCCCGCAGCGGCTTCGCCGTGACCAGGGTGTCCAGCAGGATCATCCGCTCGTCGGGGTCCTGCGACTCCACGAGGCGGACCAGACCGCGCAGGGCGAGATCCGGATCGGCGGTCGCTCCGAGCGCGTCGAGCAACAGCGAGTCGGACCGTACGGCCGCCAGTTCGGGGGCGTCGAGCAGCCGCTCGGCGGCGGACGGGTCGGTGAAGCCGTGCCGCAGCAGCCGGATGTGCGTACTGCTCCTGCGTCCCGACACCGTCATCTGGCCGTCTCCTGTCCGCGTCCCCGACCGGCCGGAAGCCCAGCCGACACCCACTCGATCATGCCCAGGATTCGAGCGTAGCCCCAGGCGGCGGTATCGACTGGCCCGAAGTCGTGGCCCGGTTCACCGCATACCGATGTCGTGGGCCCGTAGACCATCGGCAGACGACCGGACGTAGCGCCGCTCACGAGACTGGGGAACGCGTACGGGGGACGAAGCGGGACGCCATCCGGCGGGCCCTACCCGGACGTGCGCACAGGCACAGACATGCACACAGGCACACCAGTACGGGTGTGAAAAGGGAGGCACAGTGCGGGGCGAGGGGATCAGCCGGGCGCGGTTTCTGGCCAGGGCCGCGGCCGTCGGGGTCGCGGGGGCCACAGGGACGCTGCACGCCCATTCGGTCTCGGTCTTCGGTGACGGCATCGACCGGATCCGGGCCGACGGGACGCCCTCCCCCGCCGGCCCACGCGACAAGGATCCGGGCCGGCGGTACGAAGCCCCGCCGGCCCGGATCACGTACTGCCGCGCCCTTACAGCACCGGGAGGTTCTTCTTCAGCTCGAAGGCCGTGACCTCGCTGCGGTACTCCTCCCACTCCTGCTTCTTGTTGCGGAGGAAGAAGTCGAAGACATGCTCGCCCAGCGTCTCGGCGACCAGTTCGCTGCGCTCCATCAGGGCGATCGCCTCGCCCAGGTTCTGCGGGAGCGGCTCGATGCCCATCGCGCGGCGCTCCGCGTCGGAGAGGGCCCAGACGTCGTCGTCGGCGCCGGCCGGGAGTTCGTACCCCTCCTCCACGCCCTTGAGGCCCGCGGCGAGCAGCACCGCGTACGTCAGGTAGGGGTTGGCGCCGGAGTCGATCGAGCGGACCTCGACCCGGGCGGAGCCGGTCTTGCCGGGCTTGTACATCGGGACGCGGATCAGCGCCGAGCGGTTGTTGTGACCCCAGCAGATGTACGAGGGTGCCTCGCCGCCCGAGCCGGCGATACGGGTCGAGCCGCCCCAGATGCGCTTGTACGAGTTGACCCACTGGTTGGTGACGGCCGCGATCTCGGCCGCGTGCTTCAGCAGACCGGCGATGAAGGAGCGCCCCACCTTGGAGAGCTGGTACTCGGCGCCCGACTCGTAGAAGGCGTTGCGGTCTCCCTCGAAGAGGGAGAGGTGGGTGTGCATGCCCGAGCCCGGGTACTCGGAGAACGGCTTCGGCATGAAGGTCGCCTGTACGCCCTGCTCCAGCGCGACCTGCTTCATGACCAGGCGGAACGTCATGATGTTGTCGGCGGTGGAGAGCGCGTCCGCGTACCGGAGGTCGATCTCCTGCTGGCCGGGGGCGCCCTCGTGGTGGCTGAACTCCACCGAGATGCCCATGGACTCCAGCATCGTGATCGCCTGGCGCCGGAAGTCCATGCCGACGTTCTGCGGGGTGTGATCGAAGTAACCCGAGCTGTCGGCGGGGGTCGGGCGGGTGCCGTCGACCGGCTTGTCCTTCAGCAGGAAGAACTCGATCTCGGGGTGGGTGTAGAAGGTGAAGCCGAGGTCCGAGGTCTTGGCGAGGATCCGCTTCAGGACATAGCGCGGGTCCGCGAAGGACGGCGAGCCGTCGGGCATCAGGATGTCGCAGAACATCCGGGCCGTGCCGGGTGCCTCCGCGCGCCAGGGCAGGATCTGGAAGGTCGCCGGGTCGGGCTTGGCGATCATGTCCGACTCGTAGACCCGGGCGAAGCCCTCGATCGCGGAGCCGTCGAAACCCATGCCCTCGTCGAAGGCCTGTTCCAGCTCCGCGGGGGCGACGGCGACCGACTTCAGGAAGCCGAGCACGTCGGTGAACCAGAGGCGCACGAAGCGAATGTCGCGCTCCTCGAGCGTGCGGAGCACGAATTCCTGCTGCTTATCCATTTCCACCCATCCTTGCTGGTCAGGCCACCTGCTCCCGTGCCGCGGGGCATGTTGCGGCATCCGAGCATCCCACCACACGATTTCCGGCGCGTTGCGAACCCCCGTACAACGCTCCGCGTCATGTGTGTGTACGGGCTCACTGCCCATAGTGCCTGGAGTACCCGTATTTCCGCTGCCCAGGTCACCGGCGACCGCAATCCCCGGTGCTGAAGATCGTTTCAGGCTCCGGCCAGCCTACGGCGTCACGGGCGGCGGCGTGCCCGGCGGCCTGTCCGCACCAGGGGGCCGGGAGGCCGCGGGCGCCCTCGCGCGCGGTCAGCGGGTGCCGTGGCGGGCGTGGGTGTCCGACCAGCCCAGGGGGTACGGCTCCGAGTCGTCCCCCGGATGCGCGGGCTCCCCGCCCGCCTCGGTGAACGCGGTCAGCGCGCTGACCAGGGCGGAACGCTGATCGGGGGTGAGCCGCTCGACGATCGCGGAGATCTCGCGGTGGCGGACGGCGCTGACCTCGTCGACCAGCGTCCGGCCGTCGGCGGTCAGCCGCAGCATCGTCTCGCGGCGGTTGTCGGGGTTGCTCTGCCTGCTCGCCAGGCCCGCGGCGATCAGCCGGTCCAGCATGCGCATGGCGGTCGAGGGATTCACACCGAGCCGCTCGGCGAGCTCCACCAGCTTGGCGTCACCGTGGGTGGCGAGGACGGCCAGGAGCCGGAACTGCGGCAGGGTGACCCGTTCCGCCACGGCCGCGAGGGAGCGGGCGGACACGTCTACCAGCAGCCGCGAGGCGGTCAGTACGGCGTGGGTCACGGCATCGACGCCGGCCGGGCCCTTCGGGGTCGAAGGCGGCGTGGCCGGGCTCGGACTTCGACTCGGACTCGGCGGTACGGGTGGGTGCGGCGGCTCTGTCTGCTCGGCCATGCCTCTTTGTACCGCTCCGATGACCGATTCATGCCGTATCGGTAACCACGCACAGACCGGATCCGATCGTTGAACCGGCTCCTCACTGCTGCGACCGGGGGTGTACGCATTACGATTTGCGCCCATGGGGGGACCGCGGCCCAGTCATATACGCATCACGCGTCCCACGGCGCTGCTGAACGCCGTGGCGACGCTGTTCGCCGCGCTCTTCATCTGTCTGACACCGGGCGCCGCCGATCCGGCCGGGGCTCATCACCGTGACGCCTCCCCGCAAAGCGCACGGGCCACGTCGACGGCGACTCACGACGTACCGGTCCCGGCCGAGGCCCGCTACACCTGTCCGTACGAGAGGGACAACTGCGGGCTCTTCCCGCACCACAGCCCGGCCGTGCTGACCGTACCGCCGCCGACCGCCGCGCTCGCCGCCGATGTACCGCTTGCGCACCTCGAACCGCCGTACCCCACCGGCCAGGTGCCCCGCTCCGGAACGCTCGCCCGCGCGCCGGACCTCCACGTCCTTCAAGTACTGCGGACGTAGGGCCTTCACCCGCACCGGGTTCCCGAATATCCCGACCGACCCCGCAGTTATCGCAGAAGGACACATACTCATGGCTTCCAAGACCCAGTCCGCCGAGCGCAAGGCCCGAATAGAGGAGATGCGCCGCGCCGAGCGGGCTCGCGAGCGGCGCAGTCGCATCATCACGATCTCGGCGAGCGCCCTGGTGGTCGCGGCCCTCATCGGCTCCGGCGTCTACCTCCTCAACAAGGAGTCCGACAAGAAAGAGGCCCGGGAGGCGGCGGCCAAGGCGCCCGTCAAGGACGAGAAGTCCTGGGACGCGAAGAAGCTGGGCCGCAACCACGTCACCGAGACGGTCTCGTACCCGATGACACCGCCCGTGGGCGGCGACCACAACCAGGTCTGGATGAACTGCGACGGGGATGTCTACAAGGAAGAGATCCCGAAGGTGAACGCGGTGCACTCGCTGGAGCACGGCGCGGTCTGGGTCACGTACAACGACAAGGCCGACGACGCCGATGTGAAGGCGCTCGGCGAGAAGGTCGGGAAGACCACGTACTCGCTGATGAGCCCGTTGAAGGAGCAGAAGGGCGCGCTCATGCTGAGCGCGTGGGGCAAGCAGATCACCGTGGACAGCGCCACCGACCCGCGCGTGGACCAGTTCTTCACGAAGTACGTGCAGGGCTCGCAGACCCCCGAGCCGGGCGCCGCCTGCACGGGCGGAATGGGCACGCAGTGAGCGCGGCGGGCGAGCCCGAAGGGCCCTCCGTCGGGTCGCGCCGGGTGACGCGCACGCAGTGGGCGGCGATCACGGCGGTGGTGCTGGCGCTGCTCTTCACCGGTACGACGGCGGTGATCGCCGCCGGGCGGGACGACGACTCGGGCGTGCCGCGTACCCCGTCGCCGGACTCGGCGGACGCGGGCTTCGCCCGTGACATGTCGGTCCACCACCAGCAGGCGGTCGAGATGTCCTTCATCGTGCGGGACAGCACGGACGACGACGAGGTGCGCCGACTGGCGTACGACATCGCCAACACCCAGGCGAACCAGCGCGGAATGATGCTGGGCTGGCTGGACATGTGGGGGCTGCCGAAGGTGGAGTCGGGCCGGGAGCCGATGGCCTGGATGGCGGCGGACGGCGCGGGCATGGACCACGGCTCGATGGACGGCATGGAGATGGATCACGGGAAGCCGGGGCACGAGGCCCACGACGGTTCCCTGATGCCGGGCATGGCCACGAAGACGGAGCTGGACCGGCTGCGCGAGGCCCGTGGCAAGCAGGCCGAGATCCTGTACCTCCAGCTGATGACCGACCACCACAAGGGCGGTGTCTCGATGGCGCGGGGCTGCGTCCAGAGGTGCGCGGTCTCCACGGAGAAGGACCTCGCCGAGGGCATGGTCGCGGCGCAGCAGTCGGAGCTGGGCCTGATGGCGGACCTGCTGAAGGCCCGGGGCGCGAAGCCGCGCACCGGCTGAGACCCGCGGCTTGTGGGGCACGGCCGCCGGTCCCTGGTACGTACGTACGCGGGGACCGGCGGCCTGGTCCCGGCGCCTGCGGTCGCGTCACCCGAACGGGTGCACGATGATGGGTTCAGCTCGGGGTGGCCCGCACCGCACCGCAGGCCGGCGCGGTGCATCGCGCTCAGGAGGCATGATCCCCATGACCACGGCCAAAGGCACGATCACCGCGAAAGACATCATGCATCGCGGGGCCCAGTGGCTCCCCGCGCACGAGACCCTCGACCGCGCCGCCCAGCTGATGCGCGAACTGGATGTGGGCGCGCTTCCCATCGCGGACTCGGCCGAGCGGCTGACCGGCATACTCACCGACCGCGACATCGTCGTCGGCTGTGTCGCGATGGGCCATGACCCGGCGCAGACCACGGCGGGCGAGATGACACACGGCACACCCCGCTGGATCGACTCGGGCGCGGACGTGGACGAGGTGTTGCGGGAGATGAAGAGCCACCGGATCCGCCGGCTCCCGGTGATCGAGGACAGGCGGCTCGTCGGGATGATCAGCGAGTCCGATCTGGCACACCACGTCTCCGAGGCGCAGATCGCGGAGTGGGCCGAAGAGGTCTACGCGCAGATCTGATCCGGGCATGGCCGCCGTGTGCGCGGGGGCGGCGGCGTGGGGCACGGAGGGCAGCCTCCCGGTCGCCTCCCGCGGCCGCCGTGCCGAGTGGGCCGCCCCACACGTCCGCCCGAAGACATCGCGTCAGTCAGACGATTACACTGGGCCCGTGCCTCAACTACGCCTCGCTCTGAATCAGATCGACTCGACCGTCGGCGATCTCGCCGCGAACGCCGAGGCGATCGTGCACTGGACCCGGCACGCCGCCGAGCAGGGAGCGCATGTCGTCGCGTTCCCCGAGATGGTGCTGACCGGTTACCCCGTCGAGGACCTCGCGCTGCGGTCGTCCTTCGTCGAGGCGTCCCGGGCCGCCGTGCGCGCGCTCGCGGTACGGCTCGACGAGGAGGGCTTCGGGGAGCTGCCCGTCATCGTCGGCTACCTCGACCGTTCCGAGAGCGCCCAGCCCCGGTACGGCCAGCCCGCCGGCGCCCCGCGCAACGCCGCCGCCGTACTGCACCGCGGCGCGGTCGCGCTGAACTTCGCCAAGCACCATCTGCCCAACTACGGCGTCTTCGACGAGTTCCGGTACTTCGTGCCGGGCGACACCATGCCCGTGGTCCGTATCCACGGCATCGACGTCGCGCTCGCGATCTGCGAGGACCTCTGGCAGGAGGGCGGGCGCGTCCCGGCCGCCCGGTCCGCCGGGGCCGGGCTGCTGATCTCCGTCAACGCCTCGCCGTACGAGCGGGAGAAGGACGACACTCGCCTCGACCTGGTGCGCAAGCGCGCCCAGGAGGCCGGCTGCACCACCGCGTATCTGGCGATGATCGGCGGCCAGGACGAGCTGGTCTTCGACGGTGACTCGATCGTGGTCGACAGGAGCGGTGAAGTCATCGCGCGCGCACCCCAGTTCGCGGAGGGCTGTGTGGTCCTGGACCTCGACCTGCCGGCCGCGGCGGCCGAGCCCGCCTCGGGGGTCGTGGACGACGGGCTGCGCATCGACCATGTCGTTCTCTCCGAGGAGCCCCTCCCCGCCTACGAGCCCGAGCTGGCCGGCGGCTACGCCGACCGTCTGGAGGACGACGAGGAGGTCTACTCGGCGCTGGTCGTGGGCCTGCGCGCGTACGCCGCGAAGAACGGCTTCCGGTCCGTCCTGATCGGGCTCTCCGGCGGCATCGACTCCGCGCTCGTCGCCGCCATCGCCTGCGACGCGCTCGGCGCGCAGAACGTGTACGGCGTCTCCATGCCGTCCAAGTACTCCTCCGACCACTCCAGGGGCGACGCGGCCGAGCTGGCCCGCCGTACGGGGCTCAACTTCCGTACGCACGCGATCGAGCCGATGTTCGACGCGTACATGGAGTCGCTCGGGCTGACCGGACTCGCGGAGGAGAACCTCCAGTCCCGGCTGCGCGGCACGATGTTGATGGCCCTCTCCAACCAGGAGGGCCATATCGTGCTGGCGCCGGGCAACAAGTCCGAGCTGGCGGTGGGGTATTCGACGCTGTACGGCGACTCCGTCGGCGCGTACGGACCGATCAAGGACGTCTACAAGACCGCGGTCTTCCGGCTCGCCCGGTGGCGCAACCGAGCCGCCGAGGAGCGCGGCCAGACCCCGCCGATCCCGGAGGCGTCCATCTCCAAGCCGCCGAGCGCCGAGCTGCGGCCCGACCAGCTGGACACGGACTCGCTGCCGGACTACGACGTACTGGACCGGATCCTGGAGCTGTACGTCGACCGCGACCAGGGCAAGGACGCGATCGTCGCGGCGGGCTTCGACGACGAGACGGTCACGAGGACACTGCGGATGGTGGACACGGCGGAGTACAAGCGGCGCCAGTACCCGCCGGGCACCAAGATCTCCGCGAAGGGCTTCGGCAAGGACCGGCGGCTGCCGATCACGAACCGCTGGCGCGAGACGCCTTCGCACGGCTAGGGACTTCGTTTGGATCTGGCCGGATCAGGGAGCGGGGTCTGGTGCCGTGGATCGCGAGGCGGAGGAGTGAGGCGTCGTGGAGCGTCGTGGAGCGTCGTGGAGCGTCGTGGAGTGACGTGGAGTGACGTGGAGTGACGACAACGCGGCGAGGCGCGGTGCCAGGGCACGCGAGCCCGGCAAGATCCAAACGAGAGGCCCTAAGCGCGACCGGAACGCCGCCGGAGCGCGGTCCTGTCCGCCCGGCGGCGGCTGTGGCGCTGACGTACGGCGTACGTACATCAGCACGTATGACGTACGAACGTCAGCGCGTACGACGTACGAACGTCAGCGCCCCCGTCAGTGCACCCGCTCCGGCTCCGTCGCCTCGGCCGCCGTGCCGCCCGCGGCCGAGGCGACGATACGGGACTCTCCCGGCGTACGGTCGCGGTCCAGCAGTCCGGCCGTCACCGCGATCGCCAGGCCGACGACCGCGAGCACCGCGCCGACCAGGGCCGGGGACATCCAGCCCCAGCCCGAGGCGATCGCCACGCCGCCGGCCCAGGCGCCACCCGCGTTGGCGAGGTTGAACGCCGAGTGGTTCGAGGCGGAGGCGAGCGTGGGGGCGTCCTTGGCCTTGCGCATCACGAGCATCTGGAGCGGGGTGGTCGTCATGAACCCGACCGCGCCCAGCACCACGACCGTCGCAAGCGCCGCCCACTGCACATGCACGGTGAAGCGGAAGGCGACCAGCACCAGGGCGAGGGCGCCGAGCGAGGTGTACAGCGTGGGCCGCAGCGCCCGGTCGGTCAGTGGACCGGCCGCCAACGCGCCCAGGGTCATGCCGATGCCGAAGAGCGCGAGGACGAGCGTCACGGAGGATTCGCCGAAGCCCATGACCTCGGTGGTGATCGAGGCCAGGTACGAGTAGACGGCGAAGACCCCGGCGAAGCCGAAGACTGCGGTCGCGAGTCCCAGCAGCACCTGACGGTTGCCGAGGGCGCGCACTTCGCGGCCCACGCTCTGGTGCGCGTCGACGGGTACGTACGGAACGAGCCGGGCGAGCGCCGCCAGCGCGACCACACCGATCAGCGTGACGACCAGGAAGGTCGCGCGCCAGCCGAGGTGCTGGCCGAGCAGGGTGGCCGCGGGAACACCGACGATGTTCGCGACGGTCAGGCCGAGGAACATGGTCGCGACGGCCCGCGCCTGGCGCCCCTCGCTCACCAGCCGGGCGGCGACGACCGCGCCGACGCCGAAGAACGCGCCGTGCGGGAGGCCCGCGAGGACCCGGCCGGCCATCAGCCAGCCGAAGCCGGGAGCGAGCGCGGAGGCGAGGTTGCCGACGATGAAGAGCCCCATCAGCAGCACGAGCATCCGCTTGCGCGGTATGCGGGAGCCGACGGTGGTGAGCAGCGGGGCGCCGATGACGACGCCGATCGCGTACGCCGACACGAGGTAGCCGGCGGTGGGCACGGACGTTCCCAGATCGTCCGCGACATTGGGCAGCAGGCCCATCATCACAAACTCGGTAGTACCGATGCCGAAGGCGCTCACAGCAAGCGCGAGCAGGGCCAGGGGCATGAAGAAAAACCTTTCCACAGTGAGGCTCGGGTGCACGTACCTCTTCAGACCGACCGGTCTTAAGTACCTCTGCGGAACAAAGTCTCTCAGCCCAGGTATTCCGGAAGATGAACTCCGGATTGCGACTGACGTGTCGAACACATCACACCCCGTGACACGCACCACACCACCGGCCCGGCGGGGCGGGGACCAGGGGCCCGGCGCCCCGGCCGGATCAGCGCAGCTCGACCCGTGCCGCTATCGGCAGATGGTCGCTGTCGGTCCGGGGAAGGGTCCACGACGAGGTCGGTTCGACGCCCTTCACCATGATCTGGTCGATCCGCGCCAGCGGGAACGACGCCGGCCAGCTGAACCCGTTCCCGTGCCCGGCCGCGCCCTGGGTCGAGCGCATCTGGGCGGTGACACCTTCGAGCGCGCGGTCGTTCATCGTGCCGTTCAGGTCACCGAGCAGGACCACCTGGGGAAGCTGCTCGGCGGCGATGGCCTCGCCCAGGGCGTCCGCGCTCTTGTCACGCTGATTGGCGGTGAAGCCCGCGTGCAGCTTGACCCGTACGGACGGGAGGTGCGCCACATAGACGGCGACCTCGCCATGGGCCGTGGTGACCGTCGAGCGCATGGCGCGGACCCAGCCCAGCTTGATGTCCACGGGCTTGGTGCCGCTCAGCGGGTACTTGCTCCACAGCCCCACCGTGCCCTGCACCGAGTGGTACTTGTACGTCCCTTTCATCGCCGCCTCGTACACCGGTACGGCCTTGGCGGTCAGCTCCTCCAGCGCGACGACGTCCGCGCCGGAGGCCACCATCTTGCCCGCGGTGCCCTGGGGGTCGGGGTTGTCCGCGTTGACGTTGTGCGTGACGACGGTGAGTTCACCCGCGTCACGCGCCGGGTCGGTCTTGTCGGTGAAGAGTCCACCAAAGAGGTTCACCCAGATCACGGCGGGCAGCAGCACCGCGATCAGGGCGGTGGCGGAGCGTCGCACCAGCGCCAGCAGGAAAATCAGCGGAACGAACAGACCGAACCAGGGCAGGAACGTCTCGGTGAGACTGCCCAGGTTGCCGATCGTGTTCGGCAGCTGGGCGTGAAAGATCATCAGCAGGGAGACCAGCGCGGCGAGAATCGCCAGCACGATGCCGCGCCGCCAGATCCCGGGGTCATCACGCCAGCGGCCGATCAGAGTTCTGACGCGGGATCCGGTGCGGTGCTGCTCCCCGTCCGCCGTCACCGATTCCGCCGTGTACTCCTGCGTCATGTCCGCTGCCCTCACTGCCTTGCCGTGCACGCCCGCCCCCGACCCTAGGCGATATTCGTGCCCTTTCCTCGCCGTCCGCGAGCAGCCGTACCGCCACAGGGACGAAGGTGGCCGGTCCACGGGTTCCGACCACGCACGAAGGGCCGGTGGGTGTGACAGAACACGCATGCTCACGACGGGCGTTTCGCCGTTTCGCCTGCCGCGCGCATCGCTCGCGCGCCGCGAACCCGTCGGCTCGAACTCGCGCCTCGATCCCGTGCCTCAGTTGCCCCGGTCGCGCGGTTTCGGTCGTGGGCTCAGGCCCTGGAGCGCCGTACGGATGATCTGGTCGGCGAGGTCCTCCTCCAGCGGCGCGGCCGGCCGGTGCAGGGTGCGCATGAGCATGGGGCCGACCAGCAGGTCGTTCATCAACTCCTCGTCCAGATCGTCACGGAACTCACCGGAGGCGATACCCCGGCGGATCGCGGCCAGCGTGGCCTGGTGCCGTGGTCCGACGACCGTCCGGTGGTACTCCTCCCAGAGCTTGGGCTGACTCTTCATCTCCACAACGACGTTGTGGAGCATGGCGGAGGAGCGCTGAGCCATCCCCCGGCGGCGCATCGACTCCAGCAGGACCGTCAGATCGTCGGTCGCCGAGGTGCCGGGGAGAGCGGGGTCGGGCGGTTCGATCTCCCGCAGGACGTCCAGGAAAAGCTCCCCCTTGCCGTGCCAGCGCCGGTAGATGGTGGCCTTGCCGACACCCGCCGTACGGGCGATGCGCTCGATGGAGAGCGCGCCCAGCGGGACTCCGTCCTCCAGCAGGCCCACGACGGCGTCCAGGATCGCCCGTTCGGCGGCCTCACTGCGTGGCCGCCCGCGCCGGTGCTCCTGCGCGGGCTCGCACATCCGCTTCGCCGGCTCGCTCGCCTGCTCGCCGTGCTCGTGATCCTGCTCCCGCACGTGTCCCGCCTCTCACCGTTGGGACCCAATTCTCGTACACGGCGGGGACCGACGGCTCACGTCCGACGACACCGGCTCACGTCCGACGACACCGGCCCGCGGTCCGCCGTGACCGCCGTGACCGCCGTGACCGCCGCCGGACGGCGGTAGCCTCGCCGGACGGCGGTCACCGGCCGGTCGTGGCCCCCACCGGCGGCGCCTCGTCGGGCTCGCTCCCCGTCGATGTCTCCGGCTCCTGCGCCGGCCGCCGGCCCGGCAGGAACAACCCGACGACCACCGCCCCGATCAGCGCGACCCCCGCCGAACAGAGCGCCGTGACATGCATCGCGTCCAGGAACGCGTCGTACGCCGAGCCGATCAGCGGCCTGCCCGCCGGGCCGAGCTTCTGCGCGATGCCGATGGTCGCCTCGATCGACTCCCCCGCCGCGTCCCGTGCGGCTGCCGGTACGGCGCCGAGGTGTCCCTCGATCCGGCCCCGGTAGGTCGCGGACAGCACCGAGCCGAGGACCGCGATACCCAGGGCCCCGCCGACCTGCCGGAAGGTGTTGTTGATCGCCGAGCCGGAACCCGCCTTCTCGCGGGGCAGCGCCTGCATGACCGCCACGGTCACCGGCGGCATGATGTGGGCCATTCCGCTGCCCTGGACGAAGAAGACCACGCACAGCGCCCAGACCGGGGTGTCGGTGCCGAAGAACGCGAACGCCGCGAGTCCGCCCGCGACCAGCAGCATGCCGCCCGTGCAGACCGCGCGGGCGCCGAACCGGTCGACGACCAGCCGGGCGCGTGGCGCGAAGATCATCTGGGCGGCGGCCAGCGGCAGGATCAGCAGCCCGGACTGGAGCGCGCTGTAGCCGCGCACGCTCTGGAGGTAGAAGGCCGAGAAGAAGGTCACGCCCATCAGCGCGAAGAAGACCAGCGCGATGGCGGCGACGGCGGCGGCGAAGGCCGGCTTCTTGAAGTAGGCGATGTCTATGGACGGGTGGCTGCTGCGCTTCTCGTGGTAGACGAAGCCCGCCAGTACGGCCAGCCCGCCCAGCAGCGACGCCAGCACGGTCGGTTCGGTGAAGTCGGCCAGCTCGCCGCCGCGGATGATCCCGTACACGAGCAGGACGAGTCCGACGATGGAGAGCGCGACGCCCAGCGGGTCGACCCGGCCCGGCCTCGGGTCCTTCGAGTCCGGCACCAGCGCCACCATGGCGATCAGCGCGATGACCGCCACCGGGACGTTGACCAGGAAGATGGAGCCCCACCAGAAGTGCTCCAGCAGCAGGCCGCCGGTGATGGGCCCTATGGCTATGCCGAGGCCCACGCTGCCCGCCCAGATCCCTATGGCCTTGGGCTGCTCCTCGCGCTCGAAGACGTTCATCAGGACGGCGAGGGTGGCGGGCATCACGAAGGCGGCGCCGAAGCCCATCAGGGCGCGGTAGCCGATGAGTTCGGCGGGCGACCCGGACATGGCGGCGAGCGCGGATCCGGCGCCGAACACGGAGATGCCGAAGAGCAGCACCTTCTTGCGGCCGATGCGGTCGCCGAGGAGGCCCGAGGTGAAGAGCAGACCGGCGAAGACGAGCGTGTAGGAGTTGATCGCCCACTCCAGCTCGCTCTGGGTGGCGCCGATCCCGGTGGGTTCGGGGGCGGCGATCGTCTTGACCGCCACGTTCAGGATCGAGTTGTCCAGCACGACGATGATCAGGCTGAACATGAGCACGCCCAGGATGGCCCAGCGGCGGCGGTGAACGGATTCGGGAACACGGGATGCGGCGGTGGGACCGCCGGACGGTGAGGACATGGCACACAGGCTAGGACACTTTCGATACGAGACCGTCTCGTATTGGAAAGTCTTTACCGTACGGAGCCGAAGGGCGCTACGGAGACTTCCGGCCAGGGCAGGGGCACGAGGCGTTCCGGCCACGGAGGCGGCGGGGAGGCGAGGGACACACTTCCCGGGAGTGGCCTCGGGATGCCACCATGGGTGTGGTCCGGGGACGCCGTCAGGGCGCCTCGAGATGACGAAAGGGCCATTGGCCATGACTCTTCAGGCTGCTCAGGCCGAGCCGAAGCCGCCCGCGGGCACGGGACTCCCCGGCGCCGGTGCCGGGCGCGACAGCGCCAAAGCACTGTACGGCGGCCGGAGTTCCCGCCGTATCACCGTTCATGACAT
Organism: Streptomyces sp. NPDC088116; assembly: GCF_044741745.1. Taxonomy (NCBI): domain Bacteria; kingdom Bacillati; phylum Actinomycetota; class Actinomycetes; order Kitasatosporales; family Streptomycetaceae; genus Streptomyces; species Streptomyces sp. NPDC088116. Next base: position 897,721 of record NZ_JBIUTF010000002.1, on the reverse strand, counting down.
CGCCGCCGCCAAGGAGCGCGGCGAGAAGTGGCCCATGCTCACCGCGTACGACGCGATGACCGCCTCCGTGTTCGACGAGGCCGGTATCCCGGTCATGCTCGTCGGCGACTCCATGGGCAACTGCCATCTGGGCTACGAGACCACCGTGCCGGTCACGCTGGACGAGATGACGATGCTCTCCGCCGCCGTCGTACGGGGCACGAAGCGCGCCTTGATCGTCGGCGACCTCCCCTTCGGCTCGTACCAGGAAGGACCGGTCCAGGCCCTGCGCAGCGCCACCCGCCTGGTGAAGGACGCGGGCGTCGGAGCGGTCAAGCTGGAGGGCGGCGAGCGCTCGCACAGCCAGATCGAGTTGCTCGTACAGTCCGGCATCCCGGTGATGGCGCACATCGGCCTCACCCCTCAGTCCGTCAACTCGATGGGTTACCGCGTGCAGGGCCGCGGCGAGGAGGCCGCCCAGCAACTGCTGCGCGACGCCAAGGCGGTGCAGGACGCGGGCGCCTTCGCGGTCGTGCTCGAACTGGTACCGGCCGAGATCGCCGCCGAGGTCACACGCGTCCTGCACATCCCGACCATCGGTATCGGCGCCGGGCCCGAGACGGACGCGCAGGTGCTCGTGTACACGGACATGGCCGGCCTGACGGGCGGCAAGATGCCGCGCTTCACCAAGCAGTACGCGAACCTCCGGCAGACACTCGGTGACGCGGCGAAGGCATTCGCCGACGAGGTCGTCGCAGGAACGTTCCCGCAGGAGGAGCACACCTTCCACTAGCGCGTGTGTCCCATCGCGGAACCCGGCTCAACACCCTGAAAACCACTGCCCGCACGGACGACAGCCCGCCGATCTTCCCCCGTCGGCGGGCTGTCGGCTGTCCGGGAGCGGCCCGGCGGCCGTTGGGGCTCTCTTCGGCCGTGGGGTTCTCTTCGGTCGTCGAGTTCTCTTCGGTCGTGGGGTTCTCTTCCGTCGGCGGTCGGCGTCTCATCCGCGCTCGCGCAAGTACGCCTCCAGCTCGGCTGCCCCGGTCAGCATCGCCCGCCCACGGGCGGAGAGCCGGCCGTGCCAGTCGTGCAGGGCGGCCTCCAGCGGCTCCAGGCCGCCGGCCGAGCGCACTTGGGCGATCAGCGGGGCGATCTGCTCCAGCAGGTAGCCACCGCGCCTGAGTTGGTGGGCCAGCCGGGCGTCCCGTACGGCGGCCTCGTCGTAGACGCGGTATCCGGTCCTCGGGTCGCGGCGCGGGCGTACCAGGCCGGCGCGTTCCCATTTGCGCAGCGTCGCCGGCCGGATCCCGAGCTGCTCCGCCAGCGGGCCGATGAACGTACCGCCGGACCCTGGCCCGGACACCGCGTCGGGCTCGGACGCCGTCGTGGGCGCCAGGTCACGGAAGGCGCTCTCCACGGCCTGGAGGGTCCGGCGGTCCTCGAGGAGTTGGGCGTGGCTCTCGTCGATGAGGCGGAACGCCTCCTGTGCCACGTCCTCGTTCACCGCTCGCATGATCGATGCCGCCGTCCGGTGGCCGTGGCCCGGCAGCAGGGCGAGGAACGCGCGCAGGGCCGCCGCGTGCAGCGCGGTATAGGTGCGGTAGCCGTGGGGTGTGCGACCGGCGGCCGGAAGGATGCCGGCCTCCTCGTAGTTCCTGACCGCCTGCGTGGACAGACCGTGCCCGCGCGCCAGGTCAACCGGCCTGAGCTGTTCACCGTTTTGAAGGTTTTTCCCCATCAGCCTGCCGATATCGCGCGAAAGTTTCAACCGTTGGTTCAACGATACCGTTTAAGGCATGGCTACTGACATCAAGGAAACCGCCCATGCCGTCGAGGCCGCCGCCGTCATGAGGCTGCTCCCGGACCGGCCGCGGCTGCTCGCCCTGGGCGAGCCCACCCACGGCGAGGACACTCTGCTCGACGTCCGCAACGAGCTCTTCCGGCAACTCGTCGAGCAGGAGGGCTATCGGACCATCACGATCGAGAGCGACTGCCTGATGGGCCTGGTCGTGGACGACTACGTCACCTCGGGCACGGGCATCCTCGACGAGGTCATGGAGCGCGGGTTCAGCCACGGGTTCGGCGCCTCCGCGGCCAACCGCGAACTCGTGCGCTGGATGCGCGACCACAACGTCCGCGCCGACAACGACGGCCTGCCCGCCTCCGAGCGGCTCCGCTTCGCCGGTTTCGACGGCCCGCTGGAGATCACCGGCGCCGCGAGCCCCCGGCAGGCGCTCACCGCACTGCACGGCTACCTCGCGGCATGGGTGGACACGGACCTGCTGCCCTGCCCCGCGGCAACGCTCGACCGCCTGCTCGGCACCGACGACCGGTGGACCGATCCCGCCGTGATGATGGACCCGGCCCTGTCGGTGGGGCAGTCTGCCGAGGCCAGGGAACTGCGCCTGCTGGCCGACGATCTGGTGGCGCTGCTCGACGCGCGGACACCGGAGCTGATCGCGTCGACCTCGCGGGACGCCTGGGACCGGGCGCGCCTGTACGGGCGCACCGCGACCGGCCTGCTGCGCTACCACTACTGGATGGCCGACACCTCACCGGCCCGCATGACGCGGCTGTGCGGACTGCGGGATCTGATGATGGCCGACAACCTCCTCGCGGTCGCCGCTCGGGGCCCGGCACTCGTCCACGCCCACAACTCCCATCTCCAGCGGGAGAAGAGCTCGATGCGGATGTGGCAGGGGCCGGTGGAGTGGTGGAGCGCCGGTGCGCTGGTGAGCGCACAGCTCGGCGAGGAGTACGCCTTCGTGGCCACGGCCCTCGGCACGATCCGGCACCAGGGAGTGGACACCCCGCCGCCGGACACCGTCGAAGGACTCCTGTACGCGCTCCCGGAGAACCGTTACGTCATCGACGCTCCCCGGCTGTCCACCGCCCTCGGCGACACCCTGCCCGCGCCCCGCGTATCCCCCTGGTTCGGCTACGCCCCGCTGGACCCGGCGCACCTGGCGGACAGTGACGGCATCGTGTTCCTCAAGGACGTCCCGCAGAGCTAGCACCCCCGTCCGACAGCGGCCGGAAAGCCGCCTGTAGGCGGCTTGTCGGTCGATTGTCGGTGGCGGCTGTTCCCATAGGGGCATGATGCGAAACGACAAGAACCCCAACGGCAGCCGCACGGGCAACGCCGTCGAGGTGCGGGGGCTGGTCAAGCAGTACGGCGGACCTCAGGGCACCCGGGCACTCGACGGAGTCGACCTCGATGTGCGCGAAGGCACCGTCCTCGGTGTCCTCGGGCCCAATGGCGCCGGCAAGACGACGCTCGTCCGTATTCTCTCCACGCTCGTCCAGCCGGATGCCGGGACCGCGATGGTCGCCGGGTACGACGTGCTGCGCCAGCCCCGCCAGCTGCGCCGCACCATCGGGCTCACCGGCCAGTACGCCTCGGTCGACGAGAAGCTCTCCGGCTGGGAGAACCTCTACATGATCGGCCGGCTCCTCGATCTGTCCCGCAAGGACGCCCGCCGCCGCGCCGACGACCTGCTGGAGCGCTTCTCGCTCACCGACGCGGCGAAGAAGCCCGCGGTGCAGTACTCGGGCGGTATGCGGCGGCGGCTCGACCTGGCCGCTTCGATGATCGGCCGGCCGTCCGTGCTGTATCTGGACGAGCCGACGACGGGGCTCGACCCCCGTACGCGTAACGAGGTCTGGACCGAGGTGCAGCGGATGGTCGGGGAGGGCTCGACCGTCCTGCTCACCACCCAGTACATGGAAGAGGCCGAGAAGCTGGCGAGCGAGCTGACGGTCATCGACCGGGGCCGGGTCATCGCCAACGGCGGGGTCGACGAGCTGAAGGCGAAGGTCGGCGGCCGCACCCTCCAGATCCGGCCGACGGATCCGGCCCAGCTCCCCGCGATGGCACGGGCGATCGCGGACACCGGACTCGACGGCCTGTCCGGCGCCCAGGCCGTCCAGGACGAGGGGCTGCTGTACGTCCCGATCCTCACCGACGCGCAACTGACAGCGGTCGTCGGCCTGTTGGGCGAACGCGGCTTCGGTATCGCCCACATCGGCACCCATCTGCCCAGCCTGGACGAGGTGTTCCTGGCCATCACCGGCCAGAAGACGACCTCGCCGTCCGACAGCGCCCCCGAGGAGATCGCGGCATGAGCGGCACCACGAGTACGACCGGCACCACGAGTACGACCGGTACTACGAGTACGACCGACACGACGAGCCCGGCCCCTCAGCCCGCCTCGCCCCCGTCGGCACCGGCGCCCGCACCGTCCCGCGCCCCCGCCGACGAGGGCCGGATCGGTCTGCGCGCCAATGTCCGCCACATCGGGGCGCTGGTGCGCCGTAACGCCCTCCAGATCAAGGCGGATCCGGAGTCGATGTTCGACGTCCTGCTGATGCCGATCATCTTCACGCTGCTGTTCGTGTACGTCTTCGGCGGCTCCGTGGGCGCGAGCCTGGGCGGCAGCCGCGACGACTATGTGAACTATGTGGTGCCCGGACTGATGGCGATGATGGGCATGAACATCTCCATGGCGGTCGGCACCGGCGTGAACGACGACTTCCGCAAGGGGGTCATGGACCGGTTCCGTACGATGCCGATAGCCCGGTCCTCCGTGCTGATCGCCAAGATCGTGGTGGAGATAGGCCGGATGCTGGTCGCCACCACCATTCTGCTCGGCATGGGCTTTCTGCTCGGCATGGAGATCAAGACCTCGGTGCTGGAGCTGCTCGGAGCGGTCGGCCTCTCGCTGGTGTTCGGCGCTTCGCTGATGTGGATCTTCATCCTTCTGGGACTCGCCATGAGGACGGCGCAGGCCGTCCAGGGGGTGGCCATGCTCGTACTGATGCCCTTGCAGTTCGGTTCGTCCATCTTCGCCCCGACGTCCACGATGCCCGGCTGGCTCCAGGCCTTCACCGACTACAACCCGCTCTCCAACCTGGCGGACGCGGCACGGTCGCTGATCAACGGCGGCCCGGTCGCCCACTCGGTGTGGATCACGCTGGCGTGGTCGGCGGGCATCACGCTGGTGTCGGCACCGCTGGCGGTCGCCAAGTTCCGTAAGAAGTCCTGAGTCACTGGGCGGGGGACCAGAGGGTCAGACGAGGGCGGCGGCCTCCTCCATGGTGAGGTCACCGCCCTCGGCACACGCCGCCTCGAACGCCGCGTCACCGAGGACGGCCACGGCGGCCTCTCGCGCCTTCGCGAGGACCTCCCGCTCGATATGGGCCCGGAAGTGCCCGCCGGGCAGCAGCTCCTCGTACGCGCCGATCAGCCGGGCGGCATCCCATACCCGGCCGCGATCGGCTGCCCGGCCGGAATCGGCCGCCCGAACGGGACCGGGCGCCCAGCCGGAATCCGGAGCCTGCTCCGCCTGCCCCGCCAGCGCCCACGCGGCCGTCACCAGGTGAATGGGGGCCATCTCGGGGGCGACCATCCGCGACAGGGGCGACAGCGCGGACTCCAGGGCCGGCCGGATCGTCTTCAGCGCGTCGGTGTACCGGCCGTCCGCGCAGTCCAGCCAGGCGACGATGCCCCGCACCAAGGCCTTGAAGATGACCAGCGTCTTGTTGTCGAACCTCGCGAGCAGCAGGTCCAGTTGTCCCCGGGCCTCGTCCCTGCGTCCCGTACGGCCCAGCCATACCGCGAGGAAGAGCCGGGACGCGAGCACCACCTCGGCCGCCGAGTCCCAGCCCTTGGACAGCACCTCACGCAGGATGCGCTCCCCCTGCTCTCCCTGGCCCGTCTCGAACATCGTCACCGCCAGCCGGGCCCGCAACAGGCCGACCTGGGCCTGCGCGCCGAGTCCCTCGGCGTGGCCTATGGCCGCCATGAAGTCCTCGCCGGCCAGGACGAACTCGCCTGCCTTCTCCCTGGCCTCACCCCGGGCCGAGAGCGCCTCCGCCATGCCCCAGATGTCGCCGAGCCGCTCGTAGATCGCCAGGCTGCGGTCGGCGTCGCGGCGCGCGTCTCCCGTCCACTCGCTGCGGTTCGAGAGGGCGTTGGCCCGTACATGAAGTGCGGCGGCCAGCTCCCACTCGTAACCGAACGCCTCACAGGCCTCCACGGCCTCGTCCATGACCTGCCTGAGCCGTTCGGTGTCCCCGGTGAGTATGACCGCGTAGTACCAGAGGGCGCCGGGGAACCGGCAGGTCTGCGGCAGGCCCGGCCGGTAAACGGTGGTCACCGCTCGCATCCACCGGTGTTTCTCGGGCGTGGTCCAGTCCTCCATCTCGTGGTTCATGCTGACCATCTCGATCAGCCGCACCTGGCGCCGGGCCTCCTGGAGCACGTCCGGCGCCATGGGCAGGGGCGCGTGCGTGCACCGCTGCGGGATCGGCGGCGCGGGCCGCGCGGGCGGGGCGAACGGATCGGGTCCGAGGTCCGTGGCCGCCGTCGACCACTGCCGCATGTCGGCACGCAGATCGAGCATCTGCCAGAACCAGAAGAGGGAGAGGACGAGACAGAGCGTTTCCTGCTCGTCACGGGCGGCGGCGGCCCGGCGCAGCGCGGTCCGCAGATTCTCGTACTCCAGCTGGAACCGGGCTATCGCGGCACGCTGGCCGAAGCCGCGCAGCAACGGGTCGGTGGTACGGGCCAGTTCCCGGTGGTGCACGAGGTGCCGACGCTCGACAGCGGCCCGTTCACCGGCCTGGTCGAGGCGCTCGGCGGCGTACTCCGTGACGGTCTCCAGCAGCCTGTAGCGCATGTCGCCGTCCGGCGAAGGGGCGGCGACGACAAGGGACTTGTCGATGAGCGAGCCGAGGAGCGCGGCGACTTCGCGGGATGCGACGGCGCTGTCGGCGCACACGCTCTCGGCGGCCGTCAGCCCGCAGCCGCCCGCGAAGACGGACAGCCGCCGCAGCACGGCGCGTTCCGGCGCGTCCAGCAGGTCCCAGGACCAGTCGACCACGGCGCGCAGGGTCTGCTGGCGCGGCAGTACGGTCCTGCTCCCGCTGGTCAGCAAGCGGAAGCGGTCATCCAGACGGTCCGCGATCTGGCGCGGGGTGAGCATCCGCAGCCGGGCCGCCGCCAGTTCGATCGCGAGCGGCAGTCCGTCCAGCCGCCGGCAGATCTCCGCCACGGAGGACGGGTCGGCGGCGGGATCGAATCCGGGGCTCACGGCACGGGCCCGCTCCGCGAACAGCCGGTGCGCCGGGTCGGGTGGCAGTGGCTCCACCGGACGTACGACTTCGCCCGGCACCCCGAGCGGCTCCCGGCTGGTCGCCAGGACGGTCATCCCCGGGCAGCGCGCCAGCAGTTCTTCGGCGAGGGCGGCGGCGGCCTCGACCACATGCTCGCAGTTGTCGAGCAGCAGGAGCATATGACGGCGCGCGCAGTGATCGGCCAGTCGTACGAGCGGCTCGTCGCCGTGCCGGTCGGCGGCCCGCAGCTCCCCCGCGCCCGCCCCGCGCAGTACGGTCGCGCGGGCGCCGACCGCGTTCAGGACGGCCTCGGCCACATTCTCCGGGTCGTCCACGGGCGCCAGTTCGGCGAGCCACACCCCGTCCGGCCAGCTCCCGGACACCCGCTCGGCGGCCTCCTGCGAGAGCCGCGTCTTGCCCGCGCCTCCGGGCCCCAGCAGGGTGACGAGCCGGGCCCGTCCGAGGTCGCCGCGTATGGCCTCGATATCGACTTCACGCCCCACGAAACTGGTGAGGCGGGCGCGGAGGTTGCCGAGGGGAGGGGCGGGACGGTCCGGGCCGGCACCGGTATCGGAGCCCCAGGCGTGGCCCGCGCCGATCGAGGTACCCGCGTCGGCGGCCGTACTCGTACGCGCACCGGCACTCACGCCGACGCCGAGCAACTCGCGGTGCAGCGAACGCAGTTCAGGGCCCGGGTCCGTACCCAGCCGGTCCGCCAGGGCGCGGCGGACCTGGTCGTACGCCGCCAGCGCCTCCGCCGGGCGTGACGCGTCGCGAAGGGCCCGTATGCGCAGTGCCTGGAGCGGCTCGTCCAGGGGGAACTCGCCGCAGAGCGCGGCCAGTTCGGGCAGCGCCTCCTTCGCCCGGCCGAGGGCGAGCATGGCGGTCAGCCGGGCCCGGCAGGCCTCCAGGCGCCGGGTCTCCCAGCGCGCCGCCTCGGCCGTACGGTCGGGGAGGTCGGCCAGCACGGACCCCCGCCAGAGTGCGAGCGCGTCGTCGAGCAGGTCGGCCGCCTTGGCAGCGTCGCCCTCCTCCAGGGCCCGCGCGCCCTCGCCCGCGAGAGCGCCGAAGCGATGGAGATCCACGTCGTCCTCGTCGGCGCACAGCCGGTACCCGCCGTCCGTCGAGGCCACGGCCTTGGCGCCGAGCGCCCGTCGCAACCGTCCGACCAGGGCCTGAAGCGCAGCGACCGCGTCCGAGGGCGGGTCGCCGTCCCAGACCTCGGCGACGAGCACGCCGACCGGAACCGTACGTCCGGGCCGCAGCGCGAGCACGGTCAGCAGCGCGCGCAGCCGTGCTCCACCGAGGGCGACGGGGGTTCCGTCGTCGTGGAATGCCCGGGTGGTGCCGAGGACGCGGTAGCGCATGCGTCCATTGTCGGTGACGGTCATCAGGTCGCTTCCCCCACATCTCAGGTGGGTCCAGCTTCCTGGAACTCAGATCCGGTGGCGAGACGTTTTCACCCCGCCGGCTGTACGGTCGGGCTGGTCCGACCGCCCGTATCACCCTCCCGGGGAGCCCCACCGATGACCACCGCCTCCACCCGTAACAGCGATCGACGGGTCTCCCCCGTCTTCCTGGGGATCGCCGCCGTCACAGCCGTCACCGGGTGGGCCGTGTGGACGGACTTCGCGGCGGAGATCGGAGTCGCGGTCTTCCTGTTCGTCACGGCCGCCTGGATCGTCTCGCTCTGCCTGCACGAGTACGCGCACGCCCGCACCGCGCTGCACAGCGGCGACATCTCGATCGGCGCGAAGGGCTATCTCACACTCAACCCGCTCAAATACACCCACGCCCTGCTGAGCATCATCCTCCCCGTGATCTTTGTGATCATGGGCGGCATCGGCCTGCCGGGCGGGGCGGTCTTCATCGAGCGGAACCGCATCCGGGGCCGCTGGAAGCACAGCCTGATCTCGGCGGCGGGCCCGCTGACGAACGTACTGTTCGCGATAGTCTGCACCGCGCCCTTCTGGCTGGGCGCCCTGGACGGAGTGCCCCCGGCCTTCCGTTACGCACTGGGCTTCCTCGCCCTGCTCCAGGTCACGGCGGCGATCCTGAACTTCCTGCCGGTGCCGGGCCTGGACGGCTACGGGATAATCGAGCCCTGGCTGTCGCACAAGTTCCGCAGGCAGGTGGAACCGTTCGCGCCGTTCGGGCTGCTCGCGGTCTTCGTCATCATCTTCATCCCCGAGGTGAACACGGCGTTCTTCGACGCGATCCACGCGATCCTGCGGGTGCTGGGCGTGACGGATGTGGACGCGTACTGCGGGCAGAACCTGTTCCGCTTCTGGACCGACCGGAACGAATACTTCTGCGGGATCAATTCGTAGCGTCGCCGGGATCCACGGCGCTCGCGGGCCGGCCCGGCCGGTGGGGCCGGGCCGGCCTTCAGGTGCGGGCGGTGCTGCTCAGGCCCTGTCGGTGAGGTCGATGGCGGCAGCGGGGCAGACGGCGGCGGCCTCGGCGACCGCCGCGTGCCGCTCCTGCGGCGGGCGCGCGTCGAGCAGGATGACGATGCCGTCCTCGTCGCGTTGGTCGAACACCTCCGGAGCGATCAGTACGCACTGGCCGGCGCCGCAGCATTTGTCTTCGTCAACGGTGACGTTCATGCGAGGCTCCCTTTCTTCGTAACGGTCTTTCGTAACAGTCTTACGTGGCGATTCTTCGTGGCGATTCTTCGTGACGGTGGTGATGGACCGGCGGGCGGGGCGGGCGCGGTCACCAGCGGACGGGGACTTCGCGCAGGCCGCCGACCAGCAACCCCTCCACCCTTTCCAGCTCCTCGGTGGGCACGGCCAGTTCGAGGGTGGGCAGTTTACGCAGCAGGGCCTCCAGTACGACCTGGAGTTCGGTGCGGGCGAGTGCCTGCCCCAGGCAGGAGTGGGGCCCGGCGCCGAAGACGAGGTGGGGGTTGGGGCTGCGGCCGAGGTCCATGTTCTCGGCGTCGGCGAAGACATCCTCGTCCCGGTTGGCGGCCGGCATGCTACAGATCACGGTGGTGCCGCGTGGCAGCGTCTCTCCGCCGATCTCCGTGTCCTCGCTGATGTAGCGCCTGAGGCCGAATCCGAGGTTGGTGTCGAAGCGGAGGGCCTCCTCGACGGCGGTGCGCACCAGGGAGGGGTCGGCGAGCAGCTGTTCCCACCGGCTGCGATCGGCCAGGAGCATGGCGATCATCTTGCCGATCATGTTCGCGGTGGTCTCGTGCCCTGCGACCAGCAGCCCCATCGCGGTCACCAGGAGTTCCTTGTCGGAGAGCCCTTGGCCTTCGACCTCGGATTCCTTGATGAGCATGCTGAGCAGGTCGTCGGCCGGCTCTTCACGCTTGGCGGAGATGTGTCCGGACATGTACTGGACGAACTCGGCCTGGGCCTTGTCGATCTCCTCCTTGCCGAACCGGGTGACGCTGAGGAACGCGTCGGACCAGTGGGAGAGGCGGTCCCGGTCGTCGGCGGGCACGCCGAGCATGTCGCAGATGACGTACACGGGCAGGAGAAAGCCCAGGCGGGCCTTGAGATCTGCGGGCCCGCCGTCTTCGGTCATCTCGTCGATGAGGCGCTCGGCGGTCGCGGTCATCCGGGGTCGCAGGGCCGTCATGCGCTTGGCGGTGAACCACTTGCCCACCTGGCGCCGCCACCGCTGGTGCGGCTCTCCCTTGGCGGCCAGGGCGAGTTCCGGGCTGCCGGTGGCGGCGACTCCGCCCGCTCCCTCGGGGGCGAGCCGGGCCGAGTCGTCCTGAGCGGTCGGGCGGGCGAAGCGCGGGTCGGACAGCAGGCCCTTGACGTGCTCGTAGCGGGTGAGCAGTGTCGCCCGGTCGCCACTGGGCAGTTCGACCGCGGCCACCGGGCACCGCTGACGTAACCGCTCCCACTCGGCGGGGGCTTCGAGTACGCCCTCGTACGGCAGCGGGTAACGCACGGCCTCTTCGCTCTGGCTCATGTGAATTCTCCTTCGGAAAGGTGCGGCTTCTCGTCCGGCGACAGGTGCCGCCGTGGGGCGTGTGCGGGGTGCGCGACGGGTGAGGAGTGCGGGGCGGATGCGGGGTGCGCGGCCGGTGAAGGGTGCGCGGCCGGTGCGAGGTCCGGCTCCGTGGCGGTCCTCCCCACGGTCTCCTCCGGATCGGAATGAGGCGCCGCGGTACGGGGGATGGCCAGGGTCAGGAGGGCTGCCGCCAGGGCGGCGGCTCCGCCGACGATCGCGGCGACGCGGAACCCGTTCTCGGTGGGGACCGAGTGGCCGCCGACGTTCCGGCTCATCTGGGCGAGGATGACGCCGACGACGGCACTGGCGACGGAGAGCCCGATGGAGCGCATCAGGGCGTTGAAGCCGTTGGCCGCCGCGGTCTTGGCGCCGGGGACGGAGGCCATGATGATGGCGGGCATCGCCCCGTAGGCGAAGGCGACCCCGATGCTGACGACGCAGCTGAAGATCATGATGCCGGGAGCGGAGCCCATCAGCGGAAGGGCGAGCGCGTAACCGGCGGCGATGATCAGGGATCCGGTCAGCAGCGAGACGCGCGGGCCGGATCGGGCGGAGAGCTTCGCGCCGAGTGGGGAGAAGGCCATCATGGCCAGTCCGGTGGGGACCATCCAGAGTCCGGCGGCGAGCATGGACTGGCCCAGGCCGTAGCCGAGTTCCTCGGGCAGTTGGAGCAGTTGGGGGGCGATGAGGCCCTGGGCGAACATCGCGAAGCCGATCACCACGGAGGCCAGGTTGGTCAGCAGCACCCGGCGGCGCACGGTGGCCCGCAGGTCGACCAGCGGGTCCGTGGTGCGCAGTTCGAAGGAGCCCCAGGCGAGGAGGATGACCACCGCGGCCACGAACAGACCGAGGGTGGTCGCGCTGGTCCAGCCCCATTCGGCGCCCTTGGACACGGGCAGCAGCAGGCAGACGAGACCGGCGGCGAGGCCGAGGGCGCCGGGGATGTCGAAGCGGCCCCGTGCGGCCGGGGGCACGCTCGGGACGAAGCGCGCGACGGCGAGGCCGATCAGCGCGCTGATGACGGCCGAGCCCCAGAACAGCGCGTGCCAGTCGGTGTTCTGGGCGACGGCGGCCGACAGGGGGAGCCCGAAGGCGCCGCCGATCCCCAGCGACGAACTCATCAGGGCCACGGACGTACCCATGCGCTCAGGCGGTACGACATCGCGCATGGTGCTGATCCCGAGCGGGACGATGCCCATGCCGATGCCCTGTACGGCACGCCCGATCACCATGGGGATCAGCGAGTCCGACAGCGCGGACACCAGCGATCCGGCGACCAGCAGGGCGACACAGGTCAGCAGCAGTCGCCGTTTGCCGTACAGGTCACCGAGACGTCCGAACACCGGGGTCGCGACCGCCCCCGTCAGCAGCGGCGCGGTGACCACCCACGACGCGTTCGCGGCCGTGGTGTCGAGCAACTCCGGGAGTTGCGCGACGAGCGGGATGACGAGGGTCCCCATCAAGGAGGCCACGACGCCGGCCGCGGACAACGAGACGACTATCGCCCCGGAGCGCGACGTGGAGCGCGCCGTGGGCGCGGAAGCATTCATGGCGTCGCACGCTACAGGCGAATTGCATCATGCACAAAGAGTGCAGGATGCTTTTGGTGAGCATGATGCACATCGGGCTGGCGTAGTGTGCGCTTGTGCAGACGCGTGATCCGGAGGTTGTCGACATGGATGCCCAGCAGGCAGGGGAGCAGATCGAGCGGGAGATGCTGATTCTCACGAGGCACCGCGAAATGGCCTCACCGCGCCGGCTCGGCAGCGAGGCCCTGGACCGCAGCGCCTATGTGCTCCTCAGCCGGATCGAGGTACAGGGGCCCATGTCGGTGGCGGACTTCGTCGACGCCTTCGGCCTGGCCGCCTCCACCTTCAACCGGCAGACGACGGCTCTCCTCAAGGAGGGGCTCGTCGAGCGGACACTCGACCCCGACGGCGGGGTGGCCCGCAAATTCCGCATCACGCGGATGGGGCGGGACCGGCTGAAAGCCGACCGCGACAAAATCGTCAACGGACTGTCCGAAGTGATCGCCGGCTGGGCGCCCGAACGTCTCGACAACTTCGTCGCCGACCTCCAGCAGTTCAACGAGGACATCGAACGGCTCACCGGCCGCCCCTGGCCTCGCTGACCCTGGGCGCTCCGGCCGCCTTGGTCCCGTCAGCTCGCCGCCGTTGTCGTTCCGGCCTCGGCCTCGGCCGCACGCTCAGCCTTCGCCTTGCGCAGGTAGTACCAGGCCATGTTGGACGAGAGCCCGGCGAGCAGCACCCAGACGATGCCGAGCAGGTTGCCCCGGGCGAAGGAGACCACGGCCGCGACGACGGTCAGGGCGCAGACGGCTAGGGCGTACAGAGCGAGGCGGGGCATGGGGTGCTACTCCTGTCGGGGCTTCCGGTCGTACGCGTTCCAGTGTCCCCCATGCTCCGGAAGGCGCGGACCTGCCCCGGTGACGCTCACCGGCCGGTGTGGTGCGTACGGGACCCGGCCCGCGCGCACCACACCCCTCGGCATCGGTCGGACGACGACGGTCAGACGTCCGTCACGCGCAGTCCGGCGTGCGCCTTGTAACGGCGGTTCACCGAGATCAGGTTGGCCACCAGCGACTCCACCTGGTGGGCGTTGCGCAGCCGGCCCGCGAAGATCCCGCGCATGCCCGGGATACGGCCCGCCAGCGCCTGCACGATGTCGGTGTCCGCGCGCACCTCGCCCAGCACCATCACATCGGTGTCGATCCGCTCGACCGCCGGGTCCTGGAGGAGCACCGCCGACAGATGGTGGAAGGCGGCGGTCACCCGGGATTCCGGCAGCAGGGCGGCGGCCTGTTCGGCGGCGCTGCCCTCCTCGGGCTTCAGGGCGTACGCGCCCTTCTTGTCGAAGCCGAGCGGGTTGACGCAGTCGATGACGAGCTTGCCCGCCAGTTCCTGGGTGAGGGATGCCAGGGTCTTGCCGTGCCCGTCCCACGGCACGGCCACGATGACCACATCGCTGCGCCGCGCGCACTCCGCGTTGTCCGCGCCCTCGACGCCTGCCACGCCGAGCCCGGCCGCCGCCGCTTCGGCGCGCTCGGTCGCCCGCGAACCGATGATCACTTTCTGTCCGGCCCTGGCCAGCCGGTAGGCGAGTCCACGCCCCTGGTCGCCGGTGCCGCCGAGCACACCGACGACGAGACCCGTGACATCGGGAAGGTCCCAGGGGTCCTTGGCGGGGGGCTTGGGCGCTGTGCTGCCACTGTCCGCAGAAGCTGTGCTGCCACTGTCCGTAGAAGTCATGTCCCCGACCCTACTGGGCAGTAGACGATCACGTTCGGGTGAGCCGTCGGCGACCGCCCGCGCCACGCGCCGCGCTGCGGCAGGATGCGGGCCCATGGATGCCGTACGTGTCGCACTGCTGCGTGAAGTCCTCGCCGGGACGGAATGGCCCGCCGCGACGCGCCGGTTCGCGGGAAGCCTGCGGTCCTCCGTCGTGCCGCACGGCGGCGGGCTGCTGCTGGTCGGGACCGAGGAGTACGAGCCGTGGCATCTCGCCGCGCATCTGGTGGACGAGGCGGCGTGGTCCGGGCAGCCGGAGCTGACCCCCACGCTCGTACGGCACCGGGTGCGGCCCGGGGACCCGGCGCATCTGGCGGTCGGCCTGGGCCGGTTGGAGGCGGCGGGCCGGGGCGAGACGCTGCTGGTGGTGGCGCCGGAGCGGCCGGAAGCCGGGCTGCTGGAGCGGGTGCACGACGCGCGGCGGGCCGGGGCGACGGTGCTGTCGTTGGACGGCGGGGACGCCGAGGTGCGCGCACTGGCCCACGACGCGCTGACGGTACGGGCCCCCGGCCCGGAGCCGGGCGGCGAACGCGGCACCGAACGCGGCACGGAACGCGCCTCAGTGCCCGGCGGTGGACACCCCACGGGACACGGCGGAGGGTACGGCGCGGGAGACGGCGTGGATCTCGACACCGTGCAGCACCTGGTGAGCGCCGCCGCCGGGGAGAACAGCCTTCCCGGGCCGCGCGGACGCCGCCGGTTCCGGGACCGGCTGTCCTGGCTGGCCGACCAGTTGACGGCGCCTCCCCCGGCCCGTTGGTAGCCCCTGGCCCAGGGCTGTCCCGCGATCCCCGGCGGGCGCGCACCGGCCCGCGCGACGGATGACGGCACCGCGCGGGCCGCGTACATCTTTCGATGTAGCGGCTGTTCGTCTGCGGTCATGACGTGACCGGCCGGACGCGCCGGGACGATGAACCCATGACCGAGACCTTGACCTCTCCGGCCACGACGCCAGGCCGGCCCGCCCGTCTCCCGCTGCTCGATGTGATGCGAGGGGTCGCGATCCTCGGCACGCTGATGACCAACGTCTGGATCTTCACGAGCCCCGGCGCGGAATGGGCCGTCGTCAGCGGCGGGCAGGGCACGATGTCCTTCGGCTCCTTCCCGGCGGCGGCCGAGAGCACGATGCGGCTGCTGGCCAACGGCAAGTTCCTGTCGCTGCTGACGATCCTGTTCGGCGTGGGCCTGGCCATCCAGTACGGCGCGGCCGAGCGGCGCGGTGAGCCCTGGCCGGGCCGTTACCGATGGCGGGCGCTGTTCCTGTTCGCCGAGGGGACGCTGCACTTCGTCCTCGTCTTCGCCTGGGACGTCCTGATGGGGTACGCGCTCACCGCACTGCTCGTGGCCTGGCTGCTGACCCGTACACAGAAGGCGCGGCACCGGGTGATGTGGTGGGCGGCCGGGCTGCATCTGACCCTCATCGGGCTGCTGACGGCGGGGCTCCTGGCGGACGGCCCGCAGGGCGGGACACCGGGCGGCGAGTCCGTGTCGCGCGAGGTGGTGGACCTGTACGCGCACGGCGGCTACCTCGAACAGGTCAGGTTCCGGCTGGACCACGCGCTGGAATTCCGTATGGAGCCGCTGCTGTCGTTCTGCCTGCTCGTCCTCCTGTTCCTGCTGGGCGTACGGCTCTTCCGCGCGGGCGCGTTCGGCTCCGACGCCACGGGGCGCCGCATACGCGCCCGCCTCCTCGCCTGGGGCCTGGGCCTCGGGCTCCCGCTCGGCGTCGCGCTCTCGCAGGCGGGCCCGGAGTTCTTCCTCCTGGACCGGTATGTCGCGGGTCCGCTGATGGCGCTCGGCTACCTCGGACTGATCGGTGTGCTGGTGGAGCGGGTACGGCGTCCGGGCCCCCTGCTGAACGGCCTCACCGGCGTCGGCAGGACCGCGCTCTCCGGTTACGTCCTGCAGAACGTGCTGTGCGTCTTCGTCTCGTACGGCATCGGCCTCGGGCTCGCCCACCGGCTCGACGAGTCGTGGCGCCCGTGGTGGGTGATGGGACTGTGGGCGGTGGTGTGCGCCGTGCTGATGGCCGGCTCCACGCTGTGGCTGCGGCGCTTTTGTACGGGCCCGCTGGAGTCGGTCCAGAAATGGGCCCTGCGGCGCTGAGCCCGCGCGCGATCCGACGGGCCGAGGCCCCGGGGCCCATCCGCCCCGGGGCGACGTGTCGGACAGGGCCGGTCAGCGCTGCGGCGTGGGGAAGGCCACCGGGCTGCGGTGACCGGCCCGGTTCACCGCGCGGACGCCGAAGAAGACATTGTCCTTGGACAGGTCCACGGTATGACTCGTCGCGTCACCCGCCCTGATCACATGGGTCCACTCCGGCTCGGTCGTCTCGCGCCACACCACCTCGTAACCGGCCAGATCGGGTTCGGTCCCCGGCTCCCACACCAACTCGGTGGCGTTGGTCAGTGTGCTGGTGACGATCTTCACCCCGCGCGGAGCCCCCGGGGCCTGGGCCAGGGTCCACAGCACCGCCCCGTTGACGCGCGCCACGCGGGCGATGTAGCCGAAGTCGCAGAACTCGGGCAGGTCACCGTACTGCCGGCCGTCCTCCACCCGGACGTCCTGGTGCTGGTGTGCGAAGTCCTCGGCCGGCTCGGTGAACCGGGCGGCGCTGTAGCCGCGTTCGAGGAAGGGGATGTGGTCACCACCGCGCAGATAGCGGTCGCGGCGGTAGACCACCCGCACGTCCATTCCCGTGGCGCCGTTGCTCGCGACGTCCCGGACGAAGCGCGCGAGCTGGCGGGTCGCCGAGTCATTCTCGCCACCGACCGAGCGGCGGGTGGCGGCTTCCTGCGGGGTCTCGGAGGTGGGCACGCCCTCGGCGAAGAGCCGTACGGTGTACGGGTCGCGGGTGCCGTCGTCGGCCCGGGAACTGCCGACGATGTCATTGGTGAACATGGCCCGGACATCGGCGCCCGCCGCCTTGAACCGCTCCGCCATGTGCGCGGCCCCGTACAGCCCCTGCTCCTCACCGGCCACGGCGGCGAAGACGATGGTCGCGGCGGGCCGGCGCCTCGCCATCACACGGGCCAGCTCCATCGCCACCGCGACACCGGAGGCGTCGTCATCGGCGCCCGGCGCGTCGCTCACCGCGTCCATGACATCGGTGGCACGCGAGTCGTAGTGGCCGGAGACGACATGGATACGGCCGGGGTCGACCGAACCGCGCAGTGTCGCGACGACGTTGGTGATACGGGTCGCCACCGGGATCCGTGAGGCGGGCTCCTGCACATACGACTGGAGTTCGACGGTCATCCGGCCGCCGGACGCCTCGGCGTACCGCTTCAGCTCGGCGTGGATCCAGTCCCGGGCGGCACCGATCCCGCGCTCGGGGTCGCCCT
Organism: Streptomyces sp. NPDC088116; assembly: GCF_044741745.1. Classification (NCBI taxonomy): domain Bacteria; kingdom Bacillati; phylum Actinomycetota; class Actinomycetes; order Kitasatosporales; family Streptomycetaceae; genus Streptomyces; species Streptomyces sp. NPDC088116. Next base: position 879,996 of record NZ_JBIUTF010000002.1, on the reverse strand, counting down.
GGGAGGACAGTGTGTGCCGCGTCCCGAACGCGGCGAGCCGGCGTACGGTCGCCTCGATCCGGTCACGGTCGATCTCCTTGAGCAGTTCCCTCAACTCGCGGTCGGGGGACTGGGCGGTGACGGGACGGTCTCCGGCCCCCCGCCCGGTGGAAGCGGCCGAGGCGGCCGCCGACGCCGGTGGTGACGCCAGCGCCGGAACCCCCACCGCGGCGGTCGCGACGGCGGCGGACAGGGCGGTCCTTCGAGGTATCCCGGTCGAGTGCTGCGACATGGCGAGTTCCTTCCACGGCTGCGTCGGTGATCCTGCGCCCCATGGTCATGGACAGGCCAACCGCGGTACAAGGCCGGCCGGCCACCCTCACGCGGCACGGCAGGGCAGTTGGCCGTCCGGGCGCTTTCGTTCACCGGCAGACGCGGTTGCCCGCGTGTGCCCTCAGCGCTCAAGATGACCCCTCGTGACCAGAAAGCTCGGCACCAGAAGGCCCGGCACCGGAAAGCTCGGCACCAGAAGGCTCGGCGCGATCCTTCCGGACCTCTCCCCCTTCCGTTCCTCCCGGGACTTCCGGCTGCTGTGGGCGCAGGGGCTGGTAACGAACTTCGGCAGCTTCATGGCGATGATCGCCCTGCCGCTCCAGATCAAGGACCTCACCGATTCACCGCTCGCCGTCGGCGCCATGGGCGCGGTGGAGCTGGTGCCGCTCGTCGTCTTCGGCCTGTACGGCGGGGCCCTCGCCGACGCCGTCGACCGGCGCAAGGTCATCCTCCTTACGGAGGCGGGACTTGGGCTGCTCGCCGTCGTCCTGCTGGTCAACTCCGCCCTGCCCGAGCCACTGTTGTGGCCGCTGTACGTGGTGGCGGCCGGGGTGTCCGCGCTGGCCGGTCTCCAACGCCCGGCGCTGGACTCGCTGATGGCCCGGATCGTCCCGCACGACCAGCTCACGGCGGCCGCCGCGCTCAACGCCGTGCGCTGGCAGCTCGGGGCGATCGCGGGGCCGTCACTGGCCGGTCTGGTCGTCGCGTACGCGGGCCACGCCACCGCCTACGGCATCACCGTCCTGGGCTTCTCCGCCTCCGTGCTGATGTGCCTGCGGCTGGCGTCGGCGCCCGCCGCGCACGACGCGGAGAAACCGTCGCTGCGCGCCATTGCCGAGGGCGCGCGATACGCGTGGAGCCGACCAGTGCTGCTGGGGACGTACGCGATCGATCTGGCCGCGATGTTCTTCGCCTTCCCGAACACGATTTTCCCCTTCCTCGCGGACGATCTGGACGCGGAGTGGTCGCTGGGACTGATGTACGCGGCGGGATCGGTCGGCTCGGTGGTGCTCAGTCTGACCAGCGGCTGGACCTCGCGGGTACGCCGGCACGGGCTCTTCGTGGTGTTCGGCGCGGCCGGGTGGGGGCTGGCGATCACGGCGGCCGGGTGGTTCTCCGACATCCGGGTGGTGCTGGTGTGCCTGGCGATCGCGGGCGCGGGCGACATGCTCAGCGGCCTGGGCCGCTCGACCATCTGGAACCAGACCGTCCCGGAGGAACTGCGCGGCCGTCTCGCGGGCATCGAGGTGCTCTCGTACAGCGTCGGCCCCCAGCTCGGCCAGGTCCGCGCGGGCGCGATGGCGGGCTGGACGGGGACGCGGCCGGCGATCTGGGGCGGCGGGGTCGCCTGTGTGGCCTCGGTGGGGCTGCTGGCGGCGGTACTGCCGAAGCTGATGACCTACGACGCGGCCACGGACGAGGACGCGCTGCGCCGCCGTGCACAGAAGGAACAGCGGGAGCAGCGGGAGCAGAACGATTCTTCGGGCGAGGCGGCGGCGGAAACGGCGACGACGTAAGGCGGCGTAAGAGGGCGTAAAGAAGAGTGCGTAAGACGCACGACGGCCGGAGGGGCGTTCCGGCGCGGTGGACCGTACGGTCCGATCGGGGCCGTACGGTCCGGTTCGGGCCGGGTCCCGCCCCGGTGCCGCTCTTGCCGGGCGGTCCGGGCCGGCCGACCGGACCGGACCGGACCGCCCGAGCCCTACGGACCGTACGGCGGGACCCGTGCCGTCAGGCGGACGCTCCCTTGCCTCCGCCGCCGCTCCCGTCCGTGTCCCCGCCCTTCGACCCGTCGTGCCAGCGCGGGTCCGTCTCCCACTCCAGGTTGCGCTCCCTCGCCGTCTGCATCGCGTGTTCCGCCTCCTGGCGGTTCGGGTACGGCCCGAAGCGGTCCTTGGCCGGGCACTCGGGGCCCTCCTCGACCTTCTGATCGCGCAGGCAGTAGTACCACTCGCCGGGCTTACCGACCGTGCGCTTCTTGAACAGGGCCATCACGGCTCCTCCCTCTCGTCAGCGCCTCTCACCCATGCTGCCCCAGTCCCCCTGGTTAGACTCGCTGGCATGTCTGGCCAGTCGCTGCTCGTACCAGGGGAGCTCTCTCCCGTCCGTTCCGTACCCGGAAAGATCCGGCGCCCCGAATATGTCGGGAAGCCCGCGCCCACGCCGTACACCGGGCCGGAAGTCCAGTCCGCCGAGACGATCGAGCTGATGCGGATCGCAGGGGGGATCGCCGCCCGCGCGATGGAGGAGGCCGCCAAGCACATCGCGCCGGGTGTGACCACGGACGAGCTGGACCGGGTCGCGCACGAGTACATGTGTGATCACGGCGCCTATCCGTCGACGCTCGGTTACCGCGGCTTCCCCAAGTCGCTGTGCACGTCCGTGAACGAGGTGATCTGCCACGGAATCCCGGACTCCACGGTCCTGCGTGACGGGGACATCGTGAACCTGGACGTCACGGCGTACATCAACGGCGTGCACGGCGACAACAACGCGACCTACTTCTGCGGGAACGTGGACGAGGAGTCGAAGCTCCTGGTGGAGCGGACCCGCGAGTCGCTGAACCGTGCCATCAAGGCCGTACGTCCCGGCCGCCAGATCAATGTGATCGGGCGGGTCATCGAGTCGTACGCGAAGCGTTTCGACTACGGCGTCGTCAGGGACTTCACCGGGCACGGGATCAACTCGTCCTTCCACTCCGGGCTGATCGTCCCGCACTACGACAGCCCGCACGCCACCACCGTCATCCAGCAGGGCATGACGTTCACCATCGAGCCGATGCTCACGCTCGGAACGTACGAGCACGACATGTGGGACGACGGCTGGACCGTGGTGACGAAGGACCGCAAGCGCACCGCGCAGTTCGAGCACACGCTGGTGGTCACGGAGACGGGCGCGGAGATCCTCACGCTGCCCTGAGAACACACTCGTACCCACCCGGAGATCATTCGAGGTTGCACCGGGGCGGGAACGGGGTAGCGTTTTTACCGACACGACGTCGGGAACCGTTGACTTAGGTAAGCCTAAGTAAGAGTATCGGTCCTGGCGGCAGTTCGTGCTGCCGGTGCCGGCAATCGCCTGCTCCCGTCCCCTCGGTCTCCGGAGGCCCGCCTTGGACGCAACCGCCACCGCCCGCCCCACACCGTTCTCCACGCTCCTCCGTGTCGCCACGCACGAACAGCACACCCAGGGGCAGACCTCGACGTTCATGAGCGATCTGCTGGGCGGCCGGCACGGGGTGGACGCGTACGCGCGCTACACCGAGCAGCTGTGGTTCGTGTACCGCGCGCTGGAAGGCGCCGGGGAGACACTCAGGACCGACCCGGTCGCCGGGCCCTTCATCCAGCCGGAGCTGGCGCGCACCCCCGAGCTGGAGCGCGATCTGGTCCATCTGTGCGGGCCCGACTGGCGTACGGGACTTGAGCCGCTGCCCGCGACCACCACGTACGTGGCGCGGATCGAGGAGTGCGCGCGTACCTGGCCCGGCGGCTATGTGGCGCACCACTACACGCGCTATCTCGGGGATCTCTCCGGCGGTCAGATCGTCCGCGACATGGCGGAGAAGACCTGGGGCTTCCCCCGCAAGGGGGACGGCGTCCGCTTCTACGTCTTCGAGGCGATTCCCAACCCGGCCGCGTTCAAGCGGGGTTACCGCGAGCTGCTGGACCAGGTGGCGGCGGACGACCTGGAGAAGCAGCGGATCGTCGACGAGTGCAAGCGCGCGTTCGACGACAATGTCGCGGTGCTCCGGGAGCTGGCGGCGCGGTTCCCGCTGAGCGCGTAGCGCCTCCGGCGGCCGGTGCGTCGTAGCGCGTCTCCACGGCCCACGGCTCAGCGGTCCGTGAGCAGCCGCACCCGTCCGCCGATCTCGATCCATCCGTCGGGCCCGGGGGCCGTGATGATCTGCGACCCCCGGCCCTGCCTGATGTTCAGCGCGCGGCCCAGCCGCGCCGTGAGCAACAGGGCCGCCGCGCCGGTCGCCTCGTCCTCGGCGATGCCGTCGTCACGCCGGGGGAAGGCCCGCGCCCTGACCCGCCCGGCCGCCTCGTCCTGCCAGGCCCAGGCGTAGAGCCAGCCCTCCCCCGGCGGCGGCGCGGGCAGTGCGTCGACCTCGGCGACGGAGCTGTACTGCTGGAGTGTGCGCGGCGGGACCCACTCGGCGCGGGCGGTGATCCAGGTGAACTCGCCGTCCTGGCGGGCCCAGACCTCCCCTGCGGGCGGATTGACGGCCTCCACATCCAGCAGCCAGGCCGCGCCGACGAGCGGGTGTCCGGCGAACGGCAGCCGCACCCCCGGGGTGTAGATGTCGACCACGCCGCGTTCGGGGTCGTCGACGAACACCGTCTCGCTGTAGCCGAGTCGCGCGGCGATGGCCTGCCGGGCCGCCCGGTCGGGGTGGTGACTCCCTTCGCGGACGACACCGAGCGTGTTGCCGTTTCGGCCGTCGGCCCCGCAGAAGACGCTGAGTACGTCGATGTCGGTCACCCCGGCATTCAAACATCACGCCTTCCGGCTCCGACGCGGCAGGGCCGCACCGCCGTTCGGTTCCGGCGGTGCGGCCCTGCCGCGGAGCGGGGCGTACGGGTCAGGACTCGCCCAGGGACGGGGTGCGGCGCCTGGCCGCGAGGAAGACCACCGCCCCCGTGGCGCCGACGGCTGCCGCCGCGCCCAGGAGCGCGCCCGTCGGAAGATCGGATCCGGTGGAGGCCAGGGAACCGGTGCCACCGGTCGTACCGCCCACCGTGCCACCGCCGACCGTGCCACCGCCCGTCGTGCCGGAGCCGCCGCTGGTAGCGCCCGTACCGGAGCCGCCGCCAGTGCCGCCCGTACCGCCGGGGAGGTTCGCGCCCTCGTCGAGGGAGACCGCGAGGGTCAGCTTGTCGAGTGCGGTGCCCGCTTCGTACATGCCGCCGAACGCCTTCGTGCCGTCGGCGGTGAGCGTCGCCGGCACGGCGCTCAGGGTGAGGACGCCGTCCTTCGCTGCCAGCTTGCCGGCCGGGACATTCAGGCCGGCGACGACCAGGCCCTTGTACGTGGAGACCTTCTGCGTCTCACGGTCCTTGCTGCTGACATCGGCGACGAGCGTGCCCTTGCCGTCCTTCACCTTGACCTGGAGGCCGCTCAGGCTGAGGTCGAGGACGTACTCACCGGACTCCTGGTGGCCGAGGAAGCGGACCGCGCCGCCGAAGGACACGGAGAGGGTCTGCGCGTCCGCGTCGAAGGTGCCCGTGCCCTTGGGGAAGCGGTAGGCGGCGCCCGACTGCTGGGCGCCGGAGGTGAGTTCGACCTTGCCCTTGGCGATCGGGCCCGTCACGTAGGAGCGGAAGGACTCCTTGACGCCCCAGTCGAGGTTGCCGGAGACGATCGCGGCGTTCTCGGCCGCCGGGGACGCCACGGGGGCCGAAGCGGTCGGGCCCGGGGCGGAGTTGGTGGTGGGGGTGTCGGTGGTGGGGGTGTTGCCGGGCTGAACAGGGTGGGACTCGGACGGCGTGGGCGTCGGGGTGGGAGTCGGGGTCGGTGTGGGAGTCGGGGTGGGAGATGGCGTCTGGGTGCCGGTGGCGTACCTGACGGCGAGCGTCGCCTTGTCCAGCTCCGTACCCTCCGCGTACATGCCGTTGAAGGCCTTGGCACCGTCGGCGGTCAGTTTGGCCGGGATGTCCTTGAAGACCATCGAGCCGGCGCCCGTCTCCGGCCGGATGTCCGTCAGGTCGATCGCGGCGAGCGCGATGTCGTCCTGGGTCGTGCCGTTCAGCGTGACGTCCGCCTCGATGGCGCCGCCCGTACCCTCCGTGACCAGTTTGACGTCGGTGACCTCGACGTCGAAACCGTGCGCCGGAGAGGAGAAGCGGACGCTGCCGTCGAAGTCCGTCGCCACGTTGTGCGTGCTCGGGTCGTACGTACCCGAGCCGTTGGAGAACGTGAACGGACCGTTGCCGGTGGCCTGGGTGGCGCCATGGGTGGCCGTGATGGTCCCCCCGGCGATGCCCGTCACATATCTGCGGAACGACTCCTTCAGCCCCCAGTCCAGAGTGCCGTCCCGCAGGTCCACCTGCGGGACGGCGGCCGGGGCCGCCTCCGGAGCCGATGCGGGCGGCACGGCGGGGACGCCGGACGCGAGTGCCGGGAGGGCGAAGGCGGTTGCTCCGAGGGCCGCCGCCGTCGCGACGGCGGCGGCGAGGGCTATGGGACGGCGAGTGGCAGCCATGGTCGGTGTACTCCTCGATCGTGTGGCGTGGCATGGCGTGATGTGCTGTGGCAGGGCGTGGCGTGCTGGGGCAGGGCGTGGTGCGGCGCGCTGTGGCGGGCGTGCTGTGACAGGGCGTGATGCGGCGCGCACATGAGCGTGCGTGCGGGAGGCGGCGGAGCGATCAGCCGTCGTCAGCCGCCGTCCGGGCCGGAGTTGGCGCGACGGTGCCTGAGCGACAGATGGACCGCGAGCCCCGCCACGACGAGCACACCCGCGCCGATCGCCGCATACGTCCCCGCGCCGATGGACGGTGAGGACGAGGAGGAAGGCGACGCGGAGTCGGGGATACCGGTGGTGGCCGTCGCCCGCGCGGACGCCGTGGCGTCACTGCCCAGGTCGGGCAGCGCGGGCAGCCGCGCCTCCTTGTCGACGGCGACGGCGAGCGAGACGGGATCCATCTCCGTGCCGGCGGAGTAGAGGGAGCCGAAGGCCTTCGCACCCCGCGATGTCAGCTTCGCGGGCGTCTCCTTGAGCGAGGCAAGGCCGTTCTTCGGTGTGAAGTCCCCGGCCTCGAAAGAGACAAGGGGGACGGCTTCGCGGGGCGGGCTGCCCTCGGCCGCGTCGGTGACATCGGCGGACAGGGTGCCCTTGCCGTCCTTGACCCGTACGGCGATCCTGCTCAGCGTCAGATCGAGTCCGGTGCCGGTGAAGCGGACACGGCCCGCGAAGTCGGCGTCGAGCGTCCCCTTCTTCGCGTCGTACGTTCCCTTGCCCTTCGGGAAGCGGAAGAACGCGCCTCCGTCCTGGGCTCCCTCGCTCAGCGTCCACCTGCCCTTGGCCACAGGACCGGTGACGTATTCCCGGTAGGTGCGGCGCACGCCCCAGTCGACGGCCGCGTCCTCGAAGGAGCCCGCGGCTTCGCCCTTCTTCTTCCCCTTCTTGCTGGTGGGCGCCGCGGTGGGCCTGCCCGCCGCCGTGACATCCACGGACAGGCTGACCGGGTCGAGCTCCGTACCCTCCGTGTAGTAGCCGGCGAAGGCCTCTGCGCCCTGTGACGTGAGTGTCGCGGGGACATCGGTGAGGACTACGGGACTGCTGCCGCCGGTCATGTCGATGTCGGAGAGATCGAGCGAGGCGAGCGGGACCTGGGACGCCCGGGTGACTTTGCCGGTCCCCTTCGCTTTGCTGGTCATGTCGGCGTGGAGGGTGCCGCCGCCCTCGGCGGAGATCCGTACGGTGGGGCGGCTGACCGTGAGGTCGAGTTCGTACGATCCGTCGGCCTTCCGGTGTCCGACGAAGCGCACTCCGCCGGAGAAGCCGGCCCGGAAGGCGCCGCTGTCCGGGTCGTACGAGCCGGTGGCCGAGTGGAACCGGAAGTGGCTGTCCACAGTGGCCGCGCCCCCTTCGAGGGACCAACTGCCCTGCGCTATCGGCCCGGTGACATAGCTCAGGAACGAGGATTTGATCCCCCAGTCGAGCCTGCCGCCTCGCACCGTGCGGTCCGCCGCCTGCGCTCCGGCGGCCGGCAGCAGGGCCGCCGACAGTGCCAGCAGGAGCGCGACAGCGAACGTGCGCACGGGGCCGAAGGACAGCATCGAAGTCACTCCCAGGTCTGAACGAGCCGGTGAACAAGCCGATGAACGTGCCGGTGAACGTGCCGGAACAACAGCCCCGGACGGCAAACCTGACGCGGAATCGCCTCAGGCCTGGCAAGCGAGGTAAGGCTAACCTAAGCTATCTCCAGCCTGTGCCGGAAGCCCTCCCGCCACAGAAGCCTCGACCGAATGAACAGGACGGTGCACTCGGTGCGCAGATCACGCCTCACGGGTGCGCTCCTCTCTGTGCTTGCCCTCACACTCGCCACCACCGGCTGCGGTGGCAACGGAACCGGCAGCGGAAACGGCGGTACGGACGCGGCCGACCCGGAGCGTCACCCGGCCGCGTCCCCCGCCGACCGCGTGGAGCCCCTGGCCACCGTGCCCGAACCGCACCTGCCCACCACCGTGAACTCGGCGGACGGCGGAAAGGTCACCGTCACCTCGGCCGACCGGGTCGTGCCACTGACCGGATCCCTGAACGAGATCGTCTTCACCCTCGGCCTCGGAAAGCGGGTCGTGGCCCGGGACATCACCGCCACCTTCGAACAGGCCGCGAAACTCCCCGTGGTGACCCGGGCGCACGATGTCTCGGCGGAGGGAGTCCTCTCGCTCAGGCCGACCCTTGTCCTCGCCGACACCACCACGGGCCCGGCCGAGGCCATCGAGCAGATCCGGGACGCGGGTATCCCGCTGGTCGTCGTCGAACCCGCCAAGAGCCTGGACGACGTGGGGGCGCGGATCGACGCGGTGGCCGGCGCGCTGGGCGTCGAGACGGCGGGCGCCGAGCTGAAGCAGCGTACGGAGCAGCGGATCAGCCGCGTCCAGCAGGACATTCCGGCGCACGCGAGCGGCGGCCCGAAACCGCGCGTGGCCTTCCTCTACCTGCGCGGGTCGGCCTCGGTCTATCTGCTCGGCGGGGCCGGATCCGGGGCGAGTTCGCTGCTGGAGGCGGCCGGAGCGGTCGACGCGGGCAAGGCGTCGGGGCTGCGGAAGGACTTCACCGCGATCACCAGCGAGGCGCTGGCGAAAGCCGCGCCCGACGCGATCCTGGTGATGACCAAGGGACTTGACTCCGTGGGCGGGCCGGACGGCCTGGTGAAGATCCCGGGCGTCGCCGAGACACCGGCCGGGTTGGACCGCAGGGTCGTCTCGGTCGATGACGGGGTGCTGCTGAACTACGGTCCGCGCACGGACGAGGTGCTGGAGTCGATCGTCAAGCAGCTGTACGCGGACGGAAAGTGACGTGACGTCAGCTTCCGACACCAACACCAGGACCAGCACGAGCGGGAGCAGGGGCACCGGCACCGGCACCGGCACCCCGGCCGGAACCGGGAAGCGGCGGCGGCCCGCCGGCGGCTCCACCGCACTCACTGCCGCGCTGCTCGCGGCGCTGCTCCTGCTCTGCCTGCTCTCCGCCGGGATCGGTGCGTACGACATCCCTCTCGGGGACGTACTCGCCTCGGTCCAGCACCGGGCGGGGCTCGGCGGCGCCGCGCTCGACCGCGTCGGCGAGAGCGTCCTGTGGAACGTCCGGCTGCCCCGCGTCGTGCTCGCCCTGCTCGTCGGCGCCTCGCTCGGCTGCGCGGGCGCGCTGATGCAGGGCGTGTTCGGCAATCCGCTCGCCGAGCCCGGCGTCATCGGGATCTCGTCGGGCGCCGCGGTCGGCGCGGTGGCCTCGATCGCGCTGGGGCTGAGCTTCTTCGGCAACTGGACGGTGACGGTCTGCGCGTTCGTCGCCGGGCTCGCGACCGTCCTGCTGGTGTACGCGCTGTCCCGCTCGGGCGGCCGTACGGAAGTGGTCACGCTCATCCTCACCGGCATCGCGGTGAACGCGTTCGCGGGAGCGCTGATCGGGCTGTTCATCTTCTTCGCGGACAACGCGCAGGTCACGCAGATCACCTTCTGGCAGCTCGGTTCGCTGGCGCAGGCGACCTGGCCGAAGGTCCTCGCCGTACTGCCGTGCGCGCTGGCCGGTCTGGCCGTCGCGCCGTTCTCCGCGCGGAAGCTGGATCTCCTCGCGCTCGGCGAGCGGCCCGCACGCCATCTGGGGGTGGATGTCGAGCGGCTCCGTGTCGTGCTGGTGCTGGTGGTCGCGCTGCTCACGGCGGCGGCGGTCGCGGTGGCCGGGATCATCACGTTCGTGGGGCTGCTGGTGCCGCATCTGCTGCGGATGGCGAACGGCCCCGGCCACCGCTTCCTGGTCCCGGGCAGCGCCCTCGGCGGCGCGCTGGTCCTGGTCGCGGGCGACCTGGCGGCCCGTACGGTCGCGGTTCCGGCGGAACTGCCCCTGGGCGTACTGACCGCGCTGTTCGGCAGCCCGTTCTTCTTCTGGCTGTTGCGCAGGACGCGGCGCAAGCAGGGAGGCTGGGCATGAGCCGAGTACGTCATGGAACCGGGCATGAGGCAGGGCGGGGTGTGAGGCGGAGCGTGAGGCAACGCGTCCATCTCAAGGGCCTGTTCGCCGTACGCCGGCGTGCGCTCCCCTCTCTCAGCGTCCCCGGCGACGCCGTCGCCGAAGTCCGCGGCCTCCAGGTCCGCCTCGGTCAACGCACCGTACTGTCCGGGATCGATCTCACCGCGCGCGCCGGTGAGGTGCTCGCGCTCGTCGGGCCCAACGGGGCCGGGAAGTCGACCCTCCTCGCCGCGTTCGCCGCCGATCTCCGTCCGGAGCGTGGCGAGGTACGGATCGACGGGCGCCCCGCGTACGCCTGGTCCGCACCCGAACTCGCCCTGCGCCGTTCCGTGCTCCCCCAGGCGGCCACGCTCTCCTTTCCCTTCCCGGTCGCGGACGTCGTACGGATGGGCCGGGCGCCCTGGGCCGGGACCGAGCTGGAGTACGAGGACGAGGCGGCCGTCGCCGAGGCGATGGCGGCCACCGAGGTCACCGAGTTCGCCGCGCGCCCCTTCTCCGGGCTCTCCGGCGGCGAACGCGCCCGGGTCGCCCTGGCCCGGGTCCTCGCCCAGCGCGCCCCGCTGCTGCTCCTCGATGAGCCGACCGCCGCACTCGACCTGCGCCATCAGGAACTGGTCCTGCGGATCTGCCGGGAGCGCGCGGCGGCGGGCGACGCCGTCGTGGTCGTCCTGCACGATCTGGGGCTCGCCGCCGCCCACGCGGACCGGACCGCCGTCCTGCACGACGGGACGATCGCGGCCGAGGGGCCGCCGTCCGAGGTGTTCCACGACGAACTGCTGAGCCGGGTCTACCGCCAGCCCGTCGAGGTGTTCCCACACCCCCGGACCGGAACCCCACTGGTGCTCCCGGTCCGGTGACCGGAACCGGAACGGGACCGGAACGGGACCGGGAACGAGACCGGAACGCGAACGAGACCGGAGGCGGCGCCTGAAGCAGGGCCGGGGCATTCCCCGGAACACCCTTCTTGACCGGCATTTGACCCTGCCGTGGCACGGCCAAAAGGCCGCCGTGATCTGCCCGTATCCAGCGGCGGAAGTGAGAGCCGAATCACTGGACGAACGGTCGCAACCAAGGTAAGCCTTAGTTAAGTTAAGCCCGCTTCGCTTCCCCTTTTACTCAGGAATCCACCCGTTCGTTCGTGCCGTGTTCTTCCGCTTCTTCCATCGTGGAGCCCCGTATGCGACCTGCCCGCCTCGCCACCGCCACCGCCACGCTGGCCGCCCTGACCGCCGTCGCGGGCTGCGCCGAGAAAAGCGACGCCAAGGCCGGCGACGGCACCGTCCAGGTCACGGCGAAGGACGACTCCTGCGAGGTGTCCACGAAGGAATTCCCGGCGGGCCATGTGGAATTGGCCGTCGAGAACCAGGGCAGCAAGGTCACCGAGGTGTACGTCCTCTTCCCGGACGACCGGATCGTCACCGAGCGCGAGAACATCGGCCCCGGCACCAAGGCCAAGGTCACCGCCGAGGTGAAGGCCGGTTCGTACGAGATCGCCTGCAAGCCCGGCATGAAGGGCGACGGCATCCGCCAGAAGGTCACCGTCACCGGCGGTAAGGCGGCCGCCAAGCGGAGTCCGGAGATGGACGCCGCGGTCGCCGCGTACCGCAAGTACGTCCAGGCGCAGGCCGACGAGACGCTGCCGAAGGTCAGGACCTTCACCGACGCCGTGCGCGCCGGTGACATCGAGGCGGCGAAGAAGGCGTACGCGCCCTCCCGTATCGGCTGGGAGCGCACCGAGCCGGTCGCCGAGTCCTTCGGCGACATCGACCCGAAGGTCGATGTGCGCGCCGACAGCCTGGAGCCGGGCCAGAAGTGGACCGGCTGGCACCGGCTGGAGAAGGAACTCTGGCAGGACAAGAAGCTCGGCCCGGACGCCACCGCGCTCGCCGACTCCCTCGACAAGGACCTCCTCGACTGGCAGAAGCGCGTCGGCAAGGCCGAGATCACCCCGACCTCGATGGCCAACGGCGCGAAGGAACTGCTGGACGAGGTCGCCTCCGGCAAGGTCACGGGCGAGGAGGAGCGCTACAGCCACACCGACCTGGTCGACTTCAAGGCCAACGTCGAGGGCGCGCGGCAGTCGTACGAACTGCTCAAGCCGGTCGCCGCGAAGAACGACGCAACGCTGGTCGGCGAGTTGGACAAGCAGTTCGCCGCGCTGGACAAGCTGCTCGACAAGTACCGCGACGCGCCCGGCTCGTACGCCTTCACCTCGTACGACAAGGTCGGCGAGAAGCAGCGCAAGGAACTCTCGGACGGCGTGAACGCGCTGGCGGAGCCGCTGTCCAAGCTCGCCGCCGCTGTCGTCAAGTAGCCAGGTAAGGGTCGCGATCCATGTCCGAGTCCATGTCCGAGTCCGAGTCCGAGTCCGAGTCCGAGTCCGACGAGAAGACCGGCGGGGAAACCGGCGGGGAAGGAGCCTCCCCCTCCCGCCGTTCGCTGCTCGGCTGGAGCGGTGCCGGGCTCGCACTCGGCGCCGCCGCGACCGGTGGCACCATGGCCGCCCTGCGAGACAGGGACGGGAACGGGGACAGGGACGGGGACGGCAACGCCGTCGCGTCAGCCGCCGATTCCGGCGCGGCGGTCCCGTTCCATGGCCCGCACCAGGCCGGTATCGCCACCGCCGTACAGGACCGGCTGCACTTCGCCGCGTTCGACGTGACGACCCAGGACCGGGCGGAACTCGTCCAGTTGCTCAAGGACTGGACCCGGGCCGCCGAGCGGATGACGGCGGGCCACGCGGTCGGTGAGGGCGCGTACGGCGGTCTCGCCGAGGCACCGCCGGACGACACGGGTGAGGCGCTCGGCCTCAAGCCGTCCCGGCTCACCCTGACCGTCGGCTTCGGCCCCTCGCTCTTCGCCGGGGGCCGGTTCGGCGGAGGCATGGAGCAACACCGCCCGGCGGCGCTCGTGGATCTGCCGAGGTTCCCCGGCGACAACCTCGATCCGGCGCGCGGCGGCGGCGATCTGTGTGTCCAGGCGTGCGCCGACGATCCACAGGTCGCGGTGCACGCGATCCGCAATCTGGCCAGGATCGGCTTCGGGAAGGTCGCGGTGCGCTGGTCGCAGCTCGGCTTCGGCAAGACGTCGTCGACCACGCCCGGCGCCCAGACCCCGCGCAATCTCTTCGGTTTCAAGGACGGCACCAGCAATATCGCCGGCACCGACTCCGCCGCTCTCGACACGCACGTATGGGTGTCGCGGAAGGACGGCCCGGCCTGGCTGGCGGGCGGCTCGTACCTCGTCGCCCGCCGGATCTCGATGCGGATCGAGAGCTGGGACCGTACGTCCCTCCAGGAGCAGGAGGACGTCTTCGGCCGGGACAAGGGCGAGGGCGCGGCGGTCGGCAAGGCGCACGAGCACGACAAACCCAGCCTCAGGGCGATGCTGCCGACATCGCACGTACGCCTGGCGCATCCGGACTCCCACCACGGGGTCCGGATGCTGCGCCGCGGCTACTCCTTCACGGACGGTACGGACGGCCTCGGCCGTCTCGACGCGGGGCTGTTCTTCCTGGCGTACCAGCGTGACGTACGGGACGCGTTCATCCCCGTACAGCGGTCTCTGGCGCGCTCCGACGCGCTCAACGAATACATCCAGCACGTGGGTTCAGCGGTCTTCGCGATCCCGCCGGGCGTCCGGGACAAGGACGACTGGTGGGGGCGGGCGCTGTTCTCCTGAACAACGGAAGGAACCCGAGACGTGTTCGGCAATTATCTGATCGGTCTGCGCGAGGGTCTTGAGGCCAGTCTCGTCGTCTGCATCCTGATCGCGTACCTGGTGAAGACCGGCCGGCGGGACGCGCTGCGCCCCGTCTGGATCGGCATCGGGGTCGCGGTCGCCCTCGCGCTCGGTTTCGGTTTCGGGCTCGAATTCGGTTCGCAGGAGCTGACGTTCGAGACGCAGGAGGCACTCGGCGGCTCGCTGTCGATCGTCGCGGTGGGGCTGGTGACCTGGATGGTCTTCTGGATGCGGCGTACGGCGCGGCATCTGCGGGCGGAGCTGCACGGCCGGCTGGACGCGGCGCTCCGGATGGGTACGGGCGCACTGGTCGCGACGGCCTTCCTCGCCGTGGGCCGGGAGGGCCTGGAGACGGCGCTGTTCGTCTGGGCGTCGGTGCGTGCCTCGCAGGACGGTACGCACGCGCCGCTGATCGGTGTGCTGCTCGGCATCGCGAGCGCGGTGGTGCTGGGCGGGCTCTTCTACCGGGGCGCGGTCAGGATCGACTTGTCGAGGTTCTTCACCTGGACCGGCGGGATGCTGGTGATCGCCGCGGCCGGGGTGCTCGCGTACGGTGTCCACGATCTTCAGGAGGCACGCTTCCTGGGTGGTCTGGCGGACAAGGCGTTCGACATCAGCGCGACGATTCCGCCGGACAGCTGGTACGGCACGCTCCTCAAGGGCGTCCTCAACTTCCAGCCGGACCCGACCGTGCTCCAGGTGACGGTCTGGTGCCTGTATCTGGTCCCGACTCTCGCTCTGTTCCTTGCCCCGGTAGGGTTCGGACGGTCAGTGGCGGTCAAGAAGCAGAAGGCGACCGATGAGCAGGCTGAGAAGGCCGATTCGGGCAGCGGCGGGGCTGGCGACGGTAACGGTGCTGTGCCTGACGGCGAGCGGGTGCGTGACGGTGCACGGGGAGCTGGCGGTCCTGCCGTCGGCGGAACGGAGTGAGGCCCGGCGGGCGCTCGCGGACTTCACCGACGCTTACAACGCGGCGGACAAGGCGTACGATCCGACGCTCGACGCGGACCGGGTGACCGGTGCGCTCGGTGCGATCAACCAGGCCGGTCTCAAGGCGCGCAGCATCACCACGCCGGACGGCAACTCCGCGCATCAGCCGCTGGAGCTGACCGACGCGAAGTTCACCATCCCGAAGAAGGCCGGCTGGCCGCGCTTCTTCGTCGCGGACACCAAGAGCAACCGGACCCAGGCGAACGGGCCGCAGTTCCGGTGGGTGCTGGCCTTTGTGCGCGGCGGTCCGGACAAGCAGTGGGAGTGCGCGTACCTGACGATCCTCGCCCCGGACAAGGTCCCGGAGTTCAAGACCGACAAGGACGGCTGGGGCGAGTCGGTGGAGCCGGACAGCAAGACGCTGGCGGTCGCTCCGAAGAATCTGAGCCCGGAGTACACCGCGTACCTGAAGGACGGCACGCCGGAGCACTTCGCGTCCGGGCCGCACACGGACCAGTGGCGGGACAGCCGCAAGAAGAAGGAACGGGTGCCCGGCATAACCACGCAGTACGCCGACCAGCCGCTGTCCGAGGGCGACTTCGCACCGCTGGGGCTGCGCACGGCGGACGGGGGCGCGATGACGTTCTTCGCGACGCGGTTCTTCGAGCGGCAGACGGGCGCGAAGGGCGTGCGGCCCGAGGTGAGTTCGGATGTGAAGGCCCTGATGGAGGGCGACGTGAAGAGCTCGCTCACCAAGGACTGGATCTCCAGCCAGACGGCGCTGGTGCCGAAGAGCGGCGCGGACTCGTCAGGGGTGGACGTGATCGGGCGGCTTCAGGGAGTTACCGGCGCGACGGGTTCGTAGAGGGACGACGCAGCCACGTGGCCACGACGTGGCTGCGTACGCAGGTCGTGGCTGCGTACGCCGGTCGTCTCCGTATACGCAGATCGTCTCCGTACGCAGGTCACAGTGCCGATGGCCCGGCAGCCGGACCATCGGCTGCCACCGGGCCCCGTGACCCGGGTCCCGGCGTCAGCGGCCCAGCGGCCAGGCCACCGCGTGCGGGTCCAGCTCGCCGTTCTCCCCCGCGTAACGAGCACACTCGTCCGTCAGCGTCTCCAACAGCGTCAGCGGGTCGGGCAGTTCGTGCTCGGGACCGCGCAGCCAGCGCACCGCGAGGTCGCCGGGCAGCTGGGCCGGTGGCACGAGGACGTAGCTGCCCCGGCAGTGCCACCGCAGGCCCGGGTGCTCGTCCATCGTCTCGGGGTGGCAGTCCAGTTCACAGGGCCACCACTCGTCCTCGTCCTCGGGGGTGCCCCGGGTCGCGGTGAAGAACAGCATCCGGTCGCCGCCGGAGTCGGCCACGGGGCCGACGTCGATCCCCTGATCCAGCAGGCGTTCCAGCGCATGGGCGCCCGCTTCGAGCGGGACGTCCAGCACGTCGTGGATCATGCCGGTCGCGGTGATGAAATTGGCCTGGGGCTGATTGCGGGCCCAGCGCTCGATCTGCGCGCGATCGGTCGTGGACTGGGTCTGCCAGGCGAACGAGACGGGATGCCTGGCCGGGGTCGGACAGCCGATCCGCTCACAGGAACATCGGTAACCGACCGGATGGGCCGCGGGCGAGATGGGCATACCTGCTTGGGCGACGGCGAGGAGCAGCGCCTCTCGGCCGGCCGCGCCTCCGTCGAGCGCGGAGCTACCGGCACTCTTCTTCGGGCGCCTGCGCAGCCACTGGGGAAACCTGCTCTCAGTGCCGCGGTAGCGGCCGAAATCGTCGCCCATCTATCCCCTCACACTCCACGCTTGCCCCTGCGGACTCTCCCATGGTCGCACCATCCTGCTCCTCACGTGGCCGCGCTCCCCAACCGGGGTACGAGGAGCCACGCGCCACCACCGGGCTCAATGGGTGGGTATGTACCGATATCAAGCACCAATTCGGGCTCCTGAGCGCGGTGGCGTTCGACACATCCGCCCCACATGCCCCCACGCGCCCCCACGCGCCCCCCACCGGACGGGGGAGGCGGGAGCGGCGGGACCGGGCGTGGCACGCAGTGCCGCGGAACCGGACCGCACAGCCGCACACGCGAGGACGGAGTCCGCGCGAACGAGGCGGGACGTAACGCCTCGCGTGTTCCGGATCGCCTCGCACGTTCCGGATGAAACGCCATGAACCACCCGAACGGTTCACAGCGTACGAGCGGGACAGAGCGGACCATGGGTAACGGCACGCACACGTCGTGTGCACCGCAGCTCGTGAGGAGCCCCTCTTGCCTCGTGAAGCCTCGCCCCGCAGCTATCTCATGTGTCCGCCGCGCCACTTCAAGGTCACGTACTCGATCAACCCCTGGATGGACCCGGCGAAGCCGGTGGACCTCCGGCTGGCCCTCACCCAGTGGGAAGACCTCCACGACCGGTACCGCGCGCTCGGCCACACCGTCTCCCTGCTGGACCCGCACCCCGACCTGCCCGACATGGTCTTCGCCGCGAACGGCGCCACCGTCATCGACGGACGGGTACTCGGCGCCCGCTTCGCCCATCCGGAACGTACGGGCGAAGCCGAAGCACACCTCGCGTGGTTCCGTACCCACGGCTACCGCGACATCCGCGAACCCATCCACGTCAACGAGGGCGAGGGCGACTTCGCCGTCACCGCCTCCTACCTGCTGGCCGGGCGCGGCTTCCGCTCCAGCCCGCTCTCGCACGACGAGGCACAGGAGTTCTTCGGCCGTCCGGTGATCGGCCTGGACCTGATCGACCCGCGCTACTACCACCTGGACACGGCCCTGTGCGTCCTGGACGACACGGCCGACGAGATCATGTACTACCCCGGCGCCTTCTCCCCCGGCAGCCGGTCCGTTCTCGCCCGCCTCTTCCCCGACGCGCTCGTCGCCACCGAGCCGGACGCGGCGGCACTGGGGCTGAACGCGGTGAGCGACGGCCTGCACGTCCTGCTGCCGCAAGCCGCGTCGGGGCTCTACGAGCCGTTGCGCGAGCGGGGATTCGAGCCGCTCGGCATGGATCTCGGCGAACTGCTCAAGGGAGGCGGCAGCGTCAAGTGCTGTACACAAGAGCTACGCCCCTGATTCACCTGCGCGGTCCACGATGGCCCGATCGGTAACGGGGATCACGGAAACGGCTCGAACTCTCAGTGGCAGAACAGGCACAAGGCGTGGCGTTGATTCCGGGAGCACGGAAACGTCGCCGCACATGGATTCCGCGCTCCGCGCCTGCCGGCACCGAGGCCCCCGCGAGCACGAGTACGGGCACGACCACGGGTACGGATACAGGTACGGGTACAGGTACGGGTACGAAGTCCCGTACGAGCACGAGCACCCGTACTCCACCTCCGCCTCCGCCTCCCCCCGCACCGCGTACCGACATCCAGGGACTCCGTGCCCTGGCCGTCACCCTGGTCGTTCTCTCCCACGCCGGGGTGAACCACGTCAGCGGCGGTTATGTCGGTGTCGATGTCTTCTTCGTGATCTCGGGCTTTCTCATCACCTCGTCGCTGGCGCGTGAACTCTCCGCCACCGGCGGTATATCGATCCGGAAGTTCTACGCCCGCCGGGCGTTGCGCCTGCTTCCCGCGTCGACGCTCGTCGTGGTCGCCACGCTCGTCGGTGCGTGGCTGTTCCTGCCGACGGTCCGCCTCGCCGAGTACGCGGGAGACGCGCTCAGCAGCGCTCTGTACGCGGTGAACTTCCGGCTGGCGCTGTCCGGCACGGACTATCTCGCGCAGGGAAGCCCGCCGTCGCCGTTCCAGCACTTCTGGTCGTTGGCCGTGGAGGAGCAGTTCTATCTGCTGTGGCCACTGCTGTTGCTTCTCACCTGGAAGGTCGCACGGCGCCGGTGGCTGCCGGCCGCGGTGCTCGCGGTGCTCTGCCTGACGTCGTTCGGGCTGAGCGTGTACGTGACGGAGGGTTCGGCGCCCTGGGCGTACTTCGGCTCGCACACCCGCGCCTGGGAACTGGGCGTCGGAGCGCTTCTGGCGATGTCCGCCACCTGGCTGGAGCGGCTGCCCGCGGCGCTTTCGGCGCCGATGACCTGGATCGGTCTGGGCTGTGTCGTACTGGCGGCGGTCCGCTTCGACGAGGGCACACCGTTTCCGGGATACGCCGCGCTCCTGCCGGTCCTCGGGGCCGCGCTCGTACTGGCCGGCGGCTGCTCGCCCGCCCCGTTCGACGCCCGGCTGCTGCTCGCGCTCCGGCCCGCGATCTGGCTCGGCGGACTGTCGTACAGCTGGTACCTGTGGCACTGGCCGCTCCTTGTCATCGGGCCGAAGGCACTGGTCAGGCCCTTGGACCTGCCGCTCGCCTTCGCGCTCTGCGCGCTCGCCCTGTGCCTGGCGTGGGGGACTCTGCGCCTGGTGGAGAATCCGGTGCGGTTCCACACTGCGTTCCGTGGCCGGCCGGGCCGGGGGCTGAGCCTCGGTCTCGGCCTGTCGGCGGCGGCCGCGGCGGCGTCCCTGATCGCGGCGGCCTTCCCGCCGCCGATCGACTCCGGTACGGCCGCGCCCGCCCTCAAGGAGGGGCTCGCGACGGCGCCGCGAGCCGAGCCGCGCCTGGCGGAGTTGCTGGAGACGTCCGGTGCGCGTCTGCCGAACAATCTCAGTCCGGCGCTGGGCCGGATCAAGAGTACGAAGTCCGCGATCTACCGGGACAGTTGTCATCAGGATTACGGGAGCACCCGCACGCCCCTGTGCGTCTACGGAGACCGCTCCTCGGCGAAGACCGTCGTCCTCTTCGGCGACTCCCACGCCGCTCAGTGGTTCCCGGCGCTGGAACCGCTCGCCCGGAAGCACGGCTGGAAACTGGTCTCGCTGACCAAGGCATCCTGCAAGGTGCCCGCGGTGACGACCGTCGACAATCACCGGCCGTACACGGTCTGCGACGTGTGGCGGCGCAAGGCACTCGACAGGATCGCGGAACTCCGCCCGTCGATGGTGATCGTCTCGTCCTCGGACGCGGGTCGCCCGGCACGGACGATGAGCGACCCGCTTCAGGGGTGGACCGCCGGGTATCGCGACACGTTCCGGGCGCTGACGCGCACCGGTGCCCGGGTGACCGCCATCCTCGACACCCCCTGGCCGAAGACCGACCCGGTCGACTGCGCGTCCACGTACCCGCTGGCGCTGGGGCGCTGTACGAATCACCTGCCCCAGGCAATCCGGAGCCAGACCCGGGGAGCCGCCGCCAAGGCCGCGGCGAGGTCGACCGGGGTGTCGGTCATCGATCCCGAGCCCTGGCTCTGCGCCCGTACGGGTACGTGTCCGGTGGTCGTGGGCGACACGCTCGTCTACCGCGACGACAGCCATATGGCCGAGGGTTACGCGGAGGCGATCGCTCCCGTCCTCGACGACCGCCTGTTGACGGCGGAGAGCCCGTAGCGGAGAGGTCGTGACGGAAGCCGTGACGGAAGCCGGCCGGGCAGATGTCTGCCCGGCCGGCTGGTGTCCTTCGGGCCACCCCGGCGGTCGGCGTGGCCCGAGGATCGTCGCGCACATGGCTCCGGCCATGGCGTTCCGGCTTTCGTGCTCCGCCTTTTGTGCTCCGGCTTTCGTGCTCCGGTGCTCCGGTGCTCCGGTGCTCAGCGCGTGGTGCCGCTGTTGAAGACCGACCGTGACCAGACGTAGCCGACCAGGGCGATACCGGCGCACCAGGCGAGCGAGATCCAGCCGTTGTCGCCGATCTCCGAGCCGGAGAGCAGGCCGCGCAGTGTCTCGGTCATCGGCGTGAACGGCTGGTGCTCGGCGAACCAGCGCAGGCCCGGTGACATCGACTCGGCCGGCACGAACGCCGAGCCGAGGAACGGCAGGAACTGGACGAGCAGCGGCTTGTTGCTCGCCGACTCGACGGTCTTGGAGATCAGGCCGAGCGCCACGGACAGCCAGGTCACGGCGAAGGCGATGGCCGCGAGGAGGCCCGCCGCTGCCAGCCACTCCAGGGGGTTGGCCCCGGACCGGAATCCGACGGCGAGCGCGACGCCGACGACCAGTACGGCGCTCACCATCGTCTGGATGACGCTTCCGAGGACATGCCCCGTCATGAACGACGAGCGCGTGATGTTCATGGTGCGGAAGCGGTTGATGATGCCCTCAGTCATGTCCATGCAGACCGCGATCGAGGTCGACATCGACCCGGCTGCCACGCCCATGATGACGATGCCGGGCGTCAGATAGTTCAGATACGCGTCCCGGCCGCCGCCCATGCCGGCGCCGATCGAGTCGCCGAAGGCGTACACGAACAGCAGCAGCATCAGGATCGGCAGCATGGCGCTTCCGAATCCCACGGCCGGATAGCGGATCGCGTGCTTCAGATTCCGCCGCAGCATCGTCGCCGAGTCGTGCACGGCGTAGGTGAGGGTGCTCATCGCAGGGTCTCCTTCATGTGGAGCGCGGTGTTGGTGACGCCGTCGCCGGTCAGGGCGAGGAACACGTCGTCGAGGTCGGGGGTGTGCACGGAGAGGTCTGCGGCGCTGATTCCGGCCGCGTCGAGCCGGTCGAGCAGGGCGCGCAGCGCGTCGAGGCCGCCGTCGCCCGCGACGCGCAGGGCGAGTTCCTCATCGTCGCGGGCCGCGCCGGGGAAGGCGCCGGCCGCGCGCTCGTACTCCTCGGGCTCGGTGAACCGCAGACGTACATGGCTGCCGGGGATCCGCGCCTTGAGTTCGTCGGCGGTGCCCTCGGCGACGATCCGCCCGCCGTCGAGCACCGCGATCCGGTCCGCCAACTGGTCGGCCTCCTCCAGGTATTGAGTGGTGAGGAAGACGGTGACGCCGCCGGCGACCAGCGAACGCACGGTCTCCCACATGGTGCGGCGGCTGCGCGGGTCGAGCCCGGTCGTCGGCTCGTCGAGGAAGATCACCCGCGGGTCGCCGACCAGTGTCATGGCGAGGTCGAGCCGACGGCGCATCCCACCGGAGAAGAACGCGGCGCGCTTGTGCGCGACGTCCGCGATGTCGAACCGCTCCAGCAACTCCTTGGCCCGCGCGCGGCCTTCGCGCTTGCCGAGCCGCAGCAGGTCGGCCATGAGGAGCAGGTTCTCCTCGGCGGTGAGCAGGTCGTCGAGCGCGGCGAACTGCCCGGTGACGCCGATCGCGGCGCGCACCCGGTCCGGCGCCGTGGCGACATCATGGCCCGCGACCTGGGCCTGCCCGCCATCGGCGGAGATGAGCGTGGACAGGATCTGCACGGTGGTGGTCTTGCCGGCGCCGTTCGGCCCGAGCAGCGCGAACACGGTGCCGGACGGGATCCGCAGATCGATGCCGCCGAGGACGGTCTTGTCGCCGTACGACTTGCGCAGATCGAGGGCGGAGACGGCGGCGGGCGACTGCCGGCCGTCCCCTTGCCTGGGCATGGACATGACAGAAAAAGGCATGGGGCCCTCCCATTCGAAGGGGTGGTGAGCGGTGAAGTGGGCTTGTTCGTACGGAGATTGAGCGGGTCAGACCTGGGCGCGGCGGATGTCGATGTTGCCGTAGCGGGTACGGGCCTTGACCTCGACCGTGTCCTCGGCCTTCTCCGGGCCGTCGGACTCGGTGAGCGCGTTGTGCACCTGGCCGGAGCCGGAGCCGATGTCGAGCCAGGCGGCCGTACCCTCGCGGACGCCGACCTCGATGGCACCGTAGGACGTCTCCAACTGGACGGTGCCACGGACGACTTCGTCGACGCGCAGAGTGCCGTGGGCGGTGGTGGCGGCGACCGAGCCTTCGGCGTGCTCGATGATGATGTCGCCGTTGGCACCGCTCACGCGCAGATCGCCCAGGGCGTCCACGACGGTCGTGGTGCCGTGCGAGTTCTTCAGGACGGCCGGTCCTTCGACGGTGCCGACGCGCAGGCTGCCGGAGCTGGTGGTGATCTCGGCGGACCCCTCGACGCGGTGCACGGTGATGCTGCCGTGGGAGGCGGTCAGGTGCAGCGGCCCCGTGGTGTCGAGGCGCACATCGCCCGACGAGGTCTTCACCCGGACCTCGCCGAGCCGGCCCTCGCCGTGCACCTGCGCCCAGGCGCCGGTCATCTCCACCCGCGAGCCTGTCGGCAGTTCGACCGTCACGTCGACGACGCCGGTGCGCCCGAGGAGATAGCGCTGCTTGGGCGTCCTGACGGTCAACAGGCCGCCCGCGTACCGCACTTCGGTCTGCTCGGCCGTCCGTACGTCCTGGTCCTTCTTGGAATCGCGGGGCCGCACCTCGACAAGGGTGTCGGGCCGGTCGGCGGCGATGAACCGGATGGATCCGGCTTCCACATGGGCGGTGACCGAGATCGTCGCGGGAGTGTCGAAAGAAGGCATGGCTGTCCCGTCCTCTTGGGTCTTCGTGGCGTCCCCGCTGGTGGGACGTGGTGTGGTGTGGTGTGAGTGAAGTGGGGTTGGAGTGAGGCGGGCGGGGCTAGTGCACCCAGCCCGTGAAGCTCTGTCCGATGGGGCGGGTGGGGCGGGTCTTCTCCGTCGTACGTGACGTCGCACGTGACGGGGCGCCGCCTTCGACAGCGGCCGACACGGCCCGTACCAGCCACGCGTTGACCGACAGGCCCTCGCGGCTCGCGGCTTCCTCGGCGCGCGCCTTGAGGTGGGCGGGCAGTCGCAGGTTGACGCGGGCGGTGCCGCCGTCGTCGCCGTCGGCGGGTGCCGGTGCGGGCGCCTTGAGCGGCTCGGCGGGCCCGCTCTCGCCCTCGTACACCTCGTACGCCTCGTCGCCCGCCGGCCGTGTCACCACGAAGTCGGGGTCGAGCCCGCGCAGCCGTACGTCCACCGAGCCCGGGGCGAGGTCGCGGGTGATCTCGCTCATCGCGGCGGAGAGCACATTGAGCATCGTCAGGCGGGTCGCCGACTCCAGGGGAGCGGTGAGCCGCTCGGCCAGCTCTCGGGCTTCTTCGCCGCCGGCTTCGGCGGCCACCGCGAGTTCGCGGCGGAGGTTGTCGACATACGGCGTGAGGTCCATGACGCCATGATGGCACCACTATGGCGCCACACGCAAGCCCGCGCGGCGGGTGGAGTGTGGGCCGCAGCCCAACCAAGGTTCCGACCTGCGGAGACGCATCAATATCGAGGTGCACCAATGCGGCACCACGTGAAATCCGGGCCCCTCTGGCGCATCAGCGGCACATCGAGTGGCACCACGTGATGATCACGTGATGCCACGTGATGCCACGTGATGCCACGGGGCCGTGCGGGCAGCTTGCACGGAGTGCGGTGCGCCGATGGACCCGCGATCCTGCGACGAGCGCTGTCCCACGGAAGACTTCTTCAGGGGCCGAGTTCGTCAGGATCGAGGAAAAGCGCACGATGACAAGGAGCGCACGATGACAGTGGACCGGACCGTGACATTCCCGTCCGGCAAGAAGGTGCCCGCTCTCGGGCAGGGCACCTGGCGCATGGGGGACGATCCCGCGCGGCGTTCCGAGGAGATCGCCACCCTCCGGCGGGGACTGGACCTCGGGATGACCGTGATCGACACGGCCGAGATGTACGGAAGCGGCGCCGCCGAGGAATTGGTCGGCGAAGCGATGCGCGGTCGCCGGGACGACGTGTTCCTCGTGAGCAAGGTGTTGCCGTCCAACGCCGACCGAAAAGGCACGGCCGACGCCTGCCGCGCGAGCCTGCGTCGCCTGGGGACGGACCGGATCGATCTCTATCTGCTGCACTGGCGGGGCAGCGTGCCGCTCCACGAGACCGTCGAGGCCATGGAAGCACTGGTGTCGGACGGCAGTATCGGTGCCTGGGGCGTGAGCAATCTGGACGTCGGCGACCTCGCCGAACTCCCGGACGGCGTCCGCCCGGAGACCGACCAGGTGCTCTACAACCTCGCCCGCCGAGGTCCGGAGTACGACCTGTTCCCCCGCTGCCGGGAACTCGCCGTCCCGATCATGGCCTACTCCCCCGTGGAACAGGGCCGGTTGCTGGGCCACCGGACCCTGAGCGCGGTGGCCGCCGGCCACGGGGCGTCCCCCGCTCAGGTGGCACTCGCCTGGGTGCTGCGCCAGGACGACGTCATCGCCATCCCCAAGGCCTCCACCACGGCGCACGTCGAAGAAAACCGCGCGGCCCTCGACCTGCGCCTCACGGACGACGACCTCCGCACCCTCGATGAGGCCTTCCCGCCCCCGCCCCGCAGGCAGCCGCTCGACATCCTGTGACCTGGCTGGACGCCGCATCCGGCCCCGCTCACGGCGTCCAGCCCCGCCAGTCCCCCGACCGTCGGTGCGGGTGGTTGAGCAGTTCGTCGTTCCAGTCCCGCACCATCCGATGGTCACCGGCCCTGCGGGCGTCTTCACGCTGGCGGTAGAGCGCGGCGCACACATCGCAGTCCGCTGCGGGTCGGGGCTCAACTTCCGGCGGTGGCACGTTCATTGCCCGCTCCCGTCGGTCCGGGGGCCGGGGTTGGGGTCGAGGTCGGACCCGGACTCGGAGTCGGGGCACGACGGGTGTCCACACCTGCACGGCGGCCACGTGAGCGCGTTCCGGGGAGCGAGGTCAGCGCCCTCCGCCCCGGGACCACGCGCCGGTACGACCAGCGAACCGTCCACTCCGAACGCGGCGATCATCAATGACAGCCGCTTGCGCGCCTCACTACCGGTCATCGGCCAGCCTCAGCAATCCGCGCGCCACACGTTCCGTCAACTCCGGTGTCGGCTCGGCGAAGGTACGCGGCACACTCTCGGGGATGAGGCGGTGGAACCACTCCGAGGCCGGTGGCCACACGGCCAACTCCTCGGCGTCAATGGTGATGTTGGGTGCTTCCCTGCTCGTCACAGACGCGCCCCTCCGTCGTTGATCAATTACTGTCTGTGTCCAAGAATCGGGATTCGTGCGTACGCTGAACAGGGTTGAACGCACGTCAACCGGCTTGGGGTTAAGGAGGAGGGCACATGGCGAACGACCCGAGCGGGGTGGTGGGACCGGTCAGCGGGGCCGCCTACTTCGGCACCGAGGTACGGGAATGGCGGCTGGCCAGGGGGCTGAGCCAGAAGGCGGTCGGCGCACCGGCGCGGTACGGCCAGCAGTACGTGGCGAAGGTGGAAGCCGGGGAACGTATGGCCAGCCCGGAGTTCGCGACGGGCTGCGACCAAGTCTTCGGTACGCCACGCACGTTCGCGCGACTACGGGACCGGTGTGCCGAACGGGGCGGGTATCCGGACTGGTTCGAGCCGTACAGGCTGCTCGAAGAGCAGGCTTCTGCCCTTCTGAATTTCAGCAATGGACTGATCGCAGGGCTGTTGCAGACCGAGGCGTACACACACGCGGTCTTTCGCAAGGGGTACCCCACCGACCATCCGGACGAGACCGCCGCCAAGGTCGCGCGACGGCTGAAGCGACGTCAGGTGCTGGAGCGCGAGAATCCGCCGCTGGTGTGGGTCGTCCTGGACGAATCATGTCTACGCCGCGTGGTCGGTGGCCCTGCTGTCATGGTGGAGCAGCTGGCACACTTGATCGGGGAGGCAGAATCCCCTCGATTCACTATTCAGGTACTTCCGTTCAATTCGGGGGTTCCTGCCTGGCCCTTGGCGTTCACGCTGATGGAGTTCGGCGACGAGGAGCCTGACATGCTCTACCAGGAGACTCTGGGAGCGGGCCATGTGACCGATTCCCGGAAGACCGTAACGAATGCGAGCGTCCTTTACGATCGGCTACGCGCCGACGCACTCTCTCCGGCGGCGTCGCTCGATCTGTTGCGCAAGGTGATGGAGGACTGGAAGTCATGAACACACTCGATCTCTCCGGCGCGCAGTGGGAGAAGTCCAGCTACAGCCACCCGCAAGAAGGCGAGTGCGTCGAGTTCGCCCGCAACCTCGCCCCCTCCGGCATCGTCCCCGTACGCGACAGCAAGGCCCCCACCGGCCCGGCGCTGCTCCTCACCCCGGCCGCGTGGACAGACTTTGTCGCCTTCGCCACCCAGTAACCACGCCTCCGAGGTGGGCAGCCACGAGCCGCCCCACGCCCCGCCCGTCTCCTCCGTGGCTCTCGTAGCGGAAGTCCCACCACACAGGAATTTCGGTACGAGAGCCACGGCCCGGCGGCCCCGCGTTCCTGCCCGACTCGGCCTGATGCGCAAGGTGATGGAGGTATGGACCCAATGAGTACAACCGATCTCTCTGGCGCACAGTGGGAGAAGTCCAGCTACAGCAGCGGCCAGGAAGGCGAGTGCGTCGAGTTCGCCCGCAACCTCGCCCCCTCCGGCATCGTCCCCGTACGCGACAGCAAGGCCCCCACCGGCCCGGCACTGCTCCTCACCCCGGCCGCGTGGACAGACTTTGTCGCCTTCGCCACCCAGTAACCCACATCCTGCCTACGCTCTCGAACGCCGAAAGCACGTGGCAGACTCTCGCCACATTCGGGCGAACCTTGGGCAAACCATTCCGCCGTGGGTAGCTTCATGACCGATCGACTTTCCGTGTCGGCGCGTTGAAGGAGCAGCCAGTGAACTCAATCCTCTGGAACAGCGGTGACGAAGACGACGACAACCTCCCAGGCCAGCCGTGGAAACCTGAAGAGCCAAGCCCGGACGGTCAGAT
This sequence comes from Streptomyces sp. NPDC088116, assembly GCF_044741745.1. NCBI lineage: Bacteria > Bacillati > Actinomycetota > Actinomycetes > Kitasatosporales > Streptomycetaceae > Streptomyces > Streptomyces sp. NPDC088116. The sequence continues at coordinate 852,306 of NZ_JBIUTF010000002.1, read as the reverse complement.
GCCCCCCGGCGATGGGACCCACCGCAAGTGACGAGTACTGAGCAGGCAGGGCGGCCCAGCCAAGTCGAGTTGGGCCGTTCTCTCCTCAAGAGTGGTTCCATGCCCTCGGACTGGTCACCCGCCTTCGCGTCCCTGCCCCGCTCCGCGTTTCTGCCGGACCTCATGTGGCCGCACGACATGGAGACCGGCCGGAGTGTGGCCGTGGTCAAGTCGGAGGATCCGGCGGCCTGGTACGCGTACGCGGACTCGAACGTTCCCATCGTCACCCAGTGGGACGACGGCGACCACGACGGTGTATCTCCGGGCACGGTGTTCACCTCGTCCTCGTCCATGCCGAGTCTCGTCTTCTCCATGCTGGCGGACCTCGATGTCCGGCCCGCTCAGCGCGTGCTGGAGATCGGTGCGGGCACCGGATGGAATGCCGCGCTGCTCGCTCACCGGGTCGGTGCGGAGAACGTCGTGACCGTAGAACTGGACGCGTCGGTGGCCCTGTCCGCGCGCGCGGCCCTGGAGCGAGTCGGTCTGCCCGTACGCGTCGTACACGGGGACGGCTTCCTCGGGTATCCGGAAGGAGCTCCGTACGACCGGATCATCGCGACGTGCGGCCTGCGCTCCATTCCGTTCGCCTGGGTGGAGCAGACCAGGCCGGGCGGTGTGATCCTCGTGCCGTGGGGCACCTATTACGGCTTCACCGAGGCCACGGCCCGGCTCGTGGTGGCGAAGGACGGCGCACGTGCCTCGGGGCCGTTCACACGGCCGGTGAACTTCATGCGTATGCGTGCGCAGCGTTTGTCGTGGCCTGAGCACGCCGCGTATGTACCGGCCGAAGGAACGGGGGACGCGGAGAAGACCTCCACCACGATCACCGAGGCGGACCTCCTGGGCGGGGGCTCCGACATCGTCGGGTTCGTCATCGGCTTGCGGGTACGGGACTGCGTACACACCGCCGACCGCAAGCGTGAGGGCACACGGCCGGTGTGGTTCTACGGGCTGTCCGACCGGTCGTGGGCGGTCGTGATCTTCCGGGACGGCCGGCCCGAAGCACGGGTGTACCAGTCGGGCCCCCGTCGGCTGTGGGACGAGGTGCGGGCGGCCTACGACTGGTACCTGGAGCGGGGGAAACCGGAGTTCGGCCGATTCGGCCTGACGGTGACGCCCGAGGGGCAGCGCGGGTGGCTGGACGATCCGGCCGACTCCTGGCACCTGTGAGAGCCGCTTTCGCTGATGGGCGACGCCCCCCTCTGCGCGCCCCGCACGCGCCGGTGCGCCCCGCTTCTTGGAGCGAACCTGCTCGGCCGCTACAGCTTCACCGCCTCGCCCCCTCAGAGGAGGGCGCCGCCGGAGACCTCAACGCGCTGGGGGGTGACCCAGCGCAGGCCCTCGGAGGCCAGCGTGGCGATGGCGTCGCCGATCTCCTCAGGTTCGCCGACGCGGCCGAGCGCGGTCTGTCCGGCCAGAACCTGGCGCATCTCGGCGTCGTCCCGCATCGCTCCACCGTTGAAATCGGTGGCGGTCGGTCCCGGGGCGATGGAGTTGACCCGGATTCCGCGCGGGCCGAGTTCGGCGGCGAGGGTACGGCTCAGGGCTTCGACGGCGGCCTTCGAGGCGGAGTAGACCGAGGTGGCGGGGCTGGTGTGGCGGGTCAGTGACGTCGAGACGTTGATGACGCGGCCGCCTCGGGCCAGCAGCGGCACAACAGCGGCGGTCCCACCCACCGCGGGGCGCCAGGTGGCGCGAGGCGCCTTCGCACCCTCCGGCGGCATGGTCGTGGTGGGCTCAGATTCCGTGTTTCATCGCGCGGGTGGACATGACCAGTCCGACGGTCGCGATGGCGGTGGCGGACAACAACCCGTAGAGCACGGGTGTGTTGAGGAAGTCACCGGTGAACAGGGTGCGGGCGGCGTCGACGATGCAGGTGACGGGGTTGACCGCCGCGACCGCGTGGAGCCAGTCCGGGCCCGCGTCGACCGGGAGCAGGATGCCGGAGAGCAGCATGACGGGGAAGATGAGCATCTGGGTGCCGACCCAGAACAGGTTGCCGCTGGGGCGTGAGGCGATCGCCAGGACGTAGGAGAGAGCGCTGAGCCCCACGGCCATGACGGTCAGCAGCGCGAGGGTGGCCAGCGCGCCGGGCAGGTGGAGCGGCATACCCAGGGGTATGGCCACGGCGGTGAGCAGGATCGCTTGGGCGAACAGGGTCACTGTCTCTTTTGCGGTGCGGCCGAGGACGAGGGCGGTGCGCCGGATCGGCGTGACGAGGAACCGTTCCATCTGCCCGCCGTCGAGTTCACTGAGCATGCCGTGACCGGCGGAGAGCGGCCCCAGCAGGCACATCATCACGAGAATGCCGGGAACGAACCACTGCCAGGTGTCGCCGCCGGTGCCCGCGCCGGTCCCTGTGTCCGCACCGCCGATGTCCGCGCCGGTACCGGCGAGCATCGAGCCGAACAGGACGAGGAACAGCAGCGGCTGGCCCATGGCGAAGACGATGCCGGCCGGCGAGCGGAGCTCCGGTGTGATCTCGCGGGAGAACACCGTCGCGGTGTCGCGGATGAGCTCAGACATGGGTCTCTCCGGTGGGTGCGTCGGTGGCGGATTCGTAGGCATGGCCCGAGGCCTGGATGGCCCGGCCGGTGAGGCCGATGAACACGTCATCGAGGGAGGGGCGGCGCACGGCGGCGCGGGCGACGGTGACGCTCTCGTGGTCGAGGAGCCTGAGATAGCCGGGTAGCGCCGCCTCGGCATCGGAGATCCGCGCGCTCACGGTGTGACCGTCGGTCGTCACCTCGCGGACGCCCGCCATCCGATCGGCCACGCGGGCCGCGACGCGGGCGCCGTCGGTATCGCCGGTGGTGACGTGGATCCAGTCCCCGCCGAGACCGGCTTTGAGGCCGTCGGCGGTCCCGTCGGCGATGACCCGGCCCTGGTCGATGATGACGACCCGTTCGGCCATCTGGTCGGCTTCGTCGAGGTAGTGCGTGGTCAGGACGATGGTGATGCCGTATTCGCGCCGCAGCAGCTGGATCTGCTCCCACAGACCGGCGCGGCTGTGCGGATCGAGTCCGGTGGAGGGCTCGTCGAGGAACAGCACCGCGGGGTTGTGGATGAGGCCGAGCGCGATGTCGGTACGACGTCGCTGACCGCCCGAGAGCACGCCGGGCGCTCGCGTCGCGAGGTCGGCGATCCCCAGAATCTCCAGCAACTCGTCGGCCCGGCGCCGCGCTTGGTGGGCCCGGAGGCCGTAACACCGGCCCTGAGTCACGAGTTCGTCGCGGATCCGGTGGTTCTCACCGACCGCGTTCTTCTGGCCCACGTAGCCGATCGACTCACGCACCCGGGCCGGGTCGCGTACCGCGTCGACGCCTGCGATGCGCACGGTACCGGCCGTTGGAGGCAGCAGCGTGGTCAGCATGCGCAGGGTCGTGGACTTGCCCGCGCCGTTGGGCCCCAAGAGCGCCAGCAGCTCTCCGGTCGCGACATCGAAGGTGACGTCACGCACCGCCTCGATCGTCTCCTTGCCCGCTGTGAACGTCCTGCGCAGGCCTCTCGCCTGGATCATCCAGTCATCACTCATGGAGAGGACCATAGGACATCCATAGTGGAACTCCAAACTTCCATCAGTGAGTTCCATGATTCCCATACGGTAGTCAGTGATACCGTTGCGCGATGAGTGCTCAGGACACATCCAGCGCGCGGAACCGCACCGAGCGGGCGATCTTGAAGGCCGCCGCGGCGGTGTGGGCTCGCGACCGGGCCGCCACACTGCCCCAGATCGCGGTAGCCGCCGAGGTCGGCCGCACGACTCTGCACCGCTACTTCCCGGAACGCGACGGGCTGCTGCGAGCCACCACGGAGTTCGCCCTGGAGGCGGTGGGACTCGCCATCGCCGAAGCCGAGCCGGACAAGGGGCCCGCGCTGGAAGCGATGCGCCGCGTGGTCGCCGCCCTGGCGTCGGCCAGCGACGCGATCATGTTCGTCTTCGGCGACCAGTCGCTCGTGCGCGATGTCGTACCCGACGCCGACCCCGACCTGCCGACACCGCACGACCCGGTGATCGACCTCATCCGTCGCGGCCAGTCCGAGGGGGTGTTCGACACCCAGCTCTCGGCGGAGTGGATGCAGCAGGTTCTCTGGGGCGTGGCCTACACGGCGTTCGAGCAGGTTGAGCGGGGTGCCCTCGCCAAATTCGACGTGACGGCGACCGTGACCCGCACTCTCGAACAAGGCATCACCGCCGGGGTGCGCAAGGGCACCGCCACCACGGAGGGGGCATGACCGACGGCGTTTGGACGGTCGACTTCTGGCTCGACCCCGCCTGCCCGCTGACCCGCCACACGGCGCGGTGGATCACATCGATCGCCGACGAGATCCCTGTCGAACCGCGCTGGCACGTGATGAGCCTGTCGGTCCTCAACGAGCACCGCGACGACGATCCCGAAGACGATCCGAACGGCTACCTGTGGATACCCGCACGCGTGGCCGCCGCCGTCCGGACCGAGCACGGCCACGCGGCGCTCGGCGCCTTTTACGACACGCTGTGGACCGACCCCGACGGGACCGAACGAGAGTGGATCGGCGACCTCGCCGAAGCGCTGCGCCGGTGCGGGCTGCCCGCCGAACTCGCCGACGCGGGCGGCTCCGACGCCTACGACGCCGCCCTGCGCGCCTCCCACCACGACGGGGTCGACCGCATCGACGCGGAGATCGGCACTCCCGTACTCGCGATCACCTCACCCGACGGCGACCAGCGGGCCATGTTCGGCCCCGTACTCAGCGCACTCCCCACACCGGCCGAGGCGATCCGGCTGTGGGAGGGAACCCGACTGCTCAGCGGTATCAGCGGCTTCCGCGAGATCAAGCGCTGAGCAACGCCGGGCGCGGAGAGCCGGTGTCCCTCCGATCGGTGTCCCTCCGGCGGTCCCTACTTCCCGAGGAACGCCGGGAAGGCGAACCGCGCCCCGATGGCCGAGCCCTGGGCGTGCGCGTCGGTGCCGGTCACCGAGTAGACGACCGTGCGGGAGAGGTCACGGGTGGCGACGAGCACGGTGTTGTAACCGGGGCGCGCGCCCGTCTTTCCCCAGACCTCGACACCGTCGACCTCGAACCGCTCCAGCCCGGCGGTCTTGGTGGCGCCGTCAATCCCCTCGGGGACCGTGAACATCTCCTCCAGCTGCGGTCGCGGCACGATCCCGCCTCGGAACAGTGACGTCATCAGCCGTTCCAGGTCGTCCAGCGTCGTGATCATGTCGCCCGCCGCCCATCGGTCCGACACATTCCACTCGGTCACGTCCACCCGCTTGCCACCGGCCAGTTGATAGCCACGGTTGTGCGGACCATGGATACGAGGATCGGTACCGGGGAACGAGGTGTGCCGCATTCCGGCGGGCCGGAAAACATACCGGGCGGCTCCCTCCTCGTACGTCTTCCCCGTCACCTTCTCGACCAGCATCGCGAGGATCGTGTAGTTGACGTTCAGGTAGTGCTGCTGCTCCCCGGGCCCGAACTCCGGTCCCTTCGCCACCCCCGATGCCACCACGTCCTCGGGCTTCAGCGTGTCGAACCGGTGCGCGTACTGCTCCTCCCAGGAATCGCCGAAGCCGTCCCCGCCCTGGATGCCACTGGTGTGGTTGAGCAACCGCCGTACGGAGACGGGCTCGAACTCCGATGTCAGCAGCCCCGGCAGATAGCGCTGCACCGGTCTGTCGAGGTCGATCCTCCCGTCCGCGGCGAGCCGCAGTACCAGGGCGGCCGTCACGACCTTGGTCACCGACCCGGCCCGGAACCGCCCGTCCGTGACGGCCGGAGCCTGCGACCGGATGTCCCGCACCCCGGCGCTTCCCTCCCAGCGCCCGTCACTCCCACCGGCCCGTACGACCGCGCTCGTCGCCTCGCCGTCCGGCAGCCCCACGAGTGCGGCCCGCAGCGCGTCGGCCCGCGGATGCTCGGCGACCGGCGCCACAGCAACCCCGACGGCGCGCCCCTGACCGGACTCGGCCAGGGCGGCGGGCCCCGTGGAGACCACAAGCGCGACGACGGCCGTGACAGCGGCAAGCGCGGCACGGCGGTTCAACGGACTGACGGTCTTACTGACGTTCATGAGGCTGCCTCCTCGGCACAGGGGTCGGTACGCCCTCATCCTCATGACGCCCCCGGCTTCCCCGGATCCTTATCCGGGGCGGCCTCGACCCTGATCCCTCTCGGGGTCAACCCTCATGTTTCGGGGCCGTGTTGGCAGGGGCAACCCCTGACGGCGTCGTGGTGCCCCCGACCGGGACGGACAGGCGGTGCCGCCCTGCCTCCGGGGCGTGCTCACTCCTCGGGCGGTGGTGCCGTGCCGGAAGGGCGCCGTGCCGGAAAGGGGCCACGGGCCGTGACTCCGGCCGCGGCATCACGCCTCGTGACGGTTGAGCCATTCCTTTTCCTGGCCCGGGTCGGGCAGGACCTGGCCGGCTTCGACCGCGGAACGCGCGGGACTGTCCTCGATCACTACGAGGATGCGGCGTTCGGGTATCGCGGTGATGCGGGAGGCGGCCGCCGACAGCTCGAGTGCCAGCCGGGTCGTCTCCTCCTGCGGGTGACCGCGGCGTGCCCAGCCGCTGATCAGGAGCGGCGCCCCTGGTTGGCCGCCGACGTAGACGCTGTCCTGGGGCAGTTCGGAGAAGACGACGTTGACGTAGGCGGGCGGCACGTGATTGATCTCCGCGTGAATTCTGGTGATCTCGGCGGCCAGTTCGCCCTTGGTGCCGGGCCTCAGCGTTTCCTCGGCGGTGGTGCAGGTGTAGATGGGCACGTCGATTCCTGAGATGTGAGGGTTGTGGGCGTGCCCCCGGCATCGGGTGGGGCACGCCCACCGCGTGGGTGACGGTGCGTGGTGAGGACCTTGCCGGGGGGCCGGCAGGACCTTCGGGGTGCGCGGGGTGGTCAGTTGCCGTGGTCGGTGAGGGTCTTGAGGTCGGTGACGGTGTAGGCGAGGTCGTAGTGGAATCCCTTGCCGGTGCGCCGGATGGGCAGGTCGGCGAGTTCTTCGCCGTGGGCGGGGAGGAAGGCGAGGTCGGCGGTGCCGACCCAGGCGTCGCTGATGGCGGCGTCGTCCAGGACGGACATGACGAGTTCGTGGACGGCGGGCTTGTCGTGCTGTCCTGCGGCCAGGCGTGGAAAGTGACGGAGATTGACCGTGGGACGGTTCATCAGGGCGGCGGGCTCGGGGACTGGCTGTTCGAGGGTGACCCTGGCCTCGGCGATGCGCTGTCCGGTGGAGGAGGCGGTGGCGCCGAACTGTCCGCCCGGACCGAGAACCGGGGTGCCGGGGCCGCCGACGGAGTAGGCGCGGGTCTGGTGGACGGCGCCGAGCTTCTTGGGGAAGCCCTGGACCCAGCCGCGAGCCATGGCGGAGTCGTTGTCGACGTAGATGTAGGGGCACCAGGCCACCGGGGCGCCCTGGTGGTGGGCGTCCAGAGTGAGGAGGAACTCCCGGTACTGCGAGCGTGCGGGGTCCAGGTATTCCAGGCCGGTGGAGGAGTACTGCCAGTCGATGAACATCGCGACGCCGCGGCCGGCGGAGTCCGGATCGGGCGTCAGGCCTTCGGGCAGGGTCGCCGCGGCGGCGGCCGGGTCGGTGAAGAACTCCACGCCCATCACGGTGCCGGCGTAGTGCCACGGCGGGGCGGGCGCCAGGTTCGCGATGCCACGGGGAGACAGGGGGACGGTGTAACCCTTCATGCGCATCCTTCCGGAGAGCGAAACGATACGTATCGTTTCGTTAGCGGTCCGACCGTAGCACACCTTGATCAGCGAGCGAAACGATCCGTATCGTTGCGGCCATGGCACTAGTCTTTTCCTCAGGTTCCGCGACCGGTGGGCCACGTTCCGCTTCAAAGATCCTCGCCGCGGCACGGGATGTCCTGTTGGGGCAGGGATACCCGGCGCTGACCATCGAAGCCGTCGCGGCGGCCGCGGGCGTCGGCAAATCGACCATCTACCGCTGGTGGCCCAGCAAGGAGGCGCTCGTCGCCGACGCGCTCGCCGAGGTCTTCCGCGCCGAGGAGATCCCCGATCTGGGCGATACGAGCGCCGAAGTGCGCCGCGCCGTCGACATGACCATCTACAACTACGCCAACGGGAGCATGGCCACCTCGCTGCCCGCACTCGCCGGCAGCCTCTTCCCGCACCCCGAACTCATGTCCCGGTTCCGGGAGGCTTTCCTCTACCTCAAGCGCGAGAACATCGCCGCGGCACTGCGTCGCGGAATCCAACGCGGCGACCTGCCCCGCGACCTCGACATCGACCTCGTCCAGGACATCTGGGCCGGCACCATCCTCTACCGACGGCTCATGACCGGCTCGTCCCTCGACACCAACCTCGCCGATCAGCTTGTCCGGCTCACCATCAACAGTCCGCCGCTGCTACCCCACTGAGAGCCGTTGCCACCTCACCGAGAAGGGACGGTCCGCCGCCTCAACGCCACGCACATGCTGTATCCGAGAGGAACCGGCACGTCCGGGGCACCGCCTCGCCCACTCCGTCCGCGCTACCCCTCCGTAGCACCTGTCCGCGGGACCTGTCGGGGGCGTGCTCACTCCTCGGGCGGCGGCCAGGAGTCTCCCCATGCCGTGTCGCGCGCCGCCCGGTACAGCGATCCGTGCCGCTTGGTGACCGTCTCCTTGCGCAGACCGTCGTCCACCGTGCACAACTCCAGCAGCACCTGACCCTTGCGGATCTGCGGCTTACGGGTCACCCGGGCCTGAGCCGGACGCGCGTCGAACCGTACCGCCGCCACATAGCTGAACTTCTCGTCCTCGTACGGCAGTGAGCCGCCCTTCACCTGCCGGTGCAGCGAGGAGCGGCTGACGCGCGCCGCGAAGTGGCACCAGTCCGTGCCCGGTTCGATCGGGCAGGCGTCATTGTGGGGGCACGGGGCGGCGATCCGGAATCCCGCCTCGATCAGCCGGTCACGGGCCTCGATGATCCGCAGATAGCCGTCCGGGGTCCCCGGCTCCACGATCACCACCGCCTGCCCGGCCCGCGCCGCCTCGGTGACGAGTGCGGCGCGGTCCTGCTCCGTCAGCTCCTTCAGTACGTACGAGACGGTGACCAGATCGCTCTCCGGCAGCGCGAGCGCGGCGCCGATCCTGGCCCGGCGCCAGTCGGTGGCGCGCAGTGCGGGCGCTCCGGAGGCGGCCAGTTCGCGGCCGAGGGCGAGGGCGGGTTCGGCCCAGTCCAGGACGGTGGTGGTACGGCTCGCGCCGGGCCGGGCCTCCCAGGTGGCGTCCGCCGCCCAGACCGCGGCCCCCGTACCGCCGCCCACGTCCAGGTGGCTGCCGGGCTCCCAGCCGGGCGCGGCGGCGGCGAGTCCCGCCAGCGCCGCCCGTACAGCTTCGAAGGTCGCCGGCATGCGGTACGCGGCATAGGCGGCGACATCGGACCGGTCGCGGAGCACGGGCGCGTCCGTCGGGGTGGCGCCACGGTAGTTGGAGATCAGCCGGTCGACGGCCTGCGCGGCCTGCTTCGGCGGCAGCCCGTCGAGCAGCCCGGCGAGCGCGGCGCGGAGGGTGTCGGCGGTGGGGAGGGGGGCGTTCACCGCCGACATTTTAGTGCCTGGTCAGTGTCCGGATTTCCGTGTCTGGACACCGTCCGGCTTGGCGCTCAAGTGCTTGCCGAGGAACTGCTCCGCCGCCTTGTAGAGGGCGATGGCGTTGTCCGGGTTGTCGAAGGAGTGGCCTTCGTCCTCCATGACGGTGTATTCGACCGGGACCCCCCGCGCGCGAAGGGCTTCGACGATCTGGTCGGATTCGGCCTGGACGACTCGCACGTCGTTGGCTCCCTGGGCGATGAACAGCGGTGTACGGATCTGGTCCACGCGGCTGATCGGCGAGCGGGCGAGCATGTCGGCCTTCTGCCGCGGATCCGCCGGGTCACCGACGTAGCGGTACCAGTTGTTGAGCAGGTGGGGCTTGACGAAGTCGGGCTGGCTGCCCATGAAGGTGGCGAGGTCGGAGATGCCGACGACGTCGACCGCGGCGGCGAAGACGTCGGGGGTGAAGGCGACACCGACCAGCGCCGCGTAGCCGCCGTAGGAACCGCCCATGATCGCCACGCGACCGGGGTCCGCGTACCCCTGGTCGACGGCCCAGTTCACGCCGTCGATGAGGTCGTCGTGCATCTTGCCGGCGAACTCTCCGATCGCCGCCTTGGTGAAGGCCTTGCCGTACCCGGTGGAGCCGCGGAAGTTGACCTGGAGCACCGCGTAGCCGCGGTTGGCGAAGAGCTGCGCGGCGAGGTTGAAGCCCCAGCTGTCCCGTGTCCAGGGGCCGCCGTGGACGAACAGCACCAACGGCAGCCTGGTCGGCTCGATCCCGACCGGCAGGGTCAGGTGGGAGGGCAGCGCCAGTCCGTCGCGGGAGGTGATGGTCACCGGCGTCATCGGCGCCAGCTTCTCGGGATCCAGATTCTGCCGGGGCCGGAAGAGCAGGCGGCTCTCACCCGTGGAGTGGTCGTAGAAATAGGTGACACCGGGGTCGCGGTCGTGGGTGAAGCTGACGACCCACCGCCGCTCGCTCGCGTCGGACGACACGGAGGCGAGATCGCCGTCGGACAGCTTCTCCAGGTTCTCCAGCACGTCGGCGAAGTGCGGGTCCAGGGCGTGGATCACCTGCCGTTCCCCGAGATAGCGGGCCCCTATCAACTCGCCGGTCCGGCGGCGGTGGATGAGGGGGTAGGGGAGCTGGGGAAAGGCGGCCGCACGGGTGTCGAGGTCGTGGACCGGGTGGGAGTCGACCTCGCGCTCCTCGCCCGTGGCCAGGTCGAGCCGGGCCAGACGCTTGCGGTCCGTGTCCCGGTTCGATCCCAGCCACACGCCCGTCCCGTCCGGCGTGATCTCCAGCGGAAAGATGCCCGTCGGATGGTCCGAGCCGTCGAACACCACGACGGAACTCAGGTCACCCGTGGACTCGTTCCAACGTGACAGCTCGAGATCGCCGTTCGCGGTTGTCCGGGTGGCGAAAATCTCGCCGCTCTGGCTGTACAGCCAGAGGCCGACATCGCTCCCGGGGCTCTGGACGAGCGTCTCGATGTCGCCGGTGATGAAGTCCAGTTCCAGCAGATCGAACTCGGCGGGATTCCTCATGTTCGCCTGGACGATCACCTTTCCGGGCCGCCCGGCGGGGAAGCCGAGAATCCCGGCCCTCGCTCCGGGGACCGGGGTGAGGTCGACCGCCTCGGCGTCCGGGTTCTCCAGGTCGACGCGGAAGATGTGCCAGCTCTCGTCGCCGTCCTGGTCCCGGGTGTAGAGCAGCCACCGCGGATCGTCCATCCAGTAGTAGGCCTGCACACCACGGGTTTCGGTGGTCAGGCAGCGCGCGTCGCCTGGCTCGTCGACGCTTTCGATCCACACATTCAGACGGTTCTTCCACGGCGCCAGGTAGGCGATCCTGGTGCCGTCCGACGAGAGGGAGACACTCGCGCGAAAGGGCGGGGCGAAGAACTCCTCGACGGGGATGTGATCCGGCGGAGCCATGTCGGTCCTTCCTGTGACCAAGACTTCCGCAGTACCGGAGGTACGCGCGGTCGGTGACAGTGACTGCCCTTCTGTCACTAAATGACATTGTCATTAAGTGACAGCAATGGCAAGTTCGTGACGCATCCCCGGGGCGAACCCGGACAGGCCCGAAGGGCTTGTCGAACACAACTCCGCGCCGAACGGCCCGAACGGCCCGAGGTCTCAGCTGCACACCCAGTCCGAACTACTGAGCGTGTTCGGCCAGTTGCTACGCTACGGCCCTTGTCCGGCTGAAGGGCTCGGCCACGGGGGGGGGGACCATGAGACAGAAGGTCGTACGCCTGACCCTGGTGGCCGGGGTGACCATGCTGGCGCTGCTGCTCCTGCTCGTCGCCTTCGACGGGAAGAAGAAGGACGACAGGGCCGACGACCGGCCCAAGAAGGCCACGGCGAACAGCGAGCCCTCGGTGCCGCGGCTCAACGTTCCGCCCGCGTACGACACGAGGCGCGGCTGGGATGTCGCCGCCCCCTCCCCCGACTACGCGATCACCGGGACCTCGGACGGAGCCGGCCGTCCGGAACGGATCGGCTACCTGGAACGGGTGGGCCCGGACCGGTTCCGGCTGCGGACGCTGGACGCCACGACCGGGAAGCGCGGCTGGAGCGGCAGGCCCTGGCGGCCGTTGTCCTCGCCCGACCGGTTCCCCCGGCTGCTGTCCGTCGGCAAGGACGATCAGGAGTACTTCGTCACCTGGTCGTACGGAAAACTGGACACGGATCCGCTGAAGCCGCCGGACTCCGTCGTCTCCCTGGACATCTACCGCGCGGACGACGGCTCCCGGGAGCGGGTCATGGTCCCGTGGACGGACTCGCCGACGGTCAGCGGAGCGGGTCCCGGCATCCTGATCAGCGACGGCAAGGCCACCAGCGCGGTCGTCGACCCGGCCGACGCCGGGGTGGTCAAGGTCCCGCGCGGCTCGCTCGGTTACCCGAAGGGCTGCGCGAACTGCCGCGAGCTGACCGAGGTTCGCGCGACGACGGACAAGGGGCTGCTGGTCAGCGGGGCCAAGGAGTTCTGGGTACGCGGGAGTTGGTTCAGCCGGAAGTCCGCGCCGAAGAGCACCGAGCCCACCTCCGGGGTGCCGGCTTCGGTGGTCCACGGCTCCGGCTCCGGCTTTGTCCTCGCCAAGTGGCAGAAGAAGAAGGGCTCCAAGGACGCGGCCACCCACGAGGTGTGGGCGGTGCACGACACGTCGACCGGCAAGACCCTCGCCCAGGCACGCTGCCGCAAACCCGCGATCGCCCCCGGCGACGACCCGCGGCTCGTCGCCTCCCCCGACGGCCGCTACCTGATCGCGGGGAGGCTCGCCTTCGACCTGGACGAGAAGACGGCGTACTGCTTCGAGGAGCCGGACGGCACCGATCCACTGACCCTGACCACGGTCACGGACCAGGGCGTGGCGTACGGCGCGACGAGCGCCCGCGACACGACGGACGCGCTGGCGGGCGGCGGCAGCCCGCTCCAGGTGGACCTGAAGACCGGGACGCCCGAGGCGCTGGCCGCCAATGTCCGGCTGCCGAACGGGGAGACGGCCGGGGCGGGGCTGTTCCGGTGGACGGACGCGAAGGACGTACCGCACCTGACCGGGTACGCACGGCGGGACCGGGGAGTCTCCTAGGGTCTTTCGTTTGGATCAGGCCGGATCAGGGAGCGGGGTCTGGTGCCGTGGATCGCAAGGCGGAGGAGTGAGGCGACGCGGAGCGTCGTGGAGCGACGGCAACGCGGCGAGGCGCGGTGCCGGGGCACGCGAGCCCGGCAAGATCCAAACGAGAGGCCCTAGGCCCTGTCCGGGTGCGTACGGCCCGCGCCCCATGTCCGAGCGACGTCCCGGACATTCATGACATGACCTGATGTATCACCCACACAGGTGACCCGCTGAGGTTCTGCTGCGGCACCCCCACACGGCTGGCTGTACTGGGACCGGCAACCGCAATCTCCAGCAACTCCCTTTGGACGACAGGAGAATCCCATGCCATCAGTGCGTCATGCCATGCGCCATTCCATGCTCGCGGTCGCAGCAGCAGCCGCCTTCACCCTGCCCTCGGCGTTCCTGACACCGCCGGCAACGGCCGTGGCGTCCGCCGCCGCACCGCACGCCGCTGCCGTGCCCGCCGCTGCCGCCTCCGTCTCCAGTGCCTTCAATGTCCCGCACGGGGCGACCTACACCCGTGGCACTCTGGTCTGGAAAGACCGAGCGGTCGACGTGAGCGGGACGCAGCGGGCCGTGGAGTCCAGTGGGTGCCGCAGGACCCACGTATCCACGTACAGCGCCGGGGGAACGCTGCTCGGATCGAAGAGCAGCAGCCAGGTGTGCGGCCGGTCCGCCTCGTTCGCATTCAGGGTTCCCGCAAACGTGCGCGGCGGGGCCGCCAAGGTCAAGGTCTGTCTCGTGAGGGGGGCCTCCACGAACCTCAAGTGCACGACATACCGCAGGCCCTGACCGTCCGCACCTCCTTGTGCGGGGGCGGGTGAACCCCGCCCCCGCACCGTCGGAGGTTGTGGTGTTCCGGTGCCCGGCGCACCGACGTCAGGCGTCAGGCGTCGGTCGGTGCGTCCGGCGCCGGACGGGCGCCGATGGGGCGGTGGTGGGACTGCCAGGGGCGTACGAGGCCCAGGAAGCAGCTGAGCGAGGCGACCGCGCACACCAGCTGCACGACGGCCATCGGGACCGCCGTCCGCTCGCCCGCGATCCCGACCAGGGGCGAGGCGATGGCGCCGATCAGAAACGACGCCGTACCGATGAGGGCGGACGCCGAGCCCGCCGCGTGCGGGGTCCGCATCAGCGCGGCGGCGTTGGTGTTGGGCATCGCCAGGCCCATCGAGGACATCAGCACGAACAGCGCCGCCGCGACCGGGAACAGCCCGACCGGGCCGAACACCCCGGACGTCATCAGCAGCAGCGCGAGACCGGCGAGCGTGATCGCGGTGAGCCCGAAGCCCAGCACCCGGTCCATGTTGACCCGGCCGACCAGTATCTTGCCGTTGATCTGGCCGACGGTGATGAGGCCGATCGAGTTGACGCCGAAGAGCAGGCTGAAGGTCTGCGGCGAGGCCCCGTAGATCTCCTGCACCACGAACGGTGAGGCCGAGACGTACGCGAAGAGCGCGGCGAACGCGAGCCCGCCCGTCAGCATGTAGCCGGTGAAGACCCGGTCCGCGAGCAGCCCGCGCATCGTACGCAGCGCCTCGCCGACTCCGCCGCTGTGCCGCTTCTCCGGCGGCAGCGTCTCGTGCAGCCACTTCCAGACGACGAACGTCAGGGCGGAGCCGATCAGCGTGAGGAGGACGAAGATGCCGCGCCAGTCCGTCAGCCGCAGCACCTGGCCGCCGAGCACCGGCGCGATGATCGGCGCGACGCCGGAGATCAGCATCAGGGTGGAGAAGAAGCGGGCCATCTCCACGCCGTCGTACAGGTCGCGCACGACCGCGCGGGCGATCACGATGCCCGCCGCGCCCGCGAGACCTTGCAGGAGGCGGAAGCCGATGAGGAGTTCGGTGGTGGGGGCCAGCGCGCAGACGGCCGTGGCGAGCACATAGACGACCATGCCGAGCAGCAGTGGCCTGCGCCGCCCCCACTTGTCGCTCATGGGCCCGACCACGATCTGGCCCAGCGCCATGCCCGCCAGGCAGGCGGTGAGGGTGATCTGGATGGTCGCCGCGGGTGAGTTCAGCGAGCGGGTGACCTCGGGCAGGGCCGGGAGGTACATGTCCATGGAGAGCGGGGGCAGCGCGGTGAGCCCGCCGAGGATCAGCGTGACCAGCAGCCCGGCGCGGCGCGCGGCGGCGACGGGCGCGGCTTCGGTGACCGGTGCGGCTTGGGTGACCCGTGCGGCTTGAGTGATCGGGGTGGCTTCGGCCAGGGTCGCGGCCTCGGCGAGGGAGGCGGCTTCGGCGAGGGCCGCGGGGGCAGGGACCTCCTCGGGGGGTGCCTGCCGCTGCTCCGGTATCGGTGCCGCGGTCCGCTGCGGTGTCGGTACCGCGGTCCGCTGCGGCGCCGGAGTCCGCTCCGGTATCCGCGCCGATGCCGAGCGACGCCGCTCGGGCGGTATATGTCCTTTACGTCCGTGGGTGGGCTGGCCGCCGTCCGGCATCCGTCTCTCCATGTCGTCGAATCCGTACCTATGCTCTCAGCTCAGCCGGACTGGTCGAGACCTTTATGAGGCAGCTATGAAAACGGCAGCGGTACAGGTGGCGCAGGACAGGCCCGTGCGCTGGGGCGTGCTGGCGACGGGCGCCATCGCCGCCGCTTTCACGGCCGACGTAAGGGAACTGGCGGACGCCGAGGTGGCGGCGGTGGCCTCGCGCACCGAGGCGTCGGCGACGGAGTTCGCGGGCCGGTTCGGGATCCCTCGCGCGTACGGCGACTGGGCCGGGCTCCTCGCCGACGCCGAGGTGGATGTCGTGTACGTGGCCACCCCTCACTCCGCGCACCGGCGCGCCACCGGACTCGCCCTCGCCGCCGGAAAGCCGGTGCTGTGCGAGAAGGCGTTCACGCTCGACGCCGGGGAGGCCGGGGAGCTGGTCTCGCTCGCCCGGGAGCGTGGGCTGTTCCTGATGGAAGCCATGTGGATGTACTGCAACCCCGCCATCCGGCGCCTGGCGGAGCTGGTCCGGGACGGTGCGATCGGTGAGATCCGTACCGTCCAGGCCGACTTCGGGCTCCAGGGCCCCTTCGCCCCCGACCACCGGCTGCGCGACCCGGCCCTCGGCGGCGGCGCGCTGCTCGACCTCGGCGTCTATCCGGTCTCCTTCGCACAGTTGCTGCTGGGCGAGCCCGACCGCGTACAGGCCGACGCGCTGCTCTCCCCCGAGGGCGCCGACCTCAACACCGGGATGCTGCTGGGCTGGGACGCGGGCGCGACGGCGCTGCTGACCTGCTCGGTCACGGCCGGGACCGCGGTGACGGCGACGGTGACGGGCACGGCGGGGCGGATCGAGGTGCCGTCGGGCTTCTTCAGTACGGAACGGTTCGTACTGCACCGGGAGGGCGCGGAGCCCGAGGAGTTCACCACGGAGGGCCCGCTGCACGGTTTGCAGTACGAGGCGGCCGAGGTGATGCGCTGCCTGCGCGCCGGAGAGACGGAGTCCCCTCTGGTGCCGCTGGACGGGACGCTCGCGGTGATGCGGACGCTCGACGCCGTACGGGACCGTATCGGCGTCCGCTTCCCCACGGACCGGTAGCGCGTCGCGACGAGCCGCGTCTCGGGTGACAGCGACGACCGGGCCACGTCAAGTCGCCTGGAACGGTGAGGTGTTGGGTGCGGATCGGCGATGGCCCGCCCGGCGCCTCCCGCCTCACGTACGCTGCGTGGCCATGAACGCGATGCGGAAGATCAGCACCGAGCGGAAGATCGCCGTGGTGACAGGGGCGGGCTCAGGCATCGGACGGGCGGTCGCGGTGGCCCTGACCGGCGCAGGCTGGTCGGTGGTCCTGGCCGGACGGCGCACCGAGACCCTGGCGGACACGGCGGGAGCGGCCCGTGCCGCGCACACGGCGGGCGGTGACGTGCTGTGCGTACGGACCGATGTGTCGCGACCGGAGGACGTCGACGCGCTGTTCGCGGAGGTGAGGGAGCGGTACGGCCGCCTCGATCTGCTCTTCAACAACGCGGGCACGTTCGGGCCCGGGGGCACACCGCTGGAGGAACTGCCGTACTCCGCCTGGCGAAAGGTCGTGGACACCAATCTGACGGGCACGTTCCTGTGCGCGCAGGCGGCGTTCCGGATGATGAAGGAGCAGGATCCGCAGGGCGGCCGGATCATCAACAACGGCTCGGTCTCGGCGTATGCGCCCCGGCCGGACTCGGTCGCGTACACGGCCACCAAGCACGGCATGACCGGGCTCACCAAGTCGCTGTCGCTGGACGGCCGTCCGTACCGCATCGCCTGCGGCCAGATCGACATCGGGAACGCGGCGACGGACATGACGGAGCGCATGCGGCGGGGAGTACCGCAGGCGAACGGCGAGTCGGCGATCGAACCGGTGATGGACGTCGCGGACGTGGCGAAGACGGTGCTGCACATGGCGGAGCTGCCGCTGGAGGCGAATGTGCTGTTCACGACGGTGCTGGCGACGGGGATGCCGTTGATCGGGAGGGGCTGAGGGCCGTCGGTCCGTACCCTCCCTCTTGCCCCGCCCGGCCCGCCCCGTAGCTCCTCTCCGCCCGCCCCGGGCCGGCCGGTTCACGCCCGCGCCTCCGCCTCCCCGCCCTCACGGCCCCTCCCCGGCCGTCTCTGCCACGGAAGCGACGCAGTCGCCTCACGAAGGTGTAACAAAGGCAACGGCAAGGTGACCTCAGGGGTCTGAGCCAGCATGAAAATTTCTTTCCTCATCCACAACGCGTACGGCATAGGGGGGACAATCACGACAACGTTCAACTTGGCCGGTGCGCTGGCGGAGCGGCATGAGGTGGAGATCGTCTCGGCGTTGCGGCACCGCGAGAGCCCGAACCTGAGACCTGATCCCCGCATACGCCTGCGCCCGCTCGTGGACCTGCGGGAGGAGAAGGAACACCCCCTGCACCTCCGTCCGGCGACGGTGTACCCCGAGTCCGAGTACCGCTACGGGCAGTACAGCGAACTCACCGACCAGCGGATCGCCGAGTATCTGAGGACGACGGACGCCGATGTCGTGGTGGGGACGCGGCCGGGTCTCAATGTGCATCTCGCCCTCCAGGCCCCGGCCCGGACCGTACGGGTGGCCCAGGAACACCTCACCCTGGACAACCACCACCCCCGGCTGCGCCGGGTGCTGCGCCGCGTCTATCCGCGCCTGGACGCGCTGACCACCGTCACACACGCCGACGCCGCCGCCTACCGGAGGAAGATGCGGCTGCCGGGCGTGCGGGTGGAAGCTCTGCCCAACAGCGTCCCCGACCCGTCGCTCCCGCCCGCCGACGGCAACGCCCCTGTCGTGGTGGCCGCCGGACGGCTCGTCCAGGTGAAGCGGTACGACCTGCTCATCGAGGCGTTCGCCGCCGTGGCGGCCGAGCGTCCCGACTGGCAGCTGCGCATCTACGGCAAGGGTGAGGAACACGACCGGCTGCGGCGCCTCATAGACGAACTCGGTCTGTACGACAACGTTTTCCTGATGGGAGCCGCGATCCCGATGGAGGCGGAGTGGGTCAAGGGCTCGATCGCCGCCGCCACTTCCAACTTCGAGCCCTTCGGCATGACCATCGTCGAGGCGATGCGCCTCGGGCTCCCGGTCGTCAGCACCGACTGCCCGCACGGTCCGGCCGAGATCATCGCCGACGGCGAGGACGGCAGACTGGTCCCCGTCGGTGACCGCGACGCCCTGTCGGCCGCCCTGCTCGCACTCGTCCGCGACGACGACAAGCGCCGCCGTATGGGCCGTACGGCGTTGGAGAACTCCCGGCGCTACGGGCCGGGTCCGGTGGTGGCACAGGCCGAGGAACTGTTCGCGGGCCTGGTGGCGGCACGGTCGGCCGGCCGCCCCGCGTCCCCGCCCGGCGGTGCGAGCCGCCTTCTGGTGAGCCGTGGTTACGCGGCGAAGGACGCCGTCCACACGGCGCTCGGCACGGTCATGAGGTCTGTGCGCAGCGGACGGAAGGAAGAGCGATGAGCCAGGAGCACACCACGGGCCTCCCCAGCGAAACCCCGGAGACCGCTCACGCCGAAGCCCTGCGCACTGAAGCCCCGCGCGCCGACTGCACGGTGGACGGTGACGGCCGGCTCGTCGTACGCGTAAAGATGGCCGCGCCGTCCTCTCAGCCGCAGCCGCAATTGCTGTTGCGCCTGCGCCCTCCGAAGGGGAAGCCCGAGGAGATCACGCATGTGGCCGCTCTGGAACCGGTCGGCGAGGGCCACCGGCAGGCCGCTCTTGAGCCGTCGCCCGCCTTCGCGGAGGGCCGGTGGGACGCGTACCTCCTGTCCGGACCGGGCGCGCCGCGTCAACGGCTCCGCCCGGGAATGCGCGACCTGCGGGCCCTGGTGAAGCCCCCGGGCTCCGCTCTGCCGACGCGGCCGCTGGCCGTCCGGATCCCGTACGCGACCGTGGACGGCTACCTGGCCGTACGGGCCTGGCTGCGCACCTCCCACGCGGAGGCGGGCTCCATTCGCGTGACCGCCCGCACGATGACCGTACGGGCACGGCTCATCGGCGCCGAACTGGGCGCCGGTGCGACCGCGTTGCTGCGCCGCCGTGGCAAGGACGACACCGTACGGGAGGTCGAACTGACCGCCGAGGGCGACCACGACTTCTCCTTCACCGCCGACTACCGGGACCTGTTGAGCGCGCGGGAGGGCGGCCCCGGGGCGTGGGACGTCTTCGTACGGCCGACGGCAGGCGCGTCCCGGGTCCGGGTGGCCCGGCTCCTGGACGACCTGGCGGACCGCAAGAAGGTCTTCGTGTACCCGGCGACCACGCTCGATGGCCTTTCCGCGCGCCCGTACTACACGGTCAACAACGACCTCGCGGTGGAGGTCACGGCCGTCTGACCCGCGCCCCGCGACGCATGCCCCGCCGCGCATGCCCCCGTGCCGGCGCGGTCCTGGGCGGCGCGGGCTGTCACCGGTAACCCGTCACATCGGCCGGCCGCCCCGCGTCCTGGACTTCGGATACGTACCGCCAGGCGTCGGGGCGGCTGCCGTCGAGATCGGTGAAGCCGTAGACCTTCGCCAACTGCCCGCTGGACAGCGACTGTCCGTTCCAGCGCGAGACCTGGGGGTCCCGGGCGAGCGCGGCCACCGCCCGGCCGACGAACGCCGGGCCTTCGGAGATGGCGAAATGGGGTGAACGCGCGGTCGCGTCACGCCAGTTCGCCTCGGTGACGCCGTACGCGTCGAGCATGGCCTCGGAGCGGAGCCGGCCCGGGGTGAGGGACACGGCGGTCGCGCCGTGGGGCTTCAGCTCGTGCGCCAGTGCGAACGCCATACGGTTCACCGCCGCCTTGGCCAGGTCGTAGAAGAAGGAGACCCGGTAGGTGCGGGCGTTGTACTCGTCGGTTCCGTCGGTCACTTCGACGACCAGGCCGCCCGGCGTCTCGATGAGGAGCGGGATCGCGTAGTGGCTGGTGATCGCGTGTGGGCCTCGGAGCCCCGCGATGTCAGAGCGTCGGGGCGTCCCGCAGGCCGAGCCGTAGATGCTCGACATGGAACAACGCCTGGTCGAGCAGCTCGGCGACATGGTGGTCGTACAGGGCGTAGACGATCGAGCGGCCGTGCCGTTCGCCGGTCACCAGACCGAGGTTGCGCAGCAGGCGCAGCTGGTGGGAGCAGGCCGACTGTTCCATGCCCACGGCTTCGGCCAGATCGCCGACCGCACAGGGGCCCTCCTGGAGCCGGGCGAGGATCCGCAGCCGGGAGGGGGTGGCCAGCGCCTGAAGGGTGGCGGCCACATCGTCGGCGCCCACCGCGTCCAGGCGTTCGCGTGTGGTGGCGGTGGTTTTGGCGTCGACTCCGTGGCCCATGAGGTCATCGTACCGACGACAAATGAAGACCTGTTCATCTATTCCTGTATGGTGTCGGTGTTGCCGTCCTTCCCCGTCCCCACGCCCGCGAAGGGTCCTTTCGCCATGCCCTCTTCCTCGCCGCAGACCCGGCCCCGGGCCGAGGCCCGGCCCCAGGCCCGGCTCCCGGAGCAGGCCCCGTCGGTCGTGACCCACCGGTCCGCCGTCCCCCGGCGCCGTACGCGGGCGTTCGCGCTCGCCGAGGCCCGCTGGGCGGCGGCCGCCACGGTCGCGTTCCTGATCGCGCTCCCCCTCCAGGCGGCCGGTGCGCCGGTCTGGGCCTGGGGTCCGCTGTACGCCCTCGCCTATGTCACCGGCGGCTGGGAGCCGGCCTGGGAGGGGCTGTGTGCCCTGCGCGAGAAGACCCTGGACGTGGACCTGCTGATGATCGTCGCGGCGATCGGGGCGGCCTCCATCGGGCAGGTGATGGACGGGGCACTGCTGATCGTCATCTTCGCCGTCTCCGGCGCCCTGGAGGCCCTGGCGACCGCCCGTACCGCCGACTCCGTACGCGGACTGCTCGACCTGGCCCCCACCACCGCGACCCGCCTGACCTACGGGGACCCGGGCGGGGAAACCAATGAGGAAGAACGACGGGAAGAGACGGTGGCCACCGAGGAACTCTCGGTCGCGGACATCATCCTCGTCCGGCCCGGCGAGCGGATCGGCGCCGACGGCCGGGTGCTCGACGGGGCGAGCGAGGTCGACCAGGCCACCATCACCGGCGAACCGCTGCCCGTCGCGAAGCGGCCCGGGGACGAGGTGTTCGCCGGGACCCTCAACGGCACCGGCGCGCTACGGGTACGAGTCGAGCGCGATGCCTCCGACTCCGTCATCGCCCGGATCGTGGCGATGGTCGAGGAGGCGTCGGAGACCAAGGCGCCGACCCAGTTGTTCATCGAGAAGGTCGAACAGCGCTACTCGATCGGCATCGTCGTCGCGACCCTCGCCGTGTTCGCCGTCCCGCTCGCCTTCGGCGCGGACCTGACGGGGGCGCTGCTGCGGGCGATGACCTTCATGATCGTCGCGTCTCCGTGTGCGGTGGTACTGGCCACCATGCCGCCCCTGTTGTCCGCCATCGCCAACGCCGGCCGCCACGGCGTGCTGGTGAAGTCCGCCGTGGTGATGGAACGGCTGGGGCAGGTCGACGCCGTCGCGCTCGACAAGACCGGCACCCTGACGGAGGGGACGCCCCGCGTCACGGCGGTCCGCCCGCTGGCCGGTGCGATCCGCCCATCGGTCGGTGCGGTCCGTTCCCCTGCCGACGCGGTCCGCCCGTCAACCGGTGCGGTCCGTTCCCCGGCCGGCGCCGACGGGCCGGCCGAGGAGGGCGTCCCGCTCGCGACCGAAGGTCTTCCACCCCTGGCCGAGGGCTTCCCGCCGCTGACCGAAGACGACTTGCTGACCCTGGCCGCAGCGGCCGAGCATCCCAGCGAACATCCCCTCGCCCGCGCCGTCGTGGCCGCCGCCCGCGAGCGCGGCCTGAGCATCCCGGCTGCGGAGGACTTCATGTCCACCCCCGGCGTCGGGGTGACCGCCACCGTACGGGGCGCCACCGTCACTGTCGGCGCACCGGCCCGGCTGACCGAGCACCCCCACGCCCCGGACACCGAAGCGGCACCCGCCCACTCCGCACAGGTGCATTCCGCTTCCTCCAACTGTGCCGCGCTCGCGGCTCGGTTGGAGGAGGACGGCAGTACTGCCGTGGTCGTCCGGCTCGACGGCGTCCCGGTGGGTGTGCTGGGCATCTCCGACCGGCTCCGCCCGGACGCGGCCATTACCGTCGCCGCCCTCACCGCGCTCACCGGCGCTCCCCCGACGCTGCTCACCGGCGACAATCCGCGCGCCGCCGCCCGCCTCGCGCACGAGGTCGGCATCACCGACGTACGGGCCGGGCTGCTGCCTCAGGACAAGGTCGCCGCCGTACGCGAAGGGGAGGCGGCCGGACGCAATGTGCTGGTCGTCGGCGACGGTGTCAATGACGCTCCCGCGCTCGCCGCCGCCCACACCGGTGTCGCCATGGGCCGGGCCGGGTCCGACCTCGCGCTGGAGACCGCCGACGCGGTCGTCGTCCGCGACGAACTCGCCACCGTGCCCCAGGTCATCGCCCTGTCCCGGCGTGCCCGTCGCCTCGTGGTCCAGAATCTGGTCATCGCCGGTGTGTTCATCTCGTCCCTGGTCGTCTGGGATCTCGTCGGTCATCTGCCACTGCCGCTGGGGGTTCTCGGGCACGAGGGGTCGACCGTCATCGTCGGCCTCAACGGCCTGCGCCTGCTGCGCGAGAGCGCCTGGACCGGCTCCGGGAAACGCTCCTGAGAACATTCCAGGAAGCAGTCCGGGAAACAGTCCGGGAAACACCCCGCCGTACCCACCGAGATCGGAGGCGACCGTTGAGCCGCCGCAGCCGCAAGCCCGCCCCCACACCGGGAACCCGGTCCACCTCCGGGGCCCGGTCAGCAGCCGGAAACCGGTCCGGAGCCAGCGCCGGAAGCGGGGCCGGGCGTCCCAAGGTCACCGTCTGCCGCGGCTGCTGCTGTGGTACGCCCAAGATCCCGGGGCTGGACCACACCGCCCAACTGGCCGGTCTGCGGGCCTCCGTCGGAGATGTCGCCACGGTCCGCGCCGTGGACTGCCTGGACGCCTGCGACCACGCCAATGTCATCGTGATCCAGCCGTCCGCCGAAGGACGGAAGGCGGGCGGGCGCCCCGTATGGCTGGGCCTGGTCAACGACGCCGACGCGAGCGCGGACATCACGGCCTGGATCCACGCGGGAGGACCGGGCCTCGTCGACCCGCCCGACATCCTGGAGCTGTACGCCTTCAACCCGTCCCGCCGTATTCGGCAGACTCTCGATCACGACTCCGACGCCTGAGCCCACCCCGGGGGGGGCCGCCCCCGGGGCAGGCCACCTCGCGCCCAGTCCCCGGCGGACTTCGCCCTGACGGTATCGCAGCGCGTATGCGAGCCGAGTCCCGCGGTTCGAGGTCCTCGCAGTCCGAAGTCCCCGCGGTTCGAGGTCCTCGCAGTCCGGCCATTTCGCGAGGACCTCCCGGAGGGCTCGTCACTCGGCGTCGGGAGCCTTGATGATCTTGCCGTTCTCATCGATGGTGTGGGTCTCCCAGTAGACGTCCCACTTGTCACCGACGTGCTCGGGGACCTTTCCTTCCGGATAGCGGACGTATCCCTTCGGCGGCTCCTCGTCGTTGGGTACGCATGCGCTGCCGGTGCTGCCCACGTTCAGAACCGGGTATTCGCCGCCGCCACAGGTCGCGTCCTCCATCGAGCAACCGGCCAGCCCCACAACAGCGGCACTGGCCAGGGCGAGACCTATTACCGATCGAATCGGACGGCCGCCGCCCGCAGACGATGAGGTACGGAATTTGCTGGTGATACGCACAGTTGGCTCCCTCGGAGTTGGTCAAGTGCGGCCAGCCTCCGTGAAGGCGTGAGCGCGAACATGAGTACACATACTCATGCGGGCCAAACCTACTTCTCCAGGAGGAGGCCACACCGGGCCGCCTCTGACTCCGGTTGGAGACGCTGTTCATCCCGGAGTCCGAGGACCACGCAGCGCCGCCGGCGCTGTCCGGCGAACTCCGCCACTCGTCACGCTACGGGTTGACTTCCGGCATGGGCATCACACCCCGGTTCGAGGCAGAAGACCGGAGCCTCGTGTGACGAAGTGCGCGCGCCGCCTTCCTAACCTCCTTGACCAGGCGTCGATTTGGGGGGCAGGAAATGGCACAGAGGGCCCTGGAGGCACGGCGGACGGACAGTGCGCCCGCCCACGCGGCGCGTCGGCTACCCCGTATGACGGAGCCGCTCGCCTGGCTTGCCTGCGCGGGGTTCGCGGTGCTCCTCGCAGCCGGATCGACGCTGGGGACCCATCGGGTCTGGGCGGTGACCGCGGCGGTGGGTTACGGCGCCGCAGCCGTGACCATGATGTGCTCCAGGGCCCGTTCGGGGGCACGCGGGGGCGCGGGAGTCGGAGCGGTGACCGCGGCACTGATCCCGCTGATCGCGCTCGTCCTGGCGGACAGTGCCCAACTTGAGGTCCGGGTTGTCGAGGACGCGGCCCACCAGCTGCTGGAGTCGGGCAGTCCCTACGATCCTGAGCCCGGTGCGCTGAAGGACTTCAATCCGTACCTGCCCGGGATGGCCCTCTTCGGCATCCCCGCCGCCCTGACAGGCGACGGGCCGCTCGGTGATCCCCGGTGGTGGTTCGCGCTCTGTTTCCTCGCGGCGATGGCCGGCGCCGCCCGGGTCGCCGCAGCGGGCCCCGAGGCGAACCGCAGGGTGCGAACGGCTCTCGTGTGGCTGGTGGCCTGCCCGCCGGTGGCGCTGTCGCTCGCCGTGAGCGGCATCGATCTTCCCGTGATCGGGCTGGCATGCCTGGGACTGGCCTTCGCCTCCCGTGGCCGGGCCGGCGGAGCCGGTCTGGTCCTCGGCGGAGCCGCCGTCCTGAAGTGGACGGCGTGGCCCGTGGTGGCGGTGGCCCTCGTGCTGCTGACCGCCCGCTACGGCCGGGGCCCGGCAGGGCGCTTCGCGGCGATCACCGGAGCGGTCGCCCTCGTCTTCGTCGCGCCGGTGGCCCTGCGGGACCCGGCCGCCTTCGTTCAGCACGTCATCGCGTTTCCCCTGGGGTTCGGCGATGCGCCGTCCCCGGCGGCGAGTCCGCTGCCCGGACAGCTTCTCAGCCGGGCGTTCCCGGGCGGAGACGTGGTTGCGCTGGTCCTGCTCTGCGCCGGAGCCGTACTCATGGCGGCGTCCCTGGTCCTACGCCCTCCGACCGGCCTGATCGCCGCCGCGGACCGGACCGCGCTCGGACTCGGGCTGGCGATCACGCTCGCTCCCGCCACCCGGTACGGCTACCTCCTCTACCCTCTGATCCTCTTCGCCTGGTTCCGGGGGACGCATGGCGCCCGGTCCCAGGGGACGCGTGTCGACGGGTTCCGGGGCACCCGTTCCGTACCGACCCGTGGAGGGGCTGGGTGACGTCCCGATGGACATGGGACGCCGCGTACGAGCGTCTTTCCGGGCCGCTCGCCGGGGTGTGATCGGCTGGGCCGACCCGGCGAGGGGGATCGGACGCTTGCACATCACGTCACTTAGTGACACACTGTCTCTTGAGGACATTCGAAGGAGAGAGTGAGAGGTGCCATGGCGACGAAGGAGCGCGGCGGAGGAGGGATGAGTGAGCAGCGGCGGTCGCGATTGCGACTGGAGATCTCCCGGGAGGCGGCGCGTCTGTTCTGGGAGCAGGGGGTGGCCGCCACGAGTGGTGATCAGATCGCGGAGGCGGTGGGGCTGTCCACACGCACCATCTGGCGGCACTTTCGCAGTAAGGAGAGCTGTGCTGAGCCGATCGTGATGCAGGGCGTTGTCACTCTGCTGAGTGTGCTGCGCGGCTGGCCCCGGCAGAGTTCCCTCGACGACCACCTGGCCACGGAGCTGGCCCGGCTCCGTCACGAGACGCCGCCCGTCGATCTTGCCGACGAGATGCTCGCGATGAAGATGATCCGGCTCGCCGACACCGAACCGGCGCTCCGTACGGCGTGGTTGATGGCCTGCGACCAGACCGAGCGGGAGTTGTGCGTGATCATCGGGGACCGTCTTGAGCGGCCGGCCGACGATCTTGAGGTGCGGATGCAGGCCGCGGCCGCCGCGGCGGTCGTGCGGGTGCTGGAGGAACACATCGGCGCCGCCGCCCTCGCCGGAGCCGACCTCTCGGAGTTCACCGACCTGACGGCCACCGCCCGGCGTTACGCCCAGGCGATCCGCACGGCGACCGGCGGAGTTGTCGGCGACGCCGTCGCCTGAACATGCCGCGCCATCCGCGCGGACAGCCGGACGCAAAGCAGCCGGCGCATCATCGGAGCCCGCAGCGTCGGAGCCCGCAGCGTCGGAATCGGCACCGTCGGAATCGGCGCACCGTCGGAATCGGCGCACCGTCGGAGCCCGGCCCCGGAGCGAACACCGGGACACGTCCCGTGACTTGCGCCGGGGCTCACCGCCGGCGGGCAGCCCGTACCCGTACGTACGCAGGGCAGTCCCCGCGACCCGTACAGACAAACACCTATGACTACTTGGTGAGTTGATCTCGCATCATGACTGAATCCATACCCCCCGCCCACCCTGCGGCCGCCTCGGACGAGTCGGCCGGGACTCCCGGAGGGAAGGGGAAGCAGACACCGCTGGACCAGATGGGCGGCACGACGGGCCTGGTGTACATGGCTCTGCCCGTCGTGGCGTTCGTCGTCGCCAACTCCGCCTTCGGGCTGACGGCCGCCATCGGTACCGCCATCGGCGTCGGGGTGGCGATCTCCGTGCTGCGCCTGGTCCGCAAGGAGCCGCTCCAGCCCGCGCTCTCCGGCCTGTTCGGCGTCGCGGTCGCCGCGTTCGTCTCCTGGAAGACCGGATCGGCCAAGGGCTTCTTCCTGACAGGCATCTGGAGCAACTTCGCCCTCGGCCTGCTCTTCCTGCTCTCGGTCCTCGTACGCCGGCCGCTGGCCGGAGTCGTCTGGGGCGCGCTCAACGGCACCGGGACCGCCTGGCTGAAGGACAAGCTCTCCCGGCGCTACTACGACATCGCCACGCTCACGCTGGTGGGAGTCTTCGCGGTCCGGTTCGCCGTATGGCAGTGGCTCTACGACGAGGACCGCACGGGCTGGCTGGCCGTCGCGAAGATCGCGATGGGCTACCCGCTCCTCGCCCTGGCCCTCCTGGTGGTCATGTGGGCGGGCCGACGCTCGGGCAAGCGCCTCAAAGCCCTCGCCGGAGCGGCGCAGCCCACCGGAGCAGCACGGCCCGCCGCAGCGACGCACCCCGCCGGATCGGCACGGCCCGCGGGACGGTTCTGACCCGGCCCTGCCCGTACGGCCTTCGCCCGGCCCGCACAGCCGCGACCGTCCGCTCCATCCGACCGGCCCGGTCGTAAATCTGAGGAAGAGAGATGCACCAGACCCCGTCCCCATGCCGAACCCAGAGCCTGCCCCAGCGCCTTTACCTGCTCTGCTACACCGTCGGCAAAGGCAAGTTCGAACTCACCAATCTCCAGGGGCGCGGCCAGTTGCTGCGCGCCGCGGCGCTGACCGAGCTGGCCCTCGCCGGACTGCTCAGCGCCAAGGGAGGGAAGGTCGCACGACGCGCCGCCAACCCGCCGGGCGACCCCTTCCTCGCCGAGGTGTGGCACGACCTGCCCACCGAGAAGGCGAAGCACTGGCTCCAGTTCGTGCACAACAAGGCCCACACGGCCGAGAAGCCCATCCGCGAACAGCTTGCCGCGACGGGGGCGATCACGGTCCAGCACCAGAAGCGACTGGGACTGCTCACCGTCGACCGGGTCACCGTCAACGAACCGCAGCAGGTGCTCGCCCAGCAGGAGAAGGTACGCAACACCGTCCTTCGCGGGACCGATCCGGTGACAGTCCCGGTGGACGAGCTCACCATGGCCGTGTTCGCCGCCGAAGTCGAGGTGACCAGCGTGTTCACCGGGAACGAACTCCGCACGCACAAGCAGGCGTTCAAGGCGCTCGCTACGCGGTACGACAGCGTCGTTCCCGGCCTGCGCAAGGCGCTGCGCGACTCGTACCTGTCGAGCAGGGCCGTCGGAGGCGGCTGGAGCGGCTGAGCACCGAAGGCGGCGCGCGCACCGGGACACCGACCACAGCCCAGCTCTGTGCACACCCCCACTGCGGAGGAGCACCTGGAGAGAGTCCGCGCGGCCGCCTGGGCCGCTTACGCACTCGTCGCCGCCCTCTTCCTGAAGGCCGCCCTCTTCCCGGAAGAGGGCGGCCTTCAGGAAGAGGGCGGAGTGGTTCCGGCCCCGCGTCTCTGGTCAGGCGGGGTCGGTGCGCCGTGATGCGCGCAGGAGCGGCCGTGCTCGCCGCAGGACATCGAGCTGGGCGGGGTTGTAGACGTCGTTGATGGCCTTGCTGTACGTCTGCTCCACGAAGCGCGCGCCGCCCGGGGCGTCTTCGTTGGCGTTGCGCAGTCCGGGGTTCTTCGCGTGGAGCGCGTGGATGTAGGGGACAAGGCGCTCGGCGATGTCCTGGCGCGTCCGTTCATCGGCGTCGGCGGGCAGGTCGTCGAACTCCGCGGCAACGGGATGGTCGGGAAGGGCTTGCAGCATATCGGTGTAGGTCTGCAGACCTTGTGGCCCGAGGATTCGGGTGAGGACGACGGCGAGTGAGCGGTCGGCGTCGGACAGTTCCGCTTCGGCGACGGCCGGGACGAAGTCGAGCGGCAGGTCGGGCGACAAGGCTTGGCGCAGGATGAGGGCGAGTTCGGCGCGGGTCCGTTGGAGTCGTTCTATGGTGGCGGCGAGTTCGGCGTCGAGGGCGCGCAGGGCTTCCTCGGGGTGATCCTCGGCGTCGCCCATGGCGTCGATCTGGGACAGCGAGAACCCGAGGTCGGTCAGGCGCTTGATCCGCAGCACCCGGATGAGGTGAGCGACGCCGTACTGCTTGTAGCCGTTGGCACGCCGCTCCGGCTCCTCCAGCAGACCGACCTCGTGATAGTGCCGTACCGCCCGCAGGCTCGTACCGGCGAGCTCGGCGATCTCTCGGGTGCTCCAGGCCACGACCGTCATCTCGTTTCGAAAGCGGCTCCGTCGACGCGGTCGCGCCGACGGATGCCAGTCGAAACGTGCCGTAGCGGCATGGTCAAGCGCGGTCACGCCAGAAGCCGCCAAAGTGGCGTGGAACATTCGCTTCGGAGAGTCGCGGGTGCCGGGACGACTCCCTCTGCCGGCTTTCTACCGGGTCGCGTTGGACGGACCGAAGAACTCGACCTCGGCGATGGCCACCTGCTTCTCGGCGTCGGCTCCGTAAGCCGAACGGATCGTGAAGCGGACCGCGGTGACCTCCTGGGCGCGGAAGGGGCGGCGCTGGAAGCCGGCGCCCTGATCGAGATTGAGTTCCCTGGTGGTGGTCTTGCCGTCCACCGTGGTGATGCGGGCCTCGACGCGGTGCGGGAGCGCGGACTCGGTGAGGGTGTCACCGCGGGAGGACTGGCCGGGAGTGATTCCGACGTCCAACAGGCGTACCGGGTCCTTGAAGCGGGCCTCCAGCCATTCGCCCTCGGCGGACTGGCTGACCCCGGGCCCCCACCAGGAGTTGCTGACCACGTCGAACGCCTCGTCCGGGCCGTGATCGGGGTACGAGCGTGACGCCTTGAAGGAGTCCGGCGCGACCGGGGCGCGCTTGGCGAAGTGGTCGCGTACCGCGTCGACGGCCCGCGGGGTCTGGAAGAGGGCCCAGGCCACCAGACTCAGTACCACCGCGAGACCCACCCAGCGCAGGATGCGACCGACCTGGCGCCGCAGGCGCGGGCGGTCGCCGGCCCAGGGCGCCTCCCTGTCGCGGTAGTCGGACATCCGTCGCCACCAGGGGCGGCGGGCCGGATTCTCCGTGCGCTCGGCCATCGGCATGGCACACCGGGCGCAGAAGTGGCGGTCGGGGCGGTTGGCGGTGTGGCACCAGGGGCACGCGACGCCGCCCCGCACCTCCGGTTCGTCCGGGGCACGGACCTCCGGGCGGGCGGGGGCGGGGCGGCCGGGCAGTACCGGGGATACGTACGGAGGGCTCTCCGGCTCGCCCTGGGCGTCGGCCACGGGCACCAGGAGGGCTCTCGCCCGGTCCCGGTCCTGATCCCGTTCCCGTTCCCTGTCCTGATCCCGGCCCGGGGTCCACTCCCGGTCCCGGTCCTGATCCCGGCCACGGTCCCGGTCCCGGTCCTGATCCCGGCCCCGGCCCCTGTCCTGATCCCGGCCCGGGTCCCACTCCTGATCCCGGCCCGGAGCCCACTCCTGGTCCCGTTCCCGATCCCGCTCCCGCTCCTGGTCTGTGGCGGCGGAGCCGGTCCCGGTGGCCTCCGCGGCGGCTTCGTGCGTCCCGGCCGCCGTCCGGGGCACGGGTTGGGTCGATACGTCGTCGGGGTCGGCATCGGTCCACCTGGGTCCGCCCGGAGGGGAGTCCGGCCGCTCCGGTCCGGGCATGGCGTCCCGACGGACCGTCGTCGGGCTCTGCGAGCCGTGGCGCCCCGTCCCTGGGACGGCACCGGTACCGGGCACGGCCTCGCGGTCGGGGTGCTGGGCCGGGACCCGGGTGGGCGTCCAGGGCAGCAGCGCGGAGCAACCGTCGCAGAAGGACTGCTCCCTCTCGTGCCGCGTACCGCACTCGGCGCAGATCACGGCCGGCTTCCCGGTGTCACCGTCGCCGGATGCCTGACTGGGGGTCATGTCTGCTGGGTCCTTTCCGCGGCGGTCACCTGGACCGTGTAGGGGACGTGGGCGGGGCGTGCGGCCGCCACGATGTCGTTCAGCCGGTGCTCGTCGGCAGGGGTGGGCGACGGGAGGCGCAGCGTGACGTGCAGCCCGGGGCGGGGTTCGCCGGGGAACGTGCCGCGCGGGCGGGCGCTCCAGGTCGCGCCGCCGCTCTCGGTGATCTCCGGATCGACGCCGAAGGCGAGCCGTACGGTCTCGGCCAGGCCGCCGCGGGTGCCGCGGACCCGGTGCAGGTACGCGGCGGCGCCGACCGCGTCGCGCAGCCGGGCCAGGCCCTCCGGGTGATCGTCCTCGATGCCGTCGGTCTCGGCGCCGATCCATCCGCCGAGCCAGCGGGTGAAGTCGGCGGGCGCGAGGGCGGGGGTGAAGTAGCTGTCCTGGCAGTCCAGGACGTTGTGGAGAGGAGCCAGGACCTCGTCGAGCCCGGCGACGAAGCGTTGCGCCAGGTCGTCGTCGGCGAAGACGCTGGGCAGCATCGCCGCGAGCGGGGCGGACGAGGCGAGGCCGTCGACGGAGCCCCTCATGAGGCGCCCCCGATCACCCGGACGCGGTGGTCGTAGGAGAAGACGAGGGACGGCGGATCGAGGTCGATCCGGTCGGTCCGGTCGCCGCGTTTGCCGGTCAGCGGATCGGCCGCGTGCAGCCGTACCTCGTCCACCAGCTCCACTCCGGGGACGCGCTGGAGCACCGCGAAGATCTCGCCCGCCTGGACGGGGCGGCCGAAGGGCCAGCCGGTGCCGCCGGCGCCGCCGGTGAGCGGGTCGATGTGGCGGTGGAGGGCATCATGGGCGTCGCGCCGGACGCGGTCGGCGTCGACGCCGCGGAAGGCGTGGACGGTGGCGACGACGGTGATGCCCTGGTAGTACGGCGGGCCGACGGCCAGCCGGGTGCCGATCAGCCGCCGTTCGTCGAGGTGGCGGGTGATCCGCCGGAGCAGCGTGTCGGCGGGGACGAGCTGTTCGAAGCGGAGCCGTCCGCCGGGGTCGGGGACGGCGCGGGGGACGACGAGGACGCGTACGGCGTAGGAGCCGTGCTCCTCGGGTTCGCCCTCCAGGCAGGTGATACGGGCGGTCTCGGGGGCGGCGCGGCGGGCGAGTTCCTCGTAGTCGCGCAGGGTGACGGCCCGGTCCTGGGCGCGCAGCGTGATGGGGGCGCGGGTCTTGGCCTCCTCGACGCTCTCGCCGTCGACCCCGCCCTGGGCGGCCTCGCGGTTGACGACCTCGGCGACGTACGGGACTGAGTCACGCAGGGTGCGGATGGTGCCGCGGGCGACGTTGCCGGTGCGGCCGCCGCCGGTGCGGTAGCGGCGGGCCCGGATCACGGCGCCCTTGGGCGGTACGGCCCCGTACTGGCGCAGGGTGCCGTCGGGTTCGCGTACGGCGGGGCCGAAGGCGATCTCGCCGGTCGCGGCGTCGAGCGTGAGGTGGCGGTCGTGCGGGCCGGAGGCGGCGAAGTGCGGGACGACCTCCCAGTCCTTCCAGCCCTCCTGCCCGGCGTAGTCGGCCACTTGGAGGTCGAGCGGGGGTACGTCGCCGACGACGGGTGCGTGGGCGAGCCGCAGCCGCTGGCCGGGCAGCCCGGTGGACTCGCCCAGGGCCTCGTCGCGCACCGTCTCGGCGTGGACGGCGGGGACGGTGCCGCCCACGGTGAACGTCTCGGCCGACCGTACGGTGGGCGAGGTGGTGTAGAAGGGCTGGCCGGCCCCGGGCTCGGTGACCCGGCAGCGCAGCCAGCCCGCTTCCTGCCGCCCGGTGCGGGAGAGGATGTGCCCGCCGGGAATGTGCAGGACGACGTCGCCGGGGCGGTTGAGGCCGCCGGTGGTGTCCTGGTCGACCTCGCAGACCACCCAGCCGTCGGCGGTCCACGCCTCCCAGACCAGCGGCGGCTGCCGGGGGTCCACACCGACGCCGTCGACCCGGCTGTCGAGCCGCAGCGCGACCGCGCAGTGCGGGACGGCGGCGCTGAGCCCGAGCATCATGCTGTCGCCGGGGGACGGGGATTCGGCGAAGCACAGCAGGTCGGTGCCCTCGGCGAGGTCCGTGGTGCGGTCGGTGACCGGCTGCCCGCCGTGCTGGACGGCGACATGGCGCAACTCGCAGGGGACGACGGTCAGTTCGCGCTCGGTGGCGAAGACGACGGCTTCGTCGCCGTCGGCGCGCCGGGTGGCGGTCTCGGTGCCCAGGGGCACGCTGACGGGGTCCTCCTGCGGGGCGGACAGCCAGAAGGTGAGCTCGGTGCGCGCGGCGGACGGCGGGAAGAGGGTGATGCCGACGAGGTCGAGGAAGGCCAGGTGGTTCTTCTCGGGGATCCGGTTGAGCCGGTAGACGATCTGGTCGGCCATGTGGGCGACCGTTTCCACGAGAGTGACACCGGGGTCGGACACGTTGTGGTCGGTCCACTCGGGGGCGCGCCGCTGGATGTAGCGCTTGGCGTCGTCGACGAACTGCTGGAAGCGCCGGTCGTCGAGGTTCGGGGAGGGCAGTGCCATCAGCGGTCGCTTTCGGTGGCCGGTCCGCCGCCGGTGCCGTCGGGGTCTGCGGCGGACGGGGGAGGACCGGAGGAGGGGTCGGAGGACGGATCGGAATCGTCGTGGGAGGGGATGACGTAGAACGGGAAGACGAGATTGCGCGGGTTGTTGGTGCCGCGGATGACGTAGCGGACGTCGATGTAGAGCACCCCCGGGTCGTCGCCCGCGGTCACCTCCACCTCGCGCACCTCGATACGGGGCTCCCAGCGGTCCAGGGTGGTGTACACCTCGTGCTGAATGCGGCCCGCCGTGGCCTCGTTGACCGGTGCGAAGACCAGGTCGTGGACGGCGCAGCCGAACTCGGGCCGCATCGGCCGCTCGCCCGGCGCGGTCGCGAGCACCAGCCGGATGGCCTCCTCGATCTCCCGCTCCCCGCTGACCAGGGCGATGCCCCCGGTCGGACTGACGCGCAGGGGGAAGGACCAGCCGGATCCGACGAACTGCCCGGCCATCAGAGCGGCACCGGCTTGGTGTTGACGGTGACCAGGCCGGTCAGCGCGACCGAGGTGCCGCCGATGGTGACGGCGCCGGGGGTCACGACATGGAGGACCCCGGGCTGGATGTTCATCGCCCCGCCCGTCACGTTCAGCGTCCCGGCCTGGATCGATCCGGTGGCGCCCTTGACGTTGAAGGTGCTGCCCGCGGTGGCGGACAGGGCGCCGCCCGCCGTGAGGGTCATCGCTCCCCCGGCCTGGAGGTTCATGGTGCCTTTCGCGCGCATGCTCAGGTTGGCGCCGGCCTCGACGGACACCGACCGGGTTCCCTTGATGACGACGCTTCCCGCGCTGTCCACGGTGATCTCGGTCCTGGTGCGGTCCAGGTTGATGGTGAGCCGGTCGTTGCCGGTGCTCAGCCGCACCCCGCGCTTGCCGATCTTCTGACTGAGCAGGTCCAGGCGGTTGTTCTCCCGGTCGGCGAGGGTGTGCCGGGTCGCCTTGCCCTTGAGGGGGTCGTGCAGCGGTACGTCGCCGGGCTTCGGCTTGTCCCTGCCGTTGTAGAGGCCGCCGATGACGTACGGATGGTCCAGGGCGCCGCGGTCGAACGCCACCAGCACCTCGTCGTTGACGTCCAGCGGAAGGATGCTGCCGCCGCCCACCCCGGCGAACTGCACGGTGCGGCTCCAGTCGCTCACGTAAGTGGCGTCCAGCCAGGGGAACTTCAGCTTCACCCGGCCCTGCCGCAGCGGGTCCTTCACATCGGTGACGATCGCGTTGGCCACGGACGGCAGCCGGGACCGGTCCGCCGCACCGCCGCCGGAGGCGAGGCCGTACAGAGACCGCCACTGGCGCCCGCTGACGGTCACCCAGGTCTGGTAGTGGCTGCCCGGCTCGAAGACATGGCGGACACCTGTCATCGTGTACTTGCCGTCGAAGGGCTTGCCGACGTCGGTGAGTGTCACCGGGATGTCGGCGCGCAGCTTGGGGTTGCCGCGCACGGTCATCTCCAGCTCGGCGAAGGCCGACGTCACGTCGTCGGCCAGTGACTGCGCCGCCCGTCCGACCTCCCGCTGCTGGTCGTAGGGGCTCGACGTGTCGACCAGCTTGGCCGGCTTGAACTTCCCCTTGCCTGCGCCGGGTTCGGTGCCGAGGTCGAGGGCGGTGTTGTTGGTGGCCGGCGCCTGGGCGGTGATGGCTTTCTTGCTCCGCACGTTCCAGCCGCGCGCCTGCACCTGGGGCACCTGGTCGGCGGAGGTGACGGAGATCCGGCAGCGCAGGATGTCCTCGCCGCCCTTGAGCACGAACGGGTTCGTGTCGCTGTCCACGCTCTTGGGGGGCGCCCCGGCGGCGCGCTTGCGGCTGACGAACTGGAACTTCCCGTCGGAGTCCAGGAACATCACCTTCTTGCTGTCGTCCGCCAGGCGGGCCAGGAAGTCCCAGTCGCTGATGTTGTCCTGGGTGATGAAGTCGTACGGGGCCCCGGTTGATTCGATCTTTCCCACGGTGATCCCGCTCGCCTTGATCAGCCGCTTGGCGATGTCGCCGGCGGACATGCTCGTGTATCCGGCCACGCGGCGCTGGCGCAGCATGCGGTGGCCGAGGTCGTAGCCGCGTACGACGGTGAACGTGCCGGTGCCGTCGTAGTCCTTCTCCAACCCGGTGACCTCGCCGGTGAACAGCGGATCCTGCGCCCCCTTGCCGTTCGCCACGGGCGCCAGCACGGCCTTGGAGCCGATGTCGATCTTCATCTCCTCCAGCAGTCTGCGGTCCTCGTCACGGAAGGTGAGCTGGAAAGCGCCGGGCACCCCGGCCCCGAAGTCCACCCAGGCATCGGACAGTTGGTTCTCGATCGGGCGGGGCAGCGGCCTGTCGTTCAGCCGGATGTGGATGACACTGGAGTAGGAGATCTTCGTCATCAGGCGGTCACCTCCTCGACCGCGGGCAGCACGAGTTCGGTGCCGGGTGCGAGCCGCGAAGGGTCGTCGATGCCGTTGGTCTCGGCGATCACCCGCCAGACGGCGGCGTCCCCGTACTCCCGCCAGGCCAGCGACTGCAGCGAGTCGCCCGCCACCACCCGGTGGACGCGCCGTGCGGTGAGCGCGCCCGACGTGGGGTTCTGTCCCTTGGTCGTGCCCGGTATCTCATGCAGCCGGACCTGGCAGGCGGCCCGGATCGGCACTCCGGTGGTGCCGAAGAGGGTGTACGTGGCGTCCACGGACTCGACGTAGGCCGTGAAGCGGGCGGTGGAGAACGCCCCCCACTGGAACACCACCCACGGCGTCGACGGCTGCTTGGCGGCGAGGCTGGCCGCCGTCACCTCGCAGCAGGAGAAGAGCGCCTCGACCTTCTTCAGCACGCTGTTGCCGTTCGGCTCGTCGGACGAGTCCAGGAACACGTCGATGCCGAGCTGCCGGGGCTCGGGGCCCATGAACTCCGGCATGGAGCCGTCACGGACCGCCGGGCTCGGCGTGAACTTCCAGTCCGTACGGCGGCTCATGGTGAGCTGCGACGGGTTGAAGTCGAAGGTGAAGTTCTTGATCAGCGCACCCGGGCTGGTGCTCTTCCCGACGGGCGGCTGGTGGATCGCGAGCGAGGCGCGCACCAGGCTCTTGCCGGCGCCGCCTCCCTTGCCGCTCTTACCTCCCTTGCCGCCGCCCCCGGATCCGCCCCTGCTTCCGTAGCCGGCCATCTACGCCGCCCCCGCATCCGTGAAGCCGTGGTGGGTGATCTCCAGCACCTCGGTGGCCACCGCCGGGTTCTCCGGGTTGAGCGAGGGCCCCTGCCAGCTCACCGGCAGCACGTCGATCAGACCCCACTGGGCGACCAGGGAACCGTCCGCGCGCAGCGCGGCGATCTGGCCGGTGGGGCGGGTGACGCCGGTGGTGACGGACGAGATCCAGGCCGCGACCTTCGCCGTGTCCGGGGTGAGGGGGCGGGTGAGCCGGATGCTGGAGAACGTGACGCGGGACGGCAGTTGCCAGACGAAGCCGTTGTTGCCGCCTTCCTGGTGGTTCTCGATCTCCACCGCGGAGGACAGGCCCTCGCAGCCGTTGAAGTACCCCAGGCTCTCGCCGTCGATGGTCAGGGTGAAGAAGATCGTGGATCCCGGGTCGAGATCACTGGGCATCGGGGTCGGCCTTCTTTCTTGCTACGTCCGAGCGCGGTGCTGGGGTTCGCCCGGACGTCGGGCGTCAGTCAGGCGGTCGGGTCAGTGGGCGGGGCACGCGGTCAGGTGGTCAGCGGGGTGAGTCACGGAGCTTGCCGACTCGCTCGCGGTCCAGGCGGAATTCGGCTCTCAGCAGTCGGGTCAGCGGGCCGATCAGACGATGGACCAGCTCGTCGAGCTGGGGGCCCGTGAGTTTCCGGGCATCGAAGGCGGCGGTGCCGCCGCGCTGGGCCGTGGTGGAGGACTTGCGGGTGTCGGTACGTACGCCTGCGTCCGTTTGCGTGCCGGTGCTCGCGTACGTGGGCGTGGGCTCGGTGGTGTTCGTGCTGGTCGTCGTGCTCCTCGTCTGCGGGGGTCGGGAGGTGGAGCGGCGCTGGACGGCCGGGGCGGGCGGGGCCGTTGCCGCCGGGGGTGGCGGCGGTGCCGGGGCCGCGCCCGGGAACGGCAGCAGACCTGGCGGTGGGGTCGTACGGGCCGGTGTGGCGCTGTTCCGCTGCACGGGCAGCGCCACGGGCGGTACGGGTTCCGCCCGCCGCAGCGGTACGGGTACAGGTACGGCGGGCGAGGCACGCCGGGGTGTGGCCGGCCGCGGCTTCGCGGGTGACTGGGCCACGTGGTGGGGAGGGGGCGCCGTTCGCCGTACCGGCACGGCGGCGCCCGGACCACCGTCCACGGACCGCCGCACCGGCGCATGGCCGGGCTGCGGGAGTGGCGGTGCGAGTGGCTGTGGCACGGCGGGCGTACGGGCTTTGGCCGTGCGCCGCGCCACAGGGTCCGCGGGCGGTGCGGACGACGGGGCCCGGGTCGCGGGCCCCGGCATCGTCGCCCCGCCGGACGCCGAAGCGTCGGGCCCCTCCGACCGCGTCTTCGGCTGCCCCTGCGGTGGTACCGGCGGGGTGGACGGTCGCACGGCGGCGCGCTGTACGGGCGTACGGGCCTGCGCCGATCGCGCGGGGGTGGGCTGCGAGGGCGCCCGCGTCGCGTCGGGGTAATCGGTTCCGGCCGGTCGCACAGTCGGTCGTACGGCCGGTCGCACGGTCGATCGCACGGACCCCGAGGGGGCCACTCCGCGCCGCACCGGAGCGGCATCGACCGCCGAGGACCTGGGCTGTGGCGCCGTCGCGGGTGCCGGGACGGCAGTGGTCGGACCGGCGTCCCGAGGCCGCCGCACCCGTACAGGCTGCGCGGGCGCGGGCGACCGCGTCGCATCGGCGGGAGGACCGGCGCTCGGCCGTCCGGTCTCCGGTGTGGCTGCCTTGCGCCGCACCGGAGCGGCATCGGCCGCGGCGGGCCCGGGGACTGGCGCCGCCTCAGGCCCTCCGTCCATACGTCCCGTGGCGGTGGGCTGACCGGGTCGGCCGGGCGCGGGCCGCGAGGGTGACGGCACCGGCGAAGGGCGCGCCTCGCGCTGTACGGGAGTGCGGGACTCTGTCGGCCGCTCCAGTGATAGCGGTGCGTCAACTCCTGCCCCTTCGCCGCCGGTTCGTCGCACCGGAGCGGGCTGTACGGGCGGCTGCGCCGCCTCAGGAGGACCGGCTCCGGTCGACCGCGCCGTTCCCGACGTGGCCGCCCTGCGCTGCACCGGAACGCTCACGCCACCGCCCGCGCCTGACCGCGGCGCGGCAGTGGGCCGCGCCGCGGGAGGGACGGTCCGAGCAGCGGACACCGGCTGACGCGGTGTCCGTGGTGGCGTCGCCGACGCGGACGGCGCGGGCGTGCGCCGCACCGTCGGGGCGGTCCGATGATCGCGACCGGTGGTCGTGGTGTTCGGGAGGGGGACTGCCGACGAGCGCCCGTTCACCGGCCCGGCCGCTGAACCCCCCGGCCGTGGCGCGGCCCCCGTGCCAACGCGACGCAACGGCGCCGCCGTTGGCGCACCGGTGCGCTGTACGGAGGCGGGCCCGGTCGGGGCCGCCGTCGGAAGCGCGGAGGTCAGAGGGCGCGCCGATGCCAGGGGAAGCGAGGCGGAGAGCCCGGGACGGCCGGCCTCGTTGCCGGTCTCTCTGCGGGGCTCGGCTGATACGGCGTCGGCATCCACGGCGGAGGCGGCAGCGGGGGCCGGGAACCTCATCGCGGGCCGTACGACCGGCGCGGCGGTCGCGGGAGGCGTGGTCCCCTCGGAGCGCGGGGGTGGTGTGGACACGTCCCGGGGTGCTTCGTGTCGTACCGGCTCGGACGACGGTGTCGGCGCCTGCGGACTCTCCATCGGAGCCGGGGCCGACGGCAGGGGCACGCCCAGTCCCGTACGGAGGCGGGGCCCGCCCGTACGGAGGCGGGGCCCGGAGGCGGTGGCGGGCGGCGCACCCGTAGCGGACGGAACGCGCCGTTGAACGGGTGCCGGGGACGTCCCGGTCAGGGGCGCGCCCAGACCCGTACGTCGCTGGACCGGGGCCGCCCCGGCGGACGGACCGGTTGCGTCCTGCCTCGTCGAGTCACGTCCCTCTCCCCTGGCCGACTCGCGCCGCTGAACAGGCGGTGGCGGGGCGGCGGGTGACGGAGGCATTCCCGTTGCCGCCACGTCCGGGCGGCTCCCCGTAGGCCGCTCGGACGAGGGCACCCCGGCCTCCGGTGCCGGCGACGGACCAGGAGCAGACGGACCAGGAGCAGACGGACCAGGGGCAGGCGGGGCAGGGGCAGGCGGGGCAGATACGGGCGGAACAGAAGCGGACTGCCGACGCGTCGGCGTGGCCGTCGGCAGCGCCCGCCGCTGTACGGCGGGGGCCGCCGGGGCCGTGGTCAGACCTGCGGGGCGGGCGGTGCGTACGGCACCCGGCCGCACCGGCCGCACCCGGGGCCCCAGCGACCGGGCGACCACCGGCGCCGCGGTCGCCGGACCTGCGGGCATCGCGTCGTCGGCCACCGCACCCGCGGGCTCTGCCGGTTCCTCCGGCCGGGCCACCGGCAGGGCCGGCGAGGGCACCCCGAGGTCCGGGGACGGCCTGCCCGACGTGACGAGGACGTCCCGGACCAGGCCGCCCGGCGCGCCGTCGAGTACGGCGTGCGACAGCGTCCCGGCGAAGGAGGGGTTCTGCCAGGTGGTGAGCGCGCCGCCGAAGCCGGGGTCGGCGACCCCGCGCGGCGGCCGGGCGGCGGCGGTCGGCCGGATCGGGGGCAGGCTTGACCAACCGGCCGCCCCGCGGCCCGTCACGGTCTGAACCGTACGAGCCGCCCCGTCCGGCGTCTCCCCTCCGGACGCCGGACGGACAGCGGCATCCCCCGCCCCGGTCTGCGCCGTCCCGGTCTGCGCGGGCGTTTCGCCGTCGGCCGCTCGGGTCCGGCCGCGCAGCCTGTCGAGGAGTCCCATCTACCCCTCCGTGGCGCGTGTGACGAGGGAGGCGATCTCCTGGGCATAGCGCCGCCGGTCGCGGTGTTCGAGGTCCAGGATGTCCTCCAGACTCCAGTGGAAGTGGTAGGCGATGTACGCGATCTCCTCGTGGATACGGTCGGCCGCGTACGTCACGATTCCCCCAGGCGGCTCCCCGCGAGCTCCACCTCGAAGGGCTGCTCGCAATGCGGGCAGGTCACCCCGGCCCTGGTGTGGCCCTCGGCGTTGACCTGGCGGTAGAAGTCCTGGAGGAAGGCGAGGTCGGAGGCGAACATGTTCTCCACCACCCCGTCGTGCACCATCGGCAGCGTGCCGAGCCGGCTGATGACCCGGCCCAGCAGCACCACCGACAGATACGCCGGGTTCTCCTGCACCCGGACGTCCCGCAGCGGGACCAGTTCGTCCCTGGCGGTCGCCAGCCGCATGGATCCGGTGCGGTGTACGGTGCCGGACTCGTCGACGTATCCGCGCGGCAGCTCGAACTCGAACTCGGTGCGGAGACGCTGTTGTCCGGCGACCCGCGCGGCGGACTCGGCCTGCGGAGCGGGCTCGGGAGCGGGCGTCCCGGCAGGGTCTGCGGCCGGTTCCGTACCCGTGGCCGTATCGGTTGCCGACGCCCGGACGGCGCTGCGGCGCATTACTCGATGACCAGTTCTTCGTAGGTGATGCTCACGGTCTCGGTCAGCGCGGAGGCCTGGCCGGCCTCGACCGAGCTGGCGTCGATCTTGTAGCACCAGGCGTTCCGCATGTTGTACCGCTTGACCGGGTTGTTCTCGGTGTCCATCACGAGGATCGTGGCGTTCTTGCGGGCCATCGCCATGTTGCCCGCGATGGACTGCTGGATCCACTCGGTGAACGCCGAGGACTGCGTCATGCCGCGCACGACCGTGCACTCGCCGGCCTTCTGCACCCCCGGCATCTTGCTGGTCTTGGGCTGGCCGGTGGCGGAGACCTGCTGGAATTCGATGACGTCCTGCTGGAAGCTCAGGCCGTCGACCTTCTGTAGGTACTCGACCATGACGCCGTCGATCTGCAGGCCGAAATTATGTGAAGTGAGGGTATCGCCAGGCGCGATCATGAGCCGCTCTCTGTCCTTCTACTCGATGCCGACGGGGATCGGGACCCCGACCCCGGGAGGGATGCGCGGTGGAACTCCCACGCCCACCGCTCTACTCCTCCAACTCCCCGCTTCCGCTGGAGAACTGGGCCAGCCGGAAGATCACGAACTCGGCGGGCTTGACGGGCGCGATGCCGATCTCGCAGATGACCCGGCCCAGGTCCACCGACTCCGGCGGGTTGCTCTCCTCGTCGCACTTGACGTAGAAGGCCTGCTCCGGGCTGGACCCGAACAGGGCGCCCCCGCGCCACTCGTTGACCAGGAAGGCGGAGACATTGCGCCGGATACGGGCCCACAGGTGATGGTCGTTGGGCTCGAAGACCACCCACTGGGTGCCGATCAGGATCGACTCCTCCAGGTAGTTGAAGTACCGGCGGATGTTGACATACCGCCAGGCCGGGTCGGAGGAGAGGGTGCGCGCGCCCCAGACGCGGATACCGCGGCCGGGGAAGGCGCGGATGCAGTTGACACCGATCGGATTGAGCAGGTCCTGCTCCCCGCGGGTGACCTGGGTCTCCAGGTCGATCGCGCCGCGCACCACCTCGTTGGCCGGGGCCTTGTGCACGCCGCGCTCGAAGTCGTTGCGTGCCCAGATGCCGGAGATGTGACCGCTCGGCGGGACCAGGCCCGCCTGGCCGGTGGCCGGGTCGAAGACCTTGATCCAGGGGTAGTAGAGGGCCGCGTACTTGGAGTCGTACCCCGCGGTCTCCTGCCGCCAGACCCGGATGTCACGGGCGTTCAGACCGGGCGGCGGGTCGATCACGGCGACCCGGTCACCCATCAGCTCGCAGTGCGCGATCAGCCCGAGCTGGACGACCTTGACCGCCTCCAGGTCGATCGCGCCGCGCTGGTAGGCCGCCATCAGGTCGGGAACGGCGACCATCGAGATCTCGTCGACCGCCTCCAGGCCGCCGAAGCCGGTGCGATCGGCGGAGTCGCCGAGGTACTGCGCGGGGCCGGGGTGGTCGACGGTCGCCTCGACGGGGTCGCCGGCCGGAGCGGGCGCGGCGGGACGGGCCAGGGCCACCGACTGGTTCTCGGGCCGGGCGAGTTGCCCGGCGGGAGCCGACTCCTGGACGGTGATGAGCTTGGAGCGCTCCTTGACCTGCGTGACCACGTAGGAGCGGTTGCCCCTCTTGGCGCTCACGTCGAAGGACTCGGCGACCTTGCCGTCGTCCATGACGATCAGCTTGAACCGCTCGGCCGGACCCTCCCCTTCCGGGTCCGCCACCTCGACGC
Organism: Streptomyces sp. NPDC088116; assembly: GCF_044741745.1. Taxonomy (NCBI): domain Bacteria; kingdom Bacillati; phylum Actinomycetota; class Actinomycetes; order Kitasatosporales; family Streptomycetaceae; genus Streptomyces; species Streptomyces sp. NPDC088116. The sequence continues at coordinate 809,184 of NZ_JBIUTF010000002.1, read as the reverse complement.
TGAGCGCGCCGCCGGGAGTGAGGGCCTGGACGGTGAACGTGCCCAACTCGGCGGGGGCGCCCGGAGGAAGCCCGGCGGGGGTGCCGGCGGACCCGGTCACCGCGGCCGGGGCGCCGGCGGCCCCGGTCTCCCCCTGGTCCGCGCCGCCGACCCGCACGACGTAGGCGGCGGAGCCGCCGTTGTTGAAGAAGCCGTAGACGGAGTGCGCCAGGTAGTACCCGTCCGTGAACTCCCCGAACGACGCGACGTACTGGGACCAGTTGGTCACCAGCGTCGGCGTGTTCAGCGGTCCGGCGGGCGCGAGTCCGACGAAGGCGGCCACCGAGGTCCCCACCCCCTCGATCGGGCGGGAGCCGCTGGCGACCTCCTCGACGTAGACGCCTGGCGACAGATACGACGGCATGCGCAAGTGCTCCTCGGGGAAAGTGGCTGGACGGTGGAACAGCGTCCACACTGGTTCGCCGCGGATCGAGGCGGAAGGTCCCTCAGGACCTGTTCGAGGGCACCGCCGTTACCCCAACGGGCAGCCGCGCCCCCAACGGGCAGGCGCGGCGGGCTGTCACCCCTGCCACGACGACCACCTACGACGCGTTCACGCCCATACCGGCGTCGGCGGGTTTCCCGTCGCTCCGGTCCACCACGGCGAGGACCTTGACGGGAGCGGAGTGCTCCGCCGCCCAGCCGTTCTCGGGGGCGGAGCACTTCTTGAGGTACCTGGTGTTGATCTCCACCACGATGATGCCCTTGGGGCCCTGCCTGCTGTACTGCCGCGCTATGTAGGGGTCTGTGGTGAACTCCGGGAGAAGGCGGCCGCTGTGGGCTTGTTTGGCCGTGGCCTCGTCGCTCGGGGGCTGGGTACCGCCGTCGGGCGCGGCCCCGCCGGCGGAGCTGTTCTGCACCATCCGCCGGATCTTCTGCATGATCTCCCCGCGGTAAAGGATCACCGTCGTGTCGGCACCGCTGTCGACGGCCTGCTTGACCGCGCTCTCGGACGTCGGAGAGGGAAGGTGCTTCTCCTGGGCGGTGAGATCGTCCTCCGAGCTGTAATCGGAGTCGTCCTCCGTGAGGGTCGTGGCGGTCGTACTCAGGTCGGTCACCCGCTGCACGGCCGGCTCCGCCGCGGATCCGGCCGACCGCTCCACCGCCGTGGCGGAGTCCGTCACCGGACCCGCCGCCACCGGCTTGCTCATGACCTCGCGCGCCTTGGCCTCGGCGCTCTTCTCGCCATCGTCGCCGGGGCTCGACATCCGCGTCCCGTCGCTCTGCAACGTCCCGGGAACGGGTCCGTTCTCCTGGTCGATGGTGTGCGCTATCTCGTGGGCGACGACATGGGGGTCCCGCATGCTCCGCTGGGTGAAGACCATGTGGTTACGGGAGGTGTACGCCTCCGCGTTGATCTCGGCCGCCGAGCGCTGGGCGGCCGTGTCGGTGTGGGTGCGCAGATGGGACAGGTTCCTGTTGAACCGGGCCTCCATCTCCGTGCGCATCGGGCCGTCGAAAGGCTCCCCGGGGGTGGCCAGCACGTCGGGGACGGTCGAGCGCTGTACGGGCGGCGTGTGCCCACAGGCCCCGTCGTGCTCGTGCCGGTCCTGTTCCTGTTCCTGTGCCAGTCTCTGGACGACCGCGTCGTTGCCCGCCAGGCGCTGGAGGGTGGCGATCCGGCCCGGGGTCATCGGACCGCGGAACGCGGCGTGCGCGGCCGCTCCCGCGGTGGCACGGGCCGTCGCGGGGCGGGCCAGGGGCCTGTACCGGTCGGGGGACCGTTCGTTGTCCGGCGTTCGTTGCGCGTGCATCGGCCGTCGCCTCTCCTCGGTCGGATACGTACGCTCCCGCTGATCGGATGCGTACGCTCCTTCTCCTACGCCCCGTGTACACGCCGTCGCCAGGGGCCCAGGGGCAGCCTCCTCGGGCCGTGGGGGCATCCGCCCGGCCCCGAGGCCCGCGGGGCGCCCACCGGGGCAGCGCGCCGAGACCTTCAGGCAACGGACCGTGCCCCCACGCCTGTTACCGGCCCCGGGCGCCCGCCATAGCGTCGTACGGTGAGCCTTTGGACCTCCCTGGAACCCGCCTCGACCACCGTGGACCCCGGTGGCTCGACCACCGTGCGGCTGCGATTGCGCAACACCGGCGACGTCGTCGACGAGTACCGCTTCGTACCCGTCGGCGAACCGACCCCGTGGACGACCGTGGAGCCGCAGACGCTCCGGCTTTATCCGGGCACGACCGGGACGGTGGAACTGACCTTCGCGCCGCCCCGGACCCCGGACGCGACGGCCGGGCCGAATCCGTACGGCGTGCAGATCGTCCCGACCGAGCATCCCGGGGCCACCACCGTCCCCGAGGGCAACGTCACCGTCACGCCGTTCAGCGAGGTACGCGCCGAACTCGTGCCGCAGACGGTGAAGGGCAGGTTCCGGGGGCGGCCGAAACTCGCGATCGACAACGTCGGCAACGTGAAGCTCACCGCGTCCATCAGCGGCAGCGACAACGGCGACCAGATCTCGTACGACATCCACCCGGCCAACGTCCAGATCGAGCCCGGCCGGGCCGCGTTCGTCAAGAGCACCCTCAAACCACGGGAGATCATCTGGGCGGGCTCCAAGGAGTCGCGGCCCTTCACACTCTCCGTGCAGCGCTCCGGCGCCGAACCGCTGCCGGTACCGGGCACCTACGAACAGCCGGGGCTGCTGCCGCGCTGGCTGGGGATGGTCCTGAGCCTCGTGCTCGTGCTGGGCATCGCCCTCGTCACGATCTGGTTCGCGTACAAGCCGCAGGTGAACACCCAGGCCAAGGACCGGGCCGAGCAGGCCGGCACCTCACTGCCGCCCCCGCAACCGCCGGCCCCCAGCCCCCCGCCGTCCGCGGCCCCGGAGCCCGAGCCCACCCAGCCGGAGCCCGACGGTGACGAGCAGGGCGGCGGCGGTGAGGGCGGCGGCGGTGAGGGCGCCGACAAGCCGAAGCCGGAGGACAAGTTCGCCCGTGTCCTGCTCCGGAACGGGACGACGCAGAAGTGCGCCGCCCCGATCGTCGAGAACGGCAAGGCGGGTGGGGGCACCGCCCAGTTCTCCTGCGACGGGTCCAAGGACCGCCAGTTGTGGAATCTCGAAACGGTGTTCAAGGGAAAGGGGCCGGGCGACTCCGACCTCGTCCAGATCCGCAACACCAAGGACGGCTACTGCATGGACATGTCGGAGAAGGGCGCGACGACGGGCCCGAAGGGCGTGCTGGAGACGCCCTGCACCCGCGAAATGAACGACGACCAGCTCTGGTGGCTGGAGGAGTTGCCGGACACGAACGGTCTCCACTGGATCCACAACTACTCCAGGGACCAGCTCTGCCTGGACGTCGCCGGCTTCGTCTCCAAGGAAAAGAACAGGCCGGACGGCACGCGCCTCACTCTCCACGACTGCTCCAAGGACGACGATCAGATCTGGTTCATCGTCAAGCCCGACGTCATGCCCGAGAACCAGCGGAACTGAGCGCACGCGTGAGGTGCGGGCCGCCGCTCAGCAGGAGTTCACCAGGACACCTCGTCCAGCACCAGGCGGCCCGCCTTTCGGTACTCCCGCCGGGCACCGGCCAGCAGATCGGCGCCGGTGACCGGTTCGCCGCGGTCGGCCGCCGCGTAGGCGGCGGTCACCACCGCGCTACGGATGGAGCCGCCCGCCAGCTCGAACTCGCGGGCGCACGGGCCCAGGTCGATACCTTCCTCGCACGGCACATGGACCAGGCTGTGCCGCCACAGCGCGAGCCGCTGCCCGGCGTCGGGGAACGGGAAGTCCACCACCAGGTCCAGCCGGCGGGTGAAGGCATCGTCGATGTTGGCCCGCAGGTTGGTGGTGAGCAGGGCGATGCCGTCGAACGCCTCCAGCCGCTGGAGCAGATACGCGCTCTCCATGTTGGCGTAGCGGTCGTGCGAGCCCTTGACCTCGGAGCGCTTGCCGAAGACCGCGTCGGCCTCGTCGAAGAGCAGTACGGCGTCGGTACGGTCGGCCTCGGTGAAGACGCGCTCCAGGTTCTTCTCGGTCTCCCCGACGTACTTGTCGACGACCGAGGAGAGCTGCACCACGTACAGGTCCAGCCCCAGATCGGCGGCGACCACCTCGGCGGAGAGGGTCTTGCCGGTGCCGGACTCCCCGGCGAACAGCGCCAGGACCCCGTGCCCCCGCCCGCCGCCCGCGCTCAGCCGCCACTCGCCGAGCACCCGGTCGCGGTGTCGGGCGCGCAGGGCCAGCTCGCGGAGGTGGCCGAGCGGCTCGTCGGGCAGCACCAGGTCGTCCCAGCCGACGTCCGGCCGGATCCGGCGGGCGTGTTGCTCCAGCCCGGAAGCGGACAACTGGCGTGCCGCGCGCCGCAGATGGCTCGCGGCGAGAGGGATGCCCTCGAAGGCCGCCAGCTTCAGCGCGGACCGCGCGGCCCGGCGGATCCGCTCACCGCCGAGATGGTACGGGGCGACGGTCGCCGCCAGGTCGAACCCGGGGTCGTCCGCCGGGCCGATACCGAGCGCGGCCGACCACACCTCGACCCCGCCCAGGGGCAGCCGGTCCACCTCCAGTACCAGCGGATCGCCGTCGGACCACTGCGGGTCGTAGGGCCGTGTCCCGGTGAACAGCACCGGTACGTCGCGTACGGACAGCGCCCGGATCAGCGGTCCCGGCCGTTCGGGCAGCTCGGAGACGACGATCCCGCAGCCGCGCAGCCGCGCCTCGCGCAGCAGTTCACGCACCGGGCCGTGCGGGGCGGGACGAGGAAGTCCGGTGGCGTGGTCGTCGAGCCCGGCGCCCGCCTCGCCGCCCGCCTCGTGTCCGTCTCCGTACCCCGCGGATACGGGGGCGTAGTGCAGCGCACCGTATCCGGCGGCCCGCAGCGCGGTGGCCGCGCACAGGAGACCGTCGCCCTCCCGGTTCTCGCGCAGGTAGACCGTGAGGGGCGCCGCGGCGAGGTCCTGTCCGGTCGGTCGTGTCGGATCGGCCCGGGACGTCCGGTGCGGTATCAGGTGCTCGGCGAGCCGGTGGGCCAGGGGGCCGCCTTCGCCCGCGGTCGTCCCGTCGGACAGGGCCGGAAGCGGACGAAGGTGTCCGTCGAGCGCGGCGTCCAGTGTCTCGTCACCCAGCAGATGCGCGACCAGCCGGTCCGGAACGCGCAACGAGCGGCTGAGGAAGGGCCGTTCAGGTTCCTCGACGATCAGCAGGCCCAGCGACGGCAGGGGCGCCGAGAGGTGGAACCGGTCACGGGCCGCGGCATGCGCAGCGGGCAGCCCGCAGACGTCGAGCACCAGCCCGACCGTGGCCCGGCGGCGGCTGACGTCGTCGTTGAGGTAGCCGTACAGCGGCTCGAATCCGCGGTCGAGGTCGGGTGCGAGCGCGATGAGCAGGGCCGCGGTGTCCAGCTCGGTCAGGCCCAGGCGGAGGGCGAGCCGGTGCAGGCGGTCGCCTGCCCGCGGCCTGTCGTCCCCTGGCGACTCACCGGTGGGACCCGGCCTCGCCTGCTCCTGCGGGGGCGGCAAGTCGCCCGGCCGTCCCCGCAGATGGTGGCGTACGGCCTCGTCGGACAGGTAGAGGCCACGCAGCGGGTCGGCCGCGGTGGGGTCCCCGGCGCCGCGCTGTTCGACGAGGGCGGTTATCCGTATCCGCAGCGCGGTGAGCCGGGCGACCACCGCGCGCGCCGGATCGTCGGCACGGAGAGTGGAGGAGGAGACATCGGGCGAGGGAGCCGGGCTGTCGGTCACCGGGTGCGTGCTCCCGTGTCCGTCCGGGCGAGGTGGCGCGGCTGGTGCATCCGGTCGTCGTCCTCCAGAGGGCCGTCCAGTTCGCGGGCGCGCACCAACGCGCCCTCGGTGACCGGCGGTCCGGCGTCGTAGTCGGGGTAGGGCGGGAAGGGCACGGTGATCACGAGGTCGAGCGACGGTTTGAGCGTGCCGCCGAGCGAGGACCAGATCTCGGCCAGGGAACGGGACTCGGACTGCGCCCCGGAGACCGTGAGCGGCAGGCTGAGGCCAAGTGCCGCGAGCGGTTCCGGAAGGCTGCCGGGCGGCAGCACCTCCTGGGGCATCAGGGTGGCCAACGCGGCCGACAGCAGCCGGTGTTCGTCCTCGGGCCGCTTGGTCCAGGCGGTGAGCAGGTACGACAGCCGGAACCAGCGCGGGGCGCGCCGCCGGCTGACGGTGACTCCCCGCTCGTCGCGGACAGGGGCCACGCCGCGTTGCCGCCGGTTGACGTCCTCCCGGATGTCGTACAGGTAGCAGTCCAGGACCGGGGCGTTGCGCCGGGCGGCCCAATCGCTGGTCGGGGCGTCGAAGGCGATCTCGATGTCGCTTCCGGTCAGCGCGCCGCCCTGGAGCAGTTTCCGCAGCAGTCCGTCGACTTCGTGAATCAAGAGATGTACCCCTCGCGCAGCGCGTAGGCCACGGCATGGGCGCGATTGCGCAGGTCCAGCCGGGTGGTGAGTCCTTGCATGATGTTCTTGACGGTCCGTTCCGAATAGGACAGCTTCCCGGCGATCCCCGCGGTGTCCGATCCCTCCGCGACCAGTCGCAGGACGTCGATCTCGCGCGGGGTGAGATAGTTGGTCCGGGCGCCGGGGCTGCCCACCGCTCCCGTCCGTAACGCTCCGACCTGGCTGATCAGCCGGCCGAGCAGATCGGTAGGCAGGTCACCGTTGCCGTGGAAGGCCGCGGTCACCGCCTGGAGCAGCCGGCGGCCGGTGGCCTCGTGGCGCCAGACGATGGCGCCGACGCCGCATTCGATGACGTCCAGCAACTCTGCCTCGCGGATCACGTTGACCACCAGGACGAGGCGCATGCCCTCGCTGCGGACGAGTCTGCGCAACTGGGTCAGCAACGCCTGGTTGAGCGATTCGGCGAGGAGTACGGCCACGCCGTCGTCGTGCGGGGTGACCTCGTCGACGAGGTCCACCTCCGGGTGCCGCCGGAGCTGGCTGATGGTTCCTTCCCGGGAGATCGGATCCGGTGCGTGGACCACCACGGGAATTCTCTTGTCGAGTGTCATCGCGGCCGGTTGAGGACTGGGACTACTACGCATCTGCCCCGCCGGGCGTGAGTTCGATCCGGTTGCCGTGGTGCGTCATCGGACTTCTCCTTGGCCGGGTTGGAAGTGTCGTGCACACACCGGACATCGCCGTCGGCGACGGCCGGGCATGGCATGGCGGCCGCTGCCACTGCCGCTGGGAGGACCGGGGCACACATGGGCACAACTCTCGTCCTGGGTACCGCGACTGTGAGGGCGGGACCGTGTGCCAGCTGACACCATGCCGTTGCGGCACAGTCAACACATGGCCGCGTCGATGCGATCGTGTTGGTGCGACGCGCGGCGGTGAACGCGGTCGTCACGGCGCTGCGCGACCATCCCGAGATCCCGGCCCTGTCAGCGCCGGGCCCCTTCCGAAGGCCGGTGCCCCCGTGATCCGATGGGCGTCCGACCGTCGGAAAACGCGAAAGGTGTGTGGTGCGCGTGCGGGCCGTGGTGTTCGAGGAGTTCGGGCGTCTCCCCGAGGTACGGGACGTACCCGACCCGGAGCCCGCCCCGGCAGGTGTGGTCGTACGGGTCGGGGCGACCGGCCTGTGCCGCAGCGACTGGCACGGCTGGATGGGCCACGACGCAGGGATCGCCCTGCCCCATGTGCCCGGCCATGAACTCGCCGGGGAGGTGGCCGCGGTGGGCCCGGACGTCGCGAACTGGCGTGTGGGCGACCGGGTCACGGTCCCCTTCGTCTGCGCCTGCGGTACGTGCGCGGCATGCGCGGCCGGTGACCAGCAGGTCTGCGAACGCCAGGAGCAGCCGGGGTTCACCTTCTGGGGGTCGTTCGCGGAGTACGTCGCCGTGCCCCGCGCGGACGCCAACCTCGTCGCCGTCCCCGGCACCATGTCGTTCACGACGGCGGCGGCGCTCGGCTGCCGCTTCGCCACCGCCTACCGCGCCGTCGTCACCCAGGGCCGTACCCGCCCCGGCGAGTGGGTCGCGGTCCACGGCTGCGGCGGGGTCGGCCTCTCCGCCGTGATGATCGCGGTGGCCGCCGGAGCGCGCGTGGTCGCGGTCGATGTCGCCCCGGGCGCGCTGGAGTCGGCCAAGAGGTTCGGCGCGGCGGTGTGCGTGAACGCCGGAGCGGTGCCCGACACGGCCGCCGCCGTACGAGCGGCGACGGACGGCGGCGCACATGTCTCCCTCGACACGCTCGGCTCGGCGGAGACCTGCGCGGCGTCCGTGACGAGCCTGCGGACCCGGGGCCGGCACGTACAGGTCGGCCTGCTCCCGGCGGACCGTACGCCCCTGCCGATGGCCCGCGTCGTCGCCCAGGAACTCGAAGTCCTCGGCAGCCACGGCATGGCCGCCCATGCCTACCCGGACATGATGCGCCAGATCGACGCGGGCCTGCTCCGCCCCGACCTGCTGGTGTCCACGTCCATCTCCCTGGACGCGGCCCCGGCCGCCCTGGCGGCGCTGAGCGACGGCACCACGACCGCGGGCATCACGGTCATCACCCCGCAGGCCGGGGCGCGTTGATCGACTCACCGCGGTGCCGGCGGTGCCTCTACCCCTGCCCCGCGTCACCCGGCGGCTGCGCGGAGGGCTTGGGCCAGGTCAGGAGAATCTGACCGTCGGTCATCGCGGACGTGTGCTCCGCCGGGCCCTGCTCCAGACCGAAGCCCATCAGCAGAACCTCGGCGTAGCGTCGCCAGGCCTCGGGCGCGATGTCCTCGGTACGGTCCGCGACCGCGCCGATCATGTACAGGAAGGCGTACACGTCGGAGCCTGCGAAGTCCGCACGGACGGTGCCCGCGGCCACCGCGCCCGCCACCAGGCCGTCCACGTGACGGCCGAGGTCGTCACGCATCCGGGCGATGGGCCTCGCGTCGACGCTCGCGTGGGCGAGGATGACTTCGAGTGCCCGGTCCCGGGCCCGCCACCGGGCCGCCGCGAGCAGGTAGTGGCGCAGTGCCTGTCCCGGGCTCGCCTGCTGCTCGGCCTCTGCCGCGAGCTGGAGGAACGTGGTGAACCGTTCGGTGAACAAGGCGTCGATCAGCGCCTGTAGGTCGGGGAAGCGCCGGTAGACCGTGGCGACGCCGACGCCTGCCTCGCGTGCGATCTCGTTGAGGGTGACGGCGGCTCCGCGCCGCGCGAACATGCGGTCGGCCGTATCCATGATCAGCCGTCGGTTTCGTTCGGCGTCCGCGCGCAGCGGGCGTTGCGTATCCCGGGTCACGCCGGGACATTCTCCCTCATGGACGCGCGGCGCGAGTACCTGACCAGGAGCAGGACTCCCGTCACCACGCTCCACAGCAGCCAGGAGTAGACACTGCCACGCTCGAACGCCCCGGCCGTGCCGGCCGAGACGCCCACGAGCGCCACGCTCACCAGGCCCAGGACGCCCACCGTGACACTGAAGACGCGGTATGCCGAGGGAAGACCGAGTCCGCGCAGTGCCCCCGCCAGGATCGCCAGCGTATTCGCGCACAGGATGCCGACTCCGGCTCCGGCGAAGTGGACGGCAAGCCCGTAGCTCGGGCCGTCCGGGGAGCCGTGGAACAGGCCGACCAGCACCATCCCTGTGCCGTGCGCGACCGCGAGGGCGATGAACACACGACGCGCACGGCCTTCGACCAGCCGGGCCGACAGCAGCAGCACACCGATCGCGAACAGGATCCCTTCGAGCATGAACGACGTACTCATCAACACATGGTCCGGGGAACAGAGTTCGCGGCCCTGCATCTGGACGCCGCAGCTGGGGACACCGAGGTCGCTGATGAAGTTCCGGGCGTAGCTGTACGGCGGATCGGTCCAGGCCGCGGCGGTGATCGCTTCGGCGACCACCCATTGCACCGCGTTCACCACGAGGACCACCGCTCCCAGCGGAAGCCATATTTTGCGGGACATAGGAACCCTCTCGACGTCATGGGGGGGGAGGCGGACGGTTCCAGCGTAACAGTAAACGGATAGATCTATCCGATTAGCTCTCACGCCCGGCCTCGGCAGAGAGCCGCGTTACCGCCGGGAAGAAACCAGAAGGGGCCTCCGACACAGGTCGGAGGCCCCTTCGAAGGAAAGCCGCAGGTGGCGGCAGACGAGTCGGGCTGTACGCCGGGTTCTGTCGCCCGGTCGCCTCGCGGCGGCCGGGGAGACGGCCATCCATCTAGGACCGGCGTTGCCGCCGGTCTCGTGCGGTCTACCCGCGGACTCGGGCGGGCAGCCCTCGGTCGTCCGCGCAGGGCCATCAGCCGATGGCCCCTCTTGACCTTGCTCCGGGTGGGGTTTACCTAGCCGTCCAGGTCACCCTGGACGCTGGTGGTCTCTTACACCACCGTTTCACCCTTACCGGGGACCGAAATCCCCGGCGGTCTGTTTTCTGTGGCACTGTCCCGCGGGTCACCCCGGGTGGGCGTTACCCACCACCCTGCCGTGTGGAGCCCGGACGTTCCTCGGCAAGATCGATGATCTTGACGCGGCCGTCCGCCCGGCTCGTCTGCCGTGCCGGTCATGTTACCCGCCGGGGAAGGACCGGATGGCATCGGCGGCCGGACCCGGCCGCCCGGCCCGGCCGCCCGGCCCGGCCGCCCGGCCCGGCCGCCCGGCGCCGACGCGGACCGGTGGCTCTTGACCCTGCCGCAACGTCAACGTCTCTACTGGTGCCATGCGTATCGGAGAGATAGCCGCACTCGTCGGGGTCACCTCGCGTACGGTGCGCCACTACCACCACCTGGGCCTGTTGCCCGAGCCCGCACGGCGGACCAACGGTTACCGCGACTACGCGGTACGGGACGCCGTCCTGCTCGCCCGGATCAGGCGGCTGACCGAACTCGGCCTCGGACTGGACGAGGTGCAGGACGTGCTCGCCGATGACGCCGGGAGCGAGCTCACCGAGGTGCTCGGCGAGCTGGACGCCGACCTGGCACGGCAGGAGGCCGAGATCCGGGCCCGGCGCCGCAGGCTCGCGGAGCTGATGGAGAACCCGCCGTCCGCCGAGGGTCCCGTATCGCCCGCGCTGGCACGGCTGTTGAGCGGCCTGCCCACCACCGGCTCCCCCTCGGCCGCCAAGGACCGTGAGCTGCTGACGCTGCTCGACACGGCGTCCGGCGACGGCGACTTCCGTGGGCGTTTCTACGAAGCGCTGCGTCCGCTGGCCCAGGATCCGGGGATGCTCGACCTCTACCGGCGGCTGGACGAACTCGCCGACGCCACCGCCGGTGATCCCCGTGTCGTCCCCCTCGCCGAGGACCTGATGGCCGCCCTGCCGGACGCGGTCCTGGCCTCGATACCGACGGACGGGCAACCGGCCGACGCGGGATTCGGGGAGGCCGTCCTCGCCGAATCCCCCCCGGCGCAGGCCGAAGTCGTACGGCACGTCATGCGCGCACTGCTGGAGAGGGGGCCGGGATGACCCGGACGACAGAGGCGGCCCGTGCGGTCGTCGCCGCCGAACTCTGCCTGGCCGGCTGCCTGTTGGCGGGGACAGCGGTGCCGGGGCCCGTAGCCCTGGCGTGATCCGTACCCGGGCGCGCGGCCACGCCCCGTACCCTGGCGCGGGGCCTGACGTCCGGCCCCGGAGAGATCACAGCTCTTGGACCATACGAGGAGAACCACCGTGCTCGTGCTGTTGCCGCCGTCGGAAGGCAAGGCCGCTTCCGGGCGGGGCGCCCCGCTGAAGCCGGAGTCCCTCTCCCTGCCGGGTCTGACCGAGGCGCGGACCGCCGTGCTGGACGAGCTCGTGGAGCTGTGCGCCGCCGACGAGGAGAAGGCGCGCGAGGTGCTCGGCCTGAGCGAGGGGCTGCGCGGCGAGATCGCGAAGAACGTGGAGCTGCGGACGGCCGGCACGCGCCCGGCCGGGCAGATCTACACCGGCGTGCTGTACGACGCGCTGGACCTGGCCTCGCTGGACGCCGCCGCGCGACGGCGGGCGGCGGCTTCGCTGCTGGTCTTCTCCGGGCTGTGGGGCGCTGTACGGGTGGGCGACCGCATCCCGTCGTACCGCTGCTCGATGGGGGTCAGACTGCCGGGGCTCGGCGGGCTCGGCGCGTACTGGCGCGCGCCGATGGCCTCCGTACTGCCGGAGGCGGCGGGCGACGGGACGGTGCTGGATCTGCGCTCGTCCGCGTACACGACCGCGTGGAAGCCGAAGGGCGAACTGGCGGAACGTACCGCGACAGTACGGGTGTTGCACGCGCAGACCGACCCCGTGACGGGTGTGGAGAAGCGGTCGGTGGTCAGCCACTTCAACAAGGCGACGAAGGGCCGGCTCGTACGGGACCTGCTGACGACGGGTGTGCGGCCGAAGGGACCGGCGGAGCTGGTGGAGGCGCTGCGGGATCTCGGGTACGTGGTCGAGGCGACGGCTCCGGCGAAGGCGGGCCGGACGTGGGCGCTGGACGTGGTGGTCACGGAGATCCACTGAGGTCCGCGAGGGTCCAGTGAGGTCCGCCGGGGCCACTGAGGTCCGCCCTGTGGTGCGCGCCGTGTGGTGCGCCGTGACCACACACCCCTGCGCGTTGCATCCTGCGCAACGGCCATTGCGCAGGATGACCAGCACCCGGCAGGATGTCGGTCATGACCTCCGTCCTTGACCTCGCCCCCGTCATCCCGGTCGTCGTCCTCGACGATGCCGCCGACGCCGTACCGCTCGCCCGTGCCCTGGTGGCGGGGGGGCTGCCCGCGATCGAGGTGACGCTGCGGACACCGGCCGCGCTGGACGCGATCCGGGCGATCGCCGCGGACGTGCCGGACGCGGTGGTCGGCGCCGGTACGGTGCTCACGGCCGGCGCCGTGGGCGAGTCGGTGACGGCGGGCGCGCGCTTCCTGGTGAGCCCGGGGTGGACGGACGCGCTGGTGAACTCGATGCGGGAGCCGGGCGTACCGTTCCTGCCCGGAGTGTCGACCACCTCGGAGGTCGTGGCACTGCTGGAGCGCGGGGTGACGGAGATGAAGTTCTTCCCGGCACAGGCGGCGGGCGGCACGGCCTATCTGAAGTCTCTCGCCGGCCCGCTCCCCCGGGCCCGCTTCTGCCCCACCGGCGGGATCACGGCGGCGTCGGCCCCGTCGTATCTGTCGCTGCCCAACGTGGGCTGCGTCGGCGGTACGTGGATGGTCCCGGCGGACGCGCTGGCAGCGAAGGACTGGGCCAGGGTCGAGACCCTGGCCCGCGAGGCATCGACCCTGCGCAACACGCCTTAGGGGAACGGCACTTCGCGGCGCCTTTCACCTTGCTCTCAGCCCCTCAGTCCTCAGCCCTCAGCCCTCAGCCCAACTGTCAGGTGTCAGCGCAGGTACGAGGTGTCGTTCAGGAGCCGCACCGAGGCGTTCCCGTCCGCGTAGTAGGCCACGACCGAGGTCGAGGCCGCTGACAGTTCCATCCGGAACAGGGACTCCGGAGGTGCGCCCAGGGCCAGTTGGACCAGGATCTTCACCGGGGTGACGTGCGTGACCAGCAGCACGGTCCTGCCCTGGTACCGGTCCAGCAGCCGGTCGCGGGCTGCCGCCACGCGGAGTCCGACCGTCGCGAAGCTCTCACCACCGCCGGTGGGTGCGACGGAGGGTGAGGCGAGCCAGGCGTCCAGATCGTCGGGGTAGCGCTCCTTCACCTCGCCGAAGGACATCCCCTCCCAGGCGCCGAAGTCCGTCTCGCGCAGGCCCTCCTCGATGGTGACGTCCAGGCCGAGCCTCGACGCGACGGCCGCCGCCGTCTCGCGGCAGCGCCTGAGCGGTGAGGAGACGATCTCCTGGACGGTGCCGCGCGCGGCCATCGCGGCGGCGGCGTCCTCGGCCTGCCGGCGGCCGACCGCCGACAGTTCCGGGTCGGTGCCACCACTGCCCGAGAAACGTTTCGACGGGGTGAGGGCGGTCTCGCCGTGGCGCAGCAGGATGAACGTGGCGGGTGCGCCGAGATCGGCGGAGGCGCCCCACCCGACGGAGGTCTCCGATTCGGAGGTCCCGCCCGCCGGTGCGGTGGCCTCGGACAGTTCCGGCTGTGTGGCGCGCCCTGCGGCCGCGGTCCCACCGGCCGTACGGGATGTCGTACTGCCCGCTCCCGCCAGCGCCGCTCGGGCGCGCGCCGCTCCCGCGACGGCGTCACCGGGCGGACCGGATTCCGCGCCCAGCGGCGTTGAACGTGCGGCCGAAGCCGACCGCGCCGCCCCCATGTCCAGCGCCGCAGTGGACGCCGACGGGTCCCACTGCCCGCCCTTCTTGCCCGCGTCCATCGCCTCGTTGGCCAGCCGGTCCGCGTGCTTGTTCTTCTCGCGCGGGATCCACTCGTACGTCACCTGCCCCGGGGGAAAGACCCGAGCGGCCTCGGCGGCCAGCGGCTTCATGTCCGGGTGCTTGATCTTCCAGCGCCCCGACATCTGCTCGACGACCAGCTTGGAGTCCATCCGGACATGGACCCTGGCTGCCGGGTCCAGGGCCTTCGCGGCCTTCAGTCCGGCGACCAGGCCCTTGTACTCGGCGACGTTGTTCGTGGCGACCCCGATGTACTCGGCGGCCTCGGCCAGCGTCTCGCCGGTCGCCGGGTCGAGTACGACCGCGCCGTACCCGGCGGGCCCCGGGTTGCCCCGGGAGCCGCCGTCGGCCTCGATGACGAACTTCGGCGCCGTGGCCCCCGACGGCATCGGCATGGACATCGGCTACAGGCCCGAGTCGGCGGTGCGGACCAGGATGCGACGGCAGTTCTCGCACCGGAGCACGGTGTCCGGGGTGGCCGCCTTGACCTCGTTGACCTCGGTGATGTTCAGCTCCAGCTGGCAGCCCTCGCAGCGCCGCCGGAAGAGCCGGGCCGCGCCCACCCCGCCCTGCTGCACGCGCAGCTTCTCGTACAGCTTGAGCAGATCGGCCGGTACGGAACCGGCCACGACCTCGCGCTCCTTGGTGACCGTCGCGGCCTCGCCGTCGAGCTCCTCGACGGCGGCGTCGCGGCGCGTGACCGCGTCGTCGGCCTTGGACTGGACGGCGGAGACACGCTCCGTCAGTTCGGCGACCCGCTCCTGCGCGGACTCGCGGCGCTCCATGACTTCGAGGACCACGTCCTCCAGATCGCCCTGCCGCTTGGCGAGCGAGACGATCTCGCGCTGGAGGTTCTCCAGGTCCTTGGGCGAGGTGACCGTGCCGGAGTCCAGCCGCTGCTGGTCGCGTACGGCGCGCTGGCGCACCTGGTCGACGTCCTGCTCCGCCTTGGTCTGCTCGCGGGCGGTGTCGCTCTCCTCGGTCGACGCGGCGACCAGCAGGGAACGCAGCTGGGCGAGGTCCTTGGTGAGCGACTCGATCTCGGCGTGCTCGGGCAGCGAGCTGCGCTTGTGGGCGAGCTGCGACAGTCGTACGTCGAGGGCCTGGACGTCGAGGAGTCGGATCTGGTCGGCGGGCGCGGCGTTCAGTTGGGGGCTCCTGAGGTGGCGGGGGCGAGATGGGCGGACCAGGGATCGGTGACCGTCTTCGAGACGTGGACCCGCAGGTCCCAGCCATGGCGGTCGGAAATCTCGTCGAGCTGGGCGGCGGCCTGTTCGCACCAGGGCCACTCGGTGGCCCAGTGCGCGGCGTCGATCAGTCCCAGCGGTGAGTGCCGCGGCGGCTCCGAGGGGTCGGAACCGGCCGGGGAGACAGGCGGGGCAACAGCCTGCGCGACAGCCTCGGAGGCCGGGTGGTGGCGCAGATCGGCGGTGAGGAACACGTCCACGCCCGCCGCCCTGACCTGGTCGAAGAGGCTGTCGCCGGAGCCGCCGCTGACCGCGACCGTACGGACGAGGGCGTCCGGGTCACCGGCGATCCGGATGCCCTGCGCGGTGGCGGGCAGCCGGTGCGCGACGCGCGCGGCGAAGTCGCGGAGGGTCGCGGGACGGTCCAGCTCGCAGATCCGGCCCAGGCCGCGCCGGCCGGCGGCGTCGGTGGGATCCGGTACGAGGGGTCCCACGATCCGCAGGTCCAGCGCGCCCGCGAGGGCGTCGGAGACACCGGGATCGGCGGTGTCGGCGTTGGTGTGGGCGACGTGCAGCGCGATGTCGTTCTTGATGAGGGTGTGTACGACACGGCCCTTGAAGGTGGAGGCGGCGACCGTCGTCGTACCGCGCAGATAGAGCGGATGGTGGGTGACGATCAGGTCGGCGCCGAGCCGTAGGGCCTCGTCGGCGATCTCCTGTACGGGATCGACGGCGAACAGGACTCGGGTCACCGGGGCTTCGGGATCACCGCAGACCGTGCCGACGGCATCCCACTGTTCTGCGCGCTCGGGGGGCCAGAGGGCGTCGAGTGCGGCGAGTACGTCGGACAGCCGGGGCGCGGCCGGACGAGGCGCTGGGGGGACGGAAGACACGGAAGACACAGTGCAAAGGCTACCTGGCCCGTGTACCCGTCCGGCCAGGGATCGGACGGGCCGGCGGGCCAGGGCCCGGACGGGTTCTCGGCCACTGCCGACGCCCGTGCCGGTACCGCCGCCGACGGCGCTGCCGGCACGGCTGTTGATGCCGCTTGCGATACCGCTGCCGACGTCGCCGCCGCGGACCGTTTCCCGCCCGGGGCCGGTCCCGTACCCGCTCGGGCGGCACCCGCTCGGGGCCCGCTCTCCGAGGCCGTACTCGCTCGGGCGGCACCCCGCTCGCGCCCCGCTCTCCGAAGGCCGTACCCGCTCGGGCCGTACCTCCCGGAACCGTCTCGCGCCCCGCCACGCTCCGTACCCCGTCCGTCACTTGGCCAGGTAGCCGCGGAGATCGTCCAGCACCAGGCCGGCCGCCGTCACGCCCAGACCCAGGTACCAGGTCTCGTCCCGCACGTCCTTGGCCCGGCCGTCCTCGACCGCCGTCAGGTTCTTCCACAGCGGGTTGGAACGCGCGCTGTCCCGCTCGGTCTTCTTCGGGTCGCCGTACACCCCGGTGAAGATCCAGTCGGCGTCCGCGTCGTCGATCTTCTCCGGGCTGATCTCCACGGCGAGATCCTCGACCTGCTGGTTCTTGGGGCGCGGCAGGCCGATGTCGTCGAGGATCGTGCCGATGAAGGACGCCTTCCCGTACAGCCGCAGCCGGTCCGGCATGTAGCGCACCATCGAGACGGTCGGCTTGTCCGGGCCGATGTCGGCGGAGAGGCCGGCGACCTTCTTCTCGTACGCGGCGAGCGCGGCCTTCGCCTCGGCGGTACGGTCCAACGCCTGGGCGTTCAGGAGGTAGTTCTCCTTCCAGGTGAAGCCCGGCCGGATCGAGAAGACCGTCGGAGCGATCGCCGACAGTTCCTTGTACTTGTCGGCCGCGCGCAGCTGGCTGCCCAGGATGAGGTCGGGCTTCAGGCCCGCGATCGCCTCGAGATTGAGGTTGTTGATCGTGCCGACGTCCTTCGGGCTGCCCGCGCCCTTCTTCAGATAGGCCGGAATGCTCTCGGCACCCTCGGTCGGTGCGTAGCCGACCGGCTTGATGCCGAGCGACACCGCGTTGTCGAACTCGCCGACATCGAGCACGACGATCCGCTCGGGGCGCTTCTTCAACTCCGTTGTGCCCATGGCGTGCGTGATCGTGCGCGGGAACCGGCCGGGCTCGGCGTCGGTGCCGTACCCGGCCGTCTTCTCGGCCGCGTCGGCGAAGTCCTTGCCGCCGGTGGCCACGGCGGCCTTCTTGCCACCGCTGTCACCGCCGGAGGCGGAGTCACCGCCGGAGGAGCCGCCGCAGGCCGCGAGGGAGAACGCGGCGGCGAGGGCGACAACGGCCGCCGTGCCACGACGTGTTGCCGTACGGGCAAGGGATGTCGACAGGGATATGGGCATGCTTCGTGCTCCCGGTGAGCGAGGCCGAGCAAGGCGTGCAGAGCGGACAACAGCGGTGCAGGACGGTGCTCAGTAGCGGTGGAGGACAGCGGTCGGTGAGGTTACTTAGGTGGGCCTTACCTTAAGCCAACGCCGTCGGGCAGCACACCCGCCCCGCGCTCTCAGGTGAATGCCGTGACGGCCACCCTTATGTGTGAAGTGACGAGGCACGTGTTGTTCGGCAGGAAGTGCGAAAACTAGTTTCGTCGCCGGAGGTGACCAACCGATGACGGCCTGTGCTACCGAGACGGCTACCGAGGGCGGGACCGGAGCCGTGCGCGAGGCGGTCCGGCGTGCGGAGTTCGCGATCACGGCGAACGGGACCTACGCCGCGCGGCTGACGCTCGGCGCATCGCAGCGGGACGGCGCGACCGCCGGTGCTTACAGCGGTGGACACCGCGGTGGATACGGCGGTGGATACGGCGGTGGATACGGCGGTGGATACGGCGGCGGGGACAGCGGCGGGGACAGCGGTGTGTACGGGAATGGACACGGCGGCGCCGGCGCGGACGCGTGGTTCCCGGAGCGCTGGACCCTCGACGGACCCGAGCCGTACGCCGTGCCCCTCCCCCTCGACCAGCCCGAGGAGCCCGACACCGATGTGCTGCCCCTGGCCGACGGGCGGGTGCTCATCCGGCGCCGGGTGGCGGACCGGCACGACTTCTCCCTCCTCTACCCGGCCGGGCGGGGAACGGGCCAACTGCCCGTGGGCGCGGTCGGCTGCGAGGACGAGTACGCGGAGCTGACGCTCCTGCCACCGTCCCCGGACGGCCGCCGCGCGTACGCGCTCTCGGTCGGCGCGCACTCCACCACGATCTGGCTGGTGGCGGGCAGCACCTTCGGTCCTGAGCGGGTCGCCGAGGTGCGGGGCCGCTGCTCGGGCGGCGCCTGGCTCGACCGTACGGGCCGGATACTGGCCCTGGACCGTGAGGATCACGACGGCGTGGTGAAGGCCGTCGCCATCGATCTGGAACGGGACGGCGAGGCGACCCCGCTGCTCCAGATCACCGACGAGAGCAACGACCGGCTGCTGCTGGCCGATCCGGACAGCGGACTGCTGCTGATCCGCTCGGACGCGCCGGGGCACGACCGGCTGGGCTGGGGAGTTCTGGGGAGCCGGATGCCGGTGCGCTTCCCCGAGTGCCTGCGGCCGGTGGACCGCACGGTGACGCCGTTCGCCGTGCAACCGGGGCAGGTACTGACGCCGGAGAGCTGCGCGGTGGCGCTGCGGATCGACGGGGTGACGGGCAGCGGGGTGACGGGCAGCTGGGTGGGGGTGTGGCGGCCGGCGGGCCGGCAACTGCATCAACTGCCCGCGCCGGAGGGGTGGCTGGCGGGGGCGGGGCTGTGGACCCGGGAGGGCGAGCTGCGACTGCCGTACGCCACGGGGGCGGTGCCGTGCGGAGTCTCGCGCCTCATGGCCCCGGTGGACATGCCGCTACCGGAGCCGCACCCCGGAGCGGTCGCGGGCGCGACTCCGGAGCCGTGCCCCGGACCCGGCGCCGTACCGGAGCCATGTCCCGGACCCGGCGCCGTACCGGATCGAGCGCGGCCTCCTGGACCCGCTCGCGCACCGGATCACCCCTCCCGTCCGAGGCCGTACGCAGAACCGGCACAACCGGAATCGCCGGGCCGGGAACCGTACACCGCCCCGCGGACTCCTCTTCTGCGCAGGCCCGTTCCCTTGCAGCAGGCACCCCTCACGGACCGCGAAGCACCTGGCTAGACTTTCGCCGGGGCTGCGCCACCGTACCGACCGGGCCTTTGTCGGTGACGGTGATGTGGACGCGTACCGCCATGCTGGAGGGCGGTACGGAAGCGGCCGGGGCCCTGCGTCACACAAGTAAGCGATCACGACGGGGTGACTTCCCAACATGTCTGAAGCCCGAACCGACACCACCCAGGAGCGCCCGCAGGGAGCGGACGCCGACCAGGACGGCATCGGCGGTCTCGGAAAGCACCGAGGGGGTGCGTCACCGACGGAGGACTCAGCGACTCCCGCGCATGGCCGCCACCGCCGCCCGGGACAAACGGAAAACAGCAAAGCGGCCTGATACCGAGGCCGGACGTCGAGAGGCCGTTGCGGTACGCCCGCAGCGGCCTCCCGGCATTCCAGCCCTTACGTCCCGCGCGGGAAGTCCCGCGCGGGAATGAGTGGCATTTGTACCGGTCGAGTTCGTATATGCGTGGCTTCCGCAGCGCCGGGCCCACTCCGTAGCGTCGGGGGCATGACGCGAACAGCAGACTCGGTGAACGCCGCGAACGCGGCGAGCGCCGTGAGCTTCACCGGTGTGATCAAGAACTTCGGCGCCGTACGGGCCGTCGACGGCGTCGACCTGGACATCCCGCGCGGCGAGACCGTCGCGCTGCTCGGACGCAACGGCGCGGGCAAGTCGACCACCATCGGCATGCTCCTCGGCCTGGACGAGCCCGACGCGGGGACGGTACGGCTCTTCGGCGGGCCGCCCGCGCGGGCCGTCACGGCCGGGCAGGTCGGGGCGATGCTCCAGGACGCCCGGCCGATCAAGCGAGTGACCGTACGGGAACTGATCGCGTTCGTCGCGAGCACCTTCCCCCGCCCGCTGCCTGTCGCCGAGGCGCTCGAACTGTCCGGACTCACCGAGTTCGCGGACCGTCGCGTCGACAGACTCTCCGGTGGCCAGTTGCAACGGGTCAGGTTCGCGGTCGCGCTGGCCGGCCGCCCGGAGCTGATCGTCCTCGACGAGCCCACCGCCGCCCTCGATGTGGAGGCCCGCCGCGCCTTCTGGACGTCCATGCGTGCCTACGCCGAGCGCGGCAACACCGTGCTCTTCTCCACGCACTACCTGGAGGAGGCCGACACCAACGCCGACCGGATCGTCGTCATCGACCACGGCCGGGTCGTCGCGGACGGCACCAGCGAGCTGATCAAGAGCGCGGCCGGCGGCCATCTCGTCTCCGTGGACCTGGCGGGCCGCGCCACCGAGGAGTTCGGCCTGCTGCCGGGTGTCGGCTCGGTCGAGGTACGCGGCGGCCGGGCCCTGCTCCGTACGGACGACTCCGACGCCACGGTCGTCGCCCTCGCCGGACTCGGCGCGATACGCGGGCTCGAAGTGACCCCGGCGACCCTGGAAGACGCCTTCTTGAAGCTCACGAACACAGCGCCGAACACGGGCACGGGCACAGGTACGGGCACAGGTACGGGTACGGGTGCGTCCGCCGCCGCGTCCACGAAGGAGTCGGTGTGATGCTGAAGTACGTCAAGCTCGAAGTCCGCCGGACGCTGCGCGACCCCGGCTTCGTCATCTTCGGCGCCGGCATGCCGGTCCTGATGTATCTGCTCTTCACCAACGTGGCCGGGGCCGGGGCCGACGACGCCAGTTGGAAGACCGCCTCCATGGTCGGCATGGCCGCGTACGGGGCGCTCGGCGCGGCCATGAGCACCGGCACCGGTATCGCCGAGGACAAGTCCCTGGGCTGGCTGCGCCAGTTGCGGATCACCCCGATGCCGCACCGGCAGGTGGTGCTGGGCCGGGCGATCGCGGGCTCGGTGACCGTACTGCCCGCGGTGCTCGCCGTCCTCGTCGCGGGCGGGCTGATCAACGGCGTACGGCTCGGCCTCTGGCAGTGGGCCGCCCTGATCGCCCTGCTGTGGGCGGGCGCGCTCCCCTTCACCCTGCTCGGCATCGGCAACGGCTACCGGCTCTCCGCGCAGACCACCGGCGTGGTGAACACGGGCTGCCTGATGGGCCTGGCCGTGATCGGCGGACTCTGGTTCCCGGTCGACGCGTTCCCGGACTGGCTGCGCTCGCTCGCCGTGTACACCCCCGCCAACCGCTTCGCCGACCTGGGCTGGTCCACCACCCACGGCACGGCCCCCGGCGCCACCACGATCGTGGTGCTGCTGGGCTGGGTGCTCGTGTTCGGTTCGTACGCCGTGGTCTCGTACCGCAGGGCGGCGAGGACCATTTGATATCGGAGAACCACTTGATATCGATGGACAACTGAATGGAAGCGCCGGACCACCGAACCGCCCACCGATGATCCGACGCACATGGAATTCACCACCGCACCGCCAGACGCGGTGGTGAATCCCAGTCAGCCGAAGGAGCCCTCACAGCTCCTTGACCGGTATTCGTACCGGTGCCGCGAAGGGCGATGAATCGTCTAGCACTTCGGGATCTTCTGCGACCCCTCGTTGACCCATTCGCTCAGGACGTAGCGGACCTCCACGTCGTTGTAGTAGAGCCGGAACCAGTCCTGCCCGTCATCCCCCTTCGGGATCCAGCACCCCACGTAGAATTTCGTACCCCTCAGAACGGTGCCCCACAAGTTGTTGCGTGAGTCTTCGACCGTGCTTGTACGGATATTCGCAGCGCTGGCGTTGTTCTTGACAGCAACGGTGTAGCGGGCCGCCGCAGGCGCCTTGGCCTCGGCGACCGTACGCTCGACACCGGCGGAGGCGCGGGCCCCGGTGGCGGACGACGCCGAGGTGGCCGCCACAACTCCGGTGCCGGCGACCGCGAGCGCGGCGAATACCGCGACCCCCTTGACCTTGATACGCAGTTGACGCATGACTTCCTCTTTTCTTGGGAGAGTGCGAACGGCGAGAAGGGAAGAAGAGCCTCGCCATTCGCACATCTCCTTTATGGCATGCCAAATGACGTATCGACCAGAGGAGTTGGCGACTATCACTCGTACGAGGGGGCGGCACAGTATGAACAATGGCGTATCTGCGCCAGATCGTTTAATTCCCTGTGCAGGAAATTCTCAAGAATTCAGCAAGGCATGGGATTTCACCGGCCAAGTCGCCGGGCGATTTCGGCCTCACGGCGACCTCAGCCCCGCCCTTCCGGTCGGAGGCCGGCGGCCCGCCCCGCGGGATCGGCGGCCGACGCATGGTGGATTTTAGTCGACCGGTCGGCTAGTTTGAGGCCATGAACGACAACACACATCAGGACGGCGTCCACCCCTTCCCGGCCGGTATGCAGTCGCGTGAGATCGAGACCAACGGCGCCAGGATCCACGTACGCGTCGGCGGGCATGGTCCGGCGGTCGTCATGCTCCACGGCTTCGGCACGACGGGTGACATGTGGGGTCATCTGGCGAGCGCACTCATCGAAGACCACACGGTTGTCGTGCCCGACCTGCGTGGGCTGGGCCTCTCCTCGAAGCCTGACGGCGGCTACGACAAGAAGAATCAGGCGGCGGACGTATGGGGCGTCCTGGACGCCCTGGGGGTGCGCACGATCGAGTTGGTGACGCACGACATCGGCATCATGGTCGGCTTCGCGGCTGTCGCCACCCACCCCGAGCGCGTGAGCCGATGGGTGGCGATCGACGCGCCGCTGCCCGGCATCGGGCCCTGGGATCAGATCGCACGGGATCCGCGCATGTGGCACTTCGGCTTCGGTGGTCACGACATGGAGCGCCTGGTCGCCGGCCGTGAGCGCATCTATCTCGACCGTTTCTGGAACGAACTCTCCGTGGAACCGAAGCGGTTCGACGAAGCCAAGCGCCAGCACTATGCGGCGCTCTACGCGCAGCCCGGCGCGATGCGCGCGAGCTTTGCCCAGTTCCTGGCGTTCAGCCAGGACGCGGCCGACAACAGGGCGTTCCTCACGCAGGGCAAGCTTCGGATGCCGGTCCTGGGCTTCGGTGGCGAAGCCGCATTCGGCCCCGCGATCGGCGAGGTGCTGCGGTGTGTCGCCGATGACGTCGAAGAGGCGATCATCCCGGACTGCGGGCACTGGATCACGGAAGAGCAGCCGCAGGCGACGACAGACCTGGTCGTCGACTTCCTGCGCCGGGCGCGTTGAAAGGCGGTTGCCAGTCCCTGTCCGGGACCCGGTGGCGGTTTTACCCAGGCTCCCCGGGCGTGGTCGCGGAGGTGGCGGCGACGGCGGCCAAGTCCGCGCCCGCCCGGAGGAGTTCCACGGTCCGTACGGCGATCCGGTCGAGACGTTGCCCCAGGATGCGTCGCGCCTCTTCCAGGCCGTCGAACCGGTGCAGGGATTCCATGATCTCGCGCACCGCCACAACGCCGTAGCCGCTGCCGCGCAGGGCCGCGACGATTCTGGCCGCTCTGATCGCCGGAAGGCCGTAGCGACGTGCTCGCAGTGACGTCACTCGCTCCGGGGCGACAAGCCCTTCCTGCTCCCAGAACCGCAGGGTCGAGGGACGTACGTTGAGCGCCTCGGCGAGTTCCGTGATCGTCATCGCGTCGCGCTCCTGCTCGAACTCGGCGGTGTTCGCTTCGGCCTGGATCGCGCGCAACGCTTCTTGGGCGCGCAGAGCCTCCTCCCGTTCCCGCGCGAGCCGGACGTGTACCGCGTTGACCGCCGAGGCCGCCTCCGCGAGCGTCTGCGTTCGCAGCTCCGCGAGTATCCGCCTGGCCACCACGGGCCCGGCGGCACTCGCGAGTCCCCGGTAGGCGCGAAGGGCCCGTACATGTACCGGCGTGTAGGAGCGGTAACCGTTGCTCGACCGAGCCGCCGGGGGAATGACTCCCAGCCGCTCCAGGTCGCGAACCTGTTGCACCGAGTAGCCCGACTCCCGGGCGACATCGACAGTTCGGAGCGGTTCCCGTCGCGCCCCGCTCTCCGGCTCCCCCATCGGCCAACCCCACATAAGCACTTGAAGGTGATGCTTGAACCATGAGTATGGAACAGATCATCGCGACGGTGCGCGGCTTCGACGGCGCGCTCGTGTTCGTCCCGGAGCAGGGAGGCGGCTTTCCCGAACTCGCCTGGGGGGACGCGTTCTTCTACTACGCCCCCGACGGGCGGATGCCTCAGAACGTCCAGCCCTACGGGACGATCGTCACCAAGGACTACCCCGACGACACCGCTTCCGACCTTGATCCTCCGGGCCGCTGGCGGGTGAACATCCACGTCGACCGTGCGACGTTCCGGGAGTTCACCGGGGAAGAGCCGCGCGGCCTCAGCCGCCCTCGCGACCACGCGGCCGCCGACAGCGTGATGCCGCACCCGGTGTACGGCGCGCTCGGCTGGATCTGCGTCGTCAATCCCGGCGAGAGAACGGCGGACACGGTCGCGCGGCTTCTGCGCGGCGCCCACGACACCGCTCGTTCCCGGTACGAGCGGCGGCACGAACCGGGGAGGCCGCCGGAGAAAGACTGACGCGACCGTCTCTTACGTTCTTACGACTCCGTGCGGCGCGGCAGCCACACCAGCAACAGCAGCACCGCCGTCAGCAGCACCCCCGCGCCGGTCCTGAAGGCCAGCGCGTACCCCTCGGTCAGGGCCTCCGGGCTCGTTCCGCCCGCCGTACGGGACGCGGCCACCGTGGAGAGGATCGCCAGCCCGAGCGCGCCGCCCATCGTGCGGGAGGTGTTGATCAGGCCCGAGACCAGGCCCGCGTCGCCGGGGGCCGCACCCGCCGTGGCCAGTGCGGCGAGCGGGGTGGCGGCGAGGCCCATACCGGTCATCATCAGGACGCCGGGACCGAGGACGGACGAGAGATACGTTCCGTCAGCGGTCATCAGGGACTGCCAGCCGAAGCCGCACGCGGCCAGCAGCGCGCCGGTGATGGCCAGGTCGCGGGCGCCCATCCAGGTCATCAGCCGGGGCGCCAGCTTCGAGCCGAGCACCGCGCTCAGGGAACTGGGGACGAGCGCGAGACCGGCGGTCAACGGGTCGTACCCCAGCACGTTCTGGCAGTACACCGTCATAAAGAACCAGGTACAGAAGGACGCCGCGCCGCAGACGAACAGGGCCGCGTTGGCCGCGGACACGGCCCGTACGCGGAACAGCCCCAGCGGCATCAGCGGCGCCTTCGTCGATGCCTCCACCGCCACGAAACCGCCGAGCAGCAGCAGTCCGCCGAGCAGGGGCAGCAGTGTCGCCGCCGCGCCCCAGCCCCGCTCGTCGGTCTGCACGACGCCGTACGCCACCGTCGCCAGCCCGACCGTGACCAGCACGGCCCCCGGCAGGTCGAGGCGGCGCGCCCGTGCCGTACGGCTCTCGGTCACCCAGAGCGCGGCACAGGCCAGGACCAGCACACCGATCGGCACATTGATCAGCAGCACCCAGCGCCAGGACAGCAGATCGGTGAGGACACCACCGACCAGACCGCCGGCCGCGCCGCCGCCCGCGCCGACCGCCGACCAGGTCCCGATCGCCCGGGTCCTGGCGGCTCCCGCCGGTACGGCGCTCGTCAGGATCGTGAGGGTGGCGGGCGCCAGCACGGCCGCGCCGAGCCCTTGCACGGCCCGTGCGGCGAGCAACTGCCAGCCCTCCTGGGCGAGTCCGCCCGCCGCGCTGGCCAGGGTGAACACACCGAGTCCGGTCAGGAACATCAGCTTGCGTCCGAAGAGATCCGCCGCCCGCCCGCCGAGCAGCATGAAGCCGGCGAAGGCGATCGAGTAGGCGTTGACAACCCACTGGAGACCGACGGTGGTGAGTCCGAGGTCCGCACGCATCGACGGCAGTGCGACATTCACCACGGATACGTCGAGAACGACGAGGAACTGCCCTGCACAGGCGGCGAGCACCACCGCCCAGGTGCGGCGGGACTCGGCGGGGGCGGGTATGTGGACGGCATCGGTTTGCGACGACGAAGCTCTGACCATGGCTGTCATGGTCGCATCAGCCACACTGTCCGTACATCAGGATACCGGGCTGCGATCCGGCCCAGGCCGTGTTTCAGAAGCCCCGCGTGCCCGTCGGCGTCGGCCGGATTCCCCTCGCGCCCGCCGGAATAAGCACGCCCGCGAAAAATGTTTCATACTGCATCCACTTGGCGATCGCCGCTGCCCACCGGCGGCGGCGTCCGCCTGTCCGCCCCGTCCGTCCGCCCTGTTCGCACACACCCGCGCACCTCCCCGCGCTTTCCACCGCCCTCTTCCCGCCCTGCCTGACCTAACGCGCTTCCTGTCACCCTCGGTCCGTACCGCCCGCTCCCCTTGACTTCCCGTACATCTGATTCCCGCATGCTCGTTCTCCCGCACCGCCAAGCTTCCCGACCCTCACTCCCCGCCGGAGGCCACACGTATGACACAGACGACGACCGACCAGCACGCCGGAGCGCTCCCTGATCCACAGGGCCGCCGCGCCGGTGGTGTCGTCCCCGTCCTCGCCTTCGCGGGGATCACCGTCGCGGTGATGCAGACCCTGCTGGTCCCCGTCATCAAGGACCTGCCCACCCTCCTGGACACCGCCCCCGCCAACGCCACCTGGGTGATGACCGCGACACTGCTCGCCGGTGCCGTGTCGACGCCGATCATGGGGCGGCTCGGCGATCTCTTCGGCAAGCGGCGCATGCTGCTCGCCAGCCTCGCCGTCATGGTGTTCGGCTCGCTGATCTGCGCGTTCACCGACGACCTCATCGTCATGATCGTCGGTCGGGCGCTCCAGGGCTTCGCCATGGGCGCGATCCCCCTCGGCATCGGCATCATGCGCGACGAACTGCCGCGCGAGAAGCTCGGTTCGGCGATGGCGCTGATGAGCTCCTCCATAGGCGTGGGCGGCGGACTCGCCCTCCCCGTCGCCGCGCTGATCGCCCAGAACGCGGACTGGCACGTACTGTTCTTCGCCGCCGCCGGGCTCGGCACCCTGTCGATCCTGCTGACCCTCCGGTATGTCCCCGAGTCCTCGCTACGGGCCACCGGCACGTTCGACTGGCTCGGCGCGATCGGTCTGTCTGCCGGGCTCGTCTCGCTGCTGCTGCCGGTCACCAAGGGCAGCGACTGGGGCTGGGGCTCGTCCACCACCCTCGGACTGTTCGGTCTGGGGACCGCGATTCTCCTGCTGTGGGGCTTCATGGAGCTGAGGAGCCCCGCGCCGCTGGTCGATCTGCGGACCACCGCCCGTCGTGAGGTGCTGCTCACCAACCTCGCCTCGATCATGGTCGGTGTCGCCTTCTACGCGATCTCGCTCGTCCTCCCCCAGCTGCTCCAGCTGCCCGCCGCGACCGGGTACGGCCTGGGGCAGTCGATGGTGGTGGCGGGCCTGTGCGTGGCACCCCTCGGCCTGACGATGATGTTCACCGCGCCGGTCTACGCCCGTATCTCCGCCAAGCACGGCCCCAAGGCTTCGCTGATCCTCGGCATGCTGATCATCGCGATCGGGTACGGGGGCGGCCTCGGCCTGATGAACGCGGCCTGGCAGACCATCATCATCTCGGTGGTCGTGGGCGCGGGCATCGGTCTCGCGTACTCCTCGCTGCCCGCCCTGATCATCGGTGCCGTCGACCCGTCGGAGACCGGCGCGGCCAACGGCCTGAACACCCTGATGCGCTCCATCGGCACGTCGGTGTCGAGCGCGGTGATCGGCATGGTGCTGGCCCATACCTCGGTCCGGATGGGCGGGGTGGCGGTGCCGACCATGCACGGCTTCCGTGTCTCGTTCCTCATCGCCACGGGTGCGGTGATGGCCGGTCTGGTGCTGGCGGCGTTCCTGCCGTCGCAGCGCCCGGCGGCGGCGAAGTCCCTGACGGCCGACGCGGAGTCCCCGGCCGACGGCGACGTGCCGGTCCCGCGGCCGAACCGGCACGCGAACCCTGAGCCGCACCGTCAGGGGACACTCGTCGCGGGGTCCGGCGGATTCCGGGGACGGGTGCTGGACGCCGACGGTACGCCGGTGGCGCACGCGAACGTCACCCTGATCGACCGGCGGGGCAGGCAGGCGGGCCTCACCACCGCCGACGAGGACGGCCGCTACGCGCTGCTGCCGCCGAGCGGTGGCCCGTACGTACTGGCGGGGTCGGCCACCGGACACACACCGCACGCGCGCCCGGCGGAGTACGCCGGGGACGGTCTGCCGGTCGATGTCGATCTGGTCCTGGGCCTGGGCCCGGACCGGGACCACCTCGGGGGCCGAGCCCGCAACGAGGACCGGGACGCCGTCCGGTCAGTCCGCTCATAGGCCCTGCGCGCCGTAGGTCCTGTCCGGTCGCGGCCCTCATGCCGTGCACCCCCGGCGCCCGCGTCGACGGGGGTGCGCGGCACCATGGGGCCGCCCCGGCCTCGCGGGCCGCCCGACAACTTACGGAGAGCGCATGCCCACCGGTACCGAGCCCGAGGCAGTCGAACCCCAGGCACCGCTGCCGACGCACGCACAGGCACCGGCACCGGCACCGGCACCGGCACCCGAGATCCTCGCCGCCTTCGAGGCCGCCAAGGGATTCATGCCCGTCCACGAGGGCCTCGCCCTGTACGCGGCGGCGGTCCACGCCTCCGCGCTCGGTCTGCCGCTCCTGGAGGTCGGCACCTACTGCGGTCGCTCCACCCTCCTGCTGGCCGCCGCCGCCCGCGAAGCCGGTACGGTCGCCATCACCGTCGACCACCATCGCGGCAGCGAGGAGCAGCAGGCCGGCTGGGAGTACCACGACCCGACCCTGGTCGATCCCGACACCGGCCGGATGGACACCCTCCCCACCTTCCGCCGTACGCTCCACCACTCCGGCCTGGAGGACCATGTGATCGCGGTCGTCGGCCGCTCACCTCAGGTGGCACAGGTCTGGGGCGGCCAGGTCGGGCTGGTCTTCATCGACGGCGGCCATACCGACGAGCACGCGGGCGGCGACTACGAGGGCTGGGTCCCCCGGCTGGCCGAGGGCGGACTGCTGGTCATCCACGACGTGTTCCCCGACCCGGCGGACGGCGGCCAGGCGCCGTACCGGATCTACCGCCGCGCCCTCGCGTCCGGTGCCTTCACCGAGACGACCGCCGAAACCGCGACGGCCTCCGGGCCCCCCGTACCAACCGGATTCTCCGTCCCCCCGGTGACCGACTCGTTGCGTGTTCTGCGCCGCTTGGCACCGGGAATCTGACCGCTCGCACTACCATCGCGTCGTGTCGTACGACGAGAGCCAGCAGCCCGTCCGCCGCCCCTTCGGCCGGAGCAACCTCACTGTCGCGGTCGCCGCACTGGTGCCGACCGCGTTGGCGGGGTGGTTCGTCTGGCAGGGCATCAGCGGCCCCGGCGGTGATGGTCCGGACGCCGCGGCGGCGGCCGGCGCCGCCTCCCAGGCCTCCCCCACACCCACCGGGCATCCCGCCTCACCGACCTCATCCACCACCTCAAACAACACAGAAGGCACACAGGGCACACAGGACGACAACACTTCCGGGGATACCGACCCAACCGGCCCGCTCGCCGGAAAGGTCATCGTGATCGACCCCGGCCACAATCCCCGCAACCGCGACCACCCCACCGAGATCAACGAGCCGGTGGACATCGGAACAACCAGCAAGGAATGCGACACCACCGGCACCTCCACCAAGTCCGGTTATGCCGAGGCGACTTTCACCCTCGACGTCTCTCACAGGCTGCGCACACTTCTCCAAAAGGAAGGCGCGACAGTCACGTTCACCCACGACGACGACCGGCCCTTCGGTCCGTGCGTGGATGAGCGCGCCCGTATCGGCAACAAGGCGAAAGCCGACGCCGTCGTCTCCGTCCACGCGGACGGCTCGGCGCCCGGCAACCGCGGCTTCCATGTCATCCTTCCCGCCCTGGTCAAGGGCGGGGAAGCGGACACCGCGGCCATCGTCGGCCCCTCGCGCACACTCGGCGAGGAGATCGTCGCGGAATTCGCTCGGGCGACCGGCAGTAAACCCGCCAACTACCTCGGCGAGGGTACCGGGTTGGACGTACGCAGCGATCTGGGCGGCCTGAATCTGTCGACGGTGCCCAAGGTCTTCCTCGAATCCGGCAACATGCGTGATTCGAAGGACGCCGCCCTGCTCACCGACGCGAAATGGCGGCAGAAAGCGGCGCAGGGACTCTCGGACGGCATCAGCGGTTTTCTGCTGAACTGAGCTGCACCGAGCTCGCGTAACGGCTGGATACCGGGCCCGATACCCGGAAGACGCCCCGATCGGGCAGACGATACATTCATCCGTACGATAGGGAGCCGCCCCCGAGCTTTCGCAGCGCGTACCGCCGTACCGGCGGCCGCGACGACCGCCCCGACGAGACGACTGACGAAGGACTTTTCACGTGAACATCCGCTCCCTCACTCGAGGCGACGGCGTGGTGATCGGAGCAGCGGTGTTGCTGTTCATCGCCTCGTTCCTCAATCTGTACGAGTCCAGCGCCTTCGGGTCCAGCGGCGCCCCGAACGCGTGGGACTCGCTGGGCACCGTGATGAGCATCCACTTGGCCGGGGTCATCGCCGCCGCGCTGATCGTTCTCGCTCGTGCGTTGCCGCAGCCGCGCAAGGTCGCGGGTCTCGACCTGGGGCAGTTCGGTGTCGCGCTGGCGATCTTCGCGGCCTGGACGGCGCTCTGGTCGCTGATCGGTCTCGACGGTGTCAACGCGGGCAGCGGTCTGATCCTCGGCTTCATCGCCGCGCTGATCCTGGCGGGCGGCGCTGTCGCCACCCCGCTCGTCCCGCAGTTGAAGGGCTCGCTCATCCCCGCCCCGAAGCCGGCGGCCCCGCAGCCGTACGGCGGCCAGCCCGGCCAGGGGTACGGCTACCCGGGCAACCCGCAGCCGTACGGCGCGGGTCAGCCCCAGCCGTACGGCGCGGGCCAGCCCGGCGGATCGTTCGGCGGCCAGCCGGGCCAGTCCCAGCCGGGTCCGGGCGGCCAGCCCTCGGGAGGTGGCCAGGCCCAGCCGTCGGGTGGCGCCGCCGCCCCCGCGGGCGACTTCGCGCCGTTCTGGTTCGCGGTGCCGGTGGCCCGTCCGCTGTTCGGTGAGGACGGCTCGCCGTCCCCGATCGCCGAACTGGCGCCGGGCACCTGGTACCTCGCGGTCGAGCAGCGCGGTGCCGCCCTGGTGGCGCAGACGCAGGACGGGCGCCGGGGTGTCCTCCAGGACGCCTCCGGGATCCAGCGCGGCTGACGGCCGGTTCGCACCGCCGGAAACAGCATGACAACGGCCTTCGCCGGAACTCACGTTCCGGCGAAGGCCGTTGTCGTTGTCCCGCGCCCTCCCGCCCACGACCGCCCACCCGGGCCGGACCGTCCGGGTTTCACGCGCACACAATCGGCAACACGTTCGACATGACTTCACGCCATCGCAGTACAAGCGGATCCGCGGCGGCGATCATCATCGTCGTCGCGGACGTCATGGCCTTCATCCTGGGCCTCTGGATCCTGATGTACCTGCTGGACGCCAACCGCGCCAACGACCTGGTGGACTTCGTCCAGGGCGCGGCCCGCTGGCTCGCCGGCTGGTCCTACGACCTGTTCACCTTCAACGAGGCATGGGCCCGTGTCGTCTGCGGCTACGGCCTGGCCGCCGTGGTGTACCTGTTCATCGGCCACGGTCTCGCCAACCGGATGCGTCGCCTCTGACACCACTGACACCACTGACACCCGTGATGACGGGTCCGCTCAGCCGCAGCAGTCCGGCTCCAGCCCACGCGGCAGACGTTCCCCGCTGAACACGGCGGTGGTCGCCTCGTCTCCCCCGAGCGCGGCCACCGCCAGCAGCAGCGAACCCGCCGTCCAGGTGGTGAGTTCCTCCGGCCAGAACGCCCGGTCGCCCTCGAAGACGTACCCCGTCCAGTACATCCCGCCCTCGGCGCGCAGATGCTGGATGGACTGGAGGATCTCCAGCGCCCGGTCGGACTGCCCCATCACCCAGAGTGCCAGGGCGAGTTCGCAGCTCTCGCCGCCCGTCACCCAGGGGTTGGGCAGCACACAGCGTACCCCGAACTCGGGCACGACGAAACGGTCCCAGTCCGCCTCGATCCGCGCCGTGGCCTGCGCGCCCGACACCGCGCCGCCGAGCACCGGGTAGTACCAGTCCATCGAGTAGTGGCTCTTGTCGAGGAACCGCTCGGGGTGACTGCGGATCGCGTGCCCGAGCGCACCGGCCGCCAACTCCCAGTCGGGCTGTGGCTCTTCACGCTCCTCGGCGATCGCGAGCGCGCAGCGCAGCGCCTGGTACACGGACGAACAGCCGGTCAGCAGCGCGTCGCCGGCGATCGTGCCGTCCGCCTCCCGCTTCCAGCCGATCTGGCCGCCGGGCTGCTGGAGTCCGAGGACGAACTCGATCGCCGCGTAGACGACGGGCCATGTCCGGTCCAGGAACGCGTCGTCGCCGGTGGCCAGGTAGTGGTGCCAGATGCCGACGGCGGCATACGCGCAGAAGTTGCTCTCGCGCCCCCCGTCGACGGGGCGTTCGGCGTCCCCGTCGCGGTAGGCCGCGTACCAGGACCCGTCCTGGTTCTGGTGCCGGATGAGCCACTCGTACGCCCGCGCCGCCGCCTCGTGCTCGCCCGCCGCGTCCAGCGCCATGGCCGCCTCGGTGTGGTCCCACGGATCGAGGTGGTGCCCGCGGAACCAGGGGATCGCGCCGTCGGGGCGCTGTACGGCGAGGATGCCGGCGACGGTCTCGGCGGCTTCTTCGGCGGTGAGGACGCCGGGCAGGACGAGGTGTTCCGTGGCGTCGGGGCCACGGCCGGTGCTGGGCCAGGTCACTTGACGACCGCCACGGACGCGCTCGCCTCGGACGCAGCCGCCACGGGAAGGTGCGGCTTGGTCGCGTAGGCCACGAAGCTCTTGCCCACGACGGGGTTGAGGAGCTGCTCGGTGACCCGGGTGGCCAGGGGCTTCTTCATGATGTCCCAGACCAGGAGCTTGTGGTAGGCGCGGACGGGCAGCGCCTTGTCGTTGTCGACACCGAAGGCGCACTTGAGCCACCAGTACGGCGCGTGCAGGGCGTGCGCGTGATGGGTGCCGTACGGCTTGAGCCCGGCCTCCCGCATTCTGCCCAGCAGTTCGTCGGCCTTGTAGATCCGGATGTGGCCGCCCTCGACCTCGTGGTACGCGTCGGAGAGCGCCCAGCAGACCTTCTCTGGTCCGTACCTCGGCACGGTGACCGCGATCCGGCCGCCGGGCCGCAGGACGCGGACCATCTCGGCGAGTACGCCCTTGTCGTCCGGAATATGCTCCATGACCTCGGAGATGATCACGACGTCGAAGGACTCGTCGGGGAAGGGCAGCTGGAGCGCGTCCCCCTCCAGGGCGGTGGCGGTGGCACCCTGAGGCGCTTCCCCGGCCTCCTTCATCGCGGCGAACCACGTGGCCACTTCGCGGATCTCCTCGGCGTTCCGGTCGAGTGCCACGACCTGGGCGCCGCGCCGGTAGCACTCGAAAGCGTGCCTGCCTGCGCCACACCCCAGATCGAGCACGCGGTCGCCCGCGGCGAGCGGGAAGCGGGTGAAGTCCACGGTCAGCACAGGGGCCTGCTTTCGCGGTCGAAGGTACGGAGAGATCGGAGAAGACGTAGAGGTCGGAGAGGACGTAGCGGTCGGAGAAGTCGTAGCGGTCGGAGAGGACGTGGAGGGTGGAAAGGTCGTACGTACCCGGGGTCGGCGTCGAGGCCGTACGGACACGCGGAGCGCACACACACCGTACGAGCACCGCACCGGCGCGTGACGGCCACGGCCGGATCCACGGCCGCGGCTACGGCTTCCGCCACGGATACGGCGTCAGCGGGTGCTGCCACGGGCCGCGGCCACGGTACGCCCCGGCCGCCGGGCGCCCGCTCGCCGGGTGTCGGCAACCGGCCGCCGGGCCATCGCCGCCCGGTACAGCTCGGCCGTACCCTGCGCGGCCCTGGCCCAGGTGAACCGGGCCAGCACCCGCTCCCGTCCCGCCGCGCCCAGCCGGGCCCGCAGCTCCGCGTCACCGAGCAGCCGCCCCAGGGCGGCGGCCAGCGCGCCCGCGTCGCCCGGCGGAACGGCCAGACAGGTCTCGCCGTCGGGGCCGGCGACCTCGGGGATCGCGCCGCCGGTGGTGGCGACCAGTGGGGTACCGGTGGCCATCGCCTCGGCGGCGGGCAGCGAGAAGCCCTCGTACAGGGACGGCACACAGGCGATCTGCGCGCCACGGACCAGCGTGACCAGTTCGGCGTCGGTGATGCCCTTGACGAACTCGACGGCGCCTTCGAGCCCGTATCTCTCGATCGCCTGGGCGACAGGGCCGTCCTCGGCCCGCCTGCCGACCACCACCAGGTGTGCGGTGGGCTGTTCGGTACGGAGCTTGGCGAGGGCCTCGACGAGATGGACGAGGCCCTTGAGCGGGACGTCCGCGCTGGAGGTCGTGACGATCCGGCCCGCGATCTCGGGCACGGCCGGATCCGGCGAGAACAGGTCGGTGTCGGCACCGATGTGCACGACGTCTATACGGTCCGACGGCACCCCGAGATGGTCGGTGATCTCCTGCTTCGAGGAGCCGGAGACGGTGAGCACGGACGGCAGCCGGCGCGCGACGCGCTTCTGCATGTGGGTGAAGCCGTACCAACGGCGTACGGAGGCCCGCGCGCGCCAGTTCGCGGCGGCGTCCAGGTCCAGCCGCCGGTCGACGGTGATGGGGTGGTGGATGGTGGTGACCAGGGGCGCGCCGAGGTCCCCGAGGAGGCCGTATCCGAGCGTCTGGTTGTCGTGGACGACATCGAACTCGCCCGCGCGGGCGGTCAGATGGCGCCGGGCGCGGAGCGAGAACGTCAGCGGCTCGGGGAAGCCCCCGGTCCGCATCGTGACGACCTCGAGCGCGTCGATCCAGTCGCGGAACTCGCCGAGTCCCGGTGTACGGAAGGGGTCCGGCTGCCGGTAGAGATCGAGGCTGGCCAGTTCGGTGAGCGGTACGCCCTCGTCGAGTACGGGGTAGGGCTGGGCGCCGATCACCTCGACGCTGTGGCCCAGGCGGGCGAGTTCACGGGAGAGGTGGCGGACGTAGACGCCCTGGCCGCCGCAGAATGGATTCCCCTTGTAACTGAGAAGTGCGATACGCAACGGGCGGTCGTCGCCCGGGGACGCCGCTCCGGTGCCCTGGGGCTCCGCTCCGGTGCCCGCCTCCACAGCCTCAGCGGTCACTCTCGGCCCCCTTCTCACGGCACCCTCTGCGCTTGTTCCGTCTGTTGTTCCGCTTGTCGCCCGACTTGCTGTTCACTGCCCGACTTGCTGTGCGGCCCGCTGCTGTCTGACCCGCGGTCCGACTCGCGGTCCGACTCCGTGTTCCGCCGCCGTTCCGCCGCCGTTCCCTCTGCTGCCTCTTCGCCTCTTCGTCTCTTCGCCTGTTCGACGCCCGGCGGAGCGTAACCGCTGGCGATATTCCGCAACAAGTTGCCGCCGGGCGGCCTCGCCCGCTCGCCGACTGAGAATCTACCGGCAGGTAGCGTTGCCGTACGCGCCGCATCGGGTGATTCACGCCACGGCGCGCGTGCGCCGTGCCGCGCGGTCCGGAGCACGATGGCCCCTTGCTCCATCCGGCGGATACCGCTCAAGTCACGTGCACGCCGCAGCCGAAGGACGGGTGTTCGCACATCTCCGCAATACGCAAGGAGCACGCATGCGCTTGAGCAAGCGCTGGGCACCGGCCGCCCTTCTG
This sequence comes from Streptomyces sp. NPDC088116, assembly GCF_044741745.1. Classification (NCBI taxonomy): domain Bacteria; kingdom Bacillati; phylum Actinomycetota; class Actinomycetes; order Kitasatosporales; family Streptomycetaceae; genus Streptomyces; species Streptomyces sp. NPDC088116. The sequence goes on along the minus strand of NZ_JBIUTF010000002.1, from coordinate 773,120 downwards.
CTACTCGTCCCCCTGATCGGCGGTACCGACGCCACGGCCAGCCCCATCCCGCTCCCCGGCCAGAGCCGCGTCCCGGTGGAGCGCTCGGCGGAAGCGGTCCCCGGGCAGTACATCGTCACCCTGAAGCCCGCGTTCTCGTCGGCCGGTGTGCTGCGGCAGCTCGGCATCAAGGCCCTGTTCACGTACGAGACGGTCCTGTCGGGGTTCGCCGCCACCCTCACCCCCGGCCAGTTGGGCCAGGTGCGCGCCCTGCCCGGCGTCGCGGCCGTGGAGGAGAACGGCGTCGTCTCGGTGGACCCGGCCCTGGCCGCGTCCAAGCCCGCGTCCGCGTCCAGGACCACGTCCGGATCCCGGCGGGCGCGGGTCACGCCCGGGAGTTGGGGGCAGGACCGGATCGACCAGCGGTATCTCCCGCTCGACAACGACTACGACGTGACCGGCACCGGCAAGGGGGTCAGCGCGTACATCGTCGACACCGGAATCGAGACGGGACACAGCGAGTTCGGCGGCCGGGCCACCGTCGGCCTCGACACCGTCGACGACGGCCGCAACGGCCAGGACTGCAACGGCCACGGCACCCATGTGGCGGGCACCACCGGCGGCGCGACCTACGGCGTGGCCCGCTCCGTCTCCCTCGTCGCGGTCCGTGTCCTCAACTGCAAGGGCAACGGCGACTGGGCCGGGGTCATCGCCGGTTTCGACTGGGTGGCCAAGCACGCCAAGAAGCCCGCGGTCCTCAACGCGTCCCTCGGCGGCCCCTCGTCGACCGCGGTCGACGCCGCCGCCAACGCGGTCACGGCAGCGGGCGTCCTGCCCGTCGTCGCGGCCGGCAACGACCACAAGGACGCCTGTACCGTCTCGCCGGCAGGTGCCGAGCAGGTGATCGCCGTGGGAGCCACCGACATCGAGGACCACGAGGCCAAGTTCAGCAACTACGGCAAGTGCCTCTGGACGTACGCACCGGGCGTCGCCATCGTCTCCGCCAAGCTCGGCGGAGGCTCCGTCGCGCTCAACGGCACCTCGATGGCGAGCCCTCATGTCGCCGGTGTCGCGGCGCTCTACAAGGAGAAGCACCCGGACGCCGACCCGAAGTCCGTCGCCCTCTGGATCGCACGGCAGTCCACCAAGTACATCGTGTCGCCCATCGGCGCGGACTCACCGAACCGCCTCCTCTACACGGACGGGCTCTGACGGCTCGATGACGCCCTGAGGCGATGAGGCGCTGACGGCGTTCCGAAGCCGGTCCGAGTGGGCCGACTCCACGACGGAGTCGGCCCATTCGGCCGTGCCGGTGCGACCGCTGTCACCCGGCGCCCTCACCGGTCGCCGTGACGTTCGTGGCGTCCACCGCCGGGCGCAGGGCGCGGGCGAGCTTGACGGCGTCGTCCACGGCCCAGAAGTGGGTGAAGAACAGCCGGGGTTCGTCCGTCAGGCCGTGATTGTGGAGTTCGACGATGCTGATCTTGCCGCGTCGCAGGGCCTTGAGGACATGCTGGACCTCTCCGGCGACCATGGCGAAGTCACCGTTGAGCGCGGCCCTGCCGTCGCCGAGGGGCTGGAAGTTGAAGGCCGTGGTGGAACCCAGACCAGGGGGCAGCACCATGCCGTTGTCGACAATGGTCTCGCGGCGGATGAAGACGCAGTTGTAAACCCCCGCGATGCGACGGCCCTTGGCGCCCAGCGCGGCGTCGATCCCGGCGGTGTCGAGATCGACGGGCTGTGGCGGCGCGGGAGGCTCGGCGGGCGGGGTCCCCGTGCAGTCGAGTGCCGCGCGCAGCCTGCGGGCCAGGTCCACCGGGTCGTGCCCGTGCGCGTGGACATGGGTCCACCAGACGTCGGGGGTCTGGGCGAGCAGATGCTTGTGGAGCGCCGTCTGCTCGATCCGGTGCTTCTGCAGAGCGTCGGTGGTCCGCTGCAACTCCCGCTCGGTGAGCACCAGATCGCCCATGAGCATCACACTGCCGTCGTCGTAGCGGACGAAGCTCACGTGCGAGCCCAGGGCGAGTCCCGGTGAGACGGTGACGCCGTAGGAGACCACGTGCAGGTCCCCGCGTGGAAAAGGCGTGTGGTACATGACCCCGCGCAGCAGGTCGCCGGGACGGCCCAGCGCCTTCGCGACGCCACGCCAGTCCGCCAGGGTGGTGGGCACCGGTTCGGTCGACCGCCCGCCGTCCGCCCCGGCCTTCCCGCCGGGCGCGGCGCGGGCCGTGGTCGCCCCCGCTCCCGCGCCCACTCCCGCCAGCACCGGCGCCAGGGCCGCCGCGGTCAGCAGCCGGCGCCGTGGAGTGGCCGGGCGCGTGTACGTGTCCCGCTGTCGGTTTCCGCTCATCACATGAGCACCTCCCTGTGCGATCGAAACACGCGACGGCGAAGGCGTCGTGGGGAACGAGGGCCGGATGGACCAGTGCGGTCCGCCGGGGCCGGCCGGGCAAAGGGGCCCGCCCCACCGTCCCCGGCCGGATCCGGACCGGGGAGGCGTCCGGCCGGGGACGGTGGGGCGGGGGCCGGTAGAGTGGGCGCGTCGTCATCATGCCCGTACGGGGGAAAGCCGGTGCGAAACCGGCGCTGACCCGCAGCCGTGAGCCGCTGTCGCAGGCGGTGAGCCGGAATGCTCCGTACAGCTCATGACCGGCTCGTGCCATCGGAAACCGCCGGTGGTCGGCATCGTCGAGGTTTACGGAGCCGGAGCCTGGTGCCTCAGTGTGCCTGTGCCCCCGGCCGCAGGAGAGGCTCAGCCGCCCATGACCACCGTTCGCCGTTGCGCGGCCGCGCTCGCCGCATCCGTCGTGCTCTGCGTGGCCGTCGTTCCGGCCGCCCACGCCGGAGGCGACGTACCCCCGGCTCCCTCCGGGTCCGGTTCCGATACCGATGTGCCGCCCACCGCGCCCTCCCCCGCCGAGTCCCCCGATCCCTCCGAGTCCTCCGGGGCCCCTGAGTCCTCCGATTCCGCACCTGCCACACCGGCCCCTTCGCCCTCTCCGGTCAAGCTTCCGCCGGGGCTGTACGGCGACAAGGACCCCACGTACGACGGGGTGTGGCGCCAGTCGATGGCGATGCTGGGCCAGTTCGCGGCGGGTGTCAGGCCCTCGAACCAGGCCGTGGCCTGGCTCAAGGGCCAGCAGTGCGCCAACGGCGCCTTCCCCACGTACCGCGCCGATCCCACCAAGCCCTGCGACGCCAGGACCGCCGTCGACTCCAACGCCACCGCGACCGCCGTCCAGGCGCTCTCCACTCTCGGCGGCCAGCGGCCCCCCATGGACAAGGCCCTGAACTGGCTGCGCTCCGTGCAGAACAAGGACGGCGGCTGGAGCTACACCCCCGGCACCCCGAGCGACGCGAACTCCACCTCCCTCGTGATCGCCGCGCTGGTCACCGCGGGCGTACGGCCCAGCTCGATGCGGTACGGGAGGTCCCCCGAGGGCAAGCACGCCTACGACGCGCTGGAGAGCCTGTCGATTCCCTGCGGCCCGGGAGCGGACGCGGGTGCCTTCGCGTACCAGCCGGACAAGTCCGGGAGGCTCAGCGCCAACGACGACGCCACGGCGGCGGCCGTGCTCGGCGCGATCGGCAAGCGGCTGGTGTCCGGGCCGGTGAAGGACGGAGGCCGCGAGCCGTCCTGCGTACGCAGGGCGAACCCCTCCCCGGAGCGTGTGGCCCGTAACGGCGCCGCCTACCTGGCTTCCGCGCTCGCGGCGTCCGGGCACCTCGACCAGCCGCCGATGCCCGGCGCCGACGACAGCACGCCGCGGCCCGATGTCGGCAACACCGCCGACGCGGTCGTCGCCCTGACGACCGCCGGGTACGGGGACCAGGCGACCGGCGCGCTGGAGTGGCTGAAGCGGAACTCCGGCGCCTGGGCGCAGGAGAACGGTCCGGCCGCCTACGCCCAGCTGATCATCACCGCCCACGCGACGGACACGGATCCGCGCAACTTCGGCGGTATCGACCTCGTACAGCGGCTGAACGCGACCGGTCCCACCCCGACGGCCGTGGCGTCCGCGACCGCTCCGGCCGTCGCGGAGAGCGGGATCGACGGCGGCTCAGGGCGCATCGTCCTGTGGGTCGTCGGCTTCGGTCTGATCGCGTTCGTCGGACTCGGTTTCCTGGTCGGCAACCGCAGGAAGACGCGACAGCCGTGACCGGCGCCCGGTCCTTCCCGTTCTCCACCTCCCTCGCTCTCCCGCTGGTGCTCTCCCTCGTCGGCCTCATGCTGGGGCTCGGCGCCGGGAGCGCGCAGGCGGCCGGTTACCGCTACTGGTCGTTCTGGGACGGCCGCGACGGGCAGTGGGCCTACGCCACCGAGGGCCCGGCCACCGCACGACCCGCCGACGGTGAGGTCAGCGGCTTCCGCTTCTCGGTGAGCGCGGACAGCGCCGACGCGGCCCGGCCCCGCGGGACACCCGACTTCCGGGCCGTCTGCGGCAACACCCCGGCGAAGGACGGCCGCAAGCGGATCGCGGTCGTCATCGACTCCGGTACGGCGGCCGACGCCCCGGGCGGGGAACGGCCGCCCGCTCCGCGGGTGCGGTGCGCCCGGGTCGGCGAGGACGCGACCGCCGCCGAGGCCCTCGCCTCGGTGGCGAAGCCGCTGCGCTACAACGGCCAGGCGCTGCTCTGCGCGATCTCCGGCTATCCGGCGTCGGGCTGCGGCGAACAGGTGCGGGGAGGGGAACGGGAGTCGGACGGAGAGCCGACGCCACAGGCCACCCCCACCCCCACCTCCACTCCTACGCCGGCAACCGCCGACGGTGGAAATGGCGGCGGCGGCCCGTCCGTCGGTGTCTTCGCCGGCATCGCCGCGGTGGTGGCCCTCGGTGCCGCCGGGATCTGGCAGTCCCGCCGTCGGCGCGGATGAACCGGCCGTACGTCATGAGCCCGCTGTACGGCATGAGGCGACCCCGATGAGCCGCGTCGCGGACCCCCGTCGAGCAGACCGCCGTAGGGCAGACCGCCGCGGAGGAGACCGCCGTGGAGGAGAGGCGAGCCGTCTCCGCCACCCCTCCTCGTTCCGCGCTCCCGAGGCGAACCGCTCCAACGCCCTGCATTCCGGCGCCTGGTGGCTCTGGGCGCTCGGGCTCGCCGTCGCCGCCTCCCGTACGACCAACCCGCTGCTCCTCGGCCTGCTGGTCGGTGTCGCGGGCTATGTGGTGGCGGCGCGCCGTACCGCCGCGCCCTGGGCCCGTTCGTACGGTGCCTTCGTCAAGCTCGCCCTGGCCGTCATCCTCATCCGGCTGCTGTTCTCGGTCGCCCTCGGCTCCCCGGTCCCGGGCTCGCACCTGCTGGTCACCCTGCCCGAACTGCCCCTGCCCGACTGGGCGGCAGGCATCCGGATCGGCGGCCGGGTGACGGCGGAGCAACTGGCCTTCGCGCTGTACGACGGCGCGAAACTGGCCACGCTGCTGATCTGCGTGGGCGCTGCGAACGCGCTCGCCAACCCGGCCCGGCTGCTCAAGTCCCTGCCGGGCGCGCTGTACGAGGCCGGGGTCGCCGTCGTCGTGGCCATGACCTTCGCGCCGAACATGGTCGCCGATGTCGTGCGGCTGCGGACCGCCCGCCGGCTGCGCGGCCGTCCCACCGGCGGGGTGAAGGCGGTGCTCCAGATCGGACTGCCGGTCCTGGAAGGCGCGTTGGAGCGGTCGGTCGCGATCGCGGCCTCGATGGACGCGCGCGGATACGGCCGTACGGCCGAGGTCCCGCCCGCCGTACGGCACACCACCAGCGTCCTCACGCTCGGCGGACTGCTGGGCGTCGCGGCCGGTTCGTACGGGCTGCTCGCCGCGCGGGGCGCCGGGTACGGAGTGCCGCTGCTGGCCGTCGGGCTCGCCGCCGCGGTGGCCGGGCTGTGGCTCGGCGGCCGGCGCTCCGTGCGTACCCGCTACCGCCCCGACCGCTGGGGTGTGCGCGCCTGGCTGGTCGCGGGGTCCGGCGCGGCCGTCGCGGCGCTGATGATCCGGGCGGGCGGCACCGATCCGGCGGCTCTGCACCCCGGCGTCGTACCGCTGGTGGCGCCGACGCTGCCGCTGTGGCCCGCGGCGGGGGCGCTGATCGGTCTGCTGCCCGCGTTCGTGGCACCGGTACCCGCACCACCACCCCCGAGGGAGCCGACGCCGTGATCAGGTTCGAGCAGGTGTCGGTGGTGTACGAAGGCGCCTCCGCGCCCACCGTCGGCGGCGTCGATCTCACCGTGCCCGAGGGCGAACTGGTGCTGCTCGTCGGTCCGTCCGGTGTCGGCAAGTCGACACTGCTGGGGACGGTGTCCGGGCTCGTCCCGCACTTCACGGGCGGCACGCTGCGCGGCCGGGTCACCGTCGGCGGCCGGGACACCCGTACCCACAAGCCGCGTGAACTCGCCGATCTGGTCGGCACGGTGGGCCAGGACCCGCTCGCCCACTTCGTCACCGACACCGTCGAGGACGAGCTGGCATACGGCATGGAGTCGCTCGGCCTGGCCCCCGACGTGATGCGGCGCAGGGTCGAGGAGACGCTGGATCTGCTGGGCCTGGCGGAGCTGCGCGACCGGCCGATCGCGACGCTCTCGGGCGGGCAGCGCCAGCGGGTCGCGATCGGTTCGGTCCTGACCCCACACCCCAAGGTGCTCGTCCTCGACGAGCCGACCTCGGCGCTGGACCCGGCGGCGGCCGAGGAGGTGCTGGCGGTGCTGCAACGGCTGGTGCACGACCTCGGGACGACCGTACTGCTGGCCGAGCACCGGCTGGAGCGGGTGGTCCAGTACGCCGACCAGGTCATCCTCCTTCCCGGCCCCGGACGACCTCCGGTCGTCGGCGGTCCCGAGGAGGTCATGGCGGTGTCGCCGGTGTATCCGCCGGTGGTGGCGCTGGGCCGGCTGACCGGCTGGGAGCCGCTGCCCCTGTCCGTACGGGACGCCCGGCGCAGGGCGTCGGGGCTGCGGGAACGGCTGGCGGGGACGGAGCCCGTGGCGGTGGTTCCGGCGTTGGCCGAGGTGCCCGGACAGGCCCCGGTGAGGGCTTCTGCGACGGCGCGAACACCGGCCGCCGCCCGTCCATCCGCGCTCGCCAGGTTGCTGCGCCGCCGTCCGAAGACGGCGGCGCAGGATGAGGGCGCGGCGGACCGGACCGAACGGCAGTCCCGGCCTCTCACCCTCGCCGTCGTCACGGATCTCGACGTACGGCGCGACCGGATCGAGGCCCTGCGCCGGGTCTCGCTGACCGTCGCGCCGGGCGAGACCATCGCGCTGATGGGCCGTAACGGCGCGGGCAAGTCCACCCTGCTCGCCGCGCTGGTCGGCATGGTCGAACCGGCCTCCGGCAGCGTCCTCGTCGGTGGCCGCACCCCCCACCGCACGCGGCCGGGCGAGCTGATCCGCCAGGTCGCTCTGGTGCCGCAGGAGCCGCGCGATCTGCTGTACGCCGACACAGTCGCCGCCGAGTGCGCCGCGGCGGACGACGACGCGGGTGCCCCGCCGGGCAGATGCCGGGCGCTGGTCCGCGAGCTGCTGCCGGATGTGACGGACACGACCCACCCGCGTGACCTCTCCGAGGGGCAGCGGCTGGCGCTGGCCCTGGCCGTCGTCCTGACCGGCCGGCCTCCGCTGCTGCTCCTGGACGAACCGACACGCGGACTGGACTACGCGGCGAAGTCCCGTCTCGTCGGGATACTGCGCGCTCTGGCGGCCGACGGCCACGCGATCGTCCTGGCGACCCACGATGTCGAACTGGCCGCCGAACTGGCCCACCGCGTGGTGATCCTGGCCGACGGCGAGATCGTGGCGGACGGCCCGACACCCGAGGTGGTGGTGTCGTCCCCGGCGTTCGCGCCCCAGGTCGCGAAGGTCATGGCGCCGCGGGAGTGGCTGACGGTGACCCAGGTCCGTACGGCACTGGCGGCGACAGAGGGAGCACCGTGACACCCGCCGTGGCACCCGCGACGACGGCTGTCCCGCAGGCGCGCGCCGTACGGCTCGGGCCGCGTGCGGTCTGTGCCCTCGTCCTGATCAGCGCGGTCGGGGTGATCGCCTTCGGCTGGCCGCTGCTCGCCGACTCCGCGTCCGGACTCGCGCACTCCCGGGACGCGCCGTGGCTCTTCGCCGTGCTCCTGCCCCTCCTCGTGGCGGTCGTCGTCGCGACGATCGCCGACGCCGGTCTGGACGCCAAGGCGGTCGCGATGCTGGGGGTGCTGGCCGCCGTGGGCGCGGCGCTGCGTCCGCTGGGCGCGGGAACGGCGGGGCTGGAGCCCATGTTCTTCCTGATGGTGCTGAGCGGCCGGGTCCTCGGACCGGGCTTCGGGTTCGTCCTCGGGTCGGTCACGATGTTCGCGTCGGCGCTGCTGACGGGCGGGGTCGGGCCGTGGATGCCGTTTCAGATGCTGGCGATGGGCTGGTTCACGATGGGCGCCGGTCTGCTGCCGGGCCCGGACCGGCTGCGTGGCCGGGGTGAGCTGCTGATGCTCGCTGTGTACGGCGCCGGTGCGGCGTTCGCGTACGGCACGATCATGAACCTTCAAGGGTGGACGTACATCGGCGGGCTCTCCTCCGGCGTCTCCTTCCACCCCGGCGACCCGGTGCCGGACAACGTGGTGCGCTTCCTCGCGTACTGCGCGGCGACTTCGTTCGGCTGGGACCTGGGGCGGGCGGTACTCACCGTCGTACTGACCCTGACGATCGGTACGACGGTGCTCAAGGCGCTGCGGAGGGCGACGCGCCGGGCGGCGTTCGAGGCGGAGGGGACGTTCGAGACGGAGAGAGCCGGTCGAGGCGGAGGGGGCGGCTGAGGCGGAGGGGGCAGAAGAGGTCCGTCGCCCGGTCCCATCCCGCCCCGCGGGCCGCGACCTATCCCGGCTCGCGCGCGCCCTTCCCCGCCGGGACGGACGCACCGTCACCCGCGTCCGTCGCGGCCATACCATCACCCGCGTCCGTCGCGGCCGTACCGCCACCCGCGTCCACGGCGGCCGTACCGCCACCCGCGCCCTCCCCCGTCGGGAACGGGTCGTCCTTCGTCCCCTGCCGCGGCAGCAGCTTCCGCGGCCCCGCCAGCAGATACGTCAGCGCGAAGCCCGCCCCCACGACCGCCGCACCGCCCACCGCGTCCAGGACCCAGTGATTCGCGGTGCCGATGATCGCGCACACCGTGAACAGCGGGTGCAGCAGACCGAGCAGCTTCATCCACGGCTTGGGTGCCAGCACCACGATCACCACACCGAACCACAGCGACCAGCCGAAGTGCAGCGACGGCATCGCCGCGTACTGGTTGGTGAGCGCCGTCAGCGCCCCGTAGTCCGGGTTGGTGAGGTCCTGCGGACCGTGCACGGTGTCGATGAAGCCGAGGCCCGGCATCAGGCGCGGCGGGGCCAGCGGGTAGAACCAGAAGCCGATCAGCGCGAGGACCGTGGCGAAGGCGAGCGAGGTACGGGCCCAGCGGTAGTCGGCGGGACGGCGTGCGTACAGGACACCGAGGAGCGTCAGCGGCAGCACGAAGTGGAACGACGTGTAGTAGAAGTTGAGGAAGTCCTCGGCCCACTTCGCGTTCACGACCACGTGGTTGAACCAGTGCTCGATGTCGATCCCCAGCGCCTGTTCGACGGAGTGGATCCGGCGGGCGTTTGTCTCCGCCGCCTCACGGCCGCCCGTCGCGGCGAGGCGGATGTGGGAGTAGACCGAGTAACCGACGCGGATGGCCAGCAGTTCGAGCAGCAGGTTCGGGCGGTCGAGCAGCCGTCTCCAGAACGGTGCCAGCGGAACACGGCTCCACCGCGCGGGCGCGGCCTGCGCGTACTGGGTGGGAACGGGCTTGTCGAAGTACGGCGAGGTGCGCAGCAGGAACGGTACGCCGCAGGCCGCCGCCAGCGCCGCGATCAGCAGCACGTTCTCCCGCACGGGAGCCAGCGCCGCCATGGTCGGCAGCAGCATCTTGCCCGGCAGCGTCATCACCAGCACCACGAACGCCGGCCACACCAGCCGGTCCCTGGCCTTCGTGCCGACCCGGCCGACCACCGCCAGCAGCACCCACAGCAGTTGGTGCTGCCAGGCCGTCGGCGAGACCGCGACCGCGACGCAGCCGGTCAGCGCGACGGCGAGCAGCAGCTGACCGTCCTGGGCGTAGCGGACCGCGCGGCGCAGCCCGAGGAAGACGACGGCGGCGGCCAGGGCGGCGAAGAGCACGACTTCCAGGGGCCCTTCCAGGCCGATCCTGAGCAGCGCGCCGTGCAGGGACTGGTTGGCGAGGGAGTCCGGTCGTGCGCCCAGGCCCGCGCCCGCCACGTGGTGCACCCAGTACGCCCACGAGTCGCCGGGCAGCGCCGCCCAGGTGAGGGCCGTGCCGACGGCGAAGGTCCCGGCCGCCGTCACGGCGGCCTTCTTACGGCCCGTCAGCCACAGCAGCGGCGCGAAGAGCAGAACGGCGGGCTGAAGGGCGGCGCCGATGCCGATGAGGATTCCGGAGCCGCGTTCGCCGCGTACGACGAAGCAGCCGACCAGCACCAACAGGACGGGAATGATGCTGGTCTGGCCGAGCGAGAAGCTGTTGCGGACCGGCAGGGACAGCATGAGCAGGCTGATCGTGACCGGCGCGGCCAGCAGTCCCGTACGGCGCGAGACGCGGCCCGGCAGGGCGCGGGCCACGACCAGGCCGAGGGCGACGACCAGCAGCAGCGTCCCGAGGGTCCACGCGATCCCGAGGCTCTGCTCGGCCGAGCGGGCCAGGGGTTTGAGGACGAGTCCGGCGAACGGCGTTCCGGTGAACGTCCCCGTGTCGTACAGCGAACCGGCCACGTGCAGCACGCCGTTGTCGCCGATCCAGGTCTCCAGATCGGTCAGCCGCTCGCCGGGTGGCTGCCGGAGCACCGCCGCCGCCTGTCTTATCGCCAGCACCGCGGCGACCAGCCAGAGGAGCGCGCGGGCCGTACCGAACCCGCTTTCCGCCGTACCTGCCGCCGCACCGCCGTGCACGCTGTGCTCCGCATTCACCACGCCGCGCCGACCCTCCGTCCGAAATCGCCGTCCCTGGGGCATAGAGCCTCGCACTGTCCCGTCGGAAAGACTCAGGCAACCCCCACTTAGCCTGACTGTCATCCCGGTTTTGTCTCCATGCCCACACTCGGGTGACGGCGAACGAGGCGGGACGCACGGGGACTCGGGGAATGTCCGGTACGCGAGGGGTGCCCGGTGCGCGGGGCGCAACAGGCGTACGGAGCATAGCGGGGGCGACGACATCGCACCGAAACACGCAGGCGGCCGTGCGGGGGCCGGTGGAGCCGGTCCGCCTCCACGCATCAGCGGTGGTGTACGACGATCATCCGCTTCCGGAGCCCGCAGGAGGAGAAACTGTCCCCGGACCATTCCGGTACGAGCGAGAGGCGCCTCATGTCCCAGGAGCAGTGGAACGCGGTCGACCAGTACTTCACCGATCAGCTCGCCCCCGCCGACGAAGTGCTCTCGGCGGCCCTCGACGCGAGTACGGCGGCCGGCCTGCCCGCCATCAATGTCACCCCGAACCAGGGCAAGCTGCTGCACCTGCTCGCCCGTGTGCAGGGCGCCCGTACCGTCCTGGAGATCGGCACGCTCGGCGGCTACAGCACCATCTGGCTCGCGCGTGCGTTGCCCGAGGGCGGCCGGCTGGTCTCCCTGGAGTACAACCCCGTCCACGCCGACGTGGCCCGCGCCAATCTCGCGCACGCCGGACTCGACGCGATCGCCGAAGTCCGGACGGGGGCCGCGCTGGACTCACTCGCCGGCCTGGCGGCCGAGGACGCGGGCCCGTTCGACTTCGTCTTCATCGACGCGGACAAGCCCAACAACCCGCACTACCTGGAGTGGGCGGTGAAGCTGACCCGGCCGGGCAGTGTCATCGTCTGCGACAACGTCGTACGGGGCGGAGCGGTCATCGACGCGGAGAGCACCGACGCCACGGTACGCGGCACCCGGAACATGATCGAGCTGATGGCGGGGAATCCACGGTTGTCCGCGACCGCGGTCCAGACGGTGGGCAGCAAGGGATACGACGGCTTCGCGCTCGCCCGCGTACTGGGCTGACAGGCCCCGCACTACGCACGACACCGTCGCTCAGGGACGGACGGAGGCGGCGGGCCGTCCCTTGCCCGCCGCCTCCGGGTTCATGAGTCACACACCGGTCCCTTTGGGCCGCAGCGAAAGAGTCCCGTTCCGGCCGGCGCTCCTCCTGCCGCCCCGGGGGCGGCTCCGGCCGCTCTTCTCCGGGTGGCCCAGGACCAGTTGCTCGAAGAGTTCGCGCGCGCCGACCAGCGCCCGGCGCAGTTCCTCCGTGTCCGTGCCGCCGCTGTCCCCCGAGGCCGCGTGGTGCACCCTGCGAAAGCCGTCCACCTGATGGGCGTGGTGTACGGAGAGGGCGTCGAGCTGGTCTTCGTACCGCGCGCCGGCGGGGTAGCCGCACTCCTCCGCGAGCCGGGCCAGCAGCTGTTCCGCCTCGGCGATCGCCTCCCTCGGGGAGTCGACAAAGCGTTCCTGGAGTCCGGCCCAGTGGGCCACGTAGAGTTCGCGCTGCTCGGCGGAGAGGCGCTGCGGCCGCAGGTCGCCGTGGCGCTGGACCCGTTCGGCCAGTTCGCGCTCGGCGGCCTTGATGTCGCCGTCGTGCCGGGCGGCGACCCGGTCGTACTCCGGGCCGAACCGGCGCTTCAGTCCCATGCGCCCGCGGTCCCTGCCGGGTCCCGCGTACAGGAACACGGCCATGACGATCAGGAATGCCACGATCAGAGCGACAATGATCATAACTGGGGACATGTGGGCCTTCCTGGCTTCTCGGTTCGACTCGTCCGGTCACGTAACGCGTCGTTCTTCACAGCGGGTTGCCCCTAATCCGTTGGCCAAACAGTCCGGCGCCCGGATAGAGAGAAGCCATGAAGACCCTGAACTGGTCCGTGCGCCCGGAGCCCTTCGGCACCCCCGAAGCCACCCTCCTGCGCCGCGCGTACTACGCGGAGGTGGCCGGCCGCTATTGGGGACGGCCCGCGACCACGGTGGAGATCGACCAGGGGCTCGCGGACGATCCGCCCGACCGACTCACCCCGCCCACGGGTCAGTTCGTCGTCGGACGGTACGGCGGCGAGGCCGCGTGCTGCGGCGGGCTGCGGATGCTCGACGCGCGGACGGCGGAGCTGACGCGGGTGTACGTGAGCCCCACCGCACGCGGCACCGGAGGCGGCGGCGCACTGCTGGCAGCCCTGGAGCACGCCGCGCGCGGGCTCGGGGCGCGCGAACTCGTCCTCGACACCCGGCTGGATCTGGTCGAGGCGCGGGGGCTGTACGTGAAGCACGGCTTCCGGGAGATCCCGGCGTACAGCTCGGGACCGTACGCGGAGATCTGGTACGGCAAGGAACTCACGGCCCACGCGACGGACAAGAGCCAGGCCGTGTGGATCTTGCCGGTCTCGCGTGCCCTGCCGCCGCGCCTGAAGAGACGTGATCCCTAAGCCGCGTGGTCCCTCGGCGGCTCGGGCATGCGCGGCCGTTCGCTCTCCGAGCCGCACATCTCACCGCTCAACTCCTCCACCAGCCCCACCAGATCCGTCGGCCGGTCCGGCCCCCACCAGTCCCCCAGCAGTTCCGTCAGGGACTCCTCGCGCGCCTTCGCCAACGCCTCCGCCGCCTGCTCGCCCCGCTCCGTGAGCACCAGGTCGAGGCCCTCGCGGCGGGCCAGTCCGCGCTCCTCCACCTGCCGCGACGCGTCGGTGACGGAGGTGAGCGACACGGGCAGGGTCTCCACCAGCGCGGCCGGCCGGACCGAGCCGTGGCGCCGGATGCGCAGCAGCAGCCAACTGGCCGCCGGGAGCAGGTCGTACCCCGCCTTCGCCGTCATCGTCACGTAGATCTGGTGTCGTCCCTCGCGCGTGCCGAGGACCGACAGGGCGCGCGCGACCTCGTCGCGCGAGGAGCGCTCGACCGGGTTGGACGCGAGGGTCTCGGTGGCCTCCGGGGCGGTCACCGAGCCGCGCAGCGTGTCCTCCTTGAGGAACCAGGCGAAGAGGAAGGCGAGGCACACGACCGGTACGGCGTACAGGAAGACGTCGGTGATGGACGTCGCGTACGCGTGCAGTACGCCGGACCGCAGCGCGGGCGGCAGCTTGCCGACGGCCCGGGGGTCGGCGGACAGCGTGCTCGGTGCCATGCCGGGCGGCAGCGGTTTTCCGGCGAGGGCGTGGGTCAGTCTGCCGTTGAGCAGGTTGGTGAAGATCGTGCCGAAGATGGCGACGCCGAACGACGCGCCGATGGAGCGGAAGAAGGTGGCGCCCGAGGTGGCGACGCCGAGATCCTGGTAGCCGACGGAGTTCTGGACGACCAGCACCAGGACCTGCATGACCAGCCCCAGGCCCGCTCCGAAGACGAAGAAGTACGCGCTCATGACCCAGGTGCCGCTGAATTCCGTGAGCTGGTGGAGCAGCAGCAGGCCGACGGCGGTGATGCCGGTGCCGAGGATGGGGAAGACCTTCCAGCGGCCGGTACGGCTGACGATCTGCCCGGACAGGGTGGAGGTGATCAGCAGGCCGAGCACCATGGGCAGCAGATGCACGCCGGACAGGGTGGGCGTCACGCCCTGCACCACCTGGAGGAATGTCGGCAGGTAGGTCATCGCGCCGAACATCGCGAAGCCGACGATGAAGCTGATGACCGCGACCAGCGTGAAGGTCCGGAGCCGGAAGAGCCGTAGCGGCAGGACGGGTTCGGCCGCGCGCCGTTCGACCCGGATGAAGACGGCGAGCAGGATCACGGCGAGGACGGCGAGGCCGATGATCTCGCCCGAGCCCCAGGCCCAGGTGGTGCCGCCGAGGGAGGCGACCAGCACCAGGCAGGTGGCGACGGACGCGATCAGGAAGGTTCCGAGGTAGTCGATGGTGTGCTTGGTCGCGCGTACGGGGATGTGCAGGACGGCGGCGATGACGAGCAGCGCGACGATGCCGATGGGCAGGTTGATGTAGAAGACCCAGCGCCAGCTGAGGTGCTGGGTGAAGAAGCCGCCGAGCAGCGGGCCCAGGACGCTGGTCGCGCCGAAGACGGCGCCGAACAGCCCCTGGTACTTGCCGCGTTCGCGTGGCGAGACGATATCGCCGACGATCGCCATGGACAGCACGATCAGCCCGCCGCCGCCCAGTCCCTGGAGCGCGCGGAAGCCGATGAGCTGGGGCATGTTCCGCGCGATTCCGCAGAGGACGGAACCGATGAGGAAGATGACGATGGCCGTCTGGAAGAGCTTCTTGCGGCCGTACTGGTCACCGAGCTTGCCCCACAGCGGCGTGGCGGCGGTCGAGGCCAGCAGATAGGCGGTGACGACCCAGGACAGGTGCTCCAGTCCGCCGAGGTCGCTGACGATGGTCGGCAGGGCGGTGGAGACGATGGTCTGGTCGAGCGAGGCGAGCAGCAGGCCCATGAGCAGGGCGCCGATGGCGACCAGGACGGTACGCGGATTTCGGCCCTCGCCGGGAGTTGGACTGACCGTGGGGGTGCTCACTTCCTGGGTCATGGGGACATCTCCTCGGGATACGGGCCGCTTCTCTGGATACGGTCCGCCAAGACTCCATCCTGTCTGTTCTATTCCGTTCTGTCCCGTTGTGGCCTGCCGGGCGGTTACCGGGTGGGGGCCGGAGTCCCCGGGTGTCACCCGCCGTTCGAAAAGGGCCTGCATAATCGGCGGCAGTTCAGGGGGAGGCAGTTCAAGGGGAGGGAACCCACGTTGACCGGACAGCTCTGCCCCGCGTGCGGTGCGCCGCGAACCGCGACGGGCGAACCGGGCCGCGACGGCGGTGACAGTCGCGACGGCGGTGGCGGCTGCGATTGCGCCGCGCGGGCCGCGCGCGCCGTACAGGCCGGACGCTCCGAGGAGATCGCGGCGGAGGTCGCGGCGACGGAGGACTTCCATACGCTGCGCATGCGCCCGTACGTGACGCTCGACGCGCGGGGCGACACCCGGGGGACCTTCCGCACGGCGGGCCCGCTGCCACCCCTGGCCGTACCGAAGAACTCCGCCGGACCCCCACCCGTCGCGGACGTCACCCCGGAGCCGCGGCCGGCTCGCCGTAAGCCGCTCCGGGCGGTGGCGATCGGCGCGGCGGTGGTGGCGGTGATCGGTACGGCGGCGTTCGTCGGGGGCCTGTTCGAAGGGGACGACGGGGCGGCTCGCGCACTGCCGAAGGAGACGTATACGGGAGCGCCGGCACCGGACGCCGTGACACGGGAAGCGTCCGCGTCACCCACGCCGCCGGAGAAGCCGTCCGCGTCGCCGACACCGTCGGCCACGAGATCCGCCTCCCCGCCCCCTTCCACGTCGAGCCCGGCCACGCCACAGGCGCCTCCCCCGGCCCGTACGACGCCCAGGCCCTCGCCGAGGCCCACGACGCAGGCCCCGGAGCGGCCCGACCAGCCCCCGGCGGGCGCTTCACTGCGCCCCGGGGACTCGGGCCCGGAGGTCTTCGCGCTCCAGCGGCGCCTGGCCGAGATCCGGCTCTTCCGGGGACAGCCGGACGGAAAGTACGACCAACGTGTCGAGGGCGGGGTGCGCGTCTACCAGTCGTACCGGCAGATCGAGGGCGATCCGGCGGGCGTCTACGGACCGAACACCCGGAAGGCCCTGGAGGCGGAAACCCAGGGCAGGGGTGGCCATCGCTGATCTCGTTTGTATAATGCGGAAACAAAGTGGTTCCGCCCGTGCACCCTGACCGACGGGCGGAGCCACTCTGTATCGGGGCGAGTCACCTGCCTCGGCACGGGATCACCAGTCTTCGTACGGGCTCATCTGTCCCGCTCGTTCCGCTCCCGCCCTCTGGAGAGTCCGCCGATGCCGGCCACCGCGTCCACCCCGACGTCCGCACTGACCGCACGAGCCCTCCTCCTCGACATGGACGGCACCCTCGTGAACTCCGACGCCTCCGTGGAGCGCTGCTGGCGCCGGTGGGCGGGCGAGCACGGTCTGGACCCTGAGGAGATCCTGACCGTCGTCCATGGCCGCCAGGGGTACGCCACGATGGCCGTACTGCTTCCGGACCGCCCCATGGAGCTGAATTACGCCGACAACCGCAGGATGCTGGCCGAGGAGACCGCCGACACGGACGGCGTCGTCCCCATCCCCGGCGCCCCGGCCTTCCTGTCGGCCGTCGCCACCCTCCCGCACGCCCTGGTCACGTCGGCGAACGTGGCCCTGGCAGACGCCCGGATGACCGCGGCGGCCCTCCCGATGCCCAAGATCCGCGTCACGGCCGAGAACGTCACGGCCAGCAAGCCCGACCCCGAGGGCTTCCTGCTGGGGGCGGCCGAACTGGGCTTCGCCCCGGAGGACTGCGTGGTCTTCGAGGACTCGGAGGCGGGCATCACGGCGGCCCGGTCGGCGGGCATGCGGGTCGTGGGCGTGGGCCCGCGGGCGAAGGCGATGGCACCGGACGCGCACGTCGTGGACCTCACCCAACTGCGGGTGGAGGCGCTGCCGGCGGGCGAGATCGCGCTGCGCTTCGGCGCGTAGGAGCGCACGCCCGGCGCCTTCACGCTCCCTGCGCCCCGACGCGCCCGCCCGCGAACCTCAGCCGTCCCGGTCGATGCGGCCCCGCGCCACCAGTTCCAGCACCACGCTCACCGCCACCGCCTGCACCGCCATCAGCGCCACCAGCACGAACAGTTGCACCGCCCCCGCCAGCACCGGTGACGCGCCTCCCAGCAGCATCCCCACGAACGCGCCCGGCAACGTCACCAGCCCCACCGTCCTGGTCTGATCGAGCCCCGGCAGCAGCGCGTCGGCCGCCGCCGGCCTCGCCACCTCCATCCGGGCGTCCCGGTCCGGCAGACCGAGCGCGAGCCCCGCCTCGACCTCGCCCCGGCGCGCGTGCAGTTCGTCGAGCGCGCGCCGGCCGCCGAGCACCGTCGCGGTGAGCGCGCCCCCGATGAGGATGCCGGTGACGGGGATCAGCGCGATGCCCTTGGCCGGTACGACTCCGGTGAGCAACAGCAGGGCCATCACCGGGCCCACCGCCACCGCGATCGGCACGGCGGTCCACCACCACGTCCCGTTCGCGGTGACCCGGCGCCCGGCGGTCCGTACGGCGACCGCGAACATCAGCGCGACAAAACCGAGCAGCGGCGGTACGGAACCGATCACCCACCCGATGACGAAGGAGACCGCGCCGAGTTGCAGCGCGGCCCGCACCCCCGCGACGGCGATCTCGCGGGCCCGCCCGAGATGCGCGAGAGCCGCCACGGCCACGGCGACGATCAGCAGCAGGCCGAGGACGACCCCGAACGTGATATCGACCCGAAGCAGCACGCGGCCACCCTATGCCGCACCCCGGCGACGGCCCGCGCCGCGGCCACCGACCCGCGCCTGTCCGGCATCCCGGCGACCGGGCCCACGCACGTCCGGCACGCGCCACCGGCCCACGCCCATCCGGCATCCCGGCCACCGGCCCGCGCCCCGCGCCACGCGCCACGTCTGTCCCGCATCCCGGCGACCGGCCCACGCCCATCCGGCATCCCGGCCACCACCCGAGCGACGCACCGCCCCGCGCATGCACCGCCGCACGCAAGCACCCCCCGCACGCACGCATCACCTCGCGCACGCATCACCTCGCGCACGCACCGCCCCGGCACCTCGCCCACCGCCCCGCGCACACCTCACCCCGGCCCCCTCGCCCACCGCCCCACCCCGCGCCCCACGCACGCCCCGCCCCCGCGCCCCCGCGCATCAAGACCGCGCCAGGCCTCGCCGATACCGGCCGCCACCCGCTCCCACCTCGCCAACCTTGCCCCGATAGACCCCAATTGCCGCTCCATCAGAACAACCTCGGCGCCTCAGCCCCCTTGATGTGACGTGCCCATGTCGCCACCCTGTTACCTGGCGCCCACCCCACGGAAACCCGGCGCCGCCACGATGGCGGCCGGGCCCACCGCGCCGCACGGCCCGAGCCAAAGCCCCGCCACGCACGGACAGGTCAGGTTCGTCCCCCACCCCCCAAGGGAGTTCGCATGTCAGCCATCTACGCGCGTCGCATGCCTCGTATCGCCGTCCTCGCCGCATCGGCGGCCCTCGCCACCGCCACCACCCTGCTCACCGCCCCCACGGCGCAGGCCGCCATGCCCACCCCGATCAGCGCCTCCACGGCCCGTACCTACCTGGGCCAGCTGACCGTGCAGGCGGAAGGTTCCTCCAGCGGTTACAGCCGCGAGATGTTCCCGCACTGGATCACCCAGTCCGGCGCCTGCAACACCCGCGAGGTCGTGCTCAAGCGCGACGGTTCGAACGTCCAGCAGGACTCCGCCTGCGCCGCCACCAGCGGCAGCTGGTACTCGGAGTACGACGGCGACACCTGGACCGCCGCGTCCGACGTGGACATCGACCACATGGTGCCGCTCTCCGAGGCCTGGAAGTCGGGCGCCAGCAGCTGGAGCACCTCGCAGCGGCAGGCGTTCGCCAACGACCTGACCCGCCCGCAGCTCATCGCCGTCACGGACAACGTGAACCAGTCGAAGGGCGACCAGGACCCGGCGGAGTGGATGCCGCCGCGCACCGCCTACAAGTGCACCTACGTCCGCGCGTGGGTGCAGGTCAAGCAGTACTACGGCATGACGGTCGACTCCGCCGAGAAGACCGCGCTCAGCAGCGCCCTGAGCGGCTGCTGAGCGTCCGCGCACGGGCTCCGGCCAGGCGCTGAGCGGTTTCTGAACGACTCCTGAGCGCCGACGGCCGCCCCCCTGCCCGCCCTCCTCCGTCGTTCCGTACCGTACGGAACGACGGAGGAGGCACATATGACCGGACTGCGCCTGGGACCACTACTGCGCTACGTCGACTGGGACGGCGACGGTACGGCGACCATCTGGGTCGAGGCGGACCGGCCGTCCACGGCGGAGGTCCGCTGCGAGGACGGCGCGTACGGCACATCCCGTACGTTCCACATCGCCGGCCACCACTACGCGCTGATCCCGGTGACCGGCCTGACCCCCGGCACCGCGACCCCGTACGACGTGCTCCTCGACGGCCGCCGCGTCTGGCCGCCCGAGGACTCCCCGTATCCGCCGAGCACGATCCACACCCCCGCCGCCCTCCCGTCCCCAGGCCCCGGACCGGACACCGCCCCGGATTCCGGGACGGTCCCCGGCGAGCTGCGCGTCTCCTTCGGCTCCTGCCGCTGGGCCTCCCCGCCCCACGGCGAACCGGACCCCGTCGGCCCCGACGCGCTGGACACCCTCGCGACCCACCTCGCGGCCCACCCCGACGCGACACGCCCCGATGTCCTGCTGCTCCTCGGCGACCAGGTGTACGCGGACGAGACGTCGAAGACGACCCAGCGCCGGATGGCCGGGCGCCGGGACCTGAGCGAGCCGCCGGGCGCGGAGGTCGCGGACTACGAGGAGTACACCCACCTCTACGACGAGTCCTGGAGCGACCCCGACGTACGCTGGCTGCTCTCCACCGTCCCCAGCTGCATGATCTTCGACGACCACGATCTGGTCGACGACTGGAACACCAGCGCCGCCTGGCTGGCGGACATGCGCGCCGAGCCCTGGTGGCAGGAGCGGGTTCTCAGCGGGCTGATGTCGTACTGGGTCTACCAGCACCTCGGCAATCTCACCCCCGCCGAACTGGCGGGGGACGAGCTGTACGCGGCCGTACGCGCGGAGCCCGACGGCACCGACCTGCTGCGGCGGTTCGCCTCCGAGGCCGACCGCGACCCGGCGTACACGCGGTGGAGTTACCGGCGCGACTTCGGGCGCACCCGGCTGCTGATGGTCGACTCCCGCGCCGCCCGCGTACTGGACGAGCAGCACCGCGCGATGCTCAACGAGGGCGAGGCGCGGTGGGTTCGGGACCAGGTGCTGGACGGCCGGGACCGGGTGCTGGACGGCCGGGGCCCGGCGGCGGACGGGCGAGCCCCGGCGGAGGGGCCGTACGATCATCTCCTCATCGGCACCTCACTGCCCTGGCTGCTCCCGCCCTTCATCCATGACGTGGAGTCCTGGAACTCCGCGCTCTGCCACGGCGAACGCGGCCCGCGCTGGGCGCGCTTCGGCGAACGGCTGCGCCGAGCGGCCGATCTGGAGCACTGGGCCGCCTTCCCCGACTCCTTCCAGGAGCTGGCGGCTCTCATCGCGGAGGCGGGCAGCGGCCCCAGGGCCCCGGCGACCGTGTGCGTCCTGTCCGGCGATGTGCACCACGCGTATATCGCCGAACCGTCGTGGCCGGCCGGCGATCCGGACGCGCGGGTCCTCCAGTTGACCTGCTCCCCGGTGCACAACTCCGTCCCCGCCTATATGAAACTCGGTTTCCGCTTCGGCTGGAGCCGGCTGGGCAGACGCCTGGGACATGCCCTGATCCGGCACGGACGGGTCGGGCCGTCCTCGGTCAACTGGGGCAGAACGGGCGGGCCATGGTTCGGGAATCAGCTGATGACACTGACGATGCGGGGCCGTTCGGCCGGCCTCCGGCTGGACCACGCCCGCACCGGGGACGGCGGTGCGGAGCTGGTGACCGTACAGGAGCGGCCCCTGACATCCGCCTGACGAACTGACGGCACAGCACCCCCCGAGGCCGCCCATATCACCTGATTCCGAACGCCCTTACCCGGAGTCGTGACGCTTCCCACACGGGGTCATCCTTCACCCAAGGGTTCGAACTCATGGCACACCAACGGCATGATGATCGGACCATCCGCTTCCAGCACCCCAGATGCCCCGGGAGTCACTGCTTTGTCCGCTGTACGGCAGCCCCTGCCCCGCTCTCTCGCCGTCGTCGGCGCCGGTCCTCGCGGCACCTCGGTCCTGGAAAGACTCTGCGCGTCCGTGCCCGAACTGGCCCCGGACACCCCGTTGACCGTGCATGTCATCGACCCCGAGCCGCCGGGCGCGGGCCGTGTCTGGCGTACCGACCAGTCGGCCGAGCTGCTGATGAACACGGTGGCCTCGCAGGTGACCGTCTTCACCGACGACAGTGTCGAGTGCGAGGGGCCGATATGTCCGGGGCCGAGCCTGTACGAGTGGGCCGCGAACCGCCCCGGCGAACGGCTCGGCCCCGACGACTATCCGAGCCGAGCCGCGTACGGCCGCTATCTGGAGTGGGCCTTCCGCATGACCGTGGAGGGCGCCCCGGCGAATGTGACGGTCGAGGTCCACCGGGCCCGCGCGGTCCGTCTGGATGACGACATCAACACCCCCACCCCCTCCCGCCCCTTCACCCCGTCCGGCGCCTCCGCCTCACCGCGCACCCACACCCCGTCTCCCGCTTCGGCCGATATGTGCGGCATGTCCGCACCGTACCGCCCCACCCAGACGCTCACCCTGGACAACGGCACGACGCTTTCCGGCCTCTGTGCCGTGGTCCTCGCGCAGGGCCATCTGCCGGTGGTTTCCGGCCAGACCCAGGTGACCCTCGCGGAGTACGCGGCCCGGCACCGGCTTCGCTATCTGCCACCTGCCAACCCCGCCGATGTCGATCTCTCCTCGGTGGCCCCCGGCGAACCGGTGCTGCTGCGCGGACTCGGGCTGAATTTCTTCGACCACATGGCGCTGCTGACGGCCGGTCGCGGCGGTATTTTCAGCCGCGACGCCGACGGCGTACTCGTATACCACCCGTCCGGCCGGGAGCCGCAGTTGTACGCGGGGTCGCGGCGCGGGGTCCCGTACCAGGCGCGCGGGGACAACGCGAAGGGCCCGTCCGGCCGGCATCTGCCGCTCCTGCTGACCCCGGGCGTGATCGCGGTGTTCCGCAAGCGCGCGGACGAGGGCGACCCGCCGGACTTCCTCGCGGAGATATGGCCGCTCATCGCCAAGGAGGTGGAGGCGGTCTTCTACCGGACGACATGGACGGCGGAAGGCCGCCCTCCGGCCGACTGGGCGCGCGTGCTCGACCGCTTCCTCGCGGCGCCCCACGGCAGCCCGCAGGAGGCCGCCGTTCTCGACGACGCGGGGATCGCACCGGCGGACCGCTGGTCCTGGGACGGGATCGCGCGGCCGTACGACGGGGCGGACTTCCGCGATCCGGCGGATCATCGTGCCTGGTTGCTGGCCCATCTGCGCAGGGACGCGGCGCAGGCCGAACTCGGCAATGTCGCGGGTCCGGTCAAGGCCGCGCTGGACGTACTGCGCGATCTGCGCAACGAGGTGCGGCTGATCGTGGACCACGCGGGCATCTCCGGCACCTCTCGTCGCGACCACCTCGACCGCTGGTACACCCCCCTCAACGCCTTCCTCTCCATCGGTCCGCCGCGCCGCCGCATCGAGGAGATGGCGGCCCTGGTCGAGGCGGGCGTGCTGGATGTGATCGGCCCGCGGACGTCGGTACAGGCGCGGGACGGCGCCTTTGTCGCCGAGTCGCTCGACGTGCCGGGTTCGGTGATCCGCGCGACCACTCTCGTGGAGGCACGACTGCCCGAACCGGACCTTCGGCGCAGTAGCGATCCTTTGCTGTCGCGACTGCTGAAGACCGGCCAGTGCCGACCGCACCATATCGGTGGTTACGAGACCGGTGGACTGGATGTAACACGGCGGCCATATCTGCTGATTGACCGTCAAGGGGAGCCCCACTCAAGGAGGTTCGTCCTCGGAGTGCCCACGGAAGGGGTGCACTGGGTAACCGCGGCGGGAGCCCGGCCGGGGGTCGGCTCCGTGATGCTCTCGGACTCCGACGCGGTGGCACGTGCCATCTTGCGAAGGCCGGTCGCCGACGAAGTGGAATATCCGGCGAAAATTGGCCCTCGACAGAATGTTGAACTTGCAAGCATAGATTAGGCCTGCCTAACGTATGGGGGGAGCTTCCTCGTCGGTCCAGACCAATGATCGAAGGAGTACAACCCCCCATGTACACACGTCTCAATCACGCCCAGCCCTACGCGCTCGGACTCTTCCGCATCGTCGTCGGGCTGCTCTTCGCCTGCCATGGAGCGGCTTCACTCTTCGGCGTCTTCGAGAAGGAGACCGTGCCGACCGGCACGTGGCCCGGCTGGTTCGCCGCCGTCATCCAACTCGTCGGCGGCGTCCTGGTGATGCTGGGCCTCGGCACACGCATAGCGGCCCTGGTGGCCTCCGGTTCCATGGCGTACGCGTATTTCAAGGTCCATCAGCCGGACGGCCTCTTCCCCATGGAGAACAACGGCGAGCCCGCCGCCATGTTCTGCTGGGCCTTCCTGCTGATCGTCTTCACCGGCCCAGGGGCGATGGCCCTGGACCAGCTGTTCGCCTCCCGCTCCGGCGGCTCCGAGGCGAAGCGGGAGGAACAGCGCACAGCGGTGGCGGCCTGACGCCCGAGCAGAAGTAGCACCCGAGCAGAAGTAGCAGTGGAAACAGACGGCGCCCGGACCCGAGTCGAGGGTCCGGGCGCCGTTTTCGACCGCCCCGGACGATCTCCGCGCACCGCACAGGCGTACGCTGTACGGCGACACCCGCCCCTGCCGCTCCCGCGACGCCGCGGCTGTCACAGGACCGGGCCGGGGGAGTCGCAGAAGTGCTGGAGAGTGTGGGGCTGCTGACCGGCAGCCCATGGATCTACGCCGTCGTGGCCGTCTCCGTACTGCTCGATGTGTTTCTCCCCGTACTGCCCAGCGGGGTCCTGGTGATCACGACCGCCACGGCGGCCGCCGCCGGATCGACCAGCGTCGCGGGCGCGGCGGCCGGAGCCGCGGGCAAGGTCGCACAGGTACCGCAGGAGGTGCCGTCCCTGCTGATCCTGATGGTGTGCGCGGCGGTCGCCTCCGTACTCGGCGACCTGGTCGCCTTCCGGCTCGCCCGGCGCGACGGCGGCCGGCTCACCCGCGCCATCGCCCGCTCACGCCGGCTGACCACCGCGCAGGAACGCCTCGGCGGCGCGCTCAGCCGTGGCGGCGGCATCCTGGTCGTCATCGCCCGTTTCGCACCGGCCGGCCGCTCGGTGGTCTCACTGAGCGCGGGCGCGGCCCACCGCAAGGTGAAGGACTTCCTGCCCTGGTCGGTGCTGGCGGGTGTGGCATGGACGGGCTACAGCGCGGGTCTCGGCTACTTCGGCGGCCAGTGGCTCGGCGCGAGCTGGGTCGGCGCGGCCGTCTCCGTACTGGCCCTGTTCGCGGCGGGCGCGCTGGCGGCGTACGTCATACGCCGTCCGTCGGCGGCGACCGCACAGCCGACGACGGTGACGGCGGCTCCCGCCGCGTAGGCGCTTACGCCCGCTCATACGCTCAGGTGCCCTGGCTCACCGGAGAGTCGGACTTCACCGAGCGGACCGATCCCCGGACCTCGATGTCCTGGAGAAGCTTCGCGGTCGACGCCGCGATCTCGTCGACGGCCCGCTGGAAGACCTCGCGATTGTGCGCGGCCGGCTCACGGAAGCCGGAGACCTTGCGTACGTACTGGAGAGCGGCGGCCCGGATGTCCTCCTCGGTGGCCTCTTCGGGGAGGACGGGCGGACGGAGGGTCTTGATGCTGCGGCACATGTTTCCAGTGTGGCCCATGACTCGTACGCGCGGCCCGGCCCGGAACACCTCCCCCATCCGCTCTGCCGTACGGCCGGGCTCCCTCCGTACGAAATGATCAACGTCGAGTTTCGTGACGGACAGCGCTTCGCCCCCGGATTCCAGGCGATCGCTCAGGTGCCGGAGAGCGCCAACAGCGCGGGCACCAGCACGCTTATCCCGTTGTTGGCCACGTGGACGCACACGCCGGGCCACACCGATCCGGTCTTGCGCAGCAGAAGCGCGGCGGCGACACCGACCACAAAGGCGATGGGCAGGATGACGTTCACGCCGTGCACGAGGGCGAAGACCGCGGAACTGGCGAGGACGCCGGCCCAGGGGCCGTAGCGCCCGAGCGCGTTGGCCAGTACGCCGCGGAAGGCGAGTTCTTCCCCGATCGGGGTGGCGATCGCGCCGAAGAGGAACGTGAGGACGAGCGAGAGCCCTCCCCCGCTCGCGGCGGCACGGTAATCGCCCTGGGGGTTGCTGGTGTCGCCGGAGATCTGGGCGTAGGCGATCGCCACCACGATGTTCAGCAGGAAGGCGCCGGCCCCGAGCGCGGCCCCGAGCACGAGCCACTTCCCGGCCACTCGTCGCAGGCCGAACGCCTTCAGGTCCCGGACGCGGAGGACGACGGCGATCCCGAACGCGCCGAGTCCGGCCAGCGCGGACACCGCGTAGCTCACGATCCCGCGGGCGACGGCCTGCTCGTCGGACATCGAGACGATCACGGCGATACCCGCGCCGACGAGGGCGGCGTACGTCACCGTCGCTCCGGCGATCTCGGGCCATCCGGGCCGCTTCGTGGTGCGCTCCGGCAGTGCGTCAGCAGACGCCGCCGCGGGGGCAGGGCTCAGGTAGTCGTTCGACATGGTGCTTCCCGTTCCGTGGTCCGGCTGTGATGAGTGAGAGGTGCCGGTGCGGGGGTCAGTGCGCGGGCACCACCCCTGGCACGCTGTGCCAGCACACCGTACCAGTACAGCGTACCGGTACGGTGTGCTGGCACGACGTACTAGGATGCGCACATGTCTAGACGGGACGAGATCATCGAAGCGGCCCTACGGCTGACGCAGGCCGGGGGCATCGGCGCCCTGAGCGTGCGGGCGGTCGCGAACGCGGCAGGTATCGGGCCGACGACGTTGCGCCACTACTTCCCCTCGCAGGCCGACCTGCACCAGGCCGTCGCGGTCGCGCTCGTCAGCGGGTCACTCGACGACCTGGACATCGCGGACGACACACGCGATCCGGTCCAACGGCTGTACGAGTGCCTTGTGCAGTTCCTTCCTCCGGCCGAGCATCAGGAGGCGGTGCTGGGCGGCTGGTTCGAGTTGTACCGGCTCGCCCTGGGCCCGGAGCCCCTGCCTGCGGTACGGGGGCTGCTGGAGAGCGGGCACCACTCGTCCGCGCAGGTGCTCCAGCGGTGGCTCGGAACGCTCGCCGACCAGGGACACGTGGTGCCAGGCGAGGTCGACGCGCACATCACCCGCGTTCTGGCGCTGATCGACGGGCTCCATCTGAACCTCCTGACCGGCCCGGAGCGCTTCGACCTCGATGTGGCGAGAGAAGCCCTCCGATGGTTCGCCGAACGTGTGATCAGGCAAGAGACCCTGCTGGATGCTGAGTGATCGCAGTCGGTCAGTAATATGCCCGGCCATGGCGATGTTCGTGCACTTGACGTCGGCGGCGAACGCGCAGCGCATCCGACGGTCCGGTATCCGGGCAGCGAGCCGGGGACAAGGCGGTGCGCGCGGGGTGTACTGCTTTCCGGTGCTGCCGTCGTACACCCTCACCCACCAATGGCTGCGCGAACTGGCCCGTTTCGGTAGCCGGGGCGGGCTTGTGGCCGTCCACGTACGGCTGGACGACGATCAGCCCGTGCTGGCCGGGCGCTATACGGACCGGACCCGGGACGCCCGGTCCACCGTTCCCGCGGCCGAGGCGGTGCGGCGGATCGCCTCACTGGGCGACCCGCGAGGGTGGGAGGTGTTCGTACCTCGGGCGATCCGGCCGCGCGAAGTGCACCGGATCCGCACCGCGCCCCAGGTCGTGGGCTGGCGGTACCGGCCGGACGCGCACGGCGTCCGCCCCTGCACCTGCTACGGATGCCGGGTGAGGGGAGGGTACGGGGCGCGGCGCCTGCGCGAGCGGCTGCCGCATCCGCTTGACGGGCCGCCGCCACCGGCCGAAGTACTGCTCGCCAGGGTCGCGGCAGCCGGCGACCCCGGAGACCCGGCCGAGCCGCGTGAGGCACTGCATTGGCTCGGCATGCGTCGACGGGGCCCGCTTGTCCAACTGACCCGCCTTGCCGCCCACCCGGACCCCGGCGTGCGCGAGGACCTGGTGTGGGCGGTCGCCGGCTGGTCCACTCCCGGGATCGCCGAACTGCTGGACGGTCTCGCCGGCGACTCGCACCCCGACGTCCGGGAGGCGGTGGAGGCCGTCCGTGAGTCGCGGTGATCACTGAACCCTTGGAATTGATCATCCAAGGGCTGTCCCGTGATCCCTGGCGCCCTCCGGGGATCACGGGAGAGCCTCAGGCCGTGTCCACCGGCTCCAGCCGCGCCGTACTGTCCCGTACGACCAGCCGCGTACCGAACTCGATACGCGCGTCGGCCTGGTCGGAGCGCCGCAGGCGCAGCAGCATCCGTGCCGCCTCCTCCGCCATCTCCACGAGCGGCTGGTGCACGGTGGTCAGGGCGGGGCTGGACCACTGGGCGAACGGGATGTCGTCGTACCCCACGACCGACAGGTCCTCCGGGATACGGAGCCCCAGCACCCGGGCCGCCTCCAGCACGCCCAGTGCCTGAAGGTCGCTGCCCGCGAAGACGGCGGTCGGCCGGTCGGGGCCCTGGAGCAGTTCCATGGCGTGCGCGTTCCCCGACCGGACGTGGAAGTCGCCGAACCGTACGAGCGCCGGGTCCACTTCAAGACCGGCCATACCCATGGCCGAGCGGAAGCCGTCGAGGCGCGCCAGTGAGCACAGCATGTCCTGGGGGCCGGTGATGACGGCGATCCTGCGGTGGCCGAGTTCGGTGAGGTGCCGGGTGGCGGCGAGTCCGCCGGCCCAGTTGGCGGACCCGACAGAGGGCACATCGGGTTCCGGATCGCCGGCCGGGTCGATGATGACGAAGGGGATCGCCCGGGACCACAGCTTCTTCTTGAGGTCGTCCGGGAGCGTCGAGAAGACCAGGACGACACCGAGCGGGCGCCGTCGCAGCACGCCCTCCACCCAGTCGGCGCCCGGTGAGTGACGGGTGCCGGTCTCGGTGAGCACCACGCTCACGCCGGTCTCCTTGGCGACGTTCTGGACCCCTCTGATCAGCTCCATCGCCCAGGTGCTGTCCAGCTCGTGGAAGACGATCTCGATGAGCGGCGCCTCGGGAGCGCTGGGGGTGGAGCGCCGGTAGCCGTGTTCCTCCAGCAGCTCCTCCACCTTGACCCGGGTGGGGGCAGAGACATCGGGGCGCCCGTTGAGGACCTTCGAAACTGTCGAAAGAGATACCCCGGCTTGCGAGGCCACCTGGGCCAGAGTGACCCGGCCCGCACTCCTGTCATCACGCATGGGCTGAAGGATAGGCCACCTGCCCTCGGTAACGGTTTGGTCGCGCGACGACCGCACTGTTGACCGCTCCGGGGCGGAGTCCTACGGTCACTCGCCATAATACTTTCGGCGAAGTCGCCGATACTTTCGATACGTCGAGAGGTCGAACGATGACAACACGCGCACGGTTTTCCCGGACCGTCGCCGGTGGCGTGGCGCTCGTCCTGGGACTGAGTCTGGCGGCCTGCGGCGGTGGCGGCAGCGCCTCCGGTGGCTCCGAGGAGTTCCATGTGCTCGTCTACGGCGACGCCGCGAACAAGGTGGAGAAGCGGATCGTCGCGACGTTCAACAAGGCCTCGAAGGTCAAAGCGGTGCTGGACACCGTCCCCGGCGCGGACTACCAGCAGAAGCTCCAGACCATCATCAACACCCCGCAGGCTCCGGACGTCTTCTTCAACTGGGGCGGCGGCAGCATCCAGCCGTTCGTGAAGGCGGATCTGCTGCTGCCGCTCGACGAACTGGGCCCGGACGGCCAGGGGCTCAAGCCGAGATTCCTGCCGTCGGTCTTCGACACGGCGGTGGTCGACGGCAAGGCGTACGGCGTCCCCATGCGCGGCACCCAGCCGGTCCTGCTCTTCAACAACAGCGAGGTGCTCGCGGACGCGGGCGTCCGGCCGCCGAAGACCTGGGACGAACTGCTCGACGCCGTAAGGAAGTTGAAGGACAAGGACATCACGCCGATCGCCCTCGGCGGCGGCGACCGGTGGCCCACCCTGATGTGGTTCGAGTATCTCTACGACCGTATCGCCGGTCCCGGGCTGATCGAGAAGGCCCTGGCGGGCGACACCGGCGTGTGGGAGAGCGCCGACAGCAAGAAGGCGCTGAGCATGCTCAAGGAACTGGTGGACGCGGGCGCGTTCGGCACCAACTACGACTCCGTGAAGTTCACCGACGGCGGCTCCCCCGCGCTGCTGGCCGGCGGAAAGGCGGGCTTCGAGCTGATGGGCTCGTGGGAGTACTCCACCGTCCAGGACGCGAATCCCGACTTCGCCGAGAACGGCCTGGGCTACAGCGCCTTCCCCAGCGTCGAGGGCGGCAAGGGCGACCCGGCCGCCGTCGTCGGCAACACCAACAACTTCTACTCGGTGCTGAAGAAGACCGAGCACGCCGAAGACATCGCGAAATTCCTCACGTTGATGTATTCGGACGAATTCGTGAAGGAGCAGCTGGCCATCGGCAATCTGCCCACCACCACGAACACCTCGAAGTTCTTGGACTCCGCCGAGAACCCGGGCTATCTGAAGTACCAGTTCGACCTGGTCGACAAGGCGTCCTCGTTCCAGCTGTCGTGGGACCAGGCCTACCTCCAGACGAACGCCACGCCACTGCACCAGGCCGTCCAGCAGTTCTTCAACGGGCAGACCGACGCCGACGGATTCATCAAGGCCATGCAGGCCCTGACCACCGGCTGAGGGCGATGTCCGACATGGTGACGTCCGACATGGCTCCCCTCGCACCACCGGCGAAGGAAAAGGAGGGGCGGCAGCGGTCGCCCGGCGCGCGCCCGGCAACGGCCCACCAGGGCGTCGCCCGCCCCGGCATCGGCTGGGCGCTGCCCGCCACCCTGTTCTTCGCCCTGTTCGCGATCGTGCCGCTGGTGCTGGTCGCCGTCCTGTCCTTCACCAGCTGGAGCGGGCTCGGATCGCCTCAGTTCGCGGGCCTCGACAACTGGGCCGCGCTGGCCCACGACCCGGTGATGATCAAGAGCCTCTGGCTGAGTGTGCTGCTCACGGCGTTGGGCGTGGCGACCCAGACACCGCTGTCCCTCCTGCTGGGCGTCTGGGCAGCGGGCCCGCAGCGCAACCGGGCCGTGCTCTCGGCGGTCTTCTTCGTACCGCTGCTGCTGTCCGCCACGGCGGTGTCCGTGCTCTGGCGGGCGCTGCTCGACCCCAACTTCGGCGTACCGGCGCAGGCACGCTGGCTGTTCGGGGACGGCAACCTCCTGGGCTCGCGCACGGGGGCGATCGGCGTACTCGTGCTGGTGAGCACCTGGCAGTTCACCCCGCTGCACGCGCTGATCTACCAGGGCGCGACGCGCGCGATCCCCGCCGTGCTCTACCAGGCGGCGGCGATCGACGGCGCCGGGACCGTACGGCAGTTCTTCCACATCACCCTGCCGCAGCTGCGCAACTCCATCATCACGTCGGTGATCCTCATGGTGGTCGGCGGGCTCACGACCTTCGACACCGTACTGATCATGACCCAGGGCGGCCCCGGCACGGACACCACCATCAGCGCCTTCTACATGTACCAAAAGGCCTTCAAGGGCTTCGAGTTCGGCGCGGGGGCCGCGATCGCGCTGATGCTGGTGCTCGTCGCGACGGCCATCTCGCTGATCGTGGTGCGGGTTTCGGGCTACGACAAGATGGCCGGCACGAGGGAAGGCCTGTGATGGGGCGCGGAGGGCCTGTGATGAGGCGCGGAGGGCCTGTGATGAGGCGCGGTCCGATGGCGGGACACCACCCGGGGACGAGGCAGCAATCGGGGCCGCGCCCCAACTACCTCGCGGGCGTTGGTGTGTTGCTGTGGCTGTGCCTCGTCGCACTGCCGCTGTACGTGATGCTCGGCGCGACCGTCCGGACCCGGCCGGACTACAGCGCGGGCGGCCCGCTCTCGTTCCCCGAGAACGTCACCTTGTCCAACTACACACAGGACTTCTCCAACGGCTTCGGCCGCTACTTCCTCAACACCATGGTCGTCACGACGAGCGTCGTGGTGATCGTGCTGCTGCTCGTACCGCCGCTGGCCTTCTCGATCGTACGGAACCGGGGCCGCGCCACCGGCCGTGTCTTCCGCCTCTTCCTGCTGGGGCTGGCGATCCCCGCCCAGGCGGTGATCGTCCCGATGTTCTACGTGATCAGCACGGCGGGTCTGTACGACAACCTCATCGGCGTCATCCTGCCCACCGCCGCCTTCTGTCTGCCCGTCTGCGCGCTCATCCTCACCGGCACCATGCGTGACATCACCGACGAACTCTTCGAGGCGATGGCCATCGACGGGGCGACCACCCGGCGGGTCTTCTTCCAGCTCGTCGTACCGCTGTCCAGGAGCGGGCTCGCGACGATCGTGGTGTTCTCGGCGCTCCAGGCGTGGAACGGCTTCCTCTTCCCGCTCGTCCTGACACAGTCCGAGGAGACCAAGGTGCTCACCCTGGGGCTGTACAACTTCCAGACCCAGTACGGCATCAACATCCCCGGCCTGCTGGCGGCCGTGGTCCTGTCCACCCTGCCCGTCCTGCTCGTCTACCTGTTCGCCCGCCGCGCCCTGGTCCAGGGGCTGATGGGCGTCGGAGGAAAGTGATCGACAACGTGACGACCGCTGATACCCACTCCGGCTCCAGAAGCAGTGCCGGAAACAGCACCGGCACCGACCCCGGCGCGTCCACTCCGGAGGACCGCGCGAAACGGATCGAGTACCTGATCACCACCATGACGCTGGAGGAGAAACTCGCCCAGCTGTACGGCCTGTGGGCCGGAGCCTCCGAAGACGGAGCCGAAGTCGCCCCGCACCAGCACGACATGGACTGCCCGCCGTCGCTGGACGAGCTACTGCCTTCTGGTCTGGGCCAGTTGACCAGGCCGTTCGGCACGGTCCCGGTGGACCCCGCGCTCGGCGCCCTGTCGCTGATGCGCACCCAGGAACGTATCGTCGTGGCCAACCGGTTCGGCATCCCCGCCATGGCCCACGACGAGTGCCTCGCGGGCTTCGCCGCGTGGGGAGCCACCACCTACCCCGTCCCGCTGTCCTGGGGCGCGGCCTTCGACCCGGATCTCGTACGGGAGATGGCGGCCGCGATCGGCCGCGACATGCGGTCGGTGGGCCTGCACCAGGGGCTCGCCCCCGTACTCGACGTGGTGCGCGACGCCCGCTGGGGCCGGGTCGAGGAGACCATCGGCGAGGACCCCTACCTGGTCGGCACGGTCGGCACGGCCTACGTCCAGGGCCTGGAGTCCGCCGGAATCGTGGCCACCCTCAAACACTTCGCGGGCTACTCCGCCTCGCGCGGCGGCCGCAATCTCGCACCGGTGGGCATGGGCGCGAGGGAGCGGGCCGATGTCATCCTCCCGCCGTTCGAGATGGCGGTACGGGAGAGCGGCGTACGGTCCGTGATGCACGCGTACACCGACACCGACGGGGTGCCCTCCGCCGCCGACGAGGACCTGCTGACCGGTCTGCTCCGGGACACCTGGGGCTTCGACGGCACGGTGGTGGCCGACTACTTCGGCATCGCCTTCCTCAAGACACTGCACCGGGTCGCCCCCGACTGGGGCGCGGCCGCCTCGGCGGCCCTCATCGCGGGCGTCGACATCGAACTGCCCACGGTGAAGACCTTCGGAGCGCCGTTGCGGGACGCGGTCGCCGCCGGGAAGCTGCCCGAGTCCATGATCGACCGCGCGCTGCGCCGCGTACTGACGCAGAAGGCGGAGCTGGGGCTGCTGGACCCGGGCTGGACGCCGGTACCGACGGCGCTGGCGGGGGTGTCCACGCGGGTCGGCGGGCCGGCCGACGGTCAGGGACTGCGCGGCACCGTGGACCTCAACTCCCCCGCACACCGGGACATCTCACGCCGTCTGGCGGAACGCTCGGTGATCCTCCTGCACAACGACGGAACTCTCCCACTCGACCGCCCGGCCCGTATCGCGCTCATCGGCCCACAGGCCGACACGCCCACGGCGGTCCTGGGGTGCTACTCCTTCCCCGTACACGTGGGAACGCAGCACCCCGACACCCCGGCGGGCATCGAACTGCCCACTCTGCGGGAGGCGTTGACGGCGGAGTTCCCCGAGGCCGAGATCGTCACCGTGCCGGGCGCGGGCATCGACTCGCCCGACACGGCCGGTTTCGCCCAGGCGGTACGGGCGGCCCGCGACGCGGACGTGGTGGTCGCCGCGCTGGGCGACCGGGCGGGACTGTTCGGTCGCGGTACGAGCGGCGAGGGCTGCGACGCGGAGGACCTGGCCCTGCCCGGTGTACAGGGACAGCTGCTCGACGCGCTGCTCGACACCGGTACGCCGGTGGTGGTGACACTGCTGGCGGGGCGCCCGTACGCACTGGGCCGCGCGGCGGGGGCAGCGGGGACAACGGCGTTGTCGGGAGCTGCCGGAGCGATTGTGCAGTCCTTCTTCCCCGGCCAGGAGGGCGCACCGGCCGTGGCGGGCGTACTCAGCGGCCGGATCAACCCCTCGGGCCGGCTGCCCGTGAGCGTCCCCCGGCTGCCCGGGGCCCAGCCGTCCACGTACCTCGCGGCCCCGTTGGCGCAGGTCAGCGAGGTCTCCAGCATCGACCCCAGCCCGGCCTTCGCCTTCGGGCACGGTCTGACGTACACCTCGTTCGCCTGGTCGGGCCTGTCAGGCCCATCAGGCCTGGAGCCGGGCGAGCCGCTGGAGATCGGTACGGACGGTTCCGTACGGCTGTCCTTCACGGTCCACAACACGGGCGACCGGGCGGGCACCGAGGTGGTGCAGCTGTATCTGCACGATCCGGTCGCCTCGGTCGTCCAGCCGGTCCAGCGGCTGATCGGCTATCTGCGGGTCCCCCTGGGGCCGGACGAACGGGCCGAGATCGGCGTACGCGTGCCCGCCGACCTGGCCTCCTTCACCGGCCGCGACGGACACCGCAGGGTCGAGCCGGGCGACCTGGAGCTGCGTCTGGGCGCCTCCAGCGCCGATGTCCGGCTGACGGCCCGGGTACGGCTGACGGGTCCGGTACGGCGGGTCGACCACACCCGCGCGCTGCACGCCGCGTTCACTCTCACGCCGGGATGCGAAAACCCGGGGGCGGCCTAGGGTGGCGCTCAGGGCGCCCAGCACCACCGGTCGCCCCGCCCGGCGAAAGACCGGTCGCCCGGTCCGGCGAAGGGAGCACCGTGCGGGACATCGCCGAATCCCTCGCGGCCTGGCACACGGCCGGGGTGCGGTTCGCGGTGGCCACGGTCGTACGGACCTGGAGGTCGGCGCCCCGCCGGCCCGGGGCCGCGATGGCCGTCGCGGAGAGCGGCGAGGTGTGCGGCAGTGTGTCCGGAGGATGCGTCGAGGGCGCGGTGTACGAGCTGGCCCGCGAGGTGCTCACCTCGGGCGAACCGGCGCTGGCGACCTACGGGGTGAGTGATGACGACGCGCTGGAGGCGGGGCTGACCTGCGGCGGAACGATCGAGATCCTGGTACGCCCGGCCGACGACGAGCACTTCCCCGAACTGCCGGCCGTCCTGGACCGCATCGCGTCGGGCCGCCCGGTGGCGGTGGCATCCGTACTCCCCGAAAACACACCCCCGGCCACACCTCCGGCCCCGGCCCCGCCGCCACCTCCGCCCCCGGCCGGAAACCTCGTCATCACCCCGGACGCGGCCGGGCCGTCGGGCACCCTGGGCGGCGAACGTCTGGACGCGGCGATCACCGACCAGGCCCGGGGCATGCTCGCGCAGGGCCGTACCGGAGTCGTACGCGTCGGCTACGACGGTGAGCGGCGCATGGACCAACTCGCCGTATTCGTCCAGTCCTTCGCCCCGCCGCCGAGGATGCTGGTGTTCGGCGCGATCGACTTCGCGAGCGCGGTAGCGCGGATGGGGAAGTTCCTCGGCTACCACGTCACGGTCTGCGACGCCCGCCCCACCTTCGCGACGCGCAAGCGGTTCCCCGACGCGGACGAGCTGGTGGTCCAGTGGCCGCACCGTTTCCTGGAGGACCACCCGGTGGACGAGAACACGGTCATCTGCGTCCTCACGCACGACCCGAAGTTCGACGTCCCCCTCCTCGAACGCGCCCTGCTCACCCCGGCCCGCTACATCGGCGCGATGGGCAGCCGCCGCACCCACGACACCCGCCTGACCCGACTCCGCGAGGCGGGCCTCCCGGAATCCGCCCTCGCCCGCCTCTCCTCCCCCATCGGCCTCGATCTGGGCGCCCGTACTCCGGAGGAAACGGCGGTGGCGATCATGGCGGAGATCATCGCGCTGCGCTGGGGCGGCACGGGCGACCGCCTCACGCACACGCACCGCCCGATCCACCACTGACCGCGTGCCCACCAGGGCAGCCGCTCACGGTAGCCAGGGCCGACCTCAGGCCCGCCGCGCGGCCCCCTCCGGCCACACCACATCCAACGGTCAGCGCCAGGCACGGGCGGACGCCGGTCAACCTGAGCACTTCGATGAGACCGACCTGTACCGCGATGTCCGGCCGGCCCTCGCCCAACTGCGCGCCGATGGGCTGTGGCTCGGCATCGCGGGCAACCAGACCGTCCGTGCCGGCGGGATCTTGCGCGAACTGTTCGCCAACGACGTCGACCTCATCGGCACCTCGGACGACTGGGGTGCGTCGAAGCCGGACCCTGAGTTCTTCGTCCGGGTCGCCGAGGCCGTGCCCTTCGCTCCGAGTGAGATCCTCTACGTCGGCGACCGAATCGACAACGACATCCGCCCCGCCCTCACGGCGGGCATGGCCACCGCGCTGATCCGCCGTGGCCCGTGGGCCACCATCCAATGGGGCACCGACGATGCGCAGCGGCTGCCGACCATGCGGGTCGACAGCCTCACCGAACTCTCCGAGAAGACCGTCAAGTTCAACGCGCAAGGGAACTGAGCGTCGTGCCCCACCGGTACAGACGGTCTTCGAGGTTCCGCACGCACTGCTCGTGCTGCTATACCCCCCAGCGCCTTCCGCACCTCCTGCACTCATTCCCTGGCCTGAGACTAAACGGCCCGGCATGAGAAACGCCTCGTCCCCCGGGTGATCGGGGGACGAGGCGATGCCGCTCGGAGTCGTCCGGGCGTACCGTTCTGATTGTCTACGTCAGAACGGAGTTCAGTATGCACGCTCTGCCCCATGACCACACCGGCAGTCGCATCAAACGGCTGCGTCTGGAGCGCCACCTCACTCAGCGGGCACTGTCCGACCTGTCCCAGGTTTCGTACAGCGCGCTCACCAAGACCGAGCAGGGCGTTCTGCCTGCCACTCCGCACGTCATCGCCAGCATCGCCCGCGCCCTGCGCGTCGATGTCGCCAGCATCACCGGCCAGCCTTACGCCACCGAGCTGCGAGCTGATGAGCTGGACGTGCTGATCAGGCCCATCCGCGAAGCTCTCGACGTGTACGACCTCGGCGTCGACCCTGAGATCCGGCCAAGGCCCCACCAGCTCCTCACCGATGACGCCGAGGAACTTCTCGTCATCGTCCGCGCGGGTGAGATCAAGCGGGCGGCCGGCCAGGTGGCCGGCCTGATTCAGGAAGCGACGACAGCCGCGCATACGGCCGACTCCAGGGAGGGCTGGCTGCTGCTGGCCAGCACCTACCGCACGGCGTACGACGTCGCCTCGAAACTCGGATACGCAGACCTCGCGGGGACGGCGCTCTCGCGAATGGACTGGGCCGCGCAGCGCGGCTCGGACGCGGTGGTCGGCGGCATGTACCGGTACATGCGGGCGTTGATCTATCTCCGTGAGGGCCAGTACCGCACCGGTGAGCGCCTGGTGGCCCTCGGATTGTCGACGCTGGAGCAGGCCGATGCCGGCCGTGAACGCGACGTTGTGACCGGGCAGCTTCACCTGGGCGCGGCGGTCATGGCGGGCCGCGCGCAGGACAAGGCCCGCGCTGACGGCCATCTCGACCGGGCGGAGGAGATCGCCCGGGGCACCGGCGAGGCGGCCGATGTCCACTGGCTGTCGTTCGGACCGACCAATGTGTCCGTACACAGGGTCTCGGTGGCCGCCGAGCTGGACCAATACGAGGATGCCGCACGAACCGGGCAAGGGATCTCCCTGCCGAAGGACTGGCCGGCCTCACGCCGCAGCCACCATCATGCCGAGCTGGCGCGCGCGCAGATGTGGACCGGCGATATCGACGGCGCCTTCAAGAATCTGCTGTCGGCGCGTAAGGCAGCGCCACAGCAAGCGCGTTACCACCAGACCGTACGCGAGACGTACTCGGGCCTCGAAGCAGCCAAGCGTCAACTCCCTGATTCTTTCCTCTCATTCGGCTCCTGGCTCGGAGCCTGACGCACCGCAAAGCCTTGGCCCCGGCTATCACCATGTCGTGATAACCGGGGCCTTTCCGTGCGCTCACCATGGCACTCACTTGCCCCGAATGCATGGAGCCGACCATGACGTACACCGCCCCCGATACCGATACGGCCATCTCCCGCTGGCTGACGTCCACCACCCGCCATCCCGAAATCGCCGAACAGGACTGGCGCGACGGACGCCCGGCGATCCTCCGGACCGGCATCATCTACGACGCCGTCCGCATGCCCATGGAACTGGTGCACGCCGCCGTCCAGAGCACCGTCCCGGACGAGGTGGCCACAGCCCTGGCCGAGGCCCTCGACGGTCCTGTGGTGTGCCACCCGGGTCAGTGGCACTACGCCCTCGTGTCACCCGGGACCTGCGAAATCTGGATGTCCCCGTGCGCCGCCGTCCGTGGCCGGGGCGGATGGCTCGGCATCCCCAGAGTGGACCGTACGAAACCCACCCCCGTGGCCCCCTACTGGGCCGTCCCCATCGAGCGGATCAACCGGCTCTGCCCGCTGGCGGCGGTTGCCGAACTGCTGCACACCGGCCGCGAACGGTGCGAAGGACGGGAGCACTCGGCGGCGTACATCGCGGTCCTGGAGCACGCCGAGGAATGCACCGCGTGCGCCACGGCCACCACCGCCGCACCCTCCACCTGCACCGTCGGCACCCGGCTGCGCGAAGCGGAACGTACGGCCCGGCCGTGAACAGCATCCGGCCCACCGCCCCGGCCGGCCACCGTCCCCCGCCCGCGCCGGCCGGGGCGTCCCGCAGCAACCGACCTCGCGAATGGTCCCGTCACGTCAGGACCCGGAGCGCGTGATCATCAGTTGTCGGTGTCGAGTCGGATGTGCTCGATGTCCGCGTCCAGGAAGGCCGCCAGATCCTGGGCTTCGGTGTGGACAGCTTCCTGTTCCGGGGCGGTGAGGGGGCGCAGGGAGTTGATGTGGAGTTGGCGGTCGCGCACGGTCCAGGTGGCGGTGACGCGCCCGTCGACGAGGACGGTGCGGTGGCCCGCGACGGAGAGACCGAGGTGAGGTGCGTCGATGATGC
Source organism: Streptomyces sp. NPDC088116 (assembly GCF_044741745.1). NCBI lineage: Bacteria > Bacillati > Actinomycetota > Actinomycetes > Kitasatosporales > Streptomycetaceae > Streptomyces > Streptomyces sp. NPDC088116. The sequence goes on along the minus strand of NZ_JBIUTF010000002.1, from coordinate 734,079 downwards.
GGCTGCGGTCGTGGTAGCCGAGGATGACGTTGTCGAAGGCCGGGAGGAACCGGACGGGGGCCGGGGTGTCCGGGTGGGGGCGGGGTGCGTCGGGCAGGTCGAGCAGTTCACGGCCGCGTTCGTCGCGGAAGACGACGAATTCCTCTCGGGCTCGGGCGGTTTTGACGGCGTCGGGAAGTCCGGCGAGGCCGCACCAGGCGCGTAGGTCCGCGCCTGCGGCGGGTCCGTAGGCGGCGAGGTAGCGGCGCAGCAGCTGCTCCCCGACGGGATCGCTGTCATCGGTGGGCAGGGGGTCGATGTCCCGTTCCAGCCAGGTGGCCATCGGCAGGTTGCGTACGCCGGCACTCCGGTGCCACAGGCCACGGGGCGGGAGTTGGGCCATGGGGATGAGGGCCGCGACGAGCAATTCACCCAGGGCACGGCGCGGTGGGCCGGGCCAGCGGTCTTCGAGGGCTTGTACGAGTTCGCTCATGGTGCGGGGCCGCTGGTCGGCCATGACCGCGCGGCCGGCGGCGGCGACCTCGTCCAGGTCGATGCCTGCCAGTTCGCGCCGGTAGGTTCCCAGCACTCGCCGGCGCAGCATGGTGTCGTGGCGGGCTCGCCAGGCGAGCGCGTCGTCGGCGGTGACGAGGTGGACGGTGCGGCGCATCAGGTGGGTGCGCACCACCGTACGGCCGGTCAGCGCGTCGTCCAGCTGCGCGGGCCGGAAGCCGGACAGGCGGGACCACAGCCCGGTGAAGGGTTCCTGAGGCTCCTGCGCCTGTAGGCCGCACAGGTGGGCCACTGCCTCGGGCGCGGATGTGTCGCTGCGCGCGAGCAGGTGCTGGCGGGCGAGGGTGGCGCGGTTGAGGGCGCGGGCATCAAGGACAGTCATGGCGTTCTCAGGCCGCCGCTCGCCCGTGCGGCGGGCGGCTGCGCAGGCCGACGGGCTGGTAGAAGTCCAGCGCCTCATGTGCGGTGCCCCGGAGGTTCAGGTGAGTGGTGGTCGTGACGGACAAGACCCGCTCCTTGCCTCGATGTGACGAATGCGCTGCCGGCCGTCCAACCCCGGCGGCTGCCGTGACCAGGAGCCATCCCTGCCGAACGACTCGTACGCCACCTTGGCGCAGGTAGCGGACAGCTTGTGTCCTGTACCGCGGGAGAAAGAAGGAAACGACTGTCCGAAGTGTGAAGCCCCGGGCGGGAGTTCCTCGTACAGGGACAGCAAGGGCAGCAGCGACAGCAGGGACAGGCTTTCGGAGCTGCGCACCGGCTCCCGAGCGGGAGTACCCGCAGAATCACGACAGGCGCGTCTCGGCCACATCTGGGCAGCCGCGCCCACCTCGCCCATGGACAGCGGTCCACGGCGTCACGCGACCGCCCAGCCTCCTCGAACGGTGAGCCGAACACTGCCCGGTGGTGACGTGAATTCCATCCGGCCCTGCTCACAAAACGGCCGTGCAGCGGGTGCCGATCGGGGCCGAATACGGCCTTTCGCCTGCTGGTTGTCCTTGACAGGGGGGCGGTTTCACACCGTCGGCATCCGCTGCGCGAGCGCGCCCGGACCTTACCCGTACACGGCCCACCGAGGCCGGCGTGACCGCGCCAAGCCGCCCAAGGCCGCCGTGGCACCCCGTCGGCGCCGGGGTACCCGCGGTGGACACAGACTTGAACAGACCTGTATCCAGGGCTGGTTTGATCCCGGCTTCGCCGATCCGCACCGTACGCGCGCATTCACGTAACGCGGACGCCACTCCCTTCGGCCACCGTGTGTCGCACCCGGCCAGACGGCTGAACAGGCCCCTGATCAGCGGTCAAACGTTGTTCCAGGCCCGGTGACACCACATCCGCCAAGTCGTCAGCTCCTCCTGGATGGCAGGGGGAAGCCATGCCGAAACGCCAGGCCGTTGACCTCACAACGGGGCCTGCAAAAAAGGCAACGATGTGCTCTTTTCATGTACATGATTCTTATTGTTCAGAGAATCGACCCTCAACACCTGGCATGGTCTCGTTCTGTTCGCAGTGCCCCGACACTCACTTGATGAGAGGGAACGCCCATGTCTGGACGCACTACCTCCTCGCCCCACTCTGGCAGACGACGCTTCCTTGCCACCGGAGCCGGCGCTCTCGGCGCCGCCGCCGTCAGCCAGTTCGTCGTGACCGGTACCGCCCGCGCCGCCGCCGATCCACTGCCCGACGGCGTGTTCGCCCTCGGCGTCGCCTCGGGTGATCCGCTGCCCGACGGCGTGGTGCTGTGGACCCGGCTCGCACCGGATCCGCTGAACGGCGGCGGCATGCCGGACCGTACGGTCGACGTCGAGTGGCAGGTGGCCAAGGACAAGGGCTTCCGGAGCATCGTGAGGCGGGGTACCGCCCAGGCAACGCCCGCGCTCGGACACAGCGTTCACGTGGACGTACGAGGACTGCACGCGCACCGCGACTACTGGTACCGCTTCCGCGTCGAGGGCCAGATCTCCCCGCTCGGCCGCACCCGCACCGCTCCCTCGCCGAGCTCGACGGGGCGACTGCGGCTGGCACTGGCCTCCTGCCAGAACTGGCAGCACGGGTACTTCACCCCCTACGCCGACATGGCCGAACAGGACCCGGACGCCGTGCTGTTCGTCGGGGACTACATCTACGAGAGCGTTCCGGCGTCCACGGGCGTACGGCGTCACGAGGGCAAGGGTGAGCCGGTCTCGCTCGTCCAGTACCGCAACCGCTACGCCCAGTACCACACCGACCCCGACCTGATGCGGATGCGCGCCTCAGCGCCCTGGATCGTCACCTTCGACGACCACGAAGTGGACAACGACTGGGCGGGCGAGATCCCGCAGGACCCGGACAAGCAGCCGCACGACGCATTCGTGGCCCGACTGACCGCCGCGTACCAGGCGTTCTACGAGAACATGCCGGTACGGGCCACCGCCGTACCGAACGGGCCGCACATCAGGATGTACCGCCGTCTCGACTTCGGCCGTCTGGCCCGGCTCCAGATCCTGGACACCCGGCAGTTCCGCAGCGACCAGGCGACCACTCAACAGGGCGCGCAGGACCCGGCGTTGACGATGCTGGGCGCCGACCAGAAGGCGTGGCTGCTGGACGGCCTGCGCCGTTCGCCCGCCCGGTGGAACCTGATCGGCTCCCAGATCATGATGGCCGAGACCGACATGCTCGCGGGCCCCGGGAAGTTGTGGTTCTACGACGCCTGGGACGGCTACCAGGTGGAACGCAACGCGCTGCTCAAGGAACTGGCCGCCGTCCGTAACCCCGTAATCCTGTCCGGCGACCGCCACCTGACGATGATCAGCGACCTGAAGCGCGACTTCGCGAACCCCTCGTCACAGGTGATCGGGGCGGAGTTCGTCGGCACGTCGATCAGCTCCAACGGCGACCAGGACCAGGCCGCCTTCCACGCCCAGTTCGACCCGCTCGTCCCGGACAACCCGCACTGGAAGATCATCGACGCCCACCGCGGCTACCACCTCTTCGACATCGATCGCGGAGGCATCGACGCCCAGGTACGGATCGTGGACACCGTGACCAGCCCCACGTCGGCGGCCCGGACACTGGCACGACTGCGGGTGGAGAACGGCCGGCCGGGCGTCGACCTGGTCTGACCGGAAGGGTGTGATCCGGGGCCGGTCCGACTGCCGGGGCCGGGTCCACGCCTCGTCGGTTCGACGGGGAACAGCAGCCCGTGATAAATGGGCGCGTCGGCCAGGTTCTCCTGGCCGACGCTCTCGCGGACCGACCTTCGCATCTGGCATCTGGCCCGCGACGATCCAAGAACGGGGCAGCCCGTGACACTTGCAGAGCGGGCGACATGCGTGAAGTCGTCAGTCTTCGTACGGAGTCTCCAGCTCCTGAAGCCGCTCCCCGATGTCGTCGGCCCATGTCTGTGCCCACTGCCGTAGCTCGGTGATTGCATGCTCGTCGAGTCCATATGCGGCGAATTCCGTGTCGTCGATCCAGTCGGCTCCGCCCAGCCGCGCCTGAGGCTCGCTGAGGTCGAAGGAGTCGCGGGCATGGCGCCGACCGAGTTCTTCGAGTTCGACGGGGCTCCAGCGGGCCGAAGCGGCCTGTACGTCGATCAGGTCCCTGGCGAGGCCGCGGTCGGCCAGCGCGCGAACCTTGGTGCCGACGACATCTTCGAGGGACAGCGCCAAGCCGTGCTCGGTGTGTACGGGTGGTCGCCAGAGTGCTTCTTTGAGGATATCGACCTCGCACTCCATACGGCTGACCGGATCGGTGACGATCAGACGCGCGGACAGCGGGTCTGTCTCCAGAGCTCTTACGCGCCAACCGCGTTGCTCCAGGCCGCTACGCACGGCAGTAGCGATGTCTCCATCCGTTCTGGGTTTTCGGTCGCGACATCAAGGTCCTGGCTGAGCCGGTCGACCAGTCCGTGTGCCTGGACCGCGTAGCCACCGGTGAGCGCCAGAGGGTAAGCACCGCCCACAGCAAGTACGTCGGCGAGCAGGCGGCGGTGCAGGTCGGTGAGGTTCACGCAGCGGCCTGGACGCTGTGAGCGAGCTCGCCGAAGGCACTCTCCCAGACCTCACGGACATCGCGGCTGACCAGTGTGCGCAGCGTAGGCCACAGGCCAAGGAGCAGGTCGTGATCGAGGTACTGGACCAGGTCATCGTGCTGGCCCTCGGCCAGCACGATGCGGTAATAGCTCATCCGCAGGCGGGGCCGGTCAAGGTCGAACGTGGTCAGCCCCGACCACGCAAGGTGGAGCGGCAGACTCACCGTGCCGTGCTCGGGGCCGACAAGCTCGGAGAGCGCTGCGGGCAGGCGCCGAGCGAACTTGGCACGGCGGAGATCGGTAAGTCCGGGCTGTGATGCCATACGTCGACTATCCAGGAAGAAGCCGCGGCAAGTTCGCCAAGGCCGCCACCCGTGTGGCTCGTGATGGCGAGGAGATGATCGCCCTACCGCCCGACGAGGAACTGGCCTACCGCTCCAACCCGTCCACCGGCCGGCTGATCATCGTCGGCTGCCGGGCCGAACCGGTGGCACTCGCTGCCGCCCGGCTCGCGCGCGAAAGCATCCGTGGGCAACATATAGGTGCGGGTCTTCCCCGACCAGTTCCCGGGCTGGTTCGGCGTGCGGCTGGCGACCGGTGGCGAGGCCGCCAACCTGTTGTTCCCAGAGATCACGCCCAGCGCAGTATCAGGCGTCATCGACGGAGGCCGCACGCTCAGTGAACGTGACTCCATGGGCGGAAAGACCGAGGACCGCTACCCCGACATCTTCGGCCTGGCCCACAGCATCGACGGCGGCGGACGAACCGATGTCCGTGCCACCGTCGCCGACCGGCTCGCCGCCCTTCCGCGCCATTCCGTGATCCTCAACCACGACGTCGAGGCCGGCGCCGAGTTCCTGCACACGCTCACCGCCGGCTGACACGGTAAGGGCATCCGCTCCCCGCCCAGCACGGCCCCAGCGGCATCATGGCGGCCGAGGACAGTCCGGAGGTTGGACCTTGGGTGGGCACTCCGGGACAGCGGAGTTCATGGGCACCGCGGGCTTCCGGCGATGTCGAAGTTGCGGGGGAGCAGAACGCTGCGCAAGGTGGACAAGACGGGGATTCGACTCACAATCCACGTTCGTCCGACGGTTTACCGGGTCAGCCCAGCTGGGCCAGCGACCGCGCTGTCGAGCGGAGGGCCACCATCATGTCAACGACGGAAACCTCCCGGGCCGGGGCGGCGTGGCCGCGGTTGCGCGTCGACGATTGGACCGAGACCCGCGAAACGCTGCATATGTGGGTCCAGATCGTGGGCAAGGTCCGGCTGGCACACGCCCCCTTGCTCAACCACTGGTGGCAGGTGACCTTTTACGTCAGTCCCCGGGGGCTGACCACCTCCGCCGTTCCCAACGGTGCCGGAGTCTTCGACATCGAGTTCGACTTCGTCGACCACCTGCTGCGTCTGCGCACCAGTGACGGCGGTGCCGGCAGCATCGCCCTGGAGTCCATGCCGGTGGCCGACTTCCACGGCCGTGTCGGCCAAACGCTGGAGGAGCTGGGCGTACCCACAACCATCCAGGACCATCCGAACGAGGTCGAGCCGGCGGTCCCGTTCTCGTTGGACTACCAGCACCACACCTACGACCCGCGTGCGGCGCACCTGTTCTGGCGCCAACTCCTCCAGGCAGAGCGTGTGCTGGGGGAATTTCGCGCACAATTCGTCGGCAAGGTAAGCCCGGTGCACTTCTTCTGGGGGGCCATGGACCTGGCGTGCACCCGGTTCTCCGGGCGCCGTGCCCCCAGACATCCCGGGGGTGCGCCGAACTGCGGTGACTGGGTCATGGTGGAGGGCTACTCGCACGAGTTGAGCAGTTGCGGGTTCTGGCCGGGCGGCGGGGACGAAGGGGCCTTCTACTCGTACGCCTACCCCGAGCCGGCCGGGTTCGCCGACAGCCCGGTCAGCCCGTCGGATGCCTTCTACAGCCGGCAGAACGGACAGTTCCTGCTGCCGTACGAGGCGGTACGCACCGCCGAGGATCCGGACCGCACAGTCGCCGGCTTCCTGCACAGCACCTACGTGGCAGCCGCGAACGCGGCCGGATGGGACCGGGCGGCACTGGAGACCGATCCGGACCGCTGGGCCGACCGGTAGGCAGGCTCATCCTTATCACCACTGGGTCGGTGCGACTCCCCTCCACAGGCCATCAGGCACACGATCGCTGTCCTCGAATTCTCGGCCAGGCCGGTACGTTCGCTGTGATTGACTGCCGAGATGTTGCACGAGTCGGTATTCCGCACCATGGATCTGCCTACGGAGGACCGCTTCGAGGCGTGGACACAGCGCGTGGGCCGGACACACGCTCCCCTGGATCTGTCCAGTGACCGTGCGGCGGACTACCACGCTCACCAGCGCCTGATCGAGCTCGGCGATGTGGTGGTGTGGCCGGCGACCTTCGATTCCCTGGTCTTCCGCCGGACACCGAAGCTCGTTCGCCAGTCCGATCCCGAGATGTACCACCTCTCCCTGCTCCTGCAAGGTGAAGCCGGCGCGACCTGGGACAAGCAGGAGGCCACCTACCGGAACAGCGACATCCACATCAACAGCTCGTCACGGTCGTACGAGATATTCACCGGATCCAACCCGGTCACCATTGTCGGAGTCGAGATCCCCCGGGCGTTGGTGGCTCTGCCCGACCGCCGGGCCGACCAGGCGGTCGGGCGGCCTGTGTCGGGCCGAGGGGGAGTCGGCGCGCTGTTGTCGCAGTTCCTCGCCCAGTTCGTCTCGGACACCGGCACGTATCAGCCACAGGAAGCGTCACTGCTGGGAACCGTCGTCGCCGATCTGGTGACCGCGGTCTTCGCGCATGTTCTGGACGCCGATCTCCTGATGCCTCCGGAGACCCACAGCCGGACCCTGGTCCTGCGTATCAAGGCATTCATCCGCCGGCATCTGGGAGACCCGGAGCTGACACCCGACCAGATCGCCGCAGCACACCACATCTCGCGCAGCCATCTGTACCGCCTCTTCCAAGCCGATGGCCTCAGTGTGGGCGCGTACATCCGGGAGCAACGGCTCAAGAACGCCCGGCGCGACCTGGCCGACCCCGCTCTGCGCACCATGCCGATCCATGCCGTCGCCGCTCGCTGGGGTTTCCCCCGCCCGGCCGACTTCACGCGCGCGTTCCGCACCCTCTACGGCATTCCGCCGAGCGAGCTCCGCCGGACAGGAGCCGTCGGCGACGCGGTCAGGGCTGGGACGCTGCGCTAAGGAGGCGTGGACTGTCCGCCAACGACAGGCCGAGGAGCGCCCGGCACTCTTGTGAGCGCCGCAGCGATAGCGATGTAAGGGATCCACCACGGGGGTGGGATCCAGACATCGGGACAGACATGCGGCTGGCTCAGCCAATCGATTCGACCTAGCCGGGGGTATCACTCGATGGGAAGCACTCTGCGCGACCGCGGGAACAGCGGCTTGATGAGAAACACGCCTGTACGAGTCGCCCTTACGGGGTCCGCGATACTCGGCCTCATGTTCACTGCGTCCGCCACGGCGTCGGCGGCCGCTACGGGACGGCCGACGGGATGTACCTACCAGGTCGCCGACACCAAGATGACCGTGGCGAAGTGCAGCAGCGCGAACGGTGGCCACTACCGCGCCGTCGCGAACTGCACGGACCCGGACACCGGAGACATCGTGACCTTCGTCGGCGACTGGCGGAACAACGGATCGTGGTCCAAGTCCTACTGCCAGGGCGCGAGCAGGACCATGTCCGCCGGAATCGAAACCAAGGTGACCTGACCCGCGAAGCCCCCGCTTCCGCACACGGCATTCCGCTCGACGACCGCACAGCGAAAGGATCCACTCCAGTGAAGAAATGGCCGGTTCTCGTCATGGGCGGCGCGCTCGCCGCCTTCTCCCTCGGCTTCGGGGGCACCGCCTCCGCGGCACCCGCCGGGGCGACCGCCTGGCCGACGGGCTGCACCTACCAGAGCAACTTCAACAACGGTGCAATGGCCCGCTGCGACCACAGCAACGGCGGCCACTACAAGGCCGGCGTCAACTGCCTGCGCCAGGACGGGGGCGGCATGGTCGTCCTCGACGCCGTCGCCTGGCGCACCAGCGGCTGGTCGAACGTGTACTGTCCGGCGCTGACCGTGTTCCACTCGGCGAGCATCATCACCAAGTCCACGTGACAACCGCTCTTTAGGGAACGTGGGTCGCGCCTTCCCAGAACCGCCTCCGCATCAGCGGAGGCGGTTCTTCGGCGTACGTGTCAGACGCAGTCATGGACGTCATCATGCCAGCACCCACAGCCACAGCCACAGCAATGGGGCAGCAATGGGGCAGCCCTTGAGGCTTGCGGAAATCAACCTGCGGTCGAACAAACCTTCCGACCAACGTGTCAAGAAGGAAAGCGCGCACCTTATTGTGCGGCCAAGCCCCGACTCCGACGTCTTCGCACTCTGCCGGCTGTCAGCCGCCCCGATAGATCGTCCCGCAGAGCAGTGTCTTGCCGTCGTTCACCAACCAGGTCAGGTATTGCGTCTGGTCGTACGCCCCCTGAACACAGTTGCGGGGACCGGCATTCGACGGGGCCTGATAGACGCCGATGATGTGGATGATCCGGTTGTACGCGGCGGGAATCTGCTGCGCCTTGCAGTCCACGGCCGTCATCGATCCCAGCTGGGTCTTGTCGCCAACCTGCTTCCCGAGTATGCAGTAGTACGCGAAGTAGATGCGGGTGACACAGAGTGTCGCGGTCTCGCCCGAAACGGCAGACCTGTAGATCCAGGACGCCTTCCCCGCATCGTTGGGACAGGTGGCGTCCGTGGTGCTTGTGACTTGGACGAGGCCCGATCCCTGCCTGTCGCAGGGCACGGCGGCCGGCGGAACGGCGGCGCTCCAGTCGAGGCTGTCGACACTGCGGCCGGTGTCGTAGATCTCCAGGCAGTCACCGACCGAGACAGTCTTGAACGACTCTTCCGTGGGATCCGGAGTGGGCGACGGTGTCTCGGATTCGGGCTCGTCCGATCCGCCGCTGAAATCGTCGTCCGGATCCGGATCGGCGGTGCCCACATCGCTGGTCTCAGTGCCGTCGGGGATGTCGACGGTCTCCGAAGGCTTATACGGCGTTGAGCTGGAACCAGACGAGGACGGGTCGGCTATCAGCTCTCTGAGCTCCTGGGCGTTGCTCACACCCAACCAGGCCAGAATCGCCAGCGCGGATGCGATTCCTCCGAGTAATGCCCAGACCTTGCTGGTGGAATCGTCCTCGGATGCACCTGGCATGAACCCCTCCCCCGTCAATTCCCCCGTCAATGTCCAGACGATATCGGCTTCCACAGATCAGCCCAAGAGCCTTCGCAATTGCCTCCTGGGCCAGGACAGGAGGCAGGGGCCGACTTGGTATTCGGCCGCACCTCGCGGCCGGAGAGGATCACGCGCTCATTCGTGTCCCGCCGGGAGGCGCCAGATGTCCGCACGAGGGCGTCCCGCCGGCGGGCACGGCGCCACCTTTGACGAGCACGGCGACGGGGCGAACCTTGCCGGGACAGCCCTTAGGTACTACCGGTGGGCACGGAGGCTTTCGAACCGCCGACATCTGCTTCGTAGGAGCAACGGCCCCCGTCGTTCCCCCCTTTCGGGGGCCGTCGCGCTCGTCAGGTCAGTGCCGTCATTCTTCGCTGCGGCATGCGGCTTCACCTCGCCGCGGTTTGAGCCTTATTCACAGGCGACACCGTCCCCGTCGCGGTCCAGGTGACTGCCGTAGCCAGGATCGCCGGTGCGGATCGGTGCCGCGCCCGCGGCGCGGACGGCCGAGCAGTTCGCGTAGTACGTCGATCCGCCACCGGACGAGCCGCCCGTCGAACTGCCGCTGTCGTCACTGCCGTCACTGTCGTCAACGGCAGGCGCGACGGTGACGCGGACGGTCTTCGTCTTGGTGACCGTGGGCGCCGGCTTCGGCTTGGCCGTGACGGTCTCGGTGGCCGCGGGTTCCGGCTCGGCGGTCTCGGTCGTCGTCGCCGTTACGGTCGCCGCGGGTGCGGCCTTCACGCTGGCGGCTTTCTCCGCCTGGGCCGGATCGTCGGAGACACCGACCATCACGCCCAGGAAGAACAGGGCACCTCCGACGGGGAGCAGGACCCTCTTCCTCATCCACTTCGGCCGGCTCTCCGGCGGTGCGGACGCTATGTACGGTGCCGGGCCGGGCCGGGGCGGCTGACCCCACGGCGGCGGCTGCGACGGCGGGTTGTGCGACATGAGTCCCCCTGAGTGGTTCGTGAGCGATGACCGTAACGAGGGGTGTAGGCATCATGTGACGAGTGCGCACAATCGGTAACCGAGTTGTGACCAATAAGTGGAGGGAGAGGCTCCCCGTGAACGCAGCCGCGCCCCGCCCTCGGTTGAGAGCGGGGCGCGGCTACCTGCGGATCAGGCGCTTCCCGGGGGTCGGCCGATGTGAATGACCGCCACCGTTGATGTCGGATCTGGACGTCGAAGGCCCCCAACCATGATCGGTTGGGGGCCTTCGTACTGGTGGGCGCGGACGGTTTCGAACCGCCGACATCTGCTTTGTAAGAGCAGCGCTCTACCCCTGAGCTACGCACCCGTGGATGAAGGAACAGCGTACATGGCCGACGGGCCCTGCCTGTAAACCGATCCCGTACCGGACCAGGCTACGGACGGGTACGGGGGCTATCCCCACCTCCGAGACGGTGGTCGGCCGGATCGGCCCCGGCGGACCGTCTCCGTACGGTGAGGGGACAGGACAGTCGAGACGTGTCGGCAGGCATCGCATCACCGCGGGGCCGCCGGACCAACTGGGGGACGATCACCGTGGCCACACGCCGTAACCGCACCCGTACGCTCCTCGCCGTGGGCGGGGCCGCGCTGCTCGTGCTCTCCGTCAGTGGGTGCGGTGGCGCGGACGCCTCGGACGCGCCCGCCGAGAAGAAGTCGTTCCCCCTCAGCGGGAAGACCCTGACGATCGACGCCGGGAATTCCGCGGTCGACCTCGTGCCCGCCGATGTGAAGGCGGTGGAGGTGACCCGCCGGGTCGACGGGTGGGTGGTCATGGGCAATGGGCCCCATCCCCGCTGGAAGATGACGGACGGCACGCTCACGCTCGACGTGAAGTGCAGTGCGGTCATGAGCGACTGTGTGGCCCAGCACGAGGTGAGAGTGCCGCGGGGGGTGGCTGTGACGGTGAACGGGGACAACGGGGGCGTGCGCGCCACCGGGTTCGACACCCCGTTGAGGCTGAAGGCCGACAACGGGGCGATGACCGTACGGGACTCCAGCGGGCCGCTCGACCTGGAGAGCGACAACGGAAAGATCACGGCGGAGGGGATCACGGCCAAGGCCCTGGCCGTGAAGTCGGGCAACGGGGCCGTACGCATCGGATTCAGCGCCGTGCCCGATTCGGTGGACGCGACCAGCGACAACGGGGGTATTGAGATCGATCTGCCCAGGTCAGACACCTCGTACGCGGTGAAGACGCGCACCGACAACGGCAAGATCGACGTGGACGTACCGACCTCCGACAGCAGCTCCCACGTGGTGAAGGCGCGCACCGACAACGGGAAGATCGCTGTCCGAACCGTGAACTAACCGGCCCGTGTGTTCGTCTTTACCTGGTGGGAGAATGGTCCAGGCAGGGCGAACTCGGCACGGGAGAGGGATGTGACGGCCACACACGCGCAGTCGCACACGCAGCCGCACGCGAGAGCGAAGCCGAGTGCCGTCCAGGCGGAGAGCGACGGAAACGCGGACGTAGCAGCGGTCCGTGCCGTGCGGGCAGTCGGTCCCGTGCCGACCGTCCGCGCCGTCAGCGTCGGCCGTGCAATCCGCGCCGTGAGCGTGGGCCGTGCGGTCCGGGACGTCCTCACCCTCATGCTGCTGCCGGTACCGCTGGTCGTCGCCGCTCTGCCGTCCTCCTTCGCCGGTGGGGGTACGAGGCGCTGGTTCGGCGGTCGCGGGGAGAGCCAGCGGGCCGATGCCCAGGCGGCGAAGGACGACGCGGCGGCCGCCTTCTACGAGCTGGACACGGCCCAGCGCGATCTGCGGATCTCGATAGAGACGATCACAGCGGTGGACAGCTCGCCGGGTGCCCGTAAGGCCGTGGCGGACTTCGCCGTCCTGGGGCAGCGCATCGACGAAGTGAGCCAGGGCTACATCAGCGCCGTGGACGCGCATGACCTGGACCGCGACGACCTGGAGCCGTCGGTCGCCGCCAGGGCCCGCGGCGAGCTGACGCGGGCCAAGGACGAGCTGAACCGGGTCAAGGGCGAGCTGGACCGGTTCGAGCAGGGGCTCGGGCCGCTGCTCGACAAGGCCGAGACGCAGCTGGCACGGCTCGCCCCGGCGGTGGAGCGCGCGCGGCAGGCGCTCCTCGGCGCGAGCAACGCCCTGGACACGGTGCGCGCCTCCGGACTGCGCGCGGACGAGCTGGCCGCCCGCCTCGCCCAGCTCGGGCCCGAGCTGACGAGGCTCAACGAGGGCGCCGGCCGGCACGGCGTTGCGGAGACCCTCCAGCGCGCCGACCGGGTGCTCCGCGACGCCGAGGCCGTCCGTACGGAGGCCGAGCGGCTGCCGGAGCGCGCCCAGGAGATAGACCGGCGCCTGGTGTCGCTGCGTACCCGCGCTCAGGCCCTGACCAACCGGGCGGGCTCCGTGGAGCCCATCCTCAGCGAGCTGCGCCGTCGCTTCACCGCCGCCTGCTGGCAGGACCTCCAGCACGTTCCCGACCACGCCGCGACCAGCGTTCACCAGGCCGAGGAGAAGCTCAAGGAAGCCGGCGAGGCACGCGCGGAGCAGCGCTGGGCGGACGCGACATCACGGCTCAGTACGGCACGGGCCCTGCTGAACAGCACCGATGAGGCCGTCTCCGCCGCCGGCGACCGGCTGCAACGGTTGAACGCCGTATCGAAGGACCCGCAGCAGGAGATCGAGCGCACCCGGTTCGCGATCCGGGACGCGCAGCGGCTGGCCATGACCGGACGGAACACGCCCGAGCCGCGCCATGCCCGCCCCCTGGACGGATCCGTGGCCAGGCTGGAGCGGGCGGTGGCCGCGCTGGAGGGCCGCCACCCGGACTACTGGCACTTTCTCAACGAGACCGAGGCGGTACGGGAGGCAGTGGCCCAGGTGGTCTCGGACATCCGTGAGGAGCGCGGAGCCGCGGCCGGACACGGCGGCTGAACCAGCCCACCACCAGCCCGCTTCACCCTGATTTGTCCCCGGGTCACGGTGGGCGGATCCTGGAGAGGTACTCCGTACCGCGACACGTACCTACCGCCAGGAGACACAAGGAGACCGCTCATGGCCACCCAAGCGCTCCGTCCCCCACCGCGGCGGCATGTCAAGCTCGACGAACATCTCCCCCTCGACCACCACCTCAACCAGGTCTACCGCATCGGGGCCGGGCTGATGGGCCTGATCCTGGTCATCTTCGGCGTCCTCGGGCTGATCGACAAGATCGGCTTCTTCGACACCGGCGGCGACAGGGTCGCGGGCCTCAACACCAATGGCGCGCTGAGCGTGCTGTCCATCTGCGTCGGGCTGATCCTCCTCGTCGGGATGGTGGTCGGCGGGAATATCGCCTCGACCCTGAACATGGTCCTCGGCGTGCTCTTCATCGCCAGCGGCTTCGTCAACCTCGCTCTGCTGGACACCAGTTACAACTTCCTCGCCTTCCATATCCAGAATGTGCTGTTCAGCTTCGTGGTCGGGGTGATGCTCATGTTCTTCGGGATGTACGGAAGAGTCAGCGGCAGCCTGCCGCACGACAATCCGTACTGGCGGGCCCGCCACCCGGAGCAGGCGGAGCGCGAGCAGCGCGAGAGGGCCAGGGGGCGCCTGGGCCGGGTGGGCGTCGGATAGGCCGAGCCGGACAGGCGTGCCGGAGGGATCAAGTCCGGCCCCGCAACGGCTGGGCGGTCGTCCGCCGGGCCGGATAGCCTGCCCCTATGCCTCGTTACGAGTACCGCTGCCGCTCCTGTGGTGACACCTTCGAACTCAGCCGCCCGATGTCGGAATCCTCGGCTCCCGCGTCGTGCCCGGCCGGGCACGACGACACCGTGAAGCTCCTCTCCACCGTGGCCGTCGGCGGAACCGCCAAGGGCGGCGCCCCCGGACCGGCGGCCGGTGGTGGCGGAGGCGGGTGCTGCGGCGGCGGCTGCTGCGGCTGATCCGCCTCAGACCGGGTCGGCCTCAAAACTGATCGGGCCCAGACCGGATCAGGCGCAAACCGGGTCCGCCTCCGACCGGATCGGGCTCAGACCGGATCGGGCCCGTCCGGGGCGGCGGCGAAGCTGAGGCGCCTCAGGATCTCCTCGCCCGCCGCGACGCCCGTCTCCGTGAGCACCTCGACGTGCGGGGCGCTCCAGCCGGAGTCGGCGAGTTCGCCGTGGCCCGGACGCCAGGCACGGTCGGCGGCCAGCAGCAGGTCGGCGTCGAGAAGCGAATCGCCCGCCGCGAGGGTGAGTTCGGCGCCGGCCCTACGGGCCACCTCGCGCATCGCGGCGCTCTTGGTGAGCGGCCGCGGTACGGCGTAGATCTTGCGGCCCTGGAGGGAAACGGTCCAGCCCCGGCCCTCCGCCCACTCGGCGAGTTCCTTCACCCAGCCGTCGGGCAGCAGGGCGCGGTCCACCACGAGATAGGCGAAGAGATCTTCCGCGATCCGCTCCTTGAGGAGCCACGCGGGATCGGCGGCGGCCAGCAGATGTGCGCGGACCTCGGCGAGGGAGGCGCACTCGGCCGCCAGCCGGCGGACCACCTGAGCCTGCCAGTCGGGGTCGGACACCCCGTCGACCAGCAGATGCCCGCCGTTGGCGCAGATCGCGAACTCCGGTGCGGGGCCCGGCAGATGGATACGGGCGTACTGCTCGCGGGTGCGCGTGGTCGTCGGTATGAAGACCGTGGCACGGGCGAGTTGGGCGAGCAGCCCGGCGGCCGTCTCGGTGAGATACGACAGTGGCTTGCTCTCGTACATCTCGACGCAGAGCAGCCGGGGAGCCTCGGCATCCGGCATCGGGAGCTGGAGTGCCGGCGCCGAGTAGATGAGGGTGCGGTCCAGATCGCTGGCGACCAGGACCCGTGACATCGCGGACGCGTTCTCGGGCGTGTTCTTGGGCGTGTTCATCGGCGTGTTCATGGGTGCGTCCTCGGGCGTGTTCACGGTGTAAGGGGTCCCGGCGCAAGAGGGGCCGTCGTACAGGGTCCCGTCGTACGGGGTCCCGTCGTAAGGGGTGTTCACGGCGCGACCACCGCTTTGCCGTCCGCTCCGGTCGCGCCACGCGTGTACTTCGGGTGGATCAGCCCGACGCAGGAGTACGGGAGTCCGTCGACCTCCTCCACGGGCACACCGCGCTGCTCGGCCAACAGCCGTACGTGGTCGAGGTCGGCGCCCGCGTCGCGCTGGGCGAGGATCTTCCAGGGAACGCGGCGCAGCAGGACGCGGGTCGTTTCCCCCACGCCGGGCTTGACGAGGTTCACGTCGTGGATGCCGTACTGCTCGCTGATCCGCTCGACCGCCGCCCAGCCCTCCCAGGTGGGCGCCCGGTCCGCCGCGAGCAGTTCCTTGACCTCGCCGTCCACGGCGGGCGCGACCTCGTCGAAGCGGGCGGCGACGGCGTCCAGGAAGTGGCCGGAGACATCGGTGCCGGCGAGCTCTCGGTAGTACTTCGCGCCGTGGAAGTCGTACGGACCGACCAGGTCGGCTCTGAGGACCGTACGGGAAATCAGCCCGGAGACGGTCGAGTTGAGGCAGGCGGAGGGTACAAGGAAGTCCTCGCGGGTGCCATAGGTCCGTACGCAGCCGCCCGGGTCGGCGAGGACCGCGATCTCGGGGTTGAAGCCGTCGAACTCGGCGAGGGCTTCGGCCAGTTCACGGGTGATCGCGCCCTTGCCGGTCCAGCCGTCGACGAAGACGACATCGGCGGGGTCGTGGTGGGCGGCGAGCCAGCGCAGGGCGTTGGCGTCGATGCCCCGGCCACGCACGATGGAGACGGCGTAGTGCGGCAGGTCCAGTCCGTGCCGCCGCTGGGCCCAGCGGCGCATCAGGACCCCGACGGGCGTACCGGCGCGGGCCAGCGAGACCAGCACCGGGCGGGGCGAACGCTCGGCGAGCACGGTCTCGGTGACGGTGCCCACGGCCCGTGCGATGCGCGCGGCCGAGGTCTCCAGCGCGGACGCGAACAGCCGCTGGTACTGGGCGCTGGGCTGGTATTCGACCGGCAGCGATTCGGCGTAGTGCGCACCGCCGTTCTGGACCGCCTCCTCGCGCTCCTCCGTCGGGGCCTCCAGTTGTACGTCGGACAGGTCCTGGAGCAGCCAGCCCACGTCGTCCGGCGCGTAGGAGGAGAAGGCGGGGCCACGGAGGGGGTCGGGCAGCATGGCGAGTTCCTGCCGTTCGGCGTCGCGCGAGGGGGTGGTGGGCAGAGAAGAGGGAGCGGCCGGGAGAGCGGAGGGGGCGGGGACATACGACGGGACGACGGTCAGGACCACGCGGGGTATGTGCGCGGCGAGCTGTGCCAACAGGCCGCCGGGCGCGTGCAGTTCGGGAGAGTCGGCCAGGGAGTCGATCACGGCGACCACGGCGTCGAAGCCACCGCCCGCGACGTTGTACGCGTACCGCTCACCCATGCCGTCGCCGTCCGGGAAGGCCTCGGTGTCGTGGGCGGGGAAGACGAGACGGCTGCGTATCGCGTATCCGGGGTCGTCCACGGCCAGCACGGGCGAGCGCGTCGTCGTGGAATACCGCACCTCGGCGTCGGAGGTCCGCTCCAGGGCCTCGGCCAGCCGCAGGGGGGCGTACATCAACTCCTCGAAGCCGAGGACCAGTATGCGCCGGGCATCGCCCAGCTCACCGTCCACGGCCGCCGCCATGGACGGCAGTACGGATTCCAGCCGGGCCCGGTGGCCGGGGGTGAAGCCATGACGGCCGCCGTCCGGGAGCCCGGCCGGCCAGTCGAGCGTTACCCGGGACACCACCCCGGCTTCCGTCCCGGTGCCCGCCCCGGCTTCCGACCCCGCTCCGGCTTCCGGCCCACTCCCGCCTCGGGCCTTCGCCTCGTACTCCGCCACCAGCGCCTGCCCCTTCTCCAGGACGCCGTCCGGCAGTTGGACCGTCCCGGTGGCCAGGGTGACCAGCTCGACGCGGGCCCCGACCTCCCGGGCGAACTCCGCGAGCCGCCCCTGGTCGGCCGCCGAGCGCATATCGACCAGGGCGACGATGACGTACCAGGCACGGGGATAACGCTCGTGGAGGGAGCGGATGGTGTTCAGGACGGTGTTGCCCGTCGAGAACTCGTCGTCGACGAGGATCAGCGGGCCGCCCGAGGCGAGCAGCCCCGTGTCCTCGGGCAACAGCAGATGCGAGGTGTGGTGCGAGTGCGACTCCTCGAAGCCGCCCGCTCTCTCGATGCCCGGGACCGGGCGGCGGGTGGAGTGCAGATACGGAGCGCTGAGCACACCGTCCGCGACCGAGTGGCCCAGGCCGGTCGCGGTCTCGGCATAGCCGAGCACCACCGCGCGATCCACGTCGGCGCCCAGCAGTTTCCGTACGCGCGCGCCCAGCTCGACGCCCGTTCCGTAGACGACGCCGGGGTGCTGCGGCACATGTTTGCCCAGCACGTTCGAGACGAGGAGGTGTGCCCGCTTCGGGTTCCGGCGCAGGGCCAGGCCGAGCAGGTCCCGCAGCCCCTCGCCACCGGCGAGCTCGACTCCCAGCCGTTCAGCGACCCATGTCCCCGACCACACCATGTTGGCGATCTCTTCCTTCGTCGTATGTCCGGTCACCGCTGACCGGACCTCGCTGCCCCACCTGTGGGCGAACCGTCACTCGGCGAACCACTCGCCGGCGAACCGCCCGTAGCCGCCCCGCCCGCCGGCGAACCGCCACTCGGCGACCCCGCCCAGCCGGACCGTACCGGCCCGGTCACTCGGCGAGGCCGGCGGTGAGCAGTTCCACGAAGCCGACCTCCGCGCGCGCGACACCGAAGACCTCGGCCCGCTGAAGAGTGCGCTCGGCCCAGGCCCGGTGGGGCTTCACCTCGTTCATCTTGTTCGTGTACGCCGAGCGCAGCACACCGCCGCCGCCCCGCTCCGGCCGCAGGATGTCCCGGGCGTCGCTGAACTCCTCGTGGCTGACGACCGACAGCGCGTGGACGGGCGGGACATGCGAGGGATGGATACAGGTCTTGCCCAGCAGCCCGTTGGCCCGGTCCAGCTCGATCTCGCGCAGCAGTCCGTCGATGTCGTGCTCGATCAGGGCCGTACGCAGTTCCTCGGCGCGGCCTTCGAGGAAGGGACTGCGGCGCAGCTGCGGCTTGAACATGCGCTCCTGAAGCCGGAAGTACTCCCAGACGGGACCCGTGATCGTGAAGCCCGAGCCGTCGGCGCGGCCCAGCACATTGACCACGTCCGCGATGACCGCGGCCACGATGCGTACGTCGTACGCCGTCATGTCCGGCGACCGGCGCAGGCCGTACGCCGAGCAGAAGTCGGTGACGCCCAGGCGCAGCGCGAGCACCCGGTCGCGGTACTTGTCCACGGCGTTGGCGATCCCGGTGAGTGTCGAGGTCCTGCTCTCCAGGTGCAGCAGCTCGGGCGATTCGAGCACCGGCATCGCGTAGAGCCTGCGGCCGCTCACGCTCTCCGCGTCGACGAGCGCTTCCAGGAAGGGTGTCCCGCGCTCTTCGGTGAATTTGGGAAGTACAAATCCGGACAGCAGTCGGACCGCGGTTCCCAGCCGCCGTACAAGGTCGGAAATCTGCTCCGGTTCGCGGACCCGGATGAAGAGCAGCGGGGTCTCGACGCCCCGCTCCTCAAGATCCTTGAACTGCCGGACGAGGTTCGCCTCGGCCCCCTCGACCTCGGAGTCATGGATGGAATCCTCCAGGCAGAGCACCATGGAGACGACTCCGCGCCCGGTCTGCTTCACCACATCGTCGGCCAGCCGAGGCCGGGTGGCCGGGCTGTAGAGCGTGGCTCCCAGAGCGGCCGACAGCAGCCAGCCCGGGGAGTCCGAGCTGAACTCGCACGGCTCCTGGTGGAACAGGCCCTCCCTGACAGCAGGCGAGACATGCCCGAAATGACGCATTTAAATCCCCCATGCTGCCTCAATGACCCGTTGGTCATGTGGCCGGTAATAGTACGTATGGGCGGGTGTCAAGAGTTCCCCAGGTAGATGAAATCCCGGTAACCCCATCCGCTTCACGCCATCGCTCTGCGCACACCGCCGGGCGTGCTGAACCTATGCGGAGCAGGCCCACGTTGTCCGGGCGGGTGCCGGGAGGGCAGGATGACCGGCATGACGCACGCGATGCTGAAGGGCTCGAACGTCCCTCTCGATGCCATGGCCGTACGAGCCGTGCTGCACTGGTCCCCCGGCCCCGGGATCCCTGATGTGGATGTCTCCGCCCTGCTGCTCGGCGCGGAGGGCCGGGTGCGTTCCGACGAGGACTTCATTTTCTACAACCAGCCGCGGCATCCGTCGGGTCTGGTGCGGCGGCTGCCCAAGAAGCAGGCCGGTGAGGCGCTGACCGATGCGGTCGAGGCGGACCTCGCCGCGCTCGACGCCTCGGTCGAACAGGTGGTGCTGGCGGCCTCCTCCGACGGCGCGACCTTCCAGCATGTGAACGATCTGCGGATCCTGCTGTACGACGCGGCCGCGGCCGACGGCGAACCGCTGGCCGTCTTCGATGTCCGTCCCGAGACCGGTGAGGAGACCGCCATCATCTGTGGCGAGCTCTACCGGCGCGGGGACAGCTGGAAGTTCCGTGCCGTGGGGCAGGGGTATCCGACCGGTCTGGTCGGCCTGGCCACGGCCTTCGGCATCTCGGTGGACGACACCGAGGCGGCGGACGAGTCCGGCACCGACCCGTCGGCCGATCTGACGGCCGACCCTTCGGCCGTCACCTCGGCGCTCCCCGGGCCGTCCGCCCAGCTGCCGCCGCCACCGGCCCAGCCGCCCGCTCAGCCGGCGTACGGATACCCGCAGCCGCCCCTGCCCGCGGTCCAGCCCACCTACGGCTACCCGCAGCCGGTGTCCTCGCCGCAGCCCGCCTACGGCTACCCGCAGCCGGCCGCGGCGGCTGCGCCCGCGCCCGATCCCAACTTCCGGCTGCCTCCGATGGGGCCGCAGTTCGCCCGCTGACCGCCCGGGGCGCCCGAACCTCCACGGGCGCCCGAGCCGTCGCCGACACCTGAGCCTTCCTTGACACCCGGGCCTTCGCCGACGCCCGAGCCTTCCCTGATGCCCGGCTCCCGCCGGGCGCCAGGGCCCCCGTAAGCCATGGCCGCTCCGGTCACCGGGGGCACCCCGGCGACCCCCGCTCACGGCCACCCCTCAGGTCTTCGTCTTGTAGCCACGCCCCCACTGGAGGCCCCAGCCGTACAGCCGGTCCAGCTCCGCCTGGAAGCCGTAGACGAACTTCACCTCGCGCCGTACGACCAGCTCGCCCTTGACGCTCTCCAGCGAGAACACCGCACAGGACCGGGCCTCGGGAGCGTGCTCGTCCAGTTCGATCTCGACGCGCGGGCCGTTGCTCGGATACAGCGTCACCGTGGCGTGCGTGCGGTCGAAGGCGGGCGTCTGGTCATAGATGTAGACGAAGAACAGCAGCCGCTTGAACTCCTCGCGGTGGTCGAGATTGACGTAGACCGTCTCGCCCGAGGCCGCCCCGAAACGGTCGTCACCGCTGAGCTTGATGTACGGCGCTTCGTTGAGGTCCCCCAGGAAATTGCCCAGCGGCTGCACCACGCCCTTGCTGCCGTCGGCCAGTTCGTACATGCAGCCGAGGTCCAGGTCCACATTGACCACGCCCTGCGTATGGGCCTGCACCACTTCGGGCTTGAAGAGTTTGAGGGGGTTGCCCAGCAGCCGGCCGCTCTGCTTGGACCGTCCCTCGATGTCGGACGTACGCATCTGCCAGGAGAGGTTCACCCGCAGATTGCCGGTGGCCGCCCCCTGCTTGGAGAGCGAGACCGTGGGATGCCGCTTGGTCAGCCCGATGGAGTTGGATGCGGCACTGCCCGAATCGAATTGCGATGCCCTTTGTCCCTGCCACAGATTGTCCCAGAAGGCCATGCCCACCCCACCTCAGTCGTCAACTCGCCACCACCACACGGAACAACGGGGCGGCCGGGAGGCTTCCGCCTCCCGGCCGCCCCGTTGAGAGCGTTCCCGAAAACTCCTCCGGATCACACCCCGGAGGACCGGCTCACCAGAGGGCTCACCGGAGCACGGCGTCAGACGGGCAGCGCCGTCTTGTCCTCGTCGGGATCCTTACCGGCCTGCGCCTCGATCGCCTTGTTACGGCGGACCGAGGACCAGAACGAGGCCGCGATCAGGACAATGCCCACCAGACCTGTGATGACTTCGTGGATCGAGTACTGAATGGTGATCAGCAGGATCACGGACAGCGCACCGATCGCGTAGTGCGCGCCGTGCTCCAGGTAGACGTAGTCGTCCAGGGTGCCCTCGCGGACCAGGTAGACCGTGAGCGAACGGACGTACATGGCACCGATACCGAGACCCAGCGCCATCCAGAAGATGTGGTTCGTGATCGCGAAGGCGCCGATCACCCCGTCGAAGGAGAAGGACGCGTCCAGGACCTCCAGGTAGAGGAAGAGGAAGAACGCGGCCTTGCCGGCCAGGCCGACCGCGGACACTTCCTTGCCCTCGGCCCGTGCCTTCTCCTCTTCTTCCTGCTCGTGTTCCTCCTGCTCCTCCAGCCGGTTCTCGAAGTAGCCCGAGAGTCCGCCCACGACGAGGTAGGTGATCAGACCGGCGACGCCGGCGAGCAGCACGGTGGCCGACTTGTCCTGGGTACCGGTGCTGGTGTGGGCGTGGGTGGCGAAGGTCAGTGCCGTGCCGAGGAGAACGATCAGCGCGATGCAGACCGACAGCATGTCGACCTTGCCGAGCTTGGCCAGCGGACGCTCCAGCCAGCTCAGCCACTTGATGTCCCGCTCCTCGAAGATGAAGTCGAGGAAGATCATCAACAGGAACATGCCACCGAAGGCGGCGATCGCCGGGTGGGCGTCGGTGACCAGCGCTTCGTACCGCTCGGGATTGGCCATCGCGAGTTCGACGGCCTCGATGGGGCCGACTTTGGCACTGATGGCGACGATGACGACGGGGAAGACCAGTCGCATACCGAACACCGCGATGAGGATGCCGATGGTGAGGAAGATCTTCTGCCAGAAGGCGTTCATCTTCTTCAGAATCCCGGCATTGACGACCGCGTTGTCGAACGACAGCGAGATCTCAAGGATCGACAGGATCAGTACGATCCCGAACGCCTCCCACCCCCACTGCCAGGCCGCGAAGGCGAGGCCGATCGCCGTGATGGCGAACGACCAGCCGAAGGTTTTCAGGATCACTGGCTACCCCATCTGGTGATTAACGGGTATTCCCCCGCGCAGAGCACTGCTTTACGAAACGTTGACCCCGAAGTCTAGAGCGATGCCCCTCAGGCCCGACGCGTACCCCTGCCCCACGGCCCGGAACTTCCACTCACCGCCATAGCGGTAGAGCTCGCCGAAGATCATCGCGGTCTCCGTCGAGGCGTCCTCACTGAGGTCGTAACGCGCCAGCTCCTGGCCGTCGGCCTGGTTGGCCACCCGGATGAAGGCGTTGCTGACTTGGCCGAAGGTCTGGCCGCGGTTGTCGGCGTCATGGATCGAGACCGGAAAGACGATCTTGTCGCAGCCCTCCGGCACCTTGGAGAGGTCGACCAGCAGGGACTCGTCGTCCCCCTCGCCCTCACCCGTCAGATTGTCACCGGTGTGCTCGACAGATCCGTCCGGGCTGGTCAGATTGTTGTAAAAAATGAACCACTCGTCGCCGAGGACCCGGCCCGCCTGGCACAGGAGTGCGCTGGCGTCGAGGTCGAAGTCGGCTCCGGTGGTGGAACGCGCGTCCCAGCCGAGCCCGACCAACACCTGGGTGAGATTGGGTGCGGCCTTGGAGAGGGAGACATTGCCTCCCTTTGCGAGTGTGACGCCCATGATGGTGAGTCCTCCCCGAGATGATGTGCTGCGAGCCGGCCGAACAGGACCTGTGCGCGCCTGACGTCATGCCCGTTCACGCCCTGTTCATGCCGCTCGTACCCGTATCGATGCATGTACGGGAACGTCCCGCGCGGATGCGCCTACGCGGGACGCGAGGCGCCTACGGGGCGCGTGGCGCGGCCGGAGCACCACAACCCCCTACGGGCGCGTCCGGCGCCGCACAACAGGAGCTGTGCGGCGCCGGACGCGGAGGAACCGAGCCCGGTCGGCTCAGACGTTGACGCCGAAGTCCTGCGCGATACCGCGCAGACCCGAGGCGTACCCCTGGCCGATGGCGCGGAACTTCCACTCCGCGCCGTTGCGGTACAGCTCGCCGAAGACCATCGCGGTCTCCGTCGAGGCGTCCTCGCTCAGGTCGTACCGCGCCAGCTCATTGTTGTCGGCCTGGTTGACGACGCGGATGAACGCGTTGCGCACCTGCCCGAAGGACTGCTGGCGGCTCTCCGCCTCGTAGATCGAGACAGGGAAAACGATCTTGTCGACGTCGGCGGGGACCGTGGCCAGATTGACCTTGATCGCCTCGTCGTCGCCCTCGCCCTCACCGGTGAGGTTGTCACCGGTGTGCTCGACGGATCCGTCGGGGCTCTTGAGGTTGTTGAAGAAGATGAAGTTGCCGTCGATGGCGACCTTGCCCTCGGCGTTCGTCAGCAGGGCGCTGGCGTCGAGGTCGAAGTCGCTGCCGGTGGTCGTACGGACGTCCCAGCCCAGACCCACGGTGACCGCGGTCAGGTTGGGCGCGGCCTTGGTCAGCGAGACGTTTCCGCCCTTGCTGAGGCTGACTCCCACGAGTCCTCCCTATGGTTTCTCGGGTCCGGCGACCGCGGTCGGCGACTGGTGCCGCGAGTCGCGCGTCCCCTGAAGCGTTGGCATCGGATCAACGAGTGGATCCTAGTGACCGGTTCCCCGCGGCTGCGCGATTTCGGGGGACCCGGGCGGATTTCAGAGAGCGGCGAGCGCCTTGACGTACTGGTCGAGGTCCCTCGCGTCCGGCAGACCGTTCACCACGGTCCAGCGCACGATGCCCTCTTTGTCAATGATGAACGTGCCGCGCACCGCGCACCCCTTTTCCTCGTCGAACACGCCGTACGCGCGCGAGACCTCGCCGTGCGGCCAGAAGTCCGACAGCAGCGGGTACTCCAGGCCCTCCTGCTCGGCGAAGACCCGCAGGGTGTGGATGGAGTCGTTCGAGACGGCGAGCAGCTGGGTGTCCTCGTTGACGAACGAGGGCAGCTCGTCGCGGAGCGCGCAGAGCTCGCCCGTGCAGACACCGGTGAAGGCGAACGGGTAGAAGAGCAGGACCACGTTCTTCGCGTCGTCGGACCCCCGGAAGTCGGACAGGCGCACGGTCCGCCCGTGATTGTCCTTCAGTTCGAAGTCCGGGGCGAGGGTGCCGACCTCGATCGCCATGGAGAAACGTCCTTTCAGGTGGCTCAACAGATGCTGTCCGATGACATCGGCCCGATGCCGTCGGATGCCGTCAGGCGCCGTCCACCCTACGCACAGGGCCCCCACCGACGGGAGGTCGGCGGGGGCCCTCGAGAGCCGCTCACTGCGAGCCGCTGCGGTGTCTTGCGCGCTCGATACGGCGCTCGGCGTCAGCGCTTCGTCTTCGCCGCCTTGGGAGTGACGAGCCGACTGGCGCTCCAGTCCTTGCCGGCGCTGATGCTCTTGGTCTGGGACAGGCCCGAGGTCTGGGCGGCCTCGTTGATGTCGCTCGGTTCGACGTAGCCGTCACGGCCCGTCTTGGGCGTCAGCAGCCAGACCGCTCCGCCGTCCTCGATCAAACCGATGGCGTCCACCAGCGCGTCCGTAAGGTCGCCGTCCTCGTCACGGAACCACAGAAGGACGGCGTCGGCCACGTCCTCGTAATCCTCGTCGACGAGCTCCTGGCCGATGACGGCCTCGATGGACTCGCGGAGCTCCTGCTCGACGTCGTCGTCGTAGCCGATCTCCTGGACCACCTGTCCGGGTTCGAACCCCAGCCTTGCGGCCAGGTTGGTCCGTTCCTCCGCGTGGTCCGCGGTCGCGCTCACGGATTGCCTCCTGATCATGTTTCGGAAAATGCTTCAGCCACGCGCGCACGCGGGGCACTGGCCGTAGTCCACACGGGCGGGGCGGATCGCGCAAGTACCCGGCCGCCGAGACCGCCGAAACGGTGACGATCCAGGCCTCTTCGTCGCATCTCCTGCCACTTCGATACCTACCCCTGTGACGCAGGCCATATATTTCCTCCTCCTTTGCCATGGTATGCCGTTTCAGTATGCCAATCAGAGCCGAACGACCGAACGAAACGCATAACCGGGTTGAGCGTAAGGTTGCGATTTGAGCGGCGCGAAAACCCGCGCGGATACCGGCCTCGGGCCTGGTTTTCCTGGCGAAATGCGGGTTACTCCTCAGTAGAGGTGACGTTTGCGTCGTTGCGGTACACGATGGAGACGGCGTACGAGTCCACC
The DNA here is from genome assembly GCF_044741745.1 of Streptomyces sp. NPDC088116. NCBI lineage: Bacteria > Bacillati > Actinomycetota > Actinomycetes > Kitasatosporales > Streptomycetaceae > Streptomyces > Streptomyces sp. NPDC088116. The sequence goes on along the minus strand of NZ_JBIUTF010000002.1, from coordinate 708,092 downwards.
CCCTTGCGGCTCCGGTGAGACACCCGCAGACCCTTCGGATCGCCGGGCCCGCGCAGAACCCGCTGAGAAGCAGTATCCCGACGGCGTGCACCGCATCGATCGCGTGCGGGGCACGACACGACGAGCGAAGGAAAAGCGTGGCTTCCGGATCCGATCGCACCCCGATCATCATTGGCGGCCTTCCCAGCCAGGTCCCGGACTTTGATCCCGAAGAGACCCAGGAGTGGCTCGACTCCCTCGATGCCGCTGTCGACGAGCGCGGTCGTGAACGCGCCCGTTATCTGATGCTCCGACTGATCGAGCGCGCGCGTGAGAAGCGTGTGGCTGTGCCCGAGATGCGCAGCACGGACTACGTCAACACCATCGCGACCAAGGACGAGCCGTTCTTCCCCGGCAACGAGGAGATCGAACGCAAGGTCCTCAACGCCACCCGCTGGAACGCGGCCGTGATGGTGTCGCGCGCGCAGCGCCCCGGGATCGGCGTGGGCGGCCACATCGCCACCTTCGCCTCTTCCGCCTCCCTGTACGACGTGGGCTTCAACCACTTCTTCCGGGGCAAGGACGACGGCAAGGGCGGCGACCAGATCTTCTTCCAGGGCCATGCCTCCCCCGGCATCTACGCCCGCGCCTTTCTCCTCGACCGGCTGAGCGAGACCCAGCTCGACGCGTTCCGCCAGGAGAAGTCGAAGGCTCCCTACGGACTGTCCAGCTACCCGCACCCGCGGCTGATGCCGGACTTCTGGGAGTTCCCGACCGTCTCGATGGGCCTCGGCCCCCTCGGCGCGATCTACCAGGCCCGGATGAACCGTTACATGGAGGCGCGCGGCATCGCCGACACCTCCGGCTCCCATGTCTGGGCGTATCTCGGCGACGGCGAGATGGACGAGCCCGAGTCGCTGGGCCAGCTGTCCATCGCCGCCCGTGAGGGCCTGGACAATCTGACCTTCGTCGTCAACTGCAACCTCCAGCGCCTCGACGGCCCGGTGCGTGGCAACGGCAAGGTCATCCAGGAACTGGAGTCGCAGTTCCGCGGGGCCGGCTGGAATGTGATCAAGCTGGTCTGGGACCGCTCCTGGGACCCGCTGCTCGCCCAGGACCGTGACGGTGTGCTGGTCAACCGGCTGAACACCACACCGGACGGGCAGTTCCAGACGTACGCCACGGAGACCGGCGCGTACATCCGTGAGCACTTCTTCGGTGACGACCAGCGGCTGCGCGCCATGGTCGAGAACATGTCCGACGACCAGATCCTGCATCTGGGCCGCGGCGGTCACGACCACAAGAAGGTCTACGCGGCGTACGCGGCGGCCAAGGCCCACACGGGCCAGCCGACCGTGATCCTGGCGCAGACCGTCAAGGGCTGGACTCTCGGGCCGAACTTCGAGGGCCGCAACGCGACCCACCAGATGAAGAAGCTGACCGTCGCCGACCTCAAGGGCTTCCGCGACCGGCTGCACCTCCCGATCACGGACCGGCAGCTGGAGGACGGCCTGCCGCCGTACTACCACCCGGGCCGGGACTCGGAGGAGATCCAGTACATGCACGACCAGCGCAAGTCGCTGGGCGGTTACGTACCGACCCGGGTCGTGCGCGCGAAGCCGCTGACCCTCCCGGAGGACAAGACCTACGCGGCGGTGCGCAAGGGGTCGGGCCAGCAGTCGATCGCCACCACCATGGCGTTCGTCCGGCTGCTCAAGGACCTGATGCGGGACAAGGAGATCGGCAAGCGCTTCGTGCTGATCGCCCCCGACGAGTACCGCACGTTCGGAATGGACTCGTTCTTCCCGAGCGCCAAGATCTACAACCCGCTGGGCCAGCAGTACGAGTCCGTGGACCGCGAGCTGCTGCTCGCGTACAAGGAGTCGCCGACCGGCCAGATGCTGCACGACGGCATCTCCGAGGCGGGCTGTACTGCCTCGCTGATCGCGGCCGGCTCGGCCTACGCCACCCACGGCGAGCCGCTGATCCCGGTGTATGTCTTCTACTCGATGTTCGGCTTCCAGCGGACCGGCGACCAGTTCTGGCAGATGGCCGACCAGCTCGCACGCGGCTTTGTGCTGGGTGCGACCGCCGGACGTACGACTCTGACCGGCGAGGGCCTCCAGCACGCGGACGGCCACTCGCAACTGCTGGCCTCGACCAACCCGGCCTGTGTCGCGTACGACCCCGCCTACGGCTTCGAGATCGCCCACATCGTCAAGGACGGTCTGCGCCGGATGTACGGCCCGGACAGTGAGGATGTCTTCTACTACCTCACCGTCTACAACGAGCCGATCCAGCACCCCGCCGAGCCGGCCGATGTGGATGTCGACGGCATCCTCAAGGGCATCCACCGCTTCAAGCGGGCCGAGCGGGGCTCGATCCCGGCGCAGATCATGGCGTCCGGTGTGGCCGTGCCCTGGGCGGTGGAGGCGCAGCGGATCCTCGCCGAGGAGTGGGACGTCAAGGCCGATGTCTGGTCGGCGACGTCCTGGAACGAGCTGCGCCGTGAGGCCGTCGAGGTGGAGCGGCACAACCTGCTGCACCCGGAGGAGGAGCAGCGCGTTCCGTACGTGACGCGCAAGCTGTCCGACGCGCAGGGACCGTTCGTGGCGGTTTCCGACTGGATGCGGTCCGTACCGGACCAGATCGCACGCTGGGTTCCCGGCACGTACCAGTCGCTGGGCGCAGACGGTTTCGGCTTCGCGGACACGCGTGGCGCGGCCCGTCGCTTCTTCCACATCGACGCGCAGTCGATCGTGCTCGGTGTGCTCACGGAGCTGGCCAAGGAGGGCAAGGTCGACCGCTCGGCGCTGAAGCAGGCGCTGGACCGCTACCAGCTGCTGGACGCATCGGCGGCGGACCCGGGCGCAGCCGGCGGCGACGCGTGAGCGCAGCGGCGGCGGAATCGACTGTCGTGACGGTGGCGGCAGGGGTGGCAGCGGCGGCGGCTCGGTAGTACGCGGGGCCGATGTGCGGCCCCGGAGGGCGGCGGAACGTGTCTGTTCCGCCGCCCTCCGGCTTTTCCCAGCCGGTGGACGCCCGCCGCCGTGGAGAACGCTCACGTCTCCCAGACCTTGAACGCCCGTACGCGGTACGGCGAGCGGGGCAGCCAGGTGCCACCTCCCGGATAGGTCTCGAACTCCCCCGTCTCCGCGCACTCCTCGGACTGATAGGTGGTCACCGGCCGCCCGGTGCGGTTGGCCAGCGAGTGGGCGGTGGCGCCGGCCGGGAGCGGCACACAGCTGTCGATGTCGATGCCGGACAGCTCATGCGTCCGCCGTGAGCCCCTGAAGTCGTCCTTCTCCCAGAGGCACAGTTCGCCCGCCGCGCACTCCCCGAGCCGGGGTGGTGCGGCCTCGGCGACGGTCTGAGGCAGCAGGGCGGCGACAGCCAGTACCCCTACGGCGACGGCTTTCGGCGTCCCGGTGAATGTGGTCCTACCCATATGGATCAGCCCCCGTGTCATGTCATGCCGGATGGGATCGGTCGGCGAAAGGTCGATCGACGCCTCGGTTCACGAGCCGGTCGGCGATTCGCTCGACAGCAGCCTGACCTGCGGCGCACGGCCGACGGAAGGGGGTCCGGGCATCCTCCACCCGGATAGGCGACAGCCCCGCCGGAAGGTTCCGGCGGGGCTGTCGCGGGCACGGAGTTCACGTCGGGTCACCCGTGGATTGACATTGGATGCGCACCCTTTGGCCCGCCACGTCCGCGTTGTGGCCGTGCTTCGTCAGCAGGACGCCAAAAACCGCCCCGGCCGCGACACCGCCGCGACCGGGCAGGCCAGTCCCATGCCGGACATGAAGGTCTCGTGGGCGACGGTCGTGATCTTCTCTCCGACCGAAGCCGGGGTGCCCGCGCGGCACGCCACGCCGAATGCCCCTTCGTATCCGTTCCGTTCCCATTCCGTGCTTGCCTCGTGCTTGCCTCGCCGCCGCCGCGCCTTCGTTCCGTTTCCGCTCCGGGCGCCCACAATGCGCCGGAGCGTGAGCGCCGCGTACACAATCGGTGAAGTTACCGGCGGTTCAACCCTCTGGAACCCGTGATCTGCCTCACGAGCGTCGCGAGGGTCCCCACGCTCGGCCTAGGGTTATACGTAGTGACTTCCTTCGACTCCTCCCCCACCCTCAACGCATGGCGCGCTCTGCTCGCTATCGCCGTGGTGTTCGTGATGCTGGCGAGCACCGGATGGACCGCTGTCCAGCATCAGCGCGATCCCGGCGAGCCTTTGAAGGTCGCCCTCTCGGCGTGGGAGCGGGGCCGGATAGGAGCCCACGACCTGCCGTCGCCCAACGCCTCGGCGAAGCGGCTGGCCGCTTTCTTCGCTTCTCTCAGCTCCGCTCAGCAGCGGAGACTGGCCATCCGGTATCCGCTCGTCGTCGGCAATCTCAACGGCGCGCCGGTCACGCTGCGCTACCGCGCCAACCGGCTGGCGCTCCTCCAGGCGCGTGGGGTGGAGGAGCGCCGTATGCAGGACAGCAGACTGTCCGCCGACGGCCGGCAGCAAGCGAGCCGCCGGATGGGCCGGTTCGAGTCGATGCTCGGCAGCGGTCGGCAGATCCTCGCTTTCGACCCGTCGGGGAAGGGCCGGGCAGCCGAGGTCTTCGGCGATCTCGACCGCGCCAAGCGCGTCTCGGTGGTGGTTCCCGGGGTCGACACGAACGTCCTGACGTTCGAGAAGACGAACCGCTCCTACACGGCGCCGGTGGGCATGGCCGAGTCGCTGTACTCCGCCGAACAGAAAGCCGGTCCCGGCACCCGTACCGCCGTCATCGCCTGGGCCGACTACACCTCGCCCGCCGGTCTCGGTGTGGACGCCGCGATCGGCAAGCTCGCCGAGGACGGTGCCGTACGGCTCTCCGCGCTCACCGCTGCGCTCCCGGGGAAGTCCAAGGTCTCGCTCTTCTGCCACAGCTACGGCTCCGTGGTGTGCGGCGTCGCCGCCCATACGCTGCCGGGCCGGGTCACGGACGTGGCGGTCGCGGGCAGCCCCGGGATGCGGGTCGGGAGCGCGGAGCAGCTGCACACCGACGCCCGTGTGTGGGCCATGCGCGACCAGGACGACTGGATCCAGGACGTCCCGTACATGGCGGTCGGCGGGCTCGGACACGGCGCGGACCCGGTGACCCGGGCCTTCGGGGCACGGGTGCTCTCGTCGTCCGGCGCGGTCGGCCACGCCGGCTACTTCCAGCCCGGTACGGAGAGCCTCGACAACTTCGCCGATATCGGGGTCGGTTCGTACCGCGCGGTGACCTGCGCGGACGGGGCGACGGCCTGCCGGAGCGGAATCGCCTCGTCCGGCGTGAGCATGGCGGGCTGACGCCGGAGCCGGCGCAGGGCGGTCGGGAACAGACTCCGCACCGAACGGGAACGGGCTCCATACCGAAAGGAAACGGGCTCGGTGCCGAACAGGAACGGGCTCAAGGCTGGACAGAACGGGTTCGGACCTGACGTACATCGGACGCGCGTAGAATTGGTTCGCTGTGGCAGGGGACTCACGGGCGTGCGCCGCCTACGATGAGGCACATGGGTGATGTGCTGGCGGGGATTCATGCCACCTGGGAGTTCGAAAGCGACTCCGTGCTCATCCGCTTCGAACGGGGGATACGGACGCCGAAGCTCTTTCAGGCGCTCGGCGAACGTCGCATCCCCCACGAGGCGTTGTCATCGGTGTCGCTCACTCCCGGCAAACGCGGAACGGTCGTGCTGCACGCCGTGCCGAGAGCCGGCGCCGACCCCCTCGTGGAGGCGGCGGCCGGGCAGTTGAAGGAGAGCGGCGATCCGTACCGACTGGTGCTGCCGGCCGATCGCGAGACACTCGCGGAATACTACGCCGACGAGTTGCGGGCCGCGCTGGACCGTACGCGCGGCCGGAGCCAGGGGCTACCCCTGGGACAGGAGCCGGCCGAGCGCTATCTGGTGAGCGCGCCCGAACCTCCCCTGAACTTCAAGGCGTACGACGGCAAGGCCTCCTTCGACGGGGAACGGGTCGTCTTCCGCTGGTTCTGGACGGGCGCGTCCTCCGCCAAGTGGAAGGCGGGCGACCAGAATCTCCCCGTAGGGGAGTTGCAAGGGGTCGAGTGGCGCTCCCCCGAACTCTTCGACGGCTATCTGCGTCTGCTGCGGCGCGACGCGGACGGTACGGCTCCGGCGCAGCCGGCCCCGGTCGACCACGACCCGACGGCTGTCGTCTTCGGGCTCGGCTACGGACCGGTCCACGAGTCGCTGCCGTTCGCGGCGGCCGTCCTGGAAGCGGTCCAGGGCGCGGCGACGAACCGCGCGGCGGTTCCGGTGCACGCCGTGGTGTCCGGCCGGCGCGACCCGGCCGATGTCGCGGACCGGATACGGCATCTCGGCGAGCTGCATCAGGCAGGGCTGGTGACGGACGAGGAATTCACGGCGAAGAAGACGGAGTTGCTGGCGGAGCTGTGAGGGACAGCCCTCCGGCCGGGACCGTGACCGGCGCGGGGACAGGAGCAGGGGGGAACAAGAGCAGGGGCAGGGGCGGGGGGGCAGGAGCAGGGGGCAGGAGCAGGGCCTGGGGCTCGGATGCGTCCGGGACCGGTGACGGGTACGGGCCAGGGCGGCACCGGGATGTCATACCCCGGTATGACATCCGGACCAGCTCCCCGGTATGACGCCCGTCCGTTCGCCGCTGCCTACCCTGAGCGGGTCATGAGTAGCGCACCCCCGCCCCCGCGCGGTTCCCGGACTCCGCTCGGCTCGTCGGCGCTCCCCGCTCTACGAGCGCTGTTCGGCGCGCTGCGCACGCCGGCGGATTCCACCGACCCGCTGTTCGCACACGCGCCCCGGCCGTGGCTGCGGCTCGCGCCGTACGTCGTGGCCCTCGGCTTCGCCGTGTCGCTGCTGCCGACCACCGCCTCCGTCCTCATGACCGACTACCGGCTGGGCGGCGCCTGGTCGGGCGCGCTCGCCACCGCGCAGAGCGCGCCACTGCTGCTCGCGGTGACCCGTCCGCTCCAGGCGTGGTGGATCATCTTCACCGCCGATGTCATCGGTGCGGTGCTGCTCCTGGGCGCGGACGGCATCGCGGGCCGCTCCTGGCCGTGGCCCCCCACGGTCGTCGTCGGCTACGTGGTGCTGATGATCTGCCTGGGGCTGCGTGAATCACGCCGTACCCTGCTCGCCGTCTGGCTGGCGACGGGCGCGGCCGGATTCTTCTTCGAGCTGATCTCGCAGAAACACAGCGACGGCTCCCATCTGCTGCTGACCGTGCTCACCGGCGTGACGCTGGTCGTCACGGCCGCGCTGCGCGAACGCGGCGACGCCCAGCGCAGGTTGGTGGAGCAGGAGAACATCAGCGAGGCGGAGCGCGCCCGGCGCACGCTGCTGGAGGAGCGCGCCCGTATCGCCCGTGAGCTGCATGATGTGGTGGCCCACCACATGTCGGTGATCACCGTGCAGGCGGACTCCGCTCCGTACCGGATCGAGGGCCTGCCGGATCCCGCGCGCGAGGAGTTCTCCACGATCGCCGCGAGCGCGCGCGAGTCGCTGGCGGAGATGCGACGGCTGCTCTCCCTGCTGCGCAGTGACGGTACGGAGAGCGAGCGGGCGCCGCAGCCGGGGCTCGGCCGGGTGCAGCAGCTGGTGGAGGCGACGGTACGGGCCGGAGTCCCGGCCGAGTTGTCGCTGGCCGCCGGCCTGGGCCCCGTACCGCCGGCCGTGGACCTGTCCGCGTACCGCATCGTGCAGGAGGCACTCGCCAACGTGGTGCGCCACGCGCCCGGCGCGCGCACCCGGGTCTCGGTGACCTCCGGCGGCGACCGGCTGACCGTCCTGGTCGTCAACGGCCCGGCTGCCGCCCGTACTTCACCGCTGGAGACCACCGGGACGGGGCACGGGCTGATCGGGATGCGTGAGCGCGTACGGCTGACCGGCGGCACGCTGGACACCGGTCCACTGCCCGACGGCGGCTTCCGGGTCGCCGCACAGCTCCCCCTCACGGACACGACCCTGCTCGCGGACACGGCTCAGCAGGCCCGGCTCGCGGACGCGGCCCGGTTGACGGACCCCGCCAGGCCGGACCACACCGAACCGGACTCCGCTCCGGCCCACTCCGCTCCGACCGACTCCGGCCCGAAGGACTCCCCTTGACCATCCGTGTGATCGTTGTCGACGACCAGGCCATGGTGCGCGCGGGGTTCGCCGCGTTGCTCTCCGCGCAGGCCGACATCGATGTGGTGGGCGAGGCACCGGACGGCCGCCGGGGTGTCGAGGTGAGCCGTTCCGTCCATCCGGATGTGGTCCTGATGGATGTCCGGATGCCGGAGATGGACGGACTGGCCGCCGCCCGCGAGCTGTTGAACCCGCCGACGGGCGTGGTCCATATCCCGAAGGTGCTGATGCTGACCACCTTCGACGTGGACGACTATGTGTACGAGGCGCTGCGCGCCGGGGCCTCCGGCTTCCTGCTCAAGGACGCGCCCCCGGCCGACCTGATCGCGGCGGTACGGATCGTCGCGGCCGGCGAGGCGCTGCTCGCGCCGTCCGTGACCCGACGGCTGATCGCGGACTTCGCCCAGCGGCGGCCCGCTCCGCGCAGGGCTCCGTCCCTGCGGCTGAACGGCCTCACCCCTCGCGAGACCGAAGTGCTCGAACTGATCGCCCGGGGCCTGTCCAACCAGGAGATCGCCGACCGTCTCGTGGTCGCCGAGCAGACGGTGAAGACGCACATAGGCCGCGTGCTGTCCAAGCTCGATCTGCGCGACCGCGCGCAGGCGGTGATCTTCGCGTACGAGTCGGGCCTGGTCACACCGGGCGACGCGCCCGCCTGACAACCGCCCCGGCTCGGACGGAGCCCTCTTCCGTTTCCAGGACCACCCCTACCCGGGTATCACCCGGCAGTTGGCTCCCCGGTGTGACGCCCGCCCGCGCACCGTCTCCTTACCTTCCTGCTCGCCACCTCCACGGACGAGCAGCGGAAGGAGGCGCACATGCGCCGCTACAAGAGGACCCTGGTCGCCGCAGCGCTGGCGACGGCCATGGCCGGGGGCACGGTGGGCTGGGCCTCCGGGAGTGCGCAGCGGGCCGTGACCGGTCCGCCCGTGGGAAGCGCCGCCTGGCGTGCGGACGGTTCGCTCGGCCGGGCCCTGCCCGATCCGGCGACGGCCTCACCCGCCCAAGTGTCGCGTTTCTTCGCCTCGCTGACATCACGTCAGCGAAAGAAGCTGCTCCGCGAACATCCGCTCGTCGTCGGCAATCTCGACGGTGTGCCGGTCGCGCTGCGGTACGAGGCCAACTCCCTTGCGGTACGCGCCGCGCACGACCCGCGCTACGACCGGCTCGCGGGACCCGGCCGCCAGATCCTCGCCTTCGACCCGCGCGGCCGGGGGCAGGCCGCCGAGGTGTACGGCGATCTGGCCGCCGCCCGCCATGTGTCCGTCGTCGTACCGGGTTCGGACATCGACGCGGCGAACTTCGACCGTACGCACGATCCGTACGGCACCCCCGCCGGTATGGCCGCCTCGCTGCGGGCCGCGACGGGCGGCCGGACCGCCGTCGTCGCCTGGACCGGCTACACCACTCCCCTCGGGGCCGGCCCGGATGCCGCCGGCGGTGAGCTCGCCGAGGCCGGGGCCGCGCGCCTGGCCCGGTTCACCCAGGGGCTCGCGGCGGCCGGGGCCCGGAAACCGGTGCTGTTCTGCCACAGCTACGGCTCCGTGGTGTGCGGGCTCGCCGCCCATGAGGTGAACGCCTCCGACATCGTGGTGCTCGGTTCCCCCGGTATGCGCGCCGCCGACGTGGCGGACCTCCGTACCGACGCACGCGTCTGGGCGGCCAAGGACCGTTCCGACTGGATCTCGAAGGTCCCGAACGTCGAACTCATGGGCCTGGGCCATGGCCAGGACCCGACCGCCCGGGACTTCGGCGCCCGCCGGGTGCCCGCCGAGGAGGCCCGGGGACACACCGGCTACTTCGCCCCCGGCAGCGACTCGCTCCGCGCTTTCGCCGCCATCGCCCAGGGAGAGATCCGATGAGCCGGACAGATTCCACGAGCCGGACGACGCTCGCCGGGGCCATCGGGAAGATCGAGGCGCGCACACCCGTCCACCGCGACCGCGCGATCGACGGACTGCGCGCCCTCGCGCTGCTCGCCGTACCTACCGGGCACTGGCTGCTCGGCGGCTTCACCCTGGATGGTGACGGCGCGCTCCACAACGCCAGTCCGCTCGCCACCTTCGGCGGCTTCGCGCCCGTGAGCTGGGTGCTCCAGATGCTGGGCATCTTCTTCCTGGTGGGCGGGTACGCCTCCGTGCTCTCGTACCGCAGGAGGCCGTCCACGACCACCGCCTGGCTCCGGCGGCGTCTGGTCCGGCTGGGCAGGCCCGTCCTCGGGGTGACGGCCGTCTGGGCGGTGCTGGTCCCGGTGCTGTACGGGCTCGGGGTGCCCGAGGCCACTCTGCGCACCGGATCGACGCTGGTCGTCCAGCCCCTGTGGTTCGTGGGCGTCTACACCGTGGTGACCGCGTTGACTCCGTACTGTGTGCGCGCCGCGCGCACGATGGGCGCCTGGGCCGCCGCTCCGCCGCTGGTGACCGTCGCCGTGGTCGATTTCCTGCGCTACGGACCGTACGCCGACACCATGCCGTCCTGGCTGAGCATGGTGAACGTGCTGCCGGGCTGGCTCTTCGCCTATCAGCTCGGCGTCTCCTGGGGCGAGGGCAGGATCGGCCGGCGCGGGGCGCGGGTCCTGCTCGTCGGCGGCTCGGTGCTCTTCGCCGTGCTGCTGCTCGTCTTCCACTACCCGGCGTCGATGGTCGGTGTCCCCGGCGAGGTCCGTACGAACTCGCATCCGCCGTCGCTGCTCGTCCTCGCCCTGGCCGCCGCCCAGAGCGGTGCGGCGATCCTGCTGCGGGACCGGATCGGACGTCTGCTGACGAAACCGGCCGTGTGGGCGCCGGTCGTCGTCGTCAACCTCTCCGCCATGACGATCCTGTGCTGGCACCAGACGGCGATGCTCACGGCCGCCGTGCCCGGCTCCTTCCTCGGTCCGGTGGCGGGCCTGACGACCGCCCCCGACTCCCTGGGCTGGATCGTGGCCCGGCTGACCTGGATGCCGCTGTTCGCCACGCTGCTCGTGGTCATCGGGCGGTACGCGCGCGGCTTCGACGGGCCCTGGAGGGCCGGGACGCGCGCGGCGAAAGCCCGCCGCGCGGCAGCGGCGGGGCTGCTCGCGGCGGGCTTCGCCCTGTTCGCGCTGGGGCTGGCGTGAGCCGGAGGTCCCGGCGGCAGCCGACAGGGGCTACGGCGTCACGGCGGCCCCGACAACCCCGGCGGCCACGGGGCCTACTGCGCCTACTGCGCCTACTGCGCCTACTGCGCCTACGAGGACTACTCGCGGCCGGCCGAGGTGAACGTCATGTCGTAGTACCGGCCACCGGCCACCCGCCCCGCGATCGGCTCCAGCAGCTGAAGCTCGCTCTCGGTGAGGATCAGGTGCGTCGCCGCGGTGTTCTCCTCGACCCGGCTGCGCTTGCGGGTTCCCGGGATCGGCACGACGGCCAGTCCGCGCACCGCCGCCTGCTGCTGCACCCAGGCGAGCGCGACCTGCCCCAGCGTCGCGTTCCGCCCCTCGGCCATCTTGCGCACCGGTTCGAGCAGCGCCGCGTTCGCGGCGGCGTTGTCACCCGTGAAGCGGGGCTGCTGACGGCGGAAGTCGTCGGCGCCCAGTTCCTGTTCGGCGTTGACGAACGCGCCGGTCAGGAAGCCACGCCCGAGCGGCGAGTACGGCACGAGCGCGACGCCCAGTTCGGCGGCGGCGGGCACGACCTGCGCCTCGATGTCCCGGCTGAACAGCGACCACTCCGACTGCACGGCGGCGATCGGGTGCACGGCGTGCGCCGCGCGCAGCTCGGCGGCCGTGACCTCGCTGAGCCCCAGGTACTTGACCTTGCCCTCGGCCACCAGCTCCGCCATGGCGCCGACCGTCTCCTCGATGGGGACGTTCACATCGCGCCGGTGCATGTAGTACAGGTCGATCTCGTCCACCCCGAGGCGCTGGAGGCTTCCCTCGACGCACTCGCGGATGTACGGGCGGTCATTGCGGATGATCCGCTTGGTGGGATCGGCCCGGTCCATTCCCAGCGCGAACTTCGTGGCCAGGACGATCTCGTCGCGGTGCTCCCGGACGAACGGCGCGATGAACTTCTCGTTCTCGCCGAATCCGTACACATCCGCCGTGTCGTACAGCGTCACGCCCAGTTCGAAGGCGCGCTCCAGAGTGGCCCGCGCCTCGTCGGTGTCCGTCGGCCCGTACGCGAAGCTCATCCCCATGCAGCCGAGGCCCTGAGCGCCGACCTCCGGGCCCCCGGCTCCGAGCAGCACCTTTTCGATCTTGTCGCTCTTGTCGCTCTTGCTGTCGCTCATCAGGGTTCAGACCCTCTCCGACGCCTTGCGGGCGTCCGCGTAAATACCGATCTTCAGATCGAGAACGGCGACCGTGTCCTGGAGCTCCTCGATCCGCTCCAGCACATCACGCCGCGTGCTCTCCAGCAGCTCCCGCCGCTCCTCGAACGTCTCCTCACCTGCCCGGACCAGCTCGGCGTAACGGACCATGTGGGCCACCGGCATCCCGGTCAGCCGCAGCTTCCCGACGAAACCGAGCCAGTCCAGGTCCTTGTTGCAGAAGCGGCGCTGTCCGGTGTGCGACCGGTCCACGTCGGGCAGCAGGCCGATCCGCTCGTACCACCGCAGGGTGTGGGCGCTGAGGCCGGTGAGAGCGGCGACCTCGCTGATCGTGTACCGGTCCTTGCCGTCGGGGCGCGGATGCGCCGGAGGAGCCGAAGCGCAGTCGTCCACGCGATCCGTCCGTACGGCCCTGCTCTCGGTCAGCGTCATGGTGTCAACGCTAAATCCTTCGAGTGCACTCCAAGCAAGGGGAAAGGGTGCGGGAGTTTCGTGGCGCCCCCGATTGGCCTCCTGCCCCAGGAGCCTCACGGTCCCGGACACCGCTCCTCGACGGGCGGACCTTGACGGGCGGACACCGCCGGGAGGGGCACTAAAGTCGTAGCCATGCAGAGCAAGGCGCTGATCGAGAACTGGCCCGTGACCACCGCAGCGGCCGCCGTCGTACGAGCCGACGGCACCGTCTTCGCGTCCTACGGCCCCACGTCGCACCGCTTCCCCCTCGCCTCCGTGACCAAGCCGCTCGCCGCGTACGCGGTGCTCGTGGCGTACGAGGAAGGGGCGATCGAGCTGGACGAGCCGGCCGGGCCCGAGGGGTCCACGGTCCGTCATCTGCTCGCGCACACCAGCGGTCTGGCCTTCGACGAGCACCGCGCGTCGAGCGGGCCGGGCACGCGCCGGCTCTACTCCAACGCGGGCTTCGAGGTGCTCGGCGACCATGTCGCCAAGGCCACCGACATCCCGTTCGCCGACTACCTGCGCGAGGCGGTGTTCGAACCGCTCGGGATGGACGCGACGTCCCTGGACGGTTCGCCCGCCAAGGACGGCGTCTCGACGGTGGACGACATAGTGCGGTTCGCCGCCGAACTCCAAGCCCCCCGGCTGCTCGACGCGCGCACGGTCCTGGACGCGATGACGGTCGTGCACCCCGGGCTCTCCGGTGTCCTGCCCGGTTACGGCAACCAGAAGAACAACGACTGGGGTCTGGGCTTCGAGATCCGGGACGCCAAGTCCCCGCACTGGACGGGTGGTTCGTCCTCGCCCCGTACGTTCGGGCACTTCGGCCAGTCCGGTACGTTCCTGTGGGTCGACCCGGACGCCGGGGCTGCGTGCGTGGCGCTGGCCGACCGGGACTTCGGCTCCTGGGCCATCGAGGCCTGGCCGCCCTTCACCGACGCGGTGCTGGGCGAGCTGCGCTCAGCCTGACATCTCCCAGAGCAGCACCTCGGCCGGCGACGGGGCCCCGGGTCCCGTCGCCGTGGGATCCCCTCCCACCGGCTCCGGCCCGGTCGCCGTCAGCTCCAGTCCCGCCGCGTCCGTGATCCGCGCCGAGTCGCCGGGCCCCAGCTCCGTACCCGCGCCGGCCGCGGCGCCCTCGCCGCCGTCGATCCGTACCCCGCCGCGCACCACATGGACGTACAGGGACCGCGCGTCCGGCACGGCGGAGCGCTCGCCCACCTTCAGACGCCGCACGTGCAGCATCGCCCCCGCCTGCGGAAGGGCGTACGGTGTGGAGTCGGCGATGCCCCGCACGACCTCGTACGCGGGCTCGCCGCCCGGCTCCAGCGGCGCGAGCCACATCTGTACGAAGACCAGCGGCCGCTCGCCGTCGTTGCGCTCCACATGCCGCACCCCGCCGGCCGAACTGAGCCGCTGGACGTCGCCCGGCCCGACGAGCGTGGCGTGCCCGGCCGAGTCGCGGTGCGTCAGCTCGCCCTCGACGACCCAGGTGACGATCTCCGTATGACTGTGGGGATGCTCGTCGAACCCCGCGCCCGGCGCGAGCCGCTCCTCGTTGCAGGCGAGGACCGCGCCGAAACGCAGGTTGTCCGGATCGTAGAAGTGTCCGAAGGAGAAGGCGTGCAAGGACTCGGTGCCCGCGGCCGGGTCGCCGCCGGCGTAACGCTCCGCCGCGTGCCGTACGAAAATCACGGTCCCACGGTAGTGGAGGGTGCCCCGTGGGCCGGGCCGGTCAGGCAGGATCAGCGCGCGGGGCCCGGTGCCGGAAAGATCCACCGGACGCCCCTCGACCCCGCCCCCTCCACCCCTCCCCCGCGCCGGCCCTTCCCGATAAGGCAGTCTTGTCCCCGTGTCTGAACCCTCGAACGAACCCCATCCGCATCCCGCGACGCTGCGGCGGCTGGAGCAGTCATCAGGACGACTCGCCGCGAACGCCATCGCCCGTATGGACGAGACGCTGTCGTGGTACCGCGCGATGCCGCCGGAGAACCGTTCCTGGATCGGGCTGGTCGCCCAGGCCGGTATCGCCGCGTTCACCGAGTGGTTCCGTCACCCGGAGGCCCCGCAGGCCATCTCCACCGATGTCTTCGGCACGGCACCGCGCGAGCTGACGCGGGCGATCACCCTGCGCCAGACCGTCGAGATGGTGCGGACCACGATGGTGGTCATGGAGTCGGCGATCGAGGAGGTCGCGGCGCCGGGCGACGAGTCCGTACTGCGCGAGGCGCTGCTGGTGTACGCGCGGGAGATCGCCTTCGCGACGGCCCAGGTGTACGCGCAGGCCGCCGAGGCCCGGGGCGCGTGGGACGCGCGGCTGGAGTCCCTCGTCGTGAACGCCGTGCTCTCCGGGGAGGCCGACGAGGGCGCCATCTCCCGGGCGGCGGCCCTCGGCTGGAACTCGCCCGAGCATGTCTGCGTACTGCTCGGCACCGCCCCGGACGGGGACAGCGAACTGATCGTCGAGGCGATCCGCCGGGCCGCCCGGCACGCCAAGCTCCAGGTCCTCACCGGGGTGCTCGGCGACCGGCTCGTGGTGATCGCCGGCGGCAGCGACAACCCCCTCCAGGTCGCCAAGTCGCTGATCGGCCCCTACGCCGCGGGCCCGGTCGTGGCCGGCCCGGTGGTGCCCGACCTGCTGGCCGCCACCAAGTCGGCGCAGGCCGCGGCCGCCGGGCTGAAGGCCTGTTCCGCCTGGCAGGACGCACCGCGCCCGGTGCTCGCCGACGATCTGCTGCCGGAGCGCGCGATCGCCGCGGACCCCGCCGCGCGGGACCAGTTGGTGGAGGAGATCTACAGACCGCTGGAGGAAGCGGGGTCGGCGCTGCTGGAGACTCTGAGTGTCTATCTGGAGCAGGCGAGCAGTCTGGAGGGCGCCGCCCGGATGCTCTTCGTACACCCGAACACCGTGCGCTACCGGCTGCGACGTGTGACTGACGTCACCGGCTGGTCACCCTCCGATGTCAGGTCCGCCTTCACGCTGCGGATTGCCCTGATCCTGGGACGCCTGGCCGACGGGGATCCTCAGTCCTAGACTTTTGTAGTATTCCAACAATTACCCTGACAGTTCTTCGTCCCTGTCCTCACGGGCGCCGAGGACCGTCCGCAAGAGAGAGTGTGAGTGTGCTCGTACTCGTCGCTCCCGGCCAAGGCGCTCAGACGCCCGGCTTCCTGACTCCCTGGCTCGACCTCCCCGGCGCCGAAGACCGGCTGCGGGCCTGGTCCGACGCCCTTGACCTGGACCTTGTCCACTACGGCACACAAGCCGACGCGGACGAGATCCGTGACACCTCCGTCGCCCAGCCCCTGCTGGTGGCCGCCGCGCTGCTGGCCGCCCGTCAGCTCTTCCCGGCCACCGAGGACGTGGCGCGTGAGGTCGGCGCCACGGCGGGCCACAGCGTCGGTGAACTGGCCGCCTCGGCGCTGGCCGGTGTGCTCACGGACGACGAGGCCCTGAAGCTCGTGCGGGCCCGCGGCCTGGCCATGGCCGAAGCCGCCGCGATCACCGAGACCGGGATGGCGGCGCTGCTCGGCGGCGACCCCGAGACCACCGTCGCGCATCTGGAGAAGCTCGGCCTGACCCCGGCCAATGTGAACGGCGCCGGCCAGATCGTGGCCGCGGGCACGCTCGAGCAGCTCGCCGCGCTGGAGGCCGACAAGCCGGAGGGCGTACGCCGCGTGGTGACGCTCAAGGTCGCCGGGGCGTTCCACACGGAGCACATGCTCCCCGCGGTCGCGAAGCTCGAAGCGGCCGCCGCCTCGCTCGACGCCGCCGACCCGGTCGTCCCGTACGTCTCGAACCGGGACGGGCTGACCGTGGCAGCCGGTGCCGACGTCGTGACACGCCTGGTCGGTCAGGTCGCCAATCCGGTCCGCTGGGATCTGTGCATGGAGACTTTCCAGGACCTGGGCGCGACCGCGCTGATCGAATTGTGCCCCGGCGGCACCCTCACCGGCATCGCCAAGCGCGCCCTGCCCGGTGTGAAGCCTCTGGCGCTCAAGACCCCCGACAACCTCGACGCCGCCCGGACGCTGATCGCCGAGCACTCCTCCACGGCTGAATAGGAGTCCGAGAGCATGTCGAAGATCAAGCCGAGCAAGGGCGCCCCGTACGCGCGCATCATGGGTGTGGGCGGTTACCGCCCGACCCGTGTCGTGCCCAACGAGGTGATCCTGGAGACGATCGACTCGTCCGACGAGTGGATCCGCTCGCGCTCCGGCATCGCGACCCGGCACTGGGCCTCCCCCGAGGAGACCGTCGCCGCGATGTCCGTCGAGGCATCGGGCAAGGCGATCGCCGACGCGGGGATCACGCCCGAGCAGATCGGCGGCGTGGTGGTCTGCACCGTCTCGCACTTCAAGCAGACCCCGGCCGTCGCGACCGAGATCGCCGACAGGATCGGCGCGGGCAAGCCGGCCGCGTTCGACATCTCGGCGGGCTGCGCCGGCTTCGGTTACGGGCTGACCCTGGCCAAGGGCATGGTCGTCGAGGGCTCGGCGGAGCATGTCCTGGTGATCGGTGTCGAGCGGCTCTCCGACCTGACCGACCTGGAGGACCGCGCGACGGCCTTCCTGTTCGGTGACGGCGCGGGCGCGGTCGTGGTCGGCCCGGCGAAGGGCCCGATGATGGGACCGACCATCTGGGGCTCCGAAGGTGACAAGTCCGACACGATCAAGCAGACCGTGCCGTGGGACGATTACCGCGACGGCACCGTGGCGAAGTTCCCGGCCATCACGCAGGAGGGCCAGGCGGTCTTCCGCTGGGCCGTCTTCGAGATGGCGAAGGTCGCCCAGCAGGCGCTGGACGCGGCCGGGATCAGCGCGGCGGACCTGGACGTCTTCATTCCGCACCAGGCCAATATGCGGATCATCGACTCGATGGTGAAGACTCTGAAACTGCCGGAGAGCGTCACGGTCGCCCGTGACGTGGAGACCACCGGCAACACCTCGGCCGCCTCGATCCCGCTCGCGATGGAGCGGCTCCTGGCGACCGGACAGGCGAAAAGCGGTGACACCGCGCTCGTCATCGGCTTCGGGGCGGGTCTCGTGTACGCCGCGACGGTCGTTACCCTCCCCTAGGCACACCGGATCTTTCCGGAGCGTGTTCCCATATTTCCGTCAGCTCAATATCGAAGGAGCGCCCACATGGCCGCCACCCAGGAAGAGATCGTCGCCGGTCTCGCCGAGATCGTGAACGAGATCGCCGGTATCCCGGTCGAGGACGTCCAGCTGGACAAGTCCTTCACCGACGACCTGGACGTCGACTCGCTGTCCATGGTCGAGGTCGTCGTCGCCGCCGAAGAGCGCTTCGACGTCAAGATCCCGGACGACGACGTCAAGAACCTGAAGACGGTCGGCGACGCCGCCGCCTACATCCTGAAGCACCAGGCTGCCTGACCCGGGCAGCACGGCTGACGCCACCTGGTGGTGGCGCCGTAAAAATTCAGCACCCTCTACACGTGGAGAAAGAATTCCAGTGAGCTCGACCAATCGCACCGTGGTCGTCACCGGTATCGGCGCAACCACACCACTGGGTGGCGACAGCGCATCGACCTGGGACGGCCTGCTCGCGGGCCGCTCCGGGGTACGGCCCCTGGAGGGCGAACGCTTCGCCGAGTTGCCGGTCCGTATCGCCGCCACGGCGGCGGTCGACCCGGGCGATGTACTGCCCCGTCCGCTCGCCCGCAAACTGGACCGCTCGGCGCAGTTCGCGCTGATCGCGGCCCGGGAGGCGTGGGCGGACGCGGGTTACACCGCCAGGGCCGGCGACGACACCTCCGTCGACCCCGACCGGCTCGGCACCGTGATCGCCTCCGGCATCGGCGGCGTGACCACCCTGCTCGACCAGTACGACGTGCTCAAGGAGCGGGGCGTCCGCCGCGTCTCCCCGCACACCGTGCCGATGCTGATGCCGAACAGCCCCTCCGCCAACGTCAGCCTGGAAGTGGGCGCCCGAGCGGGCGTGCACACCCCGGTCTCCGCCTGCGCCTCGGGCGCCGAGGCCGTCGGCTACGCCGTGGAGATGATCCGTACCGGCCGCGCCGACGTGGTCGTCACGGGCGGCACGGAAGCGGCCATCCATCCGCTGCCCGTCGTCGCGTTCGCCAACATGATGGCGATGTCCAAGAACAACGACGAGCCCACCAAGGCCTCGCGGCCGTACGACAAGGCGCGTGACGGCTTCGTCCTCGGTGAGGGTGCGGGCGTCCTCGTCCTGGAGTCCGCCGAGCACGCGGCGAAGCGCGGGGCGCGAGTCTACTGCGAGGTCCTCGGACAGGGCCTGTCCTCGGACGCCCATCACATCGCCCAGCCGGAGCCCACCGGCCGGGGGATCGCCAAGGCGCTCCAGAACCTGCTGGACTCCACGGATCTCAAGACGTCCGAGGTCGCCCACCTCAACGCGCACGCCACGTCCACGCCTCAGGGCGACCTGGCGGAGATCAAGGCGCTGCGCATGGTGCTGGGCGACGATCTCGAACATGTCGCCATCTCCGCCACCAAGTCGATGACGGGCCACCTGCTGGGCGGCGCGGGCGGCATCGAGACGGTGGCCACGGCCCTCGCGCTGTACCACCGCACGGCCCCGCCGACGATCAACGTCGACGACCTGGACGAGGAGGTGGACGCGGACGTCGTACGCGACGAACCGCGCGCGCTTCCCAGCGGCACGATCGCGGCGATCAACAACTCGTTCGGTTTCGGCGGCCACAACGTGGTGCTGGCGCTGCGTACGGTCTGATCGCACGATCGCTCTGATGCTCGAACGAGACGCCCGGCCGGGGCTCCCCCGGCCGGGCGTCTCGTTTCGTCCATACGTGGCCCGTCCGTACGTGACTCGTCCATACGTGACTCGTCCGCACGTGGCTCGTCCGTACGCGCCGGTCTCAGCTCTCGAAGCTGGCGAAGTACGTCGCCGCCATGTCCTTGTCGCCGTGGCCCTGGGCCTCCGCCCGGCGGAAGCGTTCCGCGCCCGCCGCCGCGACGTCCAGGCGTACGCCTTCGGCCGCACCGGCCTCGACGATCAGGCGGGCGTCCTTGCCCGCCGTGGTGACAGAGAAGCTCGGGGTGTAGTCGTCCCGCATGATCGCGGCGGCCTTGGCGTGGAGGTAGCCGCAGTCCAGGGAGCCCCCGGCCATGGCCTCCAGGAAGTACTGCGGGTCCACGCCCAGGCCCTTGGCCAGCGAGAGCGCCTCGGCGGTGCCGTTGGTGAGGGCCAGCACCCAGCTGTTGCAGACGAGCTTGAGGCGGCTGGCCGCACCGGTGGTGCCGTCGTCGGACAGCCAGACCGTGCGTCGGCCCACTGCGTCGAGTACGGGGGCCAGCGGGGTACGGGCCTCTTCGGGACCCGCCGCCAGGATGAGGAGTTCGCCGTCCTCGGCGGGTGCCTTGGTCCCGAGGACGGGGGCGTCGACGAAGACCAGGCCCTGCCGGCGGGCCAGATCGGCCAGTGGGGCGATGGCCTCGACGCCGGCGGTCGTGGACTGGAGCCAGATGGCGCCGGGGCGCAGTCCGGGGCTCGCGGCCGTCATGGCCTCCAGAGCGGCCGGGCCGTCGTACAGCATGGTGAGGACGACATCGGCGTCGGCCACGGCCTCGGCGGGCGTTGCGGCGACCGTGGCACCGTCGGCGGCGAGGGGTTCGGCCTTGGCGGGGGTGCGGTTCCAGACGCGGACGTCGTGTCCGGCGCGGCAGAGGTTACGGGCCATCGCGGCGCCCATGATGCCGGTGCCGAGGACTGCTACTGCGAGTTGGTCGGGCATGGGACCACGGTAAGACGGCTCGCCCCGGCGCGCTCGGACGACCGGGGGACCCGGGGCTTGCGGGCGCGCGCCCACAGGCTCCTGCGCGCTCAGACGACCTGGTGCAGCCAGCGGACCGGAGCGCCCTCGCCCGCGTACCGGAACGGCTCCAGTTCGTCGTCCCACGGCTTGCCGAGCAGCTTGGCGACCTCCGCCTCCAGGCCGCTCTCGCCCTGCTGGGAACGTACGAGCGCGGCGCGCAGCCGGTCCTCCGGGATCAGGATGTCGCCGTGCATTCCGGTGACGGCGTGGAAGATGCCCAGGTCAGGGGTGGCGCTGTAGCGCTCGCCCTCGGCCGTGGCGCACGGCTCCGCGGTCACTTCGAACCGGAGCATCTGCCAGCCGCGCAGTGCGGAGGCGATCTTGGAGCCGGTTCCCGCCCGGCCCTTCCAGGACACCTCGGCTCTCCAGGTGCCCGGCGAGGCCGGCTGCCGGATCCAGTCGAGCTGGACCCGCTGGCCCAGCACACCCGCCACCGCCCATTCGACGTGCGGGCACATCGCGCGCGGTGCGGAGTGCACGTACAGAACTCCACGTGTCGTCACCGGGACCTCCAGTGTGGGACGAGGTTCGCGTTTCCCAGCGGCCTCAGTAAACAGCATCGGGAGTGAAACCCCGCAAAAGGGACAGCATGTGACGTGATGTAATTTACCGGAGCCCAGAGATCGGGCGCCTCTGGTTCGACGTGGGAAAAGCTACCGTGCGGCGAGGGACCCAGGGTGACGTACCGTCGGTCTCGGCTCCGATATACGCGAAGCTTTCACTCGCCAGGACTCCGCCGGATGTCTGAAGGCACCGTAGGACGACGAAGATGCCAGAGGACGCCAGACGATGCCGACCGGGGAGGCCTTGGTGCGGAAGACCCTTCAGAGCTCGGAACGAGGCGGAAGCCCCGTCCCGCGCCGGGACCGTGGTGAGCTGCCGGGTCCCGGTCACCGCTCACGCGCCGGCGTCGCCGCCGTGACCGCCGGGCTGCTCGCCGTGTCCGGCGCGCTGGCGGGCTGCTCCGGCGACCGGCGCGCCGAGCCGTCCCCGCGCCCCACTCCCGTCTGGAACCGCAGCCCCGCCTCCGTGGCCGCCGTCGGCGACTCGATCACCCGCGGCTTCGACGCCTGTGTGGTGCTCGCGGACTGCCCGCAGGTGTCCTGGTCGACGGGTACGGACAGCGAGGTGCGCAGCCTCGCGTTCCGGCTCCTGGGCGCGCCCGCCACGAAGAACCGCAGCTGGAACCACGCCCAGACCGGCGCCAAGATGTCCGACCTGCCCGGTCAGATGGCGCAGGCCGCACAGCGCGAGCCGGAGCTGGTCACGGTCATGGTGGGGGCCAACGACGCCTGCCAGGACACGGCGAGGCAGATGACACCGGTCGACGACTTCCGCGCGTCCTTCGAGGCGTCGATGCGCCAGCTGCGCGCCGGGGCGCCCAAGGCGCAGGTGTACGTGTCGAGCGTGCCGGACCTCAAGCGGCTCTGGTCCACCGGGCGGGGCAATCCACTGGGCCGGCAGATCTGGAAGCTGGGGATCTGCGCCACGATGCTCAGGGACTCGCAGGACATGAGCGAGCGGGCGAAGAAGCGGCGGGACACGGTCTACGAACGGGTCGTGGCGTACAACGGGGTGCTGAGGGACGTGTGCGCGAAGGACCGGCGCTGCCGGTACGACGGCGGCGCGGTCTTCGATTACCGGTTCACCGGCGAGCAGTTGAGCCACTGGGACTGGTTCCATCCGAGCAAGAACGGGCAGGGCCGGCTGGCGGAGATCGCGTACCGCAACGTCACATCGGCCAAGCCCCCCGTGTAGGGCCTGTTCTCCGGGACTGCGTGAGTGGCCTCGGCCGCGGGTCGCGCGGCGTAGGGTCTCGATCGTGACTGTCATGAACACGGAACGTGTCGGTACGACTTCCGAGGGCACGCCCTTTCACCGCTGGACCCTCGAACGCGCCGGTACCCGGATACGGCTGCTGACATACGGCGGTGTCGTCCAGTCGGTGGAGGTGCCCGACCGGAACGGGGACGTCGCCGACGTGGTGCTCGGCTTCCCGGACGCCGCGGGCTATCCGGAGTCACGGGGGTCGTATTTCGGCGCTCTGGTGGGCCGTTACGCGAACCGTGTCGCGGGCGGGGCGTTCACGCTGGACGGCCGGACGTACCGGCTCGCGCGCAACGACGGGCCGAACAACCTGCACGGCGGCGAGGACGGCTTCGACCGGCGGGTGTGGGACGCGCGGGCGGCCGGCGACCACGGTGTACGGCTGTCCCGGATCAGTCCGGACGGCGAGGAGGGCTTCCCCGGCCGCCTCGAGGTCTCGGCGACGTACACCCTGGACGCGGCGGGCGCGCTGCGGATCGACTACCGCGCGGTGACGGACGCCCCCACCCACGTCAATCTGACGAACCACACGTACTGGAACCTGACCGGCGCGGGCAGCGGCCCGGCGACCGGGCACGAGCTGCGGATCGCGGCCGGACGGATCACTCCGATGGACGGCTCCACCGTGCCGACCGGGGAGCTGGCGCCGGTCGACGGCACGCGCTTCGACTTCCGTACGGCCCGCCCGGTGGGGCCCGGCTACGACCACAACTTCGTTCTGGACGGGGACGAGAGCCAGGACGGGGAGCGGACCGCGGCCGAGCTGTACGACCCGGTGTCGGGGCGGATGCTGACCGTCGCCACCACCGAACCGGGGCTCCAGCTCTACACCGGTGACCACTTCGACGGGAAGCCGTACGGTCCCGGCGAGGGCATCGCGCTGGAGACCCAGCACTTCCCGGACTCCCCCAACCGGCCCGCGTTCCCGAGCACGGTGCTGCGGCCCGGTGAGGTGTACGCGTCGACCACGACGTATGCCTTCGGTGTGCGCCGGTAGGGCCTGTCCGGGGCACACGGCCCCGGGGGCGGTGTCAGGTCCGCTCCCGGGGGCGTATGTCTCTCTGCCCTCGTCGTGCGCGGTTACGCCCGCGCCTCCACCAGGCCGTTCAGCCTGCGGTCGGTGACCGAGCGGGCGGCCTGGACCTCGTACGTACCGGGGACGAACGACCAGGCGCCCGACTCCTCGTCCCAGATCTCGAACGCCCGGCGCCGCAGCGGGATCCGGACCTCGACGCTCTGGCCCGATTCCGCCTCGACCGGGGCGAAGCCCGCCAGCCAGCGCGCGGGGCGTTCCGGGGTGTCCGGACTCCGGCCGGGTACCGGCGCGAGGTAGATCTGGACGACCTCACGGCCCGTGCGCGTGCCGGTGTTGCGCAGGCGCACCCGGGCGTCGCTCGGGGTGGCCGTGAGCGTCTCGTACTCCCAGTCGGTGTAGCCGAGGCCGTGGCCGAAGGGGTACGCGGGTGTGGTCCCCGCCCGTTCCCAGGCGCGGTAGCCGATGAACACGCCCTCGGTGTAGTGGAGTTCGCCGTCGGCCGGGGTGGTCGCCGAGACCGGTGCGTCCGCCAGGGCGACCGGCCAGGTGGTGGGCAGCCGGCCGCCGGGCTCCGCCGCGCCGAGCAGGACGTCGGCGAGGGCCGCGCCGCCCTCCTGTCCCGGGAACCAGCTGAGCAGGATCGCGGCCACCTCCTCGCGCCACGGCAGTTCCACCGGGGAGCCGGTGTTGACGACCACCACGGTGTTCGGATTGGCGGCGGCGACGGCTCGTACGAGGTCGTCCTGACGGCCCGGCAGCCTCAGGTCCGCGCGGTCGAAGCCCTCGGACTCGACGCGCTCGGTGGTGGCGACCACGACGACCGCCGTGTCCGCGGCGCGTGCGGCCTCGACGGCCCGCGCGATCAGTTCGTCGGGGTCGTGGCGCGGGCCGAGGTGGAGGAGGGAGAAGGCGACGGCCTTGATCGGGGCGTCAGGGATCTTGTGGACGGTGTGCAGGAGTGAGATCTCGACCTTCTCGCCCTCGGTCAGCCCGGCGCGGGCGCGCTCCACCGGTCCGCCGAAGAATGCCTCGAAGGGGTCGGAGGACAGGCCCAGTTCCTCCGCGCCGTCGAAGACGGTGTCGCCGTCGACGGTGAGGACGAAACCGCCCAGGCCACGGGTGCCGAAGGCGTGCTCGCCGCTCTCCCGGGGGGTGAACCGGCCCGTCAGCTCGACGGTGTGCAGTTCCTCGTGGGTGACTCCCTCGGGGAGGTCGGCGCCCGCCCACTGCACCCGGCCGCCGGGGACGGTGGAGGTTCCGAGCACCCGCCCGTCGGCCGCGCGGCAGACGGCGGTCAGCTCGAACCCCTTGTCGGCGTCGGCGAGTTCCTCGTTGGGGTCGGCGCCGAGGGAGTAGGTGAGGGCGCCCTCGGGCAGGGCCCGGGTGAGGCCGTCGAGCGGGGAGACGATGTGGTCGGGGAAGACCACGGCCGAGCCGCCGCCGAGGATCCGCGCGTCGCGGGCGGCGGCCCCGATGAGCGCGATGGTGCCGGTCCGGCCGGGCGCGGTCCCGTCGGGCGCGGTCCCGTCGGGCGCGGTCCCGTCCAGCGTGATCGGGAGGACCGGGCGCCCGCCGCCGGAGTCGCCTCGTCCCTCGTTGCGTACGAGGACGAAGGAACGGCGCGCGACCTCGCGGGCCAGGGCCTCGCCGTCGAGGGGCGCGGGGAGTTCGGTGACGGCCGGCGGGGCGCCGTCCAGGATGCCGACGCGGGCGGCCAGCCGCAGCACACGCCGTACGGCGTCGTCGACGGCGTGCTCCGCCACCTCACCGGCACCGACTGCGGCGACGAGGGCCTCCCCGTACACCGTCGTCGGTCCCGGCATCGCGACATCGAGACCGCCGAGGAGTGCGCCGACGGTGGAGCGGGCGGCCAGCCAGTCGGAGACGACATAGCCGTCGAAGCCCCATTCACCGCGCAGGACTTCGTTCTGGAGGTGACGGTGTTCGGTCATGGTCGAGCCGTTGACCTGGTTGTACGCGGCCATGATGCCCCAGGGGCGGGCCTGGGCGACGATGGCCTCGAAGGGCGCGAGATACAGCTCGCGCAGCGGGCGCGGGGAGACGATGTTGTCGACGGTGAAGCGGTCGGTCTCGGCGTCGTTGGCGACGAAGTGCTTGACGGTGGTGCCGACTCCGCCGTCCTGGACACCGCGGACATAGCCGGTGCCGATCTCGCCGGTGAGGTACGGGTCCTCGCTGTACGCCTCGAAGTGGCGCCCGCCGAGCGGCGATCGGTGCAGATTGACGGTCGGCGCCAGCAGTACGTGCACGCCCTTGCGGCGGGCCTCCTGCGCGAGCAGCTGCCCGGCCCGGCGGGCCAGCTCCGGGTCCCAGGCGGCGGCGAGCGCGGTCGGCGAGGGCAGGGCGACGGACGGGTCGTCGGCGGTCCAGCGGACCCCGCGGACACCGATGGGGCCGTCGGACATCACCAGGGACGCCAGTCCGATCTCGGGGATCCCCGGCAGGGACCACATGTCCTGACCGGCCAGCAACCGTGCCTTGGCGTCCAGATCCAGCTTGCCGAGCGCCGCCTCGACGACCGCTTCGCGTGCCTGGTCGGCCCGGGTGGTGGATGCGCCTGTCACGGATGCCACGGACGTACCTCCTCGTCGATGTGTGCTGAATGGTTACATGACGATCCGCGAATCTGTAGGTCTCTTTCCCGGACAGAACTCAGGCCGAGGAGCACCGGCACGCACCGGCAGATGACAGGAATCGGGCGGCCATGGTCAACGGCCCGGCGGGAGGCCATACTGCCGCCAGCCGACGGAAGGACATCCCTCATGAGACTCACGCGCCCCACGGAGCGGATACGCGTACGGACGCGGACACAGGCCCGTGCACGGCCGCGCGTGCAGCTGCGCGTACGGCCTGACCTGCTCGGACTCGTCCTGCTCGGCTCCGCCGCCCTCGCCCTCGCCGCGCCGCCGCCTCTCGCCGCCGCGACGACTCATGAGTCCTCCGGCACACGGGCGTTCACCGTCGAGGAGCGGCGTCTCGACCAGGACGTACCGCGGGAGATCCTGCGGCGCAGTGGTTTCGACGGTGTGGCGCCGGACTTCGTACGGTCGCTGCACGGCGCTCGGTCGTACGCGCAGGCCGAGCGGGCCGTCACGGGTCAGGGCACGCGGCTGTGGCAGCGGGCCGTGGACCGCGCGCAGGGGCGAGGGAGCGCGCACGGCGATCTGAGCCGGGACGACGACCGGCCGCTGTACTGGGCGCGGCTCGGGATGACCCGTGAACTGCGCCAGTGGCAGCCGGAGTTCGCGCTGTCCGAGGCGGCGCGGTCGCGGCTGCTGGGAAAGCTGGAGCGCTCCTCGCGCGGCCAGGACTCGATGGCGTTCCCTTCGGGCAAGGGCGACGCGGGCGTCAAGCGGATCGTCGTGACCGGATTCGACCCGTTCACGCTGGACCGCGACATCCGGATCAGCAACCCCTCCGGGGCGATGGCGCTGGCCCTGGACGGCACGGTCATCAGGACCGCCGACGGCCCCGCCCGTATCCAGGCCGCCGTCTTCCCGGTGCGCTGGCAGGACTTCGCGGACGGCACGGTCGAACGCGCCCTGCGCGAGCCGCTGTCGCGGGCCGACCTGTTCACGACGGTCAGCCAGGGCCGGGTCGGCCGGATCGACGTCGAGCGCTTCAACGGCGCCTGGCGCGGCGGGTTCGGGGACAACGAGAACGTCTCGGAGACCGGGCTCGTGCCGGTGGCCGACCCGGCCTCGCAGCCTCAGTGGACGACGACCAGCCTGCCGTACCGCGCGATCGTGGCGGCGGACACCGGCCGGTTCCCGGTGTACGACAACACGTCGGTGACGGAGGTCCAGGCGGGCGGAACCGCTCCGGTGGTACGGCCCGACGGTCCGACGGCCGGGTCCGCGGCCCGCGCCGGAGGCGGCGGGGACTATCTGTCCAACGAGATCGCCTACCGGGCGACGCTGCTGCGGGACCGGCTGGGCCGGGAAGTCCCGGGCGGCCATGTGCACACGCCGGTACTGGAATTCGGGGCGGGGAACACGGACCCGGCGACGGGGTCCGTGACCGATCCGGAGTTCGTCCGGAACCGGCTGGACATCATCGCGCAGCTGACGTCGATCGTCACGGTGGCCGCCGACGCGTCCTGAGAGCCGCCGGAGGATTCGCCGCACATGAGTCCGCCGCCGGATCCGGGACGGTAGGTACGGCCTCGGATCCGGCGGCGGTGACGTCTGGCTGTCGGCCTTTGGCCGCTTGCTACTCGCTACTCGCTACTTGCTACTTGCTACTTGTCGAGGGTGAGCGGTACGCCCGGCTGCCGCGTGCCCTGCCCGGCGCCGTCGGCGTCCTCCGGCCGCGCCGTCAGCTCGCGCGCCATCAGCGTCGCTCCCGCCACCGCGCCCGGCATCAGGAACACCGCCACGAACGGAACCAGGAAGGCGAGCGTCAGCGGTACGCCGAAGCCGAGGGTGAGCATGCGGCGGCCCCGGAGCAGGCCGAGGCGTTCCTTCAGCTCGATGCCGCGCCGCTGGAGCGCCACCGCCGTCAGCTCCTCCGCCAGGAAGAAGCCGGAGACACAGAAACCGAGCACGGGAACGACCGTCTGCCCGACGACCGGAATGAATCCGAGGCCGAAGAGCAGGATGCCGTACAGCGCCACCCGCACCAGGATCCGCAGGCTGTCCCGCGCGGAGATCCACAGGTCGCGCCAGAACGACAGGCCCGACTCGGGGACTTCGCCGCCCTCCGTACGGTCGACCTCCTCCGAGAGCGACTCGTAGAAGGGCTGGCCGACGAGGAGGGTCACGGCGGTGAAGGTGATCACCGCGAGGAACAGGCCGAGCCCGAAGAGCAGCGCGGTCAGGAAGCCCCGGAAGAGACCGAGCCAGGGCGAGGACCAGTCGTCGGCGAAGGGGGTCGACCAGGCTGTGAAGTCATCGGCGCCGTACCAGAGGCCGACGAGCGCGCCCGCGTACAACACCAGTGTCACCAGACCGGGCAGCAGCCCGAATCCGAACCACCGACCGTGGCCGGCGACCCAGCGCTGGCCTTTCCACAGATAGCCGAAGCCTGCCCCGAGATCACGCATGCGGCTCACCCTACCGGCGGATCGCACGCCCTCTTGTTCTTCGAGGGCATAACAGGTAGACCCTGCCTAACGATCACCGTCGATCGCTTCAGATCAGTTCAGGTCAGTTCAGGTCAACTCGGATCATTATTCAGACCACATCTGATCATCTTGGAGCGTTTCGGATCGTTCCCGTTCTCTCTGGATGATCACGGATCGCTTTGCCCACCACGAGCCACCCGCGCGCCATCCACCCGCCACTCACCCTTTCTCGGAAGCCCGGAGGTACACACGTATGGGGATGCCCAGACCCGTCCTGCTCACCACCGCCGTCACGGCCGGTGCCCTGCTGCTCGCCCCGCTCCCCGCGACCGCCGTTCCCGGCCGCGACGTGCCCCGGCCGCATCCCGTGCGGGAGAACGGCGCCCCCGACGCGGCCACGCCCCTCGGCGCATCGGCGAACCGCGCCGCACCTGCGGCCGGGACGGCGGCCACCACCGCACCCGCCCTGCGCAAGGACGGCGGCTATCCGCGCCGTACGGTCCTCACTCCTCCCCCGGCGAACCCCGCCGACAAGTCGATCAAGCTCGGCCTGACCCCGTACCACTCCCTCGCCCCCAGGCTCAACGCCCTCCAGAAGCTGGGCAATCGGGTCAGTGTGGAGGTGGCGGGCCGGTCCGCGGGCGGCCATGAGCTGTATCTGGTCACCGTCACCGCGCCCGAGAGCACGCGCGAGGCCCGCGAGCAGGACCGGATGCGCGAGCTGATCGAGGACTCCCCCGCGGCCGCCGCGAAGGACCGCCGTATCAAGTCCGCCTACAAGACACCGGTCTTCATCAACAACAACATCCACGGCAACGAGTGGGAGGGCACCGACGCCGCCCTGCGGCTCATCGAGGAGCTGGCGAAGGCGAAGGACGGCCGGACCCGCGACCTGCTCGACAGGAACCGGATCTATCTCAACGTCACCGCCAACCCGGACGGCCGGATCGCCGGGACCCGCGCCAACTCCGAAGGCTTCGACCTGAACCGGGACTTCATCACCGCCTCGCAGCCCGAGGCGCGCGCGGTCCGGCAGATCGGCGTCGACAAGCAGCCCGCCGTGATGCTCGATCTCCACGGCTATGTCAACGGCACACTGATCGAGCCGACGACCCCGCCGCACGGCGAGAACTACGAATACGACCTGTTCCTGAAGAACAGCTATGCCAACGCCCTCGGCATGGAGAAGGCGGTGAACGATCTCGGCTACACGCCCGGCGAGGACGGCGTCGAGGCGCCCGTCATCCCCTTCCGCGACCAGGAGGAGGGCTGGGACGACTGGCCGCCGGTCTTCACCCCGCAGTACATGGCGTTCCAGGGCGCGGTCGCGTCGCACACCGTCGAGTTCCCGATGCGGGTCAACAACAGCGACTACGAGACGCTCCCGGTGGCGGAGCTGCGCCGGCGGTCCGCGATCAACACGGACATCGCGGGCGCGGTGATGCGCGCGACCCTCACCTACGCGCTCGCCCACCGCACGTCGGTGATCGCCGACCAGATCGAGACCTTCCGCCGGGGCGCGGCGGGCGAGGCCCAGCGGCCGGTGTCGGCACAGACCGTGCCGGGCGTGCCGGGCATCGGCCCCGAGGACGTGTACACCACGGCCTTCCCTCGCGCGTACGTCATCCCGGCGGGCGGCGGTCAGCGCTCCGCGCCCGCGGCGGCCCGGCTGGTGGACCACCTGATCGCCAATGACGTACAGGTACGGCGGGCGACCGCGGGCTTCCGGCTGGCGGGACGCTCCTATCCGGCGGGCTCGTACGTGGTCGACATGCACCAGGCCAAGCGCGGTATCGCCAATGTGATCCTGGCCGAGGGCCGCGACATCAGCGCGGACGTCTCCACGATGTACGACATATCGGGGTGGAGCCTCGGGCTGCTGTGGGGCGCGAGCGTGGAGAAAATCCAGCGGGCCGACGGCGCCCTGCGTGTTCCGGGCCGTACCGTCCCGGCCGCATCCCCCACCGGCTCCGTGGCGGGCGTGACGGGCGGCGGCGCCCTGCGGCTGCGCCTCGACGACCCCGACGAGCTGGCGGCGCTCAACTCCCTGCTCGCGCAGGGCGTGAGGGTACGGCGGGCGGCGGACGGTTCGGCGATCGTGCCGGGTTCGGCCCGCCGTCAGGCCGCGGTCCTGGCCGACCGTCACGGCGTGGTCTTCGCCGCGACGAAGGAGAAGGGATCCGGGGAGCTGCGCCGTACGCGCGTCGCCGCCGCGGTGACGCCCGGGGAGCGGTTCGCGCTGCGCGAGATGGGCTTCGAGGTGCTGCCCGTGTCGACGCAGACACTGAACGCGGGCTTCGACTGGTCGACGGCGGATGTGCTGTACGTGTCCTCCGGCCTCGAGTACGGCGGTCTGAACCCGGCCGCGCGCACGGCCCTGGACGGCTTCCTCGACGGAGGAGGCGACAGAGCCGGACGCCTGGTGGCGCTCGGTTCGGCGGGGGCGGCCTTCAACACCGCCGCCGGTCTGCTCACGGCCGAGCCGGTCGCGGGCAACGGCGACGCCAACGGTGTGGTGCGGGTGACCAACGCCGGTGGCCCGGTCACCGGCGGCGCCCCGGCCCACTCCTTCGTCTACTCGCCGCTCTGGTTCACGGGCCTCGGCGACGAGGTGCGCGTCGACCAGTCGTACGGCACCGGCAACCCGCTGGTCTCGGGCCACTGGCGCGCGGCTGAGAACGGTACGGGCGGCCCCACGGACGCGGCGGGCAGGCCGTCGGTCGTCAGCGGTACGGCGGCGAAGGGCACACGGGTGGTGCTGTTCGGCACGGAACCGCTGTTCCGGGCCCACCCGAAGGGTCTGTTCCCGCAGGTCGGCCGAGCGCTGCTGGGCGCGGCGGGCTGATCTGGTCAGGTACGACGTCAGGGGTGTTCTTCGGCAGGGAAGAACACCCCTGACGCTCTGCCGACCCGGTTTGTCAGACGGGCTTCAACTGCCACTGCTGGCACGCGTTGTTCAGCCAGGGCCACTGCCGTACATCGGCCCCGTCCGCCGTGGAGCAGTCGGCGACGTCCGCGACCTTGCCGCTGCGCGCGCCCACCACCCGTACCCAGCCGCCCTGATCGGTGACGACGAGACGGAACGCCTGGCAGATGTTGTTCAGCCAGGACCACTGCCGCAGATCGGCGCCGTCGGCGACGGAACAGTCCGCCGTGTCCAGCACCTTGCCGCTCGCGACGTTGACCAGACGGCTGGTGTCATTACCGAGATCGTCGACGCGCCAGCGCTGGTTCGTCCCGCCGTTGCAGGTCCACTGGAGGACATTGGCGCCGTCCGCGCCCGAACCGCCTTCCACCTCAAGGCACTTGCCGCTGTTGCGGTTCACCAGGGTGTACGCGGCCGGGGTGGCCGCGCTCTCGCCCGAGGGCCCGGCGAGGGTGGTGCCGAGCGCGACCGGGCTGCCGAGGTCCGGTGTGCCGTCCGCGTTCCAGGTGAACTTCTGGGCGCGGGTGGTGCGGCCGTTGTCACAGCCCTCGCCCGCCGCGTCGTTGGCGTGGTAGACGATCCAGCTCTCCGTCCCGTCGGGCGAGCCGAAGAACCCGTTGTGGCCGGGTCCGTAGACGCCCGCCCCGTCATTGCGGCTGAAGACCGGCGTGGACTTCTTTGTCCAGGAGGAAGCGCTCAGCGGGTTGGTCCCGGTGTACGCCAGCTGCCCGAGCTTGTAGTCGGCGGTCCAGCAGCCGCTCGCCGAGTAGACGATGAACGTCTTCCCGCCGCGTTGCAGGACCTCCGGCCCCTCGTTGACCGAGCCACCCGACTTCTCCCAGCCGTACGTCGGTGTGGAGATGGTCGAGAAGGCGCCGCTCGGGGTGTACGGGTTGCTCATCGGGGCGATGACCAGGTTCTGCGTACCGCCGCCGTTCGCACTGCCCAGCAGGTAGAGGCTTCCGTTCAGCGTCAGCAGGCTGGCGTCCAGCATCCAGGCGCTGCCCAGCTGGTTCTTGTACCGGTACGGACCCATGGGGTCGGAGCCCGCGCTCTCCAGCACATGCACGCGCTGTGTGGGGTTGTAGTCCACGATGCCCTGGCCCGCCACGTAGTAGAGGTACCAGTGCCCGTTCCAGAAGTGGATCTCGGGCGCCCACATGTTGCAGCAGCGCGAGGCGGTGGAGTCGGCCCACACCTGCACGCTCGGCGCGGTCGCGAGCCCGGCGAGGGTGGGTGACCTGCGCATGGTCAGCTCGGACGTCCAGGACGTCGTGACCAGGTAGTAGTTGCCGTCGTAGTACTGGATCCAGGGGTCGGCGCCCTTCTGGGACTTGACGGGATTGGTGTACGGACGGCCCTCGGCGGCCCCGGCCGGCTGGGCGACGAAGGCGGCGAGCAGCAGGGCCAGCAGGAAGGCCAGCGAGCGGTTGCCCCTGCGGGTACGAGGGCGGAGGCGGGTGCCGCTACGGCTACGGGTGCGAGTCATGGCCACACCCCGTCAGTACGCCGTCGGCCAACCGCCGGACCAGCTCAGCAGATTGACGCCGAGCTTGGGCGTACCGTTGTCCTGGCCGTCGTAGTAGTGGTAGACGAGCAGGTCACCGTCGTTGTCCGGCATGATCGACTGTCCGCCGGGCCCGATGTAGCGGCCATGGCTCTCCAGCACGAGCGAGCCGCCGTTGTTCATCATGTTCACGCCGTTCTTGTCGACGTAGGGCCCGGTGACGCTGGTGGCACGGCCGACCTTGATCTTGTACGTGGAGCTGGTTCCGGCGCAGCACGTGTCGTACGAGGCGAACAGGTAGTAGTAACCGTTGCGTTTGACGACGACGGGCGCCTCGACCGCCTTGGTCCCGGTGGGCCGTGAGGCGAGGCCGCGGCGGGCGGTGTCCCCCGCGTACTGCTTGCCGGTCGAAGGATCGATCCGGATCATCTTGATGCCGGTCCACCAGGAGCCGAAGGACAGCCACCACTTGCCGTCGTCGTCCACGAAGAGGTTGGGGTCGATGGCGTTGTAGTCGCTGCCGGAGTTGGACGTGTAGACGATGCCCTGGTCGGTCCAGCTGCCGGCCTGCCCGGTGGCCGAGGTCGCCAGCCCGATCGCGGAGGTGCTGGAGCCGAAGGACGAAACGGCGTAGTACATCAGGTACTTGCCGCCCCGGTACGAGATGTCTGGTGCCCACGGGTCCTTGGCCGAGGAGTAGGTGGACCACCAGCCCGGCAGGGTGGTGAAGGCCGAGCGGTTGCGGCTGAAGGCGATCCGGTCGGTGGAGGTACGGGCCTGGAGGCCGTCCCCGGTGGAGTAGAGCAGGTACTGGCCGGACGAGGTGCGGAGCATCGTCGGGTCGTGGACGACGATGTCGCCGGTGACCCGGCCCGGGTTGGGATAGGCCGAGGCGCTGCTCGGTACGAGGGCGAGGAGGAGGGCTGCGGGCAGGGCGACGAGCGTGGTTCTGCGAGAGGTGCGGCTCACGCGAACTCCTTACGGCGTGGAGAGGCGGGGGGACCGTTCGGAATATCGAACTGCGATCGCGACGTCGAACGGGAAGCTAGAGTCGAAGCGCTTCCGCGTCAATGGTTCGCCCGGAATTGGGGCCTGTCCGGCGGGGGCGGCCCTTCGCATGACGTGACGGGCGGCGCGTGGGGCGCCGCCCGTCACCGGGTCGGAGGTCAGGGGGCCGGGATCACGCCAGCCGGATCACATTCCAGGAGAGCGGCTCCAGCGTCGCCCTCAGCGTCCCGTCCGTGAGCGTCGCGCCCTCACCCGCGTGCGGGGCGACCCTGTTCTGGTCCTCCAGGGTGTTCCTGGCCTCCGGGTCGGCGTCGGCGAGCACGCTGTGCTCGACCAGGGTCGTCAGGTCCAGGCCGGACAGCAGTACCTCCAGCGGCAGCGGCTCGGTCAGGCAGCGGTTGACCGCGAAGACGGTGACCGTGCCGTCGTCGGCCCGTACGGCGGTGGCGTGCAGCAGGTCCGTCTCGCCGTACTTCCTCGTCTCTCGCGTCGGCGAGTCGACCCGTACGTCCAGCACCGTCCCCCGCCCGTACCGCGAAGCCTGGGCGAAGGGGAAGAAGGTGGTCTGCCGCCAGGCAGCGCCGCCCGGCTCGGTCATGATCGGCGCGATGACATTGACCAGCTGCGCGAGGCACGCGACCGTCACCCGGTCCGCGTGCCGGAGCAGGGCGATCAGCAGGGAGCCGACGACGACGGCGTCCGTCACCGAGTAGACGTCCTCCAGGATGCGGGGAGCCTCCTGCCACTCCTCGACCTCGTGCGGATTCGGCCGGTCCATGTACCAGACGTTCCACTCGTCGAACGAGAGGTTGATCTTCTTGTCGGACTTCAGCTTGGCCCCGACATGGTCACAGGTCGCCACGACCTTCTCGATGAAGGACTCCATGTCCACCGCCGAGGCGAGGAAGGAGTCCCGGTCGCCGTCCTGCTCCCAGTAGTAGGCGTGCAGGGAGACGTAATCCACCAGGTCGTACGTCTCGGTGAGGACGGTCGCCTCCCACGCGGCGAAGGTGTCCATCCCCGAGCCGGAGGACCCGCAGGCGACCAGTTCGACGCCCGGGTCGATCTGCCGCATCGCCCGCGCGGTCTCGGCCGCGAGCCGCCCGTACTCCCGCGCCGTCTTGTGACCGGTCTGCCAGGGCCCGTCCATCTCGTTGCCGAGACACCACAGCCTGATGCCGTACGGATCCTTGTCGCCGTGCGACCTGCGGCGCTCGGACAGCTCGGTCCCCGCGGGGTGGTTGGCGTACTCCTGGAGTTCGATGGCCTCGGCTACACCGCGCGTACCGAGGTTGACGGCCATCATCGGCTCGGCCTCCGGGCCGGCCTTGCGTACGAAGTCGATGAACTCGGCGAGTCCGAAACGGTTGGACTCGGTGGTCTTCCAGGCCAGATCGAGGCGGCGCGGCCGCTCGTCCACCGGACCGACGCCGTCCTCCCAGCGGTAGCCGGACACGAAGTTGCCGCCGG
This sequence comes from Streptomyces sp. NPDC088116, assembly GCF_044741745.1. Classification (NCBI taxonomy): domain Bacteria; kingdom Bacillati; phylum Actinomycetota; class Actinomycetes; order Kitasatosporales; family Streptomycetaceae; genus Streptomyces; species Streptomyces sp. NPDC088116. Next base: position 672,527 of record NZ_JBIUTF010000002.1, on the reverse strand, counting down.
GGTAACGGATTGCGGTCGGGCCGAGTTCACGGATCAGGCCGAGTACGTCCGTACGGAGCCCCGCGTCGTCGGCGGACGGGTGGCCGGGCTCGTGCACGCCGGTGTGGACACAGCGGCCGAGGTGTTCGACGAACGAGCCGAAGAGACGGGGGTTCACCTCACCGACGGTGAAGTCGGGGTGCAGGGTGAAGCGTGCGGTTCGGGTCATGATTCCTCAACTCGGTAGGACACGGGCACGGGCAGGGCACGGGCAGGGGCACAGGCACGGGCAGGGGCACAGGCAGAACATCGGTGGGACAACAGCGAGGGGACAACAGCGGCGGGACAGGGGCGCATCCATCGCGGAAGCGCTTCGACTCACTGACCCGCCAGGCCCGTATGGGCCACACCGCTGACGATCTGGCGCTGGAAGAAGACGAAGACGACGACCAGCGGGAGCCCCGCCATCAGACCGCCCGCCATCAGCTGCGCCCACTGGATGCCGTAGGAGTTCATGACGGTCGCGATGCCGTTCGGCATGGTCATCAGGTCGGGGTTGTTGGTCACCATGTACGGCCACAGGAAGTTGTTCCACGAGGCGATGAAGGTGAAGATGCCGACCGCCGAGAGGGAGGGCCGTGACAGTGGCAGCACGATGGTGAAGAAGACCCGCCAGCGCCCGGCGCCGTCGATGAACGCGGCTTCCTCCAGCTCACGCGGGATCGACTGGAAGAACTTGTAGAGGATGTAGACCATCGCCGCCGGCGCGCACTGCGGCAGGATCATGCCCCAGTACGTGTCGACCATCCCCATCGACTGGACGGTGGCGAACAGCGGTACGCCCAGTACCGCCGGCGACACCATCAGACCGGCCATGACGAGGGTCATCAGCGCGCTCTTGCCACGGAACTCGGTGCGGGCGAAACCGTAGCCCGCGAGCGCGCCGACCAGCATCACGATGAAGGTGACACAGACCGAGACGACCGCTGAGTTGACGAACCAGTTCGGGATGTTGCCGGTCTCGAAGATGCCCTCCCATGCCTGGGTCGTCCACACCTTCGGCAGCCACCGCACCGGGACGGCGACGGCCTCGGTCTCCGACTTGAACGAGGTGAACAGCGCCCACAGCAGCGGCGCGGTCCAGATCGCGGAGACGACGACACCGGCCGCCGTGAGCACGATCTGGCCGCCGGTCCACTTCCTGCGGACCGTCGGGGCTTTCGCGGCCTTCGGGGCTTTCGCGGCCGTCGGGGCCTTCCGGGTTTTCGGGTCCTCCCGGGAGAACACCGTGTCGGCGGTCATCGCACACCCTCCTCACGCTTGCGCAGCAGCCACATCCGTCCCAGGGCGACGACCGCGATGATCACAAAGAAGATGATGGAGATCGCGGAGGCGTAACCGACGCGATAGCTGGTGAACCCCTCCTCCAGCGTGTACTGGACGAAGGTGCGGGTGCTCTCCTCGGGCCCCGGGCCGAAGTCGTACATCACGACGACCTGGTCGAAGACCTGGAGCGAGGCGAGCACCTGAAGGGTGATGACGAGTCCGGTGATGTTGCGCAGCATCGGCAGGGTGATGCGCGCCATGCGGTGCCAGGCGTTCGCTCCGTCCAGCTCCGCGGCCTCGTACAGATGCCGCGGAATGCTCTGTAGCGCCGCCAGGTAGAGCAGAAAGCTGAAGCCGACCGTCCACCACAGGGTGGCGATGACGACGGCGATCATGGCGGTGGACTTCTGGGTGAGCCAGGGAGTCCCGATGCCGAGGACATGGTTGACCATGCCCGTGCCCGGGTTGAACAGCCACTGCCACAGATTGCCGACGACGGCCGACGGCAGCAGGAACGGGGCGAAGAAGCACAGCCGCCACAGCCACTTGGCGCGCTCGATGTGGTGCGCGAGCATGGCCATCAGGAAGGCGAGGACGACGATGCAGGGCACCACGAGGAGCGTGAAGTACGCGCTGTGGCCGAGCGATTGCCACACCAGCGGGTCGCCGAACGCCTCGCGGTAGTTGTCCAGGCCCACGAAGCGGGCCCCGACGCCGGAGATGTTGGCGTCGGTGAAGCTCAGGACCAGCCCGCGGACCACGGGCAGCAGGACGAAGAGCGTGAACAGCACCAGGAACGGGGCGACGAACCAGCCGCCGTGCTGCGTCGCCCGCCCCAGCCGGGCGCGCGCGGTGTCGTCACCGGCCGCGCGGGCGGGACGTACGGCCTCCACGGCCGGGACCGGGGACTCGGCGGTCGTCGCAGACATCGCGTTCGTCGTCATACGCCGGAACCTCCCTCGGCCGCGGCCTTGCCCTCCATCGGGTTCTTCGTCACCAGGAGCCGCTCCAGGACACCGTTCATACGGCGGGCCGTCGCCGCGGGCCTGGCGGACCCGAGGTTGGAGGAGGTGATCACGGGACCGATACGCGCCGCGAGGGTGCCGGACGAGCCGGCGAACCACGCCTGCGGTTCCAGCGCCATGGTGTCCATGGCCGAGACGTACTCGTGCTGCGGTTCGAGCTTCTTGTACGCGGGGCCCTCCAGGGTCGGCAGATAGGCGGGGATGTGGCCGCCCTTGGCCCACTCCAGGGCGTGGAGCACGACGTACGCGGCCAGTCGGTGCGCCCCTTCGTCGACGGCGCCACCGCGGTCGCTCCGGTGCGGCAGGACGAAGCAGTGCGACTCGGCCTGGGTGGCGGGCCTGCCGAAGACGGACGGCAGCACAGTGGCCCCGTAGTCCAGCTTCGGCCCCGAGTAGACCGGCACGGACCAGTCGCCCTCCCAGACGAAGGGGCTGCCGTTGACGAACTGCTCGGAGTCGGCGGCGCCCACGATGGAGTACCCGTCGGTGACATGCCGGCGCAGGAACTCCAGGACCTCGGTGGCCTTGTCCTCGTCGAACGTGACGTCCGTGAGACCCGCGTCGAAGTACGTTCCGCCGAGCTGCGCGTAGAAGGAGAGGAAGAACCACCAGGAGAAGTTCGGGTCGTTGGCGTGCAGTCCGAGGGTCTGAAGGCCGGACCCGGTCGCCTTCTTGGCCGCCTTCAGCGCGCCGAACCACTCGTCGGTGGAGGTGATCGGCACGAGACAGCCGTCGTCCCCGATCAGCCCCGCCTTCTCGCACACGTCCTTGCGGTAGAAGCTGACCTGGGGGTGGATGTCGAGCGGCAGCGCGTACAGCTCGCCGTCGATGACGGCGCGCTTCCACAGCTCCGGGTTGAAGTCCCGCTCGTGGACGCCGTATCGGGCCAGCAGTTCCCTGTCGAAGGGGTCGAGCAGCCGTCCCGGGGCGAAGCCCGCGATACGGCCCAGATGCATCACGCCGAGGTCGGGCGCGCGGCTGCCGGAAGCCGCCATGGCGAGCTTGGTGTAGTACGGATTGCCCCACTGGAGGGTCGAATCCTTCACGTCGACACCGGGATTGGCCTTACGGAAGGCATCGAGCATGGCGATCATGTTGCCGCCGTCGCCACCGCTGAACAGATTCCAGTAGCGGACGCGTACCTCCGCGTCCGAAGTGAGCGCGGAGGCGCCGCTCCCGGCGGCGGCCAGCCCGAAGCCGCCCGCGACGGCAAGTGCTCCGAGCCCGCCGAGCACACCGCGGCGGCCCGGAAGGGAAGGTGACATAGCGGCTCGTTTCTGTCGTCGCACGGCCCCGCCCGCACCGGTCCGACATACCGAACGGCGACCGTAACTTCGAACCCGGAAACTAAGGTCGAACAGAAAGCACGTCAATGCCTGGCGCAAGAATCCCGAACGATGTCCGGGATGCCGAACATGCGCGAGAGCGGCCTGCGCGAAGAACCGCACGGGAACCACGCGGAACCGCACAAAGGCCGAGGGCCGCACCCCTGGTTCGGGAATGCGGCCCTCGGCCGTACGCCGCGGTCACGGCGTGCGATCGGGCGGAGGGACCGTCAGACGACGGTCAGCTCGACCTTGATGTTGCCACGCGTCGCGTTGGAGTACGGGCACACCTGGTGCGCCTTCTCCACCAGCTCCTTGGCGGTGGCCTCGTCCACGTTCGGGATGGAGGTGGTGAGTTCGACCTCCAGGCCGAAACCACCGTCGGCCAGCTTGCCGATGCCGACTGTGGCGGTCACGGTCGAGCCGGAGATGTCGGCCTTCTGCTGACGGGCGACCACACCGAGCGCGCTCTGGAAGCAGGCGCTGTACCCGGCGGCGAAGAGCTGCTCCGGGTTGGTCCCGTTGCCGCTGCCGCCCATGCTCTTGGGCGGGTTGACGACGACGTCCAGGTTGCCGTCGTCGCTGGAGACCCGGCCGTCACGGCCGTTCTCGGCGGTGGCGACGGCGGTGTAGAGGACGTCTACCTGCTGGATGCTCATGTGCTGCTTTCCTCCTGTGAAACCAACTGGTGAGACCGGTAAGGCTGTTGAGGCCGACGAGACCGGTGAGACTGGCGAGACTGGCGAGACTGGCGAGACTGGCGAGACTGGCGAGACGAATCTAGCTGTCGAGTGTGACGATCATCTTCCCGGCGTTCTCACCGCGGAGGAGCCCGAGGAAGGCGTCGAAGCCGTTCTCGATGCCCTCGACCAGGGTCTCGTTGTACTTCAGCTCACCGGAGGCGAGCCAGCCCGCGACATCCTCGACGAACTGCGCCCTGAGGTCGAAGTGGTCGCCGACGAGCATGCCCTGGAGCCGCAGCCGCTTGCCGATGGCCAGCGCGAGGTTGCGCGGCGCCGGGGTCGGCTCCGTGCTGTTGTACTGCGCGATCGCGCCGCACAGGGTGGCCCGGCCGTGGACGTTGAACGAGGAGAGCGCGGCTTCCAGGTGGTCGCCGCCCACGTTGTCGAAGTAGACGTCGATGCCGTCGGGCGCCGCTTCCCTGAGCTGGTCCCTGACCGGGCCGTTCTTGTAGTTGAAGGCCGCGTCGAAGCCGTACTCCTCGGTCAGCAGCTTGACCTTCTCGTCGGAACCCGCCGAACCGATCACCCGCGAGGCGCCCCTGAGCCTGGCCATCTGGCCGACCTGGCTGCCGACCGCCCCGGCCGCGCCGGAGACGAAGACGATGTCGCCCTCCTTGAAGGAGGCGGTCTCGAAGAGACCCGCGTAAGCGGTCAGGCCGGTCATGCCCAGCACACCGAGGTACGCGGAGAGCGGGGCCAGCGAGGCGTCGACCTTGGCCGCGCGCTCGGCCGGGACTTCGGCGTACTCACGCCAGCCGAGACCGTGCAGGACATGGTCACCGACGGCGAAGCCCTCGGCGCGGGAGGCGATGACCACACCGACCGCTCCGCCGTCCATCGGCCGGTCCAGCTCGAAGGGAGGTGTGTACGACTTCACGTCGTTCATCCGTCCCCGCATGTACGGGTCGACCGAGAAGTGGAGGTTACGGACCAGGATCCGGCCCTCGCCCGGCTCCGCCACCGGGACCTCGCGCAGGGCGACGTCGGCCGGCTCGGGCCAGCCGTGGGGGCGGGCGACGAGATGCCAGGCACGGCCGGATTCGGGAAGTGCGGTCATGGGGGCGAAACCTCCTCAGATAGTCCTGCGACGGTGAGCCATGGGGAAAGCTTCACCACCTGAAACAACCATGCTCCTGAATATTTCATGTTGTCAAGTAAGCGCGTATCCTGCTGCCCATGGCCACACCGCGCAAGGACCCACTGACCCTCGAAGTCATCGAACTCATCGGCTCCGTCGTGGCCCGCTACTACGAGGAGTACGAACGGGCCGCGGCCAGGCACTCCCTCACCGGCGCGCAGGCGCGCGTACTGGGGCTGCTGTCCCTGGAACCTATGCCCATGCGTCGGATCGCGCAGAAGCTGAAGTGTGAGCCGTCGAACGTGACGGGCATCGTGGACCGGCTCGAAGCGCGCGCCCTGGTGGAGCGCCGCCCCGACCCGGCCGACCGCAGGGTGAAGCTCGCGGCCCCGACCGAGCAGGGGCTCGCGACGGCCGCGCAGCTGCGGGACGGGCTGGGCTTCGCCCGCGAGCCGCTCGCCGAACTGTCCGCCGAGGAGCGCGGGATGCTGCGCGATCTGCTCAAGCGGATGCTGGGCGAGGGCGCGCCGTAGCGCGTGGAGCCGCGTGGCGTGACCGGTGCCGCGTGAGGGCGGCCGGCGCCGCGCGGAGCGGCCGGTGCCGCGCGGCGCGGCCGGCGCCCGGTGCAGCCGCCCGGATCAGCTGCACCACCAGAGGAACGGGGTGCAGGTGTCGGACGGCTCGGGATCGGGCTCCGGCTCCGGGTCCGGCTCGGAATCCGACGGAGTCGGCTGGCCGGGCGTCTGCGGATCACCCGAGGTGGGACCGTCCGTCGGCACGGAGGGCCCGCTCGCACCCGTCGTGGGACCGTCGGAGCCGGGCGCTCCGGGTGATCCGGGCGTTTCAGGCCGCGACGAGTCCGCACCGTCGGCGCCCGGCGCGGCGGAGGACGACCCGGTCGCGTCCGGGGACCCCGAAGCGCCCGGCTCCCGGCTGTCGTCCGGGCTCGCGGTTCCGCTCGCGCCGGGCCCCGATGACACGGCGGGCCGGGGATCATCGGGGTCGGCGGGACGGTCCGAGCCGTCCGGTCCGCCGTCGAGGCCGACGGTCGCCTCCTCCTTCACGGAGCTGGCGCCACCCCTGCCCGGCGCCTCCATGGCCAGCTCGGCCAGGCTCAGCGCGGCCGCCGCGAGCACCACACCGAATATGACGGTCCGCGTCCGGCGACCACGCTTGCTGCGTGCCCGGCGCGGTCCGGTACGACGGGAAGCCTCGCGACGGGAGGGGCGGGAGGCCTTGCGCCGCGAGGAACGCGAGGAGTCCGATGAGCGGAACGAGCGGGAAGACCGCGAGGCGGCGCGGCCAGAGGCCCGTCCGCCGCTCCCCCGCCCGTCACTCTCCCGCCCGTCACTCTCCGGTCCACCGCCCTCGGGGTCGAGGCTCACCCGCCCGCACTCACCCTCCGGCGCGACCTCGTACGCTCCGTGACCGCTCCCGGCGTCGCCACCGCGCTCGTCCCGGTCCGAGCGCCGACGGCGTCGCGAACCGGACGGTGCGGAATCTCGCTGCCGCAGCTCCTCGACGGGGGTGCCGCAGTCGGCACAGGTCAACGCCCCGTTGAGATGCCGTCGGCACTGGTGGCAGTAGTCCATGGCGCCCGCAGAGTATGCGGCGGCCGGACAAGCCCGATAGCCATGGCTGTGAGGATCCTGTGTGAACCACCACCCCTCACGGATATGCCCCGTTTCGGCCCGCCCATCAGAAGGGGGCACAGCGGGCAGGATGGCGCCATGACGTCCAACGGGCCGTTCGGGCCGCGCGAATTCCAGCTCGTACTGCTGCGCAGGATGGCCGACCACCAACCGGAACTGGTCGAGGACGCCCGCCGCGAACTGGGCGCGTCCCTGGCCGACATGCGCGAGGCCAACCGCCGCTGGCAGGCGATGGTGCGCTCCCCCCGCGCCCGGGGCACGCTGTCCCGCTACCGCTCCGTACTCGGCGCCCCCGAGCGGACCTTCCGGCGGACGGTCGGCGATCTGGAGTGCGAGGCCCTGCTGTGGCCGGTACCGCTCTGGCCCGACCTGCGCTTCGAGGTGATGGCCGCGCCGGGCGGTGCCGTATGGAACGAGTGGCTGATCCGCGCACCGGAGGCAGCGGACCCCGGGCCGCGCACGGCCGAGGACCTGCGCCCGTGGTCCTGCACCGTGGACGAGGTCGCGCGTGCGTTCCCGCCGGCCCGTCCCCTGGAGGGCACCGCCCCGACCCGGCTGGGGCTGGCGTTCACCCTGCCGGACGGCGGAGAGGGCGTCGCGGAGTTCACCTGGGGGCTGTTGCAGCGCTGGTCGCGCCGGACCGCGCCGGGCGGATCCGACAAGGGACCTGACCGTCCGACCGGGTGACGCGGTCATACGGGTACGACCGGATCGGTCGTACGGTGCGACAGACGCCGTCACACGAATACGCCGGGCGGGTCCGGCCGCACCGACGCCGAACAGGCCGGCGTACGGGCCGGGAGCAGCCCGGCCGCACGGGCGGAAGGCGGGCCCCGTACGCGTCCCGCCCACACATCCCGCACCAGGCCCCCCGCGCGAGCACCGCGTTCGAGTCGGCCATCCGGGTTGGTCGCGCGCGTCGATCGTACGATCCGACGCGTCAGGGTCATGCTTTCTGACGTGCCGTCAGCTTCGTACGCCCGACTGGCGTAGTCCAGCGCGCGTGGCGGGGCCCCTCGACGCACGATGCGAACAGGGCCCGGCGGCCGCCGGTGAACCACCTCAGCGTTCTCGGGAGAACCTGCCGTGACCGTCAGTCTTGAGCAGTTGCGCCGTTGCCACATCGCCGTCGACCTGGGGGCCGCCAGGACTCGGGTCTTTGTGAAGGGAGCCGGTCTCGTCGTCGACGAGCCGAGCGTCGCCGCGGTGAACACCCGTACCGGTGCGCTCATCGCCGTCGGAACCCTCGCCGAGCGGATGACGGGCCGTACACCCGACTACATCCGGGTCACCCGCCCCGTCACCGGCGGCACCGTCGTCGACATCGAGATGGCCCAGCGGATGCTGCGCCATCTCCTCGGCGACAAACTCCGCCGCCAGCTGCGCCGCAAGCCGCGACTGCGCGCCGCCGCCTGCACCCCGCACGACAGCGACCCGCTCGCCCAGCGCGCCACCGTCGAGACCCTCGTCGGCCTCGGCGCGCGCCGGGTCGAACTGGTCGACACCCTGATCGCGGCCGCCGTCGGCTGCGGGCTCCCGGTGGAACAGCCCACCGCCACCATGATCATGGTCTGCGGCGCCGCGACCACGCAGGTCGCCGTGCTCTCGCTCGGATCCATCGTCACCGCCCAGCGGATCCCGGTCGGCGGCAATTCCATCGATCACGCGGTGATCCAGTATCTGCGCCACCAGCACGAGTTGATGCTGCCCAGCCATTCCGTACGCCCGTTGCAACTGGCGCTCAGCGGCAACGGCCTCACCCCGGGCGGCCCCACCACGACCGAGATCCACGGCCGGGACGTGGCCACCGGCATCGCGCGTTCGGTGCTCGTGGACACCGCGGCCGTACGGGCGGCGATCTACACCCCGCTGACCTCCGTACTCGACGGCATCGGCAAGGTGCTCCGCGACTGCCCGCCCGATCTGGTGGCGGACCTGGCCGACCGCGGGATCATGATGGTCGGCGGCAGCGCGCTGCTGCCCGGCCTCGACCAGATGCTGCGCGACGCGACGGGCATGCCGGTGGCGATCGCGGAACGCCCCGACATCTGCACCGTTCTCGGTCTCGGGGCGATGCTGGAGGGCAAGATCCAGCCGATGGTCCTGAACCCACTGGCCGACGCCCACTGAGGCGTCGCGGGCCGGCCGACGCGATGAGCGACGCGCAGGGAGGCGGGACCGAGGAAGCGGAGGCGGCGGCGCCCCGGCTGCCCATGCTGCTGGAGGCGGTGCTCGGCATCGGCACCGACCTCGAAGTGCGCACCACACTCCAGCACATCGTGGACACCGCCACCGAACTCATCGGCGCCCGCTACGGCGCGCTCGGCCTGGTCGACCCCGAACGCGGCAGGCTCACCGAGCTGTTCACGGCCGGCATGAGCGACGCCGACCGTGAGCGCATCCGCCGGCTGCCCGACGGGCACACCGGGATCATCGGAGTCCCCGTCCAGGATCCGCGTCCCCTGCTGCTGGACGATCTGACGGCCGACCCCCGGTCGTCCGGCGTACCGCCCGGCCACCCCCTGATGCACTCCTTCCTCGGCGTCCCGATCCAGGTGGGCGGCGAGGTCTTCGGCAGCCTCTACCTGACGGAGAAGCGGACCGGTCTCTTCACCGAGCGGGACCAGAGCCTGCTGCGGGTACTCGCCTCGCAGGCCGGCATCGCGATCGGCAACGCCCGGCTGTACGGGACGGCCCGGCAGCGCGAGAGGTGGATCGAGGGGGCCGCGGCCGTCACCACCGTCCTGCTGGCCGGGGAGAATCCGGCCGAGGCGCTGATGACCGTGGCCGAGTCGGCACGAGTCCTCGCCGACGCCGACGCGGGCGTGGTGCTCCAGCCCACGGACGAGGGCGGGATGGAGATCGTCGCCGCCTCCGCGGTGGAGGACCCGGGCGACATCATCGGCACCACCATCGAGCCCGGATCACCCGTCCTGGTCCAACTGCTGGGCGGGGAACCGGTATTCATCGAGGACTCGGCGACCGACCCCCGGATGACCACACCTGTACGGGCCCGTTTCGGACCGAGCATGATGCTGCCGCTCCAGAGCGGCGGCAAACTCATCGGCACGCTCGCCCTGCCCCGCCGGCGCGGAGGCCTCCCGTACAGCGCCGTGGACCGGCTGCTGGCCACCCAGTTCGCCTCACAGGCGGCGCTCGCGCTCGTACTCGCGGACTCCCAGCACGACCGGGAGCAGCTCGCGGTGTACGAGGACCGCGACCGGATCGCCCGCGATCTGCACGATCTGGTCGTCCAGCGGCTCTTCGCCACGGAGATGATGCTGGAGTCCACCCGACGGCGCGCGGCCACACCGGAGCTGGACGAACTGCTGGGCCGGGCGGTGGACGAGCTGGACTCGACCATCCAGGAGGTACGGACCACCATCTTCGCCCTCCAGCAGCCCCCGGCCGACGCGCCGACGAGCGTACGCGGGCAGGTGCTGCGCGAGACGGCCGGAGCGGCGGTCCTGCTGGGCTTCCGGCCCTCCGTACGCTTCAGCGGGCCGGTGGACACCCTGGTGGGCGAGCCGGTGTCCGCGCAACTGCTGGCGGCCCTGCGCGGCGCACTCGCGGCCGCGCACAGGCGGGAGGGTGTGACGGGCGTCGAGGTGGAGATCGACGCGGCGGCGGAACTGCCGGACGGGCGGGACGCGGTACGCCTGCTGGTCACGGACGACGGCCTGCGCGAGGACGGCGCACCGGGCGATCGGGGTACGACCGTGACCTGGGAAGCGGCGCATTAGCACCTGCTCTCCCGACTGCTCTCCGCCCGCCTTCCACAGGCCTCCACACCCGCATGCCCGACTGCCTTCGTACGTACTACGGTTTACGGCCCACTGCGCAATAGGCGTCGACGGCCATGGCGGCCCCGGCCCCGCCACCCGGACCGTCCGCCTCCGGACGCCACCGCGTGACCTGCGCGACGCCGGGGTCCACCAGCTCCAGTCCGCCGAAGAAACCGGCGATCTCCTCGACACTGCGCACGTAATACGGGATCGCCCCGCTGGAGTTGTAGGCCTCCGAGGCCGCGATCATGCCCGCGCTGGTGGAAGTGCTGTCACTGATCACCAGGTAACTGCCCGACGGCAGGCCCGCCATGAGGCCGGACACCAGCGAACGCGCCTGTTCGTAGTCGGCGACATGACCGAGCGTGTTGAGGATCATGAGCGCGACCGGCCGGGACAGATCCAACGTCCCCTCGGCGGCCTTCAGGATCGACTCGGGCTCGTACAGATTGGCGTCGAGGTAGTCGGTCCTGCCCTCGGGCGTACTGGTGAGCAGAGCCCGCGCGTGCGCCAGCACCAGGGGATCGTTGTCGACATAGACGATCCGCGCGTCCGGCGCCACACGCTGGGCGACCTCATGCGTGTTGTCGGCGGTCGGCAAGCCGGTCCCGATGTCCAGGAACTGACGGATCCCCTGCTCCCCCGCCAGATGCCGGACCGCCCGCCCGAGGAAGTGACGGCTCGTACGGGCCACATCGACCAGGCCGGGAAATATCTCCTTGATCTGGTCCCCGACCTCACGGTCGATGTCGTAATTGTCCTTGCCGCCCACGAAGTAGTTCCAGAAGCGTGCGGAATGCGGCTTGCTGGTGTCGATCCGCGCCCTGATAGCTGCGGCGGACTCAAAACCGGGGTCACGATCGGACACGGAAACGCCTCCTTGGAACGGACATGGACTCAGGCCATGTGTCACCAACCCTAAAGAATCTTCACGCTTTACGCACACTTCAGATCTTGCCAACTGCCCATCCAAACCTGCGTTTTGGCCTGGATCCGCCTGCCACCGACCGACGCCGACGCACTCACCGGCAGCCCGTCACGCTCCCCACGCGAGCGAGGCAATGGGGTGGCGCCATGATTTATCCGATCTTTTCGGCCGATCGGGTGGGATCAGCCATGGATCGACATCACCCACAGGTCGTCCGGGGCACGCATGCGGTGTTCGCATCAACCGACGTAGGAGTTCGAATGCGTATCCGTACCGCGCTCGCTGCCACCGCCCTCGCCGCCACCACTCTGCTGGGTGGCGCCAGTTCGGCATTCGCCGGAGAGGACCATGGGGGGATCGCTGCGACGGCCGGCTTCCACAAGGAGGCCAAGAAGGGCTCCTACCACAGCGTGGGCGGCGACGCCGGAATCGTCGACGCCACCTTCGCGAAGCGCGACGCCGTCGGCTGGTTCGCCTTCCTGAGCGGCTGACCCTCCGCACTCCCACCGATCACCCCGCCCCCTGCGTACTCAACGCAGGGGGCGGTCCGCTGTCGGCTGCCCGTTCCCACGACCAGCGGCAGCGGCGACTCGTCGGGGGGAGGCAACAAGGGAGCACTTGATCACGCTGACACGCCAACGGGACGCCGACTGAACCGAAGGCCCTCCCACCGCCTACAGGAAGCTGAAGCCTGGCGCCGAAGGAGGGCAACCGGGCGCGTGCGTCCCACACCGCACACAGCCTGGACCGATCACTCCTGCCGCGAGATTGCGGGACGGTGGAAGCTCATCCGAAGCGAAGAGACCAAGCAGGGTAAGTTCAGCGGCAGGCAGGCAGGCAGGCGGGCACCGACGCCGACTCGCGAAGTGGAAGTAGAGGAGGCGGGGATGCAAGTGACGAGCAGGGCAGAGCTCCACGGAATTCCCCATGAGCGAAAAATGACCGCTATGCCGGAATCTGAAGAGGCAAGCAAAAACAGCCGCCTGCCCAAATAAACCCCCAGGTCAGCTCCTGTGATCCCCGCGCCAGCGGGGTTGGTCCCGACTGTGCCATGAAAAGACACAGGTTGGGTCGGTGATCCCCGCGCCAGCGGGGTTGGTCCCCGCGTTGAGTTCGTGCGCTCGGCGCTCGTTGGGTGATCCCCGCGCCAGCGGGGTTGGTCCCCGTGACGGTGCGACTCTCATGTCGGACTGGATCGTGATCCCCGCGCCAGCGGGTTGGTCCCTTGTGGTCGACTAGGTGGGACGACGACGCCAGAGTGGCCCCCGCGCCCGCAGGTAGGTCCCTGTGAGGTCGGCAGCTACCACCCGGAGCTGCCGACCTCCACCGCAATCAGCGACCGCGAGTCGGGCAAGCAGACACACCTGATACTCACGCGCACATGGTCAATTGTGGCCACCATCCGGCCATCCGCGCTCTCTTTCGGAACACCGCACCCTGGTGAGGGTCCAGTCATGTCGAATACGTCCATGAATCAAGATCGCCCCACGTCCGGGGCGCCCTTCGATCTCTTGTCCACGACGGCCCGGCTGGCCTGGGGCAAGCATGACCGCAAGACCGAAGGGTGGCTTCCGCTGTGGCGTCACATGGCGGACAGCCTGGCGGTCTCGGGGAAGCTTTGGGACGAGTGGGTTCCCGGAAATGTAAAAGCGCTCGTCGCCGAGGCGTTGCCGGCCGGGGCGGATGACGCTCGCCGATTGATGGTCTTCCTGGCAGCCGCTCATGACATAGGCAAGGCAACTCCTGCCTTTGCTTGCCAAGTTGACGGTCTCGCGGATCGCATGCGGGCGGCTGGGCTGGACATGCCGTATCAGAAGCAGTTCGGCACCGACCGGCGGATGGCCCCGCACGGACTCGCAGGTCAACTACTCATCCAGGAATGGCTTTCCGAACGGTTCGGATGGGCCGGCAGGGCCTCCGGGCAGTTCGCCGTCGTGGCCGGCGGGCATCACGGAACTCCCCCGGACCACCAGCAGATCCACGATCTGCGCCTGCACCCACACCTGTTGCGTACACCAGGTGCGAGTGAAGAGAACTGGCGCGCCGCGCAGTATGAATTGTTGGACGCCTGCGCTCGGGCGGCGGATGTGGAGGGCCGGTTCCCCGACTGGCAATCGGTTCGTCTGCCGCAGACCGTGCAGGTGGTGCTGACCGCTGTAGTGATTGTCTCTGACTGGATCGCCAGTTCGTCCGAGCTGTTTCCTTACGAACCCTCCTCGTGGTCGCCGCCGGGTGCGATCGGCGAAGCCCGGCGTCTGGAGGCCGCCTGGGCGGGACTTGATCTGCCCAGGCCGTGGGCGCCAGCGGAACCGGTGCACTCGGCCGCCGAGTTGTTCAAGGGCCGTTTTGACCTGCCGGATGGTGCTGTGATCAGGCCGGTGCAGGAGGAAGTCGTACGGATGGCACGGGAGATGCCTGCCGCCGGTCTGCTGATCATCGAGGCGCCCATGGGTGAGGGCAAGACCGAGGCGGCCTTTGCGGCGGCGGAGATTCTGGCGGCCAGAGTCGGAGCGGGCGGCGCTCTGATGGCGCTGCCGACCCGGGCCACGGGCGATGCCATGTTCCCCCGTCTGTTGAGCTGGCTGGAGCATCTGCCCGCCGACGGCCCCCGGTCCGTGGTCCTCGCCCACGCGAAGTCCGCCTTGAACGATGTATGGGCAGGACTACTGCGAGCGGGTAACCGTACGATCGCGGCTGTCGAGCCGGACAGTCCGGACGCCATCGCCGCTGCGAGGACGGTCCGGCGGTCCAGCCCTTCCGGACTGCATGCCCATCAATGGCTACGCGGACGTAAGAAAGCACTCCTCTCGTCGTTCGCGGTGGGCACCATCGACCAAGTGCTGTTCTCCGGTCTCAAGAGCCGCCATCTGGCGCTGCGGCATCTGGCGGTCGCGGGCAAGGTCGTCATCATCGACGAGGTCCACGCTTACGACGCCTACATGAACGCGTATCTCGACCGGGTGCTGGAGTGGCTGGCAGCCTACCGAGTGCCGGTGGTTCTGCTGTCCGCCACACTGCCCGCGGACCGGCGGAGGGAGCTGGCCGCGGCGTATGCCGGGGAGAGCGGTACGGCCTCCGTCGGGAGCGGCGGTGACTCGATGGACGTACCGGAGGATGCCTACCCACTGATCACAGCGGTGGCGCCCGGCCTGCCTGCGGTCACCGCGACCCCGGCCGCCGCGTCAGGTCGTCGTACCGAGGTGGTGCTGGAGAAGCTGGACGACGATCTGTCGTTGCTCGTGCTGCGCCTGGAAAACGAACTGCGCCATGGCGGATGTGCGTTGGTCGTGCGCAATACCGTCGACCGGGTACTGGAAGCGTCGGAGAGGCTACGAGAACACTTCGGTGCGGACGCGGTGACCGTGGCGCACTCGCGGTTCCTGGCAGCCGACCGGGCCCGTAAGGACACCGAACTGCGAGAGCGTTTCGGGCCGAACGGTGATCGCCCCACCGGGCCGCACATAGTGGTGGCCAGCCAGGTCGTCGAGCAGTCACTGGACATCGATTTCGATCTACTGGTGACCGATCTGGCGCCGGTGGACCTGATGCTTCAGCGTATGGGACGACTGCATCGTCATCCGCGCCGCCGCCCAGCTGGGCTGAGGCAGGCGCGATGTCTGGTGACGGGAAGCAACTGGCAGTCGGATCCACCCGAGCCCGTTCGCGGTTCGCTCGGCGTCTATCAGGGACCGCACACCCTGCTGCGGACGCTCGCCGTCCTGGGCCCGCATTTGGCTGGAGCGCCGCTCGTTCTGCCCGACCACATCAGCCCACTGGTCCAGTCCGCCTACGGAGACGGGCCGGTCGGCCCCGCCCACTGGGCATCCGCCTTGGACGAAAGCCGTCGGGAGTATCTGACCCGGCTTGCCGGCAAACGGGAAAGCGCCGACGTGTTCCGGCTCGGGCCCGTCCGCAGAGCTGGGCGGCCGGTGGTCGGCTGGCTGGACGCGAACGCGGGGGACGTGGACGACAGCCGCACCGGCCGTGCCCAGGTGCGGGACAGCGAGGAGAGCCTGGAGGTGCTGGTCGTCCAGCGGCAGCGGGACGGCCGACTGACCACCGTGAGCTGGCTGGACGGAGGGCGCGGCGGTCTGGATCTGCCCGAGCACACTCCACCGACGCGAGTGGCCGCTGAAGCTGTCGCGGCCAGCGCGCTGACTCTGCCCTGGCAGTTCTCCAAGCCGTGGGCGATCGACAGAACAATCCACGAGCTGGAGCGTTTCCTTGTTCCGGCCTGGCAGGTGAAGGAATGCCCCTGGCTGGCGGGCGAGTTGCTGCTTGTTCTCGACGGGGATTGTCAGACCCGACTGGCAGGCTTCGACCTCCGATACAGCTGCGCCGACGGGCTCCGTGTGACACCCGTCGGCGCACCGGAAGCAAAGGTGCTGGATCCCATGCCGCCCTCCTTCGATCTGGTCTCCCGGCCCTGGCTGCCGGCGCAGCGCCTCGACGGAACGACAGTGGAGCTTTCCCTGCTGGAGGTCTTCGCCCAGGCGCACATGCTCAGGCGGCTGGTGGGGGACCTTCCCACGCAGGAGTTCGCGTTGCTCAGACTGCTGCTGGCGATCCTCCACGACGCGGTGGACGGTCCGAAGGAGCTGGAGGACTGGGAAGAGTTGTGGCTGGCGAAGGACGCGGCCGCCTTCGCCGCCGTACCGGACTACCTCAACCGTCACCGCGAGCGCTTCGACCTGCTCCACGTGGAGCGCCCGTTCTTCCAGGTCGCCGGGTTGCGTACAGGGAAGAACGAGGTCGCCTCGCTGAACCGGATCGTGGCCGACGTGCCCAATGGGGAGCCGTTCTTCGCGATGCGCCGCCCCGGTGTCGAGCGGTTGAGCCTCGCCGAAGGGGCCCGGTGGCTTGTGCATACGCACGCGTACGACTCGTCCGGCATCAAGTCCGGTATGGAAGGCGACGACCGGGTCAAGGGTGGAAAGGTCTATCCGCAGGGGGTCGGCTGGGTGGGCGGCCTCGGCGGGGTCTTCGCGGAGGGGGACACGCTGCGCGAGACGCTGTTGCTGAATCTGATCGCCGTGGACGAGGACATTCTGACGGCGGACCGGACGGCCGACATGCCTGTCTGGCGCCGCCAATCCGCCCCCGGCCCAGGCGTGTTGGAGGAAGATCCGTCCGTTACCCGCCCCTCGGGCCCGCGTGATCTCTACACCTGGCAGTCCCGACGACTGCTTCTGCACACCGAGGACAACGCCGTCACCGGAGTGGTCCTCGGTTACGGTGACGCGCTCGCCCCGTACAACAGGTGGAAAACGGAGCCCATGACGGGCTGGCGGCGCAGCCAGGCTCAGGAGAAGAAACAGGGCCGCCCCACGGTCTATCTGCCGCGTCAGCACGATCCGAGCCGTGCGGCGTGGCGGGGTCTGGCCAGTCTGCTGTACGCCCAGAAGTCGGAAACGGACACCACGGGCCGGGGGACGGATCAGAGCATGCCGTCCGGGGTGGTCAAGTGGCTCACCCTGCTGTGCAACGAGGAGACTCTCCGCCCCGACTCGCTCATCCGTACCCGCCTCGTCGGGGCGGTGTACGGAACTCAGCAGTCCGTGGTGGACGAAGTGGTCGATGATGGCGTCACGTTGCCGGTCATCCTGCTTCACCAAGCGCGCCCGCTGCACGGTGCGGCGGCAGTCGACGCGGTCTCGGACGCCGAGAAGGCGGTGTCCGCCTTGGGGCACCTCGCAGGCAATCTCGCCCGCGCCGTCGGTTCGGAGCCTGGCCCCGCCGCAGAGACAGCCCGCGACTTGGGGTTCGGGGCGCTCGACGGCCCGTACCGGAGTTGGCTGCGGACGCTCGGGGAGAGTGACGAGCCGGTCGCTGCCCGCGCCGCGTGGCAGTCCATCGCCCGCCGGATCGTCCATGGCCTCGGCCGCCAACTCCTCGATACCGCCGGCCCGGCCGCAGCAGAGGGGCGCGTCGTCGATATCCCTCGTGTCGGCAAGCGCTGGGTCGACGACTCCCGAGCGGACTTGTGGTTCCGGACCCGGATCAACAAGGTGCTGCCCCCGGAGCCTCGCTCTCAGGATCTGGAGGGCTAGCGAGCCATACGCCCCGGACATGGCGTCCCTCACTACCGCGGATGCCCGGCCCGACGACGACCCCACCAAGAGCACGGAGCCCACCGCATGACGACTACCGGCCAAGGCCCCCAACGGGCGCAGCCCGCCGCATCTTCCTCGCTTCCCTCCCCGGACCGACGTCGCCCTCCAGGTCCGGCCGGCCTGGCCGCCGGGCGCTGTATCTCACAGCTTCAGCGCAGGTACCGCCAGGACA
Source organism: Streptomyces sp. NPDC088116 (assembly GCF_044741745.1). Lineage (NCBI taxonomy): Bacteria > Bacillati > Actinomycetota > Actinomycetes > Kitasatosporales > Streptomycetaceae > Streptomyces > Streptomyces sp. NPDC088116. The sequence goes on along the minus strand of NZ_JBIUTF010000002.1, from coordinate 654,401 downwards.
ACCCGGCCGCCGTGGCGGACCTCGCCAGACTGCGACGCGGTGCCGGAAAGATGGCACACGAGGTCCAGGACCACTGGGGGCTCGGCGGCTTGGAGGAACTGGCCGAGGTCCTCGCGGACACCGAGAGGCATGTACGACGCGAACACGCCGAGGAGGCTGTGTACCTGGCGGTGACTCTCTGGGCGCTTCACCAGCAGTCCGTTCGTGACAGCGATATGCACAACCCCAAGAGCAGCTTGGGAGGTGCCGTCCGAACGCTGATGCGAAAGAAGAGGAGCGAGAACCGTTCCGAGGACGAACCGAACGAGCCGCTTCGGACACGTCTCGTCCGGGTCGGCACCGCCGAGTCGATCGAATCGGTGGCCGTACGGCTACGGGAGATCGTGCTGCTGCTCCGCGGCGAGCAGGTGCCGCTCGACTACGGGCGCCTCGCCGATCAGCTCTACCGCTGGCAGTCCCGACCGGATCGAGCCGCCGTACGCCGTGAGTGGGGAAGGGAGTTCCACCTGGCCGCTCCCAACCGCAAGACCGGACAGCGCAGCGATGGCAACGATGGCGACGCGATCGACCACACCTTGAGTGCTGATGAGGAGGACAACAGCTACGGGTCCGGAGAGTGACCTCTCCCAACCCGGCCAGTTCTTCACTCTCCGCCGCTCCCCTATCCCGACCACGACAAAGCCCGTTGACCAGGAAAAGGAACTGAGCACGCGTGACCAGGACGATCCTCGACATCCACATCCTCCAAAGCGTCCCGCCGAGCAATCTCAACCGGGACGACACCGGCACACCGAAGTCCGCGATTTACGGAGGCGTACGACGCGCCCGCGTTTCCAGCCAGGCCTGGAAGCGAGCCACGCGCAAAGCGTTCTCCGAACTGCTCGACGACTCCGAACTGGGAGTCCGCACAAAGAAGGTCGCCGAAGTACTGGCCAGGCGGATCACCGCCCTGGACCCGTCAACGTCCACCGCCTCAGGTGAAGAGTTGGCCGCCGAGACGATGCGGATGGCAACCGGCTCAAAGATCGAAGTTCCCAAGCGCAAGGCTAAGGACAACGAGGACGGCGAAAGCGACGCCGCCCCAGAGTCCGCCTATCTGATGTTCCTGAGCGGGCGTCAGATCAACGCTCTCGCAGAGCTGGCGATCGAGGGCGGCAAGGGCGGAGACCTGAAGGCGCTCAAGGAGTTCTTCAAAGCCAGGGAGAACAAGGCTCGCGCACGGCAGTTGGTGAACACGGAACACTCGGTGGACATCGCACTGTTCGGCCGTATGGTCGCGGACTCGACCGACCTCAATGTGGATGCGGCCGCTCAGGTGGCACACGCGATGAGCGTGCACACGGTCGAGGACGAGTCGGACTATTTCACGGCCGTCGATGACAAGAACACGGACGCCGAAATGGGCGCCGGCATGATCGGCTCCGTCGATTTCAACTCGTCGACTCTCTATCGCTACGCGGCGGTCGATGTCGACAGGCTCCAGGAGAACCTGGGTACCGGACTGCGCGAGGGCCGGCCCGTCGAGCCCACGCGGCGGGCTGTGGCCGCCTTCCTCGAAGGCTTCATCACTTCCCTTCCCACCGGGAAGATCAATACCTTCGGCAACCACACACTGCCTGCGGCAGTCATCGTCAAGTTGCGCTCCCGGCGTCCTATCAGCTTCGTCGCCGCATTCGAGAAGCCCGTGCCCATGGGTGCGGAGGGGGGCTATCTCCAGCAGAGCTGCGAGCAGCTCGCGAAGTACGTACCCACGCTGGAAAAGGCGTTCGGGCTCACAGGTAACGGACAGAGTTGGGTGCTTCGGGTGGGTACGGAGACCGAAGCGCTCTCCGCCCTCGGCACCGAGCTTGCGTTGCCCGAACTGGTGACGGCTGTGGGGGACGCCGTAGTCGCTGGACTGGAGCCCGAGTCCGCAGCCGCCGCGCCGGAGACCGAAGCATGAGCGTGCTGCTGCTGCGGCTCGCGGGCCCCCTCCAGGCGTGGGGGTCCGCGGCTCGCTTCACCCGCCGCACCACCGAGAACGCCCCGACGAAGAGCGGCGTCCTCGGGCTCCTCGCCGCGGCTCAGGGCCGCACGCGGGACGCTGACCTCTCCGACCTCGCCGCGCTGGAATTCGGTGTGCGCCTCGACCAGCCCGGTATCCGGCTTCGTGATTTCCAGACCGCGCATCACGCCGACTCGGGCAAGGCCATGCCGCTTTCGGAGCGCTTCTATCTCGCGGACGCGGTATTCGTCGCGGGCGTGGCAGGCGATTCCAAACTCATCAACGCGCTGTACAGAGCGCTGTTGGATCCGGTGTTTCTTCCCTATCTCGGGCGGCGTTCCTGCCCTCCCTCGCAGCCGCTCACCATAGCGAAACCCCTTGACATCAGCCTCGAACAGGCCTTGCGAGAGGCCGAATGGGAGGCATCGGAGTGGTATCGGAAAAAACGCGCCGACTCCTCCCGTCGCCTCACCCGTTCTCCTGGCGAACTGGAGCAGTTGGAACTCCTGCTCGACTGCCGAGCCGGTGAGACCCCGGACATCACGTTGCGCGATCTTCCACTGAGTTTCGATCCGCGACACAGGCAGTACGGGCTGCGCGGCGTGCGCGGAACACACACCCCGCTTCCTGATGAGTCCCCCGCAGCCGCATCGCCGCCTCCGTCCCACGATCCGACCGTTGGGCTTTCGCCCGCCGCACCGAGGACAACCTGATGTATCTGACCCGCTTCCGCGTCAACACCGGACGATCCGATGCCCAGCGGTTGCTCAGCTCACCGCACCTTATGCACGGCGCAGTGAACATGTCCTTCCCCATTCCCCCGCCCCGGGACGGATCGGGCCCCCGGGTGCTGTGGCGAATCGACCGCGACACGGCCGCCGAGACGCTGCTGTTCATTGTCAGTCCCACCCGGCCTGATCTGACCCATCTGGTCGACCAGGCGGGCTGGCCGGCGGCGGACGGCCCCGGCTGGACGACCTTCGCCTACGGCCAGTTCCTCACCGCACTCGCCAAGGGGGACACCTGGGGCTTCCGCCTCACGGCGAACCCTGTGCACAGCATCCACCACCAGCACAGCAAGAAGGGCGAGCCCACCAAGCGCGCCGCACACCGTACCCCGCATCACCAGATGCGCTGGCTGCTGGACCGGCAGGAGCGCGCGGGATTCGAGATCGTTCAGAAACCGGAGGAGCGTCGGCTCCTGGAGCGCGGCGACGAGCACGAACTGATCGTCCGCGATCAGCGGCCGTTGCAATTCCGCAGGCCCCCGGCGAAGGCCAGTCGCGACGACGTCCGCTTCACCAAGGTCACCTTCGACGGACGGCTACGGGTCACCGACCCGGATGTCCTCCGCCGGACGCTCACCCACGGCCTGGGCAAGGCCAAAGCGTACGGCTGCGGCCTGATGACACTCGCACCGGTGCGGTGAACCATGAGCACCGTCAGCCGTCGGGGCGCCTCCTCGCCTCGCGACCTCGCCCGGATCGGTGACCGTCTCTCCTTCGTCTACCTGGAGCGGTGCACCGTTCACCGGGACTCCAACGCGATCACCGCGGAGGACGCGGACGGGGTAACGCACATTCCGTCCGCCACCATCGGAACACTCCTGCTCGGGCCAGGAACACGCATCACCCATCAGGCGATGGCCGTCCTCGGTGACTCCGGCGCGGGAGTCGCCTGGGTCGGTGAGCACGGAGTGCGCTACTACGCGGGCGGACGCGCCCTGACCCGCTCGTCAGGTCTTGTCGAAGCACAGGCCACGGCTTGGGCGAACCGCCGTACCCGCCTGGAGGTCGCCCGCGCCATGTACCGGCTGCGCTTCCCGGACGAGGATCCTGACGGCCGTACCCGGCAGGAACTTCTCAGTATGGAGGGCCGACGCCTCAAGGACTGCTACAAACGCGAGTCCCTGCGCACCGGCGTCCCCTGGCGCCGCCGTGAGTATCACCGTAACGACTTCTCCGCCGGAGACGCCCCCAACCAGGGCGTCACGGCGGCAGCGCAGTGCATGTACGGAATCGCCCACTCCGTCGTCGCAGCCCTCGGCTGCTCCCCCGGCCTGGGCTTCGTCCACTCCGGCCACGAACGTTCATTCGTCCTGGACGTAGCCGACTTCTACAAGACCGACATCGCTATTCCGGCAGCATTCGACGCGGCGGTTGAGGGGGGAGGAAGACGTCGCGGCGCGAACACGGAGGATGCTCCGGGACCGTATCAACGAAACCGGGCTTCTCGACCGCTGCGTCCGGGACATCAAAGGCCTGCTCGGCTACGACGGCACGCGCGACACAGGAGACACGTCTCGGGACCGGGTCACCCTCCAGTCCGACGGAGACCTCCACGTCGAGAGCGGCCGTAACCACGGTGACGAGATCATCTGGTGACCGTCATCGTCCTCACCAACTGCCCCGTCGGCCTGCGTGGTTTCCTCACCCGCTGGCTCCTGGAAATCTCCCCGGGCGTCTTCCTGGGCGCCCCGTCCGCCCGCGTACGCGAAGCGCTGTGGAACGAAGTACGCCAATACGCCGGTCAAGGCCGAGCGCTACTCGCGTACCAGACGAACAACGAGCAGGGCTTCACATTCGAAACCCACGACCACTCGTGGCACCCCGCCGATCACGAAGGCCTGACGCTGATCCACCGACCAAGCTCCAAAACGCAACGCGGCTCACCACCTCCGCCGGAGGTCCCACGCCAAGGCTGGAGCAAGGCGTCCAAGCGACGGAAGTTCGGTGGTAGGTAGATGGTGCCAATGAAAGCGCGAGCACGGCAGAGTTTCACTGGGTTCCACAAAGCAAAGAATGCCTGTTATGTCAGAATCTAAAGAAGTAAGTAAAAACAGGTACCTGCTTGGATAAAAGCCCAGGTCAGCTTCTGTGGTCCCCGCGCCTGCGGGGTTGGTCCCGGGCTCCCGTCGCTGCGGCTGTGCGGGGGTTGGTGGTCCCCGCGCCTGCGGGGTTGGTCCCTCTGTGACATCTGGGTCAGACAATCCCTGGGTGGTGGTCCCCGCGCCTGTGGGGTTGGTCCCATCGCGTGCACGGAGCGCCCCGGCTCCGGTGCGTGGTCCCCGCGCCTGCGGGATGCCCCCAAGTTCGGAGGTTTACCCGGCTGGCTTTATCGAGCAGTAGTGACGTCACTTGTCGATGGGTTTGGGAGGCGCCCCGATCCACGGTCGGGTGATGTTGATGAGTTTGGGAGGCATGGCGGCTATTGCCAGGGCAGCATCGGGATGCTCTTGGTGAAAGGTGCTGGTCATGCCGCAGATGTCGAAGGTCGAGCTGTATGCGGCGATCCGGCGTGATCACCGCGACGGCATGTCGATGCGGGAGCTTGAGCGCAAGCACGGTGTGACCTGGCGGACGGTACGGAAGGCGCTGGACTCGTCCTGGCCGGAACCTCGTAAGAAGCTGCCTCCCCGGGCCACCACGCTGGATCCATACAAGCCGGTGATCGACGAGATCCTGCGGGCGGATCTGGACGCGCCGCGCAAGCAGCGGCACACGGTCACCCGGATCTTTCACCGGCTGGTCGAGGAGCACGGGGCGGACGTCTCCTACGGCGTGGTGCGCTACTACGTCGCCGGCCGGAAGCCCGAGATCCTGGTCGAGTCCGGCAAAGCGCCGCTGGAGGCGTTCGTCCCGCAGACCCACCTGCCCGGCCATGAGGCGGAGGTCGACTTCGGTGACGTGACCGTACGCCTGGCCGGCGAGCTGGTGACCTGCTACCTGTTCTCCCTCCGGCTGTCGTACTCAGGAAAGGCTGTCCACCGCGTATTCGCCTCCTGCGGCCAGGAAGCTTTCTTCGATGGCCACGTCCACGCACTGCGAACCCTGGGCGGGGTCCCCCGGACCAAGGTCGGCTACGACAACCTGAAGGCCGCCGTCGCCAGGGTGCTGGGGCAGAGCCGGGGAAGAGTGGAGGCCCACCGGTGGATCGCCTTCCGCTCGCACTTTGGCATCGAGAGCTTCTACTGCCGGCCCGGTATCGAAGGCGCCCACGAGAAGGGAGGCGTCGAAGGGATGATCGGCTACTTCCGCCGCAATCACTTCGTTCCCGTCCCCGAGGTTTCCTCGCTCGCCGAGCTGAACGAGATGGTCGAACAGTGGGACCGGCAGGACGACGCCCGCCGCATCGGATCCAGGCCCAAGACGGTCGCGGAGTACTACGCACTCGAACAGCCACTGCTGATGCCGCTGCCTGACGAACCGTTCGAGACAGGCCGGGTGTTCACACCGCGGGTCGACCGCTACGGCCAGATCCCGGTCCGCACCAACCGCTACTCGGTCCCGATCCGGCTGATCGGCAAACGCGTGCGGGTCGTGCTGCACGCTTCCCACCTGGTGGTTTACGACCAGAACATGGAAGTGGCCCGGCACGAGCGGCTAATCGCGAAGGGCGCCGTCCGTCTGGACTTGGACCACTACCTGGAAGTCCTGGTCCGCAAGCCCGGCGCCTTTCCCGGCTCCACCGCCCTTGAGCAGGCCCGCTCCGCAGGCAGGTTCACCCCGGTCCACGATGCCTGGTGGGACCAGGCCCGCAAGATTCATGGCGAGCGGGACGGCACCCGGGCCCTTATCGAAGTCCTTCTGCTGGGGCGGCATCTGCCTCACGAACATGTCGTCGCCGGCCTGGCCGCAGCCCTGCGGGCCGGGGCCATGACCGCTGACGCGGTCGCGCTGGAGGCCCGTAAGGCTGCTCAGGCCGAGACCGAACCCACCCCTGCGGCCGACCGGCTGGCTTCCGGCAAGCCGTCGGCGACGCTGACGTCCCTGCACGAATGGCGACTCGCGCACCTTCCCCCGGACACCAGGCCGCTGCCGTCGGTGACCCCCTACGACCAACTACTCCGACGCCGCCGCACCAGCGGCGGCGACCACCGTGAGGGAGAAGCGCAATGACCACTCTGCCCCGCCAGCGCGGCTTGACCGAGCAGGCCGCCGACGCCGCCATCGACAGCGCCTGCCGCCTGCCGCCTGCCGCCTGCCGCCTGCCGCCTGCTGAGGCTGCCCTCGATCCGCAACGTGTTCTCCGACATTGCCGAGCGGGCGTTGAAGGACCAGATGAGCTACCGCGGGTTCCTCGCCGAACTGCTGATGGCCGAGTGCGACGACCGGGCACGGCGCCGCTCGGAGCGGCGGATCAAGGCGGCCGGCTTTCCACGGGAGAAGTCGCTGCGGGCGTTCGACTTCGACGCCAACCCGAACATCGACGCCGCGACCATCCACACCCTCGCCAGCTGCGAATGGATCAAGAAGAGCCAGCCGCTCTGCCTGATCGGGGACTCCGGCACCGGCAAGTCCCACATGCTCATCGCGCTCGGCACCGAGGCGGCCATGAAGGGCTACCGCGTCCGCTACACCCTCGCCACGAAGCTGGTGAACGAGCTGGTCGAGGCCACCGACGAGAAGCAGCTGAACAAGACCATCGCCCGCTACGGTCGCGTCGATCTCCTCTGCATTGATGAGCTCGGCTACATGGAGCTTGACCGGCACGGCGCCGAACTCCTCTTCCAGGTCCTGCCCGAACGCTAGGAGAAGAACAGCGTCGCCATCGCCTCCAACGAGTCCTTCGGCGGCTGGACCAAGACCTTCACCGATCCGCGCCTTTGCGCGGCCATCGTCGACCGCCTCCTTCAACGGCACGATCATCGAAACCGGCACCGAGTCCTATCGCCTCGCCACCACCCGCGCCCGCGCCGAAGAGCAGGCAAAGGCCAACTGACAGCCTCTGCCCACTTGCTCTGCGGTCCGCCATCCCTGCGGCGGATGTGTCCGGGGCTGCGCGGCGTGCTATCGGCTCAGCTGCGAGCGCAGAGCGGTGATGAACCAACTGAAGACCGGCGCGAGAGTAGGCGGTACCGGCCAGCCGTTGATGGTCGACAGAAGCTGCAAGTAGCGCTCCGCCCTGGGGTCCGCACCGGTCTCCAATCGGGTGACGAGCCATCGCCGCAGGTCGGCATCGTCGGCGCGTCCGAACGTCTCGGCATAGAGACCGGCGAGGGAATCGACGATGGGCGCCGCCTGGTCGGACTCCGGCTGGATTCCTGCCGCGAGACCTTCGCCGACCTGCTCACGCACCGCAGTGGTCAGATCATGATGCAGGCCGGTCGTGTCGCCCTGCGCCCGCTCCGCCGCCTGATGTTCGGCCATCCTTCGGACGGCGGCCCGGAAGTCCGTGTCCTGGCAGAGTTCTCCGAGTTCGACCCATGCCTCGACCTGTTCGGGCGCCGGATCGTCGGGGAGTTGGGGCATGGCCGACCGCATCATGGCTACGAACTCCGGGTTGGCGTCAAGCCCGCCGAAGGTGTCATCGATGAAGTCGGTCACCAGCCGCTGCCGTTCGCTGTCGGAAAGCTTGGCGAGTTTGTGCATGAGATCCAGCTCCTCAGGTGTAGGGCCACGCTTGGCTACCGCTCTCAGTACGGATCGACGCAGACGAAGCGTACGAATCTGCACGTCCAAGGCATCGGCGTGCGCTGAAGCCACTTCGGGGACGGAGACTTCCCGGTCGAGGACCTTCCTGATGGCGGAAAGGTCTAGCCCGAGGTCGCGCAGGGTACGCACGAGATCGAGACGTGTGACGGCGTCGATGTCGTAGAGCCGGTAGCCGGCCGGGCTTCGGTCGGTCGGCGGCACGATTCCCGCGTCGGAGTAGAACCGAATGGTCTTCACCGTCAGCCCGGTCCGCCGGGCAAGATCACCAATCGAGTAGAGCGCGTCGCCGTTCATGTGCTCCACCCTGTTGTCTCCCCCTACTGGAGACACAAGCGGTTAAGCCCTCCGGTTGAACGAACCGCGCCTTCAGGGTCCCGACAGGGATCGCACCTGATCTCCCGAAGTGCCGTCATTTCCCGTGAACACTCGCGGGCTCCCCGGCCACTGATCGCCGTTGAAACTCGTCGACAAACGCTGTCCTTACAAGTTAACGAAGCCACCCGGCGGATGGCGGCATATCGCGACGGGCTGGTGGACACAAGTCCCTACTGGGTTAACCAGGCGGACGACAGCTCTGCACTCGACCTCGCCCCAGACGAACTGGCCGACCGGCTCTGTCAGGCGGTCGCAAGGAGCGGGCGGGGCGAGCCCGCGCCGCGTCCGGCCGTTCCGCTGGCGATGTCTCTGGGGCGCGACCGGGAGTCGGACGTCAGACAACTGATCGCGGTGTCGGACGCGCTTCGCGCCTCCGCACCGTCGGCGAAGACCAAGGAGACGCCATGCTGATCACCGCGGACCGAGTCCTGGTGGGCTCCGGAAAGTATCTGGAGGACGGCGCGGTCCTCGTCGAGAGCGACTCCATCGCCGCGGTCGGTCCGCGGGAACAGCTCACTGACCAGGCCGGCCCGAACGCGACACACCTCGTGTTTCCCGGCACCGTCATGCCCGGTCTCATCGACGCGCACGTCCACCTCGCGTTCGACGGCGGCACCGATCCCCGGGCCGTCTTCCAGGGATCCAGCAATGAGACTCTGCTCCAGGACATGCGCCGCCGCGCGGAGCAGCTCCTCCTCAGCGGTGTGACCACCGCGCGGGACCTCGGGGACCGTGACGGATTCGCGCTTCGCGTGGCCGCGGAGATCGCCGACGGCCGCACGCCGGGCCCTCGGATCGTGTCGGCGGGTACGCCCGCCACCCCGCCCGGAGGGCACTGCTACTTCCTGGGCGGCGAAGTCTCCGGCGCGGACGAAGTTCGCGGCCTGGTGCGGCGCAACATCGCGGCAGGTGCCACCGTGATCAAGGTCATGGCCACCGGAGGCGGGCTGACCAAGGACGGGCCGAGGAGCTGGCAGAGCCAGTTCTCCCCGGAAGAGCTTGAGGCCCTTGTGAGCGAGGCCCACCAGGCCGGCGTGCCGGTGGCCGCCCACGCACACGGAGCGGACGGCATCGAGGCATCCGTGACGGCTGGCGTGGACACGATCGAGCACTGCACGTGGATGACTGCCGACGGCTTCGACCTCCGGCCCGACGTCCTGGCCCGAATCGTGGAGCAGGGAATCTTCGTCTCTCCCACCGTGAGCCCGCACTGGCAGATGGCTGCCCGCTTCTTCGGCGAGGAGCGGACAGAGGCGCTCTTCGATGGAGTGCGGCAGATGGTGAAGGCCGGTGCCAAGCTCGTCGCGGGGACCGACGCGGGAGTCGGCCGTGCCGGTTTCGACGGGCTCACCTCGGCGCTGGGTTTCTACGCGCACCTGGGCCTGCCCAACAGCAGGGTCATCGACATGGCGACCATCGACGCCGCTGACGCACTGGGCCTGGGCGCGGTCACCGGCCGGATCGCACCTGGCTTCCGGGCGGACCTGCTGCTCGTCGACGGAGACCCGCTCGCCGATCTCGGCACGCTGGAGGCGGTCAGGGCCGTGTTCGCCGCAGGTAGGCGTCATGAGCCGCGAGAGGTCACCGGCCACGCATAGCTGACAGGAGATGTCCGGGCGCCTCCGCTGCCCCTGACAGCTCCTACAGAGGGGAGACTCCGAAGAGGACGGTCAGACCGTCGAGGACGACTCCGAAGAGCTTCGACATCTGCCGCTGATGCGAGGTACCGCTCCTTGAGCCGCCGGTCCCCTCGCTCCGCTCCGGCCACCCCAACCGACGGAACCATGTGGATGCGCCCGTCAACTGCCCTGCACAGGCGCGGGCATACACCGGGCACTTCTGTCACAGGCACCACCCGCGCGCCGGACGGCCGCGTATGACACGCCGCCAGCTTCGCTTGCGCGGGATTTGCTCGATGTCATGCCTACCATCGCAAGGATCGCCCTGTGAGGTGCTCGTGCGGCGAGCACCTCCCCCCAAGGGAGACGATCTGACACATCGTCGCAGGTCAGATCGTTTCTCCTACGGTGGGGCGGGTGGGACTCGAACCCACGGCCGACGGATTATGAGTCCGCTGCTCTAACCGGCTGAGCTACCGCCCCTAACGGCGCGTCGCGCACATTTGTGCGCGCCGTCTGCCGCAGCATAGCCGCTCATACGATCTCCTGCCTCGGATGGTCGGCATCGCCTGACCTTGAGGACTTCGCCGCGCACCGACCGGTTCCAAGAACTTCACAGAAGAGCCGAAAGAGGGACGGAAACGCGGCGAACGGGTCCGGGTGAACGTCTGTGGACAGACGAAAGAGGACCCCGTAGGGTCCTCTTCGTTTTCCCGCTCCCCCGGCTGGACTCGAACCAGCAACCCTCCGGTTAACAGCCGAATGCTCTGCCAATTGAGCTACAGGGGACCGCGCTCCCCCGACTGGACTCGAACCAGTAACCTGCCGGTTAACAGCCGGCTGCTCTGCCAATTGAGCTACAGGGGATTGCTGCGTGTGCACCGAACGTACCTACCCCGGACGCCCTGGGCGGCGCACGTTCGCTGCGACACATACATTAGCGCAAGCAGGGGGGTGCTTCGCCAATCGCTTACGGGCCGGGGCAGCTCGGGTGATCTCGGGTCCCTACGGGGTAGGCGGAGAGCACACACCGACGGTCCGGCGCTGACGCTGGGTACTCCGACGCACAGGAAGGGTGGCGGCCATGCGGTACCGCCTCACGTTCATCGCTGGCCTGGCCTGCGGATACGTTCTCGGAACGCGCGCCGGACGCGAGCGTTACGAGCAGCTGAAGAAATCGGCGCGACAGGTGTCCCAGAACCCGGCGGTGCGCAACGCCGCCGAATCCGCCGCGCAGACCGGGCGTGAGGTCGCGGGCAAGGCGTACCACTCGGTGAGCGGGGTGGTCGGCGAGCGGGTCGGGGACAAGGTGCCCGACTCCGTCGCCCAGCGGGTGCGCTCGCTGCGGGAGCGCAGCCAGAACGGGCAGGACGACTGGGGGACCAGCAACACGTAGCCCGGCGCCGGAAGGGGCGACGCGTCCGGGTCCGCGTCGGCGGGCCCGGGATCCCGGCAGCGCCCGGCACACCGGGAGTGCGGCAGAATCGGGTGCCATGGGAATAGTCGCCGGGTTGGACAGTTCGTCCGGGTTCACACGTGTCGTCGTCTGTGACGCGGACACGGGTGCCGTGCTGCGGCAGGGGTACGCGCCGCATCCGGTCGAGCCGAAGGCCACCGAGGTCGATCCGCAGGCCTGGCTGCTCTCCCTCGGTGAGGCCGCGTCCGGCGGGCTGCTGGAGGGGGTGCAGGCCATCGGGGTGTCCGCGCAGCAGCACGGGATGGTGGCGCTGGACCGGCAGGGCAACCTCGTACGGCCCGCGCTGGTCGGCAACGACAAGCGGGCGCAGGTGGCCGCCGCGGATCTGATCGACGCGCTGGGCGGCCGGCATGCCTGGGCCGATGCCGTCGGGTCCGTACCGCAGTCGGGTCAGCTCGTGGCGAAGCTGCGGTGGATGGCGCGGAACGAGCCGGAGGCGGCGCAGCGCACCGCGCTGGTGCTCCAGCCGCACGACTGGCTGGTCTGGCAGTTGCTGGGGCGTCCCGCGCGCAGAACGACGGACCGGGGGGCCGCCTCCGGGACCGGCTACTGGTCCGCGCGTACGGGGGCGTACCGCCCTGATCTCGTGGAGCTGGCGCTCGGGCACCAGGCCGCGCTGCCCGAGGTGCTCGGCCCGGCCGATTCCGCCGGGACCACTCCCGAGGGGCTGCTGATCTCCGCGGGGACCGGCGAGACCATGGCCGCCGCCTTCGGGCTCGGCGTGGGGGTCGGGGACGCCGTGGTGTCGCTGGGGGCCTCGGGGTCGGTGATGGCCGTGCATCACGAGGCGCTGGCCGATCCGGCCGGGATGATCACTTCCTTCGCCGACGCCACCGGGATGCATCTGCCGGTCGTCCATACGCTCAATGCCGTACGGACCCTGCGCGGTACGGCGGAGCTGCTGGGGGCGGAAGAGCTGGGCGAGCTGTCCACGCTGGCGCTCAAGTCCACGCCGGGCTCATCGGGGCTGGTGTTCCTGCCGTATCTGGAGGGCGAGCGGACTCCGCAGCTGCCGCACACGGCGGGCACGCTGACCGGGCTGCGGCGCGAGTCGATGAAGCCGGAGCACCTGGCACGGGCCGCGTTCGAGGGGATGCTGTGCTCGCTCGCCGACGCGATGGACGTCCTGCGCGGGCGCGGGGTGGAGGTCCGCCGGGTGTTCCTGCTGGGGGCCGCAGCCGAGCTGCCCGCCGTGCAGGCCCTGGCTCCGGCGATCTTCGGGGCGCAGGTCGTCGTACCGCAGCCCGCCGACTACACGGCGATCGGCGCGGCCCGGCAGGCGGCCTGGGCGCTCGGGGTCTCGCGGGGGTCGCTCGGTCCGCACAACCCGCCGGCCTGGCAGGGCGCGGCGGCGCAGGTCTTCGAGCCGGGTGACGACGTGGCCGTGGGGACGGCGGTACGGCAGCAGTACGGGGCGACGAGGGATCAGATCCACCCGGGGGCGTTCGGCCCCACGGTCTGAACGGCCTCGGGTCTGGGCCTCCGCCCGGCGAAGCGTTCCGCGCCCGCCGCCGCGACCCCCGGGCCCCGGGGGTGTTCGGCCCCACGGTCCGAACGGCCTCGGCGGTCCTCGGTGACCTGGCGGTCCGAGTGGGCGCGGAATTGCGAACCTCCGCCGGTGGGAAGGGTTCAGGAGTCCGGACGTCCGCCGTCGCGAGCGCCCTCGCACCCCGTACGCCCCGTATTTGACCCGTCCTTGGACAGAAACCCTTGGGGTTCGGCGGGCCGGATAACGCAAGATGGGTCGGGACCCCTGATCTTCGCCGACCGATCCTCGACGATGACCTTCGTGGACGATCTTCACGGACGGTCCTCGCCGATTCCGAGCCGACTCCGAGAGACTGCGTGTGCTGCTACGACTTCTGCGAGCCCATCTCGCTCCGTACAAGAGACCGATAGCCCTGCTGGTGGCGCTCCAGCTGTTGCAGACGTGCGCCACTCTCTATCTGCCCACCCTGAACGCCGACATCATCGACAACGGTGTCGTGAAGGGGGACACGGGCTACATCCTGGAGTTCGGCGGCATCATGATCGCCGTCAGCGTGATCCAGGTGATCTGCAACATGGGCGCCGTGTACTACGGCGCGCGGACGGCTTCGGCCCTGGGCCGGGACGTACGGGCCGCGATCTTCGACCGGGTGCAGAGCTTCTCGGCGCGTGAGGTGGGCCACTTCGGGGCTCCCTCGCTGATCACTCGTACCACCAACGATGTCCAGCAGGTACAGATGCTGGTCCTGATGTCGTTCACGCTGATGGTGTCCGCGCCCATCATGTGTGTGGGCGGCATCGTCATGGCGCTCGGCCAGGACATTCCGCTCTCCGCCGTGCTGCTGGCCGTGGTGCCGCTGCTCGGTATATCCGTGAGCCTCATCGTCAAGAAGATGCGGCCGCTGTTCCGGACCATGCAGACCCGGCTGGACACGGTGAACCGGGTGCTGCGGGAGCAGATCACCGGCAACCGCGTGATCAGGGCCTTCGTCCGGGACGAGTACGAGAAGGGACGATTCCGCGGCGCCAACACCGAGCTGACCGATGTCGCTCTGTCGACCGGCCGGCTGATGGCGCTGATGTTCCCGACCGTGATGACGGTCGTGAACCTGTCGTCGATCGCCGTCGTCTGGTTCGGTGCGCACCGTATCGAGAGCGGCGGGATGGAGATCGGCGCGCTGACCGCGTTCCTCGCGTATCTGATGCAGATCGTGATGGCTGTGATGATGGCCACCTTCATGTTCATGATGGTGCCGCGTGCCGAGGTCTGCGCCGAGCGCATCGAGGAGGTGCTGGACACCGAGTCGAGCGTCGTGCCGCCCCGCGATCCGGTACGGGAACTGCGGCGGCACGGGCATCTGGAGTTGCGGGGCGCGGAGTTCCGCTTCCCCGGCGCCGAGGAGCCCGTGCTGCGGAGCGTGTCGCTCGTCGCGCGTCCCGGCGAGACGACCGCGGTCATCGGGTCCACGGGCAGCGGCAAGTCGACGCTGCTCGGGCTCGTACCGCGGCTGTTCGACGCGACCGACGGGGAGGTGCTGGTCGACGGGCAGGACGTCCGGGAGCTCGATCCCGTACTGCTCGCGAAGACCGTGAGCCTCGTGCCGCAGAAGCCGTATCTCTTCTCCGGGACGGTCGCGACGAATCTGCGGTACGGAAACCCGGACGCGACCGACGAGGACCTGTGGCACGCCCTGGAGGTGGCCCAGGCGAAGGAGTTCGTCGAAGCCCTGGAGGGCGGGCTGAACGCGCCCGTCTCGCAGGGAGGCACGAATGTCTCGGGCGGGCAGCGGCAACGGCTGGCGATAGCGCGGACGTTGGTGCAGCGGCCGGAGATATACCTGTTCGACGACTCGTTCTCGGCGCTGGACTACGCCACGGACGCGGCGCTGCGCGGCGCGCTGACGCGGGAGACCGCGGAGGCGACCGTCGTGATCGTCGCCCAGCGCGTCTCCACCATCCGCGACGCCGACCGGATCGTGGTCCTGGACGAGGGCAAGGTCGTGGGGACGGGTCGGCACCAGGAGCTGATGGCGGGCAATGAGACATACCGGGAGATCGTCCTCTCCCAGCTGACCGAGGCGGAGGCTGCCTGATGAGCGGTCCGGGCGGACGCATGATGATGGGCCCGACGCAGCGGTCCATGGACTTCAAGGGGTCGTCGAAGCGGCTGCTGCGGCTGCTGGTGCTGGAGCGGACCACTCTGTGGTGGATGCTCGGGGCCGGTGTGCTGAGCGTCGCGTTGTCGGTCGTGGGGCCCAAGATCCTCGGGCAGGCGACGGACCTGATCTTCGCAGGGGTCGTCGGCCGGCAGACACCGGACGGTGTCACCAAGGCGCAGACCGTCGAGGGGCTGCGGGAGAAGGGCGACGACGGGCTCGCCGACGTCCTCTCCGGCGTGGACTTCACGCCCGGCCACGGCATCGACTTCGGCTCGGTGGGCGGGGTCCTGCTGATGGCGTTGGTGGTCTACGTGGGCGCCGGGCTGCTGATGCTGGTGTCGACGCGGCTCTCCATCCGGGTCATCAACCACACGGTGTACCGGATGCGCGAGGACATCCAGGCGAAGCTGTCCCGGCTGCCGCTGTCGTACTTCGACCGGCAGCCGCGCGGCGAGGTGCTGAGCCGGGCGACGAACGATGTCGACAACATCTCGCAGACCCTTCAGCAGACGATGGGCCAGCTGATCAACTCGTTGCTGACGATCGTCGGTGTGCTGGCGATGATGTTCTGGATCTCGCCGCTGCTGGCGCTGGTCGCGCTGGTGACGGTGCCGCTGTCGATCCTCGTGGCGACGAAGGTCGGCAAGCGGTCGCAGCCGCAGTTCGTACGGCAGTGGAAGGTCACCGGCACGCTCAACGCGCACATCGAGGAGATGTACACCGGCCACGCGCTGGTGAAGGTCTTCGGGCGGCAGCACGAGTCGGCCGAGGCGTTCCGCGAGCAGAACGACCAGCTCTACGAGGCGGTCTTCAAGGCGCAGTTCAACAGCGGGATCATGCAGCCGCTGATGCTGTTCATATCCAACCTGAACTATGTGCTGGTCGCGGTCGTCGGCGGGCTGCGGGTCGCCTCGGGCACGCTGTCGATCGGTGATGTGCAGGCGTTCGTCCAGTACTCGCGGCAGTTCTCGATGCCTCTGACGCAGGTCGCCTCGATGGCGAACCTGGTGCAGTCCGGGGTCGCCTCCGCCGAGCGGATCTTCGAGCTGCTGGACGCGGTCGAGCAGGAGCCGGACGGCGTGGCCGTGGAGCGGCTGCGCGAGCCGGAGGGCCGGGTGGCGCTGGACCATGTGTCGTTCCGGTACGAGCCGGAGAAGCCGCTGATCGACGATCTGTCGCTGTCGGTGAACCCGGGGCAGACGGTCGCGATCGTCGGCCCGACCGGTGCGGGCAAGACCACGCTGGTCAACTTGCTGATGCGGTTCTACGAGGTGACGGGCGGCCGGATCACCCTCGACGGCATGGACATCGCGAGGATGTCCCGCGAGGAGCTGCGGGCGGGGATCGGGATGGTGCTCCAGGACACCTGGCTGTTCGGCGGCACGATCGCGGAGAACATCGCGTACGGCGCCTCGCGCGACGTCACTCCGAAGGAGATCGAGGACGCGGCACGGGCGGCCCACGCGGACCGTTTCATCCGTACGCTCCCCGACGGCTACGACACGGTGATCGACGACGAGGGCTCGGGGGTCAGCGCGGGCGAGAAGCAACTGATCACCATCGCGCGGGCGTTCCTGTCCGACCCGGTGATCCTGGTGCTGGACGAGGCGACCAGCTCGGTGGACACCCGTACCGAGGTGCTGATCCAGAAGGCGATGGCCCGGCTGGCACACGGCCGTACGAGCTTCGTGATCGCACACCGGCTCTCCACCATCCGCGACGCGGACGTCATCCTGGTCATGGAGAAGGGCTCCATCGTCGAACAGGGCACGCACGACGACCTGCTGGCCACAGGAGGCGCGTACGCACGCCTCTACGCGGCCCAGTTCGCGCAGGCGGTCGCCGAGGTCGACTGATCCGCGGCGACTTGTCCTACGGCGCCGGGAGGCTCGTGCGTGCGTCTCCCGGCGCGACCGTGGTACGGGCGTCTCCCCGGCGCGACCGTGGAACGGGCGTCTCCCCGGCGTCGGGTCAGTCGAGGTAGCCGCGGAGCTGGTCGGCGAAGGCGTGGTCGCGCAGTTTGCCGAGGGTCTTGGACTCGATCTGGCGGATACGTTCGCGGGTCACGCCGAAGATCCGGCCGATCTCCTCCAGTGTGCGGGGCCGGCCGTCGGCCAGTCCGTACCGCAGCTGGACCACCTTGCGTTCGCGTTCGCCGAGCGTCGAGAGCACGGCGTCCAGGTGCTGGCGCAGCAGCAGGAAGGCGGCGGACTCCACGGGGGACGCGGCGTCGCCGTCCTCGATCAGGTCCCCGAGCGCCACATCGTCCTCCTCCCCCACCGGGGCGTGCAGGGAGACCGGTTCCTGGGCGAGC
The DNA here is from genome assembly GCF_044741745.1 of Streptomyces sp. NPDC088116. Lineage (NCBI taxonomy): Bacteria > Bacillati > Actinomycetota > Actinomycetes > Kitasatosporales > Streptomycetaceae > Streptomyces > Streptomyces sp. NPDC088116. The sequence goes on along the minus strand of NZ_JBIUTF010000002.1, from coordinate 636,551 downwards.
CGCAGCACCTCGCTGACCCGCTCGGGAGACAGATCCAGCTGGACGGCCACCTCGTCGGGGGTCGGCTCGTAGCCGCGCTCCTGGAGCAGGCGGCGCTGGACCCGCACCACTCGGTTGATCAACTCGACCACATGGACCGGGACCCGGATGGTACGGGCCTGGTCGGCCAGCGCGCGGGACATCGCCTGGCGTATCCACCAGGTCGCGTATGTCGAGAACTTGTAGCCGCGCGCGTAGTCGAACTTCTCGACTGCCCTGATCAGGCCGAGATTTCCCTCCTGGACGAGGTCGAGCATGGTCAGTCCGCGGCCGACGTAGCGTTTGGCCACGGAGACGACGAGGCGCAGATTGGCCTCGATCAGACGGCGTTTGGCCATCCGGCCCAGGACGACGAGCCGGTCGAGATCCAGGGCGAGCCGGGAATCCAGATCGGCGGCGCCGCTCAGCTTCTCCTCGGCGAACAGACCGGCTTCGACACGGCGCGCCAGGTCCACTTCCTCGACGGCCGTGAGCAGCGGGATACGGCCGATCTCGCGCAGATACTGGCGGAAGAGGTCCGAGGAGGGACCTCCGGTGTCGGCGCGGGCGCCTCCCCGGCGGGTCTGGGGCTCGGGTGTGTAGGGCACGTGCACCGGGTCCTCGGTGAGGGGCTCGGTGGGCGCGCGCGTGATCGTCTCTGGGTGGTACGCGGCGCGGGTCTGGGACGGGACCGCCGTGAGCTCGGGCGGAGGAGCGGGGGCGGCCGGGCCGGGAGGAGTGACGGGCGCGGGGGTGGCAGGTGCGGTCAGCGTCTCGGTCAGGGTCCGGGTCTGCACGGGGGGCGACCTCCAGGGTGATCGCTGCCGGGGCGGGGGCGTGTGCGCCGGGCGTCGCGGGCAGGCCGACGTCTCCGACAGGACCTGGCACCGCACCCCAGTGTGGGGTACGACACAAGGCCGCCACGAGGGGCGTGCGACGACTTTCTGAGTCCGGTACGTAACCGGGCCGTTACGGGAAGAGCCGCGGCCGGACAGGGCCCAGGAGCGCGCCGAAGACCTCAGAGCGCGTCGGCGCCTCGGTTGCGCAGGGACTGGCCGTACTGCTGGAGCACCCACAACTCGTTCTGTACGGCGCCGAGTTGCTCCGGATCGGCCTGCGAGCCCAGCCGGGTCAGGGTGCCGGTGACCTCCCGGACGCGCCGGTCCACGGCGCGCAGCCGGACCTGGACGAGCTGCTCCCCCGCATACGTCTCGTCGATCGTCTTGCCGTGGAACACCTCCACCGCCAGCTCGGTGACCATGGAGCGCACGGCGTCGTTCGGCGCCGCCTCGCGGACCCGGGCCAGATACTCCGGGGCGGACCTCAAACCCTGCTCGGCGCCCCCGGCTTCCTCTATGGCGCGGCGCACGGCCGCGTACGGCGGGGCGGTGAACTCGTCCTCCCCGTAGGCGTCGAAGGCCGGGGAGACCAGCTCGGGCCGCTGGAGGGCGAGCTTCAGCAGCTCGCGCTCGGTGCGGTGGGCGGGGCTGCGGAGGTTGAGCGCGGGGCCCGAGGGGGCCTGCGACGGCTGGTTCTCGTACGACTGCTGCGAGCGGCGCTCGGGGGCCGCCGCCGGGCCCCGGCCGCCCCGGTCGCGCGCCCAGCGCGCCATCTGGGCCACGCGCTTGACCACGAACTGGGTGTCGAGGATGCCGAGGATGCCGGCGAGCTGGACCGCGACCTCGTGCTGCGAGGAACCGCTCTTGATACGGGCGACGATCGGCGCGGCCTCGTCCAGCGCCGCCGCGCGGCCCGCGGGGGTCTCCAGGTCGTACCGGGACACGATCTGGCGGATCGCGAACTCGAAGAGGTGCGTGCGCGGTTCGACCAGGTCCTGGACGGCGTCGTCGCCCTTGGCGAGGCGCAGGTCGCACGGGTCCATGCCGTCCGGGGCGATGGCGATGTACGTCTCGGCGGCGAACTTCTGGTCGTCCTCGAAGGCGCGCAGCGCGGCCTTCTGGCCGGCGGCGTCCCCGTCGAAGGTGAAGATCACCTTGGCGGTGCCGTTGTCCATCAGCAGCCGGCGGAGGATTTTGATGTGGTCGCCGCCGAAGGCCGTGCCGCAGGTGGCGATGGCGGTGGTGATCCCGGCCAGGTGGCAGGCCATCACATCGGTGTAGCCCTCGACGACCACGGCCCGGCTGGCCTTGGCGATGTCCTTCTTCGCCAGGTCGACGCCGTACAGCACCTGGGACTTCTTGTAGATCGCGGTCTCGGGCGTGTTCAGATATTTCGGACCGTTGTCGTCCTCGCGCAGCTTGCGCGCGCCGAAGCCGACCATTTCGCCGGAGATGTCGCGGATGGGCCACATCAGCCGGCCCCGGAAGCGGTCGATCGGGCCGCGCCGGCCGTCCTGGGAGAGGCCGGAGAGCAACAACTCCTTGTCGGAGAAGCCCTTGCCGCGCAGGAAGCGGGTGAGGTGGTCCCAGCCGACCGGGCTGTAGCCGATGCCGAAATGCTCGGCGGCCGCCTGGTCGAAGCCGCGCTCGGCGAGGAACTGGCGGCCGGGCTCGGCCTCGGCGCCGGACAGCTGCTCCACGTAGAACTGCGCGGCGATCTTGTGCGCCTCGACCAGCCGGGTGCGCTCGCCGCGCTGGCTCGCCGGGTTGTACCCGCCCTCCTCGTACCGGAGCGTGATGCCGGCCTGCGCGGCGAGCCGCTCGACCGTCTCGGAGAAGGAGAGATGGTCGAGCTTCATCACGAAGGCGATGGTGTCCCCGCCCTCCTGGCAGCCGAAGCAGTGGAAGAGACCCTTGCTCGGACTGACCTGGAAGGAGGGGGACTTCTCGTCGTGGAAGGGGCACAGGCCCTTCAGATTGCCGCCGCCCGCGCTGCGCAGCTGGAGGTATTCGGAAACGACGGCGTCGATCGGGACCGCGTCCCGAACCGCCTTCACGTCGTCATCGTTGATCCTGCCGGCCACGCGTGAATTCTACGGGGACGCACCGACACCGCCGGACCGTCCCGTCGCCGCCGGGGCGGGTGGGCCGGTCACGTACCGAGGGAGTCGAGCGGGACACCCGGGTCGGCGAGGGCCTCCAGGTCCTGCCGGGCACCGGACCGGATCAGGCGCTGGATGTCTTCGGTGACATCCCACACATTGACGTTCATCCCCGCGAGCACCCGGCGGTCCTTCAGCCAGAAGGCGACGAACTCCCGTTTTCCCGCGTCGCCCCGTACCACCACCTGGTCGTACGAGCCGGGCGGGGCCCAGCCCGAGTACTCCAGGCCCAGGTCGTACTGGTCGGAGAAGAAGTACGGGATCCGGTCGTACGTCACGTCCTGGCCGAGCATGGCGCGGGCGGCGGCGGGGCCGCCGTTGAGGGCGTTGGCCCAGTGTTCGACCCGCACCCGCGTCGTGGCGAGGCCCGCGCCCCAGCCGGACACCGGGAAGGCCGCCGCGTCCCCGGCCGCGAAGATGTCGGGGTCGGAGGTGCGCAGACCGGAGTCCACGACGACGCCGCCGCCCTGGGCCCGGTCGGCGAGAGCGAGACCCGCGGCCTCGGCGAGGGAGGTGCGCGGGGCGGCGCCGATCGCGGCGAGCACGTCGTGGGCCGGGTGCTCCTCTCCACTGTCCGTACGGGCCGCCAGGACCATGCCGTCCTGACCGATGATCTCGGTGAGCCGGGCGCCGAAGTGGAACCGGACGCCATGCTCCCGGTGCAGCTCGGTGAAGAGCTGGCCCAGTTCGGGGCCGATGACGTGGTGGAGCGGGGTCGCCTCGGACTCGATGACGGTGACCTCGGCGCCGTAACCGCGGGCCGCCGCCGCGACCTCCAGGCCGATCCAGCCCGCACCGGCGATCACCAGATGGCCGTTGTCACGGCCGAGGGCCGCCAGCACCTGGCGCAGCCGGTCGGCGTGGGCGAGGCGGCGCAGATGGTGCACGCCCGCCAAGTCGGTGCCGGGGATGTCGAGTCGGCGCGGTTCGGCGCCGGTGGCCAGCAGCAGTTTGTCGTACCGCACGGATGTGCCGTCGCCGAGACGTACGCAACGGGCGTCCCGGTCGACGGAGGTGACGGTCTGGCCGAGATGCAGCTCCACCTGGGCCCGTGCGTACCAGGCACGCTCGTGCACGAAGACGCTGTCGCGCTCCTCCTTGCCGGCCAGGTAGCCCTTGGACAGGGGTGGTCGTTCGTACGGGTGGTCGCGCTCGTCACCGATGAGGATCACCCGGCCGGTGAATCCCTCCGCACGCAGGGTTTCCGCGGCTTTCGCCCCGGCGAGCCCTCCGCCGACGATGACAAATGTCTGATGTGCGTCGACCACTTGATGCCTCCTCTTCGTGCTGCCGCCATCTGCGAGCGTCCCGCACGGAGCGTGATGGCGAAAGAGGGAGCGCTCCACGGGCCGGTCTCACTGCCGTGATCCGGCTACTTTCGTACACGCGTGAGGCGGAAACCGTGAGGCATGAGGGGCATATGTCACCCATCCTCTGCCTCACCGGGGTTCCGCGTGCGCCGGATGCGCTCCGATCGGGCTTGAGTGCTCCGAACGGTCCCGAGTGCGCCGGAGCGACGGAAGTACGCCGGACGGGCAGGAATGCGCCCTGTGCCGGAGCAGGGACTTTGGGGGCCGGGGACTGTCCGGGCACGCGGAGTGTCCGGGGTCTCCGACTGTTCGGGGCTGGGCCCGCGGCGCGGATCAGGGGCGGCCTGCGTGTGCCGTGTGCAGGGAGCGGGCCGTCGCGTCGGTGAGAGACGCGATCTGATCGACGATGACGCGTTTGCGCGCCCGGTCGTCGCGGGCGGCGTCGAACAGCGCGCGGAACTGCGGGTCCAGGCCCTCCGGGGCGCGGGCCGTGAGCGCCTCGGCCAGCTCGGCCAGAACGATCCGCTGGTCGGCGCGGAGCGCCTCCTGTTCGGCGCGCTGCATGACATAGCGGTCGGCGACGGCCTTGAGGACGGCGCACTCGTGGCGGGCCGCGCGCGGGACGACCAGTTCGGCGGCGTACCGGGTGAGCGGGCCCGTGCCGTACGCCTGGCGGGTGGCGCCCTCGGCCGCCTCGCAGAACCGGCCGATGAGCTGGCTGGTGGCGTCCTTGAGGCGGGACTGCGCGACGGCCGAGCCGTCATAGCCGTGCGGCCACCACTCCTGCTCCATGAGCCGGTCGAGCGCGGCCGCCAGCTCCCGCGGGTCGGTGCCGGCCGGTACGTACCGGCCGATCGCCACCGCCCAGATCGCGTTCCGCTCGGTCTCGGAGGAGAGTGCGGCGGGGTCGACATGCCCGGCGTGCAGGCCGTCCTCGAAGTCGTGGACGGAGTAGGCCACATCGTCGGACCAGTCCATGACCTGCGCCTCGAAGCAGGTACGGTCCGCCGGCGCGCCCTTGCGGGCCCAGGCGAAGACCGGCAGGTCGTCCTCGTACACCCCGAACTTCACCGAACCGGGCTGGGTGGGGTGGGAGCCGCGCGTCCAGGGGTATTTGGTGGCGGCGTCCAGAGCGGCGCGCGTGAGGTTGAGGCCGACGCTGACCAGCTCGCCGCTGTCGGGGGACCGTACGAAACGCTTCGGTTCGATACGGGTCAGCAGGCGGAGCGACTGCGCGTTGCCCTCGAAGCCGCCGCAGTCGGCGGCGAAGTCGTTGAGCGCCTGCTCACCGTTGTGGCCGAAGGGCGGGTGGCCCATGTCGTGGGCGAGGCAGGCCGCCTCCACCAGGTCCGGGTCGCAGCCGAGGGCCGCGCCCAGCTCGCGGCCGACCTGGGCGCACTCCAGGGAGTGGGTCAGGCGGGTACGGGGGCTGGCGTCCCACTCCTGACTGCGGGATCCGGGGGTCACCACCTGGGTCTTGCCGGCGAGCCTGCGCAGCGCGGCGGAGTGCAGCACGCGCGCGCGGTCGCGCTGGAACGCGGTGCGGCCGGGGCGTTTGTCGGGCTCCGCGGCCCAGCGTTCGGTGGCCGTGTCGTCGTATGCGCCCGCGGGTCCGGAGGGGTGCGATGTGGTGGTACCGGTGCTGCCTGCCATGCACCGACGGTAACCGGTACGGGTGACAACTGGTCGGGATCCGTCGGACTGGGGTCAGCCCGCGGCCTGCGGGTCCGGGGCCTGCCGGTCCGGGGCCTGCCGGTCCGGGGCCCGCCGGTCTAGGCGGAGGCCAGTTCGCGGTGGCCCGTCTCGTACGGCGTCGCCAGGGCCTCGTCGTAACGGTGGAGCAGCAGCCTGGCCATCGCCGGGTGCGCGCCGAGCGGGGCGGCGGCGATCCAGGGTGCGGCGGCGGTGCTGCGGGTGGCGAAGTGGCCGGGGGCCGTGAAGTACGAGGCGATCGCGGTCCGGTGGCGGCCCCGGGCGGCGAGAGCGCGGAGGGCCTCGGCAACGGTGGGCGAGGCGGCGGAGGCGTATGCGGGGACGACCGGTACCCCGCCGAGGCGCTCGCTGAGCTGGGCGGCCGTGCGGCGGGTGTCGGCCGCGGATTCCGGGTCGCGTGATCCCGCGGCGGCCAGGACGACTCCGGCGCCGTTGCGCGCGCGGGCGCGGGTGCGTGCGGAGCCGGTGGCGTGCGTACGCCAGCCGGCCTCGACGAGACGCGCGTACAGGGTCTCGACCAGCAGCGGATGCGGTCCGAGCGGGGCGGCGATCCGGGCCTTCAGGCCGGGTACGGACGCGGCGGCGGCCGGCAGGTCCCGTTTGATGTGGAAGCCACGGCTGAGCAGCAGCGGTACGAGGACGGCCCGGCCGGTGCCCCGGGCGGTGAGCCTGCCGAGGGTGTCGGACAGCCGCGGCTCGTTGAGCTCGATGTGCCCGAGGCGTACGTCCAGGCCGGGGCGGAGTTCACGGACGCGTTCGAGGAGCGTCGTGATCGTGCGCAGGGCGCGCGGGTCGCGGCTGCCATGGGCGACGAGGACGAGGCTGGGACCGGCGGCGGAGGCGTGGCCCGGACCCGGACCGGCGGAGGCGGGACCGTTGCTGTGCATACTCCTGCGGGTTCCGTTCCGTGCGACTTTTCCGAGCTGGTGGCCAAGCTGGGCGGTGATACGGGTGAACAGCTGCGCGGCGCTGTCGAGCGGGAGGCTGTCGATCGTTGCGGTGTCGAGCGGCGCCTTGTCGAACGTCGCGGTGTCGAGCGGGTCGCTGCCGCCCGGCGGGAGTGGTATGGGCTGGGGCATGCGGTGGTACGCCGACTGCGTCATGGGCCGATCCTGCCGGGTCCTGATTGCCGAGCGGTTGCACGAGGGTGACGGGGGTTTTCCACCACCTCACAGCCGCTGCCGGGGCATTGTCAGTGCCATCACTTAGCGTAATCACCATGAAGCGATCAGAGGCATCGGAAAAGACCGTGTGCGGGTGCGCGCCCGCCGAGGCGGTGCGCACCCGCACACGGCGGGCACGTCACGCGTTACCGCACTCCGAACCGCCGCCGGGCGACAAGCACGGAGGTCAGGCTGAGCAGAGCGAGCGCCATCAGGTACCAGGTGGGCGCCAGCTTGTCGCCGGTCACATCGACCAGCCAGACGGTCACCGCCGGTGTCATGCCGCCGAACAGCATCACGCCGATGTTGTAACTGAGCGCCATGCCTGTCGCCCTGCTGCTGATCGGGAACAGGTCCGCCAGCAGCGCGGGGAGCGACCCGAAGTACCCGGCCTTCAGGACGCCGACCAGGAACATCACGGCGAGGATCACTCCGAATCCGGGGTGCGCGACGAGGAAGGCGAAGGCGGGGTAGAGCAGCAGCAGGATCAGCACGGCGAACGCTCCCATGATGCGCACCCGGCCGACCTTGTCGGACCAGTAGCCGATGAAGGGCGTCATGACCGTGAGGACTCCGCCGGTCACCATGGTGGCCGCGAAGCCCGTCGAGGCCGGCAGATCCAGCTCCTTGACGGCGAAGGTCGGTATGTAGGAGATGAAGTAGGTGATGGCCGTGGACACGGCGAGTGTGCCGACGGACAGGAGCACCCGGAGCTTGTGGTGGCGCAGCACCTCCGCGACCGGCTTGCGCTCGGCCTTTTCCCGGGCGGTCGCTTCGGCGTTCTCGGCGGCCTTGTCCGCCGTCTTCTGGCCGGTGTGCTCGCCTGTTTTCTCCCTTGCCTCCGCTCCCGCTTCCGCATCGGCCTGCCGGGCCCGTTCGAACTCGGGGGGCTCGTCGACGAAGCGGCGGATGTAGTAGCCGATCGGCCCGATCAGCAGACCGAACACGAACGGGATGCGCCAGCCCCAGGACTCCAGCTGCGCGGTGGACAGGGTCGACGTCAGCACCGTTCCGAAGGTCGCGGCGAGCAATGTGCTGACGCCCTGGCTGGCGAACTGCCAGCTCGCCATGAAGCCGCGCAGCTTCGGGGCGTGCTCCACGAGGAAGGCCGTCGAGCTGCCGAATTCGCCTCCGGCGGAGAAGCCTTGGATCAGGCGGGCGAGCAGGACCGCGAGGGGAGCGAGGAGGCCGATGGAGCCGTAGGACGGCATGAAGGCGATCAGCGCGGTGCCCAGCATCATCAGCCGGATCGACAGCATGAGCGCGGCCTTGCGGCCCACGCGGTCGGCGTAGCGTCCGAGCACGATCGCACCGAGCGGGCGTACGAGGTACGAGACGCCGAACGTGCCCAGGGCGAGGAGCAGCGAGACGGTGTCGTCCGTGGCCGGGAAGAAGATCTTGGCGATGGTCGTCGCGAAGAACGCGTAGATGAGGATGTCGAACCACTCGAGGGCGTTGCCTATCGACGCCGCGGCGATGACGCGGTACGCCTTGGCGGGTATCGCCGGTTCCGCCGCGCTTTCGGGCCTGATGTCGGTGCCGGGTGTCCCCATGGTCAGTGCTCCTCTTCGCGACAGGGGCCGTCGCCGGACCCGGTGCCGAGGCGGTCGCCCCGGTCTTCTTCAAGGGCTTCGCCAGGGTCTTCGCCGGGTCCCTCGCCCAGGTCCCAGAAGAGCCCGGCCATGATTTCCAGGGCTTGTCGCGCCAGGGGGGCGAGGAGGTGTTCGTCCGGCGCGTGCTGGGCGCAGGCGGGGTACGAATGCGGCACCCAGACCGTGCTCAGTCCGAGTACGTCGGCGAACGCGTCGTTGGGGATGCTTCCGCCGAGGTTGGGCATGATGGCGGGCCGTTCACCGGTGGTCCGCTCCACCGAGCGCGCGGCCCGGCGCACCCACGGATCGTCCGGGTCGGTCCTGGTGGCGCCCATGGTCCGGCCCACCTCGATCTCGACCATGGGGAAGCCGTGTGCGTCCAGATGGTCACGGAGGACCTGGCCGAGGGTGGCCGGGTCGGTGCCGACCACGAAGCGGAGCTGGCAGTGCGCGTGCGCGGAGCCGGGGATCGCGCCCACCGGGGTGACGGGGTTCCCGGCGGCCAGGGAGAGGACTTCGAGGGTGTTCCAGCCGATGAGCCGCTCGGCCGGGGTGAGTTCCGGCTCTCCCCAGCCCTCGTCGACGGCGGGGTCGTCCTTGCCGCCTCCGACGGTGAGGTCGGCCAGGGCCGCCTTGACGCCGGCCGGGATGTGCGTCGGCCGCAGGCCGGGGACGAGGATCCGGCCCCGGCCGTCCACGATGGTCGCCAGGGCGTTCGCGAGCACGGTCGCCGGATTGCGGAGCAGCCCGCCCCAGTTGCCCGAGTGGTGGGCGCGCTCGCGCAGCGGGACGCGCAGGGTGAAGGCGGTCATGCCGCGCGATCCGAGGAAGAGCGTCGGCCGCTCCGCGTGGATCCGGGGCCCGTCGGAGGCGATCAGCAGATCCGCGGCCAGTTCGTCGCGGAGCAGGGCGCAGACTTCGTTCAGCCCGGGAGAGCCCGACTCCTCGCCGGTCTCGATTATCACCTTGAGGTTGAAGCCCAGTTGTCCGCCCCGGGCGTGCAGCACGTGCTCCAGGGCTGCCAGGTTGATGGTGTGCTGGCCCTTGTTGTCCGCGGTGCCGCGTCCGTACCAGCGGTCCCCCTCGACCACGACCCGCCAGGGGTCGAGGCCGGCCCGCCAGCGCTGTTCCTCGCCCAGGACCACATCGGCGTGCCCGTACACGAGGACGGTGGGCAGCCGCTCGGCCTCGTGCCGATGCGCCACGAGGAACGGGCCGCGGCCGGTCACCGGGTTGTCCACGATGCGGGTGGTACAGCCGAGGCCCACGAGGGCGGGGACCATTTCCTCTTCCAGATACGACCGCAACTCGTCCACCGGGTCGGCGGCCTGGCTCTCGGTGGGCAGGGCCACCCGCCGCGTGAGATCTGCCAGAAAAGAGCCTGAATCAAAGTAATCGACCGCCCGGTCGATTGCCGTGGAACGCGTCATCGTGACCCTTTCTCGTAATAGCCAGGAAACAATTGCCGAGTGGTGAATTCATGTCATTGACATGGCAGGCTACTGACGCCCGAGGGTTGACACAATTGCAATAATCAGAAGGCCGCGTTGCTCGATGGGCAACGTCCTTGGGATTGACAAGCGGGAACGAGGAGCAGATGGACGTGACGGGATCCGGGCTGCGGTACTTCCTGGAAGTGGCGCACATCGGCTCGATCGGCCAGGCGTCCGAGCGCCTGCATGTGGCGGCATCGGCGATCAGCAGGCAGATCGCCAAGCTGGAGCACGAAATCGGCGTGCCGCTGTTCGAACGGCGACCGCGCGGAATGGTGCTCAGCGAGGCCGGTGAGATACTCGCGGCCTACGCCCGGCGCAGCCAGCTCGAATCCGAGCAGATCCTCGCCGATATCCGCGGTCTCGGATCCTTGCGACACAGCACCATCAGGCTCGCCAGCTCGGAGGGATTCGCCCGGGATTTCCTCCCCGAAGCAATCGTCGCATTCCGCGAGAACTACCCGGGGGTGCACTTCCAATTGCATGTCACTTCGCCCGGGGGAGCCACTCAGGAAGTCCGTGACGGTAGCGCCGATCTGGCCATCACGTACAGCCTCGCGCCGGAGATGGATATTCGGGTCGAGTTCTCCGAGGCCCAGCCGGTGTACGCGCTGATGCCGACCGGCCACCCCCTCGCCGGGCGCGAGGAGATCTGGCTCGCCGACCTGCTCCCCTACCCGCTGGCGCTGATGGAACAGGGCACGACCCTCCGGCAGGTCTTCGACATCTGCGTCAGTCTGGAGGGGCTGGCATTCGAGCCCGCTTTCGTCAGCAACTACTCCGGCGCCCTGGAGAGCTTCGTACAGATGAAGGGCGGCATAACACTCGTGGGACATCTGACGATTCGGCGACGGCTGCACGCCGACTACGAGTTGACGGCCGTACCGATCAGAAATCCGGAACTGTCCCGCCGGACCGTCCAGATCCAGTCCATGGCCCGCCGGAACCTCCCCGCGGCCGTCTCCGCGTTCCTCGCCCATCTCATCGCGCACACGGAAGGGCCATGAGGCCGGGCGGCCCTGGCCCTGCCCACCCCCGGACCTCCAGCGCCACCGTCACCGTCACTGCCACCGCCACCGCCACTGCCACCGCCACCGCCACCGCCACCGCCACCGCGAACTGTTCGGCGGTCTCGATCGTCGTACAGAGCAGAACGGACGAGAGCGGAACGGAAATGGCCGGGAAAGCGGGATCCGGCCGAGGGGAACGGGACCGGGGAACATGCCACTGCCGAAGCTGTCGCGACCGCGCCTCACACTGCCGCGACGGGCGCGCCTGCCACGCCTGCGCGGGCCACAGCTACGCGTGCCACGGCCGCGCATGCCACGACTGCCGCGCACAAGACGTGGGCAGCGGCGCGCGGTGCAGGCCGTCATGCTGGGGTGCGCGCTCGCGCTGACGCCGGCGACGTGGATGTACGCGGTTGCCGACGACCGTGTCCGTACGGTCGCCGACGTCCCGGCCCGGGATGTGGCCGTGGTCTTCGGCGCCGGACTGCGCTCCGGCCAACCGTCGCCGTATCTGGCCCACCGCCTCGACGCGGCGGCGGAGTTGTACCGCGCGGGCAAGGCACGGGTGGTGCTGGTCACCGGGGACAACAGCCGCGAGGAGTACGACGAGCCGGACGCGATGCGGACGTACCTCGTCGGCCAGGGGGTGCCGGACGGGCGGATCGTCAGCGACTACGCGGGCTTCGACACCTGGGACTCGTGCGTACGGGCCAAGAAGATATTCGGCGTCGAACGGGCGGTGCTGGTGACACAGGGCTTCCATGTCCGGCGCGCGGTGGCGCTCTGCGAGGCGGCGGGCGTCGAGTCGTACGGCGTCGGGGTCGACGAGCGCCACAACCTGACCTGGTACTACGGCGGGGTACGGGAGGTCATCGCCGCGGGAAAGGCGGCGGCCGACGCCCTCACACGGCCGGACCCCCTGTTTCTCGGGCCGACGGAGACGGGCGTGACCGAGGCGCTGGCGGACGCTCCTTAGGCCCTGCCCGGCCGGGTCTTCGCCGGGCGGGCAGGGCCTGAGCGGCGACGGGGGACGAACTGGCCCGCGTAGAGGCGGGCGTACGCGCCTCTACGGCCAGCAGGCCGTCGTGTGCGCCCCGTTCGACGATGGAGCCGTCCTCCACGGGAGAACAGGTCGGGTCGGGCCGATCAACCCGCGTACGGACGAACGGACTTGGCGTCCCGCAGCGCCTGCCCCCACCAGGCCAGCTGGTCGAGCATCGTCTTGGCGGCCGCATCGCAGTCGGCGGGGTCCTTGTGACGGCCCTCGTCGTCGAAGTGGGCGCCCGCGTTGTGGAAGGAGACCGTGTCCCGCACGGTGACGGCGTGCAACTCCGCGAAGACCTGGCGCAGTTGCTCGACAGCGCGCAGTCCGCCGGAGATCCCGCCGTAGGACACGAATCCCACGGGCTTGGCCTGCCACTCGCCGTAGTGCCAGTCGATCAGGGACTTGATACCGGCGGGGAAGGAGTGGTTGTACTCGGGGGTCAGTACGACAAAGGCGTCCGCCTCGGCCAGCCGTGGGGTGACTTTGGCGAGTTCGGCCCGGACGGCGGGGTCCGGCTGGAAGGAGAGGGCGGTCGGCAGGTCCACCTCGGCCAGGTCGACCAGTGAGGTGGTGAAGTCCTGGCGCGCGGCGGCGTGGGAGAGGAACCAGCCGGAGACGACCGGACCGAAGCGGCCTTCGCGGTTGCTGCCCAGGATGACGGCGAGCTTCAGCGGCTCGGATGAGGATGCGAATGCGGAAGCGGAAGCGGAAGCGGCTGCGGAAGTGGCTGCGGAAGTGGAAGTGGCTGCGGAAGTGGCTGTGACGGCAGATTCGGCTGCGGATTCCCGCGTGGTGGTGTCCATGAGAAGAGCCTCATACCTCAACCATGATTGAGGTCAAGCCGCCAGATGAACCACGCACGCCATACGGTGAGGAGCATGACGACTGTTGCACCGAACCTGCTGATCGAGGTCGACGGCCGGCCCGTCACCGAGGCCGGTCTGCGACTCCGCGCGCTCGACACCTACGGTCACTTCACCGCCATGCAGGTCAGGGACTACCGGGTACGCGGTCTGGCCCTCCATCTCGACCGGCTGGACTCCGCGACCCGCGAGCTGTTCGGCGTGGGCCTGGACGGTGAGCACGTCCGGTCCCTGCTCCGGCACGCGCTCGGTGACGTACGTGACGCCTCGGTCCGCGTGTATGTCCACCGGCCGAACGAGACGGACGAGAGGGACGAGACGTCCGGCACAACTCTGATGGTGACCGTACGGCCGCCCGTCGCCATCGACGGCCGGGCGCAGAGCCTGATGTCGGTCCCGTACCAGCGCCCGGTCCCGCACATCAAGCATCTGGGCGGCTTCGCCCAGATCCACTACGGCCGGCTCGCCGAACGCGCGGGATTCGACAGCGCGCTGCTCACCGGTCGTGGCGGGGTGGTCGCGGAGGGCGCTATCGCCAATATCGCTTTCTGGGACGGCAGTTCGGTGGTCTGGCCGGATGCCCCGGTCCTGACGGGCATCACCATGGCGTTGGTCCATGCCTGTCTGCTGTCCGCCGGTCTCCCGTCGGTCCACCGCGAGGTCACCCTGGCGGACCTGGGCCAGTACCGGGCCGCCTTCGTCACCAACTCGCACGGAGTCGCCCCGGTGAGCCGGATCGACGAGACGGTCTTCCCGGGCGACGCGACCCTGCTGAAGACGGTGACGGAACTGTACGACGGGGTGGAGTGGGCCCGCCTGTGAGGGCGACCGACCTCTCGTCACCCGTTCAGCACGACGGTGGAACGAATCGCCGCCACCTTGCCGTACACGCCCGTGACCTGCGACAACAGCGGCTGTCACGTGCGACACGCCGACGCCGGTAAATGGATCTGATGGTGCATCAGCAGGCGCCGACGCCGAGCCGCGCTTTATCTCGGAGGTGACGGATCCCCCAGCCGCCTCGGAGGACGCTCTATGCGCACGATTGCCCGCCTGCTCACCTCTACCGCACCGGCGTCCGCTTGGATAGCCCTGGCCTCCGCGAATGCGACCGGGGCCGTCGCGGAGGTATCGAGACACTGGAACAGTCTCCCTACGACCGCGCGCCCCGGCGACCCCCGTCACCGTCAACACCAAGGCCCGCGGCCTGGACGGACACGGGAAGTGCTTCCTGGAAGCTGTCGACGCGGCGAAATGGTGAGTGGATCCCGGTACGTGCGGGGAGGCCGTCGTCGGAGAGTGCCGACCGCCGCCCGCCCGGCCCTGTACGTACGGCATCCGCGCGACGTGTGAGAACGGCAACGAGGCCACCGGCGATCTCACCATGGGGTACGCCGGGCCGAGGAGCCGGATGAAGACCGGGGTCGGTGGCACCACCGCCTCCGACACCACCCGGATCGCGGCGGGCACGGCTGTGACGGCCGTGCCCGCCGTCGGCGGGACCCGGCTCCTGCGTCGCCGGGCGAGCGGCGCGCAGGGCAGCTGACGGGGCCGGTATCCACCGCGCCTCGGTTCCGCCCCGCGTCCCCGTCCCCGTCACGCTCGTCGCTGATGGGGGCGGGGAACCTTCATGTGGACCGCCGCGATCACCCGCGATCACCCGCGATCACCTGGACCGCCGCACTCCTCCGTGCCCCCGCCGTTCATCCGAGCCCACGTCACTCGTCCCGGGCTCCCGCCGCTCGTCCCGGGCCACCGCCGCTCGTCCCGGGCCACCGCACGCGTCTTGGCCTCACGACCGGCGATCACGCCGTCCACTGGTCGAACGCCAGCTTCGCGACCAGCGAGAACACCACCACCAGCAGCACCCCGCGGACGAACTCGCTGCCCTTCCTGAGCGCCGTCCGCGCGCCGAACATCCCGCCCGCCAGATTGAACACCGCCATCAGCGCGGCCAGTTGCCACAGCACCGTGCCCTGATAGGCGAACATCGCGAGCGCCCCGGCGTTGGTGCAGACGTTCACGATCTTGGCGGTGGCGGAGGCGGTCACCAGATCCAGGTGGAGTACGGCGGTGAGCGCCAGCACCAGAAACGTTCCCGTACCGGGCCCGAACAGCCCGTCGTAGAAGCCGATCCCGCCGCCGACCAGCACGATCGCCGTGACCGTACGCGCCCGGGTGACCTGGCCGCCCGCCTGCGTCCGGCCGAAGGCGGGCCGCAGCATGACGAAGGCCGCCACTCCCAGCAGCACCACCATGATCACGGGCCTCAGCAGTTCGCTGCTGATCCCGGCCGCGAAGAAGGCACCGCCCATCGATCCGGCGAGCGCCGCGAGCCCGATCCGCACGGCCGCCTTCACATCGACCGGAGCCTTGCGCGCATAGGTCACCGCCGCGCCCGTGGTGCCGACGATGGCGACCGCCTTGTTGGTGCCGAGGATGTACGCGGCGGGCAGGTGCGGCAGCCCGAGCAGCATCGCGGGCAGGAGCAGCAGCCCGCCACCGCCGACGACGGCATCGATCCAGCCCGCCGCGGCGGCGGCAAGGCAGAGCAGAACGAGCACGGTCAGCGATATCTCGGGCATGATCACGAGCTTATGGACGCGATGAGTGCCCCGCCCATGTAACCCGGGAGTCTTGAGCAACGCCTGAGGTTGCGGTGGCGGCTGAGGCAATCCGTAGACGCCGTGGCCGAGTGAGCCCGAAGTCCCGTCCCATCCCCGTCCCCTCCCCGTCCCCTCCCCCTCCCACCTCCCTCCCATCCGGCGGCCCCTGCCGGCCCCCTCACATCCCCGGCGGCCCCGTGCTGAGGGCAGCGTTCCGTGCGGGAAACGGTGGCGATGCGGACGGGTAACAGCCGCCGCGCACGCTTCCGGACATGGCCCCACGATGAGCCGTCCCGCCCGCCACCGCGCTGCCCCCCACTCCCCCGATTCCCCGATCTCCCCGATGGAGGCTCCTGAGATGCCCACTCCCACGATCGTGGTCGTCGGCCACGGCATGGTCGGCCAGCGGTTCCTGGAGGCCCTCGCCGAACGGGGTGTGACCTCACGGGCGCGGGTGGTGGTGCTCTGCGAGGAGCCGCGTCCCGCCTACGACCGGGTACGGCTGACCTCGTACTTCTCCGGCAGTACGCCCGATGATCTCGCCCTCGGCGAGCCGGACTTCCTGACCCGCCATGGTATCGAGCTGTATCTGGACGACCCCGCCGAGAGCATCGACCGCGCCGCGCGCACGGTCACCTCCCGGGCCGGGCTGACCTTCGCCTACGACACGCTCGTACTGGCCACCGGCTCGTATCCGTTCGTACCGCCCGTGCCCGGCCAGGACGCGACCGGCTGCTTCGTCTACCGCACCATCGAGGATCTCCTCGCGATCGAGGAGTACGCGATGACGGCCCGTTCGGGCGCGGTCGTCGGCGGCGGGCTGCTCGGGCTGGAGGCGGCGGGCGCGCTCAAGGGGCTCGGGCTCGACACGCACATCGTGGAGTTCGCGTCGCGCCTGATGCCCGTCCAGGTGGACGACGGCGGTGGCGCGGCCCTGCTGCGCACGATCGAGGACATGGGCCTGACCGTCCACACGGGCGTGGGCACGCAGGAGGTGACGACGGACGCCGGGGGCACGGTCACCGGCATGGCGCTGTCGGACGGTTCGGCCCTCGCCACCGACCTCGTGGTCTTCTCGGCGGGCGTACGGCCCCGGGACCAGCTCGCCCGGGACGCCGGCCTGACGGTCGGCGAGCGCGGCGGCATAGCGGTCGACGAGCGGTGCCGTACGTCCGACCCCGCCGTGTTCGCGATCGGCGAGTGCGCGCTGGCGGCGGACGGCCGCGTGTACGGGCTGGTGGCGCCCGGATACGAGATGGCCACCACCGTCGCCGATCTGCTGGCCGACGGCGGCGCCGACGCCGTCGACAAGGGCTTCACCGGAGCCGACCTGTCGACCAAGCTCAAGCTGCTCGGGGTGGACGTGGCGTCGTTCGGTGACGCGCACGGCGCCGCCCCCGGCAGCCTGGACGTCGTCTACTCGGACTCCCGCTCCGGTGTCTACAAGAAGCTGGTGGTGGCCGAGGACGGCACCCTGCTCGGCGGTGTCCTCGTCGGCGACGCCGAGTCGTACGGCATGCTCCGGCCGATGACCGGCTCCGTACCGCCGGTCTCTCCCGAACACCTGGTGCTGCCCTCGGGCGCGGGAGCACCGGTCGAACTCGGCCCGTCCGCCCTCCCCGACGACGCGGTGATCTGTAGCTGTCACAACGTCAGCAAGGGCGCGATCCTGGCCTGTTCCTCGCTGCCCGAGGTGAAGAAGTGCACCAAGGCCGGTACGGGCTGCGGGAGTTGCGTGAAGGTCGTCGGCCAGCTGCTGGCGGCGAACGGCTCCGGCCCCGCCGACAAGGGGCTGTGCGGCTGCTTCCCGTACACCCGGAGCGAGTTGTACGAGATCGTCCGCACCCTGCGCGTCACCACGTACGCCTCGCTCCTCGACTCGCACGGCCGCGAGGGGGCGCGCGGTGGGGACGGCTGCGAGATCTGCAAGCCGACCGTGGGCTCGATCATCGCCTCGCTGGCACCGGCGCTCGGGGTGAGCGGCTATGTCCTGGACGGTGAGCAGGCCTCCCTCCAGGACACCAACGACCACTTCCTGGCGAACATCCAGCGCAACGGGTCCTATTCGATCGTGCCGCGTATCCCCGGCGGTGAGATCACCCCGGAGAAGCTGATCGTGATCGGCGAGGTGGCCCGGGACTTCGGCCTCTACACAAAGATCACGGGCGGCCAGCGGATCGACCTGTTCGGCGCGCGGGTGGACCAACTGCCGTTGATCTGGACCCGGTTGGTGGACGCCGGATTCGAGTCGGGACACGCATACGGAAAGTCCCTGCGGACGGTCAAGTCCTGTGTGGGGCAGACCTGGTGCCGCTACGGCGTGCAGGACTCGGTCAAGATGGCCATCGATCTGGAGCTGCGCTACCGGGGCCTGCGCTCGCCGCACAAGCTGAAGTCGGCGGTGTCGGGGTGCGCGCGGGAGTGCGCGGAGGCGCGCGGCAAGGACTTCGGTGTGATCGCCACGGCGAACGGCTGGAACCTGTACGTCGGTGGCAACGGCGGCGCGGACCCGCGCCACGCGGACCTGCTCGCCCAGGATCTCTCGGACGCCGAACTGGTGCGGCTGATCGACCGGTTCCTGATGTTCTACATCCGTACGGCCGACCGGCTGGAGCGCACCTCCGCCTGGCTGGAGCGGATCGAGGGCGGGCTGGACCACGTACGGGACGTGGTGGTCCATGACTCGCTGGGGCTCTGCGCGGAGCTGGAGCAGCTGATGGCCGCGCATGTCGACGCGTACCGCGACGAATGGGCGGAGACGATCAACGACCCGGAGCGGCTGCGCCGTTTCGTCTCGTTCGTCAACGCGCCCGACGCGCCGGACCCGTCGGTGAAGTTCGTACCGGAACGCGATCAGGTCAAGCCCGACCTGGTATTCCTCACGCTGGAAGGGGCGACCGCCCGATGAGCACAGAGCCGAGCACGCAGATGAGCACCACGACGTTCTCGCCCGGCACACTCGAAGTCCTGCTCGGCGTTCCCGCAGGCGCGACCGGCACCGAAGGCCCTCAAGGCACCGGCGACGGCGGTGGCGAGGAGTGGTTCGCGGTGTGCGAGCTGTCCTCGCTCACTCCGGGCCGGGGTGTCGCGGCGCTGCTCCCGGACGGCCGCCAGGTGGCGGTGTTCCTGGACCGTGCGGGACACCCGTACGCGATCAGCAACCGCGATCCGTTCTCCGGTGCGCAGGTGTTGTCGCGCGGGCTGACCGGCACCCATGACGGGCGGCCCTTCGTCGCGTCCCCGCTGCTCAAACAGCGCTTCGACCTGGCGACGGGGCAGTGCCTGGACGACGACGAGGTCGCCGTCCAGGCGTACGAGGTACGGGTCAGGGTCCCCGTTTCGGCGTAACGCCGGGGCTTTCACGGATAGGGCCTCCCGGTGTCCCGGTGGGGCCGGTCACGGCGGGATTCGCTCAGGGCAGGATCTCGACGTACCCGTCGGATCCGTGCACGCGGATCCGCTGCCCGTCCCGGATCAGCCGGGTGGCCCGCTCCACGCCCACGACGGCGGGCAGGCCGTACTCCCGGGCGATCACCGCGCCATGGGTCATCAGGCCGCCCACCTCTGTCACCAGGCCCGCGACCGCGACGAACAGCGGCGACCAGCTGGGGTCCGTGAAGGCCGTGACCAGGATGTCGCCCGATTCGAGATCGGCCTCCGCCATGTCAAGGATGACGCGGGCCCTTCCCTCGACGGTCCCGGCGGAGACCGGCAGGCCGGTCAGGGCACCGGCCGGCACACCGTCGCGCCGGTACGCCCCGGTCACGGCCTCACCGTCCGAGGTGAGCACCCGGGGCGGGGTGAGCGCGTGGTACGAGCGGAACGCGTCCTTGCGCCGCTGGATGAGCTGGTCATCCACCCGGTTCGCGCGCACGACGTCGTGGAGTTCCTGGAACGTGAGGTAGAAGATGTCCTCCTTCCCGGGAAGCACGCCGGACCGCACGAGGCGCTCGGCCTCCTCCAGCAGGGCCCGCTTGTAGACGAAGTAGCGGCTGACGATGCCGTACTTCGGGTACTCCCGGTATCCGATGAAGGTTCTGACCCGGTCGATCATCCGCTTGGCCTCGTCGGCCTTCCGGTCCCCGTCCGGCAGGGCCCGCAAGCGTGACAGCACGTCCTGTTCCTTCTTCCGCGCCTTCTGCCGCCCCTGCTCGAAGCGCCGCCCGGCGGCGCCCGGTTCGAAGTTCCTGACGTTGTCGAGGATCACGGGCACGAGGGTGCTGGGGCGCTCGCGCCAACGTGGTCTCGTGATGTCGATCTCGCCGACGCAGCGCATGCCGTACCGGCCGAGGTACGCCTCCATGGCGTCGCGCGCCTCGGTTCCGCCCGCGAGCTTCGCCAGCTCGTCCAGGAAGGCTTCGTCCTCGCTGTACTCGACGCCCCGCAGGAACGCCACCACCTCCGGCCACGGGCGGATCACGTCCGCGACGTCGAGCAGCGCCAGTCCCATCTCCGACGTGACGTTGCCGGGGGCGGACAGCGTCAGCGTGTCGGCCGCGTTCTTCTCGCCCAGCCACTCGTGCAGCTTGTCGTTGAGCCACCACGTGGCCTCCATCCCCGCCGTGATCGCCTGAAGGCTCAACGGATCGCCGAGGGCCCGCTTGTGCTCCTCGAAGGCCTCCAGCAGGAAGTCGAACAGCGCCGGTCCGCTCTTCGTCCGGATGTCGCACTCCAGGGCGGCGACGGACATCCGGCTGCGCTCGATCAGCTCGGTCACGATGGCCGGATCGGTCTCGACGGGGGCGGACGCACCGTGTCCCGGCGGCCCGGCGGGACGCTCGTCCGGGAGTGACGGCACGAAATCGTCGCGGTCGAGGACGGTCTCCAGAGCGTCCCTGGTCAGCGGATCGCCTCTCCCCATGACGTCCAGGAGGCCGGCGCGGCTCGCGGGCGAGGCCAGCCGCCGGGTGACGTCGACGAACAGCCTCCCGCCGGCCTCGTGCATCGGCGCCATGGCCGTCAGCCGCCATACGGAGAGCCCCAGGGGCTTCATGGGGTCGGTCATCATCTGCCCATGACCGACGGAGACGTAGACGCGATTCTCTCGGTCGCCGGTCCCGGGAATGTCGCCGGTCCCGGGAATGTCGCCGGACCCGGGGATGTCGCCGGACCCGGGGATGTCGCCGGTCCCGGGGATGTCGCCGGTCCCGGGGATCGGGAACAGCGTCGTGATCGGCCGGCTCTGAACGATCTGGAAGCCGTCATCGTCCAGGCACCATTCGATGTCCTGCGGGCGGCCGAAGTGCGCCTCGATCGCCCGCCCGAGCCGCACGAGCCGTACGGCCTGCGCATCCGTCAGCGCCGGCTGCTCCTGGCGCCGCGAGTCGATCGCCACTTCCCTCGTACCGCCGGCGGGCAGGGCGTGAACGGCACGCTGTTTCGCGGCGATCTTCTTGGCGACGACTTCGCCGTGTCGCACCGTGAAGACGTCCGGGTTCACCAGGCCGGAGACCAGGGCCTCGCCGAGGCCGAAACCGGCGTCCACGGTGGCGACCTTCCGGTTGCCCGTGACGGGATCGGCCGTGAACAGCACACCGGCCGCGTGCGGGAGGACCATCCGCTGCACGACCACGGCCATGTGGACCGTACGGTGGTCGATTCCGTTCCGCCGTCGGTAGGTCACGGCCCGCTCGGTGAACAGCGAGGCCCAGCACCGGCCGATGTGCTGGAGGATCGCCGTCGGCCCCACGACGTTCAGGTACGTGTCCTGCTGGCCGGCGAAGGAGGCCGTCGGCAGGTCCTCCGCCGTCGCGCTGGACCGGACGGCGTAGGCGGCCTGCTCGCCGAGCCGGGCGAGCACGCGGGTGATCGCCGCCGCGAGATCGCCAGGGACGGCGATCTCTTCGATGGTCCGACGCATCCGCGCGCTGAGCGTGCGGATCGCCTCCCGGTCCTCCGGGTCCACGCGCGACAACTGATCGTGCAGATCGCCGATCGACGGCGCCTGCGCCTGCGCCTGCGCCATAATCCGCCGGAAGGCGGCCGTCGTCACGCAGAACCCGGCCGGCACACGGATGCCCTCGATCCGCGACAGCCCGCCCAGGTGCGCGCCCTTGCCGCCGACGACCGCGACCTGCTTCTCGTCAACCTCTCGAAGATCCCGCACGTACTGCTCGGTCATCGCGACACCTCCGAGCCGAGCACCCGCGACTCCACTGCCGGTCCCACCACTGTTCCGACTGGTCCGACTGGCTCTCCTGGTTCAACTGGCTTTACCGGCTCTACCGGCTCTACCGGCTCTACTGGTTCGACGTCACCGCGTCCCCCATACGTCACCGACAACGCACGCACGTCGGGCCCCATTTCCGCTGGTTGTGGCATCGGCCGACGATTCTGCGCCGTGACCCGGGTCTTGCGGCAAGCCCCCCGGCGCGCTATACGTTGAGAGTGGCAAGGAGAGAGTTCTCCTTGCCTTTGTCATGTGTCGTCCGATGGAGCGCCACGGCCTACGCCGTGGTGCAGGCGGCACCGTTCAGGGTGAAGGCGCTCGGGGCGGTGTTCGCGCCGCTCCAGGCACCGTTGAAGCCGAAGGTGGCCGATCCGCCGGCGGCGATCGCCCGGTTGTGGGCGGCGTTGACGGCGGTGACCTGGGTGCCGGACTGGCCGACGGTGGCGTTCCAGGCCGAGCTGACGCTCTGGCCCGAGGGCCACGTCCACTTCAGCGTCCATCCGTCGATCGCCGAGGAACCGGTGTTCCTGACCGTCACACCGGCGGTGAAGCCGGTGTTCCACTGGCTCTGTACGGCGTAACTCACCGCGCAGCCGGTGACCGGCCCGGGATCACCACCGCCACCGGTCCAGCCGAGGGCTTCCGCGATGCCATAATACGCGGGCTTGGGCTGGAAGTTGGCGTCGTACGGGGTGGCCGCGCCCTGGCCGGGGAAGACGTCCGGGATCCAGGAGTCGGAGTCGGTGAAGCCCCAGACCGTGACGCCCTTGCAGCGCGTGACGGCGAGGCAGGCGCTGGTGACGGCCTTGAAGTCGGCTTTCTGCTGGGCGAGTTTGGCGTCGGTGGCCGGGAGCGTCATCCGGATGTCGAGTTCGGTGATCGCGACATCCACCCCGAGGTCCGCGAAGCGCTGGAGATTCGCCTGGAGCGTGGACGGCACCTGCCCGAGGATCAGATGGCCCTGGAACCCGACCCCGTCGATCGGGACGCCCTGTGCCTTGAGCCGCTGGACCAGGGAGTACATCCCGTTGCTCTTGGCGCCCGTACCGTCGGTGTTGTAGTCGTTGATGTACAGCTTGGCGGCGGGATCGGCGGCGCGCGCGGCCCGGAAGGCGTCGGCTATGTAGGACTCTCCGAGCTGCGTGTAGAACTTGCTGGCCCTCATCGTGCCGTCTTCGTTGAGCGGCTCGTTGACGACGTCCCAGTGGTCGATACGGCCCTTGTAGCGGGCGACCTCGGTGGTGACGTGACCGGTCGTGATCGTGCGCAGTTCGGCGTCGCTGAAGGTGCCGTTGGCCAGCCAGTTGGGCATCTGGCTGTGCCAGACGAGCGTGTGTCCGCGCACCTTCTGCCCGTGGGCCTCGGCGAAGTTCACGATGCCGTCGGCGCCCGCCCAGTTGAAGCTCCCCCGGGTCGGTTCGACCGCCCCCCACTTCATCTCGTTGCCGGGCGTGATCGAGTCGAACTGGGCGCCGGTGACACTCCCGTACGTACCGGTCAGCTTCGACCCGGTGACGGCGGTGCCGTAGTACTTGCCCTTGGCGGTGGCGAGATCCCGCAGGACGGGGTCGGCCGCGTGCGCCGGGGCGGCGAGTCCGACCATGGCGACGGCTACGGCGGTCAGGGCGGAGACGGCTGTCGCGATGCGGGCCGTCACGGCGCGGGCCGTCACGGCATGAGCGGTCACGGCGTCAGCGGTCGCGGCATCACCGGTCGCGGCCCGGGGGCGGGCGGCTCTGGATAAGGCGGGAAGGTTCCTCACGGTCGTCCCTCTCTCTCCTGGGAGCAGCCGGCTCTCCTGGGAGCCTGACTCTCCTGGGAGCAGCTGGAGTTTCGGAAAGTTGACTGAAAGTTTCGAGGACGCTGCTCGGAAAATAGAGGCACGCGTGGGGTTCGTCAACGGACGTGCGCGCAGCCTCGCAGCAGGGCGGCGCCTAGCGGGGTCAGCGTGTGCAGAACGGCGTTCCCGTTCCGCAGGGTGACGACCAGCCCCGCTTCGCGCAGGACGCACGCGTGCTGACTGGCCGAGGCGAGGGACACGCTGGTCCTGCGGGCCAGTTCACTGGTCGTACAGCCGTGTTCGATGGCCTGGAGGACGGCCGAGCGGGTGTGACCGACGAGCCGGCCGAGCGAGGGTCCCGCCCGCTCCGCGACCGCGGGCCCGTCGGAGTGGGTGATGGGGTAGACGAGGACGGGCGGCCGTTCCGGGTCGCGGTGTTCGCGGTGGACCACCGCGGTGGAGCGGCAGAAGAAGGACGGCTGGAGGAGCAACCCACGTCCGTCCAGGCGCAGTTCGCGATCCACCGGATAGTCGGCCTCCAGCACCGGGGAGCGCCAGCGCAGCATCGGCGGCAGGGTGGAGAGGAGGGCGTCCGCGCCGCCGTCGAGCAGGGCCCGGCCGCGCAGCGCGCGGTCCGCCTCGGCTCGGGCGCGGAGGTACGGCCAGTACGGCTCGACGGCGGCCCGGTGGTACGTACGCAACACCTCGACGAGGCGGGCGAGCCGCCCGGTGCCGCCGTCGGTGAACGCGGCGAGGGTGGCGAGCCGCCTGCCCCTGCCCGGACCCGGGTGCCCCGGGCCCGTCCTCCCCGTACGGGCTCTGCCGCCGGCGACCAGGGAGAGTTCGGCGTGGATCCGCTCCGGCGGGGTGGCCCGGACCGCCTCAAGACCCGCCTCAAGGCCCGCCGCGCCGCCCGACTCCAGGCCGGACGGGCCGGACGTACGGGCCGTCTCCAGGCGGGCGCCGCGGCCGGACAGTCCCGGACCCGGCGTCAGGAAATCGGGGAAATAGCCGCGCTGCGGAACGAGCGCGGAGAGGAGCGCCGTTTCACCATTCAACCGGGCACGCGTTTCCCTGCGCCATTCACCGAAGACGAGCGGACCCCGCCGATCCCTTATTCGATGAAAGCTGAGAATCGTTTCCCAGAGCGGGTCGGGACCGGCGGCCATCCTGACCCCGCCGAGATCCCTGCCCGTGAAATGAATACGCAGCATCGAAATTCCCATCTGTGCCAGCCACTTCCATGCCCCGTGTCCCAATCGAAGAGTATGCATGCCATCACAGGTGGTTACCACGGTGTTTCGGCCACAGTTGAAACGGGTCGCGGCGGTGCGCTCCGAAGCGAAATGCTGTACAGCGTCGGACATGAAACCTGAACGACCGAATGGCTCGGTGAAGGCCGTGGGGGGCTTTGCCGACCGCCGGCGGCGGTCGATGACGGTGGCGGCTCGATGTCCGGCCCGCGTAATGGAGCGCGGCCCGTTGGGTGGGGATCCACGGGTCGCGCTCCGAGGCCTGTCCAATTCAGCGAGTCGGCCTTGCGAGAGACGAAAAGGCGACAACACACCGTGCCCGTGGCCGAATACACCGTTCCCGCGGCCGGGAAACCGACTCCCTCGTACGACCTGCTGATGACGATGGAACCTCGTGTAGCACTCCTGGGGGACGCCACAACCCCGTACGCGGAGGGATTCGCCGCCCCCTCCCCACCCCCTAGCTTCGTGATCAAGGCAGCGGCGACCGGTCGGCGCAGCAGGGGACGGCAACCGGTCGGGCGCGCACGATCAGGAGGCCACCCGGACATGTACAGCAAGGCATTCGCTCCCGAATACCAGGGCGAACTGAGGACCGTACTGGGCGTGAACTCGTCGTACGAAGAGGTACTGACGGCGGCGGGCGAGGTACTGCGCACCGCCGTCACCCCGCTGGAACGGGCCCGTGCCTCGCTGGCCGTGGGCGAGGCCAACCGGCGGCTCGGCCGGGTGGACGAGGCCGGCGCGGCATGGCGCGAAAGCTACCGGAGCGCCCGGCAGGCCGAGGACCGGGGCGCCATGGCCTGGGCCCTGTGGAGCGGCGGCACGCTCGCCCGCCAGTGCGGCACGCTGCCGCTGGCCCGCCGCCTGCTGGCCCACGCCGTGAAGCTCGCGGCCGGCAGCGGCGACCGGATCGTGCACGGCTACTCCCTGGCCGGACTCGCCGAGACGGGCCGTATCCAGGGCGATTACGAGGCGGTCGCCGCCATGCATGAGGAACTCCTCGCCCAGGCCAGGGCGCACGGCGAGGCACGGCACATCGTCTGGGCGCTGTCCGGCATCGCCCAGATGCACCGGAACACCGGGGCGCTGGACTCGGCGCTGGAGATGTTCGAGGAGTCCGTACGGATAGCCACCGACGGCGATGACGCGCGGGGCCGCGCCTGGTCGCTGCGCGGCGTCGCGGACGTCCTGTCCGCCCAGGGGCACACGGAGCGCGCTCTGGCCCTGCTGTCCGAGGCCGAGGCCATCTGTTCCCGTATGGACCTCACCAGTGCCCACGCGTACGCGCACAAGATGCGTGGCAACGTCCTCTACCGGGCGGGGCGTTACGCGAGCGCCCGGGATGTGTACACGCAGGCGCTGGTGGAGTTCCGGGCCATCAACGAACCGCGCGGCGTGGTGCTGTCGCGGCTGGGGCTGGTCAAGTCCCTGCATTTCCTGGGGCGTTCGGCGAAGCTGACGCGGCGCGACCTGGACGAGCTGGAGCGCGAGGTGGACCGGATCGGGCTGGGGCACGCCGGGAAGATGATCGGGATCTTCCGGTCGCAGCTGTCGGAGTACGACGCCCAGCTGTCGGAGTACGGGACCGGCCCGTCCGAGTACGAGACCGGCCCGTCCGAGTACGCCGCCGCGTAAGCGGGTTACGCGACGGCCCGGCACCCCGTAAAGCGGCCCGGCGGCCCGGCGGCCCGTAAGCGAACCGGCAGTCGTGGCGAAGGGACGGGCACCCCGCACAAAGGCACCCGCCCCTCCCATGTCCCGGAGCCGCCCGCCGCATCACCGAGGTGAGGGCCAAGGTGACCCGGCGACGGCCGCTCCGGCGTCCTACCGGGCGGCGTTACCGCGAGTCGCTCCCGGTCGACTCGGCCGCCGCGCGACCCGCTTCCAGCCGGGCCACCGGGATCCGGAAGGGCGAGCAGGAGACGTAGTCCAGGCCCACCTCGTGGAAGAAGTGCACCGACTCCGGGTCACCACCGTGCTCGCCGCAGACGCCCAGCTTCAGACCGGGCCTTGTCGCGCGTCCCGCCTCGACCGCGCTCCGTACGAGCGAGCCGACACCGTCCCGGTCGATCGTCTCGAACGGCGAGACCCCGAAGATGCCCTTCTCCAGGTACGCGGTGAAGAAGCTCGCCTCCACGTCGTCGCGGGAGAAGCCCCAGACGGTCTGGGTGAGGTCGTTCGTACCGAACGAGAAGAACTCCGCCGCCTCCGCGATCTGCCCGGCGGTCAGCGCGGCGCGCGGCAGCTCGATCATCGTGCCGAGCGCCAGCTTGAGTTCGACGCCGGTGGCCTGCCGTACCTCCTCGATGACCTGCTCTGCCTCGTCGCGGACGATCTCCAGCTCCTGGACCGTACCGACGAGCGGGATCATGATCTCGGCACGCGGGTCGCCCTTGGCGTTCTTGCGCTCGGCCGCCGCCTCCGCGATGGCCCTTACCTGCATGGCGAACAGCCCGGGGATGACCAGCCCGAGCCGTACCCCGCGCAGACCGAGCATCGGGTTCTGCTCATGGAGCTTGTGCACGGCCTGGAGGAGGCGCAGATCGTTCTCGTTGTGGTCCTTGCGCGACTCGGCGAGCGCGACCCGTACGGACAGCTCGGTGATGTCGGGCAGGAACTCGTGCAGCGGCGGGTCGAGGAGGCGGACCGTGACCGGCAGGCCGTCCATCGCCTCGAACAGCTCGACGAAGTCCTTCTTCTGGAGCGGCAGCAGGGCACCCAGTGCCTCTTCCCGCTCGTCGTCGGTGTCGGCGAGGATCAACTTCTCAACCATCGTGCGACGTTCGCCGAGGAACATGTGCTCCGTACGGCACAGCCCGATGCCCTGGGCTCCGAACCGGCGGGCGCGCAGCGCGTCCTCGGCGTTGTCGGCGTTGGCGCGCACCCGCAGCCGGCGGCAGCGGTCGGCGTACGCCATGATCCGGTGGACGGCCTTGACCAGCTCGTCGGCGTCGTCGGCGCCCGCGTGCATCCGGCCTTCGAAGTACTCCACGACGGGCGACGGGACGACCGGGACCTCACCGAGGTAGACCTTGCCGGTCGAGCCGTCGATGGAGACGACGTCGCCCTCCTCGATGACGGTCCCGCCCACGGTCAGCCGGCGTGCCTTGGTGTCGACCTCCAGCTCCTCCGCGCCGCAGACACAGGTCTTGCCCATGCCACGGGCGACGACGGCGGCGTGCGAGGTCTTGCCGCCGCGCGAGGTCAGGATGCCCTCGGCGGCGATCATGCCGTCCAGGTCGTCGGGGTTGGTCTCGCGGCGGATGAGGATGACCTTCTCGCCGGACCGGGACCACTTGATGGCGGTGTACGAGTCGAAGACGGCCTTGCCGACGGCCGCGCCGGGCGAGGCCGCGATACCGCGCCCGAGGAGCGTCCGCGCGGCGTCCTCGTCGAAGCGCGGGAACATCAGCTGGGCGAGCTGGGCACCGTTGACGCGCTGGAGCGCCTCGGCCTCGTCGATCAGCCCCTGGTCGACCAGCTGGGTGGCGATCCGGAAGGCGGCACCGGCGGTGCGCTTGCCGACACGGGTCTGGAGCATCCACAACTGGCCGCGCTCGATGGTGAATTCGATGTCGCACAGATCCCGGTAGTGCGTCTCCAGGGTCTCCATGATGCCCATGAGCTGGTCGTACGACTTCTTGTCGATGGTGGCCAGTTCGGCGAGCGCCACGGTGTTGCGGATGCCCGCGACGACATCCTCGCCCTGGGCGTTCTGGAGGTAGTCGCCGTACACGCCCTGGTGTCCGCTGGCGGGGTCACGGGTGAAGGCGACGCCCGTACCGGAGTCGGGGCCGAGGTTGCCGAAGACCATGGAACAGACGGTGACGGCGGTGCCGAGGTCGCCGGGGATGCGCTCCTGACGGCGGTAGAGCTTGGCCCGGTCGGTGTTCCAGGACTCGAAGACGGAGCGGATCGCGAGATCCATCTGCTCGCGCGGGTCCTGCGGGAAGTCGCGGCCGGCCTCACTGGAGACGATCTTCTTGAACCGCTTGACCAGCTTCTTGAGGTCGGCGACCTCCAGATCCACGTCGGTGGCGGCCTTCTTGGCCTGCTTGGCCTCCTCCAGCGCCTCCTCGAAGAGTTCGCCGTCGACGCCGAGCACGGTCCTGCCGAACATCTGGATCAGCCGGCGGTACGAGTCCCAGGCGAAGCGCTCGTCACCGGACTGGGTGGCGAGTCCGGTGACGGAGGCGTCCGAGAGGCCCACGTTGAGGACGGTGTCCATCATGCCGGGCATGGAGAACTTGGCGCCGGAGCGTACGGAGACGAGCAGCGGGTCGTCGGCCTGGCCGAGCTTCTTCGCCATCTTCGTCTCGAGGGCGTCGAGATGGGCGCTGACCTCTTCGCGCAGGGCGGCCGGTTCCGTGCCGCTGTCGAGGTAGATGTTGCAGGCCTCGGTGGTGATGGTGAAGCCCGGGGGGACGGGCAGCCCGAGGTTGGTCATCTCGGCGAGGTTGGCGCCCTTGCCGCCGAGGAGGTGCTTCAGATCCTTGTTGCCCTCGGTGAAGTCGTAGACGAACTTCTCGCGCTCGGGCGCGGGGGTGGCTGCGTGGGGACCTTTGTTTTCCGGCACGGGTCTCGACTCCTCGAGGACGCGGTGGCTGCCCTGACGGCAGGGAACATACCCAGATCAAAGGTGGCTGGGTACGTCCACTTGACCGTCATACGGCCTTAACCACCCGTCCGCCACCAGATCGAAAGTGGCCCCTGGAGAGGCGGCGGTTCGCGACTCCTTCACTCCTCGAAGCGGGCATGACTCGCACATGACCAAGTTCGCTCAGACGAGCGGAGACATCGACGTCCGCGTTTAAGACTTGAACACAGAAGGGGTGGCACTGCGTGCCACCCCTTCTGGAGGTACAGCCAGGCATGCTCCGCTCATCTGAGTTGACGATCGATCAAACGTGGCGAGAATCACGCCCTCGAATGGCCGCGTGCACCCCTCGATTCCAGAATCTGGACCAGGACTGCGCGTGCGCTCACCCGCCCGAGGTGTCCAGCTCGGCGTCGGCACCGATGCCCGCGCAGTCGTACGGGTCCTTGAGCCAGCCGTCCGGCAGGACAACCCGGTTGTTCCCCGACGTACGCCCGCGCGGCCCGTCCGCGCCCTCCGGCCACGGCTGGTCCAGATCGAGCCCGGCCATCAGCTCGTCGAGTTCGGCGAGGGACGAGGTGATCGCCAGCTGCTTGCGCAGCTGCGAGCCGACCGAGAAGCCCTTCAGGTACCAGGCCACGTGCTTACGGAAGTCGATCACCCCACGGGCCTCGTCCCCGATCCACTCCCCCAGCAACTGGGCATGGCGCCGCATGACCCCGGCGACCTCGCGCAGCGTGGGCCGCGCGGGCGCCCCCGTACCTTCGAAGGCCGCGACCAGGTCCCCGAAGAGCCACGGCCGCCCCAGGCAGCCGCGCCCCACGACCACACCGTCGCAGCCGGTCTCGCGCACCATCCGCAGCGCGTCGTCCGCCGACCAGATGTCGCCGTTGCCGAGCACCGGGATCTCCGGGACGTGCTCCTTGAGCCGTGCGATGGCGTCCCAGTCGGCCGTGCCGCCGTAGTGCTGGGACGCGGTCCTGCCATGCAGCGCGATCGCCGTCACGCCCTCCTCGACCGCGATCCGCCCGGCGTCCAGATAGGTGATGTGGTCGTCGTCGATGCCCTTGCGCATCTTCATCGTGACGGGCAGGTCCCCGGCGTTGGAGACGGCCTCGCACAGGATCGCCCGCAGCAGCGGCCGCTTGTACGGGAGCGCCGAGCCGCCGCCCCTGCGGGTCACCTTGGGCACCGGGCAGCCGAAGTTGAGATCGATGTGGTCGGCCAGCCCCTCGTCCACGATCATCCGGACGGCCTTGCCGACGGTGACCGGGTCCACTCCGTACAGCTGGATCGAGCGCGGCGTCTCGGTCGCGTCGAAGTGGATCAGCTGCATGGTCTTCTCGTTGCGCTCGACCAGCGCCCTCGTGGTGATCATCTCGCTGACGAAGAGGCCCTTGCCACCGCTGAATTCCCGGCACAGCGTACGGAAGGGCGCGTTGGTGATCCCGGCCATGGGTGCGAGCACCACGGGCGGCCGGACCTCGTACGGGCCGATCGCGAGCGGGGCCGCCGCTGCGGTCACCGGTGCGGACGTCGCGGCGGTCTGAGAGGCATCGGGGCTGGCGAGCGTGGCGAGTGGAGCGGTCATCCGCCCATTGTCGCGCACGACAGGGTTCATTAGTTAGTCGTACTATCAATGAATGTCCGAGCTCAGCCACCGACGGAAAATGCTGGTTCTGGCGATCTGCTGCATGAGTCTTCTGATCGTCAGTCTGGACAACACCGTCCTCAACGTCGCCCTGCCCTCCATGCAGAAGGAACTGCACGCCTCGGTCTCCGGGCTGCAATGGACGATCGACGCGTACACCCTCGTCCTCGCCTCGCTGCTGATGCTCGCGGGCTCGACGGCCGACCGGATCGGCCGACGACGGGTCTTCAAGGCCGGGCTCGTCATCTTCACGCTCGGCTCGGCGCTCTGCTCGCTCGCGCCGAACCTCGAATCACTGGTCGCCTTCCGCATGGTGCAGGCCGTCGGCGGCTCGATGCTCAACCCCGTCGCGATGTCGATCATCACCAACACCTTCACCGCCCCGCGCGAGCGCGCCCGCGCCATCGGGGTCTGGGGCGGCGTCGTCGGCATCTCGATGGCGGCGGGGCCGCTGGTCGGCGGGCTGCTGGTGGACTCGGTCGGCTGGCGGTCGATCTTCTGGCTCAACCTCCCGATCGGGCTGGCCGCCCTCGTACTGACCTGGCGGTACGTCCCCGAGTCCCGCGCCCCGAAGCCCCGCCGCCCCGACCCCGTCGGGCAGTTGCTGGTCATCGGTGTCCTCGGCGCGCTGACCTACGCGATCATCGAGGCGCCCTCGGCCGGCCTGACCTCCCCGCTGATCATCTCCTTCGCCGCCGTCGCCGTCCTCTCCCTGACCGGCCTGCTGCTGTACGAACCGAGGCGCGCCGAGCCACTGATCGACCTGCGGTTCTTCCACAGCGCGCCCTTCAGCGGGGCGACGGTCATCGCCGTGTCCGCCTTCGCCGCGCTCGGCGGATTCCTCTTCGTCAACACGCTCTACCTCCAGGACGTACGGGGGCTGTCCGCGCTGAGCGCCGGGCTCTACATGCTCCCGATGGCGGCCATGACCTTCGTCTGCGCCCCGCTGTCGGGCCGGCTGGTCGGCAACCGCGGGCCCCGCCTCTCCCTGCTGATCGCCGGAACCGCGATGACGGTGAGCGGAGTGCTGTTCGCGGCCTTCGACGCGGAGGCGACCACCGCGCTGATGTTCACCGGCTATGTGCTGTTCGGCGTCGGCTTCGGCATGGTGAACGCGCCGATCACCAACACCGCCGTCTCCGGCATGCCCCGCTCCCAGGCGGGCGTCGCGGCGGCCGTCGCCTCCACCAGCCGCCAGATCGGCCAGACGCTGGGCGTCGCCGTGATCGGCGCGGTGCTGGCGGGCGGGGTCACGGCCGCGGCGGGCTCGGCCCCGTACCGGGCCGGATTCACGGACGCGAGCCGCCCGGCCTGGTGGATCATCACGGCCTGCGGTGTCTGTGTCCTGCTGGTGGGCGCGCTGACCAGCGGCGACTGGGCCCGGCGGACGGCGCTCCGGACGGCGCGGCGTCTGGAGGAGCCGTCTACGGCTCAGGCGGTGACGGGCACCGACTCCAAGGCCTGAGCGGACGGGCGAGCCGGTGCCTGTGCTGATGTCCGCGCCAACGCGTGAAGCCGGTCGAGGCGGAGCCGGGACTCCTCGTCCACGGGAACGTAACTGACCAGCCGGGGGCCGGAGGAGGGCCCGAGCCAGAGGTTGGTGTGCTCCAGGCTGAGCCCGCCCACATGGGCGTTGACGAAACGCTTGGTCCGGTCCCCGACGGGCGCGACCACCTCGTGCCGCTCCCAGATCTCGCAGAACTCGGGCGAGGCCGCCCGCAGCCGCCCGAGCAGCGTCTTCCAGGCCGGCTCGGCGAGGTGCTCGGCCATGGCGGAGCGGAACTTGCCCGCCATGGTCCGGATCGTCTCCTGCCGGTTGGCGAGCGCGGCCCGCCACTCGTCGTTGGTGAACGCCAGCCACATGCAGTTGCGGTCCTCGGGCGGTATCGCGTCCAGGTCGCACATGAGCAGCCCGTACGTCCGGTTGTACGCGAGGATGTCGTACCGCGAGTTCTGCACGCAGGCCGGGAACGGCTCCAGCCGCTCCAGCATCGCCCGCAGCGCCGGAGTGATGGTGGGGCACGGCGTGCCGGGCGCGGGATCGGTGGCCGCCGCGAGCGCGAACAGATGGGCGCGCTCACTGCGGTCGAGCAGCAGCGCACGGGCGAGGGCGTCGAGCACCTGGGCGGAGACCTGGATGGAACGAGCCTGCTCGAGCCACGTGTACCAGGTGACCCCGACGGCCGACAGCTGAGCGACCTCCTCACGCCGCAGCCCGGGAGTACGCCGCCGGGCACCCCGCGCAAGCCCGACCTGCTCGGGCGTGATGCGCTCGCGCCGACTACGCAGGAAGGCGGCCAGTTCATGCCGCCGGATGTCGGTCTCCCGCTCGCGCAGGCTCGCGGGCGAGGTCACAGTCGTACTCATGACTTCCAGCGTGCCGCACGAGCATAAAAACGAACAACTGCTCCCCTGGGGCGCCCGTCGTCAGCGACCGTGTACGGGAATTCCCGTGTGGCGGGAATTCCCGTACGGGAAGCTCTCCCGGCGCGGCTCAGGAGACGTCGAGGCCGCCACGTCGCAGGGCCCGCACGAAGGAGGCGAAGGCGTCGTGCGGGAAGGTGAGGTGCGGGCCGTGGGGGGCCTTGGAGTCACGGACGGGGACGACGCCGGTGAGGCCGTCGGCTATCTCGACGCAGTTCCCACCGTTGGTGCTGTAGCTGCTGCTCCGCCATACGGCAGTCAGGGTGTTGGCACACGTCATCGTTCCAGTCCTCCCAGGTGCGCGCCGATGAGGTCGGCGGACTCTTCGGGCGACAGAGCCACTGCCCTCAACAAATCATAGGCGTGCGAGGCTGCGGCGACCTCGTTCGCATCCAGGGCAGTTCGCCCCTGGGAGAAGCCGTCGACGTAAAGCACATCGGCCCCCTCATCGAAGCCCAGGACCGTGAACGGCCCGGCCAGACCCGCATGGGCGGGGACCGTGCACGGCACGACCTGGATCACACAACGCGGGTCGCGTCCCTGTTCGATGAGATGCTCCAGCTGAACACGCATCACCTCGGGTCCACCGATCAGGCGCCGCAGCGCGTTCTCGTCCATGACGAACCACGTCCGGGGCGGGACGTCCCGCTCGAACACCTCGTGCCGGGACATGCGGGCCGCGACGAGATCGTCAAGATTGTCCGGCCGGACGGCGCTGAGCATCGCGCGGGCGTAGTCCTCTGTCTGTAACAGCCCCGGGATGATCTGGCTCTCGAAGACCCGCATGACGACGGCTTCCCGCTCAAGTTCGACGAACGGCAGGAACCACGACGGGTACGCGTACTTGATCACCAGCGGATAGAGCCGCTTGAAGTGGCCGTCGGTACGGAACGCCGTGTCGAGATCCCGGGCCAAGTCCTCCGACGGCACCCGCCTCGCCGCCTCCACCTTGCTGATCAGCGACTGCGTCGTGTGCGCCCGCGAGGCCGCCTCCTCCTGGGAGACACCGCGCTCCGTACGAATGCGCCTCAACTCGCTGCCGAAGAAGGCCAGAAGCGAGGTGGTCGGATCAGGCGCGTCGGTCTCCACCGTCATCGGTGCTCCTCCTCATGCCAAGCGCCCTGTCATGGGCCGGTACCTGTTGCCCGTACTCGCGACGACCGAAG
Source organism: Streptomyces sp. NPDC088116 (assembly GCF_044741745.1). Lineage (NCBI taxonomy): Bacteria > Bacillati > Actinomycetota > Actinomycetes > Kitasatosporales > Streptomycetaceae > Streptomyces > Streptomyces sp. NPDC088116. The sequence continues at coordinate 601,694 of NZ_JBIUTF010000002.1, read as the reverse complement.
CTTGAACACAGACAGCGAGTACTCGATGACGGAAGGTACATCCCCGATGCGTGAACAAGCCACCGATACGCGGACCTACGACCCGGAAGAGCTGGCCGCCCTGGCATCACTGGTGGCCGCCGACGGCTTCTGGCGCTTGGCGCCCGAGTGGGTGCCCGTCCAGTTCGCCGTGCCCACGCGGGAGTTGGTGGAGCGCGTGGAGCGCGGGCTCAGGCGGCTGGCCGCATGACCGGGAGCGAGGTGCGCAAGCGCCTGTCCCTGCTCATCGCCACCTTCGGCTCGGACGGCGCCCTCGTCGTACCGAAGTCCGGCCTCGACGCGGACGGCGCGGACCTCGCCCCAGGGTCCGCGCTCAAGTGGCCGCCGTGCCAGTGCGGGAGCCGGAAGTGCCCGGACTACAAGACGCCGGGCGCGCCGTCCGCCGAAGAGCTGAGCGCGCGGGTGAAGGAGAGGAACAGGCGCAGCAGCAGGGGCGGGATGTGAGGGAGCGCTGCCGCACCGGACGGTGTCGGTGGCGGCCGGGGCGCTGAGCCTCTCCCGTGTGACGAACTCGTCATGCGACCCTACGAGTTACACAAGATCGCACAAGAGGTCGGGCGAGCTGGGGGCAGCCATGGAGCACGTACGCGACGCTTTTATCTCGTACAGCCACAAGCGTGACGTAGAACTGGCCCAGGGGCTCCAGCGCGGGCTGCAGCGGCTCGCCCGCCCCTGGACGCGCCGTCAGATGATCAGCGTGTTCCGGGACACCACCAGTCTCTCGGCCAACAGCGATCTCGGCGGATCCATCAAGAGGGAACTGGCCCGGTCCCGTTACTTCATCTACTTGGCCTCCCCCGAGGCCGCGGCATCACGCTGGGTCCGCGAAGAAATCGGCTACTGGGTCGCGAACCGTCCGATGGACCACTTCCTCATCGCGATCAGCTCCGGCTCGATCGCGTGGGACGCGGACTCCGGCGACTTCGACTGGTCCAGGACGACCGCATTGCCGCAGGACGCGCTCCGAAGCAAATTCAGCCGGGAACCCCTCTGGGTGAACCTCACCGACATTCGCAGGTCCGGGAAATTCTCCTTACGTGACGCCGAGTTCCGCGACGCCGTGGCCGCTCTCGCCGCCCCGCTTCACGGCATGGACAAGGACGCGCTGGAGAGTGAGGACCTCCGCCAGCACCGCTTGGCCACCCGTGTGCTCCGTAGCGCCGTAGCGGCCCTTTCCGTACTCCTGGTGACCTCCCTGGTCGCCGGCGTCGTCGCCTGGCAGCAGCGGGGAGAAGCCCTGGCTCGCGCACGTACGTCCGCTTCCCAGGCCCTGGCCGCCCGTGCTCTTGAGGTCGCCGCCTCCGATCCGCGCAAGGCCGCCCAGTTCGCGCTGTACGCGGAACAGGTCCAGCCGACCGGGGAGTCAACCGAAGCTCTGGCCCGCGCGATGACCGCCAACGAAGGCGTGTCACGGCACTTCGAAGCCGGCACGGACGCGGTGGCGGACTTCCGCGGTGCGGGTACGGTGCCCGCCTGCCGGGTGGCGATCAGCCCTGATGGCGGCACTTTCGCCTATTACGTGGACTTCGGTGAGGTGCACGTGTATGACGTGCGGTCCGGTCGGTCCCGGCCGAATCTGCCCACGAACGGGCCGCAGAACGGTGGCGTGCTCCAGTTCAGCGGGGACGGATCTCTGCTGGTGGTGGAGGCGGCCTACAACAAGATCGAGTTGTGGGACGTGGCTCGCTCAAAGCTGTTGCGGACGATCGACACCGGTGACGGCAAGAAGCTTTCCCGGGCCAACCAGAGGCTGAAAGGCTTCGCTCTGTCCAGGGACGGGAAGTGGCTGGCCGCGACCTACTACACCGCGGCGATGGACCGGCAGCACCTCGGTGTCTGGGACACGGCGACAGGGGACCCGGTTCACCAGGGGCCGGCCGAGTCGGACGACCTCACTCTCGCCTTCGACAGCTCCGACCGCCTTGTCACGTTGAGTGTCTCACCGAGCACCACACGGACCTACACCCCTGCCACGCGCACCTGGAGCGCACCACGAGAACTCCCCGCCCGCCCGGCTCAGGACCGCTACGTCGCGCTCTCCCCGGACGGTGACCGCGCCTACGTGGGAACGCCGAAGGGGAGCGACAAGGCCGAGCTGTGGGACTTGCTGAAAGGACAACGCGTCCTGGGCGAGATCGATGAACCTGTCCTGGCCGCCAGCTCGACCGGAACGTTCGCCCTCGCCCTGACGTCCGACGAACGCGACGGGATCGCGATGGCGGACGGCCAGGCTGTCACCCTGTACGACCCCGTACTGCACCGCCGCCGCACCCTTGGATCCTTCAGCTGGCCCATTCTCAGCATCGCCGCGTCCAGCGACGGGAAGTGGGTGGCCGCGGGCACCGAGAACGGGGCTGTGTCCCTCTTCTCCACGTCGAAGGAGCAGAGTCGCGAGAGCCTGCCGAACAAGGACCGGGTGAAGCCCGACGAACTGATCCCACCGGGGCGGATCGCACTGCGACGTGCCAAGAACAGCACAAGCCTGTGGAGAGTCACGGACGGCCCCTCCGGGATGCTGCGGCTCGGGCGCATCCCCCGAAGTGTCAGCACGGAGGAGCCGGTGGTCGCCGCGAATGCAGACGGCACCCGCGTCGCGCTCGTCCAGGACGGGGATTTGACACTCTGGAATCCGCGTACCGGCAGCCAGGTGGGCCCCGGCAAGACCTTCGCCGAGCAGGACTCCGGCGACCGCAACCGCCGCACCCTTCTCTTCATGCCGGACACCATGCATCTCGTCGTGGCAGTCAACGGCCGCCTGCTCCTGCTCGACACCCGAACCTGGGAAACCCGCCAGGACCTGGGCGAGTTCGACACCTTCGCGGACAGCGCGGACATCAGCGGGGACGGAAGCACGCTGGCCGCTCTCGTCGCCGGCGAAGCGATCATGTGGCGCTGGACCGAGGACAGTCGCCTGAAGCAGGTACGCAAGAGCACGTTGAATGTGGACGCCGATTCCATCAATGTCAGCCACGGTGGGGAGAAGGCTGTCGTCATCGACAAGGACCAGGTCATCTCGGTCGTGGACGTGGACACCGGCCGGATCGCCAAGAGTTCGGGCGGACTGCAGTACGGCGGCAACGATGTGGTGTTCAGCAAGGATGTGCGGCTCCTGGTTCAGCGCACCTCCAGCAGCTCGGAGTCAGGGATCCAGTTCTGGGACCCGGCCTCCGGGGATGCCCTCGGCAGTTGGAACGTCCCGTCCTGGAGCAGCGGTGACCGCGATACCACACGGCTGCTGGCCGGGCCGGGCGGAAAAGTTCTCTCGCTCACCCCGGACGGAACTTTCGCCCGCCATGCCGTCGGCGTCGCCGCGTGGCGCTCAGCCCTCTGTGATCTCGTCCCGGACCCGCTTCCGAGTGCCGAATACGACCGCTATCTGGAGGACTTGAAGACGAGCGCCCCCTGTGGCGGTTAGGGTCTTTCGTTTGGATCAGGCCGGATCAGGGAGCGGGGTCTGGTGCCGTGGATCGCAAGGCGGAGGAGTGAGGCGACGCGGAGCGTCGTGGAGTGACGACAACGCGGCGAGGCGCGGTGCCGGGGCACGCGAGCCCGGCAAGATCCAAACGAGAGGCCCTAGGTCCTCCGGCCGAAGGAGGCGCGAGCAGCGAGGGGCAGCGAGACCCGGGACCACTTCGACGGCGTCCGCCTGACATGCCGTTACGTCGAGGTCGGCGTGTCCGATCTGCATGCCAACTCCACGGGACACCCGAGCACTCCCTCCGACATCGGCCACGACTTCCACATCGGCCCTGCCGTCTGGTCGACGGCGTCCCTGTGGGCGCGCGATATCGGAGGGTGCATCCGTGACCGCCGGCGTCAGTGCTTACGACGCGTCTCCACCGCCGTGTCGGGGCCGGGCGAGACGATCGACTCGTGGCCGTCCTCGGCCCGCACCCGGAAGGGCGGCGTACCGTTCGGTCCCAGTACCTCCACGACTTCCACGACCCGGTCCTGCTTGCCCACGACCCTGCCGTGCATCACCAGACGGTCGCCCTTGCTTGCTTTCATCCGCACTCCCACGTCAACACGTCACTTGAGCACCCGATGGTCACTCGACGTAATCGCGAGTGTACGGAACAGCGCGATCGGTGGCACCTCGGGGGCGCAGGCCATTGCCGGGTAGTCCGTGTACCAGGATAAGGACACTCTGGTACCAGGCTCAGTGATGGACGACCGTGGACGCCGTGAGTACAGCATCGACGTCCACGACGTCTTCCACCGCTGCCGGGGCCACCGGCAGGACCGGCCCCGACGGGACCGGCGCCTCCGGCGGCGGCTCGCCCGTCGTCCATGACCACGGGGCCGCCCTCGGCACGCTCGGCCTGTTCACCGTGCTGCTCGGGGCGGCACTGCCCCTGATCGACTTCTTCATCGTCAATGTCGCCCTGCCGACCATCGACCACGACCTGGCCGCCGGGCCGGCGCTGCTGGAACTGGTCGTCGCCGGGTACGGGCTCTCGTACGCCGTACTGCTCGTCCTCGGCGGGCGGCTCGGGGACATGTTCGGGCGGCGCCGGCTCTTCCTGGTCGGCATGGCGGCATTCGGACTCACTTCGCTCGCCTGCGGCCTCGCGCCGACCGCCTGGACGCTCGTCGGGGCGCGGGTCGCACAAGGGGCCGCCGCCGCGCTGATGCTGCCGCAGGTGCTGGCCACCATCCAGGCCGCGACGGCCGGACCGCGCCGCGCGAAGGCGCTGAGTCTGTACGGCGCCACGGCCGGGCTGTCGATGGTGGCGGGCCAGATCCTGGGCGGTGTACTGGTCTCCGCCGACATCGCCGGGAGCGGCTGGCGGGCGATCTTCCTGGTGAATGTGCCGGTCGCGCTGGTGGGTCTGTTCCTGGCGTTCCGTTCGGTGCCCGAGACCCGCTCCGAGCGGCCCGCACCCATCGACGTACCGGGGACGCTGCTGCTGGGCGTCGCGCTGATCACGCTGCTGGCGCCGCTCACGGAGGGCCGGGCGGCCGGCTGGCCGGTGTGGACCTGGGTCTCGCTCGCGGCCTTCCCCGTCGCGGCGCACGCCTTCCTCCGGGTGGAACGGCGGGCCGACCGGCAGGGCCGGACCCCGCTCGTACCGCCGAGTCTGTTCGCGCTGGTTTCGCTGCGGCGCGGACTCGCGCTGGTGGTGCCGTTCTCGATCGGCTTCGGCGGCTTCATGTTCGTGATCGCGGTCGCGCTCCAACAGGGCCTGCGCATGGGCCCGGTGGCGGCCGGATTCGCGTTGGTGCCGATGGCCGTGGCGTTCTTCGCCGCGTCACTGGCGGGGCCTCGCCTCGTACGGCGCCACGGCAGCCTCGTCGTGACGGCCGGCGCGGTGGTGCAGGCCGTCGGTGTCGTGCTGCTGGCGCTCACCGTATGGCGTGACTGGCCGTCGGTCGGCATGCTCGACCTGCTGCCGGGAGTGGCCCTGGCCGGTCTCGGCCAAGGGCTCCAACTGCCCGTCTTCTTCCGGATCGTGCTCTCCGACATACCGGCCGAACGGGCCGGGGTGGGCGGCGGCGTGATGGTGACGACCCAGCAGTCCGCGCTGGCGCTGGGAGTGGCGACGCTGGGCTCGCTCTTCCTGGCTCTGGAGGCCTCGGCGGGGATGCGGGACGCGCTGACCGTCACGCTGCTCGCGCAGTTGGCCACGGTCGTCCTGACGGCGCTGCTCAGTCTTCGACTGCCGCGTTCGGTCACCTGACGGTGCGTCACAACCGGCCGCCCGAGGATCTCCCTGCCGGGTGGCAGACCATGAGATGGGCCCGGATCACGTCGGTGATCCGGGCCCGTGTCGCATGTTTCTACGGGGAGTTGGCGCTACGTCAGCTCTGCGTCGCGGCCCCGTCCGACGCCTGGGCCGCGCCGTTGTCGCCGGCCGTGTCGGTTGCCTCGGTCGCGCTGTCCTGTCGGCCCTGCCCGGCCGCGCGCTCACGCATCTTGCGCAGCAGTTCCTGCTTCTGGTCGGTGGCGACCTTGCGGTCGGCCTCGCGGGCGGTGGGGTTTCCTTGCCGGTCGGCGCGGGACAGCTTCTTGCGCTGTCCACCCACGCCGAGAAGGTTGTTGCGGCTCTTTGCCACGGGGTTCTCCCGATGTGATGAGAAGTGATCTTCGGATTCGTCGGTGGGGGGCGGGTCGTCGCCGCCGCGCTCTCACTCGTAGATCTGGAAGAACATGCCCGTGACGCTACCACCGGGCGGGGGCGGGGCGTTACGCATTTTTCCGGCGCCGCCATGTATTCGATGACAGATATTGAAATCTGTCATCGGTCATGTCATGGTTGTTGCATGAGGCTCAGACGTCGGTCCGGGTCCGGCCCCTGACCGACGTCGCACACGCACCGACAACGCATCGAAAACCGCACCGAGAACCGCACCGAGAACGCACCGGAGGAATCCCGCATGACCCCCATCCCCGCTCTCCCCACCCGCCCCCTCGGCACCACCGGCCCCCAGGTCTCCGCGTTGGGCCTCGGCTGCATGAGCATGTCCGGGATGTACGGAGACTCCGACCGGGCCGAATCCGTCGCCACCATCCACGCCGCCCTCGAAGCGGGCGTCACCCTGCTCGACACCGGTGACTTCTACGGAATGGGGCACAACGAGCTGCTGATCAACGAAGCGCTGGGCAAGGCACCCTCGGACCTTCGCGAACGGGCCCTCACCAGCGTCAAGTTCGGCGCCCTGCGCGACCCGGACAACGGGTGGCACGGCAACGACGGCCGTCCCGCCTCCGTGAAGAACTTCGCCACGTACTCCCTCCAGCGCCTCGGCACCGACCACATCGACATCTACCGGATCGCCCGGGTCGACCCCGACGTCCCGATCGAGGAGACCGTCGGCGCCATCGCCGAGCTGGTCCAGGCCGGCCATGTGCGCCACATCGGTCTCTCCGAGGTCGGGGCCGCGACCATCCGCCGGGCGGCAGCCGTCGCCCCGATCGCGGACCTCCAGATCGAGTACTCCCTGATCTCGCGCGGGATCGAGGCAGAGATCCTGCCGACGCTCCGCGAACTGGGCATCGGCATCACCGCGTACGGCGTGCTCGGACGCGGGCTGATCAGCGGCCACTTCGCCCGCGACCGCGAGTTGGCGCCGGGCGACTTCCGCGCGGCGAGCCCCCGTTTCCAGGGAGAGAACCTCCAGCACAATCTCGGGCTGGTCGATGCCCTGCGCGAGATCGCCGAGCGCAAGGGCGTCACGGTCGCGCAGCTGGCCGTCGCCTGGATGCTGTCCCGGGGCGACGACATCGTGCCGCTGATCGGGGCCCGCCGCCGCGACCGGCTGACCGAGGCCCTCGGCGCCCTCGACATCACGCTGGACGCCGACGACCTGGCCAGCATCGAGCGGGCCGTACCGGCCGACGCGGCCGTCGGAGACCGCTACCCGGCCGCCCAGATGGCCCACCTGGACAGCGAGCACTGACCGTGGCCGGGAGTCACGGGGAGCGGATACCCGCCGCCACGGCTCGACCGTGGGCCCGCCAGACCTGACGGGTAGTGTCGTCTGCCGTGTCCCCTCGCACGCACCACGAAAGGCCGGACATCCCATGGCCGCCGAGACCCTGACCGCCGAGCGCATCCTCGAAGCCACCGAGGAGGTGCTGCGCCGCTACGGACCGGCGAAGGCCACGGTCGTCGATGTGGCGCGGGTGCTGGGCGTCAGCCACGGCACGGTCTACCGGCACTTCCGTACGAAGGCGGCGCTGCGCGAGGCGGTCACCACACGCTGGCTGCGGCGTACGGAGATCATCCTGGAGCGGATCACCGACGAGGGGACCGGACCCGGGCCGGAGAAGCTGCACGAATGGCTGCTGGCGCTGTTCGACACCAAGCGGCACAAGGCGGGTGACGATCCCGAGCTGTTCGCCACGTTCTCCGTGCTCACCGGGGAGAACAGCAGTGCGGTCGAGGCCCATCTGGCGGAGCTGACGGGGCAGCTCACGCGGATCGTCGAAGAGGGCGTGCGGGCGGGCGAGTTCGTGGCTCAGGACCCGGCTAGCGCAGCCGGGGCGGTGTTCGCCGCCACCGCGCGCTTTCACGACCCGGCGTACGCCGGGGACTGGCAGAAGCCCACGATCGACGCCGAGTTCACCGCCGTGTCCGATCTGCTGGTGCGCGGCCTCCGCGCCTGAGACGGGCGTGAGGAGGTACGGCCGACGGCTCTCCGAGCCGTACCGCGTCAGCCCCTTCAGCCTTTGAGCCGCCTCAACCGCCTCAGCCCTTCCGGCCTCCTCAGCCGCCGGGGTTCACCGTCGCCTGATGCGCTTCGGTGAGATGTTCCTCGGCCTTGAGCCACGGCAGGAACTGCGCGTTCTTGCGCCAGCCGCAGGTGTCGCAGACCAACGACCGCTGCACACCCGCCTTCTGGACACGTACGACATGCTCACGGCCGTGCTGATCCCACCGGTTGACCTTGCTGGTGGTCGTGGACGGCATCCGTTCCTCCTGTTGGCGTCTGCGCACAGTGTGCGTCGAAGCCCCCGGTTCCGGTGCGGAACCGAGGGCTTCGACCCACGAACGTAATGTGTCAGCAGCCGATCAGCCGGCCACCCAGGTAGCTCTGGATCTGGTCCAGCGAGACCCGCTCCTGCTTCATCGTGTCGCGCTCACGCACGGTCACCGCGTTGTCGTCGAGGGTGTCGAAGTCGACAGTGATGCAGAACGGGGTGCCGATCTCGTCCTGGCGGCGGTAGCGGCGGCCGATGGCACCGGCGTCGTCGAACTCGATGTTCCAGTTGCGCCGCAGGTCGGTGGCGAGGCCCTTGGCCTTCGGCGAGAGCTGCGGGTTGCGGGAGAGCGGCAGGACCGCGACCTTGACCGGCGCGAGGCGCGGGTCGAGACGCATCACGGTGCGCTTCTCCATGACGCCCTTGGCGTTGGGCGCCTCGTCCTCGACGTAGGCGTCGAGAAGGAAGGCCAGCATCGCGCGGCCGACACCGGCGGCCGGCTCGATGACGTAAGGGGTCCAGCGCTCGCCGGCCTCCTGGTCGAAGTACGACAGGTCGTGGCCGGACGCCTTGGAGTGCGCGGAGAGGTCGTAGTCGGTGCGGTTGGCCACACCTTCCAGCTCGCCCCACTCGCTGCCGCCGAACTGGAAGCGGTACTCGATGTCGGCGGTGCGCTTCGAGTAGTGCGAGAGCTTCTCGGCCGGGTGGTCGTACCAGCGCATGTTCTCCTCACGGAGACCCAGGTCGCGGTACCAGTTCCAGCGCTGCTCCATCCAGTATTCCTGCCACTGCTCGTCCTCGCCCGGCTTGACGAAGAACTCCATCTCCATCTGCTCGAACTCGCGGGTGCGGAAGATGAAGTTGCCCGGAGTGATCTCGTTCCGGAAGGACTTGCCCATCTGCGCGATGCCGAACGGCGGCTTCTTGCGCGACGTCTGCTGCACCTGGGCGAAGTTGGTGAAAATGCCCTGCGCGGTCTCGGGGCGCAGGTAGGCGACGGACCCGGAGTCCTGGGTCGGACCGAGGTGCGTGGAGAGCAGCCCGGAGAACTGCTTGGGCTCGGTGAAGGTGCCCTTGTTACCGCAGTTGGGGCAGTTCAGCTCGGCGAGGCCGTTCGCGGGGGCCTTGCCGTGCTTCGCCTCGTACGCCTCCTCCAGGTGGTCCGCGCGGAACCGCTTGTGGCAGGAGGTGCACTCGGTGAGCGGGTCGGTGAAGGTCGCGACATGGCCGGACGCCTCCCAGACCTCCGTGGCCAGGATCACCGACGAGTCGAGACCGACAACGTCCTCGCGCGAGGTGACCATGTAACGCCACCACTGACGCTTGAGGTTTTCCTTCAGCTCGACTCCGAGCGGCCCGTAGTCCCAGGCGGCCCGCTGACCGCCGTAGATCTCACTGCACGGGTAGACGAAGCCACGGCGCTTGCTCAGGTTGACGATGCTGTCGATCTTGTCGGCGGCCACGTTGCTCTCTTCATTACGACGACGACGAACGGCGAATGCTTCAGATTAGCGGCGGCCGCACCCCTTGGATCAAATCGGTGCGGGGTAAGAGACCTCCCTGGCTCTTGTTGACAACCGTTTCCACTTTTGTTGAAAATGAGTGTCATGAACGTACGACGTCTGATACCCACCGCCACCATCGCCGGAGCGGTCGCTCTCGGCCTGGTGGCGCTGTCCGCCTGCTCCTCCTCCGACGCCTCCGGAGGCGCGGGGAGCGACGGCAAGCTCGCGGTGACCGCGTCGTTCTACCCCATGCAGTACCTGGCCCAGCAGATCGGCGGCGACCATGTCGACGTCTCCACCCTGACCAAGCCGGGCGTCGAACCGCACGACCTGGAACTCAAGCCGCGGCAGACCGCGCAGCTCGGTGAAGCGGACGTCATCGTCTACCTCAAGGGCATCCAGCCCTCCGTGGACAAGGCCATCGCCCAGTCCGGCGTGGAGAACACCGTCGACGCGGCCTCCCTCACCAAACTGGAGAAGCACGGCACCGAGGTCGGCCACGCGCACGAGGGCGGCGAGCACGGCCACGAGGCCGAGGGCGGGGACGAGGCCAGCGGCCTGAACGGCGCCGACCCGCACATCTGGCTCGACCCGGTGAAGTACGCCGAGGTCGCCAAGGGCGTCGGCGCCTCCCTGTCGCAGGCCGATCCGGACCACGCCGCCACGTACAAGAAGAACACCGCGGCGCTGGTCAAGAAGCTCGACGCCCTGAACAGCGAGTTCCGGCAGGGCCTCGCCGACACCGGCACCAAGACCTTCATCACCACCCACGCCGCGTTCGGCTACCTCGCCGAGCGTTACGGTCTGGAGCAGGAGGCCATCGCCGGTATCGACCCCGAGGCGGAGCCCAGCCCCGCCCGGGTCAAGGAACTGGAGACCATCGCGAAGCGCGACAAGGTCAGCACCGTATTCTTCGAGACACTCGCCAGCGACAAGACCGCCAAGACCCTCGCGGGGGACTCCGGACTCAAGACCGATGTCCTGGACCCGCTGGAGGGAATCACGGACAAGTCCAAGGGCGATGACTACCTACAGGTCATGCGGTCCAACCTCACCGCGCTCCAGAAAGCACTTGGCGCGAAATGAACCAGCCGGCAGCAGTATCGGAGGCGCCCGACATGGCGACGGTGGAGAGCGGGGACTCGGCGGACAGCGGTCCGCGAGCGGCTGAGCACGCCGAGCGCTCCGCGCGGGCCGGGAGCGCCCCGGAAGCCGCAGCCACGACGGAGACCGCCGCCGCGCGGCCGGAGGGCTCCGCCCCCGTCATCTCCATGCGTGGGGCCACCGCGACCCTCGGTTCGCGCCCCGTACTGCGCGGCATCGATCTCACCGTGCACCCCGGCGAGGTCGTCGCCCTGCTCGGCGCCAACGGCTCGGGCAAGTCCACCGCCGTACGCTCCGTGATCGGGCAGATACCCCTCACACATGGCGAGATATCACTGTTCTCGACCCCGCTGCGCCGCTTCCGGGACTGGGCGCGCGTCGGTTACGTACCGCAGCGCACGACCGCCGCGAGCGGAGTGCCCGCGACCGTCCGCGAGGTCGTCTCCTCCGGCCGGCTGTCCCGCGGCAGGCTGCTCCCGCCCTCCAAGGCCGACCGTGCGGCCGTCGAGCGGGCCATCGACCTGGTGGGGCTCACGGACCGCGCCAAGGACTCCGTGGGCGCCCTCTCCGGCGGCCAGCACCAGCGGGTACTGATCGCCAGGGCGCTCGCCTCCGAGCCCGAACTGCTGATCATGGACGAGCCGATGGCGGGCGTCGACCTGGCCAGCCAGGAGATCCTGGCGGCGACCCTGCGCGAACAGGTCGCGGCCGGTACGACCGTTCTGCTCGTCCTCCATGAACTGGGCCCGCTGGAACCGCTGATCGACCGCGCGGTGGTGCTGCGCGACGGCTGTGTGACCCACGACGGGCCGCCGACCCGGGCCGTCGGCCAGCACGCCCTGCCCGGCCACGACCACGTCCACCCCCACGCGGCCGGCGAGCCGCTCCGTACAGGACTGCTGACCTGACCATGGAAATCCTCCAGACCGCCTTTATGCAGCGCGCGCTGATCGCGGCCGTACTGGTCGGCGTCACCGCCCCCGCCGTCGGCATCTACCTCGTCCAGCGCCGCCAGGCGCTGATGGGCGACGGCATCGGCCATGTCGCGATGACCGGGGTGGGCCTGGGCTTTCTGCTCTCGGTCAGCCCCGTGTGGATCGCGACCCTGGTCTCGGTCGCCGGCGCCATCACGATGGAACTGATCCGCGCCTACGGCCGTACGCGCGGTGACATCGCGCTGGCGATGCTCTTCTACGGCGGCATGGCGGGCGGTGTCCTGCTGATCAATCTCGCGCCGAACGGCTCGAACGCCAACCTCAGTTCGTACCTCTTCGGTTCTCTGTCGACGGTCTCGCCGGAGGATGTGACCGCGATCTCGGTACTCGCCGCGTTCGTGGTGCTGGTCACGGTGGGGCTGCGGCGGCAGCTGTTCGCGGTCAGTCAGGACGAGGAGTTCGCCCGGGTCACCGGGCTGCCGGTGCGCGCGCTGAACCTGCTGATCGCGGTCACCGCGGCGGTCACGGTCACCGTCGCCATGCGGGTGGTGGGACTGCTGCTGGTCAGCGCGTTGATGGTGGTGCCGGTGGCGGCGGCCCAGCAGATCACCCGGTCGTTCGCGGTGACCTTCGTGCTGGCCGTGGTGATCGGTACGGCCGTGACGCTGGCCGGGACGGTCACCTCGTACTACCAGGACGTGCCGCCCGGCGCGACGATCGTACTGATCGCGATCGGTGTCTTCGTGCTGCTCACCGCCCTCGCCACTCCCCTGGCCAGGCGCCGGGCCCGCGCGTTGCGGGCGGCGCGGGAGCCGGACGCGGATGCGGCGGGGGACGCGTGCGGAGCCGCCGTACGAGAGGTGCCCGGCGCCCGGCGGCCCGCCGACGACGTTCCGGTCTGACCCCGAGCTGGCAGAATGGCCCGTTGGAAGCGGGCAACGCCCGAGAGACACGGGCAAAGGCAAGGAGACACCTGTGACGACTGCGCCCAGTGGTGGATCAAGTGCGGCCCCCGTGCGCGGCCGATCGACCCGCCAGCGCGCCGCGGTGGCGGCCGCGCTCGACGAGGTGGACGAGTTCCGTAGCGCGCAGGAGCTCCACGACATGCTCAAGCACCGGGGTGACTCGGTGGGCCTGACCACGGTCTACCGCACCCTGCAGACTCTCGCCGACGCGGGTGAGGTCGACGTCCTGCGGACGAACGACGGCGAGTCCGTCTACCGGCGCTGCTCGACCGGCGAACACCATCACCATCTGGTGTGCCGGGTCTGCGGAAAGGCCGTCGAGGTCGAGGGACCCGCGGTGGAGCAGTGGGCGGAGACGATCGCCGCGCAGCACGGCTATGTGAACGTGGCGCACACGGTGGAGATCTTCGGCACGTGCGAGTCGTGCGCGGCGAGAGCCGAGAAGAACTAGGCCCTGTCGGGTCGATCTTCGCCGGACAGGCCCCCTCGGCGCCGGACGGGCTCACGCTCAGCCCGTCCGGCGCCGACGACACCGTTCAGGCCTGCTGAGCCTCTGCTTCCCCCGCCTCGCCCTCGTTGGGCAGCGCCCCGCCGAAGCGCCGGTCCCTGGAGGCGTATTCCAGGCAGGCCCGCCACAGATCACGGCGGTCGAAGTCCGGCCACAGCACGTCCTGGAAGACCATCTCCGCGTAACTGCTCTGCCAGATCAGGTAGTTGGACGTGCGCTGCTCACCGCTGGGGCGCAGGAACAGGTCCACGTCCGGCATGTCCGGGTAGTACAGGTACTTGGCGAACGTCTTCTCGTTGACCTTGGACGGGTCGAGCTTGCCGGACGCCACATCGGCCGCGAGCGCCTGTGCCGCGTCCGCGATCTCGGCGCGGCCACCGTAATTGACGCAGAAGTAGAGCGTCATGGCGTCGTTGTCCTTGGTCTGCTCCTGTGCGACCTGGAGCTCCTGGACGACCGACTTCCACATCTTGGGCATCCGGCCGACCCAGCGGATCCGGATTCCCAGCTCGTCCATCTCGTCGCGGCGGCGGCGGATGACATCGCGGTTGAAGTTCATCAGGAAGCGCACCTCGTCGGGCGTGCGCTTCCAGTTCTCGGTGGAGAAGGCGTACAGGGAGAGGTTTTTGACACCCATCTCCAGGCAGCCCTTGAGCACATCGAGGACGACGCCCTCGCCCACCTTGTGACCCTCGGTGCGCGGCAGCCCGCGCTCCTTGGCCCAGCGGCCGTTCCCGTCCATGACGCATGCCACATGCTTCGGCACGAGTTCGCCGGGGATCTTCGGCGGAACGGCACCGGACGGGTGCGGTTCCGGGGTCTTGTACTCGCGGCGGGAACGTCCCAGGATTCCGCGTCGTGCCATGCGCTCTTGTCTCCTAATTCTTCTCTACGTACCTGAGCGAGCGCAGCCCGCGCTCCAGATGCCAGTGCAGATAGGCGGACACCAGCCCGCTGCCCTCCCTGACGTGCCGCGCCTCGCACGCGTCAGCGGTCTCCCAGTCGCCGGTCAGCAGCGCGCTGAGCAGCTGGACGGCCTCCGCCGAGGGTACGACGCTGCCGGGCACCCGGCAGTCGCCGCAGACCACTCCGCCCGACCCGACCGAAAAGAAGCGGTTGGGGCCGTGGAGTCCGCATTTGGCACAGTCGTCGAAGCTCGGCGCGTAGCCGTTGACGGCGAGGGAACGCAACAGAAAGGCGTCCAGGATCAGATGGGGGGCGTGCTCTCCGCGGGCGAGCGTGCGCAGCCCGCCGACGAGGAGCAGATACTGCTGGACGGCCGGCTCGCCCTCGTGGTCGGTGAAGCGCTCGGCGGTCTCCAGCATGGCGGTGCCCGCGGTGTAGCGGGCGTAGTCGGCGACGATGCCGCCACCGTACGGAGCGATGGTCTCGCTCTGGGTGCACAGCGGCAGTCCGCGCCCGATGAGTTCGCTGCCGCGCGCGAAGAACTGCACATCGACATGCGAGAACGGTTCCAGCCGCGCCCCGAACTTGGACTTGGTCCGTCGCACTCCGCGGGCGACGGCGCGGACACGGCCATGGCCGCGGGTCAGAAGCGTGATGATGCGGTCGGCCTCACCGAGCTTCTGGGTGCGCAGCACGATGCCGTCGTCCCGGAACAGACTCATGGACTTCATTGTCCCGCATGGCCGCAGGCCTCATCGCACAGCCCTTTCGCGCCCCTTTCAGGTTCCTTCAGGTTCCTTCAGCGGGGCTTCAGGTTCGGTTCGGCAGTGTTGCGGTTGTCGGAAGGCGCACGGAGCCCCCGGCGAAAGCACCTGGCAGGACCGCAACCATCTGGAGGATCGCCGTCATGAAGGCCACCATCAAGCGCACGTTCAGCAACCGCCGCCGCGTCACCGCCGCCGCCGTCGCGGCCGCCGCGCTGCTCGGCACCGTGGGCGCCACCGCCGCCTTCGCGGACGGGTCCGACGACGGCGGCCGGGACGTGAGCTCGTCGGTGCGAATCACGGAGAACCGCGAACTGGACGACACGGCCAGGGACCTCGCGCTGGTGAAGGCCGCCAAGATCGGTGAGAGCGAGGCGGCGAGCGCGGCGCTGAAGGCCGTCCCGGGCACGGTCACCTCGGCCGGCCTGGACGACGCGGACCGTGACGGCTCGGTGATCTGGGAGGTCGACGTCCTCGGCGAGGACGGCAAGAACCACGACGTGACCGTGGACGCCGGAAACGGCGAGGTGCTGCGGCAGCACATCGACAACGACGACGACACCGCCGAGGACCGGGCACTGGTGAAGGCCGACCGCGTCGGCCGGGACGGCGCCACGCACCAGGCCCTCCAGGCCGTCCCCGGGACCGTCACCTCGGTCGAACTGGACGACAGGGACAGCGGTTCGGTGGTCTGGGGGATAGACGTCCTCGGCAAGGACCGCGAAAGCCACGACGTGACCGTGGACGCCGGCAGCGGCAAGGTCCTCGACCAGCACGTCGACCACGACGACAACGACAGCGGCGACGACAGCTGACGTCCTCTCCCCCACCCCCCACACGGCGTCCCGCCCCACCCTCGCACGGGGGGCGGGACGCCGGACGCGTACGCCCGTGGGCGGGACGCCGGACGCCCAAGCCGTGGGCGGGACCGCGGCAGCCTCAGGACGGCGTGCCCGACGCCGCCAGCAGCAGCCTCTCCCTGTCGTCCGAGCAGAGCCGCAGCGCGCCGCCGACGATGCTGAGCACCTCGCGCTCCGCCGGGCTGTACGGCCCGTCGGCCACGGCGATCCTGGCGCCCTGCAACAGGACCGACTCCCGCCCCGCCGGGGCCAGATGCGGGGCCAGTGGCTCCAGCGCCTCGTGCAGCTCGATGGCGAGCGCCGCACCGCACGGGCCCGGTTCGACGATGAACCTGCCGGTGTCGGCGGCCAGCGCCTCGACCAGGTCCGTCAGCCGGTCCTCCGTGCAGTCCTCGAACCCCGCCGACCGGACGATGTCGACAGCGGTCTCCCGGACCGCACGGGAAGAGATGCCACCGGCCGCGAGGACGGCGAGCGCGACCGTATGGACCGCGTCGCGCAGCATCGCCGAGAAGCGGACCGTGGTCGGGTGGTCGAGGACATCCATGCCGAAGTGGGCGTGGCAGGCCGCGCATTCGGCGACGGGCCCGGCGAGGCCGCGCGAGAGCAGCGGGACGCCGAGCACGGTGAAGCGCCGACGGCCGGTGCGGCGGCGGTAGTTGCGGTCACCGCCACAGTCGGGGCAGAAGAACTCCCCGTCGCCGACGGTGTTCCACGACGTATGAATGCCGCAGACGCGCACTTTTCGGCCGCTTGATCCTTGAGCTGGCAGCACGTCGCGCACCTCCGTAACGCTCCGGCAACATTGCCGCGTTGACGTGATGTTAGCCACATCACGTGGGTGCCGTCAGCACCACGGCGTGAGCTCGCCATGACATGGCTGAACCCCGCCCTCCGGGTCCGGTGAGCGGGGTTCGTGAAATATCAGGTCAGCGGGTCGCGCGGTTCACCGCGGAGATGACCGCTTTGAGTGACGCGCGGGTGGTGTTCGGGTCGATTCCGATGCCCCACAGCACCTTTCCGTCGACCGCGCACTCGATGTACGAAGCGGCCTGCGCGCTCGCGCCCTCGCTCATGGTGTGCTCCTGGTAGTCCAGCAGCCGGGCATCCACCCCGACCGTGGCCAGGGCCTCGAAGAAGGCCGAGATCGGACCGTTGCCGGTACCGGTCAGTACGGTCTCCGCACCGTCCACGACGGCCTGGACGGTGAGCGTGTCCTTGCCGTCCGTGTCCGTCGTGGTCTGCCCGGAGCGCAGCTGCACCCGGCCCCAGGAATTGTCCGGGTTGGGCAGGTATTCGTCCTGGAAGACCGACCAGATCTGGGCGGGCGTGACCTCGCCGCCCTCGGCGTCGGTCTTGGCCTGAATGATCCGGGAGAACTCGATCTGCATCCGGCGCGGCAGGTCCAGTTTGTGGTCGTTGTTCAGGACGTACGCGATACCGCCCTTGCCGGACTGCGAGTTGACCCGGATGACCGCCTCGTACGAACGGCCCACGTCCTTCGGGTCGATCGGCAGATACGGCACGGCCCACTCGGTCTCGTCGACCGATTTGCCCTGCGCGGCGGCGTCGGCCTCGCGCGCGTCGAAGCCCTTCTTGATGGCGTCCTGGTGGGAGCCGGAGAAGGAGGTATAGACCAGATCGCCCGCGTAGGGGTGGCGCGGGTGGATCTCCATCTGGTTGCAGTACTCGCTCGTACGACGGATCTCGTCGATCTGCGAGAAGTCGATCTGCGGGTCGACGCCCTGCGAGAAGAGGTTCATGCCCAGTGTCACCAGGTCGACATTGCCGGTGCGCTCGCCCTGTCCGAACAGGCAGCCCTCGATACGGTCGGCACCGGCCATGATCGCCAGCTCGGCGGCGGCGACGGCCGTACCGCGGTCGTTGTGCGGGTGCACGGACAGGCAGACGTGCTCACGGCGGGACAGGTTGCGGGACATCCACTCGAACCGGTCCGCGTGCGTGGACGGCGTCGAACGCTCCACGGTGGCGGGCAGGTTGAGGATGATCTCGCGGCCGGCCTCGGGCTGCCAGACGTCCATGACGGCCTCGCAGACCTCCAGGGCGAAGTCCAGCTCGGTGTCGGTGAAGATCTCCGGGCTGTACTGGTAGCCGAAGCTGGTCTCGGGGCCCAGGATCTTCTCCGCGTACTCCATCACCAGCCGCGTACCGTCCACCGCGATCTGCTTGACCTGCTCCTTCGTGCCGCGGAAGACGACACGCCGGAAGGTGGGGGCGGTGGCGTTGTAGAGGTGGACCGTCGCGCGGTTGGCGCCCTTCAGCGCCTCGATCGTGCGCTCGATCAGCTCCTCGCGCGCCTGGGTCAGGACGGAGATCGTCACGTCGTCGGGGATCGCGCCCTCTTCGATGATCGACCGTACGAACGCGAAGTCGGTCTCGCCGGAGGCCGGGAAGCCGACCTCGATCTCCTTGTAGCCCATGCGCACCAGCAGGTCGAACATCTCGCGCTTGCGGGCCGGCGACATGGGGTCGATCAGCGCCTGGTTGCCGTCGCGCAGATCGGTGGAGAGCCAGCGGGGAGCGGTGGTGATCCGATTGTCGGGCCAGGTGCGGTCCGCGATGTCCACGGCTTCGTAGCGGCCGTATTTGTGGATCGGCATCCCGGAGGGCTTCTGGGTGTGGGTCGCGTTGGTGATGGGGGTGGGGCGACCGACAGGAGAATCAGACATTTGCGTGGGGCTCCTCGTATTCCGCTGAGACGGCCGACGGGGCGGGACTACCGCAACACCAGACTCCGCGGGGAGGGGGTCGGCCTACGACTACAGGCCCTCGCCGCGGCAGCTAAGGAGAAGCAGCCCGAAACGCATGATGCCTAGCAGCGTAACCGAGTCGCACCGACCACGCGGATCCGTATCAGCATGCGGAATCGGCGAGGTAATCACGGAACGCCAACAGATCACTCCATTTCAGGAATTCCGGCCGCATTCAGTGACAGCGTGATGACGGACTGCCACCGTTTCTCCATGGACGCCATCAATTCCGTTTTCTGCACCATCGTGCCGCCCCATGTTCTCGACAAGCTCGCGCAGGCCGAGAATCCGGCCCTGTCCGAGTCCGCCCGCCGCACCTTGGAGGCGGACGCCGCCCGGCGTACCCGCCGTCAGCTGGTCATGGCCCGGACGGCCGCCGCCCCGGACGGCGAGCGCGCGGAGAAGGCCACCGGAAAGCCCCACCGCACCATTCACGACTGCGAGCACCGCACCGCCCTGCCGGGCACGAAAGTCCGCGACGAGGGCGGGGATCCCGGCCAGGACGCGACCGTCAACCGCGCGTACAGCGGACTCGGCGCCACCTTCGAGCTGCTGCTGACGGCGTACGGCCGCGATTCGCTCGACGGCGCCGGGCTGCCGCTGATCGCGAGCGTCCACTACGACAAGAAGTACGGGAACGCGTTCTGGGACGGCGAGCAGATGGTCTTCGGGGACGGGGACGGGGAGATCTTCCTCGACTTCACGCTCCCGGTCGACGTGATCGGCCATGAGCTGGCCCACGGCCTCACGCAGTACACGGCCAACCTCAGCTACTACGGGCAGCCGGGCGCGCTGAACGAGTCGGTGTCGGACGTCTTCGGCTCGCTGGTCAAGCAGTACACCCTCGACCAGACCGCCGAGCAGGCCGACTGGCTGATCGGCGCGGGCCTGCTCGCCCCGGGCGTCACCGGGGTCGCCCTGCGCTCCATGAAGGCGCCGGGCACGGCCTACGACGACGATGTCCTCGGCAAGGACCCGCAGCCGGCGACCATGGACGACTTCGTCCGTACGGGCCGTGACAACGGCGGGGTGCACATCAACTCGGGCATCCCCAACCACGCGTTCTACCTGCTCGCCATCCAGCTCGGGGGCAAGGCCTGGGAGAAGGCGGGGCAGATCTGGTTCGACGTGCTGACCGGCGGTGAGCTGGCGATCGACGCGAGCTTCGCGGACTTCGCCAAGCTGACGGTCAAAGCGGCGCGGGCCCGGTTCGGGGATGGTACGGAGCTGGAGGCCGTGACCAAGGCGTGGTCGACGGTCGGGGTCCCGACGGCATGACACGTGGGACAGGCGGTGCTCTCACCCAAGGGGCCCTTACGCCGCAGGCCGTCACGGACTAGACAGGAACCCATGCTCATCCAGGTACGGCGCACCGGCGGTTTCGCGGGCATCGAGCGCGTGGCCGAGGTCGACACCTCGGCCCTGCCCGATGCCCCTGTGTGGCACGAGCTGGCAGAGAGGGCCCTGGCCGACGGCCAGGGCCCCCGGCCGACGGGGGTGCGGGACGGCTTCTCGTACGAGATCACCGTCGACGGCCGTACGCTCCACTGCTCGGATCCACGGCTGTCCGAGGCCCAGCGCGCCCTGATCTCGCACGTCCTGAAGGAGGGAGCCTAGGAACAGGACCGAGAGGCGAAGCGGAGACGCTCAGAAACCGAGTTTGCGCAGCTGCTTCGGGTCGCGCTGCCAGTCCTTGGCGACCTTGACGTGCAGGTCGAGGAAGACCGGCGTGCCCAGGAGCGCCTCGATGTGCTTGCGGGACTTCGTCCCGACCTCCTTGAGCCGCTTGCCCTTCGGGCCGATGATGATGCCCTTCTGACTGGGCCGCTCGATATAGACATTGGCGTGGATGTCGAGCAGCGGCTTGTCGGCCGGGCGGTCCTCGCGCGGGAGCATCTCCTCGACCACGACCGCGATCGAGTGCGGCAGTTCGTCCCGTACGCCTTCGAGCGCGGCCTCACGGATCAGCTCGGCCACCATGACCTGCTCGGGCTCGTCGGTGAGGTCGCCCTCCGGGTAGAGCGGCGGGCTCTCCGGGAGCAGCGGGACCAGCAGGTCCGCGAGCAGCCCGACCTGCTGGTCGCCGACCGCCGAGACCGGGACGATCTCCGCCCATTCCAGGCCCAGTTCCTTGCCGAGCTGGTCGATCGCGATCAGTTGCTCGGCAAGCGCCTTGGAGTCGACCAGGTCGGTCTTGGTGACGACGGCGACCTTCGGCGTCTTCTTGATCGCGGCCAGTTCCTTGGCGATGAACCGGTCGCCGGGGCCGAGCTTCTGGTCGGCGGGCAGGCAGAAGCCGATCACGTCGACCTCGGCCCAGGTGGTCCGTACGACATCGTTCAGACGCTCACCGAGCAGCGTGCGCGGCTTGTGGAGACCCGGGGTGTCCACCAGGATCAGCTGCGCCTCGGGCCGGTGCACGATGCCGCGCACGGTGTGCCGGGTGGTCTGCGGCCGGTTGGAGGTGATGGCCACCTTCTGGCCGACCAGAGCGTTCGTGAGGGTGGACTTGCCCGCGTTGGGGCGACCGACGAAGCAGGCGAAGCCGGCCCGGTGGGGGGCTTCGGCTGTCTCGGGAAGGGAGGTACGAGCGCTCATGGCGCCCATTCTCCCCGATCGTTCACCCCCCGCCGACCAGATGGTCCCCGGTGTCCGCCGTCAGCCGGCCGTGACGGTCGCGCGAAGCGCGCCGTCGGGGCCCGCCAGCAGGACCGGGGTCCGCACCCCGCCCAGATCGCGCACGGCGGCACGGTCCTCGTCCGACACGCCCTCCGCGCCGGTGACGACGGCCGCCGCCTCCAGCGAGGTGGCGCCGCTTGCCACGGCCATCGCGACCGCCGTGCGCAGCGCGCTGAGCTTGAGGGAGTCCAGCTCCACGGTGCCCGCGACGTACGTACGCCCGGTCTCGTCCCGCACCGCAGCGCCCTCCGGTACGCCGTTACGGGCACGAGCGCTGCGGGCCAGGGTGATGATCTTGCGGTCCTCGGGATCGAGGCCGGTGCCGGGGTCGGTGCTCTGAGTCATGTGCCGAGCATATTCAGCGAGCAGGGAAGCACCACGGACGGGCCCTGCCCGCGGCTCGGGCCTGGCGGGAGCGCGGAGCGCGGTAGGCGCCCCGCTGAACGCGGCCCGGCCACTCGCGGTGGCCGGACCAGGCCCAGGCCCTCCGTCTACGGCCGGTCCAGGCGGAGTCGTTCCGCCTTCGGCAGGCCCGCCGCCACCAGGTCGTACGAGTCCTCGATCAGCTCCCGCACCATGCGTGCGGGGAGCGGGCCGACCGTCACCGTGTTCCAGTGGCGCTTGTTGAGGTGCCAGCCCGGGACGATCTCCGGGTGGGCCTCCCGCAGTCGGACCGCCTCGTCGGGGTCGCATTTCAGGGAGACCTTCAGGGGCTCCTCCTCCAGCGCGCAGATCGCGAAGATCTTGGCCCCCACCCGGAAGACCGTGACTCCGGGGCTGCGGGGGAACGGGATGTCCTCGGACGTCCCGTTGAGCCCCAGGCAGCAGGCCCGCAGGTCCGCAGGTGTCATACGGTCCTCAGCTCCGCCGGTGTCATACCGCCCTCGGCCCCGCCGGTGTCATGACGCCGTCGCCTCCTCGCGCACCGGTTCCGCGAGGACCGTGACGATCTTGTTCCGGCGGCCGGCCGGGGACTCGGCCGTCAGGCGCAGGTGCCGGCCGTCGGGCAGTTCGACCTCGGCGCTGGCGCCGGCGATCGGGACCCGGCCCAGGGCCTTCGCGAGCAGGCCGCCGACCGTTTCCACGTCCTCGTCGTCGTACTCGTCGAGCCCGAACAGCTCCCCGAGGTCGCCGACGTCCAGCCGGGCCGTGACCCGGTAGGAGCCGTCGCCGAGTTCCTCGACCGGGGGCAGTTCACGGTCGTACTCGTCGGTGATCTCGCCGACGATCTCCTCCAGGATGTCCTCGATCGTGACGATGCCGGCCGTGCCGCCGTACTCGTCGATGACGACCGCGACATGGCTGCGCTCCTGCTGCATCTCGCGCAGCAGGTCGCCCGCGTTCTTCGTGTCGGGCACGAAGGCGGCCGGGCGCATCGCCGTGGAGACCAGCTCGGACTCGGAGTCCCGGTTGATGTGGGTCTTCCTGACCAGGTCCTTGAGGTAGACGATGCCGACGATGTCGTCTTCGTTCTCCCCGGTCACCGGGATCCGGGAGAAGCCGGAGCGCAGGGCCAGCGTGAGCGCCTGACGGATCGTCTTGTAGCGCTCGATGCAGACCAGGTCGGTGCGCGGGACCATCACCTCCCGTACGAGGGTGTCGCCCAGCTCGAAGACGGAGTGCACCATCCGGCGCTCGTCGTCCTCGATCAGGGACTCCTGCTCGGCGAGGTCGACCATCGCCCGCAGCTCGGCCTCGCTGGCGAACGGTCCCTTGCGAAACCCCTTGCCGGGCGTGAGGGCGTTGCCGAGCAGGATCAGCAGCTGCGGGATCGGGCCCATGATCCTGGCGAGCGGCAGCAGCACGTACGCCGAGGCCGTCGCCGTGTTCAGCGGGTGCTGACGGCCGATGGTCCGGGGCGAGACGCCCACCGCGACGTAGGAGACCAGGACCATCACACCGATCGCGACGACCAGCGCCGCCCAGGTCTGCCGGAACTCCTCCAGGCAGACGTACGTGACCAGCACTCCGGCCGCCATCTCGCAGGCGACCCGCACCAGCAGGGCCACATTCAGATAGCGCGTCGGGTCGGTGGCGATCCGCTCCAGCTTGGCCGCGCCCCGGCGCCCGGACCGTACGGCCTCGGCCGCCCGGAAACTGGTGACCCGGGCCAGGCCCGCCTCGGCGCACGCCGCCAGCCAGGCCACCACGACCAGGGCGACCGCGCCGACGATCAGTTGCGCGGTCACGAGACGGTCGGCGCGGGCGACGGGCCCGTGAGCCCCTGCTCGGTCCGCCAGCCGTCCACGATCGCCGCCTGAAGACCGAACATCTCGGCCTTCTCGTCCGGCACCTCGTGGTCGTACCCGAGGAGGTGCAGCACACCGTGGACGGTGAGGAGCTGGAGCTCCTCGTCCATGGTGTGCTGCGTCGGGGCTTCCTCGCCCTGCTTCTTGGCGACCTCCGGGCAGAGCACGATGTCACCGAGGAGTCCCTGCGGGGGCTCCTCGTCGTCCTTGACCGGCGGACGCAGCTCGTCCATCGGGAAGGACATGACATCCGTCGGACCCGGCAGGTCCATCCACTGGATGTGCAGCTGCTCCATGGCGGCTTCGTCCACGACGATCACCGAGAGCTCGGAGAGCGGGTGGATGCGCATCCGGGTGAGCGCGTAGCGGGCGACATCGAGAATCGCCTGCTCGTCGACCTCGGTCCCTGACTCGTTGTTGACGTCGATCGACATGGTGCGCTCTTGCTCTCCTGCTCTCGGTTTCGCGGCTCGGTCCGGTGACCGTCAGGTCCCGTTCCGGCTGTCGTACTGCTCGTACGCGTCGACGATACGGCCGACCAGCTTGTGCCGTACGACATCCTGGGACGTCAGCCGCGAGAAGTGCACGTCGTCCAGGCCTTCCAGAATGTCCTGGACCTGGCGCAGACCGCTCTTCGTGCCGCCCGGGAGGTCGACCTGGGTGATGTCGCCCGTGATCACGATCTTCGACTCGAAGCCGAGTCGCGTCAGGAACATCTTCATCTGCTCGGGACTGGTGTTCTGCGCCTCGTCCAGGATGATGAACGCGTCGTTGAGCGTCCGGCCGCGCATGTACGCCAGGGGCGCGACCTCGATCGTGCCCGCCGCCATCAGCCGCGGGATCGAGTCGGGGTCGAGCATGTCGTGCAACGCGTCGTAGAGCGGCCGCAGATACGGGTCGATCTTCTCGTAGAGCGTGCCCGGCAGGAAGCCGAGCCGCTCACCGGCCTCGACTGCGGGCCTGGTCAGGATGATCCGGTTGACCTGCTTGGACTGGAGCGCCTGGACCGCCTTGGCCATGGCGAGATACGTCTTGCCCGTGCCGGCGGGGCCGATGCCGAAGACGATCGTGTGCTTGTCGATCGCGTCGACATATCGCTTCTGGTTGAGGGTCTTGGGGCGGATCGTCCGGCCCCGGCTGGACAGAATGTTCTGGGTGAGTACATCGGCGGGCGTCTCGGGACCGTCCGCACCGCCGTTCTCGCTCGCCCTGAGCATGGCGATGGAGCGTTCCACTGCGTCCTCCGTCATCGGCTGACCGGTGCGGAGCACCAGCATCATCTCGTCGAACAGGCGCTGGACCAGCGCGACGTCCGCCGCGCTGCCGGTCGCACTGATCTCGTTTCCCCGGACATGGATGTCTGCGGCCGGGAACGCCTTTTCGATCACGCGGAGCAGGGAGTCCCCCGAACCCAGGACCGTGACCATGGGGTGCTTGGCGGGAACGGTGAACCGGGCACGTGCCTGCCCCGGTGCGGGGGTCTTGGCTGTAGGTGTCTGAGTCATGGGCCGGCGCTGTGGCCTGCGCATACCTCCCGTTGCAGGGTTCTCGCTGCTCGACAACCTCTGGGCTACCAGCCTACGGCTCCCCACTGACAAGGCCCTAGGGCTTTTCCCTGCGCCGTCGCACAGATTTACGGACGACGATCACGGGAGGCGTACCCGGCGTCACCGGACGCGTACCCCGTATCAGGCGCCCCAGGAGTGTGGCCCGCGCCTCACCCCGAGCGACCGAAACCGATCGTCGGTACGGCCCTGCGCAGCGGCCACGGCCGCGTCGGCGCGGGCAGCAGCTCCCCCAGGAAGGCGTAACGGCGCAGCGCCGCCGGGTCCTGGTCGGAGCAGGCGCGTACGTAACTCCACCAGGCCGCGACCTCCGCCCAGCCCGGCGCGGAGAGCGATCCGCCGAACTCCTGCACCGAGAGCGCGGCCGTCAGGCCGGCGAAGGCCAGCCGGTCGGCGAGCGGCCAGCCCGCGAGCGTACCGGTGACGAAACCGGCCACGAAGACATCGCCCGCGCCCGTCGGATCGAGGGCCTCCACCGCGATCGCCGGGACCGCTGCGGTCTCGCCGGTGGCACCGTCCACGGCGTACGCGCCCTCCGCGCCCAGCGTGACGACGGCGACCGGCACCCGCTCGGCGAGCAGCCGCGCCGCGGCCCGCGGGCAGTCGGTGCGGGTGTAGCGCATCGCCTCCTCGGCGTTGGGCAGGAAGGCCTCGCAGTGCTCCAGATCGGCCAGTCCCGACAGGTCCCAGCGGCCCGTGTCGTCCCAGCCGACATCGGCGAAGATCCGTGCCCCGTGCCGGGCGGCATGGGCGATCCACTCGTCACGGCGGCCGGGCGTGAGCGCGGCGACGGCGGCACGCGCGCGTGGCGGGCACTCCGGCAGGGCTCCTTCGGGCGGCGGGGCCTCGTGGCCGTGCGAGACCATGGTCCGTTCGCCTTCGTACGCCATGGAGACGGTGACGGGCGAGTGCCAGCCGGCGACCGTACGGGACCGGGACAGGTCGATGCCCTCGCCGTGCTCCAGCGCGTCCCAGCAGTACTCGCCGTAGTGGTCGTCGCCGAAGGCGGCGGAGAGCGAGGTGCGCAGTCCGAGGCGGGCCAGCGCGGTGGCCATGTTGGCGATGCCGCCTGGGCTCGACCCCATCCCCCGGGCCCAGGACTCGGTGCCGCGTACGGGCGCGCTGGCGAGGCCGGTGAAGATGATGTCGAGGAAGACCGTGCCCGTGAGATAGACATCGCACTCCGGGTCGTCCGGTGCGCGCAGGGCGCTCAACGGATCGACATGGGCGGTGTGGTCGTACGTGTCTCCGTTGGATGTGATCACGGCGGGCTCCCCGATCGTGTGCAGATCCGGACAGTCTGCACGATCGGACGCGGCGCGGCGGACGCGCGCGAGGTCCGCCCGCCGCCGTCCCGCCGTCGCCGCCGCGCCGCCCCAGGTGGCCCGGGGGCCGGTCGCGGGGAGCGGCCTCAGGGGGACCGTTTGGGCAGCGGCACTCGTACGAGGTCGGCGGCGACCGTCAGTTCGCCCTCGAAGCCGGCCGCGCGGGCCTGCCGCTCGAACTCGTCCGGATCGCCGTACCGCTGCGAGAAGTGCGTCAGCACCAGATGCCGTACGCCCGCCTCCCGTGCCACGCGCGCCGCCTGGCCCGCGGTGAGGTGACCGTGGTCGGTGGCCAGCCGCTCGTCCTCGTCCAGGAAGGTCGACTCGATGACGAGCATGTCGCAGCCCTCGGCCAGCGCGTGCACGCCGTCGCAGAGCCGGGTGTCCATGACGAACGCGAACCGCTGGCCCCGGCGCGTCTCGCTGACCTCGTCCAGCGTGACGCCGTTCAGCACGCCCTCGCGCTGGAGCCGGCCGACGTCCGGGCCCGCGATGCCGTGCGCGGCCAGCCGCGCGGGCAGCATCCGGTGTCCGTCGGGCTCGGTGAGGCGGTAGCCGTAGGACTCGACGGGGTGCGAGAGCTTGTGCGCGTCCAGGGTGTACGCGGCCGTGCGCGCGAGGATGCCGTCGCCGGTCACCGGCGCCTCGGTCAGCGCGACGGACTCGCGGTAGGCCGTCGCGTACCGCAGCCGCTCGAAGAAGCGCTGTCCGCTCGCCGGGTAGTGCGCGGTGACCGGGTGCGGCACCTGGTCGAGGTTGATGCGCTGGATGACCCCGGCCAGCCCCAGCGAGTGATCGCCGTGGAAGTGCGTGACACAGATCCGGTTGATGTCGTGCGCGGCGACCCCGGCGCGCAGCATCTGGCGCTGGGTGCCCTCGCCGGGATCGAAGAGCAGGCCCTCGCCGTCCCAGCGCAGCAGATAGCCGTTGTGGTTGCGATGGCGGGTGGGCACCTGGCTGGCGGTGCCGAGCACCACCAGCTCGCGTACGGACAAGGCTCTTATCCGGGAGGCCAGTTGAGGCCGCGTCCGCCCAGTACGTGGGCGTGCGCGTGGAAGACGGTCTGGCCGGCGCCCGCGCCGGTGTTGAACACGATGCGGTAGCCGGTGGCGTCGGCCTTCTCCTGGGCGGCGACCTCGGCGGCCTCACGCAGCACGTCGGCGGCGATCTGCGGCTCGGCGGCGGCGAGGGACCCGGCGTCCGCGTAGTGCACGCGCGGGATGACCAGGATGTGGGTCGGGGCCTGCGGATTGATGTCCTGGAAGGCGACGGTGGTGTCGGTCTCGCGTACGAGGGTGGCCGGCACGTCCCCCGAGACGATCTTGCAGAACAGGCAGTCGGCCTGTGGTTCTCCCGCCATGGTCCTGGCCTCCTCGACGCTGCTGGTGATCAGTTCGGTACGGACGCATGGTATCCGGACCGGTGGTCGCTGTCCGTCGAGGGCGTCACCTGCCCGCCGAGGGCATCACCGCGGCGCTCCCCGGGGCCGGGCGGTCAGGACCAGCGGCCCGTGCGGCCGAGCAGCAGGGCCGTCGCCGCCGTCCCGGCGGTGGAGGTGCGCAGTACGCTGCGGCCGAGCCGGTACGGCTTGGCGCACGCAGCCTCGAAAACCGCCAACTCCTCCGGGGACACGCCCCCTTCGGGGCCCACGACCAGCACGATCCGGCCCTTTGCGGGCAGCGCCGCGGTGGCCAGCGGTTCGCTGCCCTCCTCGTGCAGTACGGCCGCGAAGTCCGCGTCCGCGAGCAGCGCGGCGACCTGCTTGGCCGAGAGCGCGTCCATGACCTCGGGGAAGCGGAGCCGTCGCGACTGCTTGCCCGCCTCCCGGGCCGTGGCCCGCCATTTGGCCAGGGACTTGGCGCCCCGGTCGCCCTTCCACTGGGTGACGCAACGCGCGGCCTGCCACGGCACGATCGCGTCGACACCGGTCTCGGTCATCGTCTCGACGGCCAACTCCCCCCGGTCGCCCTTGGGGAGGGCCTGGACGACGGTGATCCGGGGCGAGGGCTCCTCCTCGGTCCGCACCTCCGTGACCTCGACGACCAGCCGGTCCTTGCCCTCGACCGCCGCGACCGTTCCGTACGCGCCGGTGCCCGCGCCGTCCGTCAGCACGACCTCCTCGCCGACGCGCAACCTCCGTACGGAGACGGCGTGCCGCCCTTCGGGGCCGTCGAGCGTGACCGTGCCCACCGTCAGGGCACCCGGCCCACCGTCGCCCACGACGAAGACCGGAGCGGTCACGAGGTGCTGCCGAGGCCCGGCATGAACGACGCCCGGGTCGCGTCGAGTTCGCCCGAGAGGACCTCGACGAGCCGGCCGGCCGGCAGGTCGCGCGCCATCCGGTGGCCCTGTCCCGCCCAGAGCGCCATGCCCTGCGCGTCTCCCACCTTGGCCGCGGCCTTGCGCAGTCCGGAGGTGAGGTGGTGGACCTCGGGGTAGGCGGGCGGGGCGTACGGGCCGTGCTCGCGCATGAAGCGGTTGACGAGGCCGCGGGCGGGGCGGCCCGAGAAGGCCCGGGTCAGTTCGGTCCGTACGAACAGCGGGTTGGTCATGGCCTGCTTGTGCAGCGCGTTCGCCCCGGACTCGGGGCACACCAGGAACGCCGTACCGAGCTGTCCCGCGTCCGCGCCCGCCGCGAGCACCGCCGCGATCTGCCCGCCGCGCATCAGCCCGCCGGCGGCGATGACCGGGATCTGCACGGTCTCTCTGACCTGGGACACCAGCGAGAGCAGCCCGATGCCCGCACCGTCGGTGGCCGGGTCGTCGCGGTGCGTGCCCTGGTGGCCACCGGCCTCGATGCCCTGCACACACACCGCGTCGGCGCCGGACCACTGCGCGGTCTGGGCTTCCTCGGGGGTGGTCACCGTGACCACGGTGAAGGTGCCGGCGTGGGCGAACGCGTCGAGAACCGTCCGGGTCGGGCATCCGAAGGTGAAGGAGACCACCGGCACCGGGTCGTCGAGCAGTATGGCCAGCTTGGCCTCGTAGCCGTCGTCCCGGCCGGCCTCGGGGTCGCCGAGCGGTGTCTCGTACCAGGTCGCCTCACCGGCGAGCTGGTTCCGGTAGACCTCGACGGCCGCGTTGTCGGCGTAGTGGGCCTGCGGCATGAAGAGATTGACGCCGAACGGCCGGCCGGTGAGCCCGCGCAGCTGTTTGATCTCTTCGTACATGCCGTCCGCGGTCTTGTATCCGGCGGCGAGGAACCCGAGACCCCCGGCCTCGGAGACGGCAGCGGCCAGCAGAGGGCAGGATGCGCCGCCCGCCATGGGGGCCTGCACGATCGGATACCGGCAAAGATCGGTCAGTGCGGAGGACATGGAGGCATCGTGCCATGTCCTTGGTGAGAGGTCCGAATCGGTGCCACGTATGGCATGCGCCGGGGAACACGGCGTACGCGGGGCGACACGCACGGGCGTCGCAGTGGCCGAATCCGGCCCCTGGACGCCCGTCCCGTACGCGGCTGCCCCACTCGACGGGCCGCCCGCGAACGCGCCGCCCGGCCACGAGCGGCCTACCGCCCGTTGAACGCGTCCTTCAACCGCGAGAACAGACCCTGCTGCCCCGGCTGGAACTGCCCCGTGGGCCGCTCCTCACCGCGCAGCTTCGCCAGCTCCCGCAGCAGCCTCTCCTGCTCCGGATCCAGCTTCGACGGCGTCATCACCTCGACGTGCACGATCAGGTCGCCCCGGCCGCCGCCTCGCAGATGTGTGATGCCACGGCCGTGCAGCGGGATCGACTGACCCGACTGCGTACCGGGCCGTACGTCGATCTCCTCCACCCCGTCCAGCGTCTCCAGCGGGCACTTCGTGCCCAGTGAGGCCGCCGTCATCGGAATGGTCACCGTGCAGTGCAGGTCGTCGCCGCGCCGCTGGAAGGTGCTGTGCTGCACCTCGTGGATCTCGACGTACAGGTCACCGGCGGGACCGCCGCCGGGGCCGACCTCGCCCTCGCCGGCGAGCTGGATGCGGGTGCCGTTGTCGACGCCCGCCGGGATCTTGACCGTGAGCGTACGACGCGACCGGATGCGGCCGTCGCCCGCGCACTCGGGGCACGGCGTCGGTACGACCGTACCGAAGCCCTGGCACTGCGGGCACGGCCGCGAGGTCATGACCTGGCCCAGGAAGGACCGGGTGACCTGCGAGACCTCGCCACGGCCGCGGCACATGTCGCAGGTCTGCGCCGAGGTGCCGGGAGCGGCTCCCTCGCCCGAACAGGTCGTACAGACAACGGCCGTGTCGACCTGGATGTCCTTGGTCGTACCGAAGGCCGCCTCGTTGAGGTCGATCTCCAGCCGGATCATCGCGTCCTGGCCGCGCCGCGTCCGCGACCGCGGGCCGCGCTGCGAGGCCGTACCGAAGAACGCGTCCATGATGTCGGAGAAGTTGCCGAAGCCACCGGCGCCGAAGCCACCCGCGCCGCCTCCGCCCCCGGCTCCGGAGAGCGGGTCTCCGCCGAGGTCGTAGACCTGTTTCTTCTGCGGGTCCGACAACACCTCGTAGGCGGCGTTGATCTCCTTGAAGCGCTCTTGCGTCTTCGGATCGGGATTCACATCCGGATGCAGCTCGCGTGCGAGCCGCCGGAATGCCTTCTTGATCTCATCCTGGGATGCGTCGCGGCGCACGCCGAGAACGGCGTAGTAGTCCGTGGCCACTTACGACTCCGCCAGGATCTGTCCGACGTAACGTGCCACTGCGCGTACCGCTCCCATCGTTCCGGGGTAGTCCATGCGGGTCGGTCCGACCACGCCGAGTTTGGCGACTGCCTCGTCGCCCGAACCGTAGCCGACCGCGACGACGGACGTGGAGTTGAGTCCCTCATGGGCGTTCTCGTGCCCGATTCGTACGGTCATGCCCGGGTCCTTGGCCTCACCGAGGAGCTTGAGGAGCACCACATGCTCCTCAAGTGCCTCCAGCACCGGCCGGATGGTCAGAGGGAAATCGTGTCCGAAGCGGGTGATGTTGGCGGTACCGCCGATCATCAGCCGCTCCTCGGTCTCCTCGACCAGGGTTTCGAGCAGTGTCGCGAGCACCGCTGTCACGGTGCCCCGGTCCTCCAGCTCGAAGGAATCGGGAAGGTCCTGCACCAGCGGCGGGACGTCCGCGAAACGGCGTCCGACGATCCGGCTGTTGAGCCGGGCCCGGAGATCCGCGAGCGAGGTCTCGCCGAAGGGTGCGGGACAGTCGATCATCCGTTGCTCGACCCGTCCGGTGTCCGTGATCAACACGAGCATCAGCCGGGCGGGGGCGAGCGCCAGCAACTCCACATGCCGCACCGTCGAGCGGGTCAGCGAGGGGTACTGGACGACCGCGACCTGCCGGGTGAGCTGCGCGAGCAACCGGACCGTACGCCCCACGACATCGTCGAGGTCCACGGCACCGTCCAGGAAATTCTGGATGGCGCGGCGCTCCGGCGGCGACAGGGGCTTGACCCCGGCCAGCCGGTCGACGAAGAGCCGGTAGCCCTTGTCGGTCGGGATGCGCCCGGCGCTGGTGTGCGGCTGGGCGATGAAGCCCTCGTCCTCCAGCACCGCCATGTCGTTGCGGACGGTGGCCGGGGAGACACCGAGCTTGTGCCGCTCGGTGAGCGCCTTGGAGCCGACGGGCTCCTCGGTGCCGACGTAGTCCTGGACGATCGCGCGCAGCACCTCGAGTCTGCGTTCGCTGAGCACCGCGCACACCTCCAGCTGTCGTCGATCCCGGTCCGGCC
This sequence comes from Streptomyces sp. NPDC088116, assembly GCF_044741745.1. Classification (NCBI taxonomy): domain Bacteria; kingdom Bacillati; phylum Actinomycetota; class Actinomycetes; order Kitasatosporales; family Streptomycetaceae; genus Streptomyces; species Streptomyces sp. NPDC088116. Next base: position 569,388 of record NZ_JBIUTF010000002.1, on the reverse strand, counting down.
CTCGCTCTGGCACTCGCTCTCCGTGAGTGCCAGCGCTTCCCCCGGCCAGTGTACGGCCGTCGGGTACGCCCCGGGCAAGGGCGGCCGACCACGCTTCACGATCACCGGTGATCAAGCGGGTCGGCTGCGATCAGCCTGCCCGTTTCGCACGCGATCACGCTGGTCGTTGCGGATAGCGTCCTCGTATGAACCTCCGTTGGGAAGAGTGCGGGTGGGAACGGTTGAGCCCGGGGGTGGGCCGGCGACGACTGCCCAGGTGGGACGCGACGGCCGGGCTGGTGACGGGGGATGGGGCGGCCCTCCTGTACGACACCGGCTCGACGGTCCGCGAGGGCGCCGCGATCCGGACGGCGGCCCAGTCGCTGCTCGGCGGCCGCCGAGTGACACATGTCGCACTGAGCCACCCGCACTTCGACCATGTGCTGGGCACGGCGGCGTTCTCCGGGGTCGAGGTGTACGCGGCGGTGGGCACGGCGGAACTGCTGGCTGCGGGCGGCGCCGGGCGGTCGGCGCTGTACGAGGACGCCGTACGGGAAGGTGTCGATGCCGCGCGGGCCGCCGAGGCGGTCGACCTGCTGGTCGTGCCGCGTCACGCGGTGTCCGGGGAGCTGACGGTGGATCTGGGCGGCCGTCAGGTGCTGTTGGCCGACGTCGGCCCGGGGCACACCGGTCACGACCTGGCGGCGCTGGTGCCGGGCGTCGGTCCCGGCTCCCCCGATGTGGTCTTCTGCGGCGATCTGGTGGAGGAGTCCGGCGAGCCCCAGGCGGGCCCCGACGCGGTGCCCGCGCGCTGGCCGGCGGCCCTGGACCGGCTGCTGGCGCTGGGCGGTGAGGACGCGCTGTACGTGCCGGGGCACGGGGCGGTGGTGGACGCGGCGTTCGTACGGGCGCAACGGGACGCGCTGGCGGCGGGTTTCGGCGGGGCTTAGACGCTGGGCACATGGGTGGGGCGGCCTCTTAGCCGTACCGGCCCGGTCCGCTTATCGTCTTCCGTATGCGCAGCTACAGCCCCGATCTGACGCCCCCGTGGAAGAAGTCCACGCCCGCGCCCGAGATCCCCGCCGAGCCGGATCTGGTGGTCGAGGAGGTGTCAACAGGCTTCTGCGGTGCGGTGATCCGCTGCGAGAAGACCGCCGAGGGTCCGACGGTCACCCTGGAGGACCGCTTCGGCAAGCACCGGGTCTTCCCGCTGATCGCGGGCGGCTTCCTGCTGGAGGGACGCGTGGTGACGCTGGTCCGCCCGACGGCGGGCGGCCCGGTCCGGCCCGCGCGTACGGCCTCCGGCTCGGTCGCCGTCCCCGGGACCCGCGCGCGGGTGGCGCGGGCGGGCCGCATCTACGTCGAGGGCCGGCACGACGCGGAACTGGTCGAGAAGGTCTGGGGCGACGATCTGCGCATCGAGGGCGTGGTCGTGGAGTACCTGGGCGGCATCGATGATCTCCCCGCCGTCGTCGCCGAGTTCGCCCCCGGGCCGGACGCCCGGCTGGGCGTCCTGGTCGACCATCTGGTGCCGGGCTCGAAGGAGTTCCGCATCGCGGCGCAGGTGACGGGCCCGGACGTCCTGGTGGTGGGCCACCCGTACATCGACGTGTGGGAGGCGGTGAAGCCGTCCTCGGTGGGTATCGAGGCGTGGCCGTCGGTCCCGAGGGGCGAGGACTGGAAGACGGGCGTGTGCCGCGCGCTGGGCTGGCCGGAGAACACGGGGGCGGCGTGGCAGGACATCCTGTCGCAGGTCCGCTCCTACAAGGACCTGCGGCCCGAACTGCTGGGCAGGGTGGAGGAGTTGATCGACTTCGTCACCGTCGGCGGCGCCAACTGACCGGGGGGAGGGTCTGGAATTCGGCCGTGTCCAGTTCGACCCCGAGCATGTCCAGGGGACGGGGTCACCGAACTTGGTGGTCCGCTCCACCTGGTAGCCGGCCTCCTCACCACTGCCGGTCGGCTCGGTGAGCCTCCGCTTCCGTTCCGTCGGCGGCAGCTTAGGAACAGCCCAGGCAGACGCACCCGCGATCAGCCGGGATTCACCCGCCGAGTGCTCAGTCCACCAGGTCCCTGACCACCGCGTCCGCCAGCAGCCGTCCCCGCAGTGTCAGCACCGCCCGGCCCGCCTCGAAGGGCTCCGGGGCCAGCAGGCCGTCCCCGACCGCTCGCCGGGCCGCCGTGAGGCCCGCCGGGGCCAGCAGGGACAGCTCGCAGCCGTCGGACAGGCGCAGCTCCAGCAGGACGCGTTCCACCCGGCGGTCCTCCGCCGAGAGGATCTCGCGGCCCGCGCCCGGTGAGCGGCCCTCCGCCAGGGCCGAGGCGTACGCACCGGGGTGTTTGACGTTCCACCAGCGGACCCCGCCGACGTGGCTGTGGGCGCCGGGGCCCGCGCCCCACCAGTCCGCGCCGCGCCAGTACAGCTCGTTGTGCAGGCAGCGGGCGGCCTCCGAGGTGGCCCAGTTGGACACCTCGTACCAGGCGAAGCCCGCCTCCCCGAGCACCGAGTCCGCGATCAGGTACCGGTCCGCGTGCTCGTCGTCGTCCGTCATCGGGACCTCGCCGCGCCGGATGCGCCGGGCCAGCTGGGTGCCCTCCTCCACGATCAGCGCGTACGCCGAGACGTGGTCGGGCCCCGCGCCCACCGCCGCCGCGAGCGTCTCGCGCCAGTCGGTGTCGGTCTCCCCCGGCGTGCCGTAGATCAGATCGAGGTTCACATGATCGAAGCCGGCCGCGCGGGCCTCCGCGACGCATGCCTCGGGCCGGCCGGGGGTGTGCGTACGGTCCAGCACCTTCAGCACATGCTGCTTCGCGCTCTGCATCCCGAAGGAGATCCGGTTGAAGCCGCCCGCCCGCAGGGTCGCCAGATAGGCCGGATCCACGGATTCCGGATTCGCCTCGGTGGTGATCTCGGCGTCGTCCGCCAGCCCGAACTCGTCGCGGATCGTCCCCAGCATCCGTACGAGATCGGCGGCGGCCAGCAGCGTCGGGGTGCCGCCGCCGACGAAGACCGTACGGACCTGCCTCGGGTCGTCGCCCAGCACCTTCCTGGCCAGCCGGATCTCGTCGGCCAGGGTCTGCGCGTAGTTGTCGCGGGAGGCCAGCACACCGCCCGAACCGCGCAGCTCGGTGGCCGTGTACGTGTTGAAGTCGCAGTAGCCGCAGCGGGTCGCGCAGTACGGAACGTGCAGGTAGAAGCCGAGAGACCGGTCCGCCGCACCCGTCAGGGCGTGCCGGGGCAGGGCCCCGGTCTCGGGCATGGGGTCACCGTCGGGCAGTGCGGAAGGCATGCCCCCAGTGTCCCGTACGCCGTGGGTGTCCTCGTACGCCGACGGTGGACGGCGTACGGGAGGGGCCCGTGCGGCGCGGTACGGGCCCCTGCCGCCGCGGCTACTCGGCCTGGAACACCAGCAGCGCGAGATCGTCCCCCGGCGGTGTCTCGGCGAACTCGTGCACAGCGCTCCGTATGCGCTCCGCGACGCCCTGCGCCGTCAGCCCCACGCACCCCGCCAGGGCCCGCGCGAGGCCGTCGCCGTCGTCGAGCATCCGCGGGCCGGAGCGGCGCTCCGTGACGCCGTCGGTGACGCAGAGCAGGGTGTCGCCGGGCTCCATGTCGAACGTGCTGCTCTCGTACGCGACCTGCTCGACCACCCCGAGCAGCAGCTGTGGCTCGGCCGCGGGCCGGACCGTACCGTCGGGCCGCAGGAGCAGCGGCAGCGGGTGACCGGCGCTGGCGAGGGTGCACCGTACGCCGCCGCCCTCGCCCGGCAGCGGCCTCAGCTCTCCGTACAGGAGCGACAGGAAACGGGCCTGGCTGCCCTCGGACGGTGCCGGAGCGCCCGAGGACAGGCCGGGGAGCGAGCCGGGGCCGGCGCCCGGACCGGTGGCCGCCGCGGCGACCATCAGGGACGCGGATTCCGCGGCCTCCGTGGCGTCGTCGAGGAGCAGCCGGTTGAGGCGGTCGAGGACGGCGCCGACGCGGTAGCCCTCACGGGCCAGCAGCCGCAGCCAGGGGCGGGCCAGGCCGGTGACGACGGCGGCCTCGGGGCCGCTGCCCTGGACGTCGCCGAGCATGAAGCACCAGCGGTCGCCGGGCGGGCACGGGAAGATGTCGTAGAAGTCGCCGCCCGCCAGCCCCTCGTCGCTCGGTTCGTACACCAGCGAGCTGGCGACGCCCGGAATCCGCGCGACCTGGCTGGGCAGAAGTCCGCGTTGCAGGACGCGGCTGATGGTGGCCTGCCGGGTGTAGCGGCGGGCGGCGCCGATCGCGAGGGCGATGCGTCGCGCGAAGTCCTCGACGAGGGCGGTGACCTCGTCGGCGACACCGCTCTGGCCCGGACGGCCGAGCAGCAGCGTGCCGAGCACGCGTCCGTTCGAGACCAGTCGGCAGGCGAGAGCGACGCCGCCGCCCGTACCGGCCTCGCGGGCTCCGGATCCGGAGCCCGAGCCGCCCGGCCACGGCACCCGTACCGGCACCCCGCGCGGCGGGTCCGGCAGCCTCGGCGGCTCCTTCTCCAGGACCGCGCGCAGCCGCTCCAGCCGCGACTCGTCCGCGTGCCAGACCCGGGCGAGCCGGGGCGCGGCGCCCGCGTGGGCGCCCTCGCCGTCCAGCCAGACCGCGCACCACTCCGCGAGCCTCGGCACCAGCAGCTGCCCGGCGAGCGCCGCGACCAGGTCCTCGTCGAGCTGTCCGGCGAGCAGCTCGGATGCCTCGGCGAGGAAGGAGAGGGCGCCCCGGCCGGCCCAGTCCGGATCGTCGCGCGCGCTGCGCCGGGACGCGTACGCGGGCGCGAGGATCTCGGCGGCGCGCAACCCGCGGCGCAGCACCGGTTCGGTCTCCCGGGCCGGCCCCGTGTCCCGCCCTTCGAGCGGCAGGCGCGCCCATACGGTCTTGAGCCCGGCGCGGTAGGTGATGCCCCAGCGCTCGGCGAGGGCGGTCACGACATGCAGCCCCCGGCCGTACTCGGGCAGCCCGGAGGACGGTTCCCGCCCCGGCCGCTGTCCGCCCTCCCGTCCCGGTTCCTGTTCCTGTTCCCGGGGATCGCTCTGTATGGCCCGTGACGGGTGGTGGTCGGAGACTTCGAGGACGAGGGCGGCCGGCTCGTCCTCCTCCCCCGAGGCACCCACCGAGGGGGCTTCCAGACGGCAGAGGAGTTCGACGGTGGTCCCCGCGTGCACCACCGCGTTGGTGACGAGTTCGTCGACGATCAGTACGGCGTCGTCCGCGAGCAGATCGGTGCTGTGCCTCCCTGGTGAACAGCTCTCGTCCGCCTGGCAGAAGGTGCAGGTCGTGAGCAGCCCGAGGCTGGTCCAGTCCGCCAGCGCCGCGCGGGTGAAGCGGCGTGCGGCGGACGGTGCGAGCGGGTTGCCCGGCAGGCTGGTACGTGATGTGGACCGCGCGTCCCCGCGTGACGGCACCGTGGGTGCCGGACGGTGAAGGGATTCGCGCGGGATCGGAATGGGCCCCACTGCGGCTCCTGATCCGGTTCTGGCGTTGTGCCGCTTACGATCCCGACAGACTGACAGACAGATCGCGCCCATATGCGCCGAGTCATGGAAGTTGGCAGATATTGACCAAGGTTTGGTGGTAGGGCCGCCGCCGTGGGTGGGGTGCGGACGTACGGAATACGCCGCCACGTACGACACGGTCCCAAACGCGGTGAAGGACGTGCGGATCCGCCCCGGACGGAGCATTCTTGCCTCGCTGGCCGAAAGTCGGGGCCGGACAAGGAGACGGGATGAGCGGGACAACAGCCACCACGGAGCGCGCGAGCATCCTTCTCGTCGACGACATGGAGGACAACCTCGCCGCGCTGGAAGCGGTACTGGCCTCACTGGACGAGCCGCTCGTACGGGCCCGTTCCGGCGAGGAGGCGGTGCGGGCGCTGCTGCGGCAGCCGTTCGCGGTGATCCTGCTGGATGTCCGGATGCCCGGTATGGACGGCTTCGAGACCGCGAACCGGATCAAGCGGCTGGACCGGACCAAGGACATCCCGATCATCTTCCTGAACGGGCCCGAATCCGACGGCGGTTACGCGTTCCGTGGGTACGCCTCGGGCGCGGCGGACTTCCTGACCAAGCCGTTCGACCCGTGGATGCTGCGTGCCAAGGTCAGCGTCTTCCTCGATCTGCACCGCAAGAACCGCCAGCTGGAGCGGATGCTGGCGCGGGAGGAGAAGCATCTGGGGGAGATCGCGGGCCGGTTGTCGGTGATCGAGGAGACGTTACGGCGCGACGTCACGAACGATCTCACCCTGGTGGGGCGCCAACTGGCCCGGATCGAGGACACCTTGGGCGAGCTACGGCGCGAGCGGGGCAGCTAAGGTCTGTCCGGCGGATCTTCGCGGGCCCGCGACACCGCGAGCGTACGTCTGTGACCTGCGACCGCACGCCCCGCGACCGTACTGCTGCGGCTCTGCGGCCCGCGCCCGATGCCCCGGCTCCCGCTCCGCGCGGCTTTCACTTCTCCCGCGAGCCCTCGTACATCTCCTCGATCAGGTCCTTGTACTCCCGCTCCACGACCGGCCTCTTGAGCTTGAGGCTGGGCGTCAACTCGCCGTGCTCGATGTCCAGATCGCGGGGCAGCAGCCGGAACTTCTTGATCGTCTGCCAGCGCTGAAGGCCCTCGTTGAGGCGCTTCACATAGCCCTCGATCAGCCGCTCGGTCCGCGCGGAGGCGACCACCTGCGCGTACGACTTGCCCTCCATGCCGTTCTCGGCGGCCCAGCCGAGGATGGCCGGCTCGTCGAGCGCGATCAGCGCCGTACAGAAGTTACGGTCCGCGCCGTGCACCAGGATGTTGGAGACGAACGGGCACACCGCCTTGAACTGTCCCTCGACCTCGGCCGGTGCGATGTACTTGCCGCCCGAGGTCTTGATCAGGTCCTTCTTGCGGTCGGTGATCCGCAGATAGCCGTCCGCCGACAGCTCCCCGATGTCCCCGGTGTGGAACCAGCCGTCGGATTCCAGGACCTCCGCCGTCTTCTCCGGCAGCCCGTGATACCCGGCCATGATCCCCGGGCTGCGCAGCAGGATCTCCCCGTCGTCGGCGATCCGTACCTCGGTGCCGGGCAGCGGCTTGCCGACCGTGCCGGTGCGGTATGCCTCGCCCGGGTTGACAAAGCTGGCCGCGCTGGTCTCGGTCAGGCCGTAGCCCTCCAGGATGTGGATTCCGGCGCCGGAGAAGAAGTAGCCGATGTCCGGCGCGAGCGCGGCGGACCCGGAGACCGCCGCGCGCAGCCGGCCGCCGAACGCCTCGCGCAGCTTGGAGTAGACGAGCGCGTCGGCGACCTTGTGCTTGGCGCCGAGGGCGAACGGCACGGACTTCGTGCCCGTACGGCGGAAGTTGTCCTGAGCCGTCCTGGCGTGTTCGCGGGCGACCTCGGCCGACCACTGGAAGATCTTGTACTTGGCGGGGCCGCCGGCCCGCGCCTTGGTGGCGACCCCGTTGTAGACCTTCTCGAAGATCCGCGGCACGGCCGCCATATAGGTCGGCCGGACCACCGGCAGATTCTCGATGATCTTGTCGACGCGCCCGTCCACGGCGGTGACATGCCCGACCGCGATCTGTCCGGAGGTCAGCACCTTGCCGAAGACATGGGCGAGGGGCAGCCAGAGGTACTGCACGTCGTCCGCGGTGACCAGGCCGGTCGTCGCGATGGCCGTGGCCATGTACGACCAGGCGTCGTGCGCCAGCCGTACGCCCTTGGGGCGGCCGGTGGTGCCCGAGGTGTAGATCAGGGTGGCCAGCTGCGTGGAGGTGATGGCCGCGAGCCGCTCCTTGACCGCCTGCGGATTCTTGGCCAGGTACTCCGTGCCGCGCGCCTCCAGATCGGCCAGGGAGAGCACCCAGCCCTCCGGGTCGCCCTCGGCGGGCAGGGCGTCGGCGGCGTCGATCACGACGACATGGGCGAGGTGCGGCAGCTCCGCCCGTCGCTCCCGCGCCTTGGCCAGCTGGGCGGCGTCCTCCGCGATCAGCACCCGGCTGTCCGAGTCGGCGAGGATGAACGCGGACTCCTCGGTGTTGGTCGAGGGATAGACCGTGGTGGTGGCGGCGCCCGCGCACATCACCCCGAGGTCGGCGAGGATCCATTCGACGCGGGTGGCGGAGGCGAGCGCGACACGCTCCTCGGGCCGTACGCCCAGCTCGATCAGGCCGGCGGCCATGGCGTACACCCGCTCGGCTGCCTGGCTCCAGCTCAGCGAGCGCCACTCGTCGGGACCGGCGGGACCGCTCTGGCCGTTGTGGCTGCCCTGGCCGCCCCCGCCGGGGGACCGGCGTACGGGGTAGCGATAGGCCTCCGCGTCCGGCGTCGCCGCCACCCGTTCGATGAAGAGAGTCGCCACGGAGGGCGGCCGGTTCTCGATCAAGTTCTGTGTGTCGCTCACGACATCCTCCGGGCCAGCGGCAGCGCTGCTTAACTGACTGACTGATTGTGCGACTGACGAGTAACTAACCGGCGAGTAACCATGGATCCGTGATCAGAGTAGAGGCCACCCGCCCGGCGCGTAAGAGGCAGTGTGGTGCCTCTTCATCACGAATCCGCCGCAAGAACCACCATGGGCCCCCACGCAACAGCGCGGGGGCCCACCGGACACCGGACGACCACGTCGGCCGGCTTCTTCGTACTACTTCCGCATCCTGCTTCCCCGTACCTACTTCTTCGCCTTGCCGCCGGAATCGTCGCTGGACAGCACCGCGATGAAGGCCTCCTGCGGGACCTCCACGCTGCCGACCATCTTCATCCGCTTCTTGCCTTCCTTCTGCTTCTCCAGCAGCTTCCGCTTCCGGGAGATGTCACCGCCGTAGCACTTGGCGAGGACGTCCTTACGGATGGCGCGGATCGTCTCCCGGGCGATCACCCGGGAGCCGATGGCGGCCTGGATGGGCACCTCGAAGGCCTGGCGCGGGATCAGCTCGCGCAGCTTGGCGACAAGCCGTACGCCGTACGCGTAGGCCTGGTCCCGGTGCGTGATGGCGGAGAAGGCGTCGACCTTGTCGCCGTGCAGCAGGATGTCGACCTTGACGAGATGGGCGGTCTGCTCGCCGGTGGGCTCGTAGTCGAGCGAGGCGTAGCCCCGGGTCTTGGACTTCAGCTGGTCGAAGAAGTCGAAGACGATCTCGGCGAGCGGCAGCGTGTAGCGGATCTCGACCCGGTCCTCGGAGAGGTAGTCCATGCCCAGCAGCGTGCCGCGGCGGCTCTGGCACAGCTCCATGATCGAGCCGATGAACTCGCTCGGGGCGAGGATCGTGGCCCGTACGACCGGCTCGTGCACCGAGTCGATCTTCCCCTCGGGGAACTCGCTCGGGTTGGTGACCGTGTGCTCCTTGCCGTCCTCCATCAGCACGCGGTAGACCACGTTGGGGGCGGTGGCGATCAGTTCGAGGCCGAACTCGCGCTCCAGGCGCTCCCGGATGACATCGAGGTGCAGCAGGCCGAGGAAGCCCACGCGGAAGCCGAAGCCGAGGGCCGCCGACGTCTCGGGCTCGTAGACCAGGGCCGCGTCGTTGAGCTGGAGCTTGTCGAGGGCGTCGCGCAGCTCGGGGTAGTCCGAGCCGTCCAGCGGATAGAGGCCGGAGAACACCATCGGCTTGGGGTCCTTGTAGCCGCCGAGCGCCTCGGTCGCCCCCTTGCTGAGGGTGGTGATCGTGTCACCGACCTTGGACTGACGGACGTCCTTCACGCCGGTGATGATGTAGCCGACCTCACCGACGCCGATGCCGTCGGACGGGGTCATCTCCGGGGAGGAGACACCGATCTCCAGCAGCTCGTGGGTGGCCCCGGTGGACATCATCCGGATCCGCTCACGCTTGTTGAGCTGGCCGTCGACGACACGGACGTACGTCACGACACCGCGGTAGGAGTCGTAGACGGAGTCGAAGATCATCGCGCGGGCGGGCGCGTCCTTGACACCGACCGGCGGCGGAACGTCCCTGACCACCCTGTCGAGCAGGGCGTCCACGCCGACACCGGTCTTCGCCGAGACCTTGAGCACATCCTCCGGCTGGCAGCCGATGAGGTTCGCCAGCTCCTCGGAGAACTTCTCGGGCTGGGCGGCCGGCAGGTCGATCTTGTTGAGCACCGGGACGATGGCGAGATCGTTCTCCATCGCCAGGTACAGGTTGGCGAGAGTCTGCGCCTCGATGCCCTGGGCGGCGTCCACCAGGAGGATGGTGCCTTCGCAGGCGGCGAGCGAACGGGACACCTCGTAGGTGAAGTCCACGTGGCCCGGCGTGTCGATCATGTTGAGGACATGGGTCGTGCCCTCGTCCTCACCCGTGTTGGGGGCCCAGGGCAGCCGGACCGCCTGGGACTTGATCGTGATGCCGCGCTCGCGCTCGATGTCCATGCGGTCGAGGTACTGAGCGCGCATCTGCCGCTGGTCGACCACTCCGGTCAGCTGGAGCATCCGGTCGGCGAGCGTCGACTTGCCGTGGTCGATGTGCGCGATGATGCAGAAGTTGCGGAGCAGCGCCGGGTCCGTACGGCTCGGCTCGGGCACGTGGATAGGGGTCGCGGGCACGCAGGGTCCTGATTCTTGAGACGCGCGGCGTCTCGTCTCGGGTCGACTCGGATCGATACGTAGGCTCCATCGTCCCACGGTTGGGGGACTGCGCCGGGTTTGGGAGGGCGGGAGGGGCGCTGGTAGCCTGAACAGCTGCGTCGCGTGCCGTTTAGGTACGGGGCGAGCTCAGACAGCGTTTATCGAGTCATCAAAGCTGAAAAGGCATTCAACGTGGCGAACATCAAGTCCCAGATCAAGCGGAACAAGACCAACGAGAAGGCACGCCTGCGCAACAAGGCTGTCAAGTCGTCGCTCAAGACCGCGATCCGCAGGGCCCGCGAGGCCGCTGCCGCGGGTGACGTCGAGAAGGCCACCGTGGCCGCTCGTGAGGCGTCCCGCAAGCTCGACAAGGCCGCCTCGAAGGGCGTCATCCACAAGAACGCCGCCGCCAACAAGAAGTCGGCGCTGGCTTCCAAGGTTGCCGCCCTGCAGGGCTGAGCACTCTCTTGATCTGATCGTGATCTGATCGCCGGAAGGGACTCAGCGGGCCCTCTCTACCGCTCCTGACCGGCACACCTCAGAACTCGCACGCGACTGCGTTCGCCACGCGGGTGCGAGTTCGTCCGGTTCACGTCGAAGGCCCCGGTCCCGTCCTCCCCAGGACGGAACCGGGGCCTTCGGCATGCCGGGCGGGGACGCGTGTGCCGGGTGCTCAGCGGCCCGAGCGGGCCGCTCGGGCGATCGTGACGACCGCCTTCTCCAGCGCGTACTCCGGATCGTCGCCGCCACCCTTGACGCCCGCGTCGGCCTCGGCGACGGCGCGCAGCGCCACCGCCACCGCGTCCGGGGTCCAGCCGCGCATCTGCTGGCGCACCCGGTCGATCTTCCACGGGGGCATTCCCAGCTCACGGGCGAGATCGGCGGGCCGGCCGCCACGGGCGGACGAGAGCTTGCCGATGGCCCGTACGCCCTGGGCCAGAGCGCTGGTGATCAGTACGGGAGCCACACCGGTCGACAGCGACCAGCGCAGCGCTTCGAGCGCGTCGGCCGCCCGGCCCTCCACGGCGCGGTCGGCGACGGTGAAGCTGGAGGCCTCGGCGCGGCCCGTGTAATACCGGCCGACGACGGCCTCGTCGATCGTCCCCTCGATATCCGCGGCGAGCTGGGAGACGGCGCTCGCCAGCTCACGCAGGTCACTGCCGATCGAGTCGACCAGGGCCTGGCAGGCCTCGGGCGTGGCCGAGCGGCCCACCGCGCGGAACTCCGAACGTACGAAGGTCAGCCGCTCCGCGGGCTTGGTCGTCTTGGGGCAGGCGACCTCGCGGGCCCCCGCCTTGCGGGCCGCGTCCAGCAGCCCCTTGCCCTTGGCCCCTCCCGCGTGCAGCAGGACGAGCGTGATCTCTTCGGCGGGCGCGTCGAGGTACGCCTTGACGTCCTTGATCGTGTCGGCGGACAGATCCTGCGCGTTCCGTACGACGACGACCTTGCGCTCGGCGAACAGCGACGGGCTGGTCAACTCGGCGAGGGTGCCGGGCTGAAGCTGGTCGGAGGCGAGGTCGCGTACGTCCGTGTCGGCGTCGGAGACGCGGGCGGCCGCCACCACCTGCTGCACGGCGCGGTCGAGCAGCAGGTCTTCCTGCCCCACGGCGAGGGTCAGCGGGGCGAGCGGATCGTCGGATGAAGTCTTTCTGGTGGCCATCGCGGTCCAGCATCCCACGCGCCACTGACAACCGGTGCTGCCGCTGCGGACCTTCCCGCCGGCCCGCCACGGCGTTCCCGCCCACCGCCCCGGCGGCTTTCCGCCGGCCCGCCACGGCGTTCCCGCCCACCGCCCCGGCGGCTTTCCGCCGGTCCGCTACGGCGCTTCCCGCCAGCCTTCCCAGTCCGCCACGAACGCGTCCAGTGCGGCGCCGTCCATCCGCCCCTGCGGGTCCTCGACGACCACCAGCCACTGAGCGTCCTCGGCGTCGTCCTCGCCGGCCAGGGCGTCCCGTACGAGCTGTGGTTCCTCGGTCACCGCGAAGCGCTCGCCCAGCGCCTGCGCCACCTCCTCGGCGGCGTCGCGGTCGGGCAGCACCAGCACGTGTCTCACATCGCTCACGGCCGCATTCTTCCAGGTGCTCAGGTCTTGGGAATGATCTGGATGTCCATCTCGATCTTGATGCTGGACCCGACGACCGCGATGCCACGCGCCACCATGGACTGCCAGTTGACGGTGTAGTCCTCTCGGTGCAGTTCGGTGGTGGCCCGGACGGCCGCGCGGGTCTCGCCCTCCATACCGTTGCCGATGCCGAGGTACTGGGAGTCGAGCGTCACCGTACGCGTGACGCCGTGGAGGGTGAGCGCTCCGGTGATCGACCAGTTGCTGCCACCGCGGTGCGTGAAGCGGTCGCTGTAGAACTCCAGCGTCGGGTACTTGTCCACGTCGAGGAAGTCCGGGGAGCGCAGATGGTCGTCGCGCATCTGCACGCTGGTGTCGATCGACGCGGCGCCGATGACGACATGCATCGCCGACTGTTCCATCGTCTCGCCGATCCGGATCGCCCCGGCGAAGTTGTCGAAGCGGCCGTGCACGCGGGCGAGTCCGATGTGACGGGCGATGAAACCGATCCGGGAGTGGGCCGGTTCTATCTCCCAGTCGCCGGGGGTGGGCAACGGGAGCGACGGGGCCACCTGGAGCGTGATGTCCCCGACGCCCGCGGTCTCGCCGCCGTCGGTGATGGATACGTTGCCCCGGTACGGGCTGAAACTCTCGGCGGATATGGCCAGCCGGTATCCGCCGAAGGGAACCATCGCCACCAGCATCCCGAACGGATCGGTCTCACCGCTCACGATCTTGCGGCCGTTGTTGTCGCTCACGGTGAACTCGGCCTGGCCCACCGGTTCGTTGACGGGGTCGAGGACTCGGCAGCTGAGCAGACCCGCGCCGTCCGGCACGGTCAGCCCGGCGAGCGGGTCCCGTCTGTCACGAGCAGACGGCCGTCGGCCGAGGAGACGACTGATCATGGTGTGGGTACCCCTGTGCGATCGGACTCGGCGTGGCCGCGCACCGCAAGGCGTCCCGGATGGAACGGCGGCCCCAAATGAAAGGGCATTCGATCACTCTTGCACTGTTCGAGGCAAACACACCGACAGGTAGCGAAGTCGCCCGTTACACACCGTTACCCGACTGGTCCGGGCCACAGGCTCCCGATCGAACGCAACCCAAAACGTTCACGACAGGTGGCCAGGATCTCTTCCTCGCCGTCCATCGTCCGCTCCTGCCGTCGTCGTACCCGGTGGTGACGAACCGTCGCCACTCAGCGTGATGCGCGTGACGCCGCCGGACCATCGCTCCCCCGCGGCACGGCCCGCAGCCCGGAGCCGGTTCCCACCACCGCGATGGCGCCGTCCGTGTCCGTGCGCAGCACCGTCGCTCCCCCGGCACGCAACGCGTCGACCGTACGGGGCGCCGGATGGCCGTACGAGTTGTCACTGCCGACGGAGATCAGGGCGAACCGGGGACGGACCTTGTGGAGCAGCCCGGGGTCCTGGAAGGGCGAGCCGTGATGGGCCACTTTGAGCACATCCGCCCGGGGCAGCGCCGGATAGTCGCGCAACAGGCCACGCTGGGCGGGCGGTTCGAGGTCGCCGAGGAGCAGCAGACCGGGACCACGGGCGATCCGCACGAACAGGGTGACGCTGGAGTCGTTCGGCTCCACCGTGGCCGGTCCCGCCGGAGCGGCCGCGCGCGGCTCGGCGCGCGGCCACAGCACCCGCCAGGTGAGCGGCCCGACCCTGCGCTGCTCCCCCGGCACGGCGCGGACGACCGGCACCCGCGCCTCCGCCGCCGTTCTCCGTACGAACGCGGCCTGCTCCGGGGGCTCTTCGGTGGTCGTGGTCTGGATCGTGCCGACCGCCCTGCCGCGCAGTACGCCGGGCAGCCCGGCGACATGGTCGGCGTGGAAGTGGGTGAGCAGCAGCAGCGGGACGCGCGTGACGCCGAGGGACCGCAGGCAGCGGTCGGCGGGCTCGGGGTCGGGACCGGCATCCACGACCACGGCCGTACGGTCGCCCGCCGCGAGCACGGCCGTGTCGCCCTGCCCCACGTCGCACATCGCGAACGTCCAGCCCGGAGGCGGCCAGCCGGTGACGAACCGGGTGAACGGCGGCGGCCGCAGGACCGCCAGCAGCAGAAGCACCGCGCAGGCCGCGGCCGTCCACGGGTGGTGCTGGATCCGTCGCACGGCGAGCAGGACGAGGACCGTCAGGACGGCGAGCGTCAGCCCGCCCCACCAGCCGCCCGGCCAGGCGGCCTCGGCACCGGGCAGCGCCGCCCCGGTGCGGGCGACCGACGCGATCCAGCCCGCCGGCCAGCCCGCGCACCGGGCCAGCGCCTCGGCCACCGGCATGGCCAGGGGCGCCACGGCGAGCGCGGCGAAGCCGAGGACGGTGGCCGGGGCCACCGCCAGTTCGGCGACGAGATTGCACGGGACGGCCACGAGACTGACCCTGGCGGCGAACACGGCCACCACAGGAGCGCACACGGCCTGCGCTGCCCCGGTCGCGGCCAGCGCTTCCGCGAGCCGCGCCGGCACTCCGCGCCGCCGTAGCGCGGCGCTCCAGCGCGGCCCGATGGTGAGCAGGGCGCCGGTGGCCAGCACGGAGAGAAGGAAACCGTAACTCCGCGCCAGCCAGGGGTCGTAGAGCACCAGCAGCAGGACGGCGGCGGCCAGCGCCGGGATCAGCGTTCTGCGTCGGCCCGTGCCGAGGGCGAGAAGAGTGATCAGCCCGCAGGCCGCGGCCCGCAGCACACTCGGCTCCGGCCGGCAGACGACCACGAACCCGAGCGTGAGCACCCCGCCGAGCAGCGCGGTCGACCGCAGCGAGATCCTCAGACGTGGGGCGAGACCGCGGCGCTCGGCTCTCATGGCCAGCCCGGCCGGCCCGATCAGCAGCGCGAGAACGACCGTCAGATTGCTTCCGGACACAGCGAGCAAGTGTGTGAGGTCGGTCGCCGTGAACGCGTCGTGCAGCTCGGGCGGTACCCGTGAGGTGTCGCCGACGACCAGTCCGGGCAGCAGCGCCCGAGCGTCGGGGGCGAGGTCCTCGGTCGCCGCGCGCAGCCCGGCGCGGAGCTCTCCCGCCGTGCGCTGTACGCGGGTAGGCGACCCGGTGATCTCCGGCGGCCCGGTCCCTTCCACACGTAACGCCGCCGCGTAACGGTCGTCCGCGTGCAGGGGCGGCGAGAGTCTCGCGGTCAGCCGCAGCCGGGTGCTCGGCAGCAGCCGCTGCCACCGGTCCTTGTGCTCGCCGGACCTGGTGAGCACAAGGACGGGCGTCCGGGCCGTGGTCACCGCGCCGTCGGACGCCGTCACCCTGGTGATGTCCGCGTCGAGAACGAATCCGCCGGCGGACATCCGGTCGCCGAGGACCCTCGGGCGTGTGGGCCGTGGGTCGGAGGTGACCGTCAGCTCCGTGGTGACGCGCGCGTACCGCTCCGCGAGGCCCGGCACGGGCCCCCGGTGCCGCTCCGCGCCGTGCAGCCCGGCGGAGGCCGCCCCGGCCGCCGCGCACAGCAGCACCCCGGCCAGCGCCACCCCTTTGAGCCGCCGCCCCGCCTCCGGCGGCCGCCTCCCGCTCCGTACCAGAATCAGCCCGGCCGCCAGCAGACAGACCAGCACACCGACACCGGTCCACCGTCCGGGAACACCCAGTGCCACGGCCGAGGCTGCCCAGGCGGCCAGGGCGAGCGGGACCAGCCGGTAGTCGGCCGGGGCCTCCTGCTGGGGGTTGGCGGCCCCCAGACGTCCGGCCGCCGCGTGAACCGCGGGGCGTGTCACGGGCTTACGAGCGGCTGGAGGTCCGCGAACCGGCGGTCGCCGATGCCGTTGACCTCACGGAGCTCGTCGACGGACCGGAAACCTCCGTGCCGGGCGCGGTAGTCGATGATGTGCTGGGCGAGTACGGGACCGACTCCGGGGAGCGTGTCCAGTTGTTCCGCCGTGCCGGAGTTGAGACTCACCGGTCCCGCACCCTGAGACCCGCCGACGCCCCCGGTTCCGCCGACGCCCCCGGCACCCGCACCCGCACCGACACCGCTGCCGACTCCGCCAACTCCACCCGCGTTCACACCCGGTGGGGCCGGACCACCGACCACCACCTGTTCGCCGTCCATCAGCACCCGTGCCCGGTTGAGCGCGGTGATGTCCGCTCCGGGCCTGACGCCCCCGGCGGCACGCAGCGCGTCGGCGACCCGCGATCCGGTCGGCAGTCTCAGGACCCCCGGCTTCCGCACCTTGCCGCTCACATCGATGACGACGCGCTCCGTCACCGCCGAAGGGGACGGAACCAACTCCGTGTTGGGGACAACGGCTTTGGGGACGACAGCCTCCGCGCTGACGTTCTCCGGCGCCGCGACGGACCGCGGCCGTGCGACCCAGAAATGCTGTGCGGCCAGAGCCGCGGCCACCACCAGGACCACGGCAAGCGCGGCGAGTGTCCTGGGCTCCAGCCCGCATCTGAGCTGAACCCACATCGGCAGCCGCTCACGCAGCGCCACCCCCACCAGCTTGAGCCTGGCCCGTCGGCGAACCGTCGCGGGCGCCCCAACCGCGCTGCTCACACGCTCCGCCCCCTGGGCCGCACCCAGCGGGCCCACGTCCCCTCCCCCGACGGGGGCGGGCACCGTATCCACCGACACACCGGCGAAGAGGGCATCCCCACGGCGGCGCAGAGCCGTGAGAGGCGGAGCCGTACCGCCGGCCACCCGCCCGACGCGCGACAGCGCCGTACGCTGGCCGCGAGAGCCGGAGCGGGAGCGGATGTCGGTATGGGTGTGAGGGGCACGGTGGGGGTGAGCGGCGCTGTGAGTATGAGCGTGAGGAGCGGTACCGACGTCGGTGTCAGTGTGCGTACGGACCCGGCCTTGGCGGCCGTGGCGGACATGACGACCGTGACGGGCACGGCCGTCGGAGCCCGGCCCGCGACCCGGGCCACTGGTTACGGAGCGTGTTCGTAGAGTCATGTCACAGGACGGTAGACACTTCGGCCCGAACTCGCTGAGCGGCACGGATTTCCGTGGATAACCCGGCAGTTGTGGATAACTCGACCACCGGTACGAGTGGCTGACCCGGCAACGGGACCGCCCATGGCCGACCGCTCCTCAGCCCCTCGGCCCGCCAAACCCCTCGGCCCCCTCGGCCCCGTCAGACCCGTCAGACCCGTCAGACCCGTCAGCGTGGCGAGACCACAGCCCCCAGCAGCCCTGGCCCCGTATGGGCCCCGATCACCGCGCCGACCTCGCTGACATGCAGATCCACCAGGCCCGGCACCCGTTCCCGCAGCCGCTCGGCGAGCGCCATGGCCCGTTCCGGCGCCGCCAGATGGTGCACGGCGATGTCCACCTGGCTCGTGCCTGCCCGTTCGGCGACGATCTCCTCCAGCCGAGCGATCGCCTTCGACGCCGTACGTACCTTCTCCAGAGGTTCGATACGCCCGCCGTCCAGCTGGAGCAGCGGCTTCACCGCGAGCGCCGAGCCCAACAGCGCCTGCGTGGCGCCGATACGGCCGCCTCGGCGCAGATAGTCCAGTGTGTCGACATAGAAATACGCCGTCGTACCCGCGGCCCGCTTCTCGGCGGCCGCCACCGCCTCGTCCAGCGTGCCGCCCCCCTCCGCGGCCTCGGCCGCCGCCAGCGCGCAGAACCCGAGCGCCATCGCCACCATGCCCGTGTCCACCACCCGGACCGGCACCGGCGCGTCCTTCGCCGCGAGTACGGCGGCGTCGTACGTTCCGGAGAAATCGGCCGAGAGGTGCAGCGAGACAATCCCGGTCGCGCCCGCCTCAGCCGCCGCGCGGTACGCGGCGGCGAAGACATCCGGGCTCGGCCGGGACGTGGTCACGGAACGTCGCTTCTGGAGCGCCAGGGCCAGTGAACGGGCCGAGATCTCGGTGCCCTCTTCAAACGCACGGTCACCGAGCACAACAGTCAGCGGCACCGCGGTGATGCTGTGCCGCTCCATCGTCTGCGGCGGCAGGTAGGCCGTTGAATCGGTGACGATCGCGACATGGCGGGACATGAGACGGGAGGTTACCGGTCGTCGCCCCTGGTCGGCAGACCACCCCCAGGTCAGAGATCGATTCCCTGATCGATTTCGGGCCGCCCCGGGGGGATGCGGTCAGTTCGTGGCCTCGGGCCTGCGCTCCCGGGCAGGCTTCTGCCAGGGATACGCCGTCCGTCGCCGGGAGTCCGGCGGGTCGATCGCCTGCGGTTCCGCAGGGGACGTGGGCTCTGTCCAGTCCGTGTCCTGCTCGCGGGGCCGACCCGCACCGGAACGCCGCTGATCGGCGCCGGACGGCCGCTGCTCCTCACCCGCCCGCCGCTGCTCCGCCGCCGGCTGGTCCTCCGCCACCGTCCAGTGCCGCAACGCCCCCGACTCCACATCGATCTGCGCGCTCAGCGACGACAGATCGTCCTCCGCGAACTTCCGCGCCCGGTCCCGCGCCGCCCAACGCAGCGATTCCGCCGCGTGCGTGATCTGCTCAGTACGCTCGCGCAACTCCTCGCGGTGCTCGGCGACCCTTGCCCGGTCCGGGTCCCGCTCCAGCTGCCTCAGCTCGTCGTCCAACTCCCGTGCGTGTACGCTCAACCGCTCGAACAGATCGATCGACTCCGACAACGAGGCGTCCTCGGCCGCACCCGCCTGGAGGGCCTCCTGAGTCGCCCGCATGGAAGTGCGAAGCTTCAGCCGCAGCTGCGCCAGCTCCCCCGGCACGCCCGCCTGCCCGAGGCTCCTCGCCCGCAGCGTGGTGTCCTCCACGGTCCGGCGCGCGTTCGAGATCGTCCGGTCGACGCCGCGCCTGGCCGCGCCGACGGCCTTCACTCCCGCGTACACCCCCAGTGCGACGAAGGCGACGAAGAGCAACGCCATGATCAGGATCGCGGCCTCCATGGACGCCCCTTCGTAGTCGGTTCTGCTCCTACCACCGTAAACGGAGCAGGCAGGCTGAGGGTTCCGTCAGAACCCCCAACCTGCCCGTAGGGGAAAGCCCCAGTAGCGGAAAGCCCCCGCGGAGGAAAGCCCTGTGCCGCCGCCGGCTCATCACCGCCCTCGCCCCGAGACCGCCGGAAGGATCCACGAGATCTCCGCGATCTCCGCGATCTCCGCGATCTCCGCGACAAACGATCCCCGCTACGCGGGAACGATGTTCACCAGCTTCGGCGCCCGCACGATCACCTTCCGGATACCCGCGCCGTCCAGCGCCGCGACCACCCCTTCGTCGCCCAGCGCCAGCGCTTCCAGCTCCGCGTCCGAAATCGACGGGGAGACCTCCAGCCGCGCCTTGACCTTGCCCTTGACCTGCACCACGCAGGTCACGCTCTCGTCCACGACATACGCCGGGTCCGCGACCGGGAAGTCCTGGTGCACGACCGAGTCGGTGTGGCCCAGCTTGCGCCACAGCTCCTCGGCCACATGCGGGGCCAGCGGCGCGATCAGCAGCACCAGCCGCTCGGCGACCGGCCGCGACAGCGGGCCACCCGCCTTGGTCAGGTGATTGTTCAGCTCGGTGATCTTGGCGATGGCCGTGTTGAAGCGCAGCCCCGCCATGTCCTGCGTGACCCCGTCGATCGCCTTGTGCAGGGCGCGCAGCGTGGCCTCGTCGGGCTCGGTGTCCACGACCGTGACCTCGCCGGTCGTCTCGTCCACCACATTGCGCCACAGCCGCTGGAGCAGCCGGTACTGGCCCACCACGGCCCGTGTGTCCCACGGCCGCGAGACATCCAGCGGGCCCATCGCCATCTCGTACAGCCGCAGCGTGTCCGCGCCGTACTCGGCACAGATCTCGTCCGGAGTGACCGCGTTCTTCAGGGACTTGCCCATCTTGCCCAGGACACGGCTGACCTTCTCGCCCTGGTACCAGAAACCGCCGTCCCGCTCCTCGACCTCGGCGGCCGGCACCGCGATACCGCGGCCGTCCCGGTAGACGAACGCCTGGATCATGCCCTGGTTGTACAGCTTGTGGAAGGGCTCGACCGAGGAGATGTGCCCCAGGTCGAACAGCACCTTGGACCAGAAGCGCGCGTACAGCAGGTGCAGTACGGCATGCTCGGCGCCGCCGACGTACAGGTCGACACCGCCGTGCGGCTGTCCCTCCCGGGGGCCCATCCAGTACTGCTCGATGACCGGGTCGACCAGCTTCTCGCTGTTGTGCGGGTCCAGGTAGCGCAGCTCGTACCAGCACGAACCGGCCCAGTTCGGCATGGTGTTGGTCTCACGGCGGTAGCGCTTGACGCCCTCGCCCTGACCCAGGTCCAGCTCGACATCGACCCAGGCCTCGTTCCGCGACAGCGGCGTCTCCGGCTGAGTGTCCGCGTCCTCCGGGTCAAACGTGCGTGGCGAGTAGTCGTCAACCTCCGGCAGTTCCAGCGGCAGCATCGACTCGGGCAGCGCGTGCGCGGTGCCCTCCTCGTCGTAGACGATCGGGAAGGGCTCGCCCCAGTAGCGCTGACGGCTGAACAGCCAGTCACGCAGCCGGAAGTTGACCGTCCCCTCGCCGATACCCTTCTCGACCAGCCAGTCGATGGTCCTCGCCTTGGCCTCGACGACTCCCAGCCCGTCCAGCGTGATGCCGGTACCCGTCGAGTTGACGATACGGCCGTCGTACGAGGAGAACGCGTCGTCCCACTCTGCGGGGTCGGTGGAACGGCCGTCCGTGGGCTCGACCACACAGCGCATCGGCAGCTCGAAGGCGCGCGCGAACGCGAAGTCGCGGCTGTCGTGCGCCGGTACGGCCATGATCGCGCCCGTTCCGTACCCCATCAGCACATAGTCGGCGATGAAGACGGGTACTTGCTCGCCGCTGACCGGGTTGGTGGCGAACGCACCGGTGAAGACACCGGTCTTGTCCTTGGCCTCGGCCTGCCGCTCGACGTCGGACTTCGACGCGGCCTGCTTGCGGTACTCGCCCACGGCGTCGGCGGGCGTCGCGTGGCCACCTGTCCAGACCTGGTGCGTACCCTCCGGCCAGGCGGCCGGGACGATCCTCTCGACCAGGTCGTGCTCCGGCGCCAGCACCATGTACGTGGCGCCGAACAGGGTGTCCTGACGGGTGGTGAAGACGGTGATGGCGCCCGCGTCGCCGACCGGGAAGTCGACACGCGCGCCCTCGCTGCGCCCGATCCAGTTGCGCTGCTGCAGCTTGATGGCCTCGGGCCAGTCCAGCGCGTCCAGGTCGCTCAGCAGCCGGTCGGCGTAGGCGGTGATACGCATGTTCCACTGGCGCAGCTTCGCCTTGAACACCGGGAAGTTGCCGCGCTCGGAGCGGCCGTCCGCGGTGACTTCCTCGTTGGCCAGGACGGTGCCCAGTCCGGGCGCCCAGTTGACGGGCGCGTCGGAGGCGTACGCCAGCCGGTACTCGCCCAGCACGTCGGCGCGCTCGGAGGCACTCAGGTCGCCCCAGGGCCGCCCGTCGGGCGTCGGGCGCTCCCCGCTCTCGAACTGGGCCGCCAGCGTCTCGATCGGGCGCGCCTTGTCCGCGTCCTTGTCGTACCAGGAGTTGAAGATCTGTACGAAGATCCACTGGGTCCACTTGTAGTAGTCCGGGTCGATCGTCGCCACGGTGCGGCGCTTGTCGTGTCCCAGACCCAGCCGGCGCAGCTGGCGCTTCATGTTGTCCATGGCGGCCTCGGTCGACACCCGGGGGTGCGTACCGGTGGCGACCGCGTGCTGCTCGGCGGGCAGCCCGAAGGCGTCGAAGCCCAGCGTGTGCAGCACGTTGTGCCCGGTCATGCGCTGGTGGCGGGCGAACACGTCGGTGGCGATGTAGCCCAGCGGATGCCCGACGTGCAGTCCGGTGCCGGACGGGTACGGGAACATGTCCATGACGAACTTCTTGGGCTTCGCCACCAGCTCCGGATCACCGGCCAGCTCGCCCGTAGGGTTCGGCGCCTCGTACGTGCCCTCGGCGTCCCAGACGTCCTGCCAGCGTGCCTCGATGTCGGCGGCCATGGCCGCCGTGTAGCGGTGCGGCGCTGCCGACTCGGCGGCAGCGGAATTCGTCTCGCTCATGATTCTCTGAAGCTCCATCGGTCGTCTCTGCCCGCGGACCCGGCCGTTCCGTCCGGCGGCTGTGCCGCCCAGCGGCGCACTGTCCGGCGAATGAAAAAACCCCTCGCACAGGAGGGGACGCCGCGCTGATGCCGACCGGATCTCTCATCGGTCGGGACTGATCAGCGCGGCCCGCTAAGCAGAAGGCGTACGGCACGCATGGCGTCAGGGTACCGCAGCGCCTGGACGGCTCGCACGGGAGTATCGCGCAGAGACCCCGCCCGCACACGGCGATCCCTCACATTGAGACGTCACTCCCACGGAAACGTCACCGCAGGATGAGACATCACCCCCTGCCGAGCCGTATCACCACCTGCGGGGGTGCGTGGCGCTCCCCTACGGGAGAGGCGGCACTCCTCCGGAGCGGTGCCATTTCCCCACGGACCACTACGGACAGACACCACACGACCCCGCGGCCGGCACCCGAAACCGTGAAGGTGCCGCGTGACGACGGCGAAGTTACCGGGCGAAGGAGGTGAAGAGATTGACAGAAGCGGACACGCGGTCTTGACAGGCGACGATCGAAGGCTTGCGGGGAACCCGGCGTTACCCCGCGTATCAGCCCCTATCCGGGCAACCGCGGAGTCGGATAACTCACCTTCCCTCGGTTAAACCTGCAAACGGAGTACCGCCTGGTATGGCTCCACTTAGCATGCCGCAACGGGACCGCTTTCCCGAGCCCTTCGGAGTTGCCCCCTATGAACCCTCAACGCAAGCCCGACGCCTCGTCCTCCCTGAACCCCGGCACGCGCCGCAAGGTCCAGGGCGGAGCGACCGTCGCCGCACTGGTAGTGATACCCGTACTCGCCGTCGTAGGAGGCGACGCCTTCCGCGCATTCATCGACTTCGGCGCCGGTGTGCTGTCGCTCCTGTCGCTGTCAGGGGCCGTCGTCTGGGGTCTGATAGCCACCGACCGGCTGTTGCTCTCGCCGAAGCACCGGCTGTTAGCCCAAGGCGTCCACCGGGCGACCGCGGTCGCCTCGCTCGGTTTCCTGTTGCTGCACATCAGCATCAAGGTCTCGCTCGGCAAGGTGGCGCTGATCGGCGCCCTGCTGCCGTTCGGCCTCGGCATCACCGGTACGAACGGCCTCATCGGCTTCGGTTCACTCGCCGGACTGCTGATGGTCGTCGCCGCCACGACCGGCGCGCTGCGCAGTGTCTTCGTCCCCACCGGCCGTTTCGCGGGCCGCTGGCGTGCGATGCACATGGCGGCCTACCCCGCCTGGTGTTTCGCCCTGGTGCACGGGCTCTTCGCCGGCCGTGCCGCGGCGACCTACGTCACCGTGATGTACTCGATGACCCTGATCGGAGTGGCCGCCGCCGTATCGGTACGCCTCCTCCCCCGCCCGGTCCAGACCAAGATCGCCGGCCGTATCGTGTCGATGGTCGGGAGCCCCGGGGAGAAGGCCGAGCCCGGCAAGTCCCGCCGCGACCTCTCCTCGGCCCCGCTCCCGGGCGCGACGGGCATCCCGCCACAGCGCGAGTACACACCCCGGCCCCAGCAGGAACCGGCCTTCTCGGCACAGCCCATGGGCTCGTCGCTCGGCGCCGCGCGTACGCCCCCGCGCCTGGCCCCGCCGTCCCCGCCTGTGTACGAAGCGACGCGGCCGTCCGTCGACCCCATGGCCGAGACCTTCATCGCCTCCCGCACCAACGGCTTCGCCGGCCTCGGCGCCGACCCGCTGGCCGATTCCGGTACGGGGCTCTCCGCCGGCTACCGCGCCGCTTCCCGTGGCGACGACGGGACGGCGCGGATACCGCCACCGCCCCCGGGACCGCCGGGAAGTCCGCCCGGCGGCGACATCCCGTTCGCCGAGCGCATCCCCATGACCGAGGAGATCCCGGTCATCTCGGACGAGCCCTCGGGCAGGGGAGGCTCCTGGCCCGCGCCGTCTCCCCCACGGCCTGCGCAGGCCTTCGTCCCGCCCACCCCGGCCCCCTCGTACGACAGCGGCGCGTTCCCCACGTACACCAACGGCGCGAACCAGCAGTTCGACACGGGCGCCACGCCCGCGTACGTCATCGGCGCTACTCCTCAGTACGACACCGGTGCCACGCCCGCGTACGACATGGGCGCGGCCCCCCAGTTCGACACGGGCGCCACCCCTCTGTACGACCCGGCGTCGGTCGCCTCGTACGACACCGGCGCGGCCCCGCCGTACGACACCGGTGCCGCCTCGGCATACGGCCCCGACGCCGCCTCCCCGTACGGCACGGGCCCGGCGCCGACGTACGACACCGGCGCCGGCCCCCAGTACATCGCCGGTTCCGCTCCCACCTACGACACCGGAGCCATCCCCGCCTACGACAGCCAGAGCTACGGCGGTCAGCCCTACTCCGGCCAGTCACCGGCCACACCCCCGCCGTCCCCGTCCGCGTTCGACGGGACCGTGCCCCCGCCCGGTCCCCTCTATCCGCCGCAGGCCGGGGAACCCTGGAACGCACCCGCAGGAGACCGACCGTGACCGCCCTCCCCGATGTCCCCGAAGTCCGCGTCATCGGCCTCCCTCACCTGACCCAGGGGTTCGACCTGGTCGAACGTCTGGATCTGCCCATGCATCTCAAGGTGCACGGGCCGCTGGAGGCGATGACCGGCGAGCGGCTGGCCCAGCTCGCCGAACACATATCCCTGACCGGCCGCGGCGGCGCCGGCTTCCCCTTCCACAAGAAGCTGCGCGCCGTCGCCAACTCCGCGATCAAGAAAGGTGTACGACCGGTCGTCGTGGTCAACGGCAGTGAGGGCGAGCCTCCCTGCCGCAAGGACACCGTCATGCTCAACCGGGCGCCGCACCTCATCCTCGACGGTGCGCTGCTGGCGGCCGAGGCGCTCGGCGCCCGCACGCTGGTCGTGGTCGTCACCCGCAACTCCACCGAGGTGTCGATCCGTGCCGCGCTGGCCGAGCGCGGCCTGTCCGACCGGCGTGGCCAGCAGCTGAGAGCACGGGTGGTGCGTACCCCCGAACGCATGGTCTCGGGTGCGGGCGCGTCCGTGATCCGCGCGGTCAACGGCGGACCGGCGCTGCCGCCGGGCCGGAGCGCGCGTACCTCCGACTCGGGTGTCGCCGGGCTGCCGACGCTCCTGTCGAATGCCGAAACGTTCGCGCAGCTCGCCGTAGCCGCGCGCTTCGGTGCCCGGCGCTACAACCACACGGGGCTGGAGGACGAGCCCGGCACGGTCATGCTCACCATCTCCGGAGCGGTGGCCCGGCCCATGGTGATCGAGGCCCCGACGGGCGTGCCCCTGCCGTACGTTCTTCAGATGGCGGGCGCGCCCCCGGTCCCCCAGGGCGTGCTGACGGGCGGCTACCACGGCAACTGGATGGACTCGACGGCCGCCCACGAGGCCGTCATCTCGAAGGCGTCCTTCTCGGCCTACGGCGGCGCCCTGGGCGCCGGCGCCATCCTGCCGATCGGCCCGGAGAGCTGCCCGCTGGGCGAGGCCCTGCACGTGGCCAACTGGCTGGCGGCCGAGACCGCGGGGCAGTGCGGTCCCTGCTACCGCGGCCTCCCGGCGGCGGCGGGCGGCCTCTCCGACGTCATCAACGGAGGCGGCCAGGCCGCTCTGGAGGCGCTGCGCATGGTGACCCAGGCGGTGAAGGGCCGGGGCGTCTGCCATCACCCCGACGGTTCGGCACGCTTCTTCGCCTCGACCCTGTCGGCGTTCACCGACGATCTCGCGGCACACGTGCTGCACGGCGGATGCGGGCGAGAGACGTACGGGGTACTGCCGCTGCCGGGCCCGGAGCAGGAAGAGGCGGCGGAGGAGTCGATCCCCAGCGGCGAGAAGCTCGTGATCGACTGGACGCTCTGCGAGGGACATCTGCTCTGCACGGATGTGCTCCCGGAGCTGATACGGAAGGCCCCCGACGGGTTCCCCGCGCTCTCGGACGCGTCGGTTCCGACACATCTGAAGGCGCGTGCCGAGCGCGCGGTGGCCAGGTGCCCCGAGCTGGCGCTCCGTCTCGAGCCGTCGGGGCCCCCGCGTCCCGCCAAGCCCTCCGCACGCGCGGAGCTGCCTCCGGGCGGCGGCCGCAAGGCGCTGGGCCCCGGGCGCGGTTAGGGTCTTTCGTTTGGATCAGGCCGGACCAGGCCGGACCAGGCCGGACCAGGGAGCGGTCGGCGGGCTTTGCGGGGCCCGCCGCCCCTACCCGGCCCCCACCCGCCCGCAAGGGCATCCCTCGCAAGGGCATCCCTCGTAAGGGCATCTCCCGTAAGGGCATACAAAAGAGCGGACCATCCGGATCGGATGGCCCGCTTCTCTTTATCGATCAATACCGCTGAATCTGCTGTGGAGCTAAGGAGAATTGAACTCCTGACCTCCTGCATGCCATGCAGGCGCTCTACCAACTGAGCTATAGCCCCTTGCGATCTACCGCTCTCCGGGCTGTCCCTTCGGCGGCATCGCCTACATTACACGCTCTCTCAGGCTCCTCACCAATCGTTTCCGTTCTGGGCGGATACGGCCGGTACCGCCGCCCTTCACGATCGCCGCCACCGGGGCGGGGGCACGGTCTCGACGGCCGGGATGAAGGGCCGTCAGACCCGTCAGGCCGTGGCGAACGAGTAGAACCGCTTGAGCGTGCAGTGCTCCTCCAGAAGCCGGCCGTAGATCGGCTCGCCCTCCAACTCCCGGTAGGTCTCGATGGGATCGCCCTTTATGATCAGCGCCCGCGCGCACTCCTCGCACCAGTACTGGTAGTCGGGGTTGAGCGGATCCATGTCCCGGACGATCGGCGTACCGCTGTCGCACCAGTCGCATTTTCGCCTGTGTGCACCCATGTCTCAGCTCCAGCTGTGGCCGCAGGCCGTGCACACGTAGGAAATCCCGCCATTGTCACCGAGCACTTGAGCCACATGGGCCGAACCGCACGAAGGGCAGCTGAGGCAGGTACGAACCCCCGCCGAGGCGAGCAGATCATCGGTCTCGTCGATGCTGCTGACGGACAATACGGTCTCCCTCCCGATCCGGTACTTCGTCCCCTCCGGCCGTCCGATTCTGCCACGCCCGAGCAAGGGGGGCAGCCGGAAAAGGCGTGCCTGTAAGGGGCAATACAGGACGTCAGCGCCTTTCGGGCCGTCGTACGACGCCGCCGGGACCGGTCGTCGGCCGGGCCGGCGAGGGGGCCGACACCGCGCCGACACCGCGCCAAAGCCCGCGCGCCCGGCGTCCCGCGTACCCGCCGCCCGGGGGGTGTGGGCGACGAACACAGCGAGATCGCTGTACAGCGATCGCCGTACAGCGATCTCCGTACAAAAGAAATCCCGCCCCCCAAAGGGGACGGGATCCGAATTGTGGAGCTAAGGAGAATTGAACTCCTGACCTCCTGCATGCCATGCAGGCGCTCTACCAACTGAGCTATAGCCCCGCGTGTTCCCCGCGCTCCGCGCTGCGAACAAGAAGAACTTTAGCCTGCGACCTGCCGGAAAGTGAAATCCGGCCCCACGGCCGCCCCGGACCGCTCAGACGTCGTCACCGAGGACCGGTTCCGGCAGGGTGCCGGCGTTGTGCTCCGTGAGCCGCCAGCCGCGCGCGCCCTCGCCGAGGACCGACCAGCAGCAGTTGGAGAGCCCGCCCAGCCCCTCCCAGTGGTGCGCATCCAGGCCCAGCAGACGGCCGATGGTGGTGCGGATGGTGCCGCCGTGGCTGACCACGACCAGCGTGCCGTTGTCGGGCAGCTTCTCGGCGTGCCGGAGCACCACGGGAGCGGCCCGGTCCGCGACCTCGGTCTCCAGCTCACCGCCGCCGCGCCGCACGGGCTCGCCGCGCTTCCAGGCCGCGTACTGCTCGCCGTACCGCTCGATGATCTCTTCGTGGGTCAGGCCCTGCCAGGCGCCCGCGTAGGTCTCGCGGAGCCCGGCGTCGTACGAGATGTCCAGCCCGGTGACCGCGGCCAGCTCACCGGCCGTGAGCGCGGCCCGCCGGAGGTCGGAGGCGACGATCGCGGCCGGCTTCAGGGAGGCGAGCAGCCTGGCGGACCGGCGGGCCTGGGCGAGACCGGCTTCGGTCAGCTCGATGTCCGTGGTGCCCTGGAAGCGGCGCTCCAGGTTCCAGGCCGTCTGGCCGTGCCGCCACAGGATGACTCGGCGGCCCCGGCCGCCTTTGCTGCCGTTCAGCTCAGCTCACCGTCCGCGAAACGGTCCGCGTCCGCGTCGGCGGCAGCGGTGGCCCCGGCGTGCTCCTCGGCCTTGCCGCGGGTCTTGACGGCGTCCTCGGGCAGCGCGATCTCGGGGCAGTCCTTCCACAGCCGCTCCAGGGCGTAGAAGACCCGCTCCTCGCTGTGCTGCACGTGTACGACGATGTCGACATAGTCCAGCAGGATCCAGCGGGCGTCACGGTCGCCCTCACGGCGCACCGGCTTGGCTCCGAGCTCCTTCTGGAGCCGCTCCTCGATCTCGTCGACGATCGACTTGACCTGGCGGTCGTTGGGCGCGGAGGCGAGCAGGAAGGCATCGGTGATCGAAAGCACATCGCTGACGTCGTACGCGATGATGTCGTGGGCGAGCCGGTCGGCCGCCGCCTGGGCAGCGGCGTTCACGAGCTCGATGGAACGGTCAGTGGCGGTCACAGGCAAGCTTTCGTCGACGGTCGTGGAAAACCCCAGGATCTCACGGACCACCGACAACCCACGCAGACGGGAGGGGCCCGGGTCCTGCTCTCCGGGAGAGCAGGACCCGGGCCCCTCCCGGACAGGCGTCAGCCGGCCTTGTAGTCCTGGCCCAGGACCACCGAGACATCGGCGTTCGAAGCGGCCGTGCCCTTCTTGACCGCGCTCGTCGGCAGCCCGAGGGTCTTGGCGACCTCCACCGCGTCCGCCTTCTGTGCCGCGTCGCCGTAGGTGACCCGCGAGGAGGTCGCCGCGCCGCCCGTACCCGCGTCCACGACGTCATGGCCCGCGTTGACCAGGGTGATCCGGGCGGACTCCTTGGCGTCCTGGTCGCCGGTCGCGTTCTTCACGCCGACCCGTACGGCCGAGCCCTCTTCCGGAGCCTTGACCGTGCCGCCCAGGATCTTCTTGACCACACCCTCGGTGGCCTGCTCGCTGACCGTGCCGTCCGCCTGGGTGGGCAGGAGCGTCGTCCTGTAATCGCCCAGCTTGGCGTGCTCGGCGAGCTTGGCGAGGGACGCTCCGAGATCCTTCTCGGGCAGCGACGGGTCGAGGACCTGCCCCAGGGTCTGGACGGTGACCGTCGCGGACTTCGGGTCGTCCGACATCTTGCGCAGTACGCCCTGGATGACCTGGCCGAAGCGCTGGAGCTGCGCGCTCTCGGTCTCGCCGGGTCCCCGGTACGTGGCGTAGGCGACGGCCGCCCGGCCGCTGAGCGTCTGCTTCTCGCCCTTCT
Source organism: Streptomyces sp. NPDC088116 (assembly GCF_044741745.1). NCBI lineage: Bacteria > Bacillati > Actinomycetota > Actinomycetes > Kitasatosporales > Streptomycetaceae > Streptomyces > Streptomyces sp. NPDC088116. Next base: position 539,473 of record NZ_JBIUTF010000002.1, on the reverse strand, counting down.
TCACCAGCGGGTCCTCGCCCCTCTTGGCGGCGGGCACCGCGGTGTCGGTGGTCAGCTCGATATTGCCGACCAGTTCGACGAGGTTCTCCAGATACGGGGTGTCGAGCCGCCAGGTGCCGGTGATGTCGGTGCCGAGCAGGGAGCCGATGGACTCGCGGGTGCCATCCGAGCCGTCGTCGTCCACGGACTTGGCGAGGGTGGTGGAGGCACCGCCCTCCTGGTCGGCCGGGGTGACGGAGAGGGAGTTGGGCAGCAGGACGGTGGTGCCCTGGCCGGTGGTGGAGTTGTCGACCAGCAGCGCCGTGGAGGTGCCCTTCTGCTTGGTGTTGTGCAGATGCACCACGATCACGTCGCGCTTCTGCGGCCCCGAGGCGGTGTTCGCCTGTTCGTCCGCCGCGGACAGGCCGGGCAGCTTGCCCGCGTACCAGAGGTAGCCGACGCCTCCCGTGACCGCCAGGACGAGGGCGACGACCAGCGCCACTACCCGGCTGCGGCCACGCCGCCTGGCCTCCTCGCGCCGTTCGGAGCGGCTCTCGGTGAACTTGAGCCAGTCGATGACGTCTTCGGAGTTCTCGTTCGGTTCCTCGATGAACGAGAACTGCTCGGTGCGATAGTCACGGTCCTCGTCGGGGCCGCGCTGTCCGGGCACGGAGGCCGAGCCGGAAGCGGACGTGGCGGCCTGCGCACGGGTCGGCCCCGGCTGCTGTCCTCGGTCCTGCCCAGGTTCCTCGACCGCACCGGGTCCCGAGACGGGCGCGGATCCCTGTGACTGCCGCTGCTCGTGGGGCTGTTGCTGCTCCTGCGTCTGTTGCTGCTGTTGCTGCTGTTGCTGCTGCTGAGGCTGGGACTGCTGCTGTTGTTGCTGCGGGATGTTCCACTGCTGAGCGGGGTCGACCGCCACAGGCGGCTGCTGACCGGTGTCATACGGCTGTTGCTGACCGGTGTCATACGGCTGCTGCTGACCCGTTTCGTACGGCTGCTGCTGACCGGTGTCGTAGCCGTAGCCGTCGTAGCCGTACCCCTGCGGGGTCTGCTGCTGCGCATAGGGGTCGTACTGCTGCTGGGCGTACGGGTCGTGGCCGTACCCCTGTTGCTGTTGCTGCTGGTTCTGCTGCGGCTGACCGTAGGCGTCGTACTGCTGCTGAGGCTGCTGCTGCTGGTACACCGGCTGCCCGTACTCGTCGTACCCGACGATCTGGGGCTGCGTGTAATACGGGTCGTACGGATCGTACGGCTGCTGCTGGTCGTTCACCGGTGCCCCTCTCCGTGGCTCATTCGCCGCGGTACAACTGCCGCTTGTCGATGTAGCGCACCACACCGTCCGGCACCAGGTACCAGACCGGATCGCCCTCCGCGACCCTGCCCCGGCAGTCCGTCGAGGAGATCGCCAGCGCGGGAACCTCCACCAACGAGACGCCGCCCTTCGGCAGCCCGTCGTCCGTCAGATCGTGGCCCGGCCGCGTGACTCCGATGAAATGGGCCAGCGAGAAGAGCTCTTCGTGATCTCGCCAGCTCAGGATCTGGGAGAGCGCGTCGGCTCCGGTGATGAAGAAGAGATCCGCGTCGCCGTGGAGCGCCCGCAGGTCCCGGAGCGTATCGATCGTATAGGTCGGGCCGCCGCGGTCGATGTCACTGCGGCTGACCGAGAACTGCGGATTGGACGCCGTGGCGATGACCGTCATCAGATAGCGGTCCTCGGCCGGGGAGACCGCGCGGTGGCTCTTCTGCCACGGCTGCCCGGTCGGCACGAACACGACTTCGTCGAGGTGGAACAGGGCGGCCACTTCACTGGCCGCCACCAGGTGTCCATGATGGATCGGGTCGAATGTGCCGCCCATGACGCCGAGTCGGCGCTTGCCAGGAGCGGACGACCGCGGACCGGACGGCACCTGACCGGGCGACCCATGACCGGACGATTCACGACTGGACGACTCGCGGCCGGACGGTTCGCGGCCGGACTTGTCGGGCTCACTGCCGGATTCGGGACCGGTAGGCGATTGCTGCTCTCCCATGCGTGCAGAGCCTACTGGCACACAAGTGCGGCTTCGCCTCAGCGGTCGCGGTTGAAGCGGGTGGTGATCCACAGCAGCAGAAGCAGCGCGAACAGAGAGCCGCCGCCAGTGAGGTAGGGGCTGAGACTTTCGTGGTTGCCGCCGTGCTCGGCGCCCTCGGCGAGCGTGACCAGGCTGGCGGCGGCGGTACCGGTGAGGCTCATCTTCTGCGGGCCCTTTTCGTCAGGAGTCGGAGCGGGACTTCGCCCACATCGTATGCGGGGGCCCCGGGCACGCTTACGCCGACTCAGTCGTTGTGGTCGTTGTCGCGGTATCCGCGCAGCAGGAACCAGGCGAGCAGGGCGGCTCCGATCAACGAGACGACCAGCACGATCCGCACCGTGTTGCCCGGTCCCTCCTGGTTCGATGCGGCGGCGAGCAGTGTCGCGGTATCCGGCATGTCGGTTGTGCTCCTCGGTCTCCTCGGGCCGCGGCCCCGGGACCCACCCCGGGAAGCACGGCCACGGTCCCCCGTCACACGGTAGTGCCAGCCTCTAGGGTGGGCCGTCAGGGGGACGAGCAGTGGACTCGTACGAACAGGGGACAATCCATGACCGAAGACAGTCACGACGGCCGCGAGCCCGGCCTTCACAAGAACGTGCCGAGCAGGCAGCGCAGGCGCTTCCCGGGCATTTCCTCCCGGGCGTACGAACACCCCGCGGACCGCTCGGCGCTGGTCGCCCTGCGCAAGCTCAGTGGCTTCGACACGGTGTTCAAGGCGTTGAGCGGGCTGCTGCCGGAGCGCAGTCTGCGGCTGCTCTTCCTCTCCGACTCCGTGCGGGTCGGAGAGGCGCAGTTCACCCATCTGCACACCATGCTGCTGGACGCCTGTTACATCCTGGATCTTGAGAAGGTCCCCGCGATGTATGTGGCCCAGGACCCGAAGCCCAATGCCATGTGCATCGGCCTGGACGAGCCGGTCATCGTGCTGACCACCGGGCTGGTGGAGCTGCTCGACGAGGAGGAGATGCGGGCGGTCGTCGGCCACGAGGTGGGCCACGCCCTCTCCGGTCACTCGGTCTACCGGACGATATTGCTCTTCCTCACCGGCCTCGCGCTCAAGGTCGCGTGGATCCCGCTGGGCAATGTCGCGATCATGGCGATCGTGACGGCGCTGCGGGAGTGGTTCCGTAAGTCCGAGCTGTCGGCGGACCGGGCCGGGCTGCTGGTCGGTCAGGACCTCCAGGCGTCGATGCGCGGGCTGATGAAGATCGCCGGTGGCAACCACCTGCACGAGATGAATGTGGACGCGTTCCTGGAGCAGGCCGAGGAGTACGAGGCGAGCGGCGATCTGCGCGACTCCGTGCTCAAGATCCTCAACGTGCTGCCGCGCACGCACCCCTTCACGACGGTGCGGGCCGCCGAGCTGAAGAAGTGGGCCGAGAGCCGCGACTACCAGCGGATCATGGACGGCCACTACCCGCGCCGCGACGAGGACAAGGACACCTCCGTCACGGACTCGTTCCGCGACTCCGCGTCGCACTACGCGGACACGGTCCGCACCAGCAAGGACCCGCTGATGAAGCTGGTCGGCGACATCACGGGCGGGGCGGGCGACCTGGGCGGGAAGCTGCGTGACCGGTTCATGGGCGCAGGCGGCGGCAACAGCGGCAGCGGTTCCGCCTCCGGTGGTGACGGTGGCGGTAGTGGCAGCGGTACGGCCGACGGGAACGGCAACGGCAACCGTCCCCGGAATGACGACGACAGCCAGAACTGAGCGCCGCGCGAGCCGGCGTCGCGCAACGGCTCGCTGACCAAGCAAGCGGGCGGACGGCCGAGCCCGGTCACCCGGCCGGGCTCGGCCGACCCGGGCTCGGCTGGGCCGCGTCGGACAAGGTGCCGCAGAGCGTCCCGTTCCCCGGGCCCGTCGAGTACGGGTCCGTGCCCGCCGGGTCGTTGGGTCTGGCCCGCTGACCGTCCAGCAGCGGACGCAGCGTCCTCGGCACCTCGGCCGAGCAGTCCTGCGGACCGGCCTGGACCGCGCTGGTCAGCAGCTCCACGCGGTGCTTCGGCAGATCGTCCGTGTCGAAGCGGAAGCGCAGCTCCCGCCGGACGGTGAACAGCGAGGCGTCCCCGGTCGGCCGCGCGTCGGACGTGGCCGGCCTCAGCGCGTACACGAAGACATGGTCGGAGGTCACTTCGAGGGTGCCGGGCGCGGTCTCCTCGTAGCGCAGCGTGCCGTGCACCCGCACCGCGGCGTCGGCCTGCGCCACCTTCCCCGGGTCGAAGCGCACCAGCCAGCCGACCGGGGCATGCCTGCCGTCGTTCGCCGGGGCCGCGAAACTGCTGTCGAACTGTGCCAGCTGGTCGGGGTCGATCAGAATCCGTACGGGCCGTACGGAACGGCCCTCCAGGACGTCCGGGTCCAGCGAGGACGCCACGAGATAGTCCTTGACGGTGGCCAGCGCGGCCATGACCTGGCCGTCCGAGAAGCCCCCGGAGCTGTGGACGGCGGGCAGGGTGATGCCGGCGGCTCCGGCGCGGAACTGTGCGGCCGGGCTGCGCCGGAAGAGGTCGTCGGGCGTGCCGCCCGGCACCGGCCCCTTGGGGGCCAGCGGAGTCACCGACATCCGTACCTGCGCCGCGACACCGCCGGTCGTCGGCCGGTACGGACTGCGCACGCCCAGGTAGACCGCCGTCCCGAAGGCCAGCACGACCACCAGGACGAGCATCAGGAGCTGCTTGGGACCGTTCCTGAGCCGCCGGATGCCCCGGCGGCGCGGAGGCGGGGGCGGCGGCAGCCTCCGTACGGCGTGGGCGTGGTCCCGCATCCGCTCCTTCGCGGAGGCTTCCTGGAGGCGAGCGGCGCGAATGAACGATTCGTCGAAGACGACGGACCGGTACTCGTCGTCACCGCCGCCGGGGAGCCCCTGAGGTTCCCCTTCGGGTGGGTCTCCACGCGCTGCCATATCTTCAGAGTAGGTCGGCGGGGCCAAACGTAAACGCGGAGCCGACAGCCGAGTTGTTCCGGTACGCCTTCCGGGGAGCGCGCTCGACGGCCCCGGTGCGGGCGACGGTTGAAGCCTTCACGACGTGTCCGGGCGGCGGCTCACGGCGTACGCGGCAGTGTGGACACCGCCGACGGGCTGCCCGGGGTGCCGGTCGCCGCCGAGACCGAGGGCGCGACCGGTCCGGGCTTGTCGATCCCGGTCGTGGCGGGCTGCGGCACCGTGTCGTCACTGCTGCCGGAGGCGCCGCGATAGACGGCGGTGAACGCGAGCGCGACCATCCCGACGCCCATCAGCAGGGCGAGCAGCCAGGCGACGGGGCGGTGCCAGCGGGCGGTCCCCCGGTACGGGCGCAGAGCGCCGCCGTGGCGTCCGTACGGACTCGCGGGCGCGTCGGGGTCGTCCGGGTCGTAGTCGTCGTCGTAGCCGTACTCATGGCCGTACGGGCCGTACAGCTCGTCGTACTCGTCCTCCGACGCTCCTCCACCGGACCTGGCCCGTGCCGCCTCGGCATCCGCCCGCGCCTGGGCGGCGGCCAGCAGCCGCTCGACGGCGGAGGGTTCATGGATGGTGGCGGATCGGACGAAGTCCTCGTCGAACACCACGGAGGCGAAGTCCTTGTCCGCGCCTCCGCGGTCGTCGTCGGGCTCCCAGCCGTCCGGGAACGGCCTGCCCCCCACGTCGTCCGGCACGTCTTCAGAGTAAGCCTGGGACGTCGTTTTGGGCAGGCGGAGTCCGAACTCTCCCGAATTCGTTTTCGTCACCCGCTCCGGACGTTCACCGGCCCGGCGTCGTCGGCCGTCGCGGCTACCGGATGTGACCGTCGCCCGTGACGATGTACTTCGTCGACGTCAGTTCCGGCAGCCCCATCGGCCCCCGCGCGTGCAGTTTCTGCGTGGAGATCCCGATCTCGGCGCCGAAGCCGAACTGACCACCGTCCGTGAAGCGCGTGGACGCGTTGACAGCGACCGTGGTGGAATCGACCAACTGGGTGAAACGGCGGGCGGCGGCCTGCGATGTGGTGACGATCGCCTCGGTGTGACCCGACGACCAGAGCCGGATATGGCCGACGGCCGAGTCCAGCGAGTCCACGACCGCGGCTGCGATGTCGTACGAGAGGTACTCGGTCTCCCAGTCCTCCTCGGTGGCCGCCACGATCTTCGCCTTCGTCCCCGTGGCGTACGCCCGCACCCGCTCGTCGGCGTGCACCGTGACCCCGGCGTCGGCGAGCGCGTCCAGCGCGCGCGGCAGGAACGCGGCCGCGACGTCCTGGTGGACCAGCAGCGTCTCGGCCGCGTTGCAGACGCTGGGCCGCTGCGCCTTCGAGTTGATGAGGATGTCGACGGCCATGTCGAGATCGGTGTCGGCGTCCACGTACACATGGCAGTTGCCGGTGCCGGTCTCGATGACGGGGACGGTGGATCCCTCGACGACCGTTCGGATCAGGGAGGCGCCGCCGCGCGGGATCAGTACGTCGACCAGGCCGCGGGCCCGCATCAGCTCCTGGACCGCGTCGCGGCCCTCGCCCGGTACGAGCTGTACGGAGTCGGCGGGCAGCCCGGCCCCGCCGACGGCGTCGCGCAGCACCCGTACGAGGGCGGTGTTGGAGGAGAGGGCGGAGGAGGAACCGCGCAGCAGCACGGCGTTGCCCGACTTCAGGCAGAGCGCGGCGGCGTCCACGGTGACATTGGGGCGGGCCTCGTAGATGATCCCGACCACGCCGAGCGGCACCCGCACCTGGCGCAGGTCGATCCCGTTGGGGAGCGTCGAGCCGCGGACGATCTCACCGACCGGGTCGGGCAGTGCCGCCACGTCCCGTACGTCCGCGGCGATGGCCCGGATCCGCTCGGGTGTCAGCGTCAGCCGGTCGATGACCGTCTCGCCGGTGCCCGCCTCCCTGGCCCGTGCGACATCCTCCGCGTTGGCCGTGACGATCTCGTGCGTACGGACCTCCAGCGCGTCCGCGATCGCCAGCAGCGCGTCGTCCTTGGCGGCGCGCGGCAGTGGCGCGATATCCGCGGACGCGGCGCGGGACCGGTAGGCGGCCCTGGCGACCGGGGAGAGGTTGTCGTACGGCGAGAGGGAGGTCATGCCCGCAGGGTAATGCGCGCCCTGCGGGCATTCCGCGCGTATTCCGCACTTCGAGACGCCCTACGAGACGGCGCGGGCACACGGGCTTCCACCGGACCCCGGGGCCCCGGTCCCGATCTCGGATGCCCGGTCCCGGTCAGAAGGGATGGACCCCCACAGGAGCCGCGGGCGGCGGACCGTACCCCTCCGCGATGCGCTGGTGGTACGTCTCCCGGTCGATGACCTCGAGTCCGACGATCTCCCACGGCGGCAGCTTCGCGCTCGACCGGTGCTCACCCCAGAGCCGCAGCGCCACCGCGGCGGCGTCATGCAGGTCCCGGGCCTCCTCCCAGTAGCGGATCTCCGCGTGGTCGTTGGCGTAACGACTGGTCAGCAGGAAGGGATGGTCATGCGCCAGCTGCTCCAGGCCGCGGCGGACCTCCGTCAGCGGCGACTCCGCCCCCGAGACACTGAGCGTGATGTGCCACAGCTTCGACACCGGGCGCCTCTCCGCGCGCGCGTCCGCTTCCGATACCGCCTCCGGCTGTTGCTCGTCGTCGAAGTCTTCCCCCGCTTCGACGCTGGTCAGGGCTCGTTCCTCCGCCACGGCCCTGCGGGCATGGACGCTGCCCCCGGCCCCTCGGGGCACCGCCCCCGGGCGCGCTCGTCTCACCAGCGGCCTCCTGTTGTGCGTCGTCGTGCTTCCCCGTCGTTCCCCTGGGACAAAGTTGACCAGTCCTGGGCTGGGCATGGGGTGGTTTTGGTAAAGGTCCCTGTTCAAAGGCGGGACTTTCAGCCGTTTCAGGGGCGGGTCAGGGATGCAGGATGACCAAATCGTCCCTGTGTACGACCTCGCGCTCGTAGGCCGGACCCAGTTCACGGGCGAGCTCCCGGGTGGAGCGGCCGAGCAGCTGGGGCATCTCCTTGGCGTCGAAACTGACCAGCCCACGGGCGACGGCGCGGCCCTCGGTGTCCCGCAGTTCGACCGGGTCCCCCGCGGTGAACTCGCCCTCCACGGCGGCGATTCCGGCCGGAAGCAGTGAGGTGCGCCGCTCGACGACGGCCCGTACCGCGCCGTCGTCCAGGATGAGCGCGCCCCGCGGCGTGGAGGCGTGGGCGAGCCAGAGCAGCCGGCCGGCTGAGCGGCGTCCGGTGCTGTGGAAGTACGTCCCGGTGTCCCGGCCCGCGAGCCCGTCGGCTGCCCGGCTGGCGGAGGTGAGGACGACCGGGACGCCGGCCGCCGCCGCGATCCTGGCGGCCTCGACCTTGGTGACCATGCCGCCGGTGCCGACGCCGGCCTTGCCCGTACTGCCGATGGAGATACCCGCCAGGTCGGCGGGGCCGCGCACCTCGGCGATCCGGGAGGTGCCGGGCTTGCTGGGGTCGCCGTCGTACAGCCCGTCGACGTCGGAGAGCAGGACGAGCAGATCGGCCCGTACGAGATGGGCGACCAGGGCGGCCAGCCGGTCGTTGTCGCCGAAGCGGATCTCGTCCGTGGCGACGGTGTCGTTCTCGTTGACGACGGGGACGGCGCCCATGCCGAGCAGCTGGTCGAGGGTCCGGTAGGCGTTGCGGTAGTGCGCCCGGCGGCTGGTGTCGTCCGTGGTGAGGAGCACCTGGCCTACGCGTACGCCGTAGCGGGCGAAGGAGGCGGTGTAGCGGGCGACGAGCAGTCCCTGTCCGACACTCGCCGCGGCCTGCTGGCGGGCCAGGTCCCGGGGACGGCGGGCCAGTCCGAGCGGTGCGAGTCCGGCGGCGATGGCTCCGCTGGACACGAGCACGATCTCCTTCTCGGGGCCGCCCTCGCCGCGCCCCTCTCCCCGGACGCCCGCCAGTACGTCCACCAGGGCGTCGACCCGGTCGGCGTCGAGTCCTCCGGAGGCCGTGGTGAGCGAGGAGGAGCCGACCTTGACGACGATTCTGCGGGCCCGCGCCACGGCGTCCTGCCGGGGCGCCGTGGAGTTCCCCGCGACCGCGTCCCCTGCCGCCGTGTCCTGCCGTGCCGCTGCCACCCGTTCCGCCTCCGCTCTCGCCGGCGGCATGACCTCCGGCGCGCGGCCGGCATGCCCTCCGGCCGGTCAGCGTACGCGAGCGGCCCGTCCGGAAGCGGGCCGGTTTCAGTGGCCGGACGGTCCACCGCTCCCGTGCCCGGACCCTCCCGCCACCGTGCCCGGCAGGCCGTCAACCTCACGCCACCCACCCATGCACATGGCGTGACACGACGGTGACCCGGTGTAGTACAGGTCGGGAAACGTCACTGCCCGGAGCGGAGACGGCCCGCCGCCGCGACACCCGCGCACTCAGGCCACTGCCCTTTTCGACAGCGCGCCGGGAAACCACAGAAGAGATAGGCAGTTCAGCGATGCCAGTAAAAGTGACCGTCGTCATTCCGGTGTACAACCCGGGCAAGTACATCGACCCCTGCATCGATTCCCTGCTGGCCCAGACTCTGCCACCGGAGGACTTCGAGGTTCTTTTCGTCGACGACGGATCGACCGACGACAGCCCGGACCGCCTCGACAAACTGGCGGCCGAACATCCGCACTTCCGGGTGATCCACATTCCCAACTCCGGCTGGCCGGGCAAGCCCAGGAACGTCGGCGTGACCGAAGCCGAGGGCGAGTACGTACAATTCCTCGACCAGGACGACCACCTCGCGTCCGACGCACTGCGACGCCTCTACGAAATGGGGCAGCGGAATGGTTCCGACATCGTGATCGGCAAGGTCGCATCGAATTTCCGGGGCGTCCCGCACGGAGTGTTCGCGAAGAATCGAGAGAAGTGCGACCTGAGCAACGCCCCGCTGTACGACAGCCTCACCCCGCACAAGATGTTCCGCACCGACTTCCTCCGCACCAATAAGATCGCCTACCCCGAGGGAAAGCGCCGCCTCGAGGATCAGCTGTACATGATGCAGGCCTATTTCCCCGCGAAAGTCGTCTCGATTCTGGGCACGTACACCTGCTACTACTACTCGAAGCGGGACGACGGACAGAACGCCGGTTCGGCGAAGATCGTCCCGGCCGGCTACTACGGCAACCTGCGCGAGGTCCTCCACGTCGTCGTGGACAACACTGAACCGGGTGAATTCCGTGACCGGTTGCTGAGGCGCTTCTACCGGGTCGAGATGCTCGGACGGCTGAGCGAGCCGGGTGTGCTCAAGCTCGATCCCGAGTACCTCGACGAGATGTGCGAGGCGATCCGGCCGCTCGCCGCGGAGTTCATGCACGACGGCGTGCACGACGGCCTCGGCGCGCTCCCCCGGCTGCGCTCCACGCTGCTGCGCGAGGACAACCGCGAGGGGCTCGTACGGGTCGCCCGCTTCGCCGCGTCCGTGAAGGGGGCGGCCCGGCTGGAGGACTTCGACTGGCAGCCCGACGGCAGGGCGGCGCTCTGGGTACGCGCCCGGCTCGTCCACGGTGACGACCAGGAACCGCTGCGCGTCGTCCGGCGCGACGGCCGGTACTTCCTGCACCCGGACATCAGCGAAGGGCTGCTGCCGGACGGACAACTCCTCGACGTCACCGACGACATGGCCGACTTCAAGGGCGAACTCTCGCTGCGAAACCGCGAGACGGCCGTCGAGTGGCCCTGCCCGGCCACCTGGACCACCGAGGTGGAGAAGGTGGAGAAGGTGGAACACGAGAACGCCGAGAACGCCGAGAACGACCAGGACAACGCGGTCTACGAGGTCGTCCTGCACGGCCGTGGCCATGTCACCAGCGAGGCGGTCAAGGGCCGCGGCCGGGTGTCCCGCGGCTTCTGGGACATCTGGGTGCCGGTGCGGGGCTACGGCCTCGTGCGCAAGGCACGCCTCGGCGCGGACCGCGCGGCGCACGTCGACGCCAAGTGCCTTCCGGCACTGCTCGGTTCACCGGCGCGCGCGGTCATTCCGTACTTCACCGACCCGCACGGCAACCTGACCCTCGATGTCGCGGGCCGCGCCAAGAAGATGGCCGCTTATATGGCCGACCGCCCGGTGCTCAGGGTGCCCGGCGGCCGGTCCGAGGTCCGTCTCGACGTGTTCACCGGCACCACGTCCGGTTCGAAGGCCGTCGAGGTGGCGGTGACCGGCGCGGATGGCGGGACCAGGACCGTGGCGGCCACGCTGCGTCCCGACCACGGCCGCGCGCACCTCGGTATTCCCTCGCAGGTGCCGGGTCTGCCCACCGGCACGGCACAGCTCTCCGTACTGCTGGACGGGCCGAAGAGCCCCGGGCTGCCGCTGTGCGAGGTGCCGGTGGCCAGTGGCGGCCGACTCCGGCTGGACCGCGGCGGCCTGAAGGCCGTCGACGCCCTCACACTCCGGCTGATGAGGGTGAAGCGCCGCAGGGCCACGATCCGCAAGGTGCTCCGCTCGGTCGGTGGACCGCTCGTGCGCCGACTGCCTCCGGTCACGCGCAAGAAGGTACGTCTCCTCGCGGCCCGTTTCTGAGGCCCCTGGGCCCTGTCCGGCGGATCTTCACGGATCAGCCGGACAGGCCCTGGCCGCGCCCGGGGTCCGAGCGGTCCGACATCGCCCGGACCGCGCCGGCGCTCCGCTCACGACTCTCGTCGCGCGCCCAGCTGATCGCGGTAGGACACGCAGTCCTCGTACCGGGGCAGCATGCCCCGCTCCTCTGCCTCGGCCAGCGTGGGGGCCGCGGAGTCCTTCGGGGAGAGGATCGGCGTGATGTCCGCCGGCCAGTCGATGGCCAGATCGGGATCGAGCGGATGGATGCCGTGTTCGCGAGTCGGCGCGTATCCCTCGGAGCAGAGGTAGACGACGGTCGCGTCGTCGGTCAGCGCGAGGAAGGCGTGACCGAGCCCTTCGGAGAGATAGACCGAGTGGTGGTCGACGTCGTCCAGACGGACGATCTCCCACTGCCGGTACGTCGGTGAGCCGACCCGGATGTCGACAACGACGTCGAGGATCGCGCCACGTACACACTTCACGTACTTGGCCTGTCCGGGCGGCACATCCGCGAAGTGGACACCCCGCAGTGTGCCACGGCTCGACACCGAGCAGTTGGCCTGGGCCAGACGCAGCGGATGACCGGCCGCCGCGGCGAAGTCGGGCTCCCGGAACCACTCGTGGAAGCTCCCCCGTTCGTCGGGGAACACCTTCGGCTCGTGTACCCAAGTACCTTCGATGGACAGTGATCGCATGGTGTGTCCGTGTTTCCTTGCCGGGAGAGTTGAGGTCCGTAGCGCGCCGTCATGGGGCATCCGGGAGCCCTGCCCCGCACGCGTCCCTGCCGCTGAGAGCCAAGGCCGCGTGTCGGTGAAAGCTACGACTTGAGCATACGGCGGATTTTCCGGGCGATCCGGCCCAGCGGCCGGCGCAGCCGGGCGGCCGGAGTACGCGGTCCCCGCTCGGCCGCCCCCTTCGGCAGAGCCTTGACCTTGGTGATCGTCACACTGCCGTCGGCGCCGACCCGCAGACCGACCGCCAGCTTCGTCCAGCGGGTCCCGTCGCGTTGCGGGGAGGGGAGTCCCATGTCAACCGCCCAGGTACGGCCGGTGAGTTGTGCGATGGCCGGCTCGGACGACAGGAGTACACCGGCGTCCTTCGGCACGAGTGAGGCGGAGGTCTCAACCGTCGCGCCGCCCGACGAGTCGGTGAACCGCAGCGCCACCTTCTCGGTGTCCGGCGCCTGGAGCGGCAACGCTATGTGCAGGCCACCGTCCCAGGTGACGTCCTTGGGCGACACCTTCGAGACATCGCGGTCGAAGCGCGTGGTGGCGAGGTCGACGTCCAGCGAGAGGTTGCCGTGCGGCTCGGTCCAGTAGGGAAGGACCAGTCGGCGAGGGGTCCCGCTGAGCGATCCCTGCCGTGCCGCGTCGACGCCATCCGCGCGGACAGCACCCAGCCGGGCGTGCTTGGTCCAGCCGCACACGCTCATGCGGATGAAGATGTCCCAGATCCCCGGGCCGAGCGGAGCCTGGTGGGCCGCGGACTGGGGATCGACGACCGACTCGGCCTTCAGGACCAGTCGGTAGCCCGAGTCGGAACGGCCCGTGACCGGCACCCGCTCACGAATGATCTCCGCGGGCTGGAAGAACTCGGCGGCGGTGGACCGTTCACGGACCACGAGGTCGACCTTGGCCGCCTTGACCGGGGCCGTGATGGTGGCTCCCTGTTCACGGATCGAGGCCATCGCGGCATCACCGATGGGGAGATCGAGCAGGTCTTCGCCGTCCTCGGTACGGAAGACGAGCGGGGCACCGTCCACCTGGTACTCGGCGGTGAAGCCGACCCTCAGGGATCCGCCCTCCCATGTGAGGCCCTCCAGGCGGGCCTTGGGCTTGATCTGCGATTCCCAGCGGGCCAGTTCCTCCAGCTTGGCGAACTCACCGGCTCCCACGAGCGCGGCGACGACCTGCTGAGTGGGCTGGAGTCCGGCGACAACGCCCTCGCCCATACGCTCGTTGAAGACCGCGCGTATCTCGTCGAAAAGCTCCCTGCGGTAGTCCTCCGGCAGGACGAGCAGCCGACGGCCGCGCAGTCGTTCCAGCATCTCGTTACGAAGCCAGCGGCGGTAGAGCTTGTCACGCAGCGGGCCCGGCTCGGTATTCCGCTCGACGACATCCAATGCCTCGCGCATATTTCCGTAGTAGCCCACCGGGTCGAACCGCTGGAAGCCCGCGTTGGAGGCATCGTCGCGCTTGACGTGGTAGTAGCACAGATAATCGCTCAGGACAGCGACATTGGAGGCCAGAAGGTATGTCTCGGCGACGAAGACATGGTCTTCGAGGCGTCTGCGGCCTTCCTTGAAGCGAATGTTGTTCCGGTCCAGGAATTCCTTGCGGAACATCTTGTGCGGGGTGAGACTGTCGATCAGGGGCGCGTTCTTGACGCTCGCGCGCGGCCGGTTGACACGGAACAGTTCGAGCGGCACCGGCCGGCCTTTGCCCGCCATCTTGCCGACGATGACGTCGGCCTCGTTGGCGACTCCGTATGCGTACATGCGCTCCAGCGCCTCGTCGCCCAGCCAGTCGTCGTTGTCGACGAACATGACGAACTCACCGCGTGCGGTGGCCGTTCCGACGTTGCGCGGCTTGCCCGACCAGCCGGACGGCTCCTGATGGATGACGTGCATGTGCGGGTGCTCGGCGCTGAGCCGGTCGAGGCGCTCGGGCGTCTCGTCGGTGGAACCGTCGTCGACGAAAATCGCTTCGTACTCGTCATCGGGCAGGCTCTGACGCAGCAAGGAGGCAATACAGTCCTCGATGTACGGACCGGGGTTGTACACCGGTATGACAACACTGACCTTGACGGACATGCAGCAAGCCCCAACTCGTCGCGAAAGCACCCCCGCAAGAAGTTGCCAGGGCATCGGATATTCATATTATCCTCTGCCTAAAGACGCGTCGGGGCGGAAGCGAGTTCCGCCCCGACGGCCTGAACTTTCCGCGTCAGGACCAGGATCCAAGGCAATGATCCCGGTCGAGGATCAGTGGCCGACGGCCTCGATCCGCTTGCGCAGCGGGCCGAATGCCGAGTACCCACGGCGCAGATCACGGGCACGGGAGAGCGGACGCCAGAAGTCGGCGCCGAGAAGGATCTCCGGAGCGACCGCGTTCTTGCGCACCATTACCTCGTCCGGGACCTGCTGAGGATCGGGAACGACATATTCCTTGATGATTTCGTCATACGAATCCTTGAGAACGGTGCTCTCGGGGTTCGCACCGAAGACGACCACCACACCGGTGGGCTTCGTGTCGACCTCGACCACCAGCAGATCGGGGCGGTAACGGCGCAGCACCGTCGCGACCTTGTAGACGTCTCCGGTCCACGCGTTGGTGTGACGGTCACGCGCGGCCTCGTCGATGTCGCGCGGCAGCATGTCGTCAAGGACGATCACGCTGGACCAGCGGGAGTGCTTCTCGACGTTCATGAAGTCGCGCAGCGCGAACTCGAAGAGGTGCATGCCGTCGATGAACGACAGCTCCAGCTTCGGGTCCCCGCCGAGAAGGTTGACCGGATCCCGCCGGGCCAGCGCGCGGAACGGGTTGCGGCCGTTGCGCAGATGGAGCAGCGGGTCCTTGCGGGCGAAGAAGTCGTCGCTGGTGGCCTTGACCAGGTGGACATCGCAGCTGATGGACGTGACCACCTTGAAGGCTGGGTCGATGGCCACCGACGGGACCCGGGAGAGTGCCAGGCTGCGCCCGTCATTGACCCCGATTTCCAGATAATTGCGGGGCTTGTACACACGGTGCAGGTGGCGCAGGAAGCCGTGGCGATCCACGTAAGGGCCCTTCACTTCGAATCAACAACAGGGGATTGATTCTCAGTGAACTTAGTGGGACACGGGACCATCCGTAAACATCTACCGGCCAGTAGTTCACTCGTGTCGCTCAATCTTGGCCATGCCGGGGAACGCTTCGGCGAGCGCGGAGCGCCAGTCGCGAATCGGTTCGATTCCGGCATTCTTCCACCGCTCGTGTCCCAGCACGCTGTACGCGGGCCTGGGCGCGGGCCGTACGAAGGCCTCGCTGGTCGTCGGACGGACCCGCTCCGGATCCGCGCCGAGCAGCCGGAAGATCTCCCGGGTGAATCCGAACCAGGTCGTCTCGCCGCCGCTGGTGCCGTGGTAGACGCCGGGCTCGGCCGTGCCCGCGAGGGCCGCCCGGCCGAGCTGGACCAGCCGGTCGGCGAGGTCGCCGGTCCAGGTGGGCTGGCCGCGCTGGTCGTCCACCACGTCCAGGGTGTCCTTGATGCCCTCCAGCTTGATCATCGTACGGACGAAGTTGCCGCCGCCCGCTCCGTACAGCCATGCCGTACGGACCACGTAGCCGGTGTCGGGGAGCGTGTCGAGCACGGCACGTTCCCCGGCCAGCTTGGTGCGGCCGTACGCGCTGCGCGGGGCGGTGGGGGCGTCCTCTCCGTACGGGGCCCGACCGTCGCCGGCGAAGACATAGTCCGTGGAGACCTGGAGCAGGACGGCGCCCGAGGCACGGCATGCCTCGGCGAGGACCCGGGGCCCGGTGCCGTTGACCGCCAGCGCATCGGCCTCCTTGGCCTCGGCGTCGTCAACGGCCGTCCAGGCCGCGCAGTTGACCACCACGGCCGGCGCGTGCGCCTCCAGCGCGGCACGTACCGCGCCGGGGTCGGTGATGTCCAGCGCGGTACGGTCCAGACCCTCCACGCGCTCCCCCGCCTCGGCGAGCCGGGCCAGCAGATCCTGCCCCAGCATCCCGCCGGAGCCGGTGACGAGCCAGGTACTCACAGCGCCGCACGCTCCTTCAGGGGCTCCCACCACGCGCGGTTGTCGCGGTACCACTGAACGGTTTCCGCGAGACCCCTGGCGAAGTCCATACGGGGCTCGTATCCCAGCTCCGAGCGGATCTTGGCGCAGTCCACGGAGTAGCGGCGGTCGTGGCCCTTGCGGTCGGTGACGTACTCGACGCTGGTGTCCCAGTCGGCGCCGCAGGCCTCCAGCAGCAGGCCGGTCAGCTCCTTGTTGGAGAGCTCCGTGCCGCCGCCGATGTTGTAGACCTCGCCGGCGCGGCCCTTCGTACGGACCAGCTCGATGCCCTGGACGTGGTCGTCGATGTGCAGCCAGTCGCGGATGTTGCCGCCGTCGCCGTACAGCGGGACCTTCTTGCCGTCCAGCAGGTTCGTGATGAACAGCGGGATGACCTTCTCGGGGAAGTGGTGGTGCCCGTAGTTGTTGGAGCAGCGGGTCACCCGCACGTCGAGACCGTGGGTGCGGTGGTAGGAGAGGGCGATCAGATCGCTGGACGCCTTCGCCGACGAGTAGGGCGAGTTGGGCTCCAGCGGGTGGGTCTCCGGCCAGGAACCCTCGTCGATCGAGCCGTAGACCTCGTCGGTGGAGATGTGCACGAAGGTCTTGACGCCCGCGCGGTGCGCCGCGTCGATCAGCGTGTGGGTGCCCACCACGTTGGTACGGACGAACTCCGCGCCGCCGTCGATGGAACGGTCCACATGCGACTCGGCGGCGAAGTGCACCACCTGGTCGTGCTCGGCCATCAGCTTGCCGACCAGCTCGGGATCGCAGATGTCGCCCTGCACGAAGGCGAATCCGGGCCGGTCGCGCACCTCGTCGAGATTGGCCGGATTACCCGCGTAGGTCAGCTTGTCGAGGACCGTGATCTCGACGTCGCCGGGGCCCTGCGGGCCCAGGACCGTACGGACGTAGTGCGAGCCGATGAAGCCGGCACCGCCGGTCACGAGAATCCTTGTGGTCATGAGGAGATCTGCACCTTGCTGTGGTCACCGAGGACGAGACGGTGGGCGGACGGGTTACGGGGCGCGGGGGTGATCTCGACATCGCGGCCGATCAGCGATGCCTCCACCCGGCGCACGCCGGTGAGGGAGGATCCCCGCAGCACGATGGAGTACTCGATCTCGCTGTCCTCGATCCTGCACCCCTCGGAGACCGAGGTGAAGGGACCGATGTAGGCGTCGCTGACCACCGTGCCCGCCCCGATGATCGCGGGGCCGACGATCCGGCTGCCGGTCACCTGCGCGCCCGCCTCGATCCTGACCCGCCCTATGATCTCCGTCGCCTCGTCGACGTTTCCGTCCCGGCACGGCTCGACGGTCTCCAGCACCGAGCGGTTGACCTCCAGCATGTCGGTGACATTGCCGGTGTCCTTCCAGTACCCGGAGATGGTCGTGGAACGGACGTCGCGCCGCTGGTCGATCAGCCACTGGATGGCGTGGGTGATCTCCAACTCGCCACGCCAGGACGGCTCGATGGCACGAACGGCCTCGTGGACGGCCGGGGTGAAGAGGTAGACGCCGACGAGGGCGAGATCGCTCTTCGGCTCCTTCGGCTTCTCCTCCAGGGCCACCACCCGGCCGTCGGCGCCGAGTTCGGCCACACCGAAGGACGTCGGGTTGGGCACCTTCGTCAGCAGGATCTGCGCGTCGGGCCGGTCCTCGCGGAAGCCGTCCACCAGGCCGGTGATGCCACCGACGATGAAGTTGTCCCCCAGGTACATGACGAAGTCGTCGTCGCCGAGGAAGTCACGGGCGATGAGGACGGCGTGCGCCAGCCCGAGCGGGGCGTCCTGCTGGAGGTAGGTGACCTTTATGCCGAACTGGGAGCCGTCACCGACCGCGTCACGGATCTCCTCGGCGGTGTCGCCGACGATGACGCCGACCTCGGTGATGCCCGCCTCGGCGATGGCCTCGAGGCCGTAGAAGAGCACGGGCTTGTTCGCCACGGGCACGAGTTGCTTCGCGGAGGTGTGCGTGATGGGGCGTAGACGGGTACCCGCCCCACCGGACAGTACGAGAGCCTTCACAATCCCTATCCCATGCTGAGATTCCGATGCTGTCCGGGCGTCGCCCGACAGTCCGATTTTACCTACGATTTCCGGCCCGGCTTCCCGCCGGCCACCTCGGGAGGGTGAATCCGGTCTGCGCGGAGGCGCGCGCGTGAGCGCCAGGGAGTGCGTGGAGGAGTGGGCGGTGGCTTTCACGCGGGCGGACACACGGGTCAGTACCACGGTGGCCGCGCGCCCGGTCCGTACCTCTGTCCGGCACCCGCGCCATCACGACGGCCGCCGCTGACGGGCGACAGGCCTCGGCGCTCCCCACGCGTCACCGGGCGCGCGCCGCTGCCTCGCTCATCCCGGTCCGGGGCTTCCCGGTGCCACCGCGGACGAGGCCGGTACGGACACTCCCCGCAGCTGGGTGCGCAGTCTCCGGATCACCCTGCGCGTGAGGGACTTGCGTCTTCGTACGACCGAGGGCGGCTCTATGCGCTCCAGCCCCGGCCTGCCCACCCAGTCGCGCACGGTCACCTCGTACGAGGCGTCCCTCAGGCCGGTGCCCTTCTCCCCGTAGTGCGGGTAGGCGAGGTACGGCGTCCGTGCCAGGCCCCGGCGGACCACCTCGGGCCTCGTCTCCGCCTTGATGAAGGTGAGCATGTCCCGCAGCAGGTCGAACCGCCCGAGGGCGACGCACTCCAGCCGCAGCCGCTCGGCGACCTTGATGTGTCTCGCCACACCGGGGCTCCAGTACTGGGCCATCAGGGGCGCCGCCAGTTCCATCCGGTGCCGCTGGGCCTTCTCCGGCTGCTTCAGGATGCCGTGGGCGAACTGCTGGAGCAGCCCGACCGTGAAAGGTCTGACCAGCAGCCGGTCGCGCTTGGGGCCCGCCGGCACGAGTTCGGTGATGAGCCGCATCAGGGCCGCCGCGGACTCGAACCGCAGCTCGTAGCCGCCGCTCTTCGTCACATGCTTGCCGTCCGCACGGCCGACCAGGTAGTAGCAGGTGTAGTCGGAGATCACCGAGACGCCGCCGCCCCGGATGTACGCCTCCATCGTGAAGAGGGCGTCCTCCCCGGTCTTCAGGCCCTCGTCGAAGCGCAGGCCGATCCGCTCGATCAGCTCGCGCCGGAAGAGCTTCTGCGCGCTCAGTGTGAACATCACCTGCGACTGGTGGATGTCGACGCGCTCGGCCGTCCGGCCCCACATGGAGCCGGGCGCGCCCCGGTTCACGCCCTCGACCTTGCCGAGCACCACGTCCGTTCCGGCGCGGTCGGCCATGGCCACCATGCGTTCCAGCGCTTCCTCGCCCAGGTGGTCGTCCGCGTCCAGGAAGAACACGTAGCGCCCCCGGGCCAGACCGAGGCCCACGTTGCGCGGCCCGCTGGGGCCGCCCGAGTTGGCCTGTCGTACCACCCTGGTCGGGATGGTGGACGAGGCCGCGAACTTCTCCAGATATTCCCCCGTGCCATCGGTCGAGCCGTCGTCTACAGCGACGACCTCGATGCGGTGGGCCAGCGTCTGGGCCCGCACCGACTCCAGGCAGCGGACCAGGTAGGGCATGGCTTCGTACGCCCCGACGATCACGCTCACATCAGGAAATGACAATTCGTTCATCGAAAGTCAAGACAAGCGGAACGTAATATTGGTTGTCCGGTAAGCATCGTCATCATCGTGATGCCAGTCACATGCGCACGTCAAGTGCCGTCGTACGCCGGGCGATCGCTCCCCCGCGGACCGCACGGGACCACAGCGGACCACGGACACGACGGCCCGGCGGAGCGCTCGAAAGCGCCCGGCCGGGCCGTCGTCGAGTCGTACCTACCAGGAGGCGTCAGCCCCGCACGGGCGAGTCCAGGTCATTGTTCTCGGGCTCGGTCCGCGCGTCCTTGGACGTCTCCAGGCCTTCCTCGGCCCGCGGTTCGGCCGGTACGGAATCGTCCGGCGCCGGTGCCTCCGCGGGCTCCGCGAGGCGCTCTTCCACACCCACGTTGCGCGCCTCGGACTTCACGGCCAGCGCACGCGCCGCCGCGTTGAACTGCTCTATCGACGTCGGCTCGTCGGGACCCAGCAGGTACCGCTTGAGCTCGTGGCGGTCGTCCGCCAGCCGGTCGGCGGACGGATCGGCGACCGCCGCGAGCAACTGGCCCAGTTCCTCGGCGCTGTTGGAGAGGATCACGGCGGCCCGCACCGCGGTGTTCTGCCGCCTGAACTCCTCGGCTCCCAGCTCCGCGGAGTCGGTGACCGCGTACGGCTTACCGCTAGCGATGAAGTCCGAGACCACGCTGGAGATGTCGGAGACCATGGCGTCCGACTCGTTGAAGCAGTCGTACAGCCGGGGCTCGGCGCCGCTGATGACCCGGTGCTCCCACCAGGGGAAGGACTGCCAGTACGCGGTGTTCCACTCGCTCCGCAGCCGCGCCAGCTCCGCCTGCCGCGCCGGGTCCGCCTTGGCGTCACGCGATGCCTCGGCCTCGTCCCTGCCGCCCTCCGACACTCCGGACAGCTCGTTCAACCGCGCCTGGATACGGGCCAGTTCGGCGTTCGCGGCGCTCTGCCGCTCGCGCAGCCCGGCCGCCTCCTTCGCCCAGCGGGCGTCGGTGCCGCGGGCGGCGGCGGCCTTCTCGACCAGCGAGATGATCCGCGCGTGCACGGCCTTCGCCTTGGCGCTGCGCGTACCGGTGAAGGGGTGCGGCTTGTAGAGAACACGCACCGGCTGCTCGGCGTTGAGCAGCCGCTTGATGATGTTCTCGCCGGCCAGCAGCAGCGAGGTGTTGCCGGGGTTGTCGTCCCAGCCCTCCCAGGTCGGGGCGTAGAGCACCGTGGGGATGGGGTTCTTCGGCGAACCGGTCCCCTTCTCGATCGGGGCCAGCTGCGGGCGGCCCACCTCGACGATGTCCTCGTCCCGCACACCGACGTCGGCCAGCGCGTAGCGGTCGCGGCCGGCCCGGCCCGCCGTCCACACCTCGTCGTAGGCCTTGCTGTACGGGTTGACGCTGGCCAGCTTGTCGCTGTCGCCGTGCCCGATGAAGACGTGCTTCATGGTCGGCACGCGCAGCATGTGGATGTTCTTGCCGACGTTGGCCGCGTACAGCGCGACCCGCACGGTCGACAGGTCCAGGTTCATCAGGTGTACGCCGCCCGGGACGCAGAGCACCGGCACGGCCGTCGGGGCCAGCTGGTTCGCGATGGCCCGCTCCCGCAGGACGATCAGCGGCCGGCCCTCCATCTTGTCCATCGTGTCCAGCCACATGTTGACCTGGTACGCGGACTCCTTGGATCCGGAGAAGTACAGCATCACGGTCGGCCGGTACTCGCCCAGCCATTCGTCCACCGCCGCGAGCACCTTGTCGGCCGGGGGTACGAGCCGGCTCGGCCGCATGTACGGCAGCAGCGCGGCGATGTAGCCGACGGCGAGCAGCAGGCTGAGGCCCAGGCCCGCGAAGCCGTAGATGTTGTCGCGGGTCTGGAGCGTGACGATCACACCCACCATGGCGAAGACGTCCAGGTGGAGCATCTTCTCGGCGGAGCGGTTGAGCAGCTTGCGCGGCGGGGCGTCCGGGATCCGGATGGCGCCGAGGTCGATGTTGCGGGTGACCACGGGCAGCCTGCGGCGCAGCCGGAGCAGCGTGACGATCGCGCCGTGCGGTGCCTGGAGCCCGTAGAACATCAGCACCGCGATGACGGTCACATAGAAGATCCGGTCCTCACCGAGTCCCGAGCGCGCCACCAGCAGCACCAGCAGCATCTGCCGGATCAGGAAACGGATCGACAGGCCGGCCCGCACCTTGGCGAGCCGGTTGACCAAATAGCTGCCGCGCCGGTGCAGAAACGTGTCCGCGAGATAGGTCACGGCCGCCGCGGCGGCGAAGAGCCAGATATTGGGAAGTATCGCGGCGAGCATGACGCACGGGAAACTCAGCCCCAGAAGAAGTGCGGCTGCCAGCTCTGATCCGCTGCCCACTCGGGCCAGGCGGATGGCTGTCGAAATCACGGAAAACCTGCTCCAGACCGTGCCGGAAATTGACCTTGCAACAAAGTTGACCTGCAACGAAAGTGTGAAGAGACACTTTCAAGAACTCGGGCCTCCGTAGTTCGCACAGCGGCGACCACGGAGGCCCTTATCAAGATTGTCGAGAATTATTACACATCTTCCTGACGGTCCAGAACGGCCGCCAGCGCCTGCTCGAATCCGGAGGCCTCCGAGGCACCCCGGGTCGGGTCCTGCTGACGTACGTCGATGACGTGGCCGGTCAGCTCGGAAAGCAGCACATCGAGTGAGGTCTTGGCGACGGCCTCGGAGGAAAGCAGCGAACCCTCGGGCTCCTGGCCGAACGCCTTGGTACGCATGGGAGTGGCGGTGCGCTCGGGATTCACGCAGTTCACCCGGATTCCCTCACCGGCCCATTCGTCCGAGAGCGCCTGGGTCAGATTCACCATGGCGGCCTTGGTGGACGAGTACAGGCTGTACTCCGCGCGGCCCCGGGTGTAGCTGCTGGAGGTGTAGAGCAGCAGCTGGCCCTTGGTCTCCACCAGGTACTTGTACGAGGCGCGGGCGATCTGCACCGGCGCCAGGTAGTTGACGTTCAGTGCTTCCTGAATGGTGGTGTTGTCCGTCTCGGCCAGCTTGCCGATGCGCAGCACGCCCGCCGTGTTGATGACGTAGTCGATACGGCCGGTCTCCGCGTAGGCGCGGGACAGCGCGTCGTCCACGTGCTCCGGGTTCTCCACATGCGTACCGGTGGTGGAGCGGCCCAGCGCGTACACCGTGGCGCCGAAGGACTCGGCGAGCTGCGAGATGTCCGCGCCGATGCCGTACGAGCCGCCGAAGACGACCAGCGTCTTGCCGGTCAGCAGCTCACGGTAGGCCTCTTCGGAGGGCTGCTCCGGGGCCGTGGCGGTGGCCAGCTGGAAGAGCTTGTCGGCGATGAAGACGTCGACCGGCTGGGTCACCTTCATGTTGTACTCGTCGCCCGCGACGACGTAGATCGGCACGTCCGGCAGGTACTTCAGCACCACGGAACAGTCGTCGGTGGCCTGGAAGTTGGGGTCGGTCGCGGCGACCTCGTACGCCTTGCGGACGGTGGAGAGCTTGAACGCCTGCGGGGTCTGGCCGCGCCGCAGCCGGGACCGGTCCGGGACGTCCGTGATGAACTCGCCGTCGCCGCCGTGCGTACGGGTCACGATGATCGTGTCCGCGGACGGGATCGCCACGTCCACCGCCTGGTAGCGGTCCAGCGCGTCGACACAGTCCTTGATCACGCGCTGCGACAGCAGCGGGCGGACGGCGTCGTGGAAGAGGACATTGCGGTCCTCGCCCTCGGCCAGGCCCTCACCCAGGGCGGCGATGGCACGCTCGGTGGTCTCGTTCCGGGTCTGGCCGCCCTCGATGACCTTGCTGACCTTGGTCAGTCCCGCCTTCGCGACGATCTTCTCCACGTCGGGCACGAAGCCGGGGGCCATCAGCACGATCACATCGTCGATGGACTCGGCCTGCTCGAAAATCCACAGCGTGTGCTCGATGACCGCCTTTCCCGCGATCTTCAGCAGCTGCTTCGGGATCGACAGGCCCACACGCTGACCGGTACCACCCGCCAGGACGATGGCGGTGGTGCGGGGCTTCGCGGACGACGCGGAAGCGGGAGTTGCAGACACAGGACTGACCTACCTTGCGGGCTCAGAGGATGCAGCGATGGTCCCACCCCCGGCAATCCTCTTGCAAGGTGGACCACGACCGAGCGACACCGGCCCGCAACCCCTGATTCACCTGCGAAGACCAGTACACCAACGGTGCGTGGCCGGGAGTCGTACGTGAAGGAGACCACATAAGTTTCACGTCAGAGCACGGGGGGTCCCAGATGAGAGGCTACGGAACGGCTGTTCGCGGTCACCTACGGCGACGCCGCGCTGGTACAGGGGCGGGGGAAGCGACGGCGGCGGGACGGCGGCGAGAGACATGACGGAGCGGGCGGCCACGGCGAAAGCGCCATGACCGCCCGCGTCGGCGACGGTTCCGGGCCGGGAACCGTCGCAACACGCCCTAGAAGGGGCCGAACTCGTCGTACTCGCGGTCCGCGTCGTCCCGTTCGCCCTCCCGGTCCCTGCGGCGCTGCGCCGCCGGACGCGGGACCTCCATACGGTGGTCCTCACCGCGACGGCCGAGCATCTCCGCGCCCGCCATCACCGTGGGCTCCCAGTCGAAGACGACCGCGTTGTCCTCGGCGCCGATCGCCACCGCGTCGCCCGCGTGGGCTCCGGCCTTCATCAGCTCCTCCTCGACACCGAGCCGGCTCAGCCGGTCCGCGAGGTAGCCGACGGCCTCGTCGTTGCTGAAGTCGGTCTGGCGGACCCAGCGTTCCGGCTTCTCACCGCGCACCCGGTAGATTCCGTCGTCCTCCAGGGTGACGACGAAGCCCGCGTCGTCGACGGCCTTCGGACGGATGACGATCCGGGTCGCCTCCTCCTTCGGCTTGTCGGCACGGGCCTGGGCGACGATCTCGGCGAGCGCGAAGGACAGTTCCTTGAGTCCCATGTGGGCCACGGCGGACGCCTCGTAGACGCGGTAGCCGCGCTTCTCCAGGTCGGGACGGATGATGTCGGCGAGGTCCTGGCCGTCCGGGATGTCGATCTTGTTGAGGACGACGATGCGCGGCCGGTCGTCCAGACCGCCGTACTGCTTCAGCTCCTCCTCGATGACATCGAGGTCGGAGACCGGGTCACGGTCGGACTCCAGCGTGGCCGTGTCCAGGACATGGACGAGCACCGAGCACCGCTCGACATGGCGCAGGAATTCGAGGCCGAGGCCGCGGCCCTGGCTGGCGCCCGGGATCAGACCGGGGACGTCCGCGATCGTGTAGACGGTCGAACCCGCCGTGACCACGCCCAGGTTGGGGACCAGGGTGGTGAAGGGATAGTCCGCGATCTTGGGCTTGGCGGCGGAGAGCACGGAGATCAGCGAGGACTTGCCGGCGCTCGGGTAGCCGACGAGCGCCACATCGGCGACCGTCTTGAGCTCCAGGACGACATCCCCGCCCGTGCCGGGCACGCCGAGCAGCGCGAAGCCGGGGGCCTTGCGGCGGGCCGAGGCCAGCGCGGCGTTGCCGAGGCCGCCACGGCCGCCCTCGGCGGCGACGAAGGTGGTGCCCTGACCGACCAGGTCCGCGAGGACATTGCCCTGCTTGTCGAGGACGACCGTGCCGTCCGGCACCGGCAGGACCAGGTCCTGGCCGTCCTTGCCGGAGCGGTTGCCGCCCTCGCCGGGCTTGCCGTTGGTGGCCTTGCGGTGCGGCGAGTGGTGGTACTCGAGCAGGGTGGTCACCGACTGGTCGACGACCAGGATGACGTCGCCGCCCCGGCCGCCGTTACCGCCGTCGGGTCCGCCGAGCGGCTTGAACTTCTCACGATGTACGGAGGCGCAGCCGTGGCCTCCGTTACCCGCGGCGACATGCAGCTCGACGCGGTCCACGAAGGTGGTCATGGGGATTGCCTCCAGTACATACGGAAATGTCATACCTCTAACGCGCGAAGGGCGGACCCGCTTCCCGTCTCCGGGAAGTGAGGTCCGCCCTCGCGAAGAAACCGTTCTACGACTACCTGAGGATCAGGCGACCGGAACGATGTTCACGACCTTGCGGCCGCGGCTGGTGCCGAACTCCACCGAGCCGGCGTTCAGCGCGAACAGCGTGTCGTCGCCGCCGCGGCCGACGCCGGAGCCGGGGTGGAAGTGCGTGCCGCGCTGGCGGACGAGGATTTCACCGGCGTTGACGAGCTGACCGCCGAAGCGCTTCACGCCGAGCCGCTGTGCATTCGAGTCGCGCCCGTTCCGGGTGGACGATGCGCCCTTCTTGTGTGCCATGTCTCCTCAGTCCCTTACTTCGCAGCCGCGGGGATACCGGTGACCTTGATCGCCGTGTACTGCTGGCGGTGACCCTGGCGACGGCGGTAGCCGGTCTTGTTCTTGTAGCGAAGGATGTCGATCTTCGCGCCCTTGTGGTGGTCCACGACCTCGGCCGTGACCTTGATGCCGTCCAGCACCCACGGGTCGCTGGTGACGGCTTCGCCGTCAACCACGAGCAGGGTCGAGAGCTCGACCGTGTCGCCAACCTTGGCGGTGGAAATCTTGTCAACCTCAACGATGTCGCCGACAGCAACCTTGTGCTGGCGGCCACCGCTGCGCACGATGGCGTACACGCGGAACTCACTCTCGCTCGGAACGGACCCCCTGATGCCAGCCGCTCACACGGCCCGGGGGCCGTGATGATCCGGAGAGGATGAGCGGCCTCTCCCGGAGATCCGGGAGGTGGGTGCTCAGGGGTGGGCGCGCATGGAACACGCCGAAGGTTTAGAGTACGGGGCCGCTGTACAGGGGGTCAAACCAGCCCCCGTGCCCGCTGACCCGCGCCGGACCGGCGACGGCCCGCCGGCCGGCCCGGATGTCCGGGCCGGCCGGCGGGCCGTCGTCGTACGCACGTTCCGTACGGCTTACTCGTCCGTACGGAACGTACGACCTGCTCGTCCGGCGCGGTCAGTCCTCCGTGGAGGCTCAGCGCTCCGTAGCGGCTCAGTCCTCCGTGGAGGCCGTGACGCCCGAGGGCGCCTGCTGCTCGGCCGCCGCGGTCTTCTTCGTCGTCGACTTGGCCGTCTTCTTGGCCGTCGCCTTCTTCGCCGCGGTCTTCTTCGCCGTCGTCGTCTTCTTGGCCGCCGTCTTCCTGGCGGCCGTCGACTTCGCCGGGGCCTTCTTGGTGGCGGCCTTGCGGGCCGTCTTCTTGGCCGGCGCGGGAGCCTCGGGCTCCGGCTCCTCCGGCGCGGCGGGCGCGTCGGCCTTGGCCGACTCCACGACGACGACCGCCGCTTCCTCGGTACCCGAGGGCGAACCGGCCGGCGCGGTGGCCTTGCGGGTCGCCCGGCGGCACGCTCGCGGCGGGGCCGCGACAGGCGCGTCCTCGACGGCGGGCGCCTCGGACACGACCGGCTCGGACACGGCGGTCTCCGGTACGGCCTCGGGCTCGGCGGCGACGGGCACGACCACCTCGGCGGCGGCAGCCGCCTCCGTGGCCTTCGGTGAACCGGCCGGAGCCGACGCCTTACGGGTGGCCCGACGGCGCGGACGCGTGGGAGCCGCGTCCTCGGCAGGCGCCTGCTCCTGCGGCTGCTCCTGTACGGGAGCGGCCACCGGGGCCTCCACCGGGGCTTCGTCGACGGGCGCCTGGGCCACCGGAGCCGCCTGCGGCGCCTCTGCGACCTGCGGCTCCGCCGCCTTCGGGGAACCGGCGGGGGCCGACGCCTTGCGCGACGCGCGACGGCGCGAACGGCCACGTACGGCCGCCTCCGCCTCCGCCACGCTGCTGAACAGCTCCTCGTCCGGAACGAACTCGGGCTCGGGCAGAGCGGTCGGCGCCGCCACCTCCGCCGCGACCTCGGCCTCGCTCTCGGCCTCGGTCTCCGTACCGGCGTACTCGTGCTCGTGATCGTGATCGTGGTCCGTACCGGACGCACCGCCACGGCCGCGCTTCTTGGAACGCTTGCCGTTACCGCCGCCACCGGACGCCACGGGCTGTTCCATGTGGACGATCACGCCGCGGCCGTTGCAGTGGACGCAGGTCTCGGAGAACGACTCCAGCAGTCCCTGGCCGACCCGCTTCCGGGTCATCTGGACCAGCCCGAGCGAGGTCACCTCGGCGACCTGGTGCTTCGTACGGTCCCGGCCCAGGCACTCCAGCAGGCGCCGCAGCACCAGGTCCCGGTTGGATTCGAGCACCATGTCGATGAAGTCGATGACGACGATGCCGCCCAGGTCGCGCAGCCGCAGCTGGCGCACGATCTCCTCGGCCGCCTCCAGGTTGTTCCTGGTGACGGTCTCCTCGAGGTTGCCGCCCTGGCCGGTGAACTTCCCGGTGTTGACGTCGACCACGATCATGGCCTCGGTCTTGTCGATCACCAGCGAGCCACCGCTCGGCAGCCAGACCTTGCGGTCCAGCGCCTTCATCAGCTGCTCGTCGATGCGGTACGTCGCGAAGACGTCGACCTCGCTCGTCCAGCGCGTCAGCCGGTCGGACAGGTCCGGCGCGACATGCGCGACATAGCCGTGGATGGTCTGCCATGCCTCGTCACCGCTGACGATGACCTTCGAGAAGTCCTCGTTGAAGATGTCGCGGACGACCCGGACGGTCATGTCGGGCTCACCGTAGAGAAGGGTCGGCGCGTTACCGCTCTTCGCCTTCTTCTTGATGTCCTCCCACTGCCCCTGGAGCCGCTCGACATCGCGGCGCAGCTCGTCCTCGCTGGCGCCCTCGGCGGCCGTACGGACGATGACGCCCGCGTCCTCGGGGACGATCTTCTTGAGGATGGTCTTCAGCCGGGCGCGCTCGGTGTCGGGCAGCTTGCGGCTGATGCCGGTCATCGAGCCCTCGGGCACGTAGACCAGGTAACGGCCGGGCAGCGACACCTGGCTGGTCAGACGCGCGCCCTTGTGGCCGATCGGGTCCTTCGTCACCTGGACGAGCACCGACTGGCCGGACTTGAGGGCGGTCTCGATCCGGCGCGGGCCGTTGGCCATGCCCAGCGCCTCGAAGTTGACCTCACCGGCGTACAGGACGGCGTTGCGTCCCTTGCCGATGTCGACGAAGGCGGCCTCCATGGAGGGCAGTACGTTCTGCACCTTGCCCAGGTAGACATTGCCGACGTAGCTGGTGGCCTGTTCCTTGTTGACGTAGTGCTCGACGAGCACGTCGTCCTCGAGGACACCGATCTGGGTGCGCTCGCCGCTCTGGCGGACGACCATCACGCGTTCGACGGCCTCACGACGGGCGAGGAACTCCGCCTCGGTGATGATCGGCACCCGGCGGCGGCCCTGCTCGCGCCCCTCGCGGCGGCGCTGCTTCTTGGCCTCCAGACGGGTCGAGCCCTTGATGGACTGCACCTCGTCGGAGCTGGTGCTGTGCTCGCGCTCTTCCTTCTTGCGCGGCTCACGGACCTTGACGACCGTACGCTCCGGGTCGTCGCCGCCCGACTCCGCGTCGGAACCGCCGTCACCGCTGCGACGGCGCCTGCGGCGACGGCGACGGCTGCTGGAGGAGCCCGAACCCGAGGAGCTCTCGGGCTCGTCCTGCTCCTCGTCGTCCGCGTCGGCCTCCCGGCCGCTGTCGCCGTCCTCGGCGCGCTCGGCGGTGGGCTCGGAACGGTCGGCGGGCTCGTCCTGCTGCTCGTCCGCGGCCTCGTCCGCCTCGGCGGACTCGCCACGGCGACGGCGGCGGCCGCCCCTGCGACGGCGGCGCGAGGGACGGTCGTCGTACTCGGTGGTGTCGTCGCCGTCGGAGTCGTCGGACTGCTCCGCCTCGGCCTCGGGCTCCTCCACGGGCGCCTTCGGCGTCTGCGCGGCGGCGGCCGGAGCGGCCTCCACGGGCTCGGCGGACTCACCACGACGGCGGCGACGGCGACGGCCGGCGGGCTCCGGCGCGGCGACGGGCGCGGCCGCCGCGACGGGCGTCTCCGTCTCGTCCTCGTCCTCGTCGTCCACGGGTCCGGCGGCGGCCGCGGCAGCGGCGGCGGTCTCCGGGGTCTGGAACATCGGCTCGGTGAAGACGGGCGCCTGGAAGACGGCGACGGCGGGCCGCGCGGAACGGCGGCGCGAGCGCTCGGGCGCCTCGGTCTCCCTCTGCTTGGCCTTCGTCTTCTCGGCGGGCTTCCCGGCGGGCTTCTCGGCGGCCCTGTCCTTGGGCTTCTCCCCGGCGGGCGCCGCCTCAGGAGCGGCCGTGGCGGTCTCGGGCGCGGCGCCCCGGCGGCGGGTACGGCCACGGGTGGCGGCCTTCTCGGCGGCCTTGACGTTTTCCTCGTCGGCGGCGATCTGTACGACAGCGCCCTGCGGCAGGCTCTCGCCCGCGACGGTCCCGCTGTCGGTCACCGGCTTGTCACCGGCCGCCTGCGTGCCGTCACTCGCCGGCTTCTCGTCGTTCCCCGGCGCACCGGCGGGCGCGGTGGCCCTGCGGGTGGCACGGCGACGCGCACGCGGCTCGGCGGGGGCGACCTCCTCGGCCGGGCTCTCCACGGCCGCGACCTCGGCGGTCTGAGCCGCCTTCACCGGCTCGGCGATGACCTCGGGAGCCACGGTCCCGGAAACGGCCTCGGGGCTGCCGACCGGGGCGGTGGCCTTACGGGTGGCACGGCGACGCGCACGCGGCGCGGCCGGCTCCTCCGACACAGCGGCCTCCACAACCTCAGCGGGCTGCGCGGCAGGCGCCTCGGAAACGACCACCTCAGGAGCCACGGCCTCGGGTGCGGCGGCCTTACGGGTGGCACGGCGACGCGCACGCGGCGCGGCCGGCTCCTCCGACACAGCGGCCTCCACAACCTCAGCGGGCTGCGCGGCAGGCGCCTCGGAAACGACCACCTCAGGAGCCACGGCTTCAGGAGCGGCGGCCTTACGGGTCGCACGGCGACGCGCACGCGGCGCGGGCGCCTCGGCGGACGGTGCCTCCTGCGACGCCACGGTGGCGCTCGTGTCGCTCTCGGCCGCCCCAGCGGCCTCGGCGGCCGGTATGGCCGGAGTGACGGTCTCGGTCACACTCTCGGCGCCCTTGGCCTCGGCGGCCGAGGTGGGCGGGCCCGCCGGGCGGGACGCCGCGCGGCGCCTGCGGCGCGGCGGCAGCGTATCGCTGGGTGTGTTGTTGTCTTCGTTGTCGGTGTCCCCGGGGGTGCCGGGTTCTGTGGGCTCAAGCATGCGGGCGGTTCTCCCGTCACGCTCCCGGGCGCCACGCCTGATTCCGGTCCGGCCGCGGCCCGCGCAGTGCGCGAATGCCGCCGTCCGGGGCGCGGGCGCCGCACGGGAGCTGTTATGTCTGGCTCGCCGGTTCCCTACGCGTTGTGCGCACGGCCTGGCGAAAGTCTTCTGGTCAGTGCGCCGCCCGATCCCGGTGACTGCCGAGTACCAGGGCTGCGCTACAACGACCGCCTTACGCGGAACCTGCACCTTCCGGCGCCTTCGCGGCGGCGGATCCGGCGGCCTTGGATGGGGCGGGCCGGGCTGCCTCGCGGTCGGGCGCGAGCGGGTCGGTCACCGTGCCGGTCTCCTCGTCGAAGAGCCCCTGCGCCAGCCTGGTCACCGCTGCGGGGACCGGCGGCGCCAGGTCGGCCACAGCTCGGAGACCGGACAGGACGTCGTCGGGTCGCACGGCAGGTGTCACGTGCCGAACAACCAGGCGCAGTATCGCACAGGGCCCGTCCCCCGGCCTATCGGCCGCCGACTGGGCGACCTCCAGGCCGACCACGGCGCCCCGTGCGTCGAATGTCCTCATGCCGTTCTTCGTACGGCGCTCGACCTCGACCGTTTCGGCGGCGAGGAAGGCGGACACGGCTTGTCCGGCCTCCTCCGGGCCGACGCCGTCCAGCCTCAGCTCCCATACGGAAGCGGTCAGCCGGTCGGCGAGTCCCGAGGTGCGGGCCTCGACAGCGTCGATGATGTCGAGACCGGTCGGCAGCGACTCGTCGAGCAGCTCACGCAGCTTGTCGGGATCGCACGCCTCCACCAGGGCGATTTCCAGGAACTCGGCCTCACTGCCCGTGCCGGTGGGGGCGGCATTGGCGTAGGAGACCTTCGGGTGCGGAGTGAACCCCGCCGAGTAGGCCATGGGCACCTCGGCGCGGCGCAATGCCCGCTCGAAAGCACGCTGGAAGTCACGGTGGCTGGTGAACCGGAGGCGGCCGCGCTTGGTGTAGCGCAGTCGGATGCGCTGCACCGCCGGTGCGGGCGGCGGGCCTTCGGGCTGTCGCTTGCCCAGTGGTTCTTCTCCTCGGTGCGGGCGGTACGCGGTAACGCGCCGCCCTCGGACGTCGGGGCTGCCCCCGGGTCCCGGCTCAGCCCCGCCTGTACGAGGAGATCTCGGGTGCGGGGTCCGCGCCGGGGACGATCGTTGTACTACCCAGAGTACGCGCACGGTCCGCCAGAGGTTCCCCAGGCTTGGACAGGCGGCCCCACACGCAGTCCTGCCCCGCCCGCGCTCCCGTACACCCAGTGCGGGAATCCCGCACACACGGCTCTCAGCCGTCCGTCCGAATCCAGTAGCGCAGCTTTCCGCCGCGCACGTCCTCCAGAACACCGCCGGCCGCCTCGATCACTTTGCGCGATGCCGTGTTGTCGGTGTCGCAGGTGACCAGCACGGACGAGATGCCGATCTCCCGCGCCACGGGCAGCGAGGCGGCGAGCATGGCGGTGGCATGCCCCCGGCGGCGGGCGCTGGGGCGTACGGCGTAGCCGATGTGGCCGCCCACTTCCCGCAGGAACGGGTTGAGCCGGTGCCGGATGGCGAGGCGCCCCAGGAAGGTGTTGCCCTCGACGTACCAGAGAGTGGTGTTGGGAACCCAGCCCTCGATGCGTGGAGTCTCCTCCAAGGGTTCGGCGTTGAGCCGCTCCACGTACGACGCGAAGACATCGGGCCGATGCCAGGTCGTCGCGTACTGCTCCATTTCGTGGAGGAGTAACGACCGTTCATCGGCTCCCTCTTCCACGAACTCCTTCATCGCGTCGAGGAAGGAGGCCTGGACACGGACATCAGGGGCGATGAACTGCGGCATCACGCCATTGTGCACGCGCACCGAGGCCCGGCCCCGGATTCCCTCCCGTGACGGGCCCGCGCCTCGGCTCAGCCTGAGGACGCTCAGCCGACACACGCGGCAGTGCCCGCCCGACCCCTACAAGGCCCGACGGGCCTCACCCCACGGTGAGCGGCAGCGGCTTCTGATCGGTCGGGCCGATCTCGATCACCATCCGACGGACTGATCACACAGCCACACAACAGGGAGCGTCACCGCGAGCTAGGGCCCGCCGTTTTCAGCGCGTCACGCAATGGCACCCGGGTACCGTTCAAAGACAGCCCGAGCCCCTGAACGGAGTTGAGTCGAAGATGACGCAGTGGTCCGACTACAGCACGGGTGAACGAATCCAGTTTCTACGCGGGCGCGATGTCTCCCAGGTCCAACTGGCCCATATGACCGGCCTGTCAGTCGCGACCATCCAGTCCGCCGAGCAGGACCGGCGTCTGACCCTTCCCACGCTGATGGCTCTCTCTGATGCCCTGGGTGCGGATATCTCGGTCATCCAAGGTCAGCAGGCTCCCCGCCGCAAGATGGCACAGGACGACCGCAAGATGGTGCGAGCGCTGTCCTCCGCCGTTCACGACACGGCCGCCGGCATCCTCCCGGAGACTGCCGAACCAGTCACTCTCGACGAACTGACTGCCGCGACGGCACGGTGCTGGGAACTGTATTGGAAGGGTCGGTACGTGGAGGCGGGGGCCGTGTGCGCTCCGTTCCTCATCTCGGCCGCCGCCTACCTCCGCGAGCAGCCGGCCGACGCCCGGACCGGCGGATGGGCGGTACTGGCAGACGCCTACCGCATCTCCGCCTACGTGGCCAACCTGATCGGGGTGCGCGATCTCGCGTACGCGGCGATCGGGCACGCACAGGTGGCCGCCGACCGTTCAGCCGACGAGATGCGTTCCGCGCTGGTCGCTTCGGGGCGCTCCTGGGTCTACTTGCGGGACGCACGGCTGAGTGACGCCCTGAAGCTCGCTGAGCGGTCTGCGACGGCTATCGAGCCTCGCTTTTCGAGCGCGACGCCGGCCGAGTTGACGGCGTACGGCAGCCACATCAACTTCGCAGCCGTCGTGGCGAGCAGGATGGGGAACAAGGAACTCGCCGCTGACTACTTGTCGCAATCCCATGCGACAGGCGCCCGGATGACCCGAGAGCACAGGGCACACGGGACTCTCTTCGGCCCCGTGTCAGCGACAACGCAGGCTGTCGGGATCAACTTGAGCCTCGGCCAAACGGGCAAAGCATTGAAGCTGATCGATTCAATTCATGACGAGGACACCTCCGCTCTCCCGAAAGCGGCGCAGAACCGCTTCCAGATGGATAAGGCGTTGGCCTTGGCTGACGCTCGCTTGTGGGACCGATCCCTGGACACGCTGGAAGCGGCTCTTCGTGAGGTCCCTGACTGGGCTCGGCATCAGACCCTGCCCTCTGTGATCGCCGAGAAGGTGGGCAATGGCTCAACTGCGCGCCTTCGCCGTGTCCACAAGCTCATCGGAATGCGCCCGCCCATTGACGGCGGCTTTGCGCGAGCGACAGGAAAAACAGCCCTCTGAGCAGGTGTGACGCCCCAAGCTCCTACGAGACGTAGGAGCTGCAATTGGGCGATCACCAAAACCCCTACATGGCGTACGACTTGATATATGGCGATTCTTCAAGGTCGTACGCCCAGGGCGTTCCCGTAAATGGGCGGCACCGGCAGTCTGTTGGACATGCCCCGGACCGAAGCAGACACCAGCCGTCGTCGCACTCTCGCCGACGCGGCTTCAGGATTCCCCGAGCGCACGCGTGTCGTGCTCTACGCCTGCCTTCCCGACTCCCCTTCACCTGCCGCTGTTGCCACCATGCATGGCTTACGAGTTCACGCCGAGGCACGTGACTGGGTCGTGGCAGCCGAACACCATGACCACTCGCCACTCACCATCCCGCGCGCCGAACGTCAGCAGTGGCCCGAGGTCGAGCTTCTGGTGCTGAGCGGTGCCGTTGAAGGAATGGTGGTGCCAAGCGAAGCGGAGATCGCCCATTCCCCTGAGGTTCGACAGCGGTTACGTGACTGGCTCATCGAGCATCGGGTCTTCGCGGCCTACATCGGCAAGTGCGACGCGGGCAGCGCGTCGACCACGGCTGATGAGGTAGCGGGGTGAGCACCACAACAGGGACTTCGAACGAGCCCAATGCCACCGGCAGAGCCGGAAGTACAGGATTCGAAGAGACCTGCGATTCGGCGTCTTACGCGATCGACTTCATGACGATCGCGCACACCGTGAAGCAGGCCCTCGAAATCCGCCTCGCGCTCCCCGAGCGATGGTGGGTGGACTCGACGACAGCGAAGCTTCGTGGACACCTCGCCCTCCTGATCCACAGCGAGATCTGGGACGTTGAGACTCCCCAGTCGCGGGAGCTGCACAAAACGGCTCGGCAACTGCTCAGCGACGAGGCGCAGCCCAGCAAGACCACGCCGCCCGGATTCGCGTACGAGCACATGCGGGCCCTGGCCTTGGCCACTCGTACGACTGCCGCCGTCTACCAGCTCCGCCAAGTGAGGCACGGCAGGAAGCCGGGAGCCTTGGAGCGCGACGAGTGAACCCCCGTACGGAGCAGGCCATCTGCGTAGCGACGATCGGCGCCCTGAGCGGCACCCTCGTATTGGCGGTGTGGCGGTGACGCACCTAACGCGGTCCCGCCCGCCTCGCACACCGATCAACACCTACGCCACCGACGTGCATCCCCTGGATGTGCGGGTCGGGGACAGCGTTCTCCTCGACGGCGTGTATCACCCGATCAGAGATATGAGGTCGGTCGGCCCCGGCGGCGAGAAGGTTCTGATCTTCGATGCCCACGCTCCCTGGCGCATGGCTCAACCTCACCGCGTCTTCCGGCCG
This sequence comes from Streptomyces sp. NPDC088116, assembly GCF_044741745.1. NCBI lineage: Bacteria > Bacillati > Actinomycetota > Actinomycetes > Kitasatosporales > Streptomycetaceae > Streptomyces > Streptomyces sp. NPDC088116. Next base: position 503,713 of record NZ_JBIUTF010000002.1, on the reverse strand, counting down.
ATCGAGCACAGGACCACCGAGCTGGAGGCGTCCCCCTGATGACCGGAGTCGCCGTGAGCGAGGCCATCCCTCCGCTCGCCGGTGGCAGGCGTGAGTGGGTCGTCGGGGCCTGCTGGCTCTATTGCCGCCGGGACGGCGTCACCGTCTCGTGGGTGGGCCCTGTCTGGTCCAGCGGGGCGCACGCTCCGCTCTTCGCCTGCTCCGACTGCATCACCGAGCTTGACGGCCTCGTCCGCCGGCACCTCGCGATGGAGGACGGATACAAAGCCCCCTCCCCCTCCGAGTAAAAGACACTCGGCCTCCCGTGCGGCGAGACAAAGCCTCGGAGGAGGAGGGGTTCAATCGCCCGCCCCGGCTGCTTCGCCACCCCGCGAAGAAGGACAGGCCGAGCAGCCGGGGCGGGTCAGCAAGGTCAGTTCCCGGTCCAACCAGAAGGGTCATGACAGTGACAAGAAGCGTCGAAATCATGCCGGCCCCGACGCCGCCCGGACGTGGGCTTCTCATCGTGGCGTGACCGTGTGAACCGCCTCTGAGCGGGCGCAGAAACCCCCGACCACGCCGGCCGGGGGTTTCCTGGGCGTCACTTGACCGTGAGCGGCAGCAGCTTCTTCCCCGTCGGGCCGATCTGGATCTCGGTGTCCATCTGAGGACAGACGCCGCAATCGAAGCAGGGCGTCCAGCGGCAGTCCTCGACCTCGGTCTCGTCCAGCGAGTCCTGCCAGTCCTCCCAGAGCCAGTCCTTGTCGAGACCCGAGTCCAGGTGGTCCCAGGGCAGGACCTCCTCGTACGTGCGCTCACGCGTCGTGTACCAGGCCACGTCCACGCCGTACTCGGGCAGCGCCTTCTCCGCGCAGGCCATCCAGCGGTCGTACGAGAAGTGCTCACGCCAGCCGTCGAAGCGGCCGCCGTCCTCGTACACCGCGCGGATGACCGAGCCGATCCGGCGGTCGCCGCGCGACAGCAGGCCCTCTACGATGCCGGGCTTGCCGTCGTGGTAGCGGAAGCCGATCGAGCGGCCGTACTTCTTGTCCGCGCGGATCTTGTCGCGGAGCTTCTCCAGCCGGGCGTCCGTCTCCTCGGCGCTCAGCTGCGGCGCCCACTGGAAGGGGGTGTGCGGCTTGGGCACGAAGCCGCCGATCGAGACCGTGCAGCGGATGTCGTTCTGCCCGGACACCTTGCGGCCCTCGGCGATGACGTTGACCGCCATGTCGCCGATCTGGAGGACGTCCTCGTCGGTCTCGGTCGGCAGGCCGCACATGAAGTACAGCTTCACCTGCCGCCAGCCGTTGCCGTAGGCCGTGGAGACCGTACGGATCAGGTCCTCCTCCGAGACCATCTTGTTGATGACCTTGCGCAGCCGCTCGGAGCCGCCCTCGGGCGCGAAGGTCAGACCGGACCTGCGGCCGTTCCTGGTCAGCTCGTTGGCGAGGTCGACGTTGAAGGCGTCGACACGGGTGGACGGCAGGGACAGGCCGATCTTGTCCTCCTCGTACCGGTCGGCCAGCCCCTTGGCGACATCGCCGATCTCGCTGTGGTCGGCGGAGGACAGCGAGAGCAGGCCGACCTCCTCGAAGCCGGTCGCCTTCAGTCCCTTGTCGACCATGTCACCGATACCGGTGATGCTGCGCTCGCGTACCGGACGCGTGATCATCCCGGCCTGGCAGAAGCGGCAGCCGCGGGTGCAGCCACGGAAGATCTCCACGGACATGCGCTCGTGGACGGTCTCGGCGAGCGGTACGAGCGGCTGCTTCGGGTACGGCCACTCGTCCAGGTCCATGACGGTGTGCTTGGACACCCGCCACGGGACACCGCTCCTGTTCGGTACGACGCGGGCGATCCGGCCGTCCGCGAGGTACTCGACGTCGTAGAAGCCCGGCACGTACACGCCACCGGTCTTCGCGAGCCGGAGCAGGACCTCCTCGCGCCCGCCGGGGCGGCCCTCCGCCTTCCAGGCCCGGACGATCTCGGTGATCTCCAGGACCGCCTGCTCGCCGTCGCCGATGACCACGCAGTCGATGAACTCCGCGATCGGCTCGGGGTTGAAGGCCGCGTGGCCGCCCGCGAGCACGATGGGGTGGTCGACGGTCCGGTCCCTGGCCGCCAGCGGGATGCCCGCGAGGTCCAGGGCGGTGAGCATGTTGGTGTAGCCGAGCTCGGTGGAGAAGCTCAGCCCGAAGACGTCGAAGGCGCTGACGGGCCGGTGCGAGTCCACCGTGAACTGCGGGACCTTGTGCTCGCGCATCAGCTCTTCGAGGTCCGGCCAGACGCTGTACGTACGCTCGGCGAGCACGCCCTCGCGCTCGTTCAGTACCTCGTAAAGGATCATGACGCCCTGGTTGGGCAGCCCGACCTCGTACGCGTCGGGGTACATGAGCGCCCAATGGACATCGCACTCGTCCCACGGCTTGACCGTGGAGTTGAGCTCACCACCGACGTATTGGATCGGCTTCTGCACATGCGGGAGCAGAGCTTCGAGCTGTGGGAAGACCGATTCGACAGGCATAGCGAACCTTCGTGAGCGGGCAGCTGGGTGACCATCCAGACTACCCCGGAGCTCACCCCCGCAGCGCCGCCCGCAAACGGGGGGCGGACGCCTCCGCCCACACCCCCGGCAGCTCCCGCTCCCTGCGCTCTCCCCGCGCCTCCTCCTGCCCGTACAGCAACCCCCAGGTGAAGGCGGACTCCCCGGCCGCGTGGGCCTGGATCGCCAGGGTCCGCAGGGCGTCACGGGCCACCACGCTGTCCTGGTGGTCGCCGAGCACGTTCTGTACGGCCTTCATCCGCTTGGCGAACCGCTTCGCCGGCCCGCCGAGGTCGGGCCGGGCCGCCTCGGCCGCGTACCGGGCGCGCTTGGCCGCCTTGCGGGCGTTGTGGAGGGCCAGGTCGCGCTCCTCGCCGGGCGGGAGGGCCAGGGCGTGCTCGACCCGGCCCGCCAGCCGGTCGTAGACCTTGAGGACCGCCTTGGGCATCGCCTTGTCGGGCGTCGCCGCGGCGGCCTTCCGCAGCGGCGGGTCGGCGAGCAGCGCCTCGATCGTCTCCAGCAGGGCCAGGTAGCGCGCGCTGTCGAGTACGGAGAGTGTCCGCTCCCTCGATCCGGCCCGCTGGGAGACGGTCCACGTCTGGAGCCGGGCGCGTACGGGGCCGAGGAGCAGCGTCCCCGGCAGCGCGTCGATCTGCTCGCGCATCCGCGCGCCGAGCACCTCGTGGTCGCGGTCGATGCCCAGTTCCGCCGCGAGCCACTTGAGTTCCTCGCCGATCGGTTCGGTGACGGTCCGGTCGAGGATCTGGCGGAACGTACGGAAGGCGGAGCGGATCCGGCGGGTGGCGACCCGCATCTGGTGCACGGAGTCCGGCAGGTCGCGGCGGACTGCGGGGTCCTGGGCGATGATCGCGTCGGCCTGTGTGCGGAGGTAGGCCAGTACGTGGTCGCCCGCGGTGCCGGGGCCGGCATCCTTTCCGGGCCCGCCCTTCTTCACGGGCCCGCTCTTCTTCTCGGACCCGCCCTTCTTCCTCCCGGAACCGGCCGCCCTCTTCGCCCCGGCCCCCACGGGCCCCGACGTCTCGGCCAGCGCCCTGCCCAGCTTGGACGCCGAGGACGACGGGCGCAGGCCCGCCCGGCGCAGCCGCTTCTCCACCGCGTCGAGGAGCGCGGGATCGGCGCCGTCGGCCAGTTCCACCTCGACCTCGGTCCACGTGGTGACGACGACGGCCTCGCCGAGGCGTTCCGCGCGTACGGCGTCGACGCTCACCTCGGCGAGCGGCACGCCCTCGGCGTCGACCAGGTGGCCGAGGTCGCGGGAGGAGCGCAGCCGTACGACCGGGAGCAGCTCGGCGTTGCGGACGCGGGAGCGCAGCAGGAGGGCCAGGTCACGCGGCACGGTGTCGGCGAGCGGCGCCTGGATCTCGTCGCGGATACCGGTGGACACCGGGAACTTGAGGTGCCAGCCCGCGTCGTCGCCGCCCGTCCTGCGGCGCAGGGTGAGCTGGTCGGCGGCGAGACGCAGGTCGGCGGTGTCGTAGTAGACGGCGTCGAGTTCCACCACGCCCTGCGGGGAGAGGGCCGAGACACCGTCGATCCCACTCAGATCCGGCAGGTCCGACAGGTCCGACTGCCCGGACCGCCCGGACGGTCCGCCGTCCGCGGGGAACTCGTACTTGCGCTCGATCTCTCGCTTTGTGTCCGTCATGTACCGAATTTAGTCGCTGGGGCCGCCCAAGGGCAGCCCCAGACGTCCATCCGACCGTACGGACTCCACATCGACCAGCCTGACCAGCCTGATCGGCCTGGTCAGGACTCCGGCCAGGACGGGTCAGGCCGTTATCGGCCGCTGCACCCGGATCGACTGAAGCAGCCCTACGGCGATCCAGACCGCGAACATCGCCGTACCGCCGTACGACACGAACGGCAGCGGCAGTCCCGCCACCGGCATGATGCCCAGCGTCATCCCGATGTTCTCGAAGGACTGGAACGCGAACCAGGCGATGATCCCGGCGGCCACGATCGTCCCGTACAGCTCGGTCGTCTCCCGCGCGATCCGGCAGGCCCGCCACAGGACCACGCCGAGCAGCAGCAGGATCAGCCCGGCGCCGAGGAAGCCCAGCTCCTCGCCCGCGACGGTGAAGACGAAGTCGGTCTGCTGCTCGGGTACGAACTGCCCGGTGGTCTGCGAGCCGTGGAAGAGCCCGGTGCCGGACAGTCCGCCCGAACCGATCGCGATCCGCGCCTGGTTGGTGTTGTAGCCGACGCCCGCCGGGTCGAGTTCCGGGTTGGCGAAGGCCGCGAAGCGGTTGATCTGGTACTCGTCGAGCACCCCGAGCGCCGCGACCGCGACGGCGCCCGCCACACCCGCGGTGACCAGGCCGATGATCCAGCGGTTGGAGGCGCCGGAGGCGAGCAGCACGCCGAGCACGAGGACCGCCATGACCATCACGGAGCCGAGGTCCGGCATCAGCATGACGATGACCATCGGGAGGACGGCGAGGCCGAGGGACTTCGCGACCGTGCGGTGGTCCGGATGGGGCTGGTCCCCGGCGTCCACCCGGGCCGCCAGCAGCATCGCCATGCCCAGGATGATCGTGATCTTCACGAACTCGGAGGGCTGGAGCGTGAAGCCTCCGCCGATGACGATCCAGGCGTGGGCGCCGTTGATGGTGGCGCCGAGCGGGGTGAGCACCAGCAGGACCATGATGACCGAGAGCCCGTACAGCACGGGGACGGCGCCGCGCAGCGTGCGGTGCCCCAGCCAGATCGTGCCGATCATCAGGGCGACCCCGATGCCGGTGTTGAGCAGGTGACGGAAGAGGAAGTAGTACGGATCGCCCTGGTTGAGCTGGGTGCGGTTACGGGTCGCCGACCAGACCAGCAGGGAGCCCAGCACCGACAGGGCCAGGGCCGAGAAGAGCAGCGGCCAGTCGAGCCGGCGCACCATCGAGTCGCGGGCGGCGAGCCGCGCCCAGGCGCCGCGCTGCGGACCGTATCCGGAGACCGAGAAGCCACTTGTACCGGCCATGGCTCAGTCCCTCCGGGTCGTCGTCGTGCCGGGTGGCCCGGCGAGCACCTGCTGGTCCGGCGGGAGTTCCCGCTCCGGCTCGTACGGCCTGACCTTCGGCGCGTCGATCGAACCGTCCGGCTGGATCCTGGGCAGTGCGACGCGCGGCTGGGGCATGAGTGCCTTCTTGACGTCCTGGTCGCCCTTGGCGTTGAGCCCGTACATCGACTCGTAGATCTTGCGGACGGCGGGCCCCGAGGCTCCGGAGCCCGTACCGCCCTGCGCGATCGTCATGACGATCGTGTAGTCCTTGGTGTACGAGGCGAACCACGAGGTCGTCTGCTTGCCGTAGACCTCGGCCGTACCCGTCTTGGCGTGCATCGGGATCTTGTCCTGCGGCCAGCCGCCGAATCGCCAGGCGGCGGAGCCACGGGTCGCGACACCCGCGAGGGCTTCGTCTATCTGGTCGCGCGTCTTCCGGTCGAACGGCAGCTTGCCGTGGGACTTGGGCGCGATCTCCTTGACCTGCTTGCCGTCGGCGCTGATGACCGCCTTGCCGACGGTCGGATTGTAAAGGGTGCCGCCATTGGCGATGGCCGAGTAGATCGTGGCCATCTGGATCGGTGTGACGAGGGTGTCGCCCTGGCCGATCGAGTAGTTGACGGAGTCACCGGCGCGCATCAGGTTGCCTTCGAGGCAGCCTTCGTAGGCGAGTTGCTGGACGTAGGTGCCGCCCTTCTTGCCCTGCTTGCACCAGCCGTCCTTGTTGGCCTCCCAGAAATTCTGCTTCCACTCGCGGTCCGGGACGCGTCCGGCGACCTCGTTGGGGAGGTCGATGCCGGTCTCCTTGCCGAGGCCGAACTGGTGGGCGGTCGTGTAGAACCAGTTCTTGGCGTTCTTCTTGGGCTTGGTGCCGCCGTCCTTCTGCCACTCCTTGTGCGCGAGGCCGTAGAACACGGTGTCGCAGGAGACTTCGAGGGCCTTGCCGAGGGTGATGGAGCCGTAGCCCTTGGACTCGAAGTTCTTGAAGACCTGGCTGCCGACGTTGTACGAGCTGGGGCAGGGGTAGTTGCCGTTGAACTTGTATCCGGCGTTGACGGCCGCGGTCGACGAGATGACCTTGAAGATCGAGCCGGGGGCCGCCTGGCCCTGGATGGCCCGGTTCAGCAGCGGGAAGTTGGACTTCTTGCCGGTGAGCCTGGCGTACTCCTTGGCGGAGATACCGCCGACCCAGGAGTTGGGGTCGTACGTCGGCTGGGAGGCCATCGCGACGACCCGGCCGGTCTTCGCCTCCATGACCACGGCGGCGCCCGAGTCCGCCTTGTAGTGCTCGTTGGTGTTCCGGTCCATCTCCTTGCGGGCGGCCTTCATCGCCTCGTTCAGCTCGTACTCGGTGACGGCCTGCACGCGTGCGTCGATGGAGGTGACGACATTGGCGCCGGGCTGGGCCTCGTCGTTCTGTGCCTGGCCGATGACCCGGCCGAGGTTGTCGACCTCGTAGCGGGTGACACCGGCCTTGCCGCGCAGTTCCTTGTCGTACGTGCGCTCCAGGCCGGAGCGGCCGACCTGGTCGGAGCGGAGGTACGGCGAGTCGGTGTCCAGGGCCTTGGTGATCTCTTCGTCGGTGACCGGCGAGAGGTAGCCGAGCACCTGGGCGGTGTTGGCGAGGCCGGGCGCGGCGTAGCGGCGTACGGCGGTGGGCTCCGCGGTGATGCCGGGGAAGTCCTCGGCGCGCTCCCGGATCTGGAGTGCCTGCTGGGTGGTGGCCTCGTCGGTGACCGGGATCGGCTGGTACGGCGAACCGTTCCAGCAGGGCTGGGGGGTCTTCGCGTCGCAGAGCCTGACCTTGTACATGACGTCCTTGGGCTTCATGTCCAGGACATCGGCGAGACGGGTCAGGACGGCCTTGCCGTCGTCCTTGGTCTTCATCAGCTCGGTGCGGCTGGCGGAGACGACGAGCCGGGTCTCGTTGTCGGCGAGGGGAACACCGCGGGTGTCGAGGATCGAGCCGCGGACGGCCGGGTCGACGACCTGCTGTACGTGGTTGTTCTTGGCCTCGTCCGTGTACTCCTGGCCGTTGCGGATCTGGAGGTACCAGAGCCGGCCGCCGAGGGTGAGGAGGAGGGAGAAGACGAGGACCTGGATGACGATGAGCCGGATCTGGACCCGCGGTGTCCGCCCGGTCTCCGGAATATTGCTCACTGCGACCCCCCACGGGCGGTACGGGTTGTCCGAGCGGTTCGGGCCCGGACGGTGCGGGCTGTCCGGGCGATACGAGTCGTGCGGGCGGTGCGGGCTGTCCGGGCGGCAGGGGCGGACGGTGCCTGGGCCGTGTGCGGAGGTCGGTCCGTGTACGGCGCCGGGTCGAGCGGTGTCACAGTCGCTTGACCCCCTTGATCCGTCCGGCTCGTGCCGCGCGGTTCCTGGCCGCCTTCAACCGCAGCCCGCCGCGCTGGCCGCCGATCCGCAGGCCGGTGCCGGAGGTGAGCCAGCCGGCGGCGACATCGCCGCCGTTGCCGCTGTTGGTCTCCGCCAGCGGATCGTTGTCCGCGCGTCTGGCCAGGGCCATGATCAGTGGCACGGTGAACGGCGCGAGGAGCAGATCGTAGACCGCCGCGGTGAACAGCAGGCTGCCGAGACCGACATGGCGGGCGGCGGTGTCACCGACGAGGGCGCCCACGCTCGCGTACAGCAGGGTCGAGCCGAGCGCGGCGGCGACGACCGCGGTCATCGGGGCGAGTGCCGATCTCATCTGCCCCTTCTCGGGGCGGGCGAGCCCGGCCAGATAGCCGATCACACAGAGCACCAGGGCATAGCGGCCCGCGGCGTGATCGGCGGGCGGGACCAGGTCGGCCAGCAGCCCGGCGCCGAATCCGATGAGCGCGCCGCTGACATGCCCGTACACGAAGGCCAGGGCGAGGACGACGAGAAGCATCAGGTCGGGGACGGCACCGGGAAGTTGCAACCGGGCCAGCACGGACACCTGGATGACCAGGGCTACCACGACCAGTGTGGTCGAGAGCAGAATCCGGTTGAAGCGCATGGGGATCAGCCCTACTCCTGCTCGTCTGCTTGGCCGTTGCCGGCGGCATCGTCATTGCCGGCCGCGTCGACGTTGCCATTGGCATTCGCGTTGGGGTCGACGGCGTTCTCGTCGGCGTTGGGGTTGCCCGCCGCTTCGCCTTCGGCGTTGGGGTCCGCCTCGGCTTGCGGCGAGGGGGTGACCGTGACGGTGACGGTCGGCGTGGGCTCCGCCTTGGGTTTGGGCGGCAGGACCGTGTCTCTCGGGTCCTCCCGGGGGGCCTCGACCACGACACCGACGATGTCCAGCTTGGTGAAGCCGACGAAGGGGCGTACGTAGAGGTTCCGGGTCAGGTCACCGCCGGACGGGTCGACCCGGACGACCTCGCCGACCGGGACTCCGGGGACGAAGGGCTTGTCCCTGCTGGACCCGAAGGTGACCAGCCGGTCGCCGTTCTTGATCTTCGCCTTGCCGTTCAGGAGCTGGACGGAGAGCGGGCGGTCGCCCTGACCGGTGGCGAAGCCCAGTTCGTCGGAGCTCTCCATCCGCGTACCGACGGTGAAGTCGGGGTCGTTGGCGAGCAGTACGGTCGCGGTGTTCGGGCCGACGGTGGTGACACGGCCGACCAGGCCGTCACCGTTGAGGACCGTCATGTCGCGCGAGATGCCGTCGTTGGCGCCGACGTCGATGGTGACCGTCCAGGAGAACCCCTGGGCCGCCCCTATGGCGATGACCTCGGCGCCCTTGATCCCGTACTGGCCCGCGCCCGCCTTGTGGAGCATCTTGTCGAGTTCGCGCACCCGGCTGCGGTTGCGGTCGTCGCTGCCGAGCCGCTGCTTGAGCGCGATGTTCTCGCGCTGGAGAGTGGCGATGCGATTGTGCCGCGCGCCGGAGTCCCGTACGGCTCCTATGGCATTGCCGACCGGATTGACGGCGGAGGCGACGCCGTTCTCCACCGGGCCGAAGACCGTCGCGGCCGCTCGCCGCGCGCCGTCGACCGGGGATTCCTCACCCCCACGGATATCGACCGTGATCAGCGCGAACGCGATGGCGATCAGCAGCACCAGGAGCAAACGGCTCTCTCGTGTGTCCCTCACGTGCGGCGGCCGTGCCTTCCTCGTAGGAATGATTCTGCCTGTATATCAACGATCCGCCGTACGGGAAGTTCAGGGCCCGTACGACGGATTCGGATATTCCGTCACCGGCGGGGCTGCGCGTCCAGTACCTGCTGGAGAGCTTCGAACTCTTCGACGCATTTACCGGATCCGAGCGCCACGGAGTCCAGCGGGTCCTCGGCGATATGGATGGGCATCCCGGTCTCCCGGCGCAGCCGCTCGTCGAGTCCGCGCAGCAGGGCGCCGCCGCCGGTGAGGACGATCCCGCGGTCCATCACATCGCCGGACAGCTCCGGCGGGCACTTGTCGAGGGTCGTCTTCACCGCGTCGACGATCGCGTTGACCGGCTCCTCGATGGCCTTGCGGACCTCGGCCGCGGAGATCACCACGGTCTTCGGCAGGCCGGAGACCAGATCACGGCCGCGGATCTCGGTGTGCTCGTCCTTGTCGAGGTCGTACGCCGAACCGATGGTGATCTTGATGCTCTCGGCGGTCCGCTCACCCAGGAGGAGGGAGTACTCCTTCTTGATGTGCTGGATGATCGCGTTGTCCAACTCGTCGCCGGCGACCCGGATCGACTGCGCCGTGACGATGCCGCCGAGCGAGATGACGGCGACCTCGGTGGTGCCACCGCCGATGTCGACGACCATGTTCCCGGTGGCCTCGTGGACGGGGAGCCCGGAACCGATGGCGGCGGCCATGGGCTCCTCGATGATGTGCACCTGGCGCGCGCCGGCCTGGGTGGATGCCTCGATGACGGCACGGCGCTCGACGCCCGTGATACCCGAGGGAACGCACACCACGACGCGCGGTCGGGCCAGATAGCGTCGCTTGTGGATCTTGAGGATGAAGTAGCGCAGCATGCGCTCGGTGATTTCGAAGTCGGCGATCACGCCGTCCTTCAGCGGCCGGACGGCAACGATGTTGCCCGGCGTCCGGCCGATCATTTTCTTCGCTTCGGCGCCGACCGCGAGAATGCCGCCCGTGTTGGTGTTGATGGCGACCACGGACGGCTCGTTGAGTACGATCCCCCGGCCCCTGACGTACACCAGCGTGTTGGCGGTCCCGAGGTCGACAGCCATGTCACGGCCGATGAACGACATGTTGTTCCCCATGAGGATGCGTCTGGCCTTCCCAAATCGAGCATTGGCGACTTTTCAGGATGGCGAGGTGGGTGCTGCGGTTTGGAGGCTCCCATCGTAGTGCCGTCGGAACGCCGACGACGCGGTGGCCCACCTCAGTAAGGGTGACGAAGTGTCGGTGCGATGCGTTCCCGCAAGCGCCTCACATATGCCCAAAGGCGACCGAATTCCTTCGGTCGCCCCAGGTCATCAGCTCCGTTTGGCTGACACTCGGTCAGGAAAGTCCCGGGAAGAAGAGTTTCAGTTCCCGAATGGCGGACTCCTCGGAGTCCGAGGCATGGATGAGGTTCTCCCGGACGATGGTACCGAAATCCCCCCGGATGGACCCGGGCGCTGCGGCGATCGGGTCAGTCGGGCCGGCGAGCGCGCGCACGCCCTCGATGACCCGCTCGCCCTCGACGACGAGCGCGACGACCGGCCCGGAGGCCATGAACTCGACCAGCGGCTCGTAGAAGGGCTTGCCCTTGTGCTCGCCATAGTGCTGCTCCAGCGTGTCCTGGTCGAGCGTGCGCAGCTCCAGCGCGGTGATGGTCCAGCCCGCCTTGCTCTCGATACGGCCGATGACCTGACCGATGAGCTTCCTCCTGACCGTGTCGGGCTTCAGAAGGACGAGAGTGCGCTGGGACATGGTGTGCGGCTCCTTGCAGGCAGGCGAAAGGGTGCGGTGGAGTGGAGATTACCGGGGCCCTCCGAGCCGACAGCACCCGGACCACCCCACCGGCCACGCGACCGGCCCAGGCCGGCCGCACGGGTCAGCCCGCCTGGGGCTGCCCCGCGTCGGCCTCTTCCGACTCGGCCAGGGCCGCCCAACGGGCCTTCGCCTCGTCGATCGCGCGGCCGTAGTGGATCGACGCCCACCACAGCCCCGCGAAGACGGCACCGAGGAAGAACATCGTGGGGACGACGAAACCGCTGGCGATCAGCGCGATCTGGAGCGCCCAGCCGAGTTGCAGACCGCCGGGGCGGGTGATCATTCCGCAGAGCAGCAGCGACACCAGCATGGCGACGCCGCAGACCGTCCAGACCGTGTTCACCGGCAGGTCGTCCGACTTCATGGCGACCAGCCCGGCGAAACCGATCACGAAGAATTCACCGATCAAAGTCGATGCGCAGAGCGTACGCATGGAATTCAGCGCCTCCCCAGGAGCAGCCGGGCCTCGCCGACCGTGATCACCGAGCCGGTCACCAGAACCCCGGCCCCGGCGAACTCGGACTCTTCCTCGGCGAGCGTGATCGCCGCCTCCAGCGCGTCGTCCAGGCGGGGCTCGACCTGGACCCGGTCCTCTCCGAAGACCTCGACGGCGACGGCGGCCAGTGTGTCCGCGTCCATCGCGCGATGGCTGGAATTCTCTGTGACGACCAGCTCCGCGCAGATCGGCTCCAGCGCTTCGAGGACGCCCCGGACGTCCTTGTCGTCGCTGGCTCCCACGACCCCGATCAGCCGGCTGAAGCCGAAGGACTCGGTGATGCCGTCGGCGGCCGCGCGTGCCCCGGCCGGGTTGTGCGCCGCGTCCAGCACCACCGTCGGCGAACGCCGGACGACCTCCAGCCGGCCGGGCGACGAGACCGCGGCGAACGCCTTGCGGATCGTGTCCAGGTCCAGCTTGCGGGCGTGCTGCGCGCCGATGCCGAAGAACGCCTCCACGGCAGCGAGCGCCACCGCGGCGTTGTGCGCCTGGTGGGCGCCGTACAGCGGAAGGAAGATCTGCTCGTACTCACCGCCGAGGCCGCGCAGGGTCAGCAGCTGGCCGCCGACCGCGATCTCGCGGGCGACCACGCCGAACTCCATGCCCTCACGCGCGACCGTCGCGTCCACGTCGACGGCCTTCTTGAGCATCACCTGGGCCGCGTCCACCGGCTGCTGCGCCAGGATCACCGTCGCGTCCGCCTTGACGATGCCGGCCTTCTCCAGCGCGATCTCGCCGGGTGTGGACCCGAGCCGGTCCGTGTGGTCCAGGTCGATGGGGGTGACGACGGCGACCGAGCCGTCGATGACGTTCGTCGCGTCCCAGCTGCCGCCCATGCCGACCTCGACGACCGCGGCGTCCACCGGGGCGTCGGCGAAGGCCGCGTACGCCATGGCGGTCAGCACCTCGAAGAAGGAGAGCCGGTACTCCTGCATGCCGTCGACCATCTCGATGTACGGCTTGATGTCCGCGTACGTCTCGATGAACCGCTCGGCGGAGATCGGGGCGCCGTCCAGGCTGATCCGCTCGGTCACCGACTGGACGTGCGGGCTGGTGTACCGGCCGGTGCGCAGCTCGAAGGCGCCGAGGAGCGACTCGATCATGCGGGCCGTGGACGTCTTGCCGTTGGTGCCGGTGATGTGGATCGACGGGTAGGCGCGCTGGGGGTCCCCCAGCACATCCATCAGCGCCGCGATCCGCGCGACCGACGGCTCCAGCTTGGTCTCGCCCCAGCGGCCCGCGAGCTCCTGCTCGACGGCGCGCAGCGCTTTGTCCACCTCGGGGTCCGAGGGACGGTCCGGAACACCGTCATCCTGCACGGGCCCGGCCTGGGCGCGCAGGGTGCGGCTGCCGGCCTCGATCACCGCGAGGTCGGGGTCTCGGTCGGTCTCGGCGTCGACGATCTCATCGAAGTCGTCGTACTCGCCGGGCTGGTCGGAAGGACGGGGCTCGCTCACGGGACCAGTCTACGGAGCACCACCGACAGCGGATCGGCCCCCGCCTCCGAAGGCCCTCACCAGCGCATCGATCCCTCCTGACCAGCATGGTCAGGAGGGATCGACCCCGTACATACGAACGACGCGGTACGGGCTCCGGCCCCCGCGACGGCTCCGTCAGCCCTGGGGCAGGTTCGCCACCTGCGCGGTGAGGCGCTCGATGTCCGCCTCCGCCTTGGCGAGCCGGCCGCGGATCTTGTCGACCACGTTGTCCGGGGCCTTCGCGAGGAACGCCTCGTTGCCGAGCTTGGCCGTCGCCTGCGCCTTCTCCTTCTCCGCCGCGCCCAGGTCCTTCGTCAGCCGCTTGCGCTCCGCCTCGACGTCGATCGTGCCGGACAGGTCCAGGGCCACGGTCGCCCCCGCCACCGGCAGGGTCGCCGTCGCGTGGAAGGACTCGCCCTCCGGCTGGAGGCGCAGCAGCTGGCGGATGGCCGCCTCGTGCGCGGCGAGCGAGGTACCCGCCAGGTCCAGCCGGGCCGGGACCTTCTGGCCGGGCTGGAGTCCCTGGTCGGAGCGGAACCGGCGGACCTCGGTGATCACCTGCTGGAGGTGCTCGATCTCACGCTCGGCCGCCGGGTCGCGGAATCCGCTGTCGGCCGGCCAGTCGGCGATGACGACCGACTCCTTGCCGGTGAGCGTGGTCCACAGTGTCTCGGTGACGAAGGGGACGATCGGGTGCAGCAGCCGCAGGGTGACGTCGAGCACCTCGCCCAGGACGCGTCCGGAGACCTTCGCGGGCTCGCCGCCCGCGAAGAACGCGGTCTTGGACAGCTCGACGTACCAGTCGAAGACCTCGTCCCACGCGAAGTGGAAGAGCGCGTCCGACAACTTCGCGAACTGGTAGTCCTCGTAGTACGCGTCGACCTCGGCGACCACGGCGTTCAGCCGCGAGAGGATCCACCGGTCGGTGGCGGACATGTCGGCCGCGTCGGGCAGTCCGCCCTCGACGGTCGCGCCGTTCATCATCGCGAACCGCGTGGCGTTCCAGATCTTGTTGGCGAAGTTCCGGGAGCCCTGGACCCAGTCCTCGCCGATCGGCACGTCGACACCCGGGTTGGCGCCGCGCGCGAGCGTGAAGCGGACCGCGTCCGAGCCGTATGTGTCCATCCAGTCCAGCGGGTTGACCGCGTTGCCGAAGGACTTCGACATCTTCTTGCCGAACTGGTCGCGGACCATGCCGTGCAGCACGATCGTGCCGAACGGCGGGGTGCCGTCCATCGCGTACAGGCCGAACATCATCATCCGGGCGACCCAGAAGAACAGGATGTCGTAGCCGGTGACCAGGACGGAGTTGGGATAGAACTTCTCGACGCTCGGGGTCTGTTCGGGCCACCCCAGCGTGGAGAACGGCCACAGGCCGGACGAGAACCAGGTGTCCAGGACGTCCGTGTCCTGCGTCCAGCCGTCACCGGTGGGCGCCTCGTCGTCGGGGCCGACGCAGACGACCTCGCCGTTGGGCCCGTACCAGACGGGGATGCGGTGGCCCCACCACAGCTGGCGCGAGATGCACCAGTCGCGGAGGTTGTCGACCCAGGCGAAGTAGCGGGGCTCCATCTCCGCCGGGTGGATCTTGACGCGTCCGTCACGGACGGCGTCACCGGCGGCCTGCGCCAGCGGCCCGACCTTGACCCACCACTGCATGGACAGCCGGGGCTCGATGGTCGTCTTGCAGCGCGAACAGTGTCCGACGGAGTGCGTGTACGGACGCTTCTCGGCGACGATGCGGCCCTCGGCCCGCAGCGCGGCGACGATCGCGGCGCGCGCCTCCATCCGGTCGAGCCCCTCGAAGGGCCCCGGCACGGTGATGACGGCCCGCTCGTCCATGACCGCGATGTTCGGCAGGTCGTGGCGGCGGCCGATCTCGAAGTCGTTCGGATCATGGGCCGGGGTCACCTTGACCGCGCCCGTGCCGAACTCCGGGTCGACGTGCTCGTCCGCGACGACCGGGATCGTACGGTCGGTGAGCGGCAGCTTGATCCGCTTGCCGACGAGGTGCGCGTACCGCGCGTCGTCGGGGTGGACCGCGACGGCCGTGTCACCGAGCATCGTCTCGGCCCGTGTCGTCGCGACGACGACGGAGTCCTCACCGTCGCCGTACTTCAGCGAGACCAGCTCGCCGTCGTCGTCCTGGTACTCGACCTCGATGTCGGAGATCGCGGTGAGGCAGCGCGGACACCAGTTGATGATGCGCTCGGCGCGGTAGATCAACTCGTCGTCGTACAGCTTCTTGAAGATGGTCTGGACGGCCTCGGACAGACCCTCGTCCATCGTGAAGCGCTCACGCGACCAGTCGACGCCGTCCCCGAGCCGCCGCATCTGCCCGGAGATCTGCCCGCCGGACTCGTCCTTCCACTGCCAGACCCGCTCGACGAACGCCTCACGCCCCAGGTCGTGACGGGACTTGCCCTCCTTGGCCAGTTCGCGCTCGACCACGTTCTGCGTGGCGATGCCCGCGTGGTCCATCCCGGGCTGCCACAGCGTCTCGTACCCCTGCATACGCTTACGGCGGGTGAGGGCGTCGATCAGTGTGTGTTCGAAGGCGTGCCCGAGGTGCAGGCTGCCGGTGACGTTCGGCGGCGGGATGACGACGGCGTACGGCTCTTTGTCGCTCTTGGCGTCCGCTTCGAAGTAACCGCGGTCTACCCAGCGCTCATACAGCTTCCCCTCCACCTCGGCCGGAACGTACTGGGTCGGCAGTTCGGGGTTGCTGGCTGGCTGCTGCTGAGCGTTGTCGGTCACGCGGATCAGTTTAGAGGTGTCACAGCCCTGTATTGAAACGAGATGTTCCGTAACGGTGCGGCCCCCGATGACCGGCTCGCGCGCACCTTCCGTCAGGATGTTCGAAGCGCATAAACATTACGAGGGGACATGACCAGATGAGCTACAACCAGCCGGGTCCGTACGGTGGGCAGCCGCCCCAGCAGCCCGGACCCTACGGTCAGCAGCCCCCGCAGCCCGGCCCCTACGGTCAACAGCCGCCCCAGCCCGGACCGTACGGTCAGCAGCCGCCGCAGGGCCCTCCGCAGCCCGGCTACGGCTACCCGCAGCAGGCGCCGCAGGGTCCCCCGCCGCCGCCCGGGTACGGCTACCCGCAGCAGGGCCAGCCGGGCCCGTACGGACAGCCGCAGCAGCCTCAGTACGGCCAGCAGCCCCCGTACGGCGGCCAGTACCCGGCGCCCCCTCCGGCCGGGGCTCCCAAGAAGAAGACGGGCCTCGTCGTCGGGGTCTGCGTCGTGGCTCTCGCGGTGATCGCGGGCGGCGCGTACTTCCTGACCGGCGGCGGCAGCGGCTCGGTGGCGGACGACGGCAAGGCGTACAAGCTGACGACGCCGGCGACCGTGCTCGGCGGTGCGTACAAGAAGGGCAGCGGCTCGGGCAGCCAAGGCATGAGCGAGAGCGACGCCGCGGAAGCCAAGCAGTGGGGCGTCACCGATGCCACCCAGAGCGGCGCCAACTACACGGCCGGTGAGGGCGTCACCCAGAAGACGCTCAGCTTCTCGGGCTTCTACGGTCGGATCGAGGACCCGGAGAAGGTCGTGGACGCCATGTTCGCGGAGATGAAGAAGAACTCCGAGAAGTCGAGCAGTGGCGACGAGGCCCCCGAACTCGTCGGCGAGCCGCAGGAGTTCACGCCGGCCGGGTTCGAGAACGGCGTGATGAAGTGTCAGAACATGAAGCTGACGATGACCGGCTCGGGCGCCGCCGCGGGCGGTCCCGGCAGCTTCACCGTACCCATGTGCATCTGGGGCGACCACAGCACCCTGGTGTACACGGCGTCGTCGGACGCGGGAGCCGTCCTCGCGGGCAAGGGAATGTCTCTCGATGACGCCGCCACGCAGGCGGCCAAGCTGCGCGAAGAAGTGCGCGTCGAGGTCAAGTAGTCACGTAGTGCGGTCGGACAACCGACTCCGTACATGCCACAGGGGCGCCCGGCCGGGCGCCCCTGTGGCGTACGTACGCGTATCCGCGACCGCTACGCGGACTTCTCGTGGCGGCCGTCGTTCTTGATGATCCTCGGCTCGCGCGGGACCAGGGTCGGGTTCACGTGGGAGTGCACGACTTCCTCCGTGATGACCACGCGGGCCACGTCCTTGCGGGACGGGACCTCGTACATCACCGACTGGAGGACCTCTTCCATGATGGCCCGCAGACCACGCGCGCCCGTGCCGCGCAGGATCGCCTGGTCGGCGATGGCCTCCAGGGACGGCCGGTCGAAGTCCAGCTCCACGCCGTCGAGTTCGAAGAGGCGCTGGTACTGCTTCACCAGCGCGTTGCGCGGCTCGACCAGGATCTGGAGCAGCGCCTCGCGGTCCAGGTTGTGGACCGAGGTCAGGACCGGGAGGCGGCCGATGAACTCCGGGATCATCCCGAACTTCACCAGGTCCTCCGGCATGACCTCCTGGAACTGGTCGCTCGCCTCGATCTCGCGCTTCGAGCGGATCGTCGCGCCGAAGCCGATGCCCTTCGCGCCCGCACGCGACTCGATGATCTTCTCCAGGCCGGCGAAGGCGCCGCCCACGATGAAGAGCACGTTCGTCGTGTCGATCTGGATGAACTCCTGGTGCGGGTGCTTCCGTCCGCCCTGCGGCGGGACCGAGGCGGTGGTGCCTTCCAGGATCTTCAGGAGGGCCTGCTGGACGCCCTCGCCCGAGACATCGCGGGTGATCGACGGGTTCTCGCTCTTGCGGGCGACCTTGTCGATCTCGTCGATGTAGATGATCCCGGTCTCGGCCTTCTTGACGTCGTAGTCGGCCGCCTGGATCAGCTTGAGCAGGATGTTCTCGACGTCCTCGCCGACATAGCCGGCCTCCGTGAGCGCCGTCGCGTCGGCGATGGCGAACGGTACGTTCAGCATGCGCGCCAGCGTCTGCGCGAGGAGCGTCTTGCCGGAGCCGGTGGGGCCCAGCAGCAGGATGTTGGACTTCGCGAGCTCGATCGCGTCGTCCCGTCCGGAGCCGCCGCCGTTCTCGCCGGCCTGGACGCGCTTGTAGTGGTTGTAGACCGCTACCGAGAGGGCCTTCTTCGCGGGCTCCTGCCCGACGACGTACCCCTCGAGGAACTCGTAGATCTCGCGCGGCTTGGGCAGTTCCTCCCACCGCACTTCGGAGGTCTCTGCGAGCTCCTCCTCGATGATCTCGTTGCAGAGGTCGATGCACTCGTCGCAGATGTACACACCGGGACCTGCGATGAGCTTCTTCACCTGCTTCTGGCTCTTCCCGCAGAACGAGCACTTGAGCAGGTCGCCGCCATCACCGATGCGTGCCACGAGGTGCTTCCCCTTCGCCTGGGAGCAGCTTGGTTCAGCGGCTCCTGTGCCTCATATCCGACGGTACCTTGCCCGGCCCTCGGTTCGGGCCCCCCTTGGCGCGGTTCACATGGTCGTGGGAGTTCATGACGACCGATATGTTCCGCGCCAAGGGCGCCTGGCCAAGCGTCCGGGGCACGCTCTAGGCGGCCGCAGCGGCCGTCGTCTTGCGGGTCGACACGATCTGGTCGACCAGACCGTACGCGAGCGCGTCCTCGGCGGTGAGGATCTTGTCGCGCTCGATGTCGTCGCGGACCTTCTCGATCGGCGTGGTGGAGTGCTTCGCCAGCATCTCCTCCAGCTGCGCGCGCATCCGCAGGATCTCGTTGGCCGCGATCTCCAGGTCGGAGAGCTGCTCACGACCGGTCTGGCTGGACGGCTGGTGGATCAGCACGCGCGCGTTCGGCAGGGCGAGCCGCTTGCCGGGGGACCCGGCCGCGAGCAGCACGGCGGCGGCCGAGGCGGCCTGGCCCATGCACACGGTCTGGATGTCCGGCTTCACGAACTGCATCGTGTCGTAGATGGCCGTGAGGGCCGTCATCGAGCCGCCGGGGCTGTTGATGTAGATCGAGATGTCACGGTCCGGGTCCATCGACTCCAGGCAGAGCAGCTGCGCCATGACGTCGTTGGCGGACGCGTCGTCGATCTGCACCCCGAGGAAGATCACGCGCTCCTCGAAGAGCTTCGCGTACGGGTCGTACTCGCGCACGCCCTGCGAGGTGCGCTCCACGAAGCGCGGGACGACATAACGGTTGTCCACCTGCGGGCCGGTGTAAAGGCCGCTCGCGGAGATGTTGTTCATGTGGGTGTTCACCATCCTGTGGCGTTCCTGTGGCGTGTGGTGGGCTGGGCCGGCTGATGCGGGACCGTACTGGTCAGGCCCCCGTACCGCCGCCGCCCGGAACACCCGAAGCAGCGGAGATGATCTCGTCGATGATGCCGTAGTCCTTGGCTTCCTCGGCGGTGAACCAGCGGTCGCGGTCACCGTCGCGGATGATCGTCTCCTCGGACTGACCACTGTGGCGAGCCGTGATCTCGGCCATGCGCTTCTTCGTACGGAGAAGCTGCTCGGCCTGGATCTTGATGTCGGAGGCGGTGCCACCGAGGCCGGCGGAGCCCTGGTGCATGAGGATGTCCGTGTGCGGCAGCGCGAAGCGCTTGCCGGCGGCGCCACCGGTCAGCAGGAACTGACCCATCGAAGCGGCGAGGCCCATACCGATGGTGACCACGTCGTTCGGGATGTACTGCATGGTGTCGTACACGGCCATACCGGCCGTCACCGATCCACCGGGGCTGTTGATGTAGAGGAAAATGTCCTTCTCGGGCTCTGCCGCGAGGAGGAGAAGCTGCGCCGTGATCTTGTTGGCGATGTCGTCGTCGACCTGCTGGCCGAGGAAGATGATCCGCTCTCCGAGCAGCCGGCTGTAGACCTGGTCGCCGAGGCCACCACCGAGGGACGGCTCACCGGCGGCGTAAGGCATCAGATTCGTCACGTATACACCTGCTCGTCTCTGACGGCTTTGGCCGTCTCAGCGTCTTCGTACCGGGGACGGGAGACTCCCCTGCCCTCGTATTCATGGACCCTAACGCGCTGGTCGGCGGGCGCCATCCCGCTTCCGTTGCTGTTCGCTGGGAGCGCAAGGTAGTTGAGGCCTCCTACGGGCCTCAGCGGGCCCGTAGGGGGTCTCGGCGGGCCCGTGAGCCCGTCGAGGCCTCCACGCCCCTGCCCACGTGTGTCCGGGGCGGGACGGGGCGGGCCCCGGGCGCATGTCGCGTCCGGGGCCCGTCCTTACGATCCACGCGAACCGCCGGATCCTCACGATCGGATCCTCGCGGCGGGACCCTCGCGACTCGCGGTCGGAACGAGACCGCTCAGGCCTCGGTCTTGTCGGCCTTGTCGTCGGCCTTGTCGTCGGCCTTGCCTTCAGCGGCCTCGGTGGCAGCCTCGGCGGGGGCGTCGGCCTCGGTGGCGTCCTCGTCGGAGGAGGCCTCGACCGTTTCGGCGGTCTCGTCCTCGTCGTCCTCGAGGTCGACCGGCTCACCGTTGGTGTCGACGACCTTGGCGGCCTCGACGACCACCGCGAGCGCCTTGCCGCGGGCGACCTCGCCGACGAGCATCGGCACCTGGCCACCCTCGACGACCGCCTTGGCGAACTCGTCGGGGGACATGCCGGAGGACTGCGCGCGACGCATGAGGTGCTCGGTGAGCTCCTCCTGGTTCACGTTCAGCTTCTCCTTGTTGACCAGTTCGTCGAGGATGAACTGGGTCTTGATGCCCTTGACCGCCTGCTCCCTGGTCTCGGCGTCGAACTCTTCCTCGGTCTTGCCCTGGATCTCCAGGTACTTGGCGAGGTCGAGGCCCATCTGACCGAGCTGGTGGTGCTCCAGGTTGTGCTTACGGGTGTTGATCTCGTCCGCGAGCAGCTTCTCGGGGATCGGGACCTCGGCCAGCTTCAGCAGCTCGTCGAGGACGCGCTCCTGGGCCTGGGTGGCCTGGTCGTACTGCTTCGAGCTCTCGAGGCGCTTGCGGCTGTCGGCCTTCAGCTCCTCGATGGTGTCGAACTCGCTCGCCATCTGCGCGAATTCGTCGTCCAGCTCGGGCAGCTCACGGGCGGCGACCTGAGTGACCTTGACGCTGACCTCGGCGGTCTTGCCCTCGGCGGTGCCACCCTTCAGCTCTGAGGTGAAGGTGGCCTCGCCACCGGCCTCCAGGCCGGTGACGGCCTCGTCGATGCCGTCGAGCAGCTCGCCGGAACCGATGGTGTACTGCACGGCGCTCGCGACGCCGTCGGGCAGGACCTCTCCGTCGACCTTGGCCTCCAGGTCGATCGTCACGACGTCGCCTTCGGCGGCGGCGCGCTCGACCGGGTTGGTGGAGGCGAAGCGGTCACGGAGCTGCTCCACCGACTTCTCGAGCTCTTCGTCGGTGACTTCGATGGCGTCGACAGTGACCTCGATACCCGAGTAGTCCGGGATCTCGATGGTGGGACGAATGTCCACCTCGGCGGTGAAGGCCAGCAGCTCGCCGTCCTTGAGCTCGGTGATGTCGACCTCGGGCTGGCCGAGGACATTGAGCTCACCCTCGTTGACCGCGTCGGTGTAGAACTTCGGGAGGGCGTCGTTGACGGCCTCCTCCAGCACAGCACCACGCCCGAACCGCTGGTCGATGACGCGGGCCGGGATCTTGCCCTTGCGGAAGCCCTTCACCGTGACCTGCTGGTTGATCTTCTTGTACGCCGCGTCGAGGCTGTCCTTGAGCTCCTCGAAGGGCACCTCGACTGTGAGCCGAACCCGAGTCGGGTTCAGGGTCTCCACGGCGCTCTTCACGGTTCGGTCTCCTTGGTGGCTGATTCTGGGGTTCTGCTGTGTCCGCCGCACCGCGGCGGCCCCAGCGAATCGGCCCGGTTCCTCAGATCTTCAGAGACTCTTCAGACACGCGGGCACGCAACTTGCATAGTAACCGCAAGCAGGAACAGGCCCACAACGTGATCTTGAATGCTGGTCGGGGTGGCCGGATTCGAACCGACGACCTTCCGCTCCCAAAGCGGACGCGCTACCAAGCTGCGCCACACCCCGTCGGTGCGACACGTAGGGTACATGCCCACGGGCGCCACGTCGGCCCCTTTGTCGGGCACCCGCGCACTCCGTCTGTACGGGTGTGCGGTGAACGGCCTGGACCCGCTACGATGTTGTTCGTGCCCGGGTCACACGACCTGCGGCACACGGTGTGCGGGCGTAGCTCAATGGTAGAGCCCTAGTCTTCCAAACTAGCTACGCGGGTTCGATTCCCGTCGCCCGCTCCAAACGCCTCCGGCCCGACCCGTGTGTGTACACCACGGGTCGGGCCGGAGGTATTTACGGACCCGGTCGGAAACCGATCCGGTCCGGTCAGACAGAAACCGATCCGGTCAGAAACTGATCTGGTTGATCGTCTCGGCTATCGAGTTGAGGAACCTGTTCACCGACGGCGCCATGTTGGTGGAGGCGAGGAAGAAGCCGAACAGGATCGCGACGATCGCGGGTCCGGCCTTGAGAGAGCCACCGCGGATGAACACCACAAGGATGATCGCCAACAGAAGCACCACAGACAGTGAAATGGCCACTACTGATCACACCCTCGGTCGGTCCGACTGGCCAAGCGACCGGAGCGCACGACGTCGGACACCCCGTTCCGAACCATCGTGCCATCAACATCCCCGGATGTGGCCCCCGGTGACGAATCATCGCCGTCGAAATCTCGCCAGCACCACACCCCGCACGCGGGGGCTCGCACGTGCGGGGCATGGCATCCGGCCGATAAATACGGATGTGAATTCGAGCCAACCCATTCAGGGGGCACACAGTTAATTCACAGATCATTCTCCGCGGGGCCGCGGGGTGGTCGGCGACACAATTGACTGGGCGTGACAACACAGGGCACAGCTTGCCGATATGCACCATTTAGTACCGATTAATTGGTGCATAGCGCCCGGTTGTCGGTGGTTTCAGATTCGAATCGCCTACCTGGCCAGGAGGTTTTACGAATTGGATTAATCAGGGCTAGGGTGCCTCAAATGTTCCAGGCGCCACATGGATATGAGACGTCCCCGTCCCCGCGCATCGGGGAGCCGGAGCCCACCACCGGAACGGCTCCGCCCGTGGTGGCCGACACGCTGATGCCGACCGGTCGGCCGTCGGCCAAGTCGGCGGCGGACCGGCCTCCGACGTCCACCCAGCGAGACGCGTTCTTCGACAACGCCAAGTACCTGGCGATCGTTCTCGTGGCCGTGGCGCACTCCTGGGAACCCGTCATGGACGGCAGCCGGGCCACCAAAGCTCTCTATCTGTTCGTCTACAGCTTCCACATGCCGGCCTTCATCGTCATCTCCGGCTACTTCTCGCGGAGCTTCACCGCCCGCCCCCACCAGATCAAGCGGATGATCACCGGCATCGCCGTCCCGTACGTGGTCTTCGAGACGGCCTACTCGCTCTTCAAGCGGTACGCGGACGACACCCCCGGCCATCCGGTCAGCCTGCTCGACCCCTGGTACCTCACCTGGTTCCTGATCGCGCTGTTCGTCTGGCGGCTGACCACCCCGCTCTGGAACTCCCTGCGCCACCCGCTGGCGGTCTCCCTGGTCATCGCCTCGCTCGCGTCGCTCACCCCGAGCATCGGTGATGACCTCGACCTCCAGCGTGTCCTCCAGTTCGCGCCGTACTTCGTCGTGGGTCTGTGCCTCAAGCCCGAGCACTTCCAGATGGTCCGGCGGCGCGAGGTACGGCTGCTGGCCGTGCCGCTGTTCGCGGGCGCGCTGGTGTTCTCGTACTGGGCCGCGACCCGGATGCGCAACGGCTGGCTCTACCACAACAGCAGCGCCCAGGAGCTGGACTCCCCCTGGTGGGCGGGCCCGGTGATGACGTTCGCGCTCTTCGGCTGCTCCCTGCTGCTCACGGCCGGATTCCTGGCCTGGGTGCCGGGTCGCCGGACCTGGTTCACCGCGCTGGGCGCCGGCACGATCTGCGGCTACCTGCTGCACGGATTCCTGATCAAGGGCGCCAACTTCGCCGGGGTCTTCGACACCTACCCC
The DNA here is from genome assembly GCF_044741745.1 of Streptomyces sp. NPDC088116. Classification (NCBI taxonomy): domain Bacteria; kingdom Bacillati; phylum Actinomycetota; class Actinomycetes; order Kitasatosporales; family Streptomycetaceae; genus Streptomyces; species Streptomyces sp. NPDC088116. The sequence continues at coordinate 479,390 of NZ_JBIUTF010000002.1, read as the reverse complement.
TGGCTGAAGGAACCCGCCGGGAAGGTCGCCCTGTCCCTCGCGGCCGCCGTCGCGGTGACGGCGCTGTGCTCGCCTCCCGTGCGGCGGTTGCTGCGTTTCGCGACCGAGCCCGAGATGAAGTGGGCGTTCACCCGGGACGAGGCGCCGGCTCCGGCTTCCGCCCGGACGGCGACCGCGGCGACAGCGACAGCGACAGCGACCAAGGAGACGGGCCGCGCTCCGGTCGCCGCCCCCGACAGCGCCACCGGACCCGCCCCCGAGCTGGTATCCGTCGCCACCTCGGAGTCCCGCTCGTAAGCCCCGGCAACTGACGCGCGTCCACGCGCACTTCTCAGCGACACGGATCCCGGGTCGCCTCGTCCAGCACGACGAGGCGACCCGGGATCCGCTGTATGACGGGCCGTCAGGTAATCCTTTGGTAAACTAATTACTGACGATTCCTTGACGCTTCCTTGACTTGATGGAGGAACGATCCCATCGGACACGCAGAGACCCTCATAGCCATGGGCGGCGCTTTCCTCGCCGCCGCCGTACTCGCCCGACTCGGCGGGCGTATCGAACTGCCCACCATCCCCCTGTTCATCCTGGCCGGGATCCTCCTCGGCCCGCACACCCCCGGCATCGTGCTGGTCTCCGACCCGCACGACCTGGAGATGCTCTCCGCTCTGGGCCTGGTGCTGCTGCTCTTCTACCTGGGCCTGGAATTCCATCTGGACGACCTCAAGGCGGGCGGCCGGAAGATGGCCCTCGCCGGCGGTGCGTATCTCGCGCTGAACGTGGGCGCCGGCCTCGGCTTCGGCTTCGCCCTCGGCTGGGGCACGTCGGAGGCGCTGGTGCTCGCCGGTGTCCTCGGCATCTCCTCGTCCGCGATCGTCACCAAGGTCCTGGTCGACCTGGGACGTATCGGCAACCCGGAGACGAAACCGATCCTCGGCATCATCGTCGTCGAGGACATCTTCCTGGCCCTCTACCTCGCCGCTCTCCAGCCGATCCTCTCGGGTGCGGACAGCCTCTCCGCCGCCCTCATGGACGGCGGCAAGGCCTTCGGCTTCCTGCTGCTGCTCGCGCTGGCCGCGCGGTACGGGACCAGGGTCGTCGGCCGGTTCGTCGCCACCAAGGACGACGAGCTGCTGGTCATCTCCTTCCTCGGGATCGCCGTCTTCGTGGCCGGTGTCTCCGAGTGGTTCGGGGTCGCGGACGCGATCGGCGCGTTCATGGTCGGCCTCATGCTCGGCGGTACGACGTCGGGCGACCGGATCCGCAAGCTCGTCCACCCGCTGCGGGACGCGTTCGGCGCGATCTTCTTCTTCGCCTTCGGTCTGTCGATCAACCCGGGCGACCTGCCGACCGTGCTGTGGCCCGTACTCGCTGCCGTCGTGGTGACGCTCGTGATGAACATCGCGGCGGGAGTCTCCGCGGCCAGGATCTTCGGCTTCGGCTCCGGGCCGGCGGCGAACATCTCGACCACGTTGCTGGCACGGGGAGAGTTCGCCCTGATCCTCGCCACCATGGCGGCGGGCGCCGGCCTGGACAAGCGGCTCGCCCCGTTCATCGCGGGGTACGTCCTGGTCCTCGCGGTCCTGGGCCCGCTGGCCGCAGGCCGCTCGCACTGGCTGGCCCGCATCCTGCCGGGCCGCGGCAAGGACGACGGCGGTGACGGTGACGGCCGCGGCGCGCCCGAGGGAGGCGATACCTCACGAGAGGCGGCACCGGCGACGACCTGATTCCGTTACGTTCGCTCTCCTCGCATCCTTGCCAGGCCCCCGGACACCACACTGCCCAGCCGCTCCCCGGCCGCGGCCCTCCGCCCGTCACCCGGTCACCCGACGCGCAGAGCGCCGCGGCCCTTTCGCTGCCACGGGCCGCTTCGGAGCGGCCGGCCCTGCCCTGTCGGTGTCAGGCCGCGCGGCAGATCAGCAGCAGCGCCCGGTCATCGTTCACGTCCTTCGCCACCGCCTCGATCAGGTGCCAGGCCGCGCCCTCGAAGCCCGGGGTGACATAACGGTCCGCCTCGCCCGTCAGGCGGTCGATGCCCTCGCCCAGGTCGCGGCCCGGCGCCTCGACCAGGCCGTCCGTGAAGAGCATCAGCACATCGCCGGGTCGCAGGGAGCCCTTGACCGGGTCGAACTGGGCTCCGTCGTAGACGCCCAGCAGCGGGCCCTCGCCCGACTTCTCCTCCCAGCGGCCGCTGCCCGCATGGAGCTGGAGGGCGGGCAGGTGGCCCGCCGAGAGGAGTTCGTAGTCGCCCGAGTCCAGGTCCAGGACGAGGTGGATGGAGGTGGCGAAGCCTTCCTCCCAGTTCTGCCGGAGCAGATAGCCGTTGGCCGCCGGGAGGAAGCTGTGGGGCGGGAGCGAGCCGAGGAGGCCGCCGAAGGCGCCCGAGAGCAGGAGGGCGCGGGAGCCCGCGTCCATGCCCTTGCCGGAGACGTCGGTGAGGACGACTTCGAGGGTGCGGTCGCCGTTCGTACGGGCCGCCACGACGAAGTCGCCCGAGAAGGACTGGCCGCCGGCCGGGCGCAGCGCCATCTCGCGGTGCCAGCCCTGCGGGAGGCGGGGCAGGGCGCTCTGGACCCGGATGCGTTCACGAAGGTCGAAGAGCATCGTCCCGCCGCGCCGCCAGGGCACCCCGACCCTGGCTCTGAACTGGGCTATCAGCAGCCCGAAGAGACCGCAGGCCGCCACCACCAGCACCGTGCCGGGGGTGACCCGGCCGGGGCCTCCCGGGTACGGGCCGAGGACCATCGACTCGATGATCAGTGCGGCCGCCGCCGCGGCGTACAGGCTGAGCAGGCTCGACGGGCGCAGCAGCAGACCGCCGGCCACGATCGGGAGGACGAGCGCGGAGGGCGCGCACCACACGGGTATGGCGATCGTCGTGAGGGCGATCGCCGGGACGGTGAGCAGCAGACCGACGAGCGCGATCCAGTCGGAGCCGTCACCGCGGAAGTAATCGACCCCGGATTTGCGCACGCCGGTGCGGGCCCGGTGCAGCGTCTTGCGCATCCGGGCCGAGTACGAATCCGCTCGCGCGACGCCGGCCATTGTTGTGGACCTTACCGATCCGCGTGCACGCCGTGCAGGGGGACCCCCGTGACATTGCGTTCGAAATCGGGTCGCCCTGCCCGTACACGCCTGGTACTGATGGCATATGACTACGGATTCGCGGGTATTGCAACCGCCCGAATGGGACCGCTGGTTCTCGGCGTTCGAGCTGGCCTTCGGCGGTGTCGGTGAGCCGGCGGGCAAGCGCGCCCTCTACCGCGATCTCACCGAGTTCGACCGCGCGATCGGGGTCTGGGACGGGGACGAATGCGTAGGCACAGCAGGGGCGTTCAGCTTCCGGCTGACCGTCCCCGGCGGCGCGCGGGTGCCGACGGCCGGCGTGACGATGGTGAGCGTGGCGGCGACCCACCGGCGGCGCGGGTTGCTCACGTCGATGATGCGGCGCCAACTCGACGACGTCCGCACGTGGGGTGAACCGCTCGCCGTGTTGACGGCGTCCGAGCCGGTCATCTACGGACGGTACGGATACGGCGTCGCGACCCAGCGGCTCTCCGCCGAGATCGACACGGCCCGGGTACGGATCTCGGTGCCCGAAGGGCCCGGAGATGTACGTCTTCGCCGGGTGAAACCGGATGACCCGGCCGTACGGGACGCGTGCGAGGCGGTGTACGCGGCGGAGGTCGCGGAGCGGCCTGGGATGCTCACCCGTGGGCCCGGCTGGGAGCGGCTGCCCGTCGTGGACGGCGAGACGGCCGCGGACGGCCGGTCGGCGCTCCAGTGTGTCCTGGCCGAACGGCACGGCGAGGTCGTGGGGTTCACGCTCTTCCACAACAGGCCGCAATGGGACGTTTCGGGCCCCGCGGGCGTGATCGAGCTGCGGGATCTGTACGCGCTGGACCCGGTGGCGTACGCGGAACTCTGGCGTTTCCTCTTCGGGATCGATCTGACCTCGACGGTCAGGGCGCACGAACGGCCGGTGGACGACCCGTTCCAGTACCTGGTCTCCGATGTCCGGCGCTGCGGTCTGGCGTTGCGGGACTCCCTGTATCTGCGGCCGGTGGAGGTCGGGGCGGCGCTGGCGGCCCGTACCTACCGGGCGCCCCTGGACGTGGTGTTGGAGGTGGAGGACTCCTTCTGCCCCTGGAACGAGGGGCGTTGGCGGCTGTCCGGCGACACCGGGGGCGCGTCCTGCGAGCGCACGTCCGATCAGCCCGATCTGGCGCTGTCCGTCAACGAGTTGGGCGCCGCGTATCTGGGCGGCGTGTCCCTGACCGCGCTGGCGCGCGCGGGGCGGGTGGCGGAGTTGCGCCCCGGCGCGCTGACGGCGGCATCGGCCGCCTTCGCGTCGGATCTCGCGCCCTGGCTGCCGCACGGCTTCTAGGGCCTGTCCGGCGGATCTTCGCGGGCCCGCGAAGATCCGCCGGACAGGCCCTAGGCCTCTAGTGACGCTGGCAGCCCGGACACCAGAAGAGGTTGCGGGCGGCGAGGGTTTCCGTACGGATCTCGGCACCGCACAGGTGGCAGGCCATCCGGGCCCGCCGGTACACATAGACCTCGCCGCCGTGGTCGTCGACGCGCAGCGGGCGGCCCATCGCCTCCGGGGTGTGCTCGGGGCGGACGGTGTCGATCCGGTTGTGCCGTACGCCCTCGCGCATCAGCGCCACCAGATCCGCCCAGATCCCGTCCCACTCCCGTCGGGTGAGGTCCTTGCCCGCTCGGTACGGGTCGATGCCGCCGCGGAAGAGCACCTCGGCGCGGTAGACGTTGCCGACTCCGGCGATGACCTTCTGGTCCATGAGCAGGGCGGCGACGGTCGTGCGGGACCGGGAGATCCGGGCCCAGGCCTTCTCGCCGTCGTCCTCGGGGCGCAGCGGGTCCGGACCCAGGCGGTCGTGTATCGACTGCTTCTCCGGGGCGGTGATCAGTGCGCAGGTGGTCGGGCCGCGCAGATCGGCGTAGTGGTCGTCGTTGAGCAGACGGAGGCGGACGGTGTCGGTGGGGGGCGGGGCCGGGGCCGTACCGAAGCCCAGCTTGCCGAAGAGACCGAGGTGGACATGGACCCAGCCGAGGTCGCCGAAGCCGAGGAAGAGGTGCTTGCCGTGGGCGTCCACGTCCGCCAGGACCCGGCGGTCGAGCAGTGCCGCGCTGTCGGTGAACTTGCCCTGCGGGCTGCTGACCCGGGCCGGCCGCCCGCCGAAGCGGTCGAGGTGGTCCTCGGCGAGGCGGTGGATCGTATGCCCCTCGGGCACGGCGTCTCCGTAGGTCTTCAGTAGGTCTTCAAGCAGGTCTTCACGTGGCCGGGAGGCTTCCGGCAGGCGGAACGGCCGGAGGCCGCATGGCTGTGCCGCCGGACCCGGGCCCGGCGGCACGGAGCGAACCGGGGTTGTCAGTCCTGCCGCGGGTGGTGCGCCGGGACCGGCGGCAGCTCGTGCGTCGTCTCGTACGCCGAGAGCATGTCGATCCGGCGTGAGTGGCGCTCCACCCCGGAGTAGGGCGTCTTCAGGAAGACCTCGATGAAGGAGGTCGCCTCGTCGCGGGTGTGCATCCGGCCGCCCACGGAGATGACGTTCGCGTTGTTGTGCTCGCGGCCCAGGGCCGCCGTCGCCTCGCTCCAGGCGAGGATGGCCCGCACTCCCCTGACCTTGTTCGCGGCGATCTGCTCGCCGTTGCCGGAGCCGCCGATCACGATGCCGAGGCTGTCCGCGTCCGCCGCCGTGCGCTCAGCGGCGCGCAGGCAGAACGGCGGGTAGTCGTCCTCGGCGTCATAGATGTGGGGACCGCAGTCGACGGGCTCGTGGCCGTGGGCCGTGAGCCACTCCACAAGGTGGTTCTTGAGTTCGAAGCCGGCATGGTCGGAACCGAGGTACACGCGCATGGGGCGAAGTGTGACACGCGTGGTGTGACGGCCGTGTGGCTGGGTATCGGTCAGCGGGTCGGGGCTCGGCATCCGAGTGACCCTTCGAGTAACGTCCCCGCAACCGTCTTCAGGTAAAGATACGGAATATTCCCTTCCGCATTCCGGGAAACGGCGGCTTCAATGCGGGGAGCTCGCCCGCTGAGCGGACTGCAAACGTAAGGACACCTGCATGGCCTCCCTGCCCCCCTCAACCGAGGACAGAACTCCCGGTGAAGCCGGGGACACTCAGTCCTCCGACGGCCTCCAGGCCGGTCTCAAGAACCGTCATCTGTCCATGATCGCGATCGGCGGTGTGATCGGGGCCGGCCTGTTCGTCGGGTCCAGCTCCGGCATCGCCGCCGCCGGGCCGGCCATTCTGCTGTCGTACGCGCTGGTCGGCGCGATGGTCGTGCTCGTCATGCGGATGCTCGGCGAGATGGCGGCCGCGCAGCCCAGCTCGGGGTCCTTCTCCGCCTACGCGGACCGGGCGCTGGGGCGCTGGGCCGGATTCTCGATCGGCTGGCTGTACTGGTTCTTCTGGGTCGTCGTGCTGGCGGTCGAGGCGACCGCGGGCGCGCAGATCCTGGAGGGCTGGGTGCCCGCCGTACCGCAGTGGGCCTGGGCGCTGATCGTGATGGTCGTGCTGACCGCCACGAACCTCGGATCCGTCGCGTCCTACGGCGAGTTCGAGTTCTGGTTCGCCGGGATCAAGGTCGTGGCGATCGCCGCGTTCGTCGTCATCGGTCTGCTGGCCGTGTTCGGGCTGCTGCCGGGATCGGACAACCCGGGCGCGGGCTTCGCGCATCTCACGGATTCCGGCGGATTCCTCCCCAAGGGACCCGGCGCGATACTCACCGGCGTCCTGATGGTCGTCTTCTCCTTCATGGGCAGCGAGATCGTCACGCTCGCGGCCGGGGAGTCCTCGGACCCGCAGCGCGCCGTCGCCAAGGCCACCAACAGCGTGATCTGGCGGATCGCCGTCTTCTACCTGGGCTCGATCCTCGTCGTGCTGACGCTGCTCCCCTGGAACGACCCGTCGATCACCAAGGACGGCTCGTATGTCGCGGCCCTGAACTCCATCGGGATCCCGCACGCAGGTCAGGTCATGAACGTCATCGTGCTGACGGCCGTCCTGTCCTGTCTGAACTCCGGCCTGTACACCGCGTCCCGGATGGCCTTCTCGCTCGGCCGGCGCGGGGACGCGCCCAAGGCCTTCGCCCGGACGAACTCGCGTGGCGTGCCGCAGGCCGCGATCCTGTCGTCCGTCCTCTTCGGTTTCGTCGCGGTCTTCTTCAACTACCAGTGGCCCGACACCGTCTTCGCGTTCCTGCTCAACTCGTCGGGTGCCGTGGCCCTGTTCGTCTGGCTGGTCATCTGCTTCACGCAGTTGAGGATGCGCGGGATCATCCTGCGCGAGGCGCCGGAGAAGCTGGTCGTACGGATGTGGCTCTTCCCGTATCTGACCTGGGCGACCATCGCGATGATCTCGTTCATCCTGGTCTACATGCTCACCGATGACGCCGGCCGGGAGCAGGTGCTGCTGTCGCTGCTGGTGGCGGCGATCGTGGTGGGCATCTCGCTGGTACGGGAGTCCCGCCAGAAGAAGGCCGCGGCCGGGGTACCGGGGCAGGTGCCGGGACAGGCGTCCGGCGCGCTCCAGGACGCGGGACCGACCGGGCCGGTCGAGGTCGAGGCGACGGACCGGACATGAATGGACCGGCCGTTAATGGACCGGACGTGAAGCGGCCGGTCATAACAGTGGTCATAACCTGACGGAAACTGTCAGGTTATGCCGTGAGGCTCTCCGTACGCACCGAGTGGACCCCCACCGAGCGAACGGAGAGCCTCACTCATGTCCGACAACCGCGCCACCGTCGGTTTCCGCGACACCACCGCCCTCTTCCGTCCCGGCGATCCCGGCTACGAAGCCGAAGTCGCGGGCTTCCAGACCGGTTTCACCCCGCGCCCGGAGCTGGTCGTCGGCGCCACCGACGCCGAGGAGGTACGGGCCGCCGTCGCGCACGCGGCGGCCCACGCGTGGCCCGTCCGCGTCCAGGCGACGGGCCACGGGCTGCCGGGGGCCTCGGAGGGTGGCGTCCTGATCACCACCCGGCGGATGGACGGCGTACGGATCGACGCGAGCACGCGCACCGCGCGGATCGAGGCGGGCGTGCGCTGGCGGCAGGTCATCGAGGCGGCGGCGCCGCACGGCCTGGCCCCGCCGAACGGTTCCGCGCCCGGCATCGGCGCCGTCTCGTACACCCTGGGCGGCGGGCTGGGGCTGCTGGCGCGGGAGTACGGATACGCCGCCGACCATGTGCGCGCCCTCGATCTCGTCACCGCGGACGCCCGGTCGCTGCGCGTCACGCAGGAGAGCGAACCCGAGCTGTTCTGGGCGCTGCGCGGCGGCGGGCACGGCCTCGGGGTGGTGACGGCGCTGGAGATCGGCCTCGTACCGGTCGCGCGGCTCTACGGGGGCTCGCTGCTCTTCGGCGGTGAACTGGTGGGCGAGGTGGTGCGGACGTATCTGGAGTGGACCCGGACCGTGCCGGACACGGTGACGTCGAGCCTGTCCGTGATGGAGTTCCCGGATCTGCCGATGGTGCCGGAGCCGCTGCGCGGCCGGTACACCGTGTCCGTACGGGTGGCCCACACCGGGACGGAGGCGACGGGCGAGCGGCTGGTGGCACCGCTGCGGGCCGTCGGGCCCGCGCTGAGCGACTCGCTGCGGGAGATGCCGTACACCGAATCCGCGTCCATCCACAGCGATCCCGAGCACCCGCACGCGTACTACGGGGACAGCGCGATGCTCCGGACCCTGGAAGCCGACGCGCTCCTGGACGTACTGGCGCCGACCGGTCCCGGCGCGCCGATGATGTGCGTCGTCCAGATCAACCATCTGGGCGGCGCGCTCGCGAAGGAGCCCGACGTGCCCAATGCCGTGCCGCACCGCGAAGCGGGCTTCCTGGTACGGGTGTTGTCACCGCTGGACGGGACGGATCCGGGAACGGTCCGGGGACTGTACGACGAGGTGTTCGGGCGGCTCGCCCCGCTGGCCGTGGGGCGTTCGCGCAACTTCGGCTTCGCCGACGGTTCCCGTACGGAGGGCCTGTACGGCGCGGAGACGGAGCGGCGGCTCGCCGGGCTGAAGGCCGCCCACGACCCGGCGAACCGCTTCCGGTGAAGGGGAAAACGAGGGAACGGACCACGAACGGCGTCAGCCGCGGCGGCCGATGAGCTTCCAGGTGGTGGGCAGCGCACCCATCGCCAGTGCCGCCTTGAGCGCGTCACCCAGCAGGAAGGGAACCAGTCCGGCCGCGACCGCTGCGCTCAGTGACAGGCCGGCGGACATCGCGAGGTAGGGCACGCCCACGGCGTAGGTGACCGCGGAGCCCACCACCATCGTCCCGGCCGTACGCAGTACGGAGCGGTCACCGCCCCGGCGGGCCAGCGCCCCCACCACCGTCGCGGCGAGCAGCATGCCGAGGACATAGCCGAAGGAGGCGCCGCCGGGGCCGGACCTGCCGTCGGCGAACCACGGCACGCCGGCCATCCCGACCAGGGTGTAGACGGCGAGCGAGAGGAAACCGCGGCGGGCGCCCAGGGCGGTGCCGACGAGCAGCGCGGCGAAGGTCTGGCCGGTGACCGGGACGGGCGAGCCGGGAACCGGGACGGCTATCTGCGCCGCCAGACCGGTGAGCACCGCTCCCCCGGCGACCAGGGCGATGTCCCGGGTACGGGTGGCGGGGAGCAGGTCGGCGAGGACGACTCCGGTTCGGGGGGTGGCGGCGACAGCGCTCATGGGGACTCCGCGGGCGTGGGGAGGGTTCGGAACAGCCCGACGTTAGCCCACCGGTGCGGGCCGGGACACCGTCGGTCACCGACAGAGCGGAGGCCGGGAGGTTGTCGGAGATCCACGTCGATCGAGGCCGTTCAAGGAGTCGATCGAGCCCGTGCGGGAGGTGTCACAGCGATCACGTCCACACACTTGCTGCTAGCGTGCACTTGCACAAGATGTGCAATAAGAGGTCGGAGGGCCCGGACACATGGCCATGTACACGCTTCCTGAACTTCCGTACGACTACGCGGCGCTCGAACCGGTCATCAACCCGCAGATCATCGAGCTGCACCACGACAAGCACCACGCGGCCTACGTCAAAGGCGCCAACGACACCCTCGAACAGCTGGCGGAGGCGCGCGACAAGGAGTCGTGGGGAGCGATCAACGCTCTGGAGAAGAACCTCGCCTTCCATCTCTCCGGCCACATCCTGCACTCGGTCTACTGGCACAACATGACCGGCGACGGCGGCGGCGAACCGCTGGCAGCGGACGGTGTCGGCGAACTCGCGGACGCCATCGCCGAGTCCTTCGGATCCTTCGCCGGTTTCAAGTCCCAGCTGACCAAGGCCGCCGCGACCACCCAGGGATCGGGCTGGGGAGTCCTCGCGTACGAGCCGGTCAGCGCGCGCCTGATCGTCGAGCAGGTCTACGACCACCAGGGCAACGTCGGCCAGGGATCGGTGCCGGTCCTGGTGTTCGACGCCTGGGAGCACGCCTTCTATCTCCAGTACAAGAACCAGAAGGTGGACTTCATCGAGGCGATGTGGGAGGTCGTCAACTGGCAGGACGTGGCGAAGCGTTACGCCGCGGCGAAGGAGCGCGCGAACAACCTGCTGCTGGTGCCGTAGGGCCCCTGACTCCGCCGCCCGCCCCCGTGGGCGGGACAGGCAGACGTCCTGCTCGTGATCGTCTTCTCAACCTTCACCGGCAGGCGGAATGACGAAGGACCCCCGCGAGGACATGACTCGCGGGGGTCCTTCCACGTTCCGGTGACAGAGTCCCGGTGACGGCGTCCGGCGACGAGGCCGGTCCGGGGGTCGGTCGGTCGAACAGGCCCGTCAGTCGAAGATGGGGCCCTGGGTACGGGTCCTCTTGATCTCGTAGAAGCCGGGGATCGACGCGACCATCAGCGTGCCGTCCCAGAGCTTCGCGGCCTCCTCGCCCTTGGGCGCCGGCGTGACGACCGGGCCGAAGAAGGCGACCTGCTCGCCGTCCGCCCCGGGGACGGCGATGACCGGCGTGCCGACCTCCTGGCCGACCTTGTCGATGCCTTCCTTGTGGGAGGCGCGCAGTTCGGTGTCGTACGTGTCGGAGTCCGCGTAGTCGATCAGATCGGCGGGCAGTCCGGCATCCGCCAGGGCGCCGGCGATCGCCTCGCGGGTCGGGCCCTCGCCCTGGTTGTGGAAACGGGTGCCGAGCGCGGTGTAGAGCTTGCCGAGGACCTCGTCGCCGTGGAGCTGCTGGGCGGCGATGACCACACGGACCGGGGCCCAGGACCTGCCGCCGGGGAGCATGTGCTCCCGGTACTCCTCGGGGAGCTGGTCCAGCTTGTCCTCGTTGAGGACCCCCAGGCTCATCACATGCCAGCGGACCTCGATATCACGGACTTTCTCCACTTCGAGGACCCAGCGCGAGGTCATCCACGCCCAGGGGCAGAGCGGATCGAACCAGAAATCAACAGGGGTCTTGTCGGACATCTCTCTCCTCATCACGGCTGCGGTACGCCTCTTCAGCACAAACGTGCCGGACCGTGGAAGGCATTCCCGGATACCGGCTGTCAGTGGCACATGCGAGGATCGGTCCGGTTTTGAACGTGCCCTGAAGGCGAGCCACGAAGGAGTGACCGTGCCCGGTGAGAATCTGTCCCGCGACGAGGCCCGCGAGCGGGCGGGCCTGCTGTCCGTAGACGGGTACGAGGTCGCCCTCGACCTGCGCTCGGCGGTCGACGCGACGCCGGACGGCGGTGCGCCCGGCGCCGATGCGCGGGACAGCGGCACGCCGGAGAGTCCGGGCGGTCCGCGCACCTTCCGCTCGGTGACGACGATCCGGTTCCGCTGCACGGAGCCGGGGGCGGCCACCTTCGCCGATCTGATCGCACCGAGCGTGACCGCGGTGACCCTCAACGGGACCCTTCTGGACCCGGCCGCCGTCTTCGACGGCTCACGTATCGCGCTGGAGAACCTCCAGGCGGAGAACGTGCTGGTGGTGGACGCGCAGTGCGCGTACAGCCGGACCGGCGAGGGCCTGCACCGCTTCGTCGACCCGGAGGACGGCGAGGTCTATCTGTACACGCAGTACGAACCGGCGGACGCCCGCCGCGTCTTCGCCAACTTCGAGCAGCCGGACCTCAAGGCGCCGTACCGCTTCGAGGTGACCGCGCCCGAGGGCTGGACGGTCTGGGGCAACGGCGCGGGCACTCCGAGCGCCCGGCCGAGCGCCGAGCCCGGTGACACGCCCGGTGACACCCCCGGTGCCAACACATGGCACTTCGCGGAGACGAAGCCGATCTCGACGTACATCACGGCCGTCGTGGCCGGCCCGTACCACTATGTGACCGACTCCTACCGGCGTACGTTCGACGACGGCACGGTCCTGGAGATCCCGCTCGGCGCGATGTGCCGCAAGGGGCTCGCCCGGCACTTCGACGCGGACGACGTCTTCCTGATCACCAAGCAGGGCCTGGACTTCTTCCACGACCACTTCGACTACCCGTACCCCTTCGGGAAGTACGACCAGGCCTTCGTGCCCGAGTACAACCTGGGCGCGATGGAGAACCCCGGTCTGGTGACCTTCCGCGAGGAGTACATCTTCCGCGGCCGGGTCACCCGGGCGTCGTACGAGCGCCGGGCCAACGTCATCCTGCACGAGATGGCGCACATGTGGTTCGGCGACCTGGTCACCATGCGGTGGTGGGACGACCTGTGGCTGAAGGAGTCCTTCGCGGACTTCATGGGGACCTTCTCGATGGTGGAGGCCACCCGCTTCACCGACGGCTGGATCACCTTCGCCAACAACCGCAAGTCATGGGCCTACCGCGCCGACCAGCTGCCGTCCACCCATCCGATCACGGCCGACATCCGTGATCTGGAGGACGCCAAGCTGAACTTCGACGGCATCACGTACGCCAAGGGCGCGTCGGTGCTCAAGCAGCTGGTCGCGTACGCCGGCAAGGACGCGTTCCTGGAGGGCGCGCGGCGCTACTTCAAGCGGCACGCGTACGGGAACACCCGGCTGGGCGATCTGCTGTCCGTGCTGGCGGAGACCTCCGGGCGGGACATGGCGGACTGGTCGCGTTCCTGGCTCCAGACCGCCGGGGTCAACTCGCTCACCCCGCAGGTGCTGTACGACGCGCAGGACCGGATCACCGAGCTGGCCGTCGTGCAGGACGCCCCCGAGTCGCACCCCGAACTGCGGCCGCACCGGGTGGCCATCGGGTTGTACCGGCGTACGCCGGAGGGCGAGCTGGTGCGGTACGCGCGGGCGGAGACGGACGTGGCCGGGCCGCGTACCGTCGTCACCGAGCTGGCCGGGACCGAGAAGCCCGAACTGATCCTCGTCAACGACGACGATCTGACGTACTGCAAGGTCCGCTTCGACGCGGGCTCCTTGGACACCCTGCGGGCGCGTCTGGGCGACCTCGCCGACCCGCTCGCGCGCGCCCTGTGCTGGTCCGCGCTGTGGAACCTCACGCGGGACGCGCTCATGCCGGCCCGGGACTTCATCGCGCTGGTGCTCACCCACGCGGGCCGCGAGACGGACATCGGCGTGCTCCAGATGCTGCACGCCTGGGCGCGTTCCGCGCTCACCCACTACGCGACGCCGCACTGGCGCGAGGAGGGCGGACGGCTGCTGGCCGAGGGTGCGCTGCGTGAGCTGCGGACGGCGGAGCCGGCCGGCCAGCACCAGCTGACCTGGGCCCGCTTCTTCGCGTCGGTCGCGACGACGGAGTCGGACTTCCAGCTCCTGCGGGGGCTGTTGGACGGTACGGCGAAGATCGACGGGCTCACCGTCGACCAGGAAGTGCGCTGGGCCTTCCTGGAGCCGCTGGCCTCGCACGGCCTCGCCGACGAGTCGGTCATCGCGGCCGAACTGGCCCTGGACGACACGGCGTCGGGCAAGCGCCACCAGATGCGCTGCCTGGCGGCCCGGCCCTCGGCCGCGGTCAAGGCGCAGGCCTGGGCGCAGGTCGTCGAGTCGGACGCGCTGTCGAACGCGCTGGTCGAGGCGACGATCTCCGGCTTCACACAGCCCGGCCAGCGGGAGCTGCTCGCGCCGTACGCGGCCACGTACTTCGACGCGATCGAGCGGGTGTGGAGGGAGCGTTCGATCCAGATCGCCATGGTGGTGGTGCGGGGGCTGTTCCCGGGGCTTCAGGGGGACCGCCGGACGCTGGACGCGACGCACGCCTGGCTCGACACGCACCAGGACTCGGCGCCCGCGCTGCGCAGGCTGGTGCTGGAGGCGGGTGACGATCTGGCACGGTCGCTGCGCGGGCAGGAGTGCGACGCCGCGGCGGCGGCGACGGCCGGCTGAACGGACCGAGCGGGCTGCACGGGCTGGCGGACCGAACGGACTGAACAGACTGAACAGACCGAACGGGCCGAGCGGGCTGAACGGGCTGAACGGGCGAAAAATGGTTGCCCGGACATCCGGGTGGGCATCCTGATCGGCCGTCGAACTCCCGTACTTTAAGCCGAACTTGTCCGGTTTTGTCGATGAAGGCGTAACAAGGGTTGAGGTCGGGTGAGGCATGGGGAGATCCCGGGACATGAACAACAATGCCCCAGCCGTTCCCCTCCTCCTCACCAACCTCTCCGGTGACGTCCAGCACCGCGTGCTCTCCCTCGCGCAGCTGCGCGAGCACGGCGTCCCGGCCGGCCGGGTCGCCGCCCGGTGCCGGCCCGGCGGCCCCTGGCAGCAATTGCTGCCGGGGGTCTACGTGTTGCACACGGGCACACCGACCAGCGAGGAGCGGCTGCGCGCGGTGCTGCTGTACGCGGTGCGGCCGAGCGCGGAGGGCGCCAAGGAGGTGCCGGCACAGACCGGGCCGCAGTCGGCCCGGCGGCCGTCCGAGTCCCGGGCGTCGACCGCGCCCCCGTACAGCGGGGTGATGATCACGGGCCTCGCGGCTCTGGCGCTGCACGGCTTCTCGTCGACCCCCTCACTGCCCTCCCTCACGCACATCAACGTGCTCGTACCGCGCACCCGGCGGCTGCGGTCCACGGGCTGCGCCCGGATCATCCGCGCCCACGCCCTGCCCTGGTCCGAACAGATCGAGGGAGTGCCGGTGGCGCCCGTGGGGCGTGCGGTGGCCGACGCGGTCGCCGAGCTGTCCGACGCCGACTCCGTGGTCGGGCTGCTGACCGAGACGGTACGCGGCGGGCACTGCGAACCGGCCGCGCTCGTACGGGAACTGAACCAGTCCGGGCTGCTGGTGCGGCCGCACGTGGTGGACGCGGTGGACGCGCTGCTCGCCGAGGGGCGCTCGCTGGCCGAGGGGCGGCTGTACGAGATGGTGCGGACGTACGGGCTGCCCGCCCCGGTGTGGAACGTCGACCTGCGACTGCCGGGCGGACCGCATCTGGGCGGTGCGGACGCCTACTGGCCCGAGCAGGCGGTCGCCGTCGAGCTGGACACCCGGGCGCAGCGGCAGGGCGGCCGTAAGGGGGAGTGGCCCGACGACGACGCGCAGTGGTCGGCGACCGTCCGCAAACGCGAGCATCTGGAACGGCTCGGCATCACGGTCGTCCATCTCACGCCCAGGAAGCTGCGGGAGTCGCTGGAGCAGCAGGCGACGGTGGTCCGTACGGCCCTGACGGCGGCGGACGGCAGGGATCCGGCGGCGCGGGTGGTCGTCCTGCCGCGATGAGGCCCCCGGCACGGTGAGGAGGGCGGCCGCGTCGCCACGGCCGCCCTCCTCACCGCCCCTCCGCGTCGTCAGCCGCAGAACTCCGCGTCAACGACCTTGCCCGCGTTGCCCGTCCAGTCGGCGTTGAAGTTCAGGGCGATCGAGTGGCGGCCGTCCCGGGTGGTGACCGCGATGGACGTCGAGCCGTGAATCCCCCCGCTGTGGCCCCAGACCTCCTTGCCGCAGGCCGTCCTCTGCTGGATGAGGCCGAGTCCGTAGCGTTGGCCGGCCGGGCCCTGGTCCCCCGTCGCCACCGTGTCCGTCATCTCCTCGAACTGCTTCGCGGGCAGCAGCTCGCCCGCGAGCAGCGCGCTGTAGAAGCGGTTCAGATCGACCGAGTTGGAGATCATCGCGCCGGCCGCGCCCGCGATCGTCGGGTTGAGTTCCGTGACGTCGTGGATCTTCACGTCAGGTTCCGCGCCGTCGCCGGACTCCAGCGTGGAGTAGGCGCGGCCGGACGGCCGGGGCACGGTGACATCGGTGCCCGGCACACTCGTGGCCCGCAGATTCAGCGGGCGCAGGATGCGGCGCTCGATCTCGGTGCCGTACGAACGGCCGGTCACCTTCTCCACGACCATCCCGGCGAGGACGTAGTTGGTGTTGGAGTACCGCCAGCTCGTGCCGGCGGCGAAGTCGGGCTGGTGCCCCATGGCGATCTTGACCAGCTCCAGGGGCCTCCAGGTCTCGTAGCGGTGTTCCAGAAAGCCGTCCCCGAAGATCCGCTCGGCGAATTCCCGGTCCGAGGTGTAGGAGAAGATCCCACTGGTGTGGTTGAGCAACTGCCGCACGGTGATCGTGCGCCCGTCGTGGCCGTGACCGCTCACCACCCCCGGCAGCCAGGAATCGACGGTGTCGTCCAGGCTCAGCCGGCCCTCGGCCTCCAGTTGGAGGAGCACGGTGGCGACGAAGGTCTTGGTGATGGAGCCGACGCGGTAACGATCCTGCGCCCCACGCTCGCGGCCGGTCGTACGGTCCGCCACTCCGGCGTCGCCGCTCCAGCCGCCGGAGCCGTCCCGGACCGTGGCCACCGCTCCGGGGACGCCTTGCTCCACGGCGGCTTCGAGCGCCCGCCGCGTGGCGGTGTGGGCGGCTCTCGTGTCCTCCGCCGCCTGGACGCCCTCCGCATGAACACCCGTCGCCGGGACGGCCGTGGCGGGGCCCACGAACACGGTGCTCACGACGGCCGCCGCCACCAGCGCCCCCGTCCGCAGGAGCCGGACCCGCCGGGTCGGGCCGACCGCTCGGGCCGGTCGGGTCAGGTGGGGCGGGCGGGTCTCGCCGGTCGAACGGTCCGTACCTGCTGCCATGCGAACTCCCCTGTCTGCGCGTGCGATTGTCTGCGCGTGCGATCAATGGTCTGCGCGTGCGATCGGCGGACAGGACTCCGTCCCCGCGGGCGGAGTTGCCCGGCTCGGGGAGGGTTGACCCACTTTCAGCCGTTGGCGACGGCACGGCCGAGCAAGGGCCGCTCGCGCCACAACCGCAGCGCGATGTCGACCAGTTCGACACGGTCGAGACCGTGGACCGCGTCGAGGGGATGCCAGGCGGCCAGGTCGGTGGACCCCTCGATCTCGGGGCGCAGCGAACCACCGGTGATACGGCCCTCGTAGACGATGCGCAGCCCCTGGAAGTCGGCGAACAGGCCCAGTTTGCGGGGGTAGCGGCGGCGGATCGAGTCGATACCGAGCAGCGCCGTCATCTCGGCGACGTAGCCGGTCTCCTCCTCGACCTCACGGATCACGGTGTCGAAGGGGTCCTCGCCGTGTTCCATCCCGCCGCCCGGGAGGGTCCAGCGTTTGGTGCCGTCGCTCGCCACCCAGCGTGCGAGGAGGATCCGCTCGTCCCGTACGCACACGGCGTAGGCCGCCACTCGTAGCTCCTGGTTCATCCCGCGAGGGTAGATCGCACGGACGCCGCACCAGGCCTGAACAGCCTTCTCCGGTCCCTCGGCGGACCCGGCCGGTGACCATGCGTGATCGGCGGTGGCGCACGGGCGCCTCCATGGGCGGCTTCCGGCTGCGCTGTGTGACGTAACCGGCACCGTCCCGCCCCTCGGACAGAGGATTGGACAAGCGGACCCGGGACATACGCATCATGATGGGACGCGTTCCCGGGACAGTCGCGAGTGAAGGAGCCCCAGTGAAGGTCGGAATTGTCGGAGCCACCGGTCAGGTCGGCACGGTCATGCGCAGCATCCTGGCCGAGCGGGGCTTCCCCGTCGCTGAGCTGCGGCTTTTCGCCTCCGCCCGGTCCGCGGGCTCCATCATCGAGTGGCAGGGCCGGCAGATCACGGTCGAGGACGCGTCCACGTCCGACTACTCCGGGCTCGACATCGTGCTCTTCTCCGCGGGCGGCGCCACGTCCAGGGCACTGGCCGAGAAGGTCGCCTCGCAGGGCCCCGTCGTGATCGACAACTCCTCCGCCTGGCGCCGTGACCCCGAGGTCCCGCTGGTCGTCTCCGAGGTCAACCCGCACGCGATCAAGAACCGCCCCAAGGGCATCATCGCCAACCCGAACTGCACCACGATGGCCGCCATGCCCGTGCTGCGCCCGCTGCACGACGAGGCGGGGCTGACCGCGCTGATCGCCACCACCTACCAGGCCGTGTCCGGCTCGGGCCTGGCCGGTGTCGCCGAGCTGCACGGCCAGGCGCAGAAGGTGGTCGCCGAGGCGGACAAGCTCACCCACGACGGCGCGGCCGTCGACTTCCCGGAGCCCGGTGTCTACCAGCGCCCCATCGCGTTCAACGTGGTGCCACTCGCGGGCGGGATCGTGGACGACGGTTCCTTCGAGACCGACGAGGAGCAGAAGCTCCGTAACGAGTCCCGCAAGATCCTGGAGATCCCGGAGCTGAAGGTCTCCGGAACGTGTGTCCGGGTGCCGGTCTTCTCCGGCCACTCCCTCCAGGTCAACGCCCGGTTCAGCCGTCCGATCAGTGTGGAGCGCGCGTACGAGCTGCTCAAGGACGCGCCGGGCGTGGAGCTGTCCGAGATCCCGACCCCGCTCCAGGCGGCCGGCAAGGACGCCTCGTACGTGGGCCGGATCCGTAACGACGAGACGGCGGAGAACAGCCTGGCGCTGTTCCTCTCCAACGACAATCTCCGCAAGGGCGCGGCGCTCAACGCCGTTCAGATCGCGGAGCTGGTGGCGGCGGAGCTCAAGGGCTGACGCCCGAGCCGACTGTCCGGCTCGGTACGGGCGGGGCGGGACTCCTCACGGACGTCCCGCCCCGCCCGTACGCGTTCCTCCGGCCGCCGCACA
This sequence comes from Streptomyces sp. NPDC088116, assembly GCF_044741745.1. NCBI lineage: Bacteria > Bacillati > Actinomycetota > Actinomycetes > Kitasatosporales > Streptomycetaceae > Streptomyces > Streptomyces sp. NPDC088116. The sequence continues at coordinate 460,482 of NZ_JBIUTF010000002.1, read as the reverse complement.
GCGGACGCCCGGCGGGGCCGGCCCGGTCACAGGGCCAGATGCCGCCGCAGCGCCACGTCGAGCTCGGCCATCCGCTGTCGGGGCACCGCACCGATCCGCTGCCGCATCCGGTCGGGCGACACCGCGCGCACTTGTTCGCACTGGGCCTTGGAGTCCTTGGCGAGCCCGCACTCCGCCGCTCGCAGGATGGTCTGGAAGGCGAAGACACGGGAGGTGTTCGAGGTGACCGGCACCACCGTCACCACGCCCCGGCCGCTGCGCTCGGCCGAGCGGTTGGCCGCGTCGTTGGACACGATCACGGCGGGCCGCGCCTTGCCGGCCTCACTTCCGCACACCGGTTCGAAGTCGATCAGATAGATGTCACCCCTGCGCATCGGCCAGCCCGTCGGCCGTGGTCCGCTCCCAGAACGCGGCGTCCTCGCCCGTGTCCCACTCCTCGAACGCGACCGCGTAGTCCGCCTCCAGCTGTGAGGCGCGCAGCAGCTCGATCGCGGCGTGTATCACCGCGGACCGCGACGCGGATCGCGATGTCGCCGCGTACTCGTCGACGAAGGCGACATCCTCCTGCGGCAGGCTCACACTGATCTTCATACTCCCCATGCTACCCAGGTAGGAACTACGGTGCTACCTCGCGGCGGGCGGCGACATGGAAGGATGACGGAAAACGTCACATACCGAGGAGATGACCGCGTGCCCGGCACCAATCTGACCCGCGAGGAAGCGCAGCGGCGGGCGAAGCTGCTCACCGTGGATGCGTACGCGATCGACCTCGACCTCTCCGGCGCGCAGGAGGGCGGCACCTACCGGTCCGTGACCACGGTGCGTTTCCGGAGCACGGAGGCCGGGGCCGAGACCTTCATCGACCTGGTGGCCCCCGCCGTGCACGAGGTCGTGCTGAACGGCACGCCGCTGGACGCGTCCGCCGTCTTCGAGGACTCGCGGATCGCCCTGAAGCAGCTGCACGAGGGTCTGAACGAGCTGACGGTCGTCGCGGACTGCGCGTACACCAACACCGGCGAGGGCCTGCATCGCTTTGTCGACCCGGTGGACCAGCAGGCTTATCTGTACACGCAGTTCGAGGTGCCGGACGCGCGGCGCGTCTTCGCGTCGTTCGAGCAGCCCGACCTGAAGGCGACCTTCCAGTTCACCGTGAAGGCCCCCGAGGGCTGGACCGTCGTCTCCAACTCGCCGACGCCGGAGCCCAAGGACAACGTCTGGAGCTTCGAGCCGACCCCGCGCATCTCGTCGTACATCACCGCGCTGATCGTCGGCCCGTACCACTCGGTGCACAGCTCGTACGAGAAGGGCGGCCAGTCGGTGCCGCTCGGCATCTACTGCCGTCCCTCGCTTGCCGAGTACCTCGACTCGGACGCGATCTTCGAGGTCACGCGGCAGGGCTTCGACTGGTTCCAGGAGAAGTTCGACTACGCCTACCCCTTCGCCAAGTACGACCAGCTGTTCGTACCGGAGTTCAACGCGGGCGCGATGGAGAACGCGGGCGCGGTGACCATCCGCGACCAGTACGTCTTCCGGTCGAAGGTGACGGACGCGGCGTACGAGGGGCGGGCCGAGACGATCCTGCACGAGCTGGCCCACATGTGGTTCGGCGACCTGGTCACCATGGAGTGGTGGAACGACCTGTGGCTGAACGAGTCGTTCGCCACGTACACCTCGATCGCGTGCCTGGCGTACGCGCCCGACTCCCGGTGGCCGCAGTCCTGGACGACGTTCGCGAACTCCATGAAGACCTGGGCGTACCGGCAGGACCAACTGCCCTCCACGCACCCGATCATGGCGGAGATCCGCGATCTGGACGACGTGCTGGTCAACTTCGACGGCATCACGTACGCGAAGGGCGCGTCCGTGCTGAAGCAGCTGGTCGCGTACGTCGGGCAGGACGAGTTCTTCCGGGGCGTGCAGGCGTACTTCAAGGCGCACGCGTTCGGGAACACCCGGCTGTCCGATCTGCTGGGCGCGCTGGAGGAGACCTCGGGGCGTGACCTGAAGACCTGGTCGAAGGCGTGGCTGGAGACGGCCGGGATCAACATCCTGCGCCCGGAGATCGAGCTGGACGAGTCGGGCCATGTGACGTCGTTCTCCGTACGGCAGGAGGCTCCGGCGCTGCCAGCGGGCGCGAAGGGCGAGCCTGTGCTGCGTCCGCACCGGATCGCGGTCGGCTGCTACGACCTGGACGAGAACGGCAAGCTGGTCCGTACGAGCCGGATCGAGCTGGACGTGGACGGTGCGAGCACCGAGGTGCCGTTCCCGGCGGACACCCCGCGCCCGGCCGTGATCCTGCTGAACGACGACGACCTGTCGTACGCGAAGGTCCGCCTCGACGAGGAGTCGCTGCGGGTCGTCACCGAACACCTCGGGGACTTCACCCAGTCGCTGCCGCGCGCGCTGTGCTGGGCGTCGGCGTGGGACATGACGCGGGACGGCGAGCTGGCCACGCGCGACTACCTGGAGCTGGTGCTGTCCGGCATCACCAAGGAGTCGGACATCGGGGTCGTGCAGTCGCTGCACCGCCAGGTGAAGCTGGCGCTCGACCTGTACGCGGCGCCCGCGTGGCGCGAGGCGGGGCTGACACGCTGGACGGACGCCACCCTGGCGCACCTGCGCGCGGCGGACGCGGGCAGCGACCACCAGCTGGCGTGGGCACGGGCGTTCGCGGCGACCGCCCGTACGCCGAAGCAGCTCGACCTGTTGCAGGGGCTGCTGGACGGTACGGAGACGGTGGAGGGCCTGGCCGTCGACACCGAGCTGCGCTGGGCGTTCGTCCAGCGGCTGGCGGCGGTCGGTCTGCACGACGAGGAGGACATCGCGGCGGAGTACGAGCGCGACCGGACGGCGGCGGGCGAGCGCCACGCGGCCGCGGCCCGCTCGGCCCGCCCCGACGCCGGTGCCAAGGCGGAGGCCTGGGCCTCGGTGGTGGAGAGCGACAAGCTGCCGAACTCGCTCCAGGAGGCCGTGATCGGCGGCTTCGTCCAGACCGACCAGCGTGAACTGCTCGCTCCGTACACGGAGAAGTACTTCGCGGCGGTCACCGGGGTCTGGGAGTCGCGCTCGCACGAGATGGCCCAGCAGGTCGCGGTCGGCCTCTACCCGGCGCTCCAGGTCGCGCAGTCGACCCTGGACGCGACGGACGCCTGGCTGTCCACGGCGGGCCCGAACGCGGCGCTGCGCCGGCTGGTCTCGGAGTCCCGCGCGGGCGTCGAGCGCGCGCTGAGGGCGCAGGCGGCGGACGAGGCGGCGGGGGCCACCAGGGCCGCGTAGCGGCTGCGACCCGCGCGCAGGAGTGGGCGGGAGCGGGTGGCGGGAGCGGCCTTACGGGGCCGTTCCGCCGCCCGCGGCCGGAAGGCGTCGCCACCGGCGCGCGCAAGCCGCGGGCACCGATGCTCCGCGGGCATCCGTACGTCGTCGGCACCCGTGAGCCGTCGCGCGGAAGCGCCGCCCCGCACATCTGTGCCGGACGGCGCTTTCTCGGATCATGTGTCCCGCGGGCGTGAGGCGAGCGCGGGATGTGTGTCCGGGCGTCAGGCCTGCTGCTTGCGGGACTTGTCCAGGACCATCACCAGACCCGCGATGATCCCGAAGATCACCACCGGGGCCACCACGAAGAGGCCGAGCGTCTCGGCGACGCTCAGGCCCGAACCCGGTTGGTCACCGTCGTCGGGGGTCAGCGCGAGGGCCGGGGACGACATGAGCAGCATCATCAGCGTCGTACCGGCCGTCAGGGCGCCGGCGCGCAGAGCGTTCTTCTTGTCCACGGTGCAAACGTAGCGAACGCCTATACCGGCCGCGCGCGCGGGGGTGCCGTACGGGAGCGCAGGACCTCCGTCAGGCCGCGCAGCCGTGGTGACGCGGTCAGTTCCTCCAGGGTCATCGGGCGGCCCCGCGCATCCGCGACCGGCAGTCTCCAGTTGGGGTACTGGTCCCAGGTGCCGGGCAGATTCTGCGGGCGGCGGTCGCCCACCGCGTCCGGCAGCCAGATGCCGATCATCCGGGCCGGGGTCCGCGACAGGAAGCCGTAGACCGCGCGGATCTCGTCCTCCTCGCCGCCGCCCTCGGGCAGCAGCCCCAGCCCGACCAGGCAGTGCAGCCACTCGGCGACCTCCGCCCGGTCGTCCGCCTGCTCCTGCTCCAGCGGGCGGGTGAGCAGGCCGAGGCGGTGCCGCAGCTCCACATGCTCACCGGTGAGTCGGGCCGCGGTGGACGGGAGGTCGTGGGTGGTCGCGGTGGCCACGCAGCCCTCGCGCCAGCTCTCGGGCGCCAGCGGCTGCCCCGTACCGGCCCAGTCGCGCTCGAACCAGAGCACCGAGGTGCCGAGCACACCGCGCCGCTCCAGCGCCTCGCGCACGCCGGGCTCGACCGTGCCCAGGTCCTCCCCTATGACGACGGCGTCCGCACGGTGCGCTTCCAGAGCGAGGACGGCGAGCATCGCCTCGGCGTCGTAGCGGACATACGTTCCCCGGGTGGGTTCCTGGCCCTCGGGCACCCACCAGAGGCGGAACAGGCCCATCACATGGTCGATCCGCAGCGCGCCCGCGTGCCGCAGGAGGCCCGTGAGCAGTCCGCGGTACGGGGCGTAGCCCGACGCGGCCAGCACGTCGGGGCGCCACGGGGGCAGGCCCCAGTCCTGGCCGAGCGCGTTGAAGGCGTCCGGTGGGGCGCCGACCGACATCCCGGCGGCGAAGGCGTCCTGCTGGGCCCAGGCGTCGGCGCCGTCCGGGTGCACCCCGACAGCCAGGTCGTGGACGATCCCGACGGGCATTCCGGCGTCCCCGGCTGCCTTGGAGGCGGCGGCGAGCTGTTCGTCGGTGAGCCAGGCCAGCCGGCAGTGGAAGTCGACCCGTTCGAGCAGCTCACGCCGGGCCTCGGCCGTCTCGGGCGAGCGGGGGTCGCGCAGCCCGGCCGGCCAGTCGCGCCACCGGGGGCCGTGCGCCTCGGCGAGGGCGTACCAGGTGGCGTGGTCCTCCAGGGCCTGGCCCTGTGCGGCCAGGAAGTCGCAGTAGGCGGCGCGGCGGCCGGGACCGAGCGGGGCCGTGGCCAGGATGTCCAGGGCCGCGCGTTTGAGCGCCCAGACGGCGTCGCGGTCGATCAGCGCGCCGCCCTGGTCCGTGCCTGTGCTTGCGCCTGCGCTTGCGACCTCGCCGACGCCCGTGTCCTGGGCGGATACGAGCGGGACCGGCTCGCGCAGCACCGATTCGCGCAGCGCCGCCGCCTTCTCCACCAGCGCGTCGAGCCGCTCGCGCTCGGGGCCGCGGGCGTACGCGTACTCCGGAATGTCCTCGATCCGCAGATGGACCGGGTCGGGGAAGCGCCGCGAGGACGGGCGGTACGGCGAGGGGTCGGTCGGGGCGCCGGGGACCGCCGCGTGCAGCGGGTTGATCTGGACGAACCCCGCGCCCAGCACCCGCCCCGACCAGGCGGCCAGCTCGGCGAGGTCCCCCAGGTCGCCCATGCCCCAGGAGCGGCGGGACAGCAGGGAGTAGAGCTGCACCAGGAAGCCGTGCGTACGGGCAGGGGGCTGCGGGACATGACCGGGCGCGACGACGAGCGTGACCCGGGCCGTACGGCCGTCAGGGGCCCCCACGGCCAGCCGGTGCACCCCGAGAGGCAGCCGCGCCCAGGCGGAGGCCTGGACGGCGGGCCCCGTCAGCTCCTCGGCCTCCACCGGCTCGGCGGAGCCCGCCCGGGGCAGCTCCACCGAATCGCCCCGCTCCGTCTCCACCCGGAGCGTCGCACCGGGCGGGAGGGTGGCCAGGGAGGGCGGCAGGTCGGGCGCCGCGCCGTCCGGGGCGCTCCACAGGACCAGGGTCGGGGGCAGCAGGCGGCTCGCGGCGGCGGACTCGGCGCGGCTCAGCGCGGCGTCCACCGCCACAGGGGTGGACGCGTCGACGCTCAGCGCGGCCAGCACCGAGATCACCGTGTCGTCGGGAACCGGGACGGTCACGCCCGGAGAGGGTGAGTACGCGGTGGCGACACCGTGCAGCTCGGCGAGCCTGGCCAGGCCCATTCAGACTCCTGGGTACTCCATGCAGTTGCAGCCTGCCGTGCCGTACGCGGTCGGCTCGCTGGTCAGCGGGGCGGTGTCGGCGGCGAGCGGCGGCTCGCTGGTGAGGGGGGCGTAGTCGGCGAACGCGGGTTCGCTGGTGAGAGGAGGGCAGTCGGCGAACGCTGGTTCGCTGGTCAGAGGCCCCGCACCGACCTCGGCGAGCGGCGGCTCGCTGGTCAGAAAGGCGGGCTCCGTCCGTTTGGAAAGAGCGGAAAGCAGAAGCTGAGCGGATGCGGCCATGATGGCCCCTCCAAAGAGTCGGGGAGCAGAACTGTTCGGCGCCTACCCAGGGAACACGACCGCAGACCCGTACCCCCCGTAAACGTGTGTCGAGTCACGATCTGTTCCCGGGTTCGCCGTGATCCGTCACGATCTGTTCCCCGCTTCGCCGTGATCCGTTTCCCGGGATCCCCGTGCGGCGGGCGAAGCCCCTGCCTATCACAAGCAGCGGCCAAAAGGGACACAACGGCCTTGCACGTTGACACCCTCATCGCGGGGTGGTGGGCTCTTGCCGCTCGGCCGGACCGCTCGGTGAGTCAGCTCGTCGGGACTTCCGTACTTCGGTGGAGCCAGGGGAACCACTGAGGGGAGCAAGGGCATGCGGCTCGGGCGAGTGAAGACCGCGACCGCCGTCGCGGTCGCCGTGATCGGCGGTCTCCTCGGCACGGCGCCGGGCGCGCTCGCCGCCCCGCACGACCCGGCGGCCCCGTCGGCCGCCACGCCCGGCCGCGAGAGTGCCCCCTCCGTCCCCTCCGTCTGGCCCCGGCCGCAGGAGATCCAAGCGTCCGGAGCCGCCGTGCCGCTCGGGGACGAGGTCACCGTCGTCACGGGCGCCGGAGCCGACCCGTACGCCGTACAGGAGCTGACGGAGCTGCTGCGCGCGGCAGGTGTCCGTACGGTTCGCACCACGTCGTCCATCGGAAAGGCCCCCGGGGAGCCGCACGCCGGTACCGGGTCCGTCTTATTGGCCGGAGGCTCCGGCGCGCAAGAAGCGCTGCGCGCCCTGCGCGCGCCGGAGCGCGCCGACCTCCCGACCGGCGGCTACCGCATCGCCGCGGGCACCGTCGCCGGACGGGCCACCGTCGCCCTGGACGGTCTCGGTGACGACGGCCTCTTCCACGCCGTGCAGACCCTGCGCCAGCTGATCGTCACAGCGGGCGGCCGGGCCACCGTCCCGGGAGTCGTCGTACGGGACTGGCCCGGGACGGCGCTACGCGGCACGACGGAAGGCTTCTACGGGCAGCCCTGGAGCCACCGGCAACGGCTGGCGCAACTCGACTTCATGGGGCGCACGAAGCAGAACCGCTACCTGTACGCGCCCGGCGACGACGCGTTCCGCCAGGTGCGCTGGCGCGATCCGTATCCCGCCGCGCAGCGCGCCGAATTCCGTGAGCTGGCCGAACGCGCCCGGCGCAATCATGTGACGCTGGCCTGGGCCGTCGCCCCCGCCCAGGCCATGTGCATGACCTCGGACGCGGACGTCAAGGCGCTCAACCGCAAGATCGACGCGATGTGGGCGCTGGGCGTGCGCGCCTTCCAGCTCCAGTTCCAGGACGTCAGCTACAGCGAGTGGCACTGCGACGAGGACGCCGACACGTTCGGTTCCGGCCCCGAGGCCGCCGCCAGGGCGCAAGCCCGCGTGGCGAACGCGGTGGCGGACCATCTGGCGGACCGGTACACGGGCGCCGAGCCGCTCACGGTGATGCCGACCGAGTACTACCAGAACGGCACCACGGACTACCGCGAGGCGCTCGCGGACGCGCTCGGCACCCGTATACAGGTCGCGTGGACCGGAGTCGGTGTCGTACCGCGCACGATCACCGGCCGGGAGCTGATGGGGGCGCGCGCCGCGTTCAAGCGCCCCCTGGTCACCATGGACAACTACCCGGTCAACGACTACGAGCAGGGCCGGCTCTTCCTCGGCCCGTACACCGGCCGCGAACCGGCCGTCGCCGCCGGCTCGGCCGCGCTGCTCGCCAACGCCATGGAGCAGCCGTCCGCGTCCCGGATCCCGCTGTTCACGGCGGCCGACTACGCCTGGAATCCGCGCGGCTACCAGCCTCAGGAGTCCTGGAAGGCCGCGATCGACGACCTCGCGGGCGGGGACGCCGAGGCCCGTGAGGCGCTGAGCGCGCTGGCCGGAAACGACGCGTCCTCCATTCTCGACCCCTCGGAGTCCGCGTACCTGAAGCCGCTGCTCGACGACTTCTGGGAGTCCCGTACGAACAGGGACGTCACGCGCACGGGGCACACGGCGGCCGGGGACCGGGCGGCGAGCAGGCTCCGGGCGGCCTTCTCGGTGATGCGGGAGGCCCCTCGGCGACTCGCCGGAGCCGCAGGCTCCCGGGAAACAGGCTCCCAGGAGGGGCGGCTGGACGACGAGGTACGGCCCTGGCTCGACCAGCTGGCGCGCTACGGCGAAGCCGGTGAGCTGGCCATCGACATGCTCCAGGCCCAGGACCGCGGCGACGGAGCGAGCGCCTGGCAGGACTCGCTGGCCCTCGAACCGCTGCGGCAGGCCGCCGGGGCGAGCCGGGTCACGGTCGGCAAGGGCGTACTCGGCCCCTTCATCGACAGGGCGGTCGAGGAGTCGTCGGCCTGGACGGGCACGGACCGCGCGCCGGTCGCGGAGGACTCGGCAGACTCCGCGGGCAGCGCCGGCGGGACCGGCGAGAAGGTCAGCAAGGACGCGCAGTCCTACACCGTCCACCTCGGCAGGACCAGGTCCGTCGAGACGGTCAACACGATGACCGAACCCGGCACGGGCGCCGGCGCGAGCGTCGAGGTCCATGTCCCCGGCGAGGGCTGGCGTGCGCTGGACTCGCTCTCCACGAGCGGATGGACCGAGACGGCCGCGAAGGGCGTAAGGGCCGACGCCATACGGATCCGCTGGACCGGCGCGGGCCTCGGATCCGGTGTCGTCGGGCCGAGCGCGTCCGGCTCAGCGCCGGCCATCCGGCACGTCGTGCCCTGGTTCGCCGACGAACCGCAAGCCGAACTGGACCTGCCCCGGGGCGGGACCGACGCCCAGATCGGCGGGAAGCCCGAGACGGTCGAGGCCCGGCTGTCCGCACGGCGGCCCGTCGACGTACGGGGCAGACTCACCGCGAAGGCGCCTTCCGGCATTCGGGTGAAAGCGCCCAAGGGAACGACGGTGCCGCGCGGGTCCCGTACGACCGTTCCCGTCGAGGTCAGCGTCCCCGAGGGCACTCCGGTCGGTACGTACGAGGTGCCGTTCACCTTCGCCGGGGACACACGCACGCTGACGGTACGGGCCTCGCCCCGTACCGCCGGCCCGGACCTCGCCCGCACCGGCAGAGCCACCTCCTCCGGCGACGAGACCGCCGACTTCCCGGCGTCCGCCGCGATCGACGGCGATCCGGTCAGCCGCTGGTCCTCCCCCGTCGAGGACGGCGCCTGGTGGCAGGTGGAACTGGCGCGGCCGGCCCGGATCGGCAGGGTGGTACTGCACTGGCAGGAGGCGTACGCGAGCCGCTACCGCGTCCAGGTCTCGGCGGACGGGCGGAACTGGCGGACGGCGGCGACGGTGAGGGACGGCGCGGGCGGACGCGAGGTGGTGGGCATGGACGCGAAGGAGACGCGGTTCCTGCGGGTGCAGGGGGATGGGCGGGGGACGCGGTTCGGGTACTCGCTGTTCTCGGTGGAGGCGTACGGGGTGGCGGGGTGAGGCGCGCCCCGGAGGCGAACCGAGCCCTCGGGGGCGGGGGGAGGCACGCCCCGGAGCCGCCCCGCGCCTGCGGGGGCGGGGTGAGGCACGCCCCCGCAGGCGAACCGAGCCCCCGGAATCACGCCGAGATGCCGTCGATGCGGGCCATGGCATCCTCCGCTCCGTACGGTTGTAGGTACGGAAGCCACCTCGGATCGCGGTGTCCCGTCCCGATGATTCGCCAGGCCAGGCCCGATGGCGGGGCCGGCTGGTGGTTGAGTCTCCAGCCCAGTTCCCTCAGGTGCCGGTCCGCTTTGACGTGGTTGCAGCGGCGGCAGGCCGCCACCACGTTCTCCCACGCGTGCTGCCCGCCACGGCTGCGCGGAATGACGTGGTCGACGCTGGTTGCGACGCCACCGCAGTACATGCAGCGACCGCCGTCGCGGGCGAAGAGCGCGCGGCGGGTGAGCGGGACGGGGCCCCGGTAGGGGATGCGTACGAAACGCTTCAGCCGTACGACGCTGGGTGCGGGGATGACACGGGTTTCGCTGTGCATGAAGGCGCCGGATTCCTCGAGGCAGAGGGCCTTGTTCTCCAGGACGAGGACGAGCGCGCGGCGGAGCGGTACGACGCCGAGCGGCTCGTACGACGCGTTGAGGACCAGAACGTGCGGCACGGGTGCCTCCTTGTACGCCGGCGGCGCGTGGCTCGCGCCGGGACGATCTGTACTCAGTCTCTCCTCATGCCTGGTCGAAACGCCACCACGTCCAGGTAACGGCCTCGGGGTGTTTTCGACCACACCACGTCCTGCCGTGCCGGTGGCCGCTCCCGGCCCGTACGGGGTACACGTGAGTCGTGTCTCTCCCCCCGGCGGAGCGCCGGAACGGCCGCACTGCCCCGTTAGTGTGGTTGGCCAGCCCGGCAACCTGTCCGGCCATACCTGGAGGTCTCTGTCGTGTCCTGGTCCGCTCCGTCGGCCGCCGCCGCTCCACCCCCCGACCCCGTCACTCTGGACGAGGCCGCGGACCGGGCGACCGACGCGGCGAGCTGGGTGGAGGAGAACTGGTCCACGTGGCTGAGCGTCGGGCTGCGCATGGTGCTGATCCTGGTGATCGCGCTCGTCCTGCGTCATGTGATCCGCCGTGCCCTGACCAAGCTGATAGAGCGGATGAACCGCAGCGTTCAGTCCGTGGAGGGCACCGCGCTCGGTGGTCTGCTGGTGAACGCCGAGCGGCGGCGCCAGAGGTCCGAGGCCATCGGGTCGGTGCTGCGGTCGGTCACGTCGTTCCTGATCCTGGGGACGGCGGCGCTGATGATGCTCGGGGCGCTGAACATCAATCTGGCCCCGTTGCTGGCGTCCGCGGGTGTCGCGGGGGTGGCGCTGGGCTTCGGTGCGCGCAATCTCGTCACCGACTTCCTGTCCGGCGTTTTCATGATCCTTGAGGATCAGTACGGCGTCGGGGACACGATCGACGCGGGTGTGGCGTCCGGCGAGGTGATCGAGGTCGGCCTGCGTGTCACGAAGCTGCGGGGCGACAACGGGGAGATCTGGTACGTACGCAACGGCGAGGTCAAGCGGATCGGCAACCTGAGTCAGGGCTGGGCGACGGCCGGCGTCGATGTGATGGTCAGGCCGTCGGAGGACCTGGATCGGATCCGTACGGTCATCACACAGGTGGCCGAGAAGATGGCCAAGGACGACCCGTGGAACGAGCGGCTGTGGGGTCCGGTCGAGATGCTCGGCCTGGACTCGGTGCTGCTGGACTCGATGACGGTGCGGCTCTCGGCGAAGACGATGCCGGGCCAGTCGCTGGGCGTGGAGCGCGAGTTGCGCTGGCGGATCAAGCGCGCGTTCGACGAGGCGGGCATCCAGATCGTCGGCGGCATCCTGATCGCGACGGAGGACGGGGCGGCGACCGACCCGACGGCGGGTGTGTCGGCCCCCTCGGCGCTGGCCAGCCCGACCTCGCCGCAGTCGCTGGCGGCGTCCCCGATAGCGCCGCCCACCAACCTCACGAAGTAGTAGGACCGGCCGCTCACTGCTCATCTCCGCGCCCCCGGGTAACTCTTTGGTTGCCGCGGGGGTGTGTTGTGCCGGAAGGTATTGACGGCTTCCCTGCCACCGGCCTACGTTCCATGCCTGATAGGAAACCTTCCTAACAGAGTTCGGTGTCGTCGGTGAGTTTGCGAGCAGCAAGTCGAAAGGCAGGCGCCAGGCCGTGACCGGATCCACCACTCCGTCGCCGGGAACTCCACGGGTGCTGCGGGCCATGAACGACCGGGCCGCCCTTGATCTGCTGCTGCTCCACGGGCCGCTCTCGCGGACGCGCATAGGGAAGCTGACCGGGCTGTCGAAGCCCACCGCCTCCCAGCTGCTGGCCCGCCTCGAAGCGGCCGGACTCGTCGTCGCCACCGGGACCACCGAGGGCCGTCCCGGTCCCAACGCGCAGCTGTACGCCGTCAACGCGCGGGCCGCGTACGCCGCCGCGCTCGATGTGAACCCGCGGCGGATCCTCGCGGCCGTCGCCGATGTCACCGGCGCCACCGTCGGCGAGTTCGAACTGCCGACTCCGGGCCGCCGCACCGACGATGTCGTCCGTCAGGTGACGGACGCTCTGGAGGGAGCCGTGAAGGCCGCCGGGCTGACGCGCGCGGAGGTCCGCCGGGTGGTGATCGGCACGCCCGGCGCGTTCGACCCGTCCACCGGGCGGCTGCGGTACGCGTCCCATCTGCCCGGCTGGCACTCCCCCGCCCTGCTCGACGAACTGGCGGCGGCCCTGCCGATGCCCGTCGAGTACGAGAACGACGTGAACCTCGCGGCGGTCGCCGAGCAGCGGCTCGGGGCGGCCCGTGGTCACGAGGACTTCGTCCTGCTGTGGAACGAGGAGGGGCTCGGCGCCTCCGTGGTCATCGGCGGGCGGCTGCACCGCGGCTTCACCGGTGGCGCCGGCGAGGTGGGCTTCCTGCCGGTCCCCGGAACTCCGCTCGTACGACAGGTCGTCAGGGCCAACAGCGGCGGCTTCCAGGAGCTGGCCGGCGCGCAGTCCGTGCCGAGGCTCGCCAAGTCGCTGGGGTACGACACCCCGGAGAAGCCGTACGTCGATGTCGCCGCCGGACTGCTGGCACGGGCCGCTGCCCGATACGGGGAGGACGGAGAGCGGGCCGGTGGTAGCGGGCGGGACCGGGACAAGGAAAGTGGTCAACTGGCGGAGCTGCTACGGCTGTACGCCCAGCGCCTCGCCACCGGTCTCGCGTCCGTGACCGCCGTCCTCGACCCCGAGCTGATCATCCTCGCGGGCGGGGTGATCGCCGCCGGCGGTGAGCCGCTGCGCGCGCTGGTCCAGGCGGAGCTGGCCGAACTCGCCGCGTCGCGCCCCCGGCTCCTCGTCGGAGAGGTCCAGCACCGTCCCGTACTGCGGGGCGCCCTGGAGAGCGCTCTCGCGACCACGCGCGACGAGCTTTTCGACACCTCGCGCTGACGGCCCCTCACGTCAGCACCGGTCCACGGTGACCGCAGCGTGCGCGCCCGCGCGCGCCACCACGGTCACGCCCGCGTTCACCCCCACGGTTCACCCGCGCCGCGTACGCCCCGCAAGCCTCCCCGTACGTCACCTTCCCGAACCTCGACCACCCGGGAGTACCGTCATGCCCAAGAACCGACGTCTGACCGTTTCCGCCCTGGCGGTCGCCGCGATATTCGTCGTCGCCACCGCGTGCACCGGCCAGTCGGGCGCCGGCGCGTCCGACGATCCGAGCGCCAGGACCTCGATCACCTTCTGGCACGGGTGGAGCGCGCCCGCCGAGACCAAGGCGATCCAGGACAACATCGACCGGTTCGAGAATGCCCACCCGAACATCACGGTGAAGGTCGTCGGCAACATCAATGACGACAAGCTCAACCAGGCGCTGCGCGCGGGCGGTTCGAACGGGCCCGATGTGGTGTCCTCCTTCACCACGTCCAATGTCGGCAAGTTCTGTTCGTCCGGCGCCTTCGCCGATCTGAAGCCGTTCATCGAGAAGTCCGGGCTCGATCCGGAGAAGATCTTCCCGAAGGTGCTGCTGGAGTACACCCGGTTCGAGGGCAAGCGGTGCGCGCTGCCACTGCTCAGCGACGCGTACGGGCTCTACTACAACAAGGACGCCTTCAGGAGGGCCGGGATCACCTCGCCGCCGAAGACCATGTCGGAGCTGGCGGCCGACGCGAAGAGGCTCACGAAGACCAAGGGCGACAGCTATGAGCAGGTCGGTCTGATGCCGACCTATCACGGCTACGAAACGGTCGTCGATCACTACATGTCGAGCTGGGACCACACCTATTTCGGCAAGAACGGTAAGTCCGCCGTCGCCAAGGACCCCGCCTTCGCGGAGATGTTCACCTATCAGAAGAAGCTCGTGGACGACCTCGGCGGCTACGGGAAACTGGAGAGGTTCCGCAGCACGTTCGGTGACGAGTGGGGCGCGAAGCACCCGTTCCACACCGGCAAGGTCGCGATGCAGCTCGACGGCGAATGGCGGCTCGGGATGGCCGAGGACGCGGACGTACCGTTCGAGATCGGAGTGGCGCCGATGCCCGTGGCGGACGACGAGGCCGACAGTTACGGCAAGGGTTTCCTCTCCGGGACCATCATGGGTATCGCCCCGCAGAGCCGGAAGCAGAACGCCGCGTGGGAGCTGATGAAATACATGACCACCGACACCGAGGCGGTTGTCCAGTTCGCGAACGCCATCCGCAATGTGCCGTCGACCTTCGCGGCGCTCGCGTCGCCCGGCCTGAAGCTCGATCCACGTTTCCGGACGTTTCTCGACATCGCGCGGCACCCCGATTCCAGCACACCGCCGGCCGCCGTCAACGGTTCGGCGTACCAGCAGACGCTCCAGGACTTCGGATTGCAGTACGAGAAGGGCGGCGTGAAGGATCTCCAGGCCGGTCTGGAGAAGACCGCCCGGCAGATCGACCGTGATATCGAGCAGGCCAAGTAACGGGCCCGGAAGTCTTTTTCGATGTCCACCTGCACGCCGCGTTCGAAGCGCCGCAGGTCGGCGCTGCGTACGGCGGCGTTCATGTCGCCCTGGTTGATCGGCTTCACCGTCTTCTTCGCGTATCCGCTGATCTCGACCGTGTACTTCTCCTTCATGAAGTACGACGGCTTCAACCCGCCCTCCTGGAACGGCCTCGGGAACTGGTCGTATGTCTTCACCGACTATCCGATGTTCTGGCCGTCGCTGCGCAATACGCTCTGGCTCGTCGTCATCATGGTGGCCTGCCGGGTGGTCTTCGGGCTGGGCACCGGCCTGCTGATCACCAGGATCAAGACCGGTACGGGGATCTTCCGCACTCTCTTCTACCTGCCGTATCTGGCGCCGCCGGTCGCCGCGACCCTCGCCTTCGTCTTTCTCCTCAATCCCGGTACGGGGCCGGTCAACACGGTCCTCGGGCAGCTCGGTCTGCCGGCTCCGGGCTGGTTCAACGACCCGTCCTGGTCCAAGCCGGCGCTGACGATGCTGGCCGTCTGGGGCATCGGCGACCTGATGGTGATCTTCATGGCCGCGCTGCTCGACGTGCCGAAGGAGCAGTACGAGGCGGCGGAGCTGGACGGCGCGTCGGCCTGGCAGCGGTTCCGGTTCGTGACCCTGCCGAACATTTCGCCGATCGTGCTGTTCGCCGTGGTGACCGGGGTGATCTCCGCGATGCAGTACTACTCCCAGCCGCTGGTCGCGGGAAAGGTCGCCTCCGGTGTCATCGGCGGCTCCGGCCAGCAGTTCGAGCCCGGCTATCCCGACAAGTCGACACTGACGCTGCCCCAACTGGTCTACAACCTGGGCTTCCAGCGCTTCGACTACGGCGCGGCGTGCGTCGTCGCGCTGGTGCTGTTCCTCCTGGCCATGGCCTTCACCGCGCTGCTGATGCGGCGGCGCGGCGGACTGATCGGAGCGGGTGGCTGAGATGACGTCCGTACTCGACCCGGCGACCGCGCCGGCCGGAGCACCCCGGCCGGCGGCTCGGAACCGTACGCCCGCCGCCCGGACCGCACGCCGCAGGGTGCTGCTGCACTGGATCGCCGTCCATGCCCTGGGCGTCGCGGCCGCGCTCTTCTTCCTGCTGCCGTTCGTCTTCCTCTTCCTGACCTCGGTGATGAGCGACCAGCAGGCACTCACCCGCGACCTCACCCCGGACACCTGGGAGTGGGGCAATTACGCCAAGGTCTTCGACACCCCGGGCTTTGTGACCTGGTGGAAGAACACCCTGCTGTACGCGGGACTCGGCACCGTCCTCTCGGTGACCTCGTCGATCCCGGTGGCGTACGCGCTGGCGAAATTCCGCTTCCGGGGACGCCGGTTGTCGCTGATGCTCGTCATCTCGACGATGATGCTGCCACCACAGGTGATCATCATTCCGATGTATCTTTTCTGGGCGAAACAACTCGATCTGTCGGGCACGCTCTGGCCGTTGATCATTCCGATGGCATTCGGCGACGCGTTCTCCATTTTCCTGCTGCGGCAGTTCCTGCTGACCATTCCCGACGAGTATCTGGACGCCGCGAAAGTCGACGGCTGCGGTGAATTCCGTACGCTGCTCCAGGTTGTGCTGCCGATGGCGAAACCGGGGGTGGCGGCGGTGGCACTGTTCCAGTTCTTCTACGCCTGGAACGACTACTTCGGACCTCAGATCTACGCCTCGGAGAATCCGGCCGCCTGGACCCTCAGTTACGGCCTGGAATCCTTCAAGGGCGCGCACCACACCGACTGGAATCTGACCATGGCCGCGACCGTCCTGGTCATGGCCCCCGTGATCCTCGTGTTCTTCTTCGCCCAGAAGGCGTTCGTCGAGGGAGTCACACTGACCGGAGTGAAGGGCTGAGAATCATGAAGCTCGCAGTGGTCGGCGGCGGATCGACCTACACACCCGAACTCATCGACGGTTTCGCCCGTTTGAGGGACACCCTGCCGATCGGGGAACTCGTCCTGATCGACCCGGCGGCCGACCGTCTCGACCTGGTCGGGGGGCTGGCCCGGCGGATCTTCGCCAAACAGGGGCACCCCGGCCGCATCACCGTCACCCAGGACGTGGACGCGGGTGTCGCGGACGCCGACGCGGTGCTGCTCCAGCTGCGTGTCGGCGGACAGGCGGCGCGCCTGAAGGACGAGACGTGGCCGCTGGAGTGCGGCTGTATCGGGCAGGAGACGACGGGCGCGGGCGGTCTGGCCAAGGCGCTGCGGACGGTTCCGGTGGTCCTCGGCATCGCTGAGCGGGTACGGCGCGCCAACCCCGACGCCTGGATCATCGACTTCACCAACCCGGTGGGGATCGTGACCCGGGCGCTGCTCCAGGCCGGTCACAGGGCCGTGGGCCTGTGCAATGTGGCGATCGGCTTCCAGCGCAGGTTCGCGAAGCTGCTGGAGGTCGCCCCCTCCGAGGTCTATCTGGAGCATGTGGGGCTGAACCATCTGACCTGGGAGCGGGGCGTGCGCGTCGGCGGCCCGGAGGGCGCCGACGTACTGCCCGAGCTGCTGGCGAAGCACGGCGACGCGCTCGCGGCCGATCTGCGGCTGCCCCGTGCGGTGCTGGACCGGCTCGGGGTCGTACCGTCGTACTACCTGCGGTACTTCTACGCGCACGACGAGGCCGTACGGGAACTGGGCACCAAGCCCTCCCGGGCCGCCGAGGTGGCCGAGATGGAGAAGCGGCTGCTGGAGATGTACGGCGACCCGGCGCTGGACGAGAAGCCGGAGCTGCTGTCGAAGCGCGGCGGCGCCTTCTACTCGGAGGCCGCGGTGGACCTCGCGGCCTCGCTGCTGCGCGGCGAGGGCAGCCCGGTCCAGGTGGTGAACACCTACAACAACGGCACGCTGCCGTTCCTGCCGCCCGACGCGGTCGTCGAGGTCCAGGCACGGGTGGGCACGTCGGGCGCGGTGCCGCTGGCGGTGCCCGCGCTGGATCCGCTGTACGCGGGACTGGTCGCGAATGTCTCGGCGTACGAGGCCCTGGCGCTGGAGGCCGCGCTGCACGGCGGCCGGGACCGTGTCTTCAAGGCGCTGCTGTCCCACCCGCTGATCGGCCAGTACGCATACGCCGAGACGCTCACGGACCAGCTGATCGCACACAACCGGGAGCATCTCGCGTGGGCGTGAGCGGGGATCTTGACGGGGGTACGGGCGTGGCCGGGGGCGGGGGCGTGGTGAGGCCCACCGATGCGGCGGGGCGTACGGGCTCCGTGGGGCGTACGGGCTCGGCCGGCCCGGCGGCGGGGCGCGGCAGCGTCCTGGCCGTCGACGCGGGGAACAGCAAGACCGATGTGGCCGTGATCGGCCCCGACGGGTCGGTGCTCGGAACGGCCCGCGGGGGCGGCTTCCAGCCGCCGGCCGTCGGGATCGAGGCGGCGACCGACGCGCTGGCGACGGCGGTCGCCGAGGCGCTCGCGGCGGCGGGACTGCCGGAACGGGATGTCGTGGATCATGTGTCGGCGTGTCTGGCCAACGCCGATCTCCCCGTCGAGGAACGGGAGTTGACGGCGGCCGTGCACGCGCGGGGGTGGGGCCGTACGACCGAGGTCCGCAACGACACCTTCGCGATACTGCGCGCGGGGCTGCCGAGCGGCGCGGCGCCTCGGGGCGTCGCCGTCGTGTGCGGTGCGGGCATCAACTGCGTGGGCATGCTGCCGGACGGCCGCACCGCCCGCTTCCCCGCGATCGGCCGGATCTCCGGTGACTGGGGCGGCGGTGCGGGCCTCGCGGAGGAGGCGCTGTGGTTCGCGGCGCGCGCGGAGGACGGCCGGGGCGAGCCAACGGAGTTGGTACGGACGCTGCCGGGGCATTTCGGCCTGGGGTCGATGTACGAGCTGATCGAGGCGCTGCACCTGGGGCGCATCCCGTACGTGCGCCGGCATGAGCTGACGCCGGTGCTGTTCGCGACCGGGGCGGCGGGTGACGCCGTGTCCCGGTCGCTGGTCGACCGGCTGGCCGAGGAGGTCGTGGCGCTGGCGACGGTCGCGCTGGACAGGCTCGGGCTGCTGGGCGAGGAGGCGCCGGTACTGCTGGGCGGGAGTGTGCTGGCGGCCCGCCATCCGCGGCTCGACCACCGGATCGGGGAACTGCTGGCCGTCAAGGCGCCCAAGGCGGTCGTCGCGGTGGTGACGGCTCCGCCGGTGCTGGGCGCGGCGCAGTTGGGCCTGGATCACGTACGGGCGAGCGGGGAGGCTCACGCGCGACTGGGGGCGCATTACGCGTGAGCGCGCCGGGCGCGCGCGACCCGCCCCGGTGGCATGGCGCAGCCGCCATTGCATCCGTCCGCCGGATAACTCATCCGAACGCGTACGAACTCCCGTGGAGGGGAACCGATCAACGGTGTCCGGCGTATTCACAGGAGAGCGGGGACCGCACGGCCGCCGGAGGCCGGAGAGCCGAAGATTCGACAGCTCGACGACTCAATAGCTCGACTCGATGGCTCGATGGCTCTTCAGCTCGGCAACTGGCACGGAACGTAGTTCGGCGTAGGTCGGCACCAACCGGAACAGCTCGTGAGCACCCCGGTACGTAACAAGATCCAGTCAGGCCTGGTGTAGTTGTCGGTCCCGGGCGCCATACTGCTGACCGGGAGTTTGTCCCCCCGAATCCGCCGGGGGCCGCATCGTCGTCGTCAAATGACCGAGGGGGAGGTCACGTGACATACCCGCCGAATGTGCGCACCGCGCCACCATCGGCTCCGACGCATGCGCCCGCGCGTCCGTCGGCGCCACCGGCCCCGGGCGGACCGGCGGGACCGCCACCGGGGCGGCACAGCGCGTGGACGGAGACCAAGGCACGGCTGCGCGCCGCGGCGACGACGGAGCCGGGGCGGCTGAGGATCATCGGCGCGGCCCTGGCCGTGCTGGTCCTGGCGTTCGGGGCGGCGGCGACGCTGGAGGGGGCCGACCGGTTCACCTCCGCCGACGCCGTGGTCGAGGGGAGTCAGCCGCTGAGCGAGGACGCGGCCAACATCTACGGATGGCTGGCCGACGCCGATTCGGCCGCGGCGAGCGGCTTCCTGTCGGGCGCGCAGAACACACGGACGCGGGCCGACGAGCGCGAACGCTACGAGGAGGACGTCACGTTGTCGTCGCGCTACCGGGACGGCATCGAGGAGGCGTCCAGGCTGCTGGTCAGGGCCGCCACACATACGGACAGTTCCAGCGAATCGGGCCGGCAGATAGCCACGCTGAACGAGGGCCTCCCCCGGTATACGGGGCTGATCGAGCGCGCCCGTGCCAACGAGCGTCAGGGGCTGCCGCTGGGCGGTGCCTATCTCCAGTACGCGAACCAGGTGATGACCGAGGAACTGCTGCCCGCCGCACAGAGGTTGTACGACGCGGAGACAGCCCGGCTCACCCGGGACAACGACGACGCGAGGCTGTGGCCGTACGTCTCGCTGGTGCTGGGGGTGGCGGCGCTGGGCGGCCTCGCCTGGACGCAGCGGCGCGACTACCGCAGGACGAACAGGGTGTTCAACCGGGGCCTGGTCGCCGCCACCCTCGCGTTCACCGTGCTGCTGTTGTGGCTGGCCGGCGGTCAGGCCGTCGCGCGCGTGCAGCTGAACAACGCGCAGGAACAGGGCCAGGCATCGCTGGAGGCTCTCAACGACGCCCGGATCAGCTTCCTCAAGGCCCGCGCGAGTGAGAATCTCACGCTGATCGCGCGGGGCTCCGTCCTTACGGAGGACGGCCGCGACCAGTACGAGACGGACTTCAACGCGAGCATGGACAAGCTGGACGCCGCGCTCGGCAGGGCCGGGAAGCTCGCCGACAACGAGGCGGGCGCCGAACCGGTGCGCGTCGCGCAGGCGTCGGCCGCCCGTTGGCGGGAACTCCACACGTCGGTGGCCGCCACGGACAAGGCCGGTGACTTCGATGCCGCGCTGAAGAAGGTCATCGGTGGCAAGGGCACCACGGGCGAGTCGTTCGACGAGGTGCGCACGGAGCTGGACAAGGCGCTGGGGCAGGAGAAGAGCGACTTCTCCCGGTCCGCCGAGAAGGGCAGGACCGCGTTGTACGGACTGGGAATCGGTGCGGGCGCGCTGCTGGGTCTGCTGGGCGCTGTGGGCGCCGTGCTGGGCATCGGCCGCAGGATTTCGGAGTACCGGTGAGAGGCGCGGGGATGACGTCCGTGAAGGGGCCCCGTCGGCCCCGCTGGTCCTCCACGTCCCGCCGGTCCGGCAGGTTCCACGGCTGGGGTGGCGTGTCGGCCATGGCCGGTGCCTGTGCGCTGACCGCCGCGCTCGCTCTGCCGCAGTTGCCCCACGCGGCCGCGGAGCGGTCGGACCGGGCCGCTCAGCGGACCGCCACGGCCGTGCCCGCGCGGGCCGACGCCTGCGTGGACCCGGAGCCCGTGCCGCCCTCCGACGACAACAACGCCCCGGGCGTCAAGGCGATCCGGGATCGTCAGGGCGCTGCGAGGAAGCTCATCGTCGGTGTCGATCAGAACAGCTATCGCTGGGGTTCCCGCAACCCGGACACCGGCGAGCTGGAAGGCTTCGACATCGATCTCGCCAAGGCCATAGCCACGGACATTCTCGGCAGTCCGCAGGACGTCACCTTCCGCGCCGTTCCCACCGAACAGCGCGAGGAGGCGCTGGCGAAGGGCACGGTCGACCTCGTCGTCAGGACGATGACGATCACCTGTGAGCGCAGCGAGAGGGTGACGTTCTCCACGCCGTACTTCCAGGTGGGCCAGCAGGTCCTGGTTCCCGAGGGCTCGCCGGTCACGGGCTTCGACGAAACGCTGCGCGGCAAGCGGGTGTGCACGGCCAGGGACTCGACGGCGTACAACGCGCTGAAGAAGAAGTCGTACGGCGCGGTCTTCGACAAGCCCGAGTACATCGTGCCCAACCAGCTCGACTGCCTGGTGCGGCTCCAGCTGGGCGAGGTCGACGCGGTGGTGACGGACAACGCGCTCGCGGCCGGCCAGGCGGCGCAGGATCCGGACGTCGAGCTGGTCGGGGAGCCGTTGCCCCCGGAGTACTACGGCGTCGCCGCGAAGTTGGGCAACGACGATCTGGTCGGCCGGGTGAATCACGTGCTGGAGGAGTACCGCGCGGGCGGGAAGGACAGCCGTTGGATGAAGGCGTACAACCACTGGCTGAAGGCGGGACTGCCCGGCATAACCGAGCCGCCGTTCGCCGACTGACGAGACCGGCCGGCGCGGCGGGGATCAGGAGCAGGACAGGAGCAGGACAGGGCGGCGCGCGGCGGAACAGCGCGGGGCAGAGCTGAACAGCAGGGCAGCAGGGCAAGGCCGGGCAGGGATACGAGCGGAGAGGTGATCGATGGGCGTCATGGGTTCCTTCCCCGACTCGTCGGGGAGGCCGCCGGGACCGGTGATGGACCGGGACGAGGTGGACCGGGCCTTGGCACGCCTCGAAGCGGAGTACGAGGCGATCGAGACCTCTCTGCTCGCCCTCCAGGACCACTCCGGCCGCAGACTCCTCGAAGGGGCCGAGCTGACCGGGGTCACCAAGGACCGCTGGGCCGCCGCCGAGCAGTCGATCACCTTGCTGTGGACGTACTTCGACAGCTACACGGAGGCGCTGACCGGCGCCCGGGAGGCGCGTGCCAGGCGGCGCTGGCCGAACCGCGACGATCTGGTGGAGCTGACCGAGACGCTGCGCGGCCGCGGTGTCACCGTCGCGGGCGCCGCGGCAGGCGGGTCGGCGGCCCTCGGCACCCCGGCCAAGCTCTCCGAGCACTTCACGCTCGCCGAGCTGGTGTCCCGGATGAACGAGCTGTACGCGTCCTCCCTGGACATGGTCGTGGCGGCCGACGCGGTCTGGTCGGCGCTGCCGGCCCGGATCGATCTGCTCTCGGCGGAGTTGCGGCGCACCCGTTCGCTGGCGCACTCCGTCGGGGTACGGCCCGGGGAGCATCCGGCCGGTGACGACCTGGAGTCGATCACGCGGGAGCTGACCACGCTGCGCGCCCAGGTGGTCTCCGATCCGCTGGCCTTCTGGCGTCCCGCGCCCGGCAGTTCGGCCCCGGGCGGCGGCCGTCCCGACACCGAGCGCTACGACCGGGAGGCGCGTGCCCTGGAGGACGTACGGCGGGAGATCGAAGCGGTTCTCGCGGTGCGCCAGGACTCGGAGGAGCGGCTGAAGCGGCTGCGTGACGTCCTGTCGCGCGCGGACCGCACGCTCACCGAGGCCCGGTCGGCCCGTGGCGAGGTGCTGGCGAAGATCGCGGCGTCCGAGGTACCGGCGGTCAGCGGCCCGCCGACCGCGCTCCAGGAGCGGCTCTCGACCGCCGCCGAGTACCGCAGGCACGCCCAGTGGAACCGGCTCTCGCCGCTGCTGGAGTCGCTGGAGCGCGACGCCGAGGACGAACTGCTGCGGGCTCGCGAGTCGTTGACGGCGGTCACGGCGCCGCTGGCGGTCCGCGCGGAGCTGCGCGGCCGGCTCGACGCGTACAAGGCGAAGGTCGCCCGGCACGGCATGGCCGAGGATCCGCTGCTCGTCGAGCGGTACGACGCGGCCCGCCGGATGCTGTGGAGCGCGCCCTGCGATCTGCGCGTCGCCGAACAGGCGGTGCTGCGCTACCAGCGGGCCGCGGCGGACGTCCTGGTCCCGGGCCGGCCGGAGCCGGCCGACGGCGAGGGGGACGCATGACGGGCGAGGGGGGACGTATGACGCGCGTTTCGCGGGCGCACGCGGCAGAGGAAAGAGAAGGCGGGCGGGGGACCGGATGAGTGCGAAGAACGCCTGCCAGCGCCCCGGCTGCGAGGGGTCGTACGAAGACATGGGCGGCGGTGAGATGTACTGCGACACCTGTGGTCTGGCCCCCGTCGTCTCGCCGGGCGGAGTGCCGGCCGCACGGGGCGGCGGCGGGAGCGGCGGCCCCGGCTCCGGAAGCGGCCCGTCCGCGCGCTCCTCGTCGGGCGGCGCCACCCGCGCCTCCTCCGGGCCCTCCGCGCGCTCGTCCACCTCACGGCGTTCGGTCTCGGGCCGGCTGTCCGGTCAGCAGTCCTCCCGGTCGGTGTCGGTGCGCAGTTCCGGTTCGTCCGCGTCCGCTTCGGGCCGTAACCGGCTGGGCGCCGGCCTGGTCTCCGTACCGGACGTACCGCGTCCCGACCCGCGGTCCGCCGTGATGGGGAAACCGGAAGTGCCGGAGCGGAAGCGGTACTGCTCGCGCTCCGACTGCGGGGCGCCGGTGGGCCGCGCGCGCGGCGACCGGCCGGGGCGTACGGAAGGGTTCTGCACCAAGTGCGGGCACCCGTACTCGTTCGTGCCGAAGCTGCACAAGGGCAATGTCGTGCACGGGCAGTACGAGGTCATGGGCTGTCTGGCCCATGGTGGCCTCGGCTGGATCTATCTCGCGGTCGACCGTGCTGTCTCGGACCGCTGGGTGGTCCTCAAGGGCCTGCTCGACACCGGTGATCAGGACGCCATGGAAGCGGCGATCTCCGAGCGCCGCTTCCTCGCCGAGATCGAGCACTCCAACATCGTCCGCATCTACAACTTCGTGGAACACCTCGACCAGCGCACCGGATCCATGGACGGCTACATCGTCATGGAGTACGTCGGCGGCAAGTCGCTCAAGGAGATCCTGACCGAACGGCGGGCGGAGACCGGCGGCCGCGATCCGCTGCCGGTCGAGCAGGCGTGCGCGTACGGCATCGAGGCGCTGGAGGCGCTCGGCCATCTGCACAGCCGGGGTCTGCTCTACTGCGACTTCAAGATCGACAACGCGATTCAGACCGAGGACCAGCTGAAGCTCATCGACATGGGCGCGGTCCGCAGGATGGACGACGCGGACTCGGCGATCTACGGCACGGTCGGCTACCAGGCGCCGGAGGTCGCGGAGACCGGTCCGTCGGTGGCCTCCGATCTCTATACGGTGGCCCGCACCCTGGCCGTGCTGGCCTTCGACTTCCAGGGCTATGCGAACGTGTTCGTGGACTCGCTCCCGGACCCCGGGAACATCGAGATCTTCCGGACGTACGAGTCCTTCTACCGGCTGCTGGTGCGGGCGACGGATCCGGATCCGGCACGGCGGTTCTCGTCGGCACAGGAGATGGCGGAGCAGCTGACGGGCGTGTTGCGGGAGGTCGTGGCGCTCCAGACGGGGCAGCCGCGCCCTTCGTTGTCGACGCTGTTCGGCCCTGAGCTGCGGATCACGGACACGGAGCTGTTCCCGGAACTGACGGACGACGTCTCGCGGTTGGGTGTGCGGGCACGGTCGGCCGGGAGCGGTGGGGGCAGGGGCCTGTTCCGCCGTCGTACGAGGGCGGTGACGGCGGGGCCCGCCGCGGGGCCCGCGGGTTCCGCGAGCGCGACGGGTTCCGTGAGCGCCACGAGCGCCACAAGTGCCGCGGGAGCCCACGGTTTTCCGCCGCCTCCGGTCCTGCCACCGGCGGTCGGCGGTACGGGCCCGGCGCCCGTGCCGGACCCGCGGCACACGCCCCCGGCCGCTCCCGCCGCCGGGACGGACGCGCGCGGGCCGGTGCTCACACCGGTCGACGCCCACGCGACCGCGCTGGCACTGCCCGTACCGGCAGTCGATCCGAACGATCCGAACGCCGGGTTCCTGGCCGGTCTGACGGCCGCCGCCCCAGCCGAGGCGCTCGCCGCGCTGGCCGGCGCCCCCACCGAGTCCGTGGAGCGCGGGCTGCGCGAGCTGCGCGCCCGGCTGGAAATGGGTGATCCGGCCGCCGCGGCCGGGGAGTTGGCCACCCTGGAGGAAAGCCGTCCCGACGACTGGCGGGTCGTCTGGTACCGAGGGGTCACCTCGCTCGTGACGGGCGATCACGAGAGAGCGGCGGACTCCTTCGACGCGGTCTACGACGCGTTCCCCGGCGAACCGGCCCCGAAGCTGGCGCTGGGCGTCTGCTGGGAGGTGCTCGGTCAACTGGACAACGCGGCCGCGTACTACCGGCTCGTCTGGACGGCCGACCCGAACTATGTGAGTGCCGCGTTCAGCCTGGCCCGGGTGCGGCTGGCCGCCGGTGACCGGGCCGGTGCCGTACGGACCCTGGAGTCCGTGCCCGAGTCGTCGATCCACTACACCGCGGCGCGGGTCGCGGCCGTACGGGCCCGGCTGCGCCGGCGCGGTCCGGACGTGCCCGCCCCCGGATCCGGTGCGCAGGCGCGGCTGATCGACGATCTGACGGCCGCCGCGCACCAGGTGTCCGCGCTCCAGCGGTTCGGTCTGGACGCGGTGCGGCGTGAACAGTTGTCGACCGAGGTATTGGGGACGGCTCTGGACTGGGTACTCTCCGGTAGTCCCGGAACCCGTCCCGCTCAGACCTCGCTGCTCGGCAGCGAACTGGACGAACGCGGGCTGCGTTTCGGACTGGAACGCTCGTACCGGGTGCTCGCCCGGCTCGCTCAGCGCGGCGAGGAGAGGATCGAACTGGTGGAGCGGGCAAACCGTTTCCGCCCTCGGACGTGGGTGTGATTGATGTCCCAGATGCCCCATCCGGCCGCTCGGCCGGTCTGCCCCAGCTGCGAGGAACCGCTGGAGTCCGGCGACCTGTTCTGCGGGGCGTGCGGTCACGACCTGTCGGCTGTGCCGCCGCCTCCGGGCGACCACCCCACGCTCGTCATCAGCAACGCGCCGGACGGCGTTCCGGTCGCCGGTACGCCGTGGCCGACGGCCGCCGGGACGGACGGCACGGGCCCGGCCGCGGCCACGTACAGCGCGGAGGAGCTGCTGGAACTGGAGTCGAGCGGTTCACGACCGCCCGCGCATCCGGAGGACTACGAGCTGCCCGCGCCGTTGGCACCCGTACCGGGGGCTCCCGCAGGGGGTGTGCCGGCACCGGACGTGCCCGCGCCGGCCGCGCCGGTATCAAGCGCCGCCGCCGGTCCGGGCGCGACCGGTCCGGTCTCCGCCTCGGTTCCGGCCTGCGTCGAAGCGGCGGGCGACCCGGCCGGGGACCCGGTCGATCCGCGGACGGCAGATCCCGCGCTGACGGCCCCGCCCGGTTCCAAGGTGTGCGTGGCCTGCCGCGCGGGGCGCGTCGACAGGGACGGCTACTGCGAGAACTGCGGGCACGCCCAGCCGCGCGAGCGTGACCATATGGAGCAGGAGCTGGGCGCGGTGGCGGCGGTCAGCGACCGCGGGCTGCGTCATCACCGTAATGAGGACGCGTTCGCCGTGTCGTCCGCCGCCCTGCCGGACGGTTCGCCCGCCGTGGTCGCGGTCGTCTGCGACGGGGTGTCCTCCGCGACCCGCCCCGACGATGCCTCGGCCGCCGCCGCGTCCTCGGCGAACGAGTCCCTGCTGGGCGCGCTGGAGCGCGGTACGCATCCGCGGCAGGCGATGCACGACGCCATCGTGGTGGCCGCCGACGCGGTCAACTCCCTTGCCGTATCACCGCCCAGCGCGTTGGACCGCGACGCCCACCGCCATCAGAACGCCCCCGCGTGCACGATCGTCGGCGCGGTGGTGGCGAGCGGTCTGCTGACCGTCGGCTGGGTCGGCGACAGCCGTGTGTACTGGGTCCCCGACGACCGCGGCGGCCCGCCCGCCCGGCTCACCGAGGACGATTCCTGGGCCGCGCAGATGGTCGCGGCGGGGCTGATGAACGAGGCGCAGGCGTACGCGGACGAGCGGGCCCACGCCATCACGGGCTGGCTCGGCGCCGACGCGTACGAACTGGAGCCGCACACCGCGTCGTTCAAACCGGACCGCCCGGGGGTGGTGGTGGTCTGCACGGACGGCCTGTGGAACTACGCGGAGGGCGCGGACGAGATGGCCAGGGCGCTGCCCGCCGACGCCGCCGCACGGCCGCTGCACGCGGCCCAGGTGCTGGTCGGGCACGCGCTCGACGGCGGGGGCCACGACAACGTAACGGTGGCTGTACTGCCGTTCGCCGTGCCACCACGAGGGGCAGGATCCGCCTACAACACGGCGTGAGTCCCGCTCTGCCCGCTCTCGACCACTCATGTCCGCTTTATTTGCGGCCTTTTGGTCTTTCGACCCCTGAGCCTGGTGCCGCGCAGCCCCACGCGATGTCCCGGATTTCACTGTCTTTCACTTGTCTCTGCTACGTGGAGCGCCAAGGAGCCGATACGGATGGCGATTTTCTCGAAGTCGACGGTGCCGCAGTTCTCCGTCGACGTGTACCAGAACGCATACCTGCCCGAGGGCGGGCGCGAGGTCAACGCGATCGTCACGGTCACCTCGACAGGAGGCGGCACCACCGGCGGAGCACCACTGGCGGGAGCCTCGGCCACCCCCGCGTCCACTCCCGGACCGAGCCCGGACGCGGCCGTGGTGATCATGGTCGACTGTTCCGGGTCGATGGACTACCCGCCCACGAAGATGCGCAACGCGCGCGATGCCACGGCCGCGGCCATCGACACCCTGCGCGACGGAGTCGCCTTCGCGATCGTCGGCGGTACGCATGTGGCGAAGGAGGTCTTCCCGGGCAACGGCCGCCTGGCGGTGGCCGACGCGGGGTCCAGGGCGCAGGCCAAGGACGCGCTGCGCCGGCTCAGCGCCGGCGGGGGTACGGCGATCGGGACCTGGCTGCGGCTGACCGACCGGTTGCTGGCCTCGGCGGACGCCCCCATCAGGCACGGGATTCTGCTCACCGACGGCCGTAACGAGCATGAGTCGGCGGTGGACCTGAAGGCCACGCTGGACGCCGTCGCCGGCCGCTTCACCTGTGACGCCCGGGGCGTGGGAACGGACTGGGAGGTGAAAGAGGTCACCGGTGTCGCCTCCGCGCTGCTCGGGACCGCCGATATCGTCGCCGATCCGGCGGGCCTGGCCGGGGACTTCACGCGGATGATGGAGAACGCGATGGGCAAGGAGGTCGCGGACGTGGCGCTGCGACTGTGGACGCCGGTCGGGGCGGAGATCGCGTTCGTCAAGCAAGTGGCACCCACGGTCGAGGAGTTGACCGAGCGGCGCACGGAGGCGGCGCCACGCGCCGGGGACTACCCGACCGGCTCCTGGGGCGACGAGTCGCGCGACTACCACCTGTGCGTCAAGGTCCCCGAGGCCGGTATCGGCCAGGAGATGCTGGCCGCGCGCGTCTCGTTGATCCTTCCCGCACAGGGAGGCGGCTCTCCCGAGGTGCTGTCCCAGGGGCTGGTACGGGCCATGTGGACGGACGACATGGCGGCCTCCACCTCCATCAATCCCCAGGTCGCGCACTACACGGGGCAGGCCGAACTGGCCCAAGTCATCCAACAGGGGCTGGATGCGCGCAAGTCGGGAGATTTCGACAACGCGACCGCGAAACTGGGGCGAGCCGTACAGCTCGCCGCCTCCTCGGGGAACGCGGATACAGCGAAACTGCTTTCGAAGGTGGTGGACGTCGTCGACGCGGCGACGGGTACTGTGCGACTGAAGGCGAAGGTCGCGGACGCGGACGAGATGACTCTCGAGACGCGCTCGACCAAGACCGTTCGCGTCAAGAAGTAACGTCGAGAACAGCGACCGGCAGGGCAGTGGCCAGCACGGCGGCGACCCGTACCGGAGCGACAGCGGTGAGCAACGGCCTGCGGGCCGGATGAGGAGAGGGGGAAGCGCCGACATGCCGACCTGCCCGAACGGACACCAGTCGGGTTCCGAAGACTGGTGCGAGGTCTGCGGACATCGCATGGCCGGACCAGGCGCTCCCGCGGGGGCCGTACCGCCACCGCCACCGCCACCACCCGCGCCTGGTTACGGCTACCCGCCCGGTCCCGGCCAGGGGCACGGACCGGGCCCCGGTCAAGGCCCCGGTCCCGGCTTCGACACCACCGAGCAGGCCCAGCTGTGCCCGCAGTGCCGCACCCCGCGCGAGCCGATGGCTCCGTTCTGCGAGGAGTGCCGCTGGAACTTCCTCACGAACACGGCGACGTCGTACACACCGCTGGCGCCACAGCATCAAGCGGGACCGGGCGGTCCCGGTCAGGGTCCCGGTGGTCCCGGTGGTCCCGGTGGTCCCGGTCAGGCTCCGGGGCTGAATCTGCCGCCGGGCTTCCAGTCCCAGCCCGGACCGCCCCAGCCTGGTCCGCTCCAGCCCGGACCGCCCCAGCCGGGGCCCCACCAGCAGGCGCCGCATCAGCCTGGGCCGCCCGCGCCGCCCGACGCGTTCGACTACCAGAGTTCGCGTCCCTCGCAGCTGAACCGGCCCGCCGAGTCGCTGTCGCCCGAGCAGCCCGCGCCTCCGATGCCGCCGTCACCACACGGCCGGCACCAGCAAGGGCCGCACCAGCAGGGACCGCCGCCCCCGCCGCCGTATCAGCACCAGGGCCCGCCGCCCCCGCCGGTCTTCCAGCAGCAGTCCGCCGCGCCGCCGGCTCCTCCGCAGCAGCAGAGGCCCGGGGCCGGTGAGGACGACTGGATGCTGCCGCCGCCCTCGCACGCCCAGGGGCCGCAGACACCACAGCCTCCGCAGGCGCAGCAGGCTCCTTCGCAGCAGGGGCCGCCCCAGCAGCAGGACCCGATGGGGCAGTATCAGCAGGCGCCCACGAGCTGGACGGCCGTCATCGGTCCCGACCGTGACTACTTCATGGCGATGATGCAGCGCAGCGGCCCCGAGGCGACCGGGCTGAATCTGCCGGCCTTCTCCCCGGAGCAGCACCTTCCGCTCGTCGGGAACCAGATCACCATCGGCCGTCGCAGGCACTCCACCGGCGAGTCCCCCGACATCGATCTGTCGGTCCCGCCGGAGGACCCGGGCGTCTCGCACCAGCACGCGGTCCTGGTCCAGCAGCCGGACGGCAGCTGGGCCGTGGTCGACCAGAACTCCACCAACGGCACCACGCTCAACGGCGCCGAGGACCCGATAAAGCCCTATATCCCCGTCCCGCTCAACGACGGTGACCGGGTGCATGTCGGAGCCTGGACGACGATCGCGATCCGCCGGGGCTGAGCCGTCGGGCCGGGTGGCGCCTCGGCGCCGCCCGGCGGACCGGACTCAGGGGCCGCTGAGCGGCCAGACGTACGGCCCCGCCGGGTCGTCCAGCCAGGCCCACTGCCCGTCGCCGGTCACGGTGATGCCGAACCGTTCCCGCCCGGGGCGCCGCTCCCGCTCCCACAGGGAGAGCGCCTCGTGCGGGTCCAGGCTGCCCGCCGTCAGCGCCAGCAGAAAGCGGAAGAGGTCGTTCTCGATCGTGCGCCTCGGCAGCCCGCCGAGGGGCCGGTGCGCCATCGGCCCGCCGCCGGACGCACCAGGAGCCACGGGTGTACCGCGCAATGGTACGAAGTAGGCGGCGGTGTGCAGAAAATGCCCCTCCGCGTAACGGCGGCGATGGACTCCGCCCGCCCCACCGTTTCCGTCCGCCCCGCCGTCCCCGACCCGCAGCGCGATCAGCCCGGTGGCGAACGGGGCCAGGATCCGCGCCCCCGGCAGGCACTGCGCCAGCCAGGCCGTCGGCACCGACGGCAGGGTGCAGGTCGCGATGATCCGGTCGTACGGAGCCCGCTCCGGGCATCCGCGCGCCCCGTCGCCGGTCACGACGGCGGGCCGGTAGCCGGCCGCCGCGAGATGGGTACGGGCGGACTCCGTGATCTCCGGGTCCAGATCAACGGTGGTGACCTGCGCGTCCCCCAGCCGGTGGGCGAGCAGGGCGGCGTTGTAGCCGGTGCCCGCGCCGATCTCCAGGACCCGGTCCCCGTCCCGTACGTCCAGTTCCTCCAGCATGCGGGCCATCAGGGAGGGCTGGCTGCTGGACGAGATCAGCTCACCGTCGCGTACCCGGGTCGCGAGCGGCCCGTCCGCGTACGCGCCCTTCAGCCAGCGGCGCTGCCGCACGGGGTCCGGGTCCCCGCTCCACAGCCGTTCGTAACCGCCGGGGCGGCTGACGAAGTAGTACGGCACGAACACATGGCGCGGCACCTCCTCGAACGCCGCCCGCCAGGCCGGATCGTCCAGTGCCCCGCCCGCCACGATGTCCCGCACCAGCACGGCGCGCGCCTCGGCGGCGGTCGCGTCGTCCGGGCCGTACTCGTCCTCACGGTGTGCACGGTGTGCGCCCATGCCTCCACTGTCCTGGGTGAGCGGCCAGGAAGCGAGTGGGCCTCGCGCCCCGGAATCCACCGGAGTCCGCCCGGAATCCGGGAGTCCGGGGGGAAGTCCTAGGACCGATGTACTCGGCCGACGCGTCTGAGACCATGGACGGGTGAAAGAGATTCCGCGCGGCACGCTTCAGGAGCAGACCTTCTACGAGCAGGTCGGCGGCGAGGAGACCTTCCGGCGCCTGGTCCGCACCTTCTACCAGGGGGTCGCGGAGGACCCGCTGCTGCGTCCGATGTACCCGGAGGAGGATCTGGGCCCCGCCGAGGAGCGCCTGGCGCTCTTCCTGATGCAGTACTGGGGCGGTCCCCGCACCTACAGCGACAACCGCGGTCATCCCCGGCTGCGGATGCGCCACGCGCCGTTCACGGTCGACAGCGCCGCGCACGACGCCTGGCTGAAGCACATGCGGGTGGCCGTCGACGAACTGGAGCTGTCCGAGGAGCACGAGCGGCAGCTGTGGAGCTACCTCACCTACGCCGCCGCCTCGATGGTGAACACCGCGGGCTGACGACACCGGAAAGGTCTCCCCTTCCCGCCCGTACGCCACAGGCCGGACTCGGGCCGGCCTCAGGCCGGGGTGACCGTGAGTCTGCCGAGTCCCGCGTGCCGTACCGCGATCGAGCCGTACGGCGTACGGAGCCGGAGCCAGTTGCCGGACGCGAGCAGCGCCACCGGCTCCTCGGGCGCGGCGGCGGCCGGCACCATCGCCCGCACCGGGCGCAGGAAACCCAGCGACTGCGCCGCGTGCGCGGCCCGCAGCGGGAGACGGGTGTCGCCGAGCGTGCGCGACCAGATCTCGCGGCCGATACGGTCGCGCTCCGCGCGCGTACGTGTCTCGGGCGTCAACTGTTCGTCCCGGGCCCGGAATTCGGCGACCGCGGCGGCCAGCGCGCCCCGGATGGCCTCCTCGCCGGGCAGCCCCGCCACCTGCTGCCAGCCTCCGCGCGGCGGCAGCATCCCGGCCCATGGCGGGCCGGTGACGGCCGCCGGGACCACCGCGCTGCCCGCGGACTCGTCGAGGGATTCGAGGAGTTCGCCGGCGGAGACGGTGACATCCAGCTCGTACGGGGCGGCCAGCCTGGCCGTGCGGATGGCCAGCACCTCGAAGGACACCGGCCGGCCGAACACCGCGAGCGCGCCGCCGCCGGCCTGGAGCCGGACGGCGGCGGCACGGTCGTAGTGGATCAGCCGGGCGAGGAAGGCGCCGAGGTCGGCCGCCTCCCGCGCGTCGGCGAACTCCAGTGTCTGGACCGGTGCTGTCATGCGGCGAGAGCACCCTTGTCGTCATCGTCCACGTACCGCAGGAGATACGACTTCTCCTCCGCGGTGATCCGCCGGGGCCGCGCCGCCTCCAGGTCGTACGGGACGACGACCGTCGAGGCCCGCACGTACACCTGGTCCGCGTCCTTGATCTCGTACGCGATGGTCAGCGACGCGGCGTTGATCTTCGTCACCCACGACTCGATGGTGACCGGCTCGTGCCGGTGCAGCAAAGGCCGCTTGTAGTCGATCTCGTGCCGGGCGACGACGGAACCGCCGGAGAAGGACGGCGAGCCGTCCCCCGGCGCCAGCCGGAACATGAAGTCGATCCGGGCCTCCTCCAGATAACTGATGAAGACCGCGTTGTTGACATGCCCGAAGGCATCCATGTCCGACCAGCGCAGAGGACAGCTGTAGATATGCCGGCTCATCTCAGCCCCGCGTGAGCTTCTTGTAGGTGGCGCGGTGCGGGCGGGCGGCGTCCGCGCCGAGTCGCTCGATCTTGTTCTTCTCGTACGACTCGAAGTTGCCCTCGAACCAGAACCACCGGGAGTCGCCCTCGTACGCCAGGATGTGCGTGGCGACCCGGTCGAGGAACCACCGGTCGTGGGAGACGACCACGGCCGCACCGGGGAACTCCAGCAGCGCGTTCTCCAGCGACGACAGGGTCTCGACGTCGAGGTCGTTGGTCGGTTCGTCGAGGAGCAGCAGGTTGCCGCCCTGCTTGAGGGTCAGCGCCAGGTTGAGGCGGTTGCGCTCACCGCCGGAGAGCACCCCGGCCGGCTTCTGCTGGTCCGGTCCCTTGAAACCGAAGGCGGAGACGTAGGCGCGCGAGGGCATTTCGACCTGGCCGACGTTGATGTAGTCGAGCTCGTCGGAGACGACCGCCCACAGCGTCTTCTTCGGGTCGATGTTCCCGCGCGACTGGTCGACATAGCTGATCTTGACGGTGTCGCCGACCTTGATGGTGCCGGAG
Source organism: Streptomyces sp. NPDC088116 (assembly GCF_044741745.1). Lineage (NCBI taxonomy): Bacteria > Bacillati > Actinomycetota > Actinomycetes > Kitasatosporales > Streptomycetaceae > Streptomyces > Streptomyces sp. NPDC088116. The sequence goes on along the minus strand of NZ_JBIUTF010000002.1, from coordinate 426,540 downwards.
TCCGGCTCCTCGAAGCCCTGGATCATCTTGAACAGCGTGGTCTTGCCCGCGCCGTTCGGGCCGATGACGCCGACGATGCCGTTGCGCGGGAGGGTGAACGACAGGTCGTCGATGAGGACCTTGTCGCCGAACGCCTTGGAGAGGTTCTCGACCTCGACGACGATGCTGCCGAGACGCGGGCCCGGCGGGATCTGGATCTCCTCGAAGTCCAGCTTCCGCATCTTGTCGGCCTCGGCGGCCATCTCCTCGTAACGGGCCAGCCTGGACTTGGACTTGGCCTGCCGCCCCTTCGCGTTGGAGCGGACCCACTCGAGTTCTTCCTTGAGCCTCTTCGCCCGCTTGGCGTCCTTGTGGCCCTCGACCTTGAGACGGGCCTGCTTGGTCTCCAGGTACTTGGAGTAGTTGCCCTCGTAGCCATGGAGACGGCCGCGGTCGACCTCGCAGATCCAGCCGGCGACGTTGTCGAGGAAGTACCGGTCGTGGGTGACGGCGACGATGGTGCCGGGGTACTTGGCGAGGTGCTGCTCCAGCCACTGCACGGACTCGGCGTCCAGGTGGTTGGTGGGCTCGTCGAGGAGCAGCAGGTCGGGCGCTTCGAGCAGCAGCTTGCAGAGCGCGACGCGACGGCGCTCACCGCCGGAGAGGTTGGTGACGGCCCAGTCGCCGGGCGGGCAGCCGAGCGCGTCCATGGCCTGTTCGAGCTGGGTGTCCAGGTCCCACGCGTTGGCGTGGTCGAGGTCTTCCTGGAGCTTGCCCATCTCCTCCATGAGGGCGTCGGAGTAGTCCGTCGCCATCAGCTCGGCCACTTCGTTGAAGCGGTGGAGCTTGCCCATGATCTCGGCGGCGCCGTCCTGGACGTTCTGCAGCACGGTCTTGGACTCGTCCAGCGGCGGCTCCTGGAGGAGCATGCCCACCGTGTACCCCGGGGACAGGAACGCGTCGCCGTTGGACGGCTGTTCCAGACCGGCCATGATCTTCAGAATGGTGGACTTTCCGGCGCCGTTGGGTCCCACCACACCGATCTTCGCGCCCGGCAAGAAGCTCTGCGTCACATCATCGAGGATGACCTTGTCGCCGTGCGCCTTACGCGCCTTGCGCATCGTGTAGATGTACTCAGCCAAGAGAAACCGTCCGGCAGATCGAGAAGGGCCAATGTGCGGCTCCGCCGCGTGAGGGCAGATACACCCCATCTTGCCTGACGTCCACCCCCCGATGGAAACCAGTACCGCTCCCCGGACCGCTCCTCCCCCTCCGCTCTCCAACCGCTCCGTGATTGCTCCGCGACTCCTTCACGGACGTCCCCGCGCGGCCCACGGCCGCGCTCGCCGGAACGCTCCCAGGTCAGGGCCGTGGGGCAGTTCTTCGAGAGCCGTACGACGGCCGCGCGCCGGTGGTACGGCGGCCGTACGGCCGTGGCCCCCGCACGCTTCCACATGCCGGGGGCCACGGCGCACTCGGTGTCACACAGCGCGCGGGGTCACTCACCCACTGTCCGTGACGCGTGGCGTCACGGGTCGGGTCACGGGGCCTCGGGAGCCGAGGAGTCCTCCGGGGCTTCGGGGGTCTGCTTCTTACGGACGAGGAACACCGCGGCGCCACCGAGCACCACGAGCGCGATCGCGACGCCCGCGATCATCGGGGTGGCGCTGGAGGAACCGGTCGCGGCGAGGTTGTCCGTGGCTCCCTCGGACGAACCGCCGGCCGCGGCGGGGAGGGGCCGCGAGGAGGCCTGCTGGGTCACCGGTCCCGCGTCGCTGGTGGTCACGCAGTCCAGGACGCCCTTGAAGTTCTGCGTGAACCCGGCGGCCGTGACCGTGAAGTCGTATGCCTCGTCCTCGCCGACGGGGACGGTGAAGGTCTCGGACCCGCCCGCCGCGACCGAGTGCTCGGTGCCGGCCAGGTCGAACGTGAACGGCTCGTCGCCCCGGTTGGTGGCGGTGACGTCGACGCCGCCCTCGGCGCAGTTCTTCTCGGCGGTGATCGCGGGTATCGCGCCCTGCTTCGCCCAGTTCGCGGTCGCCGTCGAGGAGACCGTGGAGTCGCTGGACCCGGCCAGGATCTGCGTCTGGCTCTTGGTCACCCCGGCGAACGCGCGGCCGACCGGCACGGATGTGGTGGCCTGCACGCCGAGCGAGGCCGTGCCGCTGGAGGCGCCTTCCGGGACGTCGAAGTACAACTCGGTGCCGTTGACGGCGGAGCTGACCGGTGTCCCTTCCTTGTCGGTGATCCTGATACCGCTGGCGGCCGCGTCGGCGGGCGGCGTGACCGTGACGCCGGCGGCGTCGGTGCGGACCGTGACGGGACCGAGCTTCTCGCCGGCCCTGCCGGAGACCGCACCGGGCTCCAGGGTGAGCGAGGCCCTGGGCTCCGCGCTGGTCCGGGCGCTCTTCTCCAGCCAGTCGGCGAGCTTCTCGGCCTGCGGGTCCGTCGCGTCGACGTCGACGCCGTCGGAGTAACGCCAGATCGCCACCTGGGTGCCGGCCGCGGCGGTCTTCTCGGTGAGCGCTCCGGTGCCCGCGCTCCTGGCCAGGTCCGAGAGGTTGTCGATCTGCGGGTAGGAGCGCTCCAGGATCCAGCGGATCTTGCCGGCGTTCCGGTTGGCGCCGAGCGAGGTCTGGTCCCAGGGGGTCTCCTGGTAGGTCGCCTGGTCCTGCGTCGGGTTGTGGATGTCGATGCAGTACGTCTTGAGACTGCCGCCGCCGTCCACGGTCATCTCGAACAGTCCGGCGGGCAGTTGCTGGTCTCCGCCGTCCGCGTGCAGCACGGCGCCGTCGTAGGTCCTCAGGCCGTCCAGGGTGGCGGTGGCGCCGCCCTGGTGCTGGGGGACCTCGTCCGCGACGGCCGCGCCGCCGCCCGCCAGAGAGCCCATCGCCACCAGAGCCGAGACCACCGCAGCGGCGCCGAGCCGGGCGGCGCCCCGCCTCCGCACCAGTGACGCAGATATCGCAGAAAACACAGAATTCCCCTTCGAGCAAGGCCTTCTCGCGTGTGAACGCATCGGGGGATGCCTCGCCGGCAGACTCAAGCGCCCCGTAAGTACTGGGAATACTAAGGAAGGCGAGAACCGCCGAAGCTCGCCCCGGCGCTCAGCCAACCGTTCCGAATCGGAATCGTTACCGACCCTCCCGCGAGACTCCGGAATGGGACTGGGAATATCGACAAATCTCCACAACTTCCGCCCAGGGCGGGACAGTCCGCTCCGGTGGATCATGCCAGACCTCCTGCGGCCGCGTCGGCTCCGGCACCCACCGATGTCGCCGCCGGGCCGGGAGACCGCGACGCCCCTTCACCCGCCCCTCGGACCGACTCATGGGCCGGTTCACGGACCGGTTCCCGGCTTCCCGGACCTCTCTCCTGGCCCCACCCCTGGCCCTGTGTCGCACCGACGTGACGCTCCGTCAATGACGGAGTCGCCCTGGCCACACGCCTGAAGGCCGACGTCCCGCGTGTCAGGTCGTGGCCGACCGCGACCGCGTCGATCTCGACGGACGTCCTGCGCTGTCCGTCCCGCTCGTCCTCGCGCACCCGCAGCCGGCCATGCACCACGAGCGGCTCACCGACGGAGACCGAAGCGGCCAGATTCTGCCCCAGCGTCCGCCACGCCCACACCGTGTAGAAGCTCGTCGGCCCGTCCGTCCAGACGCTCCGCTGCCGGTCCCAGCGACGCGAGGTCACCGCGAACCGGAACCTCGCCGCACCCCCCGTGACCGACTCCCTGAATTCCACACCCGTTGCGACATTGCCCACCAGGGTCACCACGGTGTCGTTCATAACTCCCCCTCCCGGTCCGCTGCATTGACTGAATCCATGCTGGACCGGACGGAAAGAATCTGCTGACGCCTGTGGATTACCTGTCAGTTGTGGAAAACCCCGTCACCCGATCGTGAGGGTATGCCTCCCCCAATTCCTCCGTAAGCAGCTCACACCCGTTCACGACAACTCGCCCCGGGACAAGCCCGATTGCTCCTCGCCGACCCGATCGCCCGCTCCTCCGATCGCCCGCTCCCCCGCTCGTACACTCACCCCCTCGCCCGATCACGGCGTCGCGCCCGAGACCGTCACGTACTGCTCCCGCACCTCCCGGTAGCGCATCAGCTCCGCCGAGATCGGATCCAGCACCCGCGCCCGCCCGCAGCCCGCCGCCGCCTCGCGCAGCCGTCGCTCGGCGTCCTGCCCGTACCGCCGCGCGGGCCCTCTGGCCGCCGCGCCGCAGGCCCACTCCACGAACGGCCCGCCGATGATCCCGGCGAGCATGACCAGCACGGGCGGGAGCAGCCCCGGTTCCAGTACGCCGAGGATCTGCCCCATCAGCCAGAGCGCCCCGTAGAACTGAAGCAGCGTCATGGACGCCTGCGCCAGGACGGCCGCCGGCCACCAGGCGGGCCGCGGCGGCCGGCCGCTCGGCACTCCCGCCGTCACCGCCAGCGCGTCCAGCGCCTCGGGGAGCCCCTCCGCGCCCCGTAGCGCCGCCTCGCGCACGGAGTGCGCCCACGGCGCGGGCAGCCCGGCGGACGCGTCCTCCGCCACCGTACGCACGGCCTGTTCGACCCGCTGCCGTGCCGTCAGCTCCTCCTCCACGATCTCCGGGGCCTGCGGCAGCTCCCCGCCCGGCGTCCGCTTGCTCTCGTACCAGCGCCACAGCCGCAGCCACGGTGTCCCGCACGCGCGCCCGGCGTTCCTGCTCCACTCCCGCTCGGCCGCCTCGCCCGCGGCCACCGCGCCGACCGCCCAGGCCAGCCGGTCCACGAACTGCTCGCGGGAGCGCTCGCCCAGCCCCGCGCGCCCCTCGGCGACATACGCCGAGCGCAGCCGCCCGGCCGCCGCGTCCACATCGGCGGAGAGCCGCCGGGCGGCGGCGTTCCGGTCCTGCACCAACAGTCCGAGCAGCTCGCGCAGTTCCCCCACGCCCTGCCCGGAGAGCGCGGAGAGCGCCAGCACGGTGGCGCCCGGCTCGCCGTGCTCCCCCAGGGCCATTCCGTCCTCGTCGAGCAGTCGGCGCAGATCGTCCAGCACCTGGTCGGTGGCGTCGCCGGGGAGCCGGTCGATCTGGTTGAGCACGACGAAGGTGATCTCCGCGTATCCGGCGAGCGGCCGCAGATAGCGCTCGTGCAGGGCCGCGTCCGCGTACTTCTCGGGGTCCACGACCCAGATCACCGCGTCCACGAGCCCGAGCACCCGGTCCACCTGGTCACGGTGGACGACGAGCGCGGAGTCGTGGTCGGGAAGATCGACCAGGACGAGGCCGTGCAGTTCCTCGTCGCCGTCGCCGCCCGCCAGCGGCCTGCGGCGCAGCCGCCCCGGGATGGCGAGCCTGTCGAGCAGCCCCGCCGCGCCGTCCGTCCAGGTACAGGCGATGGGGGCGGACGTCGTCGGCCTGCGCAGGCCGGTCTCGGAGATCGGCACCCCGGCCAGGGCGTTGAACAGGGTCGATTTCCCGCTGCCCGTCGCGCCCGCGATGGCGACGACGGTGTGCCGCGACGACAGCCGCTGACGGGCGGACGCCTCGTCCAGTACGCGCCCGGCCTCGGCCAGAACTGATCCCTCGACCCGGGTCCTCGACAGCCCCACCAGCTCGCCCAGCGCGTCGAGGCGTACCCGCAGCGGCCCCCGGTACGGGCCACCGATGGGTGTGTGCGCCCCGCGCTCGCCGGGGGCGGCCACAATGCCCTCCTGTGCGCCGGTGAGACCGTTCAGGCTCACCAGGCCGTCCAGACCGCCCCCCAGGCCGTCGAATCCGTCCGTAGCGCCGTCCAGGGCATCCTTCTCACGGCCTCGCCGGGCGATCAGCCCGTCGTCCCAGTTGCCGGCGGGGTCGTCGTCACCGGGAGCCCCGATCGCCCCGGCCTCCACAGCCTTTTCGATCATGCCGGCCTCCGCCCTACCACCAGAGGCATCAGTACCACCAGCATCATTCGCGCCACCTGCGTCACCACCGCCACCAGCACCTTTGATCTTGTCCAGCACGGAAATCCTGCCCGGCACGGAAATCCTGCCCGGCACGGAAATCCTGTCCGGCACGGAAATCCTGTCCGGCACGGAAATCCTGTCCGGCACGGGCGTCTCGGGTGTCTCGGGTGTCTCGGGCATCTCGGTCACCTCTCCTTCTGCACCATGGACAGCGCGGCGATCAGCTCGCCCTGCGGCTCCGGGGTCACCTCAAGCGCGTCGAGGGGCGCCAGCCGCCGGTCGCGCTCCCCGTGCAGCACTCGGTCGATGTACGTCGTCACCAGCTCGCCGCCCCGGTCGCGCAGCCGCACCGCCGCCTGCACTCCGATCCGCTCCGCGAGCCGCTCACCGGCCAGCCGCGCCCGCCGGCCGCCGAGCAGGGCCGCCGCGAGGAGCGCGGCCACCGTCTCGGAGTCGGGCGCGGCGTTCCGCTCCAGCTGCCGCACCTCCTCCTCGGCCAGCTCCTCCAGCACCCGGCGCCAGCGGCGGACGGCCATCCCGACCCGTTCCGCCGACTCGGCGTCCAGGCCCGAGACGTCGACCGCTCCGGACGCCGGTTCGCGCTGCCACACCTCCACGACCCGCTCGTCGGCGGCGGCTACCGCGCACTGCAACAGCGCGCCCAGGCTCTCCACCAGCGAATCGAGCAGTTCCCGCGCCGAGCTGTCCCTCGGGTAGCCGCGCCAGCGCGTCCGCGCGTCCCCGGCGAGCACCGCGCCCCGCTGAAGCTGCCGCCGTACCCGTTCCCCCTCGGCCGCGTAGGCCTCCTCCACCGTGCCCGTCAGCCGTACGGACGCGGCGTACTGCGCGGCCACCGCCCCGGCCAGCTCCGGCATCCGTACGTTCAGCGAGTGGATGACCCCGGCCGCGGTACGCGCCACGGCCTGTTGCCGGGCCGCCGGATCCTGCACGCGGTGCGCGAGCCAGGCGAGCAGCGGCGCGACGGCGGTGGTGGGCAGCAGCCCCCTCCCGGCGCCCGCGGACTCGGGCAGTTCGGGAATGGTGAACCGCGGGACGTCGCCGAGCCCGGCCCGCCTGAGCAGCGCCCCGTACTGCCGCGACACCTCGTCGATCACCTGGTGCGGCACCCGGTCGAGTACGGTCACCAGCGACGCGTCGTACTCCTTGGCGGTACGCAGGAGATGCCACGGCACGGCGTCCGCGTACCGTGAGGCCGTGGTCACCATCACCCACACGTCCGCGGCGCAGATCAACTCGGCGGCCAGCAGCCGGTTGTCCACGACGAGCGAGTCGATGTCGGGGGCGTCGAGCAGCGCGAGCCCGCGCGGCAGGGAGGAAGCGGTGTCGATACGGAGCTCGTCCTTCTCGGCGCCTTCCGAACCCGGCCCCCCGTCCTCCTCCTGCTGCGGCAGCCATACGCGCGTGAGATGGGGCAGTACCCGCATTCCCGCGAACCAATGGTGGTCCTCGGGGTGACACACCAGTACAGGCGTGCGCGTGGTGGGCCGCAACACCCCCGCCTCACTGACCCGGCGCCCCACAAGGGAGTTGACGAGCGTGGACTTTCCCGCACCGGTGGATCCGCCGACGACCGCGAGCAAGGGCGCTTCGGGGTCCCTGAGTCTGGGAAGCAGATAGTCGTCGAGCTGTGCGAGCAGCTCGGCCCTCGTCTGCCGGGCCCGGGGCGCCCCGGTGAGCGGCAGTGGAAGACGCACGGCGGCGACACGGTCGCGCAGTGCGGAGAGTGCGTCGATCAGCTGGGGCCGTACATCCAAGGTCACCACATGCGAAGAATGCCCAATTTTGGAGCCTTTTTGAAGCGTATGGACATCCCTGCGCGCCGGTCAACCACACAGGACAGACGGGACGAGTGGGGCACAGGCATAACGAGTGCACAACACCCGGGGCGTGAGAGGCCAAAAGCGATGCGTGAATCGCACCCGCCTGCGATTATCGGTTCGCTTCACTGAACCTCCACATCGTGCCACGCACGTGAAGCAACCGGGTCAAGGTGATCGGAGCTTTATCCTTGTCCCCGGCAGGCCACGGAGCCCCACCGGGACTCCAGGCCACCGAGGCCACATCGGCCCCCGTAGCTCAGTGGATAGAGCAGGCGCCTTCTAAGCGCTTGGCCGCAGGTTCGAGTCCTGCCGGGGGCGCTTCTACGCGCGGTGCGAGACCCTCCTTCGGGAGGGCCTCGCACCGGCCGGACGGTACACATCTGATCTTCCGGGGTGGTTCGCCCCCATGTGTCGCCGGGCGGATCGGCCGGGCGGCCGCTCGCGCGTCCTCGGCGGCATGGGACATGAGAGCCGCGCACGCGAACGGCGCCGCACCTGTGGAGCGGCTCCGCGGGCTCACCACCGGGGCCGGGACCGGTGGTCCCGATGGGCCGGCCATGGCCATCCGACTGATGCGCACGGCCATTTGCGAGGGCGATTCCGAGGGGATTCCGAGGGGATTCCGAGGCGATTCGGAAGCGCTTTGGGATGCGCTTTGGGATGCGCTGATGCGCTTTGGAAGCGAGTGGCCCGCGGCGGACAATTGCCGGTCCGGGATCCTCACCACGGAGCACCGGTCAAGGTACGAACGCAGCCGGAAGACCGGTCGAATTACCTTCGGCGCAGTCGATATACCGGTCAACTCGCCCAGGCCGCTGGGCGTATGCCCGACCGCCACCGCGCCGTTGCGGCCTGGTCCGGGTGCGCGGCCCGGCGCGGTGCGCACGCGGATCGCGCTCGGGGCGCGCTCGGGGCGCCACCTCCCAGGGAGCCTCAACTGCCCGCGCACGACGCTCGGTTTCAGCGTATTGCGAGCATCGTCCTGCGGGAAAGAGTGCAACTTACCCTTGTTATGGGTGGTTTCACGTATCAAATGCACCGCGGATTCGCGCGGTCCGGGCAACTTCGATTCATTGACACCGGGTACTCCACTCGCTTTACTCCATGGAACGCCGGAGTTGAGCACTCGGCGGCAGCGGTACGCCCAGCCGGTAAGCAGCCCGTGGGCCGCGAGCCCGGACAAAGTCGCCAGGACCGTTTCCGGTCCGAGGCGGGGACGTACCCTCTCATCTTCTGGAGTTCGAAGGTGCCTAGCAAGCGTGTCCGATCCCGTCGTCTCACCGCCGCCGCTGCGGTCCTCGCGGCAGCGGTTATCACGCCGCTGTTCGCCGCCTCCACCGCCGGTGCGGCGGCACAGGCCGTGACCCTGCCGCCGGTTCACGAGGGGTTCGACTATCAGATCGGCGGGGCCTACGCGCCGCCGGCCGGAGTGGGGGTGGTCAGCCGCGACCACGAGGCTTCTCCGGCGGCCGGGCTGTACAACATCTGTTACGTCAACGCTTTCCAGGCGCAGGAAGGCGCCGAGAGCGAGTGGGACTCCGACCTGCTGCTGCGGGACTCGTCCGGGGAGATCGTGTACGACGGCGGCTGGGGAGAGGCCCTGCTGGACATCCGTACGGCCGCCAAGCGGGACCGGATCGCCGCGAAGGTGAAGACCTGGATCGACGGCTGCGCGGGCAAGAAGTTCAATGCCGTGGAGCCCGACAACCTCGACAGCTACGACCGGTCCGAGGGCCTGATCAGCGAGGCCAACGCCAAGGCGTTCATCAAGTCGCTCTCCTCCTACGCCCATGGGAAGGGCCTGGCGATGGCGCAGAAGAACACCGCGAACTTCTCCACCGCGCGCGCGGAGACCGGGCTCGACTTCGCGGTCGCCGAGGAGTGCGGTGAGTGGGACGAATGCGGTGATTACACCGAGGGATTCGGCGACAACGTCATCGTGATCGAGTACCAGGAGTCCGCCTTCAAGAAGACGTGCTCCGAGTTCGGCAGTCGGCTGAGCGTCGTTCTGCGCGATGTGAATGTCACCACTCCCGGCAACAGTCAGTACGTGCGCAAGACCTGCTGACAAGGCCAAGTCGGCCCGGTGTACCCCCGTCGGACGGGTACACCGGGCCGCGTCGGCATCGGGGCCGGGGCCGGAACAGTCGGAACTGTCGGCTCAGGCGAAGGTCCAGCGGTCGTCGTCGGCGCTGGTGTCCTCACACCGACCGAGGTCGAGCGGGACATCGTTGCGGCGGTCCGCCTTCCCCTTCACGTTCAGGCACAGGCCGTCGCTGACGAAATTGCGGATCCAGTACGTACCGTCCGGCCTCGGGTCGAGCCACCACCGCTGATTGTCGTTGTCCAGATCGCACGCGTACTGCTGGGCCCGGGTCATCCCCGGTGTGGCACCGCGACCGGGCAGATCCAGGCAGAGGCCGTCCTTGCTGTTGCGGATCTGGAAGAGAGCGGCCCCCTGGGGACCGCCGTCCTTGTCGCTGACCAGCAGGTCCCACAGCTGGTTGTCGGCGTCCGTGCCGTTGCAGGGGTACTGGTTGACGCGGGTCTCGTTCGCTCCCTTACCGAAGCCGGGAACGTCGGCGCACAGGCCGGTCGTCGCGTTCTTCAGCAGGACCTTGGAGGCGCTGGAAGCGGCGTTGGCCTTCTGGCGGAGAACCTCGGCGGCCGTCGGCCCCTTCTTCTCCGTGTTCTTCTTCGTGGGGGACGGGGCGGCAGGCGGGGGCGCCTTCACGGTGTTGCTCGGCTTGACCGTCCGTGAGGGCGAGGGGGACGGCGACTCGCTCGTGTAGTCGCCTTGAGGGCTCTGGGACCGGGCGGTGTCCAGGACCGTGTCGCCCGCCTGGTCGATCCGGTCGTTACGGGTCGGCTCGTCGTCGTTCCGGACCAGCATGACGACCGGGAGCGCGATCAGTATCGTCCCGATGATCGCCGCGGCGGCCAGCATCGGCTTCTTGGGACCGCCCGGGGGCGTATGGCCTCCGGTGGCCGAACCGGCCCCGCCGCCACGCGCCTCCGCGACGGCTCCGTCGGCGGCCGAACCCGTGGTGGCCGAGGACGCGGAGGCTGAGGACGCGGAGGACGCTGCGGCGCCGGAGGAGGACGCAGCTGCGCCTGATGCCGCGGAAGCCGGCGCCGAGGAGGCTTCCTCAGCCGCCGAATCCGCTCGCCCCGCCGCCTCCGCGCCGGACCGGGAGGTCGGCTCGTCGCTCTCCCGGCCGTCACTCTCCCGGCCGTCGCTCTTCGGGTGCTCGTCCTTCGAGACCTCGCTCTCCCGGTCGGCGGTCTTCGGCTCCCGCTGGACCGAATCGCCCGATCGGACCGGGGACGGTGCGTCCGCGGCGGCCGACGCGCCCTCCGACGAGCTTCCCGTATCCGCCGCGGCCGGATCACCGCCCCGCCGGGGACCACCCGGCGCCAAGTCGTTGCCCGGATCCCCGGCCGCCCCCGACACCGTCACCGCCCGGCGGACCGTCACCTCGGACGTACTCGACGTCACCGACGGCGTGTTGGCGGAAGGGTCTTGCGGACGAGCCATTTCAGCCCCCTCATTCCTTGTGCTTCATGTCATCGAAAAGGACGCTGGTGTCCTCTCGAAGGGCGCTGGTGTCCTCTCAAAGGACGCTGGTGTCCTCTCACGGTCCGGTGCCGATCGGCCCGGCGCAGCGTTGCGGCCACTGGCCGGTGCCCACCTCGGCGGAGCGACCCCGTACGGCTTCGTCGAGCCGGGCCAGCGCGGCACGGTCCGCGTCGAGATCACGTTCGGTGCCTGTGTGGGGACCGGTCAGTTCCCGCAGGAAGATCTGTACGGGGGCGTCGTCGGGCCGGACGTCCAGAACCTGGAAAAGGGTGCCCGGGGCGAAGACCACTTCCTCGGCGCCCCGACCGGCGCGGAGCAATTGCCGTACACGCCGGCCGGTGGCCGACCAGATGACGTAACAGGCACCCGGCGTCGTGGTCGCGTTCGCGGGGTCGAGCGGCACCGCGCTCACCAGGGCGGGATCGCGAAGCATCGTCCCGGGGCGCGGGCCGTCGGCACCGCCCGGAACGGGCCCGGCGCCGGTGCCACGCAGTGTTGCGCCCCGGTAGGACGGCAGCCTGTTCAGCGCCGACGCCACGCACGCCGCGTACGGCAGCATCGCGTCCTCGTACTCGCGCAGCGCCCGCGTCACCGCGCCATGGCTCAACGGGCCCTCCGCCGTGTGCAGATAGAGCCGCAGAGCGATCAGGTCGGCGCGGGCGGCCTCCTGTTCCTTGCCACGCAGGGCGGGCATACGGGCGAGCGACTGGGCCACGGCCGCGCCGTGCCGGTCCCACTCCGCCTCGGCGAGCGCCCGGAAGGCGTTCCGTTCGGCATCGGTACTCCGATGCCCCGGGCCGAGCGGGGCGGGGGCGAACGGAGCCTGGACACGGGCTCCGGGGCCGGACGACGGTCGAGCCGGATCGGTTCCGGCCCGTGCGGTCGCGGCTCGCGCAGCCGTGGTCCGGGAAGCCGCGGCCGGTCCGGCGGACGTCGATGCGGACGAGGACGGGCCGGGGCCGGTGCTCGGAGCGGTGTCCGGGCTGGGCCCGGTGGCCGGGGAATCGGTATCCGGCACCGTCCGTATACGTGCTGGGGCCGGGAACGAGGCCCCGTCCGGTTCGCCGGGGCCGGCCGACCGCACGGCGGGCTTCTCGGGGACACCCTCGCGCCCGGTGGATCGGCGCTCCCGCGCGGGAGCCGGAGCGGCCTCGGGAGCCGGAGCCGTCTCAGGAGCCTGAGCCGTCTCGGGACGCGGAGCCGTCTCAGTCACCGCGGCGGGAGTCGAATCGGGTTCCGGGGACCGAGGCCGGGTCGCGGGCCCGGGTATGGAGCCCGGGGCGGATTCCGGCCCGGCACCTGGCTGTTGACCCAGTGGTCGGCCGGACGTGGCCCCGGCGGTCGCGCCGGAAGCCGGCCGCCGTACGGGTGTCGAGCCGTGCCCCGCCTCACCCGCCACGGACGTTCCACCGGCCGTACGCATCGGTCCGGGCACCGTCGTGGGCTTCTGGCCCTCCGGCTCCCCCGCTGCCCCACGCGGCCGGGCGGGCCCGGCGGACGTGCGGCTCGCGGCCGGACCCGGCTCACCGGAACCCGGCACAGGGGTCGACCGTGTGTCGGGCCCCGCGTTCGGCATCGAGTCCGGTGCCGTCCTCGGCCGGCCCTGCGGCGCCCTCGGTGCCGGACAGCCGTCGGTGGCCTGATCCGGCCGGGATCCGGTCACCGGACCAGCACCGGCACCGGTACCGGAACTCGCGCTCGCACCGGCATTGGCACTGGCACTGGCACTGGCACCAGGAGCAGCCTCCGGGCGTGTCCGTGGACCAGCCGTCGCACCGGCCTCGGCACCGGGACCGGCGCCGGTCGCCGGACGTGCGTCCGCCGAGTTCGGCGCGGGAGCCACGGGGCGACGCGTCTCGTCGGCCCGCTCCGGAGCGGACTGTCCCGGGGATACGGACTGTCCCGGGGATACGGGCCGCCCCAGGGATACGGGCCGCCCCGGGGATACGGGCCGCCCCGGCAAGGCGGGCCCTCCCGAAACGGCTGCCGCCCCCGGCGCCACGGCCCGTCCCTGCCCGGAAGCCGTCGCCGGACCGTCCGCCCGTACGCGACCCTCCGCACCCACCGGGCCATCCGCCCGTACGTGGCCTTCCCTACGCACCGGGCCCCCGGCCCGTACCTGGCCTTCCGCACCCACCGGACCGTCCGCCCGCACGCGACCCTCCGCACCCACCGGACCCCCGGCCCGTACCTGGCCTCCGGCCTCTTCCCGCGCCCCGGGCCCGGTCCGCCCCGGGACCGCGGACCGTGCCGCGTCCGCGCCCCTGGCCACGGGTGCGGCCGACGCGTAACGGATGGTCCGCAGCCCGAACCGCGCGGCCAGGCGGCGCAGTTCACGGCCGCCGTCCATGGCGATGCCGTGGACCTGCAAGGTGGCGCGCTCGCGCAGGTCCGCCGCCAGGGCGTCCAGCAGTCCCGACAGGGCCGGTGCCAGGGAGGCGTCCATCCGCTCGCCGGGAACACCCACCTCGACGACCGGACCGTCGGAACTGACCTTGCGTGTCGTATGGGAGAGGCCGGGGCCTCCGCGCGGGCCGACCCACAGGCCCGCCCTGGTCACCGTGACCTGCCACCGGTCGTCCAGGACCACCACGCCCTCCTCCGGGCGGGCGTGGCCGCGCAGCGGCGGGGACCATCGCAACAGCCTGGGGGCGGGCGGCTGTTCGCCGCCGCGGGCCGGGCTGCACAGGACGGCGTCCACGAACGGCAGCCATCGGGGCGCGCTGTCGGGACCGACCAGGACGGACCGTACGGAGTACGCGCCCATCGGGCCGCCGGAGGCGCTGAGCGGCAGACCGGTCAGCACCTCCACCTCGGTGTCCAGCTGATCGGACACCGACTGGCCCAGCGGCAGCAGATCGCGCAGACCTCCGGGGGCCAGCCGTACGCGGGACCTCACCGGCTCGGGCAGGGCGGCGAGCACACCGGCGACCTCCGCCACCGAGACGTCCTCGCCATAGGGCACACCGACCACCACGGCCAGACGCTCGGAATCGACCGGTACCGCGTGGTACAGGTCCCCCGGCCGCGACGCGGCGGCCTCGGCGGGCCGTACCAGCAGCCCCGCCGGGATCTGTTCGACCACGGATCCGCCGTCCGTCCTCGACGGCACGCCACGCAACGCCGTCTGCCATGGCGGCGCGGGGCTGCGCGGTCCCAGCGGCTCCGGATTCTCCCCCGGCGCGAACCGCCACCAGCCGCTGCCGACTCCCGACCCGGCGGAGGCGCCCGACCCGGCCGAGGCGGACGGTACGAAGAGCGAGCCGCCGGGCACGACCACGGCGGGCCCGTCCGGCGCCTCCACCTCCAGCCGCCAGGCGTCGGCGATCCGGCGCGCCGTGGCGGGCCGGTCCTTGGTGTCGTGCCCGGCGCCGGCCATGACCAGTTGTACGGTCTCGGTGCCCGATTCCCGCAGGGAGTCGAGCAGTTCACCGAGCCGGGGCCAGAAGGCGGCGGACGTCACGCCCTCGGTGCCCGCGATCACGGTCACGGTCCCGTCGTCGGAGTACAGCCCACGGGCCAGATCGGTGACATCGGCCGGGCTCAGCGTCTCGTCCGACGGCGAACGGAGCAGCAGCAGACCGTCGTAGTCCTCGACCAGGACGGCCTCGGCCGCCCGGTCACCGGCCGGTCCGTCCCGGTCCGCAGGCACGGCCACGGTCCGCTCACGCCCCGTCGAGCCGGAGGGCCGGCCGCCGCGACGCCGGGTGAAGGCACTGCCCCACCGTGTCACGGCCGGCTCCTCCCGTCGGCGGGAGCCTGCGCGGTCTCAGCAGGATCCGCGGGCGCGGTCGGCCCCGGAAAGCTGATCGGATCCGGAAAGCCGATCGGCTCCGGAAGGTCAAGCGTCTGCGGCACATCGGCCGGCTCCGGGAGGTCGAGGGCCTCCGCCGGTGAACCGTCGGCCGCCGGGTCCGCCACCCGTACCGCCTGGATGTGCGGCGCCCTCTCCTCGCCCGGCTCGCTCACGCTCGTCGGCCGCGGCTCGCCGCGCTTCTGGGCCTCGATCTCCTCGACCAGCGCCTCGGTCTCCATCACCATGCCCGCGGGCCCGGTCGGGTTGACGTAGAGGGAATGCCCGTCGGCAAGCTGCCCGACCAGGTCGGCCACCGGTATGAGCCGGGCCGCGAACGCACCGACGACGCGGTAGTACGCGGGCGAGGTGAAGACGGGGACCACCGGTCGGCCCTCCGACGACCGTACGGCCAGCGGCTCGCCGTCGGGGCCGGTGAGCACCGCGGCCTTGGCGGCGGCCAGCGTACGGAGGACCTCGTCGGCGGGGCCGTACCCCGTGGCCGCGCGCTGGATGGCGGACTCGACCGGGTCGGTGGGCTCCGGCCAGCCGAGGGCTTCCGGTGAGGGGCGGTAGTCCTCGTTGTCCGCCCACTGGGTGATCTCACCCGTGGAATCCGTGCGCCAGCGGCCGGGAACCGCCCAGTCCGGCGGCACTCCGTCGCCGGACCAGGCGGGGTCGGGCACGCTCACCCACTGGTCGGGAAGGAGCCGGGCGGCCTCGATGACTTCCTGGGGCGGTTCGGGCATCGGTTCGCCGGCAGCGACACCGGCGGTCCGCGCCACCGCGGGAGCGGCGCCCGGGAAGGAGTGTTCGTCGCGCTCACTCACCGGCACGCCCTCCAGCAGCACGAGACGTGTTCCACACCTGAGAAGTCACCTTTCACAGTTGGCAGTCTGATGGGGCAGACCACTGTCTGATGGAGCAGACCACTGAACGAGGGCTCCGTCCGATTGCCTGACAGCGTGCGCCGGATGAATACCGAGCGACCAGGGAGGCCGGGCCCCGACAGAGGCGACGGTGCCCCTCCTCCGAGGAACCCGGCACGGCCGAATATCCTGAAGGTGCGTCAGGCCCTCGTTCCCCGCCTGCGGCCGATCCTCCCGGAGGACGGCCTGTGTAGGCTGATCGAGGGTCAACGGTATCCCGAACTCCTGGATTTCCACTGTGGCGGTCATCTCGTCTGGACCAATGAGGCGCACTGTACCGGGAGGGCGTCCCTCCGTACCCTCCGGTCCCACCCCCGTAACCTCCGGTCCCTCCGCCCCCATCCGTTCCGGCCTCCCGCCCGGCCCGTGCACCGCACGAACGGGCCCGGGGCGCCCGGCTCCTGATCACGACCCGGGCGCATCACGTCGGCCGCGGCGGTGGAACCGCTCACCGAGCGGGGTCGTCTTCCCCATGCCGGTGAGACCCGTACACACCCCTGTAGGCCCTACGCACGCCCATCACCACGATCCCTCCAACTGCCCCCAGTGCCACGGGCTCCACGCCGTGGCCACGAGGAGAACCTCATGCCCGACGAGCAGCAGGCCTCAGGCGCCCCGGCGCCGCGCGGCCGGACCAGCGCCGATTCCTCAGCCGAGGAATCGGCCGCCGGGAACAAGAGCGAGAGAGAAAGCGAGACGACGAAGGAGCGGGAACCCTCGCCGGGTCCGGCGAAATTCAGCGCCTCGGTGCGTGTCGGCGAAGGCACCGCGAGCGACGCCGGATCGCCGGGAAGCACCTCCCGTACCGCCACGTCCGACGGCGCCGGCACGGTAAGCACCACATCGGGCGCCACGTCCGGCACCGCCTCCAGCGCCGGGAGCGAGGAGTCGGCCTCCGGCGGGCGCGCCGAAACGGCCGCCGCGGCCGATGCCCCGGCCACGAGCGCCTCCTCCAAGACCGGCGCCTCCACCAAGGCCGGTGCCTCTGCCGCCTCCGCGGTCACCACCGACAGCGACGCCGCCCCGCGCGGTTCGGCGAAGGCGGCCACCGGGACCGCTGCCTCCGGCGGCACCGCCTCCGCCGCCGACCCGGGCGTTCCCGGACGCCCCAGGAAGCCCATGCTCGCCGGCGCGGCCATAGCGGGGGCCATCCTCGTCTCCGTACCGCTGCTGCTCCTGGGTACCAACTCCGATGACGACCGCAAGGAGAACACCTCTTCGTCGAGCGCGGCCGACACCGTCCTCGGGGACGACGAGCAGCGCAAGGCTGGCGTGTTCGTCGCGGAGTCCCCGTCCCCCACGAAGAGCCCGGTCGCCAAGAAGACGACCAAGGCTCCCGAACCCCCGAAGGCGCAGCCGCCCGCCGCCACGACGTCCCCGAGCCCCTCGGCCTCGGAGAAGAAGGAGTCGAAGCCCAAGCGCAAGGCGGTGGTCAAGGCGGACACCGGCGGGATGCCGTCCGTGGTGACCAGCGTGCTGGTCAAGAACTGGACGAACAAGACCTGCGCCGACATACCCGGCTTCAGCAAGGGCGTCAACGACGGTCCCGTCCACCAGTCGGCGTGCAACAGCAACACGGACGACAACCAGCTGTGGAACCTGGAGCGGAAGCTGCCCAAGGCCGGGCCTGGAGGCAAGGACCTCTTCGTCATCCGGAACGTCATGGACGGTCTCTGCATGGACCTGCCCGACTACGGGTCCGTGGGGGTGGCGACAAGGGTCACGGAGTACCCCTGCAACGGCACGACCGCCGACAACCAGCTGTGGTGGCTCGACCCGCGGCCGGACGGTACGTACTGGGTCCGGAACTTCGCCAGCAATCAGCAGTGCCTGGACTCGCAGTCGGCGAACGACAAGAACCGCGAGCTGATCATCTACCCGTGCGCCGCCGAGAACTTCAACAACCACCAGTGGTACTTCCCCCGCAAGTGAGGCACCACCCGGGGTTCTGACAGGACGTGACCCGTGGCCCCGGCGTTCTCCGCCGGGGCCACGGGCGTATCAGTTCTCTTCCGCCGTCCCGGGCCCGGGACGCTTCCGCTCCTCCGCTGTCCCGTCGCCGGTACCGGATCCGTCGTCCGTCTTCCCGGGCGTCGGCCACTGCTCGTCCGTCACGAAGTCGGGCCAGCCTTCGACCGACCCGAGGTCCGGCAGATCCGCGATGCCCTCGGGCGGGCCACCGGCAGGCGCGGACGCGGACGCGGGCGGCCACTCGTCGAAGGCCCCCTCCGCCTCGTACTGCTCCAGTTCGGCCTTGCCCGCCCGCAGCGCGCTCGCCGTGACAAGCTGCCCGACCGGAGCGGAGGAGCTGAGGAACAGCACCTCCTTCCCTTCCGGCAACCGGTCCAGGAGATCGGGCACGAACATCACCTCGTGCGGAGGCAGTTTGTCCTCCTCCAGCTCCGGTGATGTCGAGAAGACGGGCACGGCCTCCGTACCGTCCTCCGCTTCGGTCACCGCCAGGCCGCCGGTCTCATCGACGCATACGGCCACCTCGGCGTCGGCGAGCATCAGGGCGAACAGCTCCTCCGAGGCGTATCCGGTGGCGACCAGTTGTACGGCGGCGTCCACCGGGCCGACCGGTGGGGCCCAGCCGTGCGCGTCGGGTGAGGGACGGTACTCGGTGTTCACCTCCCACTCGACGATCTCCCCGTTCTCGTCGCTGCGCCAGCGCCCGAGGGTCGCCCACGCGGGCGTGGGTTCGCCCTCGTCACCGCTCCAGTGCCGGTCGATGACGGACAGCCAGTGGTTGGGGGCCACCTTGGCGGCCTTTACGTAGTCCTCGGGCGGCTCCCGGAAACCCTCCTGGCCCTTGAGCACGGCGGACGGGCCGCCTTGGACCTCGGAGGGGCCCGCCTCGGCGGTGTTCTCAGGCTCGTGGTCCGGGGGACCGGAAGGGCTCGTCATGGGAGGTAACTCCATCGGTGTGCGATGTGCGATGTGCGGTGCGGGGTTCGATGAGCGGTGCGGGGTGCGCCGCGGTCAGTTGTCGAGGCCGGGGGCCGGATCCTGGCCGCGGGCGCCGGCGGAGGGCTCGGCGACCGGACGCTTCGGCACCTCCGCGCCACCGGCCGTCGAGGAGCGCGAGGGGGCTGACGGCCTTTCGGATTCCTTCCCGTCCCGCGCCTCCCGGGCCGCCGCTTCGACCGCCTGACGCAAGGCGTCGCTCTCGACGGTCATACCGACCGGTCCGGAGGGGTTGAGGTAGAGCACATGGCCTTCCGGTATCCGGTCCACCACCTGGGTAACGGGCGTCAGTTCGTAGCCGAAGCGCCCGGCCGCGTGCAGGTACGTGGGAGACGTGAAGACGGGCACCACCGACGCCCCGTCGGGCGAGGTGGCCGACAACGGGACGCCGCCGGGGCCGAGGAGGAGGGCGACCTCCGCCACGGCAAGCGCCCGCGGCACCGCCTCACCCGGACCGTAACCGGTGGCCGCGAGCTGGACCGCCTCGTCCACCGCGTCGGTCGGCGCGGGCCAGCCGAGCGCCTGGGGCGAGGGGCGGTACTCCTCGTTGGCGCGCCACTCCTCGATCTCCCCGTCCAGGCCGGACCGCCACTGGCCCACCACCGCCCAGTCCGGCGGTTCGCCCTCGCCGGACCACGCGGGGTCGACCATGCCCAGCCAGTGGTCGGGGGCGAGCCGGGCGGCTTCCTCGATCTCCGCGGGGACCGGCGGCGCGGTGTCGTCGGCGGGCCCGGCCTCGGCGGTGGGCGCTCCGGCGGCGGTGTTGTCGTTCATGAGCTCCTCGCTGGGATGTTATGCACGGTCGTTCAGTATGCGGCCGAGGTCGTCGGCCAGGGAGCCGGACGGGGTCAGGCCCCGCGCGTGGAACCAGGCGTCGACCAGGTGCTCCAGCCGCTCGGCGGTCAGGACCCCGTCGTCGGGGTCGGGCAGGACATCGGAGCCGGGCAGACCGTCGGGGCTCAGTACGGCGAGGATGTCCAGGCCGTCGGAGCCGGACAGACCGTCGGAGCCGGACAGACCGTCGGAGCCGGACAGGCCGTCGGAGCCGGGCAGGCCGTCGGAGCCGGGCGGACCATCGGGGCTCAGTGCCGCCAGGACGTCCAGGATGTCCTCAAGGACGTCCCGGTGAGCCGCCAGCCACGCGTCCACCGCCGGGTCGGCCGGCTCCCCGCCGGTCGGCCGACCCTCCGTCTCCAGAGCGTGCTCATCGGGGAACTTGCCGTCGACGGCCACATGCTCCCGCAGCTCCGCCTCGGTCAGCGGGGCGATACGCCAGTAACGGCCCCAGTTGTCGGTGTAGTCGAGATCCGGTGACTCCGGGGTGCCGCGCTCCCGCAGCTCGTCGAAGACCAGCTGGGAGCCCCGCATGATCTCGTCCAGGGAGTGATGCTCCGCCTGCACCATCTCGGCGATCAGCGCGAGGCGCACCAGGCCCAGGTCGACGTCCAGGCCCCATATGTCCCGCATCTTCACGACCTGCGCCAACAGCCGGTGGGCCGAGCCGGACGTGCCGGCCCGGACCAGGCTGCCGTCCATTTCGCCGTCGGACTGCGGGAAGCTGTCCATCGCGATCTCGAAGCGATTCATCCCCGGGATCCACGGGACGGACTCGTCCGGCATCAGGGCCCGCTCGGCCTCGCTCAGCGGCGGCGACAGGTCATCGGGACGCACCTGCGCCCGCAGCGTCCGCTCGGCGTCGGCCATCAGCGCCTGCTCCTCGGGCGTTCTGTCCGACCGCGCGCTCAGCTCCTGGTAGGCCGTCATCACATCCGACGGCGGCCTCGACGCCCTGTACTCGGCGGTGATCACCTCAGGGGTCCACTCAGGGCTGCCCAACAGATCCGAGATCAGTCCTCCATGCCTGTCCGGCGACTGGGCACCGATCCACAGCATGCCCATCCGCTCCCGCAGATTGCCCGACTCCACCACCGCTTGGAGCCGCTCCCGGCCGGTGCCCACCGCCCCGTCGACGGCGGGGTCGTCCGAGCCCAGTTCCGACCAGCGGCCCGCCTCCACGGCCCGCTTCCACAGCTCGCGTACCACCACGCCGAGCTGGGCGTTGGCCGCTTCGTCACCGCCGAGGTACCGGGCCAGCCGCTGCTCGAAGCGCTCCGCCTCCTCCATGTAGCGGATGCGGCCCCGGACCCAGCCCGGTGCCTGCCGCGTCGCCAGCCGGCGCCGTACGGGCACCGGTGCGAAGGACAGGGCGTCCGCCACCCGGCGCAGCCGCGCCTCGCTCCCGGTGGTGGTGTCGCCCGGCCCGTCCGGAAGCCCGGCGAGGTGGCGGTCCCCGTCCTGGACCAGGAGGGCGGGGGGTGCGCTCCCGGTGCGGTCACCGTGGCCGGTGCGGTCACCGTGGAACGTCATCTCGCCGTCCGGGCCCGCCACGGCCACCCGCACCCCGAGCCCGCGAGCCGTCGTCGCCACGAGCGGCCCCATCGGTACTTCCGCGCTCTCGTCCCCGTAGGAGGGGTCGGTCATCAGCACCCGGAGACGCTGAACGGGGCTCAGGGAGACCCGCGAGGCCGGGAGCTGGTCGCCGAGGAGCATTCCCTCCGCGCGCAGGGAAAGGTCGGGGGGCGCCCCGATCGTGTCCAGGAGGCTCAGCGGAAGGTTCCGGCTCCCGTCGAGCGGAGGCACCGTCACCTCGGACACGTCGTCGTCGGTGAGGGAGCGGTCCAGCCAGGCGCGGAAGTCGTCGAGGGTCTCGATGCCCGCCTCCCGGAGTGCGTCGGTCGCCACGTACCGGAGGGCGAACAGCAGGGTGTCGATGCTCCGGTCGCCCTCCCCCGGCGACTCGTGGAGGGCGAAGACGGTGCCGTCGAGCTCGGCGGCGTACGGCCCGGTGCGCCGGTAGCCGGCACGGGGCACGGGAGCGTCCGACGGCGCCGACTCCGCGGCCGCCTCACGGCCGACGACGGTGTCCTCCCCGGGCGGCGGTGCCGGGTCCGTGTGCGGCGGTGCCGGGTCCGTGTCCTCGTCGTCGGCGAGCTCCACGATCCGCGGCGACGGGTCGTCCTCGGCGTTGTGGTAGGCCGTGTGCGGGTAGGGGGGCGCCTCCGCCAGCTCGTAGTCGGCGAACAGCTCCCCGGTATTGGGGTCGGTCTCGATGTCGCGGCTGATGATGCTCATGGCCATGCCCGGCGGGTAGAGCACCTCGTCCTCCTCGATCCACGCCGAGAAGGGCGTCACCACGCGGGCGGTGGAAACATCCACGTACCCGCGCATCGCGTGCCGGTCCTGAGCGCCGTCCATCTCCTGGATGTCGCCCCGTGTGTACCCCACCGCCGTGGACGCGTCCTCGGTGGTGCTGCGGAACCGCGGCATGTACATCGTGGTCGCGGTGACGAGCGGCGAGTCCTGCTGGATCTCGTCCAGGCGTCCCGGGAGCCAGCCGCCCCACCACACCTGTCCGTTCACCGGCGGCAGGATCTCCAGGGCCTCGACCGCCATGTCGGTGTGCAGGGCCAGATCGTCGTACACCCGGTCGGCGACGCGGTTCACCGCACGGCGCACCTCCGCGACGGCCGGTCCGGTCGCGTCCGGGCCCAGTTGCCGCAACTCGTCGATCGCGTCGCCGAGGTCCTCGTCGGAGATCAGCAGCTCCGGCAGGATCGGGTCCTCGCTCGTGGCGTCCTGTCGCGCGTACTGCCACACCTGCTGCCTGATCATCCAGCGGCCGACGGCCTCACCGAAGCGGCCGGCGGTGACATAGGTCTTGAAGAGCTTGTGGTCCTCGCCGGTGTAGAGGTACAGCGCGGTCAGGTGGCCGGGGCTCAGGGCGCGCAGGGCCGCCCGGCCCCGCTCCCCGAACCGCTCCAGCCACTTCTCGGTCACCTCGACCCGTTCCTCCTGGGACTCCATCGGGGTCCCGGTCAGCGCCGCGTTCAGCGCCTTGCCGATGTCCTCGGGAACGGCGACCTGGTACTTGGATTCGAAGCGCGTCCTGCGGTCATAGGCGTGGTGGTGCGGCAGGGAGGGACCGATACCGAAGGCGCGCCCGGCCCACTGGTGCAGCCGCGCGCCGTCGCGGGCGACCGCGGTGCGCTCCGCCTCGGCACCCAGGCCGACCAGGTGCGAGGCGCGCAGCACCTCGTGCAGGGAATGGGTGTCGGCCGGGATCGACCAGGCCAGCAGCGCCTTGCGGAAGGCCGTCAGTTCGGGCCCGCTCGCCCCGATCGCCCGGTAGGCCTGCATCAGCCACAGGGCCGGGCCGACCGTCCCGCCGACGTACCGGAACCCGCGCGGGTCGTGCGCGGTGCGGTACGCGCCCCGCCGGTGCCCTTGCGGCCGGGGCGGTCGCGGCGAGCGGAGCCAGCCGGGCAGGGTGTGGAGCAGGGTGACGGGCCCCTGGCCGCCGTAGGCCGCGTGGCCGAACGCCTGCATCAACTGGTGCACGGACGGCCCGGACTCCAGGAAACGGCGCACCGCGTCCGGCTCCCCGAGCCACCGCTCGGCCTCCGGCCCCTGGAAGAAGGCACGGTCCGCGGCGGGCGCGCCGTGCCGCCGCGCCAGGACGTGGTGGAGCCGGGCGACGGCCCTCGCGACGCCCTGGGCGCTTTCGGGGTCGGCGGCCAGCTTCCGCGCCAGGGTCTGCTCGAAGTGGAGGCTGAGGTGTCGCCACTCGCGCTGCCCGTAGAGCGGGGCGAAGTGCACGGCCTCCGGCGTTCCGGCGACCTGCCATCCGGGCACCGACCAGGGTGGGCCGGCGGGCGCGGGCGGGCCCGGTTCCACGGCGGACGCCGGGGGCTCGGGGAGGCTCGGGTCCGAGCCGGCCCGGGACCTCGGGGGGACGTGCAGCATGCTCGTGGGGCTGCCGTCGGCGGACTCCAGGAGGTGGATGTCGGCCGTCGGATCGCCTTCCTCGTCCCGACCGGGCGTGACCGCCGTCCGGCCGGTGTTGAGATACACGTCCAGGCCGGTGGCGTCGGCGATGCCCCGGGCCCGTTCGACAGCGCGCCGCAGACTGTCGCCCCGGGGCGCGGTGCCGGTGTTCGTGCCGGTGGCGGTGCCCGTGCCCGTGCCGGCGGCGAGGTCGCACGCGAGAACCGTGATGCTGGTGAAGCCCGCCGCGGCCAGGTCCTGGCCGAGGAGGCGCCCCACCATCTCGCTGTCGGCGCCGGCGGGCATGTCGTTCTCGCGGACGACGGCGTAGCCGCTTTCCGTACCGTGGGCCGTCCAGAAGAACGTGCCGGAGTCTCCCGTGGCGGGCAGCGGACGCCGCCGGGCCACGCGTTCCCCGCCGGGGCCGCGACTCCACTCGGTGTAGTGCGTGGCCTTGGGCAGATGGCCGTAGAAGGGCTCGCGCAGCGCCCAGTCGCGCCGGGTGAAGGACGCCTTGCCGACCGTCCGGCCGTCCTCACGGATCTCCTGGACGACGATCCCCTCCGCGGACGGCGCCGTCTCGTGGCCCGCCCACGGGGTGTTCCAGTAGTCGGGCTCCGGATAGACGGGGGCCGGTGCGCCGGACGGGTCCTCTTCGCCGAGGCGGGAATCGACGTCCGTGCCGGGGTCGGAGTATTCGGCGATGTCCGACGCTCCGGCGTCGGACACGTCGGAGTCGAGGGCACCGAGGTCGAACAGATCGTCCACCGAGTCCTCGAACTCGGCCGGGGCGTAGGGAAGCGGGTCGGCCTGCGACGTCGCGGCGAGGCTGTCCGGCATCGGGGTCGCCTCTTCGACCACCTCGCGCAGCATCGACGGCCGCTTCTCGGTGACGACGAGCCGTCGGCTGAGGACGTTGAACCTCATACCCGGCGGATACAGCGCCTCTCCCTCCGACAGATGCTTGAGGAAGGGAACGCCGTCGCGCGCCGTCGAGTCCCTGATCTCGATCAGCTTGCGGTGCGAACGCGCGGGAACCGGCTTGTCGCCCAGTGCGAACTCGGTCGCCTCCTGGACCAGGAGTGAGGTGCTGCGGAAGAACGGTACGTCGATCGTCGCGTCGCCGTACATGGGGCCGTTCACGGCCGGCGCGTCCAGGGGGCCGGGCGCTCCCCGCTCGCCCCACCAGGAGGTCCGCCCGACAGGCGGCAGGATCTCCAGCGCCTCGATGGCCATGTCGATGTGCAGCTTCAGCTCGCCGTGGAGCCGGTCGGCCATCATGTCCACGCGGCGCCGCAGCCGGGCCAGCTCCGGGCTCGGCGCATCGAGATCGGGCAGGGCGCACAGTTCTTCGTACACGTCGGTGAAGTCGGGCTGGCTGACCAGGGTGAGCGGCGCCATGTCCAGCTCCTCCTCGCGCGCCGAGTCGAGGATGTAACGCCAGGTGTGGAAGCGCACCAGGTGACGGCTGACGCCCTGGCCGAGGCGCTCGCCGTTGAGCAGCGCCTTCATCAACCGGTAGTCGTACGAGCTGTAGAGGTACAGGGCCGTCATATGGGCCGGGGTGAGCCGCCTGAGCGCCTCCATGCCACGCTCGCCGTACCGGTTCAGCCACCCGGACATGACGAGGAGCCTGCCGGTGGGCCGGGGCGGGAGTTCGCCGTCGAGCGCGGCATCGGCCATCGCGACGAGGGCGTCGGGCACGTCCATCGTCTCGGTGACCTCGGACGGGAACGTCATGCGCTGCTGGTAGATGGCCTGATGCGGTGGGGCCAGGGCGTCGAGCGCGCCGCTGTCGGTGTCGGGCGAAATCAGCCCGCTCTCCAGGAAGTGGCCCACCGCCCAGGTGTGCAGCGAGGCACCGTCACGGGCGGCGGCGGCGCGCTCGTCCGGGGTGCCCATTCCGATCAGGTGGGAGGCGCGCAGGACCTCGTGCAGCGACTGCAGATGGGTCGGAACCATCCAGGCGGCCAGGGCGGCACGGAACGCCGGCAGCAGGGTGGCCGGCAGGTCGAGCGCGGCGGCCATCCGCAGCAGACGCAGCGCGGGACCACGCGCACCGCCCACCCGGCGGAAACCACGGCTGTCGTACACGGCACGGTAGGCGCTGTCCGCCATGACCCGTCCGAAGCCGTCGCCGGTCCCGGAGAGGGCCTCCCCGACCTGGCGGGGCAGCCCCTGGCCGGCGTACGCGGCGTGGAGGAGGGCCCTCATCAGCCCGTCCAGCGCCTCTGCCCCCGGGGGCGCGTCGAGCAGCTGTCCCAGCTCGGCGACCGGGTCCGCCGGCGTCTCGTCCGGGGCGAAGAAGGCGCGCAGGGCGGCCTCTTCCCCGTTGCGCTCGGCGAGCGTGTCGAGGACCCCTCGCACCACGTCCCCGACCGCCTCGGCGAGTTCGGGGGAATCGCTCAGCACCTCGGCGAGGGAGTCCTCCCAGTCGACGCCGGCCTGTCGCCACTCACGGTCCCGGTAGAGGGTCGTGAACCGTGCCGTGTCCGGGGCCCCGGTCGGCTGCCAGGACGACACCGCCCAGGTCGCTTCCCCGGCCGCGTCGATGGCCTCGATCTGCTCCGGGGTGGCGTCCCGCACACTGCCCGTGACGTTGAACTGTTCGGGGGCCGGATAGCCGAACGCGGCGCGCCCGCCGGTTCCCGCGCCCGGGGCCGGTACGCGGGGACCCGTGAAGCCGTCCGGATATTCCGTCACCCATCCCGTGGCCCGCCCGTCGGCGTCCTCCAGCAGCTGCGGCAGCCCGTCGGACACCGCCGAGCGCCCCACCGGCAGATGGACCGGCAGCCCCGCCCCGTTCGCCATCCGCCTGGCCCGCGCCCGGGCCTCCGCCTCGCTTCGCGGGACATCGCCGGGTCCGCACGCGAGCACCGTCACGCTGCGGAAGCCCCGGCCCCGCGCCGCCCGCAGCAACCGTCCCGCGTACGCACCGTCGTCCCGCCGCACGCCACCGTCCTCGGTGACCAGCGCGAGCCCCTCGGGACCGCCGTGCGACGCGAAGAAGAACGTACCGTCGGCCGCGCCGCCACCCGGCAGCTCCCGCTCTGTCGCGACCGGCCGGTCCTCGCCGTCCCGCTCCCACGACACGAAGCCCGTCGCACTGCCCAGCCGGGTGTACTGCTCCCGCCGCACCGCCCAGTCCGCGTCGTCGAACGACGCCACACCGATGAGCTCGCCGTTCTCCCCGTGAACGGGCCGCACCACCGGTGCGGGGCGCGGCCCGTCCTCGGCGGCGGCGGTCGACGGACCGATGCCGAACAGATCGTCCGTGGAGCCGAGTTCCGCGACCGGCCGAGCGGTACGGGACGCGTCGTGACGCGTCGTCGCCTCCGTGACATCGATCGACTCGTACGGTTCCGCCCGCCGGTCGCCGGGAACGACCGTCCGGGTGGAGATGTCGAAGGAGGCACCCGGCGGATACAGGGCCTCCGTCTCCAGCGGCAGGACCGCGAACGGGTTGACCTCCCGCGCCGTCGAGCGCACCACGTGCACCAGCCCGCGATGCGCGTCGCCGGGCATGCCCTTGCTCCGGTGCATGAAACCGAGCGCTTCTTCCCGCGAGCGCGCTGTGCTGCGGAAGAACGGCATCGTGATCCCGTCCCGGCCGTACACCGGTCCGTCCACCGGCGGCTCGCCCAGCGGACCCGGCATCCCACGGTCGCCCCACCAGACGTCCTCGTTCAGCGGGGGCAGGATCTCCAGCGCCTCGATCGCCATGTCGACGTGCAGCGAGAGCTGTTCGTACAGCGAGTCGGCCATCGCGTCCAGGCGGCGGCGCAGGCGGGCCACCTCGGGGGTCGGTTCCTGGAGGTCGTCCACCTCCCACATCGCGTCGAACAGGGCGGCGAAGCCGGGTTGTTGACGGAGCGTCATCGGAAGGAGGTCCGCGGCGCCGACCTCGGCCATCTGCCGGGTCATTGTCCAGGTGTTGAGGCGCACCAGGCGACGCCCCATCCCGGCGCCGAACCGCTCGCCGTTGAGGAACGCCTTCATCAGGCGGTAGTCGGCGCCGCTGTAGAGGTGCACGGCCGTCAGGTGGGCCGGGTCCAGCCGCTCCAGGGCCTGCCTGCCCACGTCGCCGTAGCGGTTCAGCCAGGTGTGGAACGCCCGGGCGCGGTCCGTGCCGGACGGCAGGTTCCCTGCGAGCGCGGCGTCGACCAGGTCCACGAGGCCGCCGGGGAGATCCAGCCTGCTGCGGGTGATGCCCCGGCCGAACGTCATCCGCTCGGCGTACAGCGCGCGATGCGGCGGGACGAGCCGCTCCGAAGAGGGGGCATCCGGGTCGGTCCGGTGAGCGCCGGACGTCCTGACCGAGTCCGCCACCCAGGTGTGGAGCCCGGCACCGTCGCGCAGCGCGAGGTCGCGTTCCTCGGCGGTTCCCACCCCGAGCAGGTGGGAGGCGCGCAGGATCTCGTGCAGCGACTGCAGATCCGCCGGGACCGCCCAGGCGATGAGCGCGTCGCGGAACGCGAGCAATTGATCGCTCGACGCGTCGAGCGCCGCGTAGGTCCGCAGCAGCCGCAGCGCGGGACCGTCCTCCCCGCCCACGCGGCGGAAACCACGGCTGTCGTGCACTTCGCGGTACGCGCTGCCCGGCGCGTACCGCGCACGGCGGCCGACCGGACGGGACAGCGCCTCGGCGTGCTCGTGCGGCAGCCCGGGACCCGCGTACGACGCGTACGTGAGCGCGGTCATCAGCTCGTCCAGCGCGAGCGGCCCCGGGGACAGCGTACGCAGCCGCTCCAGCGCGGCGGCGGGATCGGCCGGAACCGCGTCCGGGGCGAAGAAGGCACGCTGCGCCGCGGCCTCGCCGTGGCGCGCGGCAAGTTCCCGGTACATACGGGACACCATGTCGCGGGCGGACTCGGTGAGCCCGTCGGACCGGCCCAGGTGCCCGGCGAACGCGAACTCCAGGGCCACACCGCGACGACGCCATTCACGGTCCCGGTACAGGCTCGCGAACCGCACCGTGCCGGGCGATCCGGCGGGCCGCCAGGACGACACCGACCAGCCCGGACCGCCGGTGGCGTCGATGGTCCCGTCCTCCTCCAGGACGGTGTCCGCCGTGTCCCCCGCCGCGTTGATCTGCTCGGGAGCCGGATAGGGGGCGGCGAAAGGCACACCGGTCTCCGTGCCCGAAGCCTGTGCCGGGACCGGCCGGCCGTCCGGATACTCCGTCACCCACTGCGTGGCCCGCCCCTCGGCGTCCTCCAGCAGATGCGGCAGCCCGTCGGGCACCGCGGCACGGCCGGTCGCCAGATGAACCGGCAGTCCCGCCTGGTTCGCCAGCCGCCGTGCCCGCGCCCTGGCCGCCGCCACGCCCATCGCCGCATCGCCGGGACCACACGCCAGCACGGTCAGGCTACGGAAACCACGGTTGCGCGCACCTGCCAACAGCCGCCCCGCATACGACCCGTCGTCCCGCCGGACGCCGCCACCGTCCTCGGCGAAGGCCAGCCCCTCGGCCCCACCGTGCGACGCGAAGAAGAACGTCCCCCCGGCAGCCCCGCCACCCGGCAACGCCCGGTGCGTCGCCACCGGACGCCCCTGCGCGTCACGCTCCCACGACACGAACCGCGTCGCACCGTCCAGCCGCGCGTACGCATCCCGCCGCACCGCCCAGTCCGCGTCGTCGAACGACGCCACACCGATGACCCGGCCGTCCGCCGCACGGATCTCCCGCACCACCGGCGCGGGACGCTGCCGGCCCTCGGCCGGGCCGACACGGAACAGGTCGTCCGGGGAGCCGGGTTCGTGGAGAGCGGCGGGAGAGCGGTCGGACCCGTGCTCCCCGGGCGGCGTGGCCTCCCGAGCGGTGATGGACTCGTACGAGACCGACCGCTCGCCGTCCCGGACGACGCCCCGGCCGTCGACGCGGAAGAACGCACCCGGCGGATACGTGACCTCGGTCTCCGACAGGGAGGCCACGAAGGGAGTGATCTCCCGCGCCGTCGAGTCCGGGACGTGCACCAGACCGGGGTGGGAACCGGCGGGCGGCTGCTTGCTCCACGTCATGAACTCGTGTGCCCGGTCCCGCACCAGCGAGGTGCTGCGGAAGAACGGCATCGTGATGGTGTCCCGGCCGTACGTCGGCCCGTCCACCGGCGGCGCGTCCAGCGGACCCGGCATACCGCGGTCGCCCCACCAGACGTCGGCGTCCACCGGCGGCAGGATCTCCAGCGCCTCGATCGCCATGTCCACGTGCAGCGGCATCCGCGCGTACAGCCAGTCCGCGATCACGTCCGAGCGGCCCCGCAGTTCGTCCACCTCGTCGCTCGGCGTCTCCAGGTCCGGCTCGGCCCGCATGTCGTCGAAGAGCTCTTCGAGGTCGGGATGGCCGCGGAGCATCGTCGGCAGGAACGCGGGCGCGTCGATCTCCACCGCGTTCCGGGTCAACGACCAGACGCTGAAGCGCAGCAGCCGACGGCCCATCCCCGCGCCGAGCCGCTCACCGTTGAGGAACGCCTTCATCAGCCGGTAGTCGGGCCCGCCGTAGAGATGGATCGCCGTCAGGTGAGCCGGTGCGAGACGTGCCAGAGCCTGCGTGCCCGCATCGCCGTAGGTACGGAGCCACTCGTGGAGCGCCCGCTCCCTGCGGGTGCCGGACGGGAGATTCCCGGCGAGCGCGGCGCCGGTCAGTCTCACGAGGTCGCCCGGGAGATCCAGCTCGCTGGAGGTGACGTCCGAGCTGTACGACATCCGCTCGCCGTACAGCCGGCGATGCGGCGGGAACAGATGCCCCTGAGGATCGAACCTCTGGAAGCCGACCCTCCTCGCCTGCTCCGCCACCCAGTTGTGCAGTGCCGCGCCATCACGCAGCACAGCGCCGCGTTCCTCCGCGTTCCCCACCCCGAGCAGGTGGGAGGCGCGCAGGATCTCGTGCAGCGACTGCACGTCGGCCGGGACCATCCAGGCGATGAGCACGCCACGGAACGCGAGCAGTTGGGCGGACGAGGCGCCGAGCGCCGCGTAGGTCCGCAGCAGCCGCAGCGCGGGACCGTCCTCCCCGCCCACGCGGCGGAAACCACGGCTGTCGTGGACCGCGCGGTAGGCACTGCCCGGCGCGTACCGCGCACGGCGGCCGACCGGACGCGACAGCGCGTCGGCCAGCCCGCCCGGCAGCCCCGGACCCGCGTACGACGCGTACGTGAGCGCGGTCATCAGCTCATCCAGCGCGAGCGGCCCCGGAGGCAGCGTACGCAGCCGCTCCAGCGCGGCGGCGGGATCGGCCGGAACCGCGTCCGGGGCGAAGAAGGCACGCTGCGCCGCGGCGTGGCCGTGCCGCGCGGCGAGCCCTTGGTACATGCGGAGCATGCCGTCGCGAGCCGACTCGGTGAACGCGGGGACCTGGCTCATCAATCCGGCGAACACGGACTCCAGGGCCACACTGCGATGGCGCCACTCACGGTCCCGGTACAGGCTCTCGAACCGCGCCCTGTCCGGCGATCCGGCGGGGCGCCAGGACGACACCGACCAGCCCGGACCGTCGTCGGAAGCGGTCCCGGTGTCCGCCTCCGGGGTGTTCTCCGGGCCGGCCGAGGACACGGGAGCGGCGTTGATCTGGACGGGCGACGGATAGGCGATACCGGATCGCTCGTCCCACTCACCGGAACCGGCACCGTCCTCGTCGACGGTGGGGACGGTGGGAGGAACGTCGGGCGCGAAGTGGAACGTCCCGACGCCGGAGTCGTGCCGACGCGGCGGCTTCGGCCATGACGTACCCGGAGGTGCCGGAGTGCCGCCCGCGATCACCTCGGATCCGCTCGGCGTCGCACCGTACGTGAGCGCGCCGTCCGTGAGGACCGGACCCGGCGACGGCGGCGTCGGCGCCCCCGGCTGCGGCGCCCCCGACGACGGCGGAGGCGGCGGCAGCTGAAGTCCGTTCCGCAACCACTGCCCCGGCGCCCCGGTGCTCATCTCGGGGTAGGTCTGGATGGCGAGCGGGCCCGCGAACCAAGGAGACGGCGGAGCCACCAGGAGGAGATCGCTGTAACCCCAGTTGATGTGGCCGGTGCGGCGGAAGAACTCCGACAACATCTGCCGTCCCGGGGCTCCGAGACCGGATCCGAGGAAGACGAACGGAATGTTCAGGGGCGCCGTGCGCACCATCGGAGCGAGCCACAGAAGTGCCTGGAACTCCTCGTCGGGCACCCGGACACCGGTCAGCCTCGGCAGGTGCAGGACCAGGGTGCCGTCCGGTTCCGTGCCGGTCCAGATCACCTTGGGGTTGTGGGTCGCGGTCTGCCCGGGAACCTTCCACAGCGGGTCGGTCGGCGTGAGGCCCTGCGTCGACGGTGCCTGGTTCATCACCACATCCGTGTTCACGCCCTGGGGCGCCGCCTGGCCGCTCCAGTTGTAACCCTGGACGGTCCCGGCGGCGCCCCGCAGCAGGGCGGACGCTTCGAACGCACCCGTGGAGACCAGGTGGTAGGCGGCGAGCACATGCTGATCGGTGATGTCCAGGCCCGCCGCGAGCGCCTGCGCGGCCAGCATCCACAACTCGCCGAAGCGTGCGGCATCCCACGGGGCGTGGGGCGGCATGTGGAGCACCCGGCGGCCGAGTCCCTCCAGAGCCGGCGCCGACAGTTCGCCGAGCATCCGGTAGGACCGGGCCAGCGGCCAGACAGTCCGTGCGGTGTGTTCCTTCCCCAGCGGCATGTGCCACGGGGTGCTGGTCAGGTTCCGCACCAGGGTCTCGCCCTCGCCGGCGAGCCGGGCGACGGTGGTGTTCACGGCGGGATGCCACAGATTCGTGCCGAGTTCGCCGGCCGGCTGCGCGGCCAGCCGTGTCCGGGCGGTGTCCAGGACTGCCAGATAGGCGGCCTGGTCCGGGGTGTTGCCGCCGGACGCCTGGGCGTAGAAGGCCCACAGATCCATCCGGAAGGGCGTGAACCGGCCCAGCGCCGGGTCGTTGGCCCGCAGGTTCTCCAGCGCGACGATGCCCTCCAGCACCCGCTGGTACCGACCGCCCGGCACGCCACGGTCGTTCTCGATCTCGTTGCCGAAGGCCCGGCGCAACGCCCGCACCAGCCGGAGCATGGCTTCCCGCGTGTCCTGCGGCGACTCGATCAGGTGGGCGTGGAGCCTCATGTCGCGGGCCAATTGGTCCAGTTCGTGGTCCAGTGGCTCCGGGCGGTACCTCACGATGCGCCCCTGCAGACCGTTGCCCGCCGTGGGCAGGACGAAGGCGTCGGCCGCTATGCCACGGGCCATGAGGGACGCGTCGGCATCCCGCCTGCTGTTGTTCGCGGCATGCTGACCGAGCTCGACATCCGCCAGGGGATCGTCGACATGCGGCGGCGGCATGGTCTCCGACTGGGGCTGTGACGGGTCGCCCCCCGACGCGCTCCAGCAGCTCTCCAGCCCCAGCCGGTGGCCGGGAGGCAGCTGGCTCAGCTCGGGCAGCCCGCCGATGTAGCGTCCGCCGTCCGCGGCGGTCAGCATCACCTTCCGGCCGTCTCGCAGGACGAGTTGGAGCCCGCCCGGCACTCCATGGGCCATGAAGACGTAGACCGCCCGGTCGACGGGCGCCAGCTGCTCGGTGCGGTAGTCCCGGATACCGTCGCCGGTGAACATGTAGCGCTCGATCAGCCGCTTCTCGAAGTACGAGCGAACGTTGGCGTACCGCTGCCTCAGGTTGTCGTTGAGGGACATACGGCCGAACCACTTGTGGTGGTTCGTGACCATGGGCCTGGTGTCGACGTCGCTGTCCCGGAACCTGGCGCCGTCCACCGCGGTCCACTCACGGTCGACGGACGGCGGCACGGATGCCGGCGGATCCATCCGGATCCAGTCCCCGTACAACAGGCCGGGGTCGCCGTCGATCAGCGCCAGGACGTGCTCGTGACGGGTTCCGTTGCGCTGCGGACGTCCGTCGCCGCTGGGGCCCCACACGGTCCGTCCCAGCCGGGCGGCCACGATCGTGAGGAACTCCTGGTACTGGGCACCCGCATACGGTACGGCCAGCACCACGGGCACGTTCGCGGGCAGCTTCGCCAGCTCGGGGTCCGCCGCCAGCTTCTCGGCCAGCTGACGGGCGTCGAGCACCTGGCCGTCGAAGGCACGGACCCGGCCGCCGCCGTCGCTCTCGGCCGCCACCACATAGGCGTCGTCCGGCCACGGCGCGCGCTCCTGCACACCCTTCGACACCCGCTTGAGCGGCAGGCCCGGCCGGGACTCGTAGACCCGGATCCTGCCGGTCAGCAGGCGCTCGATCTTCTCGCTCGTCAGGTTGCGTCCGCGCACCGCCCCGGAGGCGTCCCGCATCAGCGTCCCCGGCGACAGCAGCGGGTCCGGCGCCCCGGGGTCCTCGACCGTGGGAGGACCGGACGGCTGGGAGGACGCCTGACCGGTTGCCGGCGCGCCCGGCTGTCCGACGGAGTCGCCCGGCGCGTCCAAGACGGTCTGGGCCCATTTACCCCGCTTCCCGGTGTTGTCCCTGCGGTGCGCCACGATGCGCAGCGGGCCCGACGGGTCGTCGGCCTCGACCACCTCGTGGGGCGCCGTGTACACGTATCCGAGCCGCCCGGTGTGGTTGGAGTACGCCTGCGACACCGAGTGCTGCTGTCCGGCTCCGGGGCCGGACATGAGGAAGAGTGCCGGAACGCTCAGGGGGATCCGGTGGAACCGCGCCATGAGGTCGGTCAGGGCCAGGAACTCCCCCTCGGACACCGGTACGGGACCGAGCCCGGGCACGTCCAGCACCAGCCCCCCGGCCTGGTCCGTACCGGCCAGCAGCAGGATCGGCATCTCCCGCTGCTTCGCCCGCCACACCGGCTGGTACGGCTTGACGGTGGTCGTTCCGTCGGACGCGGTCGTCACCTCGTGCACACGGTCCCACTCGATGCCGTTCGGCGCCGGCCTGCCGCTCCAGTTGAGGCCCCGCAGGGACTCGCCGGCCGTGCGGGGACCGTCGCTCTTCAGCTGCCTGGACTTGTCCAGCGCGCCGCTTTCCTCAAGGTGGTACGCGGCCTGCACATCGGGGTTCGACGCGTCCGCGCCCTGGGCGATGGCCCTGGCCGTCACCCGCCACAGCGCCCGGACCTTCGACGGGTCCCACGGGGTGCCGGCGGGCAGGTGGAGCACCTTGCGGCCGAGGGCCGCCAGCTCCTGCGGCGGCAGGGCGATGCGCTGGGACGCGCCGACGCCCGCCCACAGGGCCCGCGCGACCTCCCGGGGCCCCACGGGCGCGGAGGAGCGCAGCTTCAGGAGCTTCCGTACGTGCGCGTCGCCGCCCTTCGACATCTGGTCGAGGGCGTACTCCAGGGCGGGTTCGGAGGCCGGGGTGAGCCGGGCGTCCGGCTGCGCGGCCAGCCGGTCGCGGGCGTCGTCGAGCACGGCCAGATAGTCCGTCCGGCCCGGGGCGAACCCACCGGCCCGGCGGGCGAGGAAGGTCCACAGATCCTTGCGGAAGGGCGTCAGCCGGCTCAGCTCCGGGTCGTTCGCGCGCATCCGCTCCAGCGCGCCGATCCCCTGGAGCACCCGGGCGTACCGCGCCTGGTCGTCCTCGATGCCGTTGCCGAGCACCTGCCGCAGCGCCCGCACCAGCCGCAGCGTGGTCTTCCGCACGTCGGGGGACGCCTCACCCGGGCCGGTGTGCAGGCCCGCGCCCCGCGCCAGGGCGTCGAGTTCACGGGGCAGCGGCTCCGGCCGGTGGGTGACCCTTCTGGCGACCTCGCCACCGGGGCCGTCGAACACCACCCTGCCGGTGTCGAGCGCGCCGGTCTGCCGGCTGTACGTCGTCGCCTCCCGCCTGCTCTCGTTGGCGGCGTGCTGCCCGAGCGGCACGTCCTCCAGCGGATCGTCGACGAAGGGGGCCGGGGCGGACGAGGGGTGGGGGACCGACGGGTCGCCTTCCGAGGCGCCCCAGCACACCACGATGTCCAGCTTGTGGCCGGGGGGCAGTTCGAGTACCTCGCGGAGCCCGCCGATGTAGCGTCCCGCGTCCCGGCTGCTCAACCACACCGTGCGGCCGTGTACGGCGAGCCCCACCCTGCCCGGTTTGCCGTGAGCGATGAAGGTGTGGACCGCCGAGTCCGGGTGCAGCTCTTCCGATCCGGCCTCGCCGAGGCCATCGTGCAGCGGCACATAGTGCGTGAGCCGGCGCATGGAGCGGAACAGACGGTAACGCTGCTCGGCGGTGCGCCGCTGGGGCTCGTCGTCCCGATGCGATTCCAGGCCGAACCGCTCATGGTTCTCGTCGACCAGCGGCATGGTGTCCACGTCGCTGTCCCGGAACTTCGTACCGTCCAGAGCCGTCCACTCACGGTCCCTGTGGGGCACCTTCACCGTCGGCGGATCGAACGGCGCCCAGACGCCGAGCGGCCGGCCGGGGCCGGGGTCGATCAGCGCGAGGACGTGCGCGTCCAGATCGGTGTCGTACCGCAGACGCCCCTCACCACTGGGAGCCCACGCCCGCCGCCCCAGCCGGGTGGCCACCGCGCGCTGCAACGCCATGTACTGGCGGCGCGCCGCGTACGGCACGGCCAGCACCACCGGCACGTCCGTCGGCAGCTTCGCCAACTCCGGGTCGTGTCCCAGCCTCTCCGCGAACTCCTCGAAGCTCAGCACCTGCCCGTCGTGGGTCCGCACACCGCCGGCGACGAGTTCGGCGCCCACCACGTACGCCTGGTCACCCCACGGCGCGCCGTCGTCCGACACCCGCTTCGGCGCCGCGCCCGGTTCGGTCGCGTACACCGGCGCCCGGTCGATCCGTACCCGGTCGATCCGCTCGCCGGTCGCATTGCGCCCGCGCACTGCCCCGGAGGCGTCCCGCATCAGCGTCTCCGGCGACAGCAGCGGGTCCGCGGCCGGGGGCGCGGAGCCGGCCGCGGGGGCCGTGGTGACGGCGCCGGAGGAGGACGCCATGACCGGCCTGGCCTTCCAGACGGTCTGGCTCCACTGCCCCAGCTTCTTGTCGCGGATGGCGGTGATGCGCAGCGGGGCGGAGGGGTCGTCCTCGATGAGGTCGAGCGGTCCGGTGTAGCCCCAGCCGTTCCGGCCGGTGCGGTCGGAGAACGCCTGCAGCCGCTTCTTTCCCTGGGCCGCGAAACCGGGCATCGGGAAGAGGACGGGGATGCCGATGCTCGCCTCGGTCACCAACGGGGCGAGGTCCAGCAGTGCCCACAACTCGTCGTCGGGTATGCGCATCGGAGGGTGCCCGGGCAGATGTATGACCAGCGTGCCCTGGTCGGTCCCGGTCCAGATCACCATGGTTTTCCCGGGCGGCTGCTTGGACTTCCACTGTGCCGGGTGAGAGCGGGTGTCGGTGTCGTTGCCGTTTTTCACCAACGCGTACGACTGGTCCAGGTCCACACCGTTCGGAGCCGGGCGACCACTCCAGTTGTAGCCGGTCGCGTCGATGCCGTCGGTGAGGATTTGATCGAAGGCGCCCAGTTCACGGAGGTGGAAGGCGGCCAGCACATGCCGGTCGGTGATGTCCAGACCCCGCCCGTGGGCCCGTGTCGCCAGGAGCGTCAGCTCCATGACCCGGTCGTCCGCCCACGGGGTCGTGTCCGGCATGTGGAGAACGCCGCGCCCCAGGCTCTCCTGGTCCGCCGGCTGCAGCTGGAACAGGATCCGGTCGGCCGCGGCCACCGTCGCCCAGAAAGCCCGGGTGATTTCCTTCGGACCCACCGGCGTGGAATCGGGCAGGCCCAGCACGTCCTGTACGAGGCCCAGGTCGGCCGAGAACTCGTCGATGGCGTATGCCAGGGCGGTGTCCTGGACCAGCTCGCCGAGCCGGGCGTCCGGCCGCTGGACCACCTGGGCCCGGGCGGCGTCCAGGACTTGCACATAGGCGGCCTGGTCCGGGGTGTCCCCGCCGATCCGCCGCGCGAGGGACGTCCACAGGTCCATCCGGAACGGCGTGAACGCCCGCAGGGCCGGGTCGTTGGCTCGCAGGGTCTCCAGTGCGCCGATGCCCTTCAGTACCCGCTCGTACCGGCCCCCCGGCACACCGCGGTCGTCCTCGATGCCGAGGCCGAACGCCTCCCGCAGCGCACGCACCAGCCGCAGCGTGGTCGCACGGGCCTCCGGCGGCACGGCACCCGGGCCACGGTGCAGCTCCGCGTCCCGCGCCAGCTGGTCGAGCTCGCCGTCCAACGGCTCCGGTCGGACGCGGTCCACGCGTCCGACCACACCGCCCGGAGTGTCCTCCACCGCGTAGTAGTCGTTGTCCAACGCCCTGACCAAGGTCGCTGCCTCGACCTCCCGTCGGCCGGCGTTGGCCGTGTGCTGCGCGAGCGACACCTCCTCCAGGGGATCCTCCACGCGAGGTACCGGGCGGCCTTCCTCCTGGCCGTGCCAAGGATCGCCGGCCGACAGGCCGTAGCAGACCTCCAGACCCATCCGGTGGCCGGCCGGCAGCTCGGCGACCTCGCGCAGCCCGCCGATGTACCGCCCGCCGTCGGCCGCGCTCAGCAACACCGTGGAGCCGTCGCGCAGGGTGAGCGCGAGTACGCCCGGGAGCCCATGGCCGTAGTACTTGTAGATCGCACGGTCATGGGTGAACGGCTCGGAGCTGACCTGCTTGTCCCCCTCGCCGGTGGCCACGTAGTGGATCAGCTGCCGCTTGTCGAAGAAGGTCCGCAGCAGCTCCTCGCGCCTCGCC
This sequence comes from Streptomyces sp. NPDC088116, assembly GCF_044741745.1. Classification (NCBI taxonomy): domain Bacteria; kingdom Bacillati; phylum Actinomycetota; class Actinomycetes; order Kitasatosporales; family Streptomycetaceae; genus Streptomyces; species Streptomyces sp. NPDC088116. The sequence goes on along the minus strand of NZ_JBIUTF010000002.1, from coordinate 388,082 downwards.
ATGTCGTCGTTCATCGATATGCGGCCGAACCGCTCACGGCGGTCGAAGACCAGGGGCCGGGTGGCTACATCGCTGTCGCGGAACGTCCTGCCGTCGATCGTCGTCCACTCGCGGTCCTCGAACGGCGCCGACACCGTGGGCGGGTCGAACGGCACCCAGTCGCCGTGCCAGTCGCCGGTGTCCCGGACCATCAACGTCGGTATGTGGGCGGCCAGTTCGTCGTCGTACCGCAGACGGCCGTCACCGCTCGGCGCCCACACCCGCCGCCCCAGCCGGGTGGCGACCGCGCGCATCAGCTCCAGGTACTGCGACCCCGCGTACGGAATCGCCAGCACCACCGCCACGTTCCGCGGCAGCTTCGCCAGCTCCGGATCGTTTGCCAGCTTCTCCGCGAACTCCTCGTAGCTCAGCACCTGCCCGTCGGATGTCTGCACACCACCCGGGGCCAGCCGGGCCCCGTACGCGTACCCCTCGCCGCCCCACGGCGCGGGCTCGTCCGGCTTCCGTACCTCCGGCCTGCCCAGCCCGCCCAGGACCACCCGCACGCGATCGGTCCGGACCCGGTCGATCCATGACCCCGTCAGGTCGCGCCCGCGCACCGCACCGGAGCCGTCCCGCAACAGGGTGTCCGGGTGCAGGAACGGGTCGGTCGCCTGCGTGGTGGGGGCTGTGGGGCCGAAGGTGATCAGGTCTTCGGTGGTGGTGGAGGTCTCGGGGGTGACGGGCTGCCGGGCGGCCACGGTCCACGGGCCCGGGGCCTGGGTGGCCGGGTCCGGCAGGGCGAGGATGCCGAGGGGGGCGGAGGGGTCGCCGCTGGTCAGCATCATCGGGGCGCCGTAGCCGAAGGCCGGCCGTCCGGTGCGCTGGGAGAACCGCTGGACCAGCTGCGGACTCAGCGCCCCGGCACCCGTGGTCAGGAACAGCACCGGAATACCCAGGGGGACCGTGCGCAGCACCGGGGCCCGGCCCATCAGCGCCAGGAACTCGCCTTCGGAAACGAGGGCAGGAGCACGGCCTGGCAGGTGCAGCACGATGTTCCCGGCCTGATCGACCTCCACCACACTCAGTACCGGCATGGGCTTGCCCGGCCCGACCCAGTCCGGCTGAACCGGCCGCATGGCGGTCCCGTTGGGGCCATGCGTCATCTGCCGCACATTGCTCCAGTCGACCCCGGTGGGCATGGGCTTCCCGGACCAGTTCACGCCCTGGATGTTCGGTCCCTGCCGCAGCAGAGCCGCCGGGCCGAAGGCACCGCTCTCCTCCAGGTGATAAGCGGCCAGCAGATCGTGGTCGGAGACGTCCACGCCCTCCGCGATCGCCTTGGCCGTCAGCCCCCACAGCGCTTCCCGCCGCGTCCCGTCCAAGGCCCCGGTCGCGCCCAGATGCAGGACCTTACGGCCCATCGCCTCCCGCTCCGCGGGCGTCATCGAACGGAAGACCTGGGCGGCACGGGCCGTGGCCCAGAGAGTCGATGCCAGATGCCGCTGGGTGAACGCCGCGGGAGCCGGCAACGACTGCACGTAACGGGTCACCTGCTCACCCTTGTCCGCCAACTGCTTGAGGGTGATCTGGACAACCGGCGACGGCACCACCTCCGTCAGCTTCGCACCGGGGTCGGCCGCCACCCGGGCCGCGGCGAAGTCGAGCAGCGCCACATACCCGGCCGGATCCGGAGCCCTCCCACTGTGCTCCCGGACGAAGAAGTCCAGCATGTCCAGCCGGAACGGCGTGAACTGACTGATCGCCGGATCGTTCGCCCGCATCCGCTCCAGCGCGCCGATGCCCTTCAGCACCCGCTCGTACCGGCCACCCGGCACACCACGGTCATCCTCGATCTCATGGCCGAACACCGACCGCAGAGCACGCACCAACCGCAGCGTCGTCGCCCGCGCATCCACACCGGCAATGGCGTCCACGCCCGCGTCCCGGGCCAGTTGGTCCAACTCATGATCCAGCGGCTCAGGACGGCGCCGGACCCGGCGCCCGCGCTCGCCGTCCGCGGAGGTGAGAGCCGACCGGTCGATGTCGCCCAGGCCGGTCTGCCTGGTGGCCCCTTCCGTTTCCCGCCGGCTGAGGTTGGCCACGTGCTGGTCGAGGGAGACGTCTTCCAGCGGATCGTCGACATGGGGCGCCGGGCTGTACGTGGGCTGCTGCTGCCGCGGGTCGCCGTCCGACTCACTCCAGCAGACCTCCAGATGCACCCGGTGCTGCGGCGGCAGCTCCCGCACCTCACGCAGCCCGGCGATGTACGCGGCGGCATCCCGCTTGTCCAGCCACACCGTCCGGCCGTTGCGGAGGGGGAGTTCCATCCGGCCGGGCAGCCCATGGCTCGCGTAGACGTAGACCGCCGGATCCGGGGAGACCTGCTCCGAGCCGGCCTCCTGATAACTCGCACCGGCGGGCATCCAGTGCACGATCCGACGCATCTGACGGAAAGCCCGGAAATGCCGCTCCCGCCGGCGCAGCCTGTCCCCTTGCAGAACAGCCAACCGGCCGAACCGCTCATGGTTCTCATCCACCAGCGGCCGGGTGGACACATCGCTGTCCCGGAACGTCGTCCCGTCCAGCGCCGTCCACTCACGATCCACGTACGACGAGCTCGCCGACGGGCGCACCGACACCCACGCACCGACCGGTGCGTCCGGGTCACGGTCCATCAACACCAGAACATGCGCGTTCCCGGAACCGTCCGGAGCCAGACGCCCCTCGCCGCTCGGACCCCACACCGTCCGGCCCAGCCGGTCGGCCACCGCCCGCAGCATCTCCTGGTACTGCTCCCCCGCGAACTCAATGGCCAGCACGACAGGGACGTCCTTCGGCAGCTTGGCCAGCTCCGGGTCGGCCGCCAGAGCAGCTGCGATCCCCTCGGCGTCCAGCACCCGGCCGTCCGGCAGGCGCACCCGCCCACTCTCGCCCTCGGCCGCCACCACATACGCACCGTCCGGCCACGGCGCCGGCTCGCTCGAAACCACCTTCGGCGCGACACCCGGCCGGATCTCGATGACCCGCACCGTCCCCGGCAGCACCTGGCTCACAGGCTTCTTCGTCCAGTTACGGCCCTGCGGACTACCGGACGGCCCCGTGACCACGGTCCGCGACGACAACATCGCGTCGTTCGGCCCCGTGAACCTCCCCGACACCGCCGCAGGCGCGGGAGGACTCACCACGGGCGCCGACGCGGCCGGCCCCGGCGCCGGGGCGAAGAGAGACATCTCCTCGTCCTGCGCGGGGGTCCGGTCCCAGGCCCGCACACTGTGATGCCGCGGGACGAGCGAGAACCGCGAGAGCTCCAGGTCGACGCCCACGGAACCCGCCGCCGACACCAACAGGAACTGCAGAGCCACCTGCAACGGCGGCACAGACTGTCCCTGAACGGCGAAGTACGAATTGACCGCGAGCCGCAGATCGCGCCAGGTCAGCGGGGACTGGATGCCGTTGGCCGCCCGGGCCTGCTCCAGCGCCCAGAAACCCCGCAACAACGCCTCGAACGCGGCCGTGTCGTCCTCCAGCAGCGGACCGTAGACCAGCCGGATCGCCCGCACCCACCGCAGCACATCCGGAGCACGCCAACGCTCACCCGTCACCCGCTCCGCCAGCCGGCCCAGCTCAGCGGTCGACGGCTCGGGACGGAAACCGGCCCACCAGTCCCCCTCCGCGAGCTGCAGCCGCGCCCCCTGGTTCCCGTCACCCGGGACCAGCACCGCCTCCAGCCCACGGCCCGTCGCCCACACCCATCGGGCCATCCCGTTGGCAAGCACCTGACCGGCCAGCGGAACGTCCAACGGGTCGCCCTCCGGCGGACCCGCCAGGTCAGCCCCCGAAACCAGCACCGCCGTCTCCGGCGACGCCGCCGTCAGATCACCGTCCACCGCGAAGAGGAAGTCCACGATCCGCGCGTAGTCGAAGACCGCTTCCGTACCGTCCGACAACGCCAGCACGGCAGCACTGGCATCACCACGCAGACCCACCAGATGCGCCTCGCCGAACGGCAACGGCTGCACCGGACTCTCCAACGGCACCGGCCCCTGCCGCACCAAGGTGTATCCCGCCACCTCCGGCAACAAGCCGTAAGCCTGCCGTCGCGTGTCCTGCCAGGCCTGCACCGGACGCGAGGACACCCCCACCGCCCGGCCGTCCGCGTCCCGGTGCTTGACCATCAGCACCCGGTCCACCAGAACACGGGACCCGTCCAGTGCGACGATCTCCGACACCAACGGCAGCACCGGCGGCGTCTGCGCGGGATCGGCCAGGATGTCGAGAGCACTCCGCGCCGCCTCGAAGACGGCCCGGGCCCTCGCCTGCCCTCCCGGGGGAATCTGAGGCAGCAGGCCGAACGCCTCCGCGACGGCTGCCCGCAGACGCTGATGGACGGGGTTGTCGGCAGCGAGTCCGCGCCCCAGGGCGTACTGGCCCAGCGCGAGCCCGATGGTCCTGCTGTCCCATTCGGTCATCAGCTCCCTGGTGGGACCGTCGGCCTGCGGTACGCCCAACCCCGCGGCCACCACGAGGAAGCCCGCGACGTCCTGCACCACCGGATTGTTCACGATCCGGTGGATCGCTTCCCGGAGGACATCGTCCGGCAGCGGGGCACGGAACAACAGCGCGCGCTCGTAGGCGTCCCGGCTGAGCTGGATCGCCTCGGCGACGGCACGCCGGATCTCGTCGGGCGTCATGAACTGACCCGTGTACCCGAAGTGCCGCAATTCCGTGGGGACCAGCGGAACGGCCAGCCGGCCGCCGTCGGTGTCCAGGGACGAGTAATCGCCGTCGTCCATGCCGACCGCATAGCGCTGGCTGACGGCGGTGCCGTGGGACGTGCGACCGGTGAGTACGGCCGTCCAATGCTCCCGGGGTGTCGGCACATCGTCGCCGACGGCGTCGAAGAATCCGGCGTCGAAGGACTGGTCCGGCGTCATCGCCTGCCGATAGAGCTCCATCACGTGGGAAAGATGCGCAAGGAGCCTGGCTGTCAGTTCGTCATGGCGCTCGTCGAGGAACGTACGGGTACGCGGCCGCAGCGCCCGCAGAACGCGGTCGAGCGCAGGCCGCGACGCCGCGGACAGCAAGTTCTTGATGAGGGTCGGATCCGTGCCTTCGGGCAGGGCCTTGTCGAAGATGGTACTGATCGGCGAGGCCGCGACATTCTGGAACCCCAGCCACCCGTAGCCCCACACCTCTTCGACGTCCGGAACGGCCGCGAGGAACGGCATGAGGTGGCCCGCCACACCGCCATGACCGAGGGCACGGTTCACGAACGCCGTGGTGACCATCTGTCCCAAGGCCCGCCCCTCGGCCATCAGGGACTCGAACTGCGGCTGGCTCAACCGCTTGAAGGCGAATTCCTGGAGGTCCCTGAGCCCCATGGCGGGGTTCCCCAGGGTGAGCTGGGAGTAGGCGCTCCAGTCGAAGCCCTCGGGAGCCGGATTGACCTTCGCTCCCCTGCCCACCTCGGTGAACTCCCAGCCGCCGAGTGGCCCCAGCACCTCGGCCAGCGGGACCGATTCCCGCCGCTCGTCCGCGATCCTCGCCGCGGCCCGTGCCCGCCACAGCTGAGTCAGGGCCTCCTCCGGAGACTGCCTCCGCTCCCCCGGCAACGAGGCCATCGGCTCGACCACGAACTCACCGATGACGAACTTCTTCCGGACGGGCTGCGGCTCACCCGGTGCCACCTGCGGCCGCTCAATGTGGAGCAGCCCGTCGTCCGTCTCCCAGAAGCTCCGGGCATCCGTGACGAGCTTGAGCCCGGGGCCGTGGGCCAGCGTCAGCGTGCTGGTGACGCGGCCCGGCACATTGAGGAAGATGTCCCGCCGCTCCTCGACCTCGAGGCCGACGCCGAAGACGAGCAATCCGTCGCCGGTGTTGGAGGACCCGGGGGTGGTGGGTTGGCGGGTGGCGGCGGTCCACTGGCCCGGGATCCTGGTGGCCGGGTCGGCGAGGGCGAGGATGCCCAACGGAGTGGTGGGGTCGGCGCTGGTCAGCATCATCGGGGCGCCGTAGCCGAAGGCCGGGCGTCCGGTGCGCTGGGAGAACCGCTGAACCACCTGTGGGCTCAAAGCACCGGAACCGGTGGTCAGGAACAGCACCGGAACACCCAGCGCCATCGTGCGCAGCACCGGATCCAGCCCCATCAGCGCCACGTACTCGCCTTCGGACACGGGGACGGGAGTGCGGCCGGGCAGGTGCAGCACGATGTTCCCGGCCTGATCGACGTCCACCACGTTCAGCATCGGCATGGGCTTGCCCGGCCCGGCCCAGTCCGGCTGAACGGGATGCGTGGTGGTCCCGTTGGGCCCATAGGTCATCTGCCGCACGTTGCCCCAGTTGACCCCTGCGGGCGCGGGAGTCCCGGACCAGTTGAAGCCCTGGATGTTCGGTCCTTGTCTCAGCAGAGCCGCCGGGGCGAAAGCGCTGCTCTCCTTCAGGTGATAGGCGGCCAGCAGATCAAGGTCGGAGACATCCGCACCCGCCGCGATCGCCTTGGCCGTCAACGCCCACAAAGCGCCCTGCCGCGTCCGGTCCCAAGCGACACCGGCCTCCAGATGCAGGACCTTACGGCCCATCGCCTCCTGCTCCGCGGGCGTCATCGAGCGGAAGACCTGGGCGGCACGGGCCGTGGCCCAGAGAGTCGATGCCAAATGCCGCTGGGTGAACGCCGCGGGAGCCGCCAACGACTGCGTGTAACGGGTCAGCTGCTCACCCTTGTCCGCCAACTGCTTGAGAGTGATCTGGACAACCGGCGACGGCACCGCCTCCGTCAGCTTCGCACCGGGAACGGCTGCCACCCGGGCCGCGGCGAAGTCGAGCAGCGCCACATACCCGGCCGGATCCGGTGCCTTACCGCTGTGCTCCCGGACGAAGAAGTCCAGCATGTCCAGCCGGAACGGCGTGAACTGACTGATCGCCGGATCGTTCGCCCGCATCCGCTCCAGCGCGCCGATGCCCTTCAGCACCCGCTCGTACCGGCCACCCGGCACACCACGGTCGTTCTCGATCTCATGGCCGAACACCGACCGCAGAGCACGCACCAACCGCAGCGTCGTCGCCCGCGCATCCACACCGGCAATGGCGTCCACGCCCGCGTCCCGGGCCAGTTGGTCCAACTCGTGATCCAGCGGCTCAGGACGGCGCCGGACCCGGTGTCCATCCTCGCCGCTCGCGGCTCCCAGAGCCACACGCCGGGTGCCGTCCATGCCCGTCTGCCGGGTGTTCCCGTCCGTTTCCCGCCGGCTGAGGTTGGCCACGTGCTGGTCGAGGGAGACGTCTTCCAGCGGATCGTCGACATGGGGCGCCGGACTGTACGAAGGCTGATCCTGCCGCGGATCGCCATCCGTCGCACTCCAGCAGACCTCCATATGCAGCCGGTGCCCCGGCGGCAGCTCCCGCACCTCACGCAGCCCGACGATGTACGCGGCCGCATCCCGCTTGTCCAGCCACACCGTCCGGCCATCGCGCAGCGGAAGCTGCATCCGGCCGGGCTCCCCATGACCGGCGTAGACATACACCGCCGAGTCCATGGAAACCGTTTCCGAACCGGTCTCCTGATACCCCTTACCGGCGGGCGTCAAGTGCACGAGCTGACGTATCTGACGGAAAGTCCGGAAACGCTGCTCCCGCCGACGCAGCTTGTCCCCCTGGCCAACGGCCAGCCGGCCGAACCGCTCATGGTTCTCATCCACCAGCGGCCGGGTGGACACATCGCTGTCCCGGAACGTCGTCCCGTCCAGCGCCGTCCACTCACGATCCACAGACGACGTGCTCGCCGACGGGCGCACCGGCACCCACGCACCGACCGGTGCGTCCGGGTCACGGTCCATCAACACCAGAACATGCGCGTTCCCGGAACCGTCCGGAGCCAGACGCCCCTCGCCGCTCGGACCCCACACCGTGCGCCCGAGCCGGTCGGCCACCGCCCGCAGCATCTCCTGGTACTGCTCCCCCGCGAACTCAATGGCCAGCACGACAGGGACGTCCTTCGGCAGCTTGGCCAGCTCCGGGTCGGCCGCCAGAGCAGCTGCGATCCCCTCGGCGTCCAGCACCCGGCCGTCCGGCAGGCGCACCCGCCCGTTCTCACCCTCGGCCGCCACCACATACGCACCGTCCGGCCACGGCGCCGGCTCGCTCGAAACCACCTTCGGCACGGCACCCGGCCGGATCTCGATGACCCGCACCGTCCCCGGCAGCACCCGGCTCACAGGCTTCTTCGTCCAGTTACGGCCCTGCGGACGACCCGACGGCCCCGTGACCACGGTCCGCGACGACAACATCGCGTCGTTCGGCCCCGTGAACCTCCCCGACACCGCCGCAGGCGCGGGAGCATTCACCGTGGACGGCGGCACGGACAGCCCCGACGCCGGGGCGAAGAGAGACATCTCCACATCCCCGTCCCGCACCGCACCGCCATCGACGACACCCCTCGTGGGGAACTGGTCCCAGGCCCGCACGCTCTGATGCTGCGGGACGAGCGAGAACCGCGAGAGTTCCAGGTCGACGCCCACGGAACCCGCCGCCGACACCAGCAGGAACTGCAGAGCCACCGGCAGCGGCGGAACGTCCTGCCCCAGAACGGCGAATTGCGAACCGATCGCCACCCGCAGATCGCGCCATGTCAGCGGGGACTGGATGCCGTTGGCCGCTCGGGCCTGCTCCAGCGCCCAGAAACCCTGCAACAACGCCTCGAACGCGGCCGTGTCGTTCTCCAGCAGCGGACCGTAGACCAGCCGGATCGCCCGCACCCACCGCAGCACATCCGGAGCACGCCAACGCTCACCCGTCACCCGCTCCGCCAGCCGGCCCAGCTCAGCGGTCGACGGCTCGGGACGGAAACCGGCCCACCAGTCCCCCTCCGCAAGCTGCAACCGCGTCTGCGTATCCCCCTGACCCGGGACAAGGACCGGCTCCAGCCCACTCCCGGTCGCCCACACCCAACGGTCCATCCCGTTGGCAAGCACCTGACCCGCCAGCGGGACATACAACGGGTCATCCGCGGGCGGGCCCGCCAGATCAGCCCCCGAAACCAGCACCGCCGTCTCCGGAGACGCCGCCGTCAGATGACCGTCCACGGCGAAGAGGAAGTCCACGATCCGCGCGTAGTCGAAGACCGCTTCCGTGCCGTCCGACAACGCCAGCGCGGCGGCACTCGCGTCACCACGCAGACCCACCAGATGCGCCTCGCCGAACGGCAACGGCTGCACCGGGCTCTCCAACGGCACCGGCCCCTGCCGCACCAAGGTGTATCCCGCGACCTCCGGCAACAAGCCATAAGCCTGCCGCAAGGCGTCGTGCCAGTCCGGACGCGAGGAAACCCCCACCGGCCTGCCGTCCGGCCCCGGCCCCCGGTGCTTGACCACCTGCACCCGGTCCAGCAGAACCCGGGCCCCGTCCACCGCCACGATCTCCGACTCCAACGGCAGCAGCGGCGGGGTCAGCTCGGGATCCGCCAGCACTTCGAGAGCGGCACTCGCAGCCTCGACAAGTGCCCGGAGCCGCGGCTGGTTCTGCGGCGGAACAGAGTCGAGAAGACCGGTGGTCTCGTCGACAGCTGCCCGTAGCGCCTGGTGCACCGGGGCATCGAGAGGCAGCGGGGTTCCCAGAGCGTAAGCGCCCAGCGCACGGGCGACCTTCTGGCTGTCCCCCACCGACATCAGCCGCCGGGCCCCACCCCCGGCCTGCGGCAGACCTGCCATCAGAACCATTTGCACAAAGTGGGCCAAGCCCCGGACCACCGGGTTGTCCAGGATTCGCACGACGGCTTCACGCAGGACGTCCTCGGGCAGCGGCGCCGCGAACATCTGCGCCCGCTGGTAGGCCTCTCGGCTGAGCTGCGACAACTCGGCGACGGCCCGCCGGATGTCCTCGGGCGTCATCAACTGACCGTTGTACGCGAAGTGCCGAAGCTCCGTGAGAACCAGCGGAATCTCCAGCCGGCCCTCATCAGTGTCCAGAGTCGGATACAGATCGTCGTCCATGTCGACCATCTGCTTCTGCGTGATGACCTTGCCCTCGGAAGTACGCCCCGTCAGTACAGAGGTCACATGCTCCCGGGCCGACGGCACATCACCGATGGTCGCGTCGAAGAACCCCGGGAAGAACGGCTTGTCCGGCGTGATGCTCCTCCGGTACATCTCCAGCAGTTTCGCGAGCACGGTGGCGAGATTTCCGCTGATGCCGTCGTGCTGCTTGTTGAGGAAGTCCCGGTTGCCGGGCCGCAGAGCCCGCCAGACCCGGTCCAGGGCGGGGCGGGATCCCACCGCCAGGCCGTTCTTGACCATGAACGAAGTCGGGGCCTGGTTGAGGATGACGCCGGTCGGCCTGGCGACAGTGTGGGCATACGCGAACCGCAGGTAGCCCCAGAGGTCGTCGACGTCCGGGATGACCCCGAGGATCGGAACGACCATGTCGGGCACCTCGCTCCGGCCGGTGAGACCACGCACGAAATCAGCGACGGCCTTCATCCCGAATTCCCTGCCCGACGCCTCCACCGCCCCGACGGCCCCCCTCGGCATCCGGTCCACCGCCGCGTCCTGGAGCACGGTCAGGCCCAGCGCGGGGAAACCCGTGGTCGGCTGCACATAGGCAAGGTTCGACCTGACCGGAGTCGGGCCGACCATGGCCTTCTCACCCAACTTGGTGATCTTCCAGCCGTCGTCGGCGGGAAGAAGAGCCTCGAGAGACATCGGCACAGCATGGGGCTCATCCCTGGCGTCCAGCGCCAGGCCGACCCTCTCCAACCGCGCCAGCGCCACCTCCGGAGACTGCCTCCGCTCTCCCGGAAGCACCGCCATCGGCTCGACGACGATCTCCCCGATGATGTAGGCGCGTTGCTCGGGCTTCGGATCTCCCGGCGCCATCGTGGGGAACGTGAGGTGCAGCCGCCCGTCAGCGGTTCGGTACAGCCCGGCATGATCAGTAACGATCTTGAAACCGGGGGCAGTGGCCAGCACCTGCTTGGCGGGAACATCGCCCATCCCGCTGATGACGAACACCTGACGCTTCTCGACCTCAAGGCCAAGAGCTCCGTAATCGCGTCCGGTCGCCGCGTCGAGCACCGGGTGTGCCGGGGAGGCCGACTGCGCGAACTCCGGCAGCGCGCCCTCCACCACAGGCCCGTCAGGATCGATCGCCCGCCCGGAAGAATCGATCACCACCGCCCGCGCGTCGGACGCCGCCACCGCCGGCGGGAACGCGGACACCTGACCGTAGGCACCAGCCGACACATCCACCCACACCACGCCGTCCGACCCGTCCGGCCCGCCCAGGTGATACGCCGCCCACGCATGCCCCGGCGCCTTACCCTGACGCCGCGCCAGAACCAACGCCGCCGCACCCGGCCCCGCCGCCGCGACCGCGTCCTTCACCGCGTCCCACGACCGAACCCCACGCCACCCCGGACCCACCACCAGAGACGACTCCGCCGAGGTCCCGCCGACCACCGCATCGTCCAACGCGACCGCCGGACGCACACCGCCGCGGTACAACTCGTCCCGCAACGCCCTCAGCAGCACCAGACAACGCTCGACGGACATGCCTGCCGCCGGCCCACCACCCGCCACCCGACGCACCAACCGCGCCAGCTCCTCACGGCTGAGCGGCGACGGCATGGAGACCGGGGCCGACGGGGCGAAGGTGATCGTGGGGCCCGACGACGCGGTGGACTGCCCGGGCGGGCTCATCGTCTGCTGGTTGGCCGCGGTCCACTGGCCGGGAGCCTGGGTGGCCGGATCCAGGAGGGTGACGATGCCGAGCGGGGCGGACGGGGCGGGGGCGGTCAGCGTCATGGGCGCGCTGTGGCTGACGGCGGGACGTCCGGTGCGCTCGAAGAACCGCTGCGCCAAGTGCCCCAGGGCCCCGGGGCCGGTGGTCAGGAACACGACGGGGCTCGTCAGGGGGGTGCTCCGCAGCGCCGGGTCGAACGCCAGCAGCTCCAGGAACTCCGCCTCGGGCACCAGGACGCCGGGACGGCCGGGCAGCTGCACGCCCACGTTCCCCGCCTGGTCCACATGGATCAGGTACAGGAGCGGCATCGGCTTGCCCGGACCGGCCCAGACCGGCTGAACGGGCTGGGTGGCGGGTCCGCCCGGTCCCATGACCGTCTGGTGGACGGCGCCCCAGTTGACGCCCGCGGGGGCCGGCGTACCGCTGTAGTTGACGCCTTGGACGTGCTGCCCCTGCCTCAGCATCCGGCCCGGTGCGAAGGCGCCGCTCTCCGCCAGGTGGTAGGCGGCCAGCGCATCGTGGTTCGTGACGTCCACGCCCCCTGCGATGGCCTTGGCGCTCAGCGCCCAGAGCATCTCCTGCTTCTGCCGGTCCCACGGGTCCGCGCCGGACAGATGGAGCACCCTGCGGCCGAGTGACTCACGGTTCTCCTTCGGTGTGTCAGCGAACAGCGTCTTGGCGGCGCGGGCCGTGGCCCAGAGGGTGGACGCCACATGCCGCGGGGTGAACATCTCGGCGGGGGACAGCGATTGCGTGTGCCGGATGAGCTGTTCGCCCTTTGCGGCGAGTTCGCCCAGCGTGAGTTGCAGGACCGGTGCCGGCACCGCCTCCGTCAGCTTCGCACCGGAATCGGCCGCGACCCGGTCGGCGGCGAAGTCGAGCAGCGACCGGTACCCGGCCTCGTCCGGAGCCCTTCCGCTGTGCTCCCGGACGAAGAAGTCCAGCATGTCCAGCCGGAACGGAGTGAACTGACTGATCGCCGGATCGTTCGCCCGCATCCGCTCCAGCGCCACGATGCCCCGCATCGCCCGCTCGTACCGGCCGCCCGGCACCCCACGGTCGTTCTCGATCTCATTGCCGAACACCTGCCGCAGCGCCCGCACCAGCCGCAGTGTGGTCGCCCGCGCCTGCGACGGTCCGGCACCGGGGATGGTGTCCACGCCCTCGTCACGCGCCAGCTGGTCCAGCTCGTGCTCCAGCGGCTCGGGCCGGTAGGTGACCCGGCGTCCGGCTTCGCCACCGGGCGCGTCGATCACCACCCGGTCACGGGAGTCCAGGCCGGTGGGCCGGGTGACCGCCGTCGTCTCCCTCCGGCTGTCGTTGGCGGCGTACTGACCAAGCGGAACATCGTCCAGAGGGTCGTCGACGTGGGGCGCGGGCTGGGTCGCGGAAATGTTCTGCCGCGGGTCGCCGTCCGACGCCCCCCAGCAGACCTCCAGGTGCAGCCGGTGCCCCGGCGGCAGCTCCCGTACCTCACGCAGCCCGCTGATGTACCGCCCGGCATCCCGCTTGCCCAGCCACACCGTCCGGCCGTCACGGAGGGCGAGCTTCAGCCGGCCCGGCTTCCCATGAGCCGCATAGACATAGACCGCCGGATCCGGTGTCACCTCTTCGGAATCGACCACCCGGTAGCCATCACCGGCCGGCGTCTTGTGCACCAGCTTGCGCATCCCGGGGAACGCCCTCAGCAGGCGCTCACGCATCCGCATACTGTCCCCGACCTGCACCGAGATCCGGCCGAACCGCTCATGGTCCTCACCGACCAGCGGCCGGCTGTACACGTCGCTGTCGCGGAACGTCGTCCCGTCCAGCGCCGTCCACGCGCGGTCCTCGAACGGCACTGTCCCGGCCGGCGGGTCGAACGGTACCCAGCCGCCGAACGGCAGGTTGGCGTCGCTGTCGACGATGACCGGACGGTGGCCGCCGGCGGAGGCGTCGGCCACCATGCGCCCCTTGCCGCTCGGACCCCACGCCCTCCGGTCCAGCCGGGTCGCCACCGCCCGCAGCACTTCCTGGTACTGATCCCCCGCATCCGGCAGCACCAGCACCACCGGCACGTCCTTCGGCAGCTTCGCCAGCTCCGGATCGGCCGCCAGCGCGTCGGCGACCCCCTCGCCGTCCAGCACCCGGCCGTCCGGCAGCCGCACCCGCCCGTTCTCACCCTCCGCCCAGACGACATACGCGTCATCCGGCCACGGCGCGTCCTCCTCCGACACAATCACCGGTGCCACGCCCGGCCGGGTCTCGATGACCCGCACCTTCCCCGGCAGCACCCGGCTCATGGACTTACCCGTCCAGTTACGACCCTGCGGACGACCCGACGGCCCCGTGACCACGGACCGCGACGACACCATGACGTCATTCGGCCCCGTGAAACTCCCCGACACCGCCGCGGGCGCGGGAACGTTCACCACGGGCGCCGGCGCGGACGGCCCCGACGCAGGCGCGAAGAGGGACATCTCCACGTCCTGAGGTGCCGGAGCAGGGGCGTGCGGCTGCGGCCGGTACGTGTTCTCCGCGTCGTCCCACATCGCCCGGAAACCCGCCCAGACGTCCTCCTCCTGCCGGGGGTTGGACTGCCAGGGGTGGATGCCCCTCGGGTTGGTGCCGTACAGCTCCCGCAGCAGCGGCAGCAGCTCCGGCACGTGGCTCCGGATCCACTTCGTCCCGTTGTTGCGGGGCCGGCCGGTGTACGGGTCCGTCCCGGTGTTCGTTCCGAGATAGACGTTGGTGAGCTGGGCGAAGTACTCGAACTCGTTCAGGGCGGAGTAGTTCCGCTGCTTGCCGGAGGCGTCGTACAGCGACCCGTCGGGCCACTGCGCGAAGCCGCCCGCCTTCAGCTTCGCGTTGAATGCCTCCAGGATGAGCCGCCGCTGACCGTCGGTCAGCCCGTAGTGGTGGATGGCGTGCGCGAACTCATGCGTCGTCGTGGAGTAGCCGTCGCGGTACAGACCCGCGCCCGGCACGCTCGTGGTGCCCCCGAGAAGGTTCTCCTCGGCGGCCGCGACGTGCCCGTCGAGATGGGTGCCGCGTTCGGTGTCGAAGGGGCGCGCGTCCTGTGTCGATCCCCCTTGGAGGGTGCGGAACGCGTCCAGCGACGTCATGGCCGCGTCCTTCGGGACCACGATCATCCGCGCGCCCTCGTTCAGCAGCCTCTCCGCCACGGCGGGGGAACGCAGCATCCGTGCGACCTGTGCCCGTGCCTCCAGGCCCGCCGAGACGCGCAGGTCCACACCGGCCGGAACGTCCACCATCAGCAGCGCGGCCGTACGCGCGAACTCGTCGGCGGGCAGGGCCCGACGCAGGGCCCGCACCAGGTCCCGGTCGGCGGCCAGGGTCTCGCGGTCCTTCGGTGACAACGGCAGCAGTCGGGAGGTCCGCTCCTTCTCGGGCATCACGGGCAACCGCGTGACCAGGTCCGCCAGTTCGGCCGACGACAGGGCGGCCTGCGGCGTCGGCACGGCCTGCGGCGTCGGCACGGAGGACGGGGTCGGAGCGGAGGCCTCGGCCGTCACCCGCTCCTCGGCCGGTGGCGCCGGCAGGGGCTGCCCGCCGAACCGGCCGGAGCGGGTCGCACGGGCGGGTGCCGAGGACAGGGAGCTGAGCAGTGACGGCCCCGTACCGGTGCCCTCCGTACGGCGGCCGGTCTCCAGCGTGCTCGCGAGGCCCGGCAGCCGGCCCCACGCCTGGCTGTGACGACGCGCCTGCTCGCTCAGTTCCCGCCGGACGGCGTTCACGTCCCGCTCGATACCGCGGACCTGGTCCTGGACCGCGTCCCGGGCCCTGGTCTCGCGCCTCAGGTCACCGTCCGCCCGCCGCAGTGCACGATCCGCCGGGGCCACGGCCCCCTCGGCGCGTACGAGTTCCTGAGCGAGGGACTCCTCCTGCTCGCGTGCCCCTTCGAGTTCGCCGCGGAGTTCGTCGGCCTCCTCGCGGGCGGTGGTCATCGCCTCGACGTACCGCTGACGCTGCCCGCGGGCGGCCAGCCCTCGCTCCCGGGTGGCGTCGGCGCGCTCCTCGGCCTCGTCCAGGGCGCTCTGCCGTTCGGCGGCGGCCGGGTCGGTCTCCGGGGTGGTGTCGACGAGCTGATCGAGGCGTTCCACCTCGGCCAGTTCCCGCTGCCACTGCTCCCGCAGCCGCTGTTCCTCCGCCGTGGCGGCGTCGTTCCGTACGCGCGCGTCACGCGCGACCTCGTCCAGCCGCGCGATCTCCTCCTCCGTCTCGCCGATCCGGTCCCGGACCCCGTCGAGCCTCGTCCGGACGGCCCCGGCGGTCCGGACGGCGTCGGTGTGGGCCCGGTCGGCGTCCCCGTGCGCGGTGGTGGCGGTGTCCACGGCACGGCCGGCGGACTCCAGGGCCCGCAGCGCGCCGGGCTGCCGCCGTGCCAGCACGGCTTCCCGGTGACGTGCCGTCGCCTCGGCCCGCACCGCGTGGAGGTAGGTGCCGACGGCGTCCCGTATCCCCTCCCAGGCGTCGCGGGTGGCCTCGGTCGTATCGGCGAGGGAGCCGTCGGCGGCGAACGGCCAGTGACGCAGGCCCTCGTCGGTACGTACGACCAGTTCGACCGGCTTCCCGGCCAGCGCGGCCGTACGGGAGGCGACGAACAGGGCGCGGGCCAGGCGGGAGCCGTCCGGGTCGGATCCGAGCGCGAGCCACAGCTCCGCCGACCCGTCCCGCTCGTCGATGCCGTCCGCCAGCACCCCCGGCAGGTCGGTGACCGGGTGCCGCGCCCAGTCCCGCAGATCGTCCGCGTCCTGGTCGGCGAGCATCGCGGGCAGGTCGTAGATACGAGGGCCGGGGCGCGGCGGGGTGACACCGAAGCCGAGCACATCGCGTTCCCACAGCCGCGCGGTGGAGCTTCCGGTGACGTACCGGGTGCCCTCGGGGCCGTTCACCGTGACGACGGTGTCGACCAGAGCCTCGTAGCTACGCGTGCCGCGCCGGTCCGCGGGCTCGGAGGCGGTGCCGGTCCGCAGGCTGGTGAACCCGGTGGAGGACGCGTTGCCCCCGGACGTGTTGGTGTGGGGCTGCTGCGCCGCCAGGGGGAAGGTCAGGCCCAGCAGGTGGAAGTTGCCGTTCCTCAGGCTGTAGGTGCCCTGGTGGTTCAGGACGAAGGAACTCCCGGCCGACGAGGTCGTCGAGGAGGTACGGACCTGCCTGCGGACCCGGTCCACGGCGACGTCGCCCGCGTCCGTGACCGGCCGCGCGTTGTGCAGGGTGATCTGCAGGGACGGCGCGGAATCAGGGCTCTGGAGCGGCCAGCTGCCGGGCACGGTGGTGGTCAGGCCCGCCGCCGTACGTGACGGGTCGAGGCTGATCTCACCGGCCTGGACCAGCTCGCCCAGGCGGGCGGCGACGGCTTCCGCCGAGGCGTTCGCGGGCAGTCCCCAGGACGCGGCCGTGCGCGGGGCGACGTCGCGCAGCGCCTGCATCAACTGCGGGGCGGCGTTGGTGTCCTGCACCGGCGTCGGCCCGGTCGGCACCAGGTGCGCACCCCCCGGGAACGGCAGTGTGCCCTGAGCCCGCGCGTCGCG
Organism: Streptomyces sp. NPDC088116; assembly: GCF_044741745.1. Classification (NCBI taxonomy): domain Bacteria; kingdom Bacillati; phylum Actinomycetota; class Actinomycetes; order Kitasatosporales; family Streptomycetaceae; genus Streptomyces; species Streptomyces sp. NPDC088116. Next base: position 370,836 of record NZ_JBIUTF010000002.1, on the reverse strand, counting down.
CGCGGACAACAGCAGCGGGTCCCGCATGAGCAGGGCAGGGGGCCGGGGCCCGGCGTGCGTCCGCGGCTCCGCGGCCTCGGAGCCGATGAACCGCAGTTCCGTCGCGGCCGGCACGGTGACCAGGGTCTCCGGCCGGCCCCGCAGCAGGCGCCTGATCCAGGTGCGCACCCGCTGTGCCACATCCCCTTCGAGGCCGGACAGGTTCAGCAGCCCGCCCTGGAAGATCCCGCCGGGGATGTTGGGCGGCCACTCCCACACGAGCTCGGAGCGGACCGACGCGGTGTAGCGGTAGTCGAGTTCGAAGTCGGCGGAGCGCCCCGTACGCGTCCAGAAACGGTCCTCCCTCGCCGTGTCGGTCCGGCTGGTGCGGGTCCTGGCGCTGGTCAGCGCGAGGGACGGGCCCTCGCGGTCCGTACGCCCGGTGGAACCGGGGCGCGGATAGCGGGAGATGGGATTGGCCGTGATCTGGCGCGTCTTGGTGACGGCGGAGGAGGTCGCCGTCGCCTGAGGGGTGTGCGTGTCGACCTGCTCCAGGCCTCGGCCCTCACCGGCCGGCCGGCCGCGTACGCCGCGCAGGGCGGGCGTCTGCATCATCGGCTCGGCGCGCAGGGTCGCCTCGACCAGCCGCGCCCCGCCGTACACGACGTGGAGGAAGTGGATGCGCGCGACGCCGCCGGGACCGCGTGCGGGGAGGGCCCGCAGCCCCGCGGGGCCGGTGAGGCGGGCGATCTCGGCCTCCACACCGGACAGGTAGGAGGCGTGTCCTGGCTGGAGGGAGCCCGGCGCCTCGTTCTCCATCAGCCTGGTCAGCTCCCGGCCCAGCCGGTCCCGCCGCTCCCTGCGGTTCGTCGTGCCGTCGAGCTGGATGACGGACAGGACACTCGCCTTCCCCAGCCGGCGGGAGCGGACGAACCGGACGGGAAGGGGGACGCTGGGCTGAGGGAGCGTCAGGTCCGGGATGCCCGCCATGCCCTGGAACCACGCCGCCAGGCGGGCCACGCCCTCGGCGGGGGCCAGGTACGTCACGCCGCGGGGCAGGTCGATCGCGACCGTCACCGGGGCGAAGCTGCCCAGGCCGACGGCGTTCCCGGCCACGTTGCGCACACCCCACTTGACCGTCATCAGCAGCGTCACGTCGTTGCCGATCCACAGCTTGTCACCCGTCTCCTCCGCGGCGTGGGTGACCTTCGTGGTGGAACTCACCGTGCTGGTGTCGTCGGTGCGGCGGGACTGGGTGTACCGGCCGCTCGGGTTGGCCTGATGGACCAGGCGGTCGGGCGGGGTCGGCGCCGCCTGCACCGCGGTGAGCTGGAAGTTCCCCTGGCGGGTGAGGCCGACACCGCGCTGCCGGCCCGCGGTGTCGCCGACGGCGACGTCCTGCTCGGAGTAGACCGACCCGGAGCCCAGCAGACGGGGGTTGGTCAGATAGCCCCTGATCTCCAGCATCATCGTCTGGTCCGCCGCCATGCCCGGCAGCGTCAGGCCCTCCACCACATGCACGCCGCCCAGGATCTGCGCGGCACGGGAGATGAGCTGGGCCGGCCGGATCGCGTCGTGCCGGGCCTCGGTGGCGAGGGTGCCCTGGTCGTTGAGCGACGCGCCCGCCACGGCGACGGACGTCCACTTGTAGGTCGCCACCGCCCCGTCGACGGAGGTCCTGGCCGCCCAGGTCACCGGCGTCGCGGCCCAGTTGACGGCCGTGCTGACCCGGTTGACGGCACCGGTCAGGGCCACGGGCAGCGACTCCTTCACTGCGGATCCGCGCCTGGCGGTTTCCGTGGCCAGGCCGGTCAGCGTCACGGAGGCACGCCGCACCGCCCGGCCCAACGGCCCCTGCTCCGGGTGTCCCGGATAGGTCCCCGCGATGATCTGCTCCAGGGCCTCCATCACGGCGGCGGTGCCACGGAAGGTGTCCACGGTCGCACCGCCCGGCAGCCGGGTCAGCCCCGGCAACGGACGGCCCTGGGCGTCGACCATGTCCAGGCGCCGGTAGTCGTCCGCCGTCCCGCCGTCGGTGACCGGTTCCCGGATCACATGTCCCGGCCGGGGCCCGGCGGGTACGAGGCTCCTGTTCGGCGGGCGGGTGCGGTAGTGCGGCACCAGTACGGTGACGCTGCCGGGCACGGTGTGCGGGGTGGCGCCGGGGGCCCGCAGCGGTGTCCCGTCCGTGGCCGCCGTGGCGCCGTCGCCATCCGTTCCCGCGCCGTCGCCGTCACCGTCACCGTCACCGTCGGCGAAACGGATGCGCGGCTCGTCGGCGTCGCTCTCGTACAGGTCCAGGGCGAGCCTGGCCGGTATCCGGAAGAGCTCGCTGCCGTTTTCGGCCGCGATGACGAACTGGTCGTATCCGACCGAGTCACCGCTGTTCGCGGTGTCCGTGAGCTGCCCGGTGCCCGTGTAGTCCGGAGCCGGGTTCAGTGTCCAGTCGCCGTCCGCGAGGGGCACGCTGAAACCGCCGCCGGCTCCCGCGGAACCGCTCAGCGCCGTACCCCGCTGCCGCCCGCCACTGGCCTCGTGCGAGCTGAACCCGACGTGGTGGACATCGGGGAGCCTGCGCGTGTGAACCGAAGGCCGCGCGGTGTCACGGGCGACGGAGAACCGCAACTGCACCCGCCGGGTGCCCGTGACCGCATTCGGCCGCTCGAACCACACCGGCTCCCCGCCGTCCACGCCGTCCGGGACCGACGTGGCCAGGCCGAGCCGCGAACGCATCTGCCGCAGCCGCCGCAGGTTCTCCAGTTGCGCCAGGACCAGCGGCTCGTCCAGCCGGAACGGGAGCGACCTCCGCCGGCGTTCGGCGGGCGGCAGGAACCCTTCCTCGCGCAGCGTCGCCTCCGCCCGCGCGAACATCGCATCGGCCCCGTCGACCTTCAGGGGGGTCTCGCCGTATCCGATGCTGTCCAGGTTCTCCAGATGCTCGGGAGGCTCCCGTACCTCGTCCGGGCCGGGCGGGTGTCCCTCCATCGTCGCCCGCTGGGCGATCCGCAGCCGCAGACCGTCGTCCCACGGCCCGAACGTGCCGGTGACCCGACCGCCACCGGCGCGGTGCAGCGTCACGTCGTAGGTGACCCGGCCGGCGGTGAGCACATGACTGCGCTTGGTGCGCAGGCCGTGCATCAGCGTCGCGCTCTCGACGGTGTTCAGCCCCTCGTTCACCTGCCAGTTGACACCGGCCTTGCCCAGGAGGTTGCCGCCGAACGACGCCGCGGCGCCGGGGTGTCCCGCGGCGTGGTCGGTGGTGAACGCCGGCCCGCCCGAACCCTCGATCCCCAGACCGCTGGTCAGCTTCGCCGACCGGTCCACGCTGGACGCGTGCGTGAGCCACGTCTCCAGCGTGGCCTTGCCGTCGGGGCTCTTCCGCAGCGGCTCTCCCGGCTCGATACGCGCGGTGAGCTCCAGCATGCCGATCGCGTTGCCGTCGTCGTCCAGCAGCGTCGGCGAGAACACCCCGCCGTCGCGCTGGAGCTGGGGAGTGCCCCGCAGCATCTGCTCGTGCAGGAAGTTCTCCAGCGCCCGCTCCGAGACGTCGGGCAGGTCGTGCAGGTCACGGAAGTCGTCGTCCTGGAGGAGTTCGGTCAGCAGCCGACGCGGTTCGGCGACGCTGTCGGCGCCCCACAGCGGCAGGACGTCGTCCACATCCCCGGGTTCCGGCAGGTCGGTGGTGCCGTCGCCGTCGAAGGCGAGGTGCTCGTGAAGCCAGATCGTGAGGGCGCCGTGCGACTGCTCGGGCTGCCAGGTGCCGACCGGATCCTCGCGGAGGGTGTCCACCTGGACCTGCCAGCGCCCGTCGACGTCGATCGGGTGTGCGGGGTCCTCGGCCTGCCGCTTGTTCATGACCGAGAATGTCTCGCTGACGGTGATGGACTGGGCGAGCTGGTTGTGCGTCGCGGACAGGTTGACGGTGCCGTCCCACCAGCGCAGCGCCCCGGGGCCGTCGGCCGGGTAGAGCGCCGTCCAGGGCAGTGAGCCGGTGCGGATGTTCCCCGAACCCTCGGCGTCCGAGGACGACTGCCCGCCCGATGCCCGGTGCTCCACCTGGATGTCGGGCATCGTCGGAGGGCGCTGATCGCCGTCCCGCCCGTACTTCGCCGACTTCACGGCATCGGCGTAGGCGAGCCGTACGTCCACCGACCGGTCACGGCCGCCGTGCCGGACGGTGATCCGGTGCCCCTGAGTACTGCGCAGGTAGGGCCGGTTCAGCTCGACTTCCTCCGCGCTCAGCACATCGCGGAGCCGGGTGCGCAGCTCCTGGCCCTCGGCGCTGTCCGGGTCGGCCCCGAGGGCGTCGATGATCTGCCCGTACAGGCCTTCCAGGACGGGGTCCGGGGTCGGCTCGTGGATGACCAGACCGACGTGCCCGTCGTACCGGGTGCCGTAGGTACGCAGATACTCCGACAGCTCGCCGGCCGGGGGCCCCTGGGTTCGGAGGGTGCCCTGCTCGCCGGAGGTGTCCGGAGCCGGATCCTGCCCCGGAGCCGAGGAGCCGGCGGGGCCAGGGGGGCTCTGGATGGTGGGCGAGGTGATGGTGGTGGGGTTGGGCCGGTCCAGCCACGTCTTGCTCCAGCTGCCCGGCGTCCCGGTAGCCGCCTCGGGCAGGGCGACGATCCGCAGCGGGGCGGACGCGGCACCCGCGGGCGGAGTCGTGGGCACCACCGACAACGGACCGCTGTAGGCCCAGTGGTTGCGGCCCGTATGGTCGGAGAACTGCTGCGACAACGACACCGCACGCCCCGCGCTACCCGCGCCACCCGTGCCGCCCGCACCGGACGTGACGAACACCATCGGCACACCGAGGGGTGTCACACGCAGCAGCGGGGCCAGGTCCAGCAGCGCCATGAACTCCCTGTCGGCCAGCCGCAGCGCAGGCATCCCCGGCAGGTGCAGGACCACGAAACCGTCGGCGTCGGTATCCGTCCACACCGCCATGACGTCCTCGGGCTCCCCGGGAGCCGTCCACGCCGCACGGAGGTACTTGACGGAGGACCCGTCGGCCGCCTGGTCCTGCCTGCCGACGATACGCAGATACACCCCGTCCGGCGCCGGCGTGCCGCTCCAGTTGTAGCCCCGGACCTTCTCGCCCTCCTTGAGGAGGTGCGCGGGCCCGAACGCCCCCTTGGACGCGAGATGGAAAGCGGCCAGCGTGAAGTGGTCCGACGGATCCAGCCCCGCCGCGATGGCCTGCGCCGTCAGGAACCACAACTCCTGCTTCTTCGCCGGGGTCCACTGCTCGCCGGGGGACATGTGGAGCACCTCGCGCCCCAGCCGCTCCGTGGACACCGCATCCATGCCGCCCATCTGCCGAGCGGCACCGGCCATCGCCCAGAACGCCCACGTCACCTCCGGCCGGGTGACCGGCCCGTCCCCGGGCCTCCTCAGCACGTTCCGGACCAGACCCGCACCCCCCTTCGTCATCTGGGCCAGGGCGTGCCGGATGAACGGATTCCCGATGTCCTCGCCCAGCCGGGCGTCCGGCTTCTGCGCCAGTCGCGTCGCGGCGAAGTCCAGAACCTTCCGGTAAGCCTCCTTGTCCGGCGTCGTACCGCCCACACGCTGCGCGATGAAGGTCCACAGCTCCATCCGGAACGGCGTGAACCGGCCCAGTTCCGGATCGTTGGCACGCATGATCTCCATGGCACCGATGCCCTTGAGCAACCGCTCGTGCAGGCCACGGTCCGCCTCGGCCTCCGGACCGAACACGATCCGCAACGCCCGCACCAGCCGGAGAGTGATCGCGCGCACCTCGGGCGCGGCCTCGCCCTCACCAGAGTGCAGACCCGCCTTCCGGGCCATCTGGTCCAGCTCGTGCGGCAGCGGCTCGGGCACCGAGTCCCCACGACGCCCGGCCACACCACCGGGGGTGTCGATCAGGATGCGCGTGTCGGCATGGAAGCCACTGCTCATCATCGACCCGTTGGTCACCCGACGGCTCGCGTTCGCCGTGTGCTGAGCGAGGGACACATCCGCCAGCGGATCGGGCAGCGGTGGCGCCGGCCGGTTGTCCAACTGCGGCAACAACGGATTCCCCGCCGAGTCACTGAAGCACACCTCCAGCCCCACGCGGTGGCCTTCCGGCAGCTCGGCCACCTCGGGCAGCCCGCCGATGTACCGCCCGCCGTCCGCAGCGGACAGCCACACCGACCGGCCATCACGCAGAGCCAGCTGCAGGCCGCCCGGCAGCCCGTGGGAGACGTACGCGTACACCGCCGGATCCGGGGTCCTCGTCTCCTCGCTGACCAGCGCCGTCCGGGCACCCGACGGCACCAGATGCACCAGCTTCTTCGCATGCAGATACGACCGCAGCTTCTCTTCCCGGTCCCGCGCGTCGTCCCCGTGCGACATCCGGCCGAACCGCTCATTGCGGTCGGAAACCAACGGCCGGGAATCCACATCGCTGTCACGGAACTTCGTCCCGTCCAACGCCGTCCACTCACGGTCCTGGAACGGCGCGGACTTCGCCGTCGGATGGAACGGCACCCATGCACCGAGCGGCTGGTCAGGACCGTGATCGATCAGCGCCGGAACGTGTTCGCGCTTCTTGTTCCGCACCAGACGTCCGTCACCACTGGGCGCCCACACCGTCCGGCCCAGCCGATTCGCGACCACCCGCATGTACTCCAGGTACCGCTCGTTCGCCAGGTGCGGCACCACCAGCACCACCGGCACGTTCTTCGGCAGCTTCGCCAGTTCGGGGTCCGCGGCCAGTTGCGCCGCCAACTCCTCGGCGTTCAGCACCCGCTCATCGCGGAAGCGCACACCATCCGGAGCGCTCTGACCCCACACGGCATACGCCACGTCACCCCACGGCGCGTCCGCGTCCGCACCCGCCACCTCCTTCAACGAGGCATCCGGCTGCTCCTCGAACACACGCACCCGCCCGAGCCGCAGCTGACGCACCTTCTCGCCCGTCAGGTTGCGCCCACGCGGCCCGCCCGACGCGTTCGTCATCAGCGTTTCCGGTGACAGCAGTGAGCCGGGCGAGGGCTCTCCCCCCTGACCGATCGTCAGCGCCCCGATGTCCGGCATCTGTGCCGACGCCGGATCCGGATCGCCGAAGAGGACCACGTCCTCCCCGACGGTGGAGGGCCCAGGGGTGATCTTCTGCCGGGTGGCCGCGATCCACTGGCCCGGGGCCTGGGTGGCCGGGTCCGGGCCGGCGACGATGGTGAGCGGGGCCGACGGATCGGCGGCGGTCAGTGTGAGGGGCGCGCTGTAGGCGAAGGCGGGACGGCCGGTGAGCTGGGAGTACCGCTTCACCAGTTCCGGCCTCAGGGCCCCGGGGCCGGAGGTCAGGAACAGGACGGGAGTACCCAGGGGCCTGGTGCGCGTCATCGGTTCCAGGCTCATCAGCGCCAGGAACTCGTCGTCGGACAGCTCGATCAGAGGTGCGCCGGGCAGGTGCAGCACCACGTTCCCGGCCTGGTTCACATGAACCAGGTTCAGGATGGGGTCGGGCAGCCCCGGTCCGACCCATTCCGGCACGACCTGCTGGGTGGTGGTCCCGCCCGGCCCCTGCGTGATCTGGTCCACGCTGCGCCAGTTGACGCCCTCGGGCGCTGGTTGCCCGCTCCAGTTGGCGCCCTGTGTCGTCTGTCCCTGCTTCAGCAGATTGGCCTTGACGAACGCGAAATCCTTCAGGTGGTAGGCGGCCAGCAGGTCGCGGTCGGTGACGTCCAGACCCTCGGCGAGGGCCTTGGCGGTCAGGGCCCAGAGTCTTTTCTGCTTCGGCAGGTCCCACGGGCCCGTGTCGGGCAGGTGGAGCACACCGCGGCCGTGTGCCTCCCGGTCCGCCGGCGGTATCTCGTTGAACAGCATCTTCGCGGCCCGGACCATCGCCCAGAGGGTGGACGCCACCTGCCGCGGGCTCGCGTTCGCGGCTGCGGGCAGCCCCTGAACGGTACGCAGCACGGCCTCGCCCGAAGCGGCGAGCTCATTGAGCGTCACCTTCAGCGCCGGTGCCGGGACCTCCGTGCTGAGCTCCGCATCGGGATCCGCGGCGACACGGGCACGGGCGAAGTCGAGGAGAGACTCATAGGCCGCCGCGTCCGGGGTCCTCCCACTGTGCTGCTGGGCGTAGAAGGACACCATGTCCTTCCGCAGCGGGGTGACCCCGCTGAGCGCCGGATCGTTCGCACGCATCGTCTCCAGCGCGCCGATGCCCTTGACCAGCCGCTCGTACCGGCCCCCCGGCACACCACGGTCGCTCTCGACGTCATTGCCGAAGAGGTCCCGCAGGCCTCGCACCAGCCGCAACGTGGTCGCACGGGTCTCCGCCGGTACGGCACCCGGCCCCGTGTGCAGACCCGCGTCACGCGCCAGCCCGTCCAGCTCAGGATCAAGCGGCTCGGGCAGGAACGTGACACGACGCGCCTTCTGCCCATTGGCCGCGGCGAACAGCACACGAACGGTATTCGTCATACCGGTCCGCCCGGTGGCCGAAGTCGTCTCCCGCCTGCTCTCGTTGGCGGCGTACTGAGCGAACGGAACGTCGTCCCAGGGGTCGTCGACGTGGGCCGGCGGCTGGGTCGCGGGATGGTTCCGGCGCGGATTGCCCTCCACCGCGCCGTAGCAGATCTCCAGGCCCATCCGGTGCCCCTTGGGCAGCTGACGCACCTCGCGCAGCCCGGCGATGTAACGCGCGGCGTCCCGCTTGCCCAACCGCACCTTCCGGCCGTCGCGGAGGGCGAGCGATATCCAACCGGGTTGCGCGTGTGCGGCGTAGACGTAGACCGCCGGATCGGGGGTTATCTCCTCGGTCTCCACGTCCTGATGGTCGGAGCCGGCCGGAAGCGTGTGCACGAGCCGCCGCATGTCGAGGTACGACTTGAACTGCTGCTCCGACCTCCGCAGGCCCTCGCCGTCCGGCGCCGAGATCCGGCCGAACCGCTCGTGGTCCTCGGAGACCAGGGGCTGGCTGCTCACCTCGCTGTCCCGGAACGTGATGCCGTCCAGCGACGTCCACTCCCGGTCCTCGAACGGCAGCGTCTCGGCCAGAGGCTCGTAAGGTGCCCAGACGCCGACCGCCTTCTTCGCGTCACTGTCGACCAGCGCCGGAAGATGCGCGTTCCCCGACGCGACCAGACGCCCCTCACCACTGGGACCCACGACCGGCCGGCCCAGCCGGTTCGCCAGCATCTGCAGATCCAGCGTCCGCTCCGCGAACGGCACGACCAGGAGCACCGGCACATGCTTCGGCAACCGCGCCAACTCGGGGTCGGCGGCCAGCACATCGGCCAGGGCCCCCGTGTCCAGCACCCGGCCGTCAGGGACACGGAGGCCACCGGGGTCACCGTCCGCCGCGACGACATACGTCTCGTCCGGCCACGACGCGTCCTCCTCCGACGCGATCCTCGCCGGCACACCCGGCCGGGCCTCCATCACACCCACCCGACCGGACCGCACCCGGCTCACCGTCTTGCCCGTCCAGTTCCGCCCCTGCTTCTCACCCGACGGACCCACCATCAGGGTCTGCGGCGACAGCATCGGGTCGGTTCCACCGGTGACAGGGCCCGTTGTCTGGCGGAGCGTCTTCGGCGGCTGCCGGGTGGCCTTGGTCCAGTGGCCCGGGGCCTTGGTGGCCGGGTCCAGGAGAGCGGTGATGGTGAGCGGGGCCGACGGATCGGCGGCGGTCAGCGTGAGCGGCGCGCTGTAGCCGAAGGCGGGACGACCGGTGCGCTCGGAGTACCGCTCCACCAGCTCCGGCCTCAGGACTCCGGGACCGGAGGTCAGGAACAGGACGGGAGTGGCCAGGGGCCTGGAGTACCGGTCCGGATCCAGGTCCAGCAGCGCCAGGAACTCGTCCTCCGACACCGGGAGAGGAGTGCGGCCGGGCAGGTGCAGCACGATGTTCCCGGCCAGGTCCACCTCGACCAGCTTGAGGATGGGGTCGGGCTGCCCCGGTGCGGCCCAGTCCGGCACGACCTGTTGGGTGGTGGTGGTCCCGCCCGGCCCCGGCATCGTCTGGTCCACGCTGCGCCAGTTGACCCCCTCGGGCGCGGGCACGTCGCTCCAGTAGACGCCCTGGACGTTCTCCCCTTGCCAGAGCAGAGCGGCCGGGCTGTACGCGCCGGTCTGCTTCAGGTGGTAGGCGGCCATCAGGTCGCGGTCGGTGATGTCCAGACCCTCGGCGAGGGCCTTGGCGGTCAGGACCCAGAGTGTTTTCTGCCTCGACAGGTCCCACGGGTCCGTGTCGGCCATGTGGAGCACAGCGCGGCCGTAGGCCTCCCGGTTCGCCGGCGGTATCCCGTTGAACAGCATCTGCGCGGCCCGGACCGTCGCCCACATGGTGGACGCCACCTGTCGCGGGCTCGCATTCACCCCGGCGGGCAGCCCCTGGACGGTACGCAGTATGGCCTCGCCCGAAGTGGCGAGCTCGTTGAGGGTCACCCGCAGAGCCGGCGCCGGCACCGCCGTGCTGAGCTCCGCATCGGAATCCGCCTCGACGCGGTCCCGGGCGAAGTCGAGCAGGGACTCATAGGCGGCGGTGTCCGGGGCCCTCCCACTGTGCTGCTGGGCATAGAAGGCGACCATGTCCTTCCGCAGCGGAGTGACCCCACTGAGCGCCGAATCGTTCGCACGCATCGTCTCCAGCGCACCGATGCCCTCAAGCAACCGCTCGTACCGGCCACCCGGCACACCACGGTCCTTCTCCACCTCATTGCCGAAGAGATCCCGCAACCCCCGCACCAGCCGCAACGCGGTCGCACGCGTCTGCGCCGGCACCGGACCCGAATCCGTGTGCAGACCCGCGTCACGCGCCAGCCCGTCCAGCTCATCATCAAGCGGCTCGGGCAGGTACGTGACGCGACGCCCCTTCACGCCGTTGGCCGCGTCGAACAGCACACGATCGGCATGGGTCATGCCGGTCGCGCTGGTGGCCGAAACGGTCTCCATCCTGCTCTCGTTGGCGACGTACTGACCGAACGGAACATCGCCCCAGGGGTCGTCGACGTGAGGCGGCGGCTGGCTGTCGGAGTGGTGCTGATTCGGATCGCCGTCCGACGCGCCGAAGCAGACCTGCACGTCCATCCGGTGGCCCTTGGGCAGCTGGCGCACCTCGCGCAGCCCGGCGACGTAACGCGCGGCGTCCTGCTTGCCCAACCACACCTTCCGGCCGTCGCGGAGGGTGAGCGTCACCCGGCCGGGCTTCCCGTGCGCGGCGAAGATGTAGACCGCCGGATCAGGGGTCACCTCCTCGGTATCACCGTCCAGCAGGTCGGAACCCGCCGCGATCTTGTGCACGAGTCGCCGCATGTCGAGGAACGACTTGAACCCTCGCTCGAACGCCCGCTGCTCGCCGCCGGACACCGAGATCTGGCCGAACCGCCCGTGGTTCCAGGAGGTCAGGGGGCGGGTGTCCACGTCGCTGTCCCGGAACTTGGTCCCGTCCAGGGACGTCCATTCGCGGTCCTCGCCCTGCAGTGTCGCGGGCAGCGGATCGAACGGCACCCAGAAGCCGAACGGCTTCTTCGGGTCACGGTCGACCATCACCGGAAGATGCGCGTTCCCCGACCCGTCACCGACCAGACGCCCCTCACCACTGGGACCGATCACTTTTCGGCCGAGCAGGTTCGACAGCAGTTGCAGATCCAGCGTCCGCTCCGCGAACGGCACAGCCAGGAGCAACGGCACATGCTTCGGCAACCGCGCCAACTCCGGGTCGGCGGCCAGCACCTCGGCCAGCGTCTCCGTGTCGAGCACCCGGCCGTCGGGGACACGCAGCCCGCCGGAGTCACCGTCCGCCGCGACGACATACGTCTCGTCCGGCCACGACGTGTCTTCCTCCGACACGATCTTGGCCAGCACTCCCGGCCGTGTCTCGATCACGCGCACCATTTCGGGCCGCACCCGCTTCACCGGCTTGCCCGTCCAGTTCCGCCCCTGCCTCGCACCCGCCGGGCCTGCCAGCAGAGTCTGCGGCGCCAGCATCGGATCGGACGCACCGGCGAAGATCTTGGACGTGCCGTCCTCGCTCTCGTCGTCGCTGTCTTCGTCGCTCTCCTCGTCGCTCTCCTCGTCGGCAATGTTCAGGTTGGCGACATCGAGGCCGGCAGTGGCATCGCCTGCGACGTCATCATCGCTGTCGCTGTCGTCGTCGCTGTCGCTGTCGGATTCGCCTGCCGCCGGGGCGGCGGAAGAAGGCTGCGCGGCAGCCGACGCCTGTCCCGGGAACTTGTGCAGGGTGCCCTGTTCGTCGGAGGTGTCCTCCAGGGCAGCGGGCTGCCGCGTCTGCCAGTGGTCCGCCTGCTGGGCCGGGTCCCCGGCCAGCACGATCACGTTCTCACCGCGGTCCGCGTCGAAGACCAGCTCACCCGGCAGCTCCGCCAGCGCCGTCGTCCGCGCCGTCCCCCCGCGGCCCGCGACATGGCCGGGCAGCGAACCGGGATTGGTGTGAGTGCCCACCATCAGCAACGGCATGCTCAGCAGATGCATCTGCGCGTCCCGATCGTGCCGCAGCAGCGCCGCGATCTCCCTGCCCGGTATCCAGCGACGGGAACCGTCGGGCCACGGCATCGACACATGCCCGTTCGTACTGTCCGCCAGCACCAGGAACGCGTCCGCCTGCGAACCGGACCCGGCCTTCGGCCACGTCTGATCGAACGGCACCCCACCCGCGAGGGTCCCGTCCGGCGACACCACATAGCCCCGCACACCCACCGGACCGTTGACCGGGTCACCGGTCCAGTTGCGGCCCGCCGGCAGACCCCGGGACGTGAACACCCGCGTGCTGTCGTCCAGGGCGCCGTTGCGTACGAGGTCGAACGCCGCCAACTCGGCGGCATCGGACGGATCGAAGCCCGAGAGGGCGGCCCCCGCCATCAGCCACAGCAGCCTGTCCCGCGCCTCGTCCGGCGTCGGCTCGGGACTCGCGGCGGGCAGATGCAGAGCCTTCTTCGCCAGCGCGACCGGGTCGTCGAAACCGTGCAGCGCCTTCGCGCCCTTGACCGTCCCCCAGACCAGCTTCGTCACGTCCGCGCTGGTCACGGACTGCGTGTCCGGCAACCGCAGCACATCGGCCGTCAGCTGGGCGAGGTTCTCGCCGTGCAGCCGCTTCAACGCCCAGTCCAGAGACGGCATGTCCACGTAGCCGTGCAGGGACAGCGCCCCGGACGCCGCGTCCTCGGCCCGCTTCGCCGCGTCGAGCAGGACCAGCCGGATCTCGCCCGGCGTCGGCGCCTCGTTGCTCGTCCGCCGGTAACGCGCGTGCACCACCAGATGCAGATGGTTCAGGCTGAACGGCCCTGTCACCGGCAGATGCTTGTCCGCCGCCCGCATGTTCTCCAGCGCACCGAGACCCCGCAGCAGCTGCCGGTACTCACCCGCCGGATCGGCCTTGCTCGCCTCGATGTCCACGAGGAACGTCCGCCGCAACGCACGGACCAGCCGCAACGTCGTGTCCAGCGTCTCCTGCGCCACCGGACCGGAACCGTCGTGCAGCCCCGCCCACTGCGCCAGCTCGGCCAGCTCCCCGGGGTTCGGCTCCTTCTTCAGCAGCCGCCGCACACCCTTCTCACCCGACGGATCCGCCATCGTCCCCCGCTTGACCGTCGTCCGATTGCGGAACAACGCGTTGGGACGATCCGTGGCGAGGACTCCGGCCGCCTCGCTGCCGTTCGCCAGACCCTGTGCGTACGAGACGATCCCCAGCGGATCGAACACGTACGGCGCCAAGGCCGCGTCGGACAGATACGGCAGATCCTCCGCCTGCGCGTCGGCCCAGCAGGCGCCCAGGTCGATGACCGCTTTCTTGCCCAGCTTCTTGAAACTGGGACGGCGCTTGAGGAACCGGCCCGTCTCCGGACCATCCACCTCCACCGCCCGACGAGCGCCCGTCCGCTCCATCACACCGCGCAACGGCACACCGTGCAGATACCAGTGGTAGACCGGCCCGTCGACCTCCAGCAACGCCTCCGCGTCACCGAACAAATTTTCACTGACCGGATCGAACTGCGCGAACTGGCCGATCTCCGTCAAACGGTCGAACATCGGCTCGTTCACGACCAGATCGGCATCCGACATCGTCACCCGGCCGATCGACCGGCCCTTGTCACCGATGGTCCGAACCTTGATCTCGCTGTCCGGGATGACCGTGCCGTCCAGCGCGGTGACCCAGCCCTCCTCGACCTCCCCGTCCGGACCTAGATCATCACGCTGACCGGCGAACCAACCACCCAGCGGCTTCCCTTCCGACGACCGGAGGTTCTCGACCACGATCCGGTTGAGGCCACTCGCCGAGTCATGCACCAGCCCGACGGTGCCGCTGTGCCCCCACACCTCGTCCTTGCCGGACCTGAACGCGATCCTCCGGGGCATCGTCAGCCCCTGGTCACCGGATCCCGACCACACCAGCACAGCCGGCACCCGCGCGCCGCCTGCGGTCATCCCCGGGTCCCTCGCCAACAGCTCGACGAGTTCCTCCAGCGACACCCGCAACTCGCCCTGGCCCCACGGGATCATCACGTGATCGTGACCGCCCTTGGCCACCACCACATACGCACCCGCGTCGTCCGACCACAGCGGATCCAACGGCCCCTGGAACTCGCCACCACGACGCTGGAAGTACTGCGACGTATCCACCGGACCAACCGGATCGGACGTCAGGTTCAACCCCTGATACGAACCATCCCCCGCAACAATGTGCCGCTCGGGATTGAGCACTCCCGCCGAAGCCAGGTGGTACGCACCCAACGCCGCCACACTCGACGACCACCCGGCGGCGATCGCGCTCTCCACCAACTCGAACAACTGGCGCCGCTGCTCTTCGCCCACCTGGGCATCCGGCCCCAGGTGCAGAATCCCCCGCGTCAACTCCTTGATGTCGAACGCACCATCGCCCGACAGCGAGGCAAGCACCCGCACAGCTTCCGTGAACGGCGGCACCGCGATCTCGATCGTCGCCTGCCCGTCCGAACTGCTCCCGGCGGCCATATCGATACGGACGCCACGGCTCAGACCGTCCCGTCCCGTGATCTCACGCAGCGCGGTCTCAAGACGCGCACGGAACACACCCTCGACAGCGGTCGCACGCCCCTGCGCAGTGGGCGCGTCGTCGCCGTACCCAGTGATCCGCACCTGAGGCACCAGGGCCCCCGCCCGCATATTGCGAGCCGCCACCTCCGCGAACTGCTGCGCCAACTCCTCGATCCGCTGCGTCCGCCCCGGCCCCAGGGTGGTGGAACCGTTCTCGAACGGGATCCCCGACCGCTGCGGCAACGACTCCGCTGCACCGGCCGGCTGCTCCGCACCGGGCGCCCCGCCGGCGCCACGGGGCGGCAGGCCCAGACCGTGCCGCAGCCGGCCCGCCACGTCCACGCCCGTCCGCGCGTCCGGCCCGTGCACCGCCAGATGTTCGGCCACTTCCCGTACCGCGTCGCGGAACTCGCTCCCGGCGTACCGGGAGTCCGCGAGGACGGGATGCAGTTCCAACGGCAGTACGAGGGACACCGCGCGGTGCCACGCGTCCGCCGGGTCCGTCCCGGCCGGGACTCCGGCGGCCCGGGAGGTGGCGAGCGCGAAGTCCTCGTACGCCTCCAGCCACACCCGGCGCGACGCCCGCGCCGCCGCCGCGTCCAGCGTCTCGTCCCACGGACCGGGCCCGGCCATCAACAGGCGTACGTGGTCGAGCGGTCGGAGATCGCTGTCACGTACTTGAATCTCACCGTTCAGGGCGAGCTGAATGGAGGGGCTCCCGGTCAACGAGATGCCCGCCTTGCCCAGTTCGACCGTGCTCAGCGTCTCGTCCGGGCCGAGCCTCGGTGAGTTCTCGGACAGGTCCTCGGCCGTCACCAGCGCGGCGGCCAGTTGCCGTTCGGCGTCCGTACGGCTGATCCGCGGGACCACCGCGACTGCGGCGGCGTCCGCGGCGGCGTCGGCGCCGAGGTCCCGCAGCCGGTCCACGGCCACGTCGAGCGCCGCGCGCGCCCATCGGATCTCTTCCTCGGCTCCGTCCAGCCGTGCTGCGGCATCGCTGCCGCTCCTGTTCGTCTCCACGCCCTCGTTGAGGAGCGACCACATGCGCGCGGCCTGGTTGAAGGCGTCGAGGGCCGCCTCGTGGTCCCGGCGGGCCTCGTCGATCTCGAACGCGACCGAGTTGTCGTCCGGGGCCTTGCCCTTGCCCTTGTTCCCGCCGGTGTCGTCCTTGGTCCCGTCCAGGTCGACGGGCTCGGCGTCACTGCCCTCGTAGTGGTTGTTGCCCGTGTAGTAGACCTGGATCTGCCGGGGCGCCGAGTCCGGCCCGACGGTGGTGACCAGCCGGTCCGGCCGCCCGTCGCCCGGTACGAGGATGTCGGCCCTCAGGTCGAAGGCGTGCGCGACGAGCGGTGCGAAGATCTCGCCTTCCGGCGTGTTCCAGCGCGTGCCCCAGTTCTCGACGGCCTCTGTGATCGCGGCGTACTCGTCGGACTCCAGCGGCGCGGAGCTTCCCGTGTAGGCACCCTTGAGCAGCTTGCGCAGCCCGCTGGCGCCGAGGGAGTCCACGGTCGGCAACTGACCTTGTTCGGCGAGGTAGTTGAAGAGGTCCCGGCCTTCGGCGGTGCCGGCGATGGCCAGCACGTCCGCCTCGGTGGTGCCGGGTGGGAGCGACCGTGTACGGGCCTCGACGTAACGCGTTCGCAGAACGGCGTCGCCGAGTGCCTCCAGTGTCACGGTGTCGATGTCGTGGTGTGCGACCTGGGCGAGCAGTTGGTCGCGCTTCATCGTGTCGAAGCGGCGGGACAGGTTCGCCGTCTGATGTCCCCGGAACTGCATGCGGGTCGTGCCGTCCAGCCCCGGACCGCCCGCCTCCGCGCGCTTCAGGAACTCCAGCACCTGCGCGCGCATGGCCTCGGCGACGGCGGGTGACAGGTCGGTGGGGAGGGTGCCCCCGGGGCGGCGCAGTTCGTCGCGTACCGCGTCCGGGACCGTGAGCCAGGCGTGGGCGGCGGGGTTCGACGTCTCCAGGCCGGGGATGCGGTCGCGGATGTGCAGGGGGGCGCTCGCCATGAACGAGGAGAGGATGCACCGTCCGTCGGGCGGCACCGGCAGCCGCCGCCCGCGTCCGGGCCCGGACGTTCCCGTGCCCTTGCCCTTGCCGGGCCCTGTGCTGTCCTTGTCGGTCCCGGTGGTGTCCTTGACCTGCCCGTCGGTCCCCGCCTCGGTCCCGGCCTCGGTTCCCGCGTCGGTCCCCGCCCCGGTCTTCTGGCCGGTCACGACGTCGGCCGTAGCCGTCTCCGTCCCGTCGGTGCCCTTCCCCGACGTGTCGGAGTCCGTGCCGGGCACCTCCGTACCCTCGACCGAACCGGTGGTGTCCCCGTCCGCCGGGGGCGTGACCAGGACCGGCGGTGCCTGCACCGGGAGCGCCAGCTGGTAGCGGCCGTCGGCCAGGCTCATCACCACATGCGGCGGCGGGGAGTTCGCGGGGACGGCGACGCCCAGCTTCCCCTCAAGGATCTCGGTGTTCCGGCCGGGGCCGGACGCCGGGCCGAAGTCCTGGAAGTTTCCGTCCTCGTCGACGACGGTGACGCGCACGGGCAACGCCCGGACCGCGAGCGCCGGGCGCAGGTCGGACGCGGAGTGGTTCCATCCGGCCTCGTCGTCGGCGTCGGCGGGACGGTTCAGCTGTGCCTCCGCCAGGCCCGCCCGGACCTGGGGGTCCAGGTCGACCGAGAGCGGGATCATGCTCGTGTCGTCGAACTCGGCCCGTTCCAGGGCTCCTTGCGGCAGGTCGAGCCCCGCCGCGGTGATCTCGCCCGCGGTGAACGTGTCCGCCTCGTCCGGAGCGACGAAGTCGAGCAGGCCGGTCTCGCTCGGGTCGGTCAGCCTGCTCGCCAGCAGCTCGCGCAGCCTGGTGACCGCCCCCGCCGGATCACTCACGTCGACACCCACCGCCGGGAGCAGCTCCGGGGCGGCCCGGTCGATGCCCTGCGCGAGCGCGTGGAAGAACCCGCTGTCCCTGGGTACGTCGTGGAGCGTGTACTCCGTGCCGTCGGGAGAGGTGAGGCGCGTGTCCGCGTCGGTGCCGGTCCTGGTGTAGCGGGACGGCTCCGGCTTCTTCGGGGACGCGTACCTCACCGCCGGGGGCTCGTCGAGACCGTCGAGCCGCTCCCGGCCCTGCTCGGTGGCCGCGAGCTGGTGCCACCGGGTGAGGTCGTCGGCGCCCGCGCGTATCCGGTGGTACTCGCTCGCCAGGGTCTCCGCCGTTTCCCTGAGCGTGTCCAGCTGGGCGGGCAGCGCGTCGTAGGCGCCGGTCGCCGACTCCAGGCTGCGCCGTGCGGTTTCGGCCGCCCGCCTGGCGGTGCCGAGGGCCGCTTGTGCCGTCTCGTAGCGGGTCCGGACGGCGATGTACGCGTCACCGGCTGCTCCCGTACCGACCGCGAGTCCCTTCCCCGGGACGGCGCCGCCGAGTTCCGGCACCGTGTCGAGGGCCTCGTACGCGTCCGCCGCCGCGTCGAACTCCCGCTGGGCGTCGGCGACCGTCGCGTCCGCCGTTGCAAGGACGCTCTGCGCCGCGTCCCGCTCGCCCTTCAGGCCGGGGGCCGTGCGGCGCTTCTCCCAGTACGCCTGGTCCGCCGCGACCCAGTCGTCGCTGACGTCCTTGACCGCGTCCCACGCCGTGGCGACGCTGTCGGGGAAGTTCGTGTCGTCGATCAGCCGCAGGTCCCGGGCGATGTCCTCGCGTACCCAGGCGATGACGTATGCGTCCGATTCGAGCGCCTGCGGTCCCGTCCTGGCCCTGCTGAAGGTCCCGCCGCGGATCCTGTTCGCCGCCCTGGAGTCCAGGACACCCCGGTGTACGGCGGCGACGCTGAGCCAGGTGGCGGGGAAGGCGAACAGGAACGACCGGCCGGTGGCCGGCTTGAGGTGGCGTGACGTCAGCTGGTCGGCGGCGATCACGACCGCGTCGCCCTCACCGTCGTGGGGGCCGGTGCCCTGCGTGCCCGGCTGGTTGAAGCCGGTGGCACCCTCGACCAGCGCCCCGGCGCCCCACGTCGAGTCCTGGGTGTTCTCGCTCGACCCCGAGGTGTTCGCGGTCTCGCTGCTCCGCCTGAGGACTTCCAGCCGCCTGCCGTCGGCGACCGTCAGCAGGGTCCCGGCGCTGAAGTCGGGCGTCGAACTCAGCGACAGCGCGCCGGAGTCGGTACCGAGCAGGAGGTACTTCTCCACCAGCCCCGCCACCTGGTACGGGTCGGCTTCCAGCGTCTGCGGGTAGAACGCGCTGAGCGCCGAGTAGCTGGTGCCGTCCTCCAGCGCCTGTGCCGAGCCTGTACCGAGCCGGGTCAGGCCGGTCCGCTTGGCCTTCTGGAGGAGCCTGTCCAGCTCCGTCCGGTCCGGACCGCCGTCGGCTTCGAGGGCGGCGAGGGAGAAACCCGCGTCGTACGCCTTGGTCAGCGCGAGGTCGTTGGCCGCCCGGATGTTCTCCACCCCGACGATCCCGCGGACGTGGAAACCGTTCTCGGGGAACGTGAACGGCCGCTCGACGCCGTCCCCGTACCGGACCTGGAGTTCCTGGCCCGGCCGCCTCGACGGGAGGGCTCCCGGCCGGGGCGTCTTCGTCAGCACGTCGGTGAGGTCCGGCGCGGACAGCGGGTTGCCGGCGAGGGACGGGCCGACCGGTACCGGGCCCATCAGGCTGAGCGGGATGTCCTCGCGCAGTTCGCCCGCGTCGTGCTCCTCGACGATCCGCCACCTGCCCAGGAACCGGTCCGCGTTCGAGACCGTCCGCTCGGACGGAGCGTCCCGCAGGCCAGGAGGAGCGTCGGGGGCCGGGCTGTCGTCGGCTTCCAGGGTGATGCGCAGCCGGTACGGGGTGACGATCCGCGCATGCGGTTCGGTGGACGGCGACCGGTAGATCACGGTGGTGGTCGTGGAGTGGTTCGACGCGACCGTGTTGCGGCTGGAGCCGGTGTCGGCGTACGTGGGACCGGCGGCCGGAGCGGACGGCTCGCCGGTGTACACCATCTGGCTGACGGCGGTTCCGAAGTCCGCGCCGGACGAGGCGTCCGAACTCTCCTGGACGGTCTCGGCGGCCTCCCTGTTCTCCTCGATCTCCACACCGTGGTCGAGCCCCATGAACCGGGGCTCCCCCGGGACCAGTTCGGCCCGCGCCCGGACCCACCGGTCGCCGATCCACAGGCCGCCCCAGCCCCATCGGCCGGTCTCGACGGGTACCGAGGGGGCGGTGGTCGTCATCTCCCCCTTCAGCGCGCGTACGACGCGGCCCGTCACCAGCCGCCGGACCCGCTGGCGGTCCGCCTCGTCCAGCCCCAGCCCGCGCATCCTGCCCTCGAACGCGCTCATCGCCGCGTTGGGATCCAGCGCGTTGACCGGGTACGTGCCGAAGGCGGTGCCGCTCATCCATGGCTGGGGCGTCCAGAGCTGCTCCACGTAACGCGGGACGGGGCCCATCCCGTCGTCGATCAGGCCCAGTTCATGCGCGCTCTTCTCGGGCAGATGGCCCACCACACCACCGGGCGAGAGCTGAGTGACGCCCGCCGCCCCGGCGATCAGGCCCGGGATATGCGAGTTGCCCGCCAGGGCGGTCCCGATCCGGCCCATCCCGACCCGGCTCGTCATCATCGCGAACCAGTGCTCGACGTCCCCCGCCACCAGCACCTGGTTGCCGGTCAGGCTCCAGGACATGTCGGTGGAGACGGACCGGCTGACGACCTTGCCCGCCGACCTCGTCCTCGACAGGGGGTTGGCGACAATCCCGTAGTTGCCCAGCGTGCCGGGCCCGGCGGTGGTGGTCGCGGAGTAGACCAGCTGACCGCCGAAGACGAGGCTGCGGCCCGTGCCCACCTTGCCCGACGCCTGGCGTGTGCCGCCGAACGTCAGCTCGGTGTCCATGGGGACCGAGGGCGTGAGGACGCGAAGCCCGTCCACCGTCGTCACATGGCGGAAGCTCGCCCACAGCGTCCCGTACGGCCCCTTGGCCATCAGACCGCTGCCCGCCAGGCCCAGGGGCGCCGAACTCTGGTCGAAGCTCGACGTCATGTACTGGGGCTGGAAGGCACGGACGACCGCTTCCCTGGTGGGCGCGCCCTCCTGCACCAACTGCCAGGCCGCGCCCGACGCATCGCTCATGGCCTGGCCGACCCCGGCGATCAGTACGGGCGACGGCACCATGCTCACGATCGCGAACGGGTGCATCCGGAAGTCCCGGAACGCCTGCGAGCCGCGCCCGGAGAGCAGTGCGGCGGCACCGGGCGTGATGATGTCGCCCGTCGCCAGTTCGAGGGCCTGGTCGCTGTCCATGGACCGGGCGGGCGGCTCGGGGTCCAGGTAGGGGTTGAGCGCGCCGTCGGCATGCGGGTCGGTGGCGGGAGCGTGCAGCTCGGGGACGCTGAGCAGCACCTGCCCGGTCAACGGGCCGCCGCCGCGCGCGGGGCCGATGAGAATGTCCGCCGGCTGGCCTCTGACGATCAGTCCGGGCAGACCGAGCCCGACGCCCCGCAGCAGGCCGCGGGGGCGCCAGTAGCCGCCCCTGCTCGCGGTCAGGGTGAGGTCGTAGCGGTACCGGTGGGAGGGCTTGTTGGTCACCGACAGCATCTCGTTGCCGGCCGTCGAGCCGAAGCCGATCTCCGCGTCCCGCTGCCACCCCTTGCGCAGGCCGGCCGTCAGGCCGAGCGTGTGGCGGCGGAAGCCGGAGTCGTCGGCGCTGTTGCTGCGGCCCGCGAGGGTGCCCTCCACACCCAGCTCCGTGCCGCGCTTCCAGCCCACCTGACCGTCCAGCTTTTCGGCTCCCTGGGTGCCGAAGCGGAGCCCCTGGTCGATCCGTTTGCCCTCGTACCGCCGGTTGGTCAGGTCTCCGTGCACCCAGATGTACCGGTAGCCCTGCCCGATCCGGCCAGGGTCGACGATCCGGATCCGCATGCCGATCGTGGTCAGTGCCTCAAGATTCGCGGAGATGCCCTGCTGCGCGAGCATGCCGAGGATCTCCAACGTGTTGGAGAGCGCGATCTGGTAATGCGCGGCATTGCGCCAGTGCGGGGCAGCGGGCCGGCTGAGAGCCTGCTGGAACAACTCGCCGGGGTTTCGCAGCGAGTTGAGGCGCGCGCGCCAGCTCTTCGGCGCCGGGGCCAGGAGCTGGTCCAGCGGCGCCACCGTCCCCGGGTACTCGGCCGCCACGGCTGCCACCACCTGGTCGGCGAACGCCTCCAGCAAGGTGCGGCCGGTGCCGTCGCCCACGTCGCGGGTCCGTCCGCCGTCCGCGAAGACGAAGTCCACGACCCTGAACATGCCCAGGGTCCGAGGCCGGTCCTGGGTGAGGTAGGCCGGGACGAAGGGGGCCGGCAGACCGGGGCGCGGGGCCACCGTCATCCCGTCGTCCCACCCGGCCAGTCGCCGCGCCTCGGAACCGGACATCCGGTCCAGGCTCCAGGTGTGGAACCGCATCGGAGTGCCGCTGTCGCCGCTCAGCCGTACGTAGACCGACTTCTTGACCAGGTAGAGGGCGGTCTTCTGGTTCTTGAGCTGTGCCACGATCTTGCTGACACCGCTGCCGCCGAGGCCGGTCGAGCGGAGCTTGGCGAACTGGTACCGGAAGACCGCGCCGCCCTGTAGCCGCAGGTCGAAGTCCGCGACGCCCGGGTCGAAGATGTTGAACGAGGGCCCGACAATGGCGTCCAGTCCGGCGCTGGTGCCCGATGCCCGGTTCCTCTCGGTGCGGACCGTCCACTTGTTGATGTCACGCAGTTCGTACAGGGACGTCTCCCCGACGAGCTTCGCCGACTCGGGGACCACCTGTTCCACCACGAAGGCGCCCAGCGGTGTCCTGCGCCGGTCGTCGGCGAACAGCGGCGGGCTGGTGAACCGGCTGTTCCACATCATGCCGCCGTGCCGCTGGAAGCTCTCGCTCGAAAAGAGCGTGTCCAGCTCGCGGTAGGCGGTGCTGCCCGGCAGGACACCGATCCGCTGGGCCGCCCAGTCGCGGATCAGCGCGACGGGGCCGAACCCCTCGATGTGCACGGACCGGTAGTCCGAGTTCCGGTCCAGCCGCAGCGACCGGGGGACCCGGCCCGGCTTCGACATCTTCGTCACGCTGTCGGGCAGGCGCACCAGCAGCCCGTGGCGGACCGTGAAGCTGAATTCCGCCCGTTCGTCGGGGCTCGCCGCGGGCCCCGTCACGAGCTGTCCCCAGGCGTCGGTGACCCGTACCGCGTAGTGGATGTGGTCCAGGTGCGGGCGGGAGCTGTCCAGTGAGCGGGACTCCATCTGGTTCTGCCGCTGGTCGTTGAGCGTATAACCGACCTTGTCGACGAAACCGAACTTGAGGGAGACGCGGCCGAAGGCGCTGAACGGGTCGGCGCCCACCGGGCCGAGCGACGTACCCAGCCCCACCTGGGTGCTGGACACCACGTTCTTGGTCTGCCCGAGCGTCGCGCCGGCCCGGACCATGCTGTCGATCTTGGCGGGGTCGCCGAAGTCGTCCTTGAACTGCTCCCACTGGCCGTGGTGGCGGGCGGTGAGGTGCAGGACGCGGACCTCACCGTCGGCGTTGTAGTACGTGAACGGGCGGCCCCGGTCCGTCACCAGGGACTTCGGCCCGTGCCGCAGGACATGCCAGATACCGGTCATCAGTTCGGAGTCGCCCTCGGGCCGCGCGGCCGGCCGGGCCTGGAGCGCGGTGTCGATGGCCGCGACCACCTGCGCGATGCCACGCAGGACGACCGTGCTCTGCCCGAAGGTGCCCGGACTGGCGGTGAGTTGCCGCTGTACGTGTTCGGGGAGGTTGTCCGGCAGGAGCGACTGGATGTCGTCGATGTAGGCGGGAATCCTGGAGTCGGTGTCCTCGAACCGGGTCTCCTTGCGGGGGCCGGTGCCCGGGGCGGCCATGTCGCGCACCAGACGCGGCGGGTGGCTCTGTTCGAGGGTGGAGTTGATCCACTTCTTCTGGGCCGGCGGACTCTTCGGGGCGACCGGCGGGACGACGGCCGTCTCCGACTCCGTCTGCTGATCGGTGGGCGGCGCGGGGGTGTTGGAGTCCGCGGTGGGCTCCACGACCGTGTCGGTGTCGGCGGGCGTGGACGTCTCGCTGACCGTGCCGGGCACGGTGGACGTGGTCTGTACGGGGACGGCCGGCGCGACGGAGGTGTTCCCGTCGACAGTCCCGGTGGCTGTGTTCCCGTCGGCGCGGGAAGGCGGGTGGACGGGTGGCGCGTCCGCGGGGGCGAGCAACCGCAGGGCCCGCGCGTGGTCGTCGGTGCCGGTGGTCGTGGTCGGCGGCGTCGACGCGCGTGCGGAGAGCGGGTGGTCGCGTACGACCGTGCCGGTGTCGATGACGCTCTCGATGGTCCCCAGGTAGTCCTTGGGCATGACCGGGCCCGCCGGGTCCGGCAGCCGGGTGGAGTCCGCCATCAGGCCATAGCTGTCGCTCTGCCGCAACAGGCGGCGGAAGAGCGAGGCGGCCGACCGGCCCCGGTCCGCGAGGCCCGCGTAGTGGAACAGTTCGTGCAGGGCGGTCGCGTCGTCCCGCATCCGCTTCTCCGCGGCCGCTTCGGGGGAGGCCGTCGGATCGTCGGCGTGGAGGCGCAGATTCAGCTGGTCGGAGTCGCCCGGGTCGAGCGTCCTGCTCAGTGTCACGGCCTCGGGATGATCCGGGGCGGGGGTGAGCACGAGGTCGATGTGCAGTTGATCGCCCGAATCCGGCAGCAGCAGACCGTTGTTGACGTACGTGTCCAGGAGGGTGTTCATCCGGTCCTGGTACGCGCCCAGGTCGTCCGGCCCGAAGCCCTCTCCGAACTTCACCGGCAGGTGCAGGGACGCGTTCCGTACCCAGCGGTTCCTGGAGTCGTCGGCCTGGATCCGGCGGACCCACATACGTATCAGGGTGTCCCGGCCGTCCAGCAGCCCCGGCCCCAGGCTCCCCTTCCCGGGGTCGCGGTCCGGGTCGAAGCGTTCGGTGAACAGCGACTGCGCCGGGGCGGCCTGCCGCTGGGACCACCACTGGTCCTTGCGCACCGGATCGGCCACCGGCACGGCCGGTTCGGGAGTCTGCGCGGCGGGCGCAGGAGTGTCCGGCCCGGGGGTGGTGTCCTGCCCGGCGGGTATGTCCTTTCCGGTGGGTACGTCGGTGCCGACGACCGGCACATCGGAGGAGGACGTACGCAGCCCCGGGGCGATCGCGTCCGGGTTGTTCGCCGCAGGCAGCGGCGGAGGCGGCGGAGGCGCGGTCGCGGGAGCGGGGGTGTCGAGGTCCTGGACGGCGCTGTCGCGCTTTCCGGACCCGGCCGGGTCCGCGATCGCGTCGGCGGGACGGGAGTCGCCGGTCGGCGGCGCCGTCAACTCCTTCGGATCATGGGTGAGTTCGCGCCTGTCCAGCTCGTCCAGCTGCTCCGGCTGCGCGGGCGCGTCGGACTGGCCCGGACGGCCTGGCTGCTGGGTCTGGCCCGGCTGTTGGGTCTGACCGGGCTGTTGGGTCTGACCGGGCCGACTCGGCTGATCCTGCGTGCCCTGGGCGCCGGGTGCCTGCGGTGTGCCCTGGTTGCCCTGCGCGCCCTGGTTGCCCTGCGCGCCGGGTGCCTGCGGTGCGCCCTGCGGGCCCGGGGTCCTGCCCGCTCCCGTGTCGACCGCCGGTGCCGGGCCGGCCGAGGTGACCACGGGAGCCGGGGGCGCGAGAGCGTCGGACTCGGCGTCGGACTCGGATTCGGACTGCGTCCCGGGCCCGTACTGGTTCGTGCCGTCCTGCGCCCCCTGTGCTCCGCCCGGGGTACGGCCGGCCGCCCCGGACCCGGGGAGGTCCTGTCCGGAGGGGGTGTTCCGAAGGTCCGACGTCCCGTCCTGGGCGCCCGTCTTGCCGTCGGGGCCGGTCCGCGCGTCCGCGTCATCCGCGTAGTCCGTGTCGTCGGTCTCGTACCCGGACTCCGATTCGTACAGGCTGTCCGTGTCGTACGTGGAATCCGTGTCGTACGCGCTGTCCGAGTCGTACGCCCCCGGGGCCGTGTTCGTCTTCGGGTTCGTCAGTCCGCCGGGGGTGTCCGTGAGCGGCCCCGGCGGGGTGCTGCGGAGGTCCGGTGTCGTGTCGAGATCGGTGTCGGTGTCGGTGTCGGTGTCGGGCAGGAAGTCGTTGTCCGGTGTGTACGGGGAGTCGGTCGTACGCGAGGACGTGGGCCCGGTCAGGGACCCGCCCTGCGGCCCCGAGGTCAGCGGCGTGGTGGTGGTCAGGGGTGAGGGTGGCGGGGGTGTGGACGACGACAGGGGCGGGAGACCGGTGTCGTCTGTGATGCCTGTGTTGCCTGTGCCGTAGGTGCCGTCCGGCCGTTGGTTCGTCGGGTCGTTGCCCGTCGAGGTGAAGGGGCTCGTGCTGTTCGGCCCGCCGTCATAGCCGCCGAGGGGCAGTGTGTTCGGTGCGAGCGGCGGTGGTGTGTTGAGGCCGAGACCGTCGGGGAGATCGGCCGAGGACGTCGTGTCCGGCTGCGGGGCCACCGGGCGAGGAGGAAGAGGGGACACGTTGGCGGGGTTGAAGTTACCGCTGTTGACCACGCTCGAAGGACCCGGGGAAACAGGAGACTTCGAGGGCCCCGGGCCGTTGTTCCCCGACCCGCCACCGGCCGGATCACTGCCCAGCACGTCACCGGACTTCGGCGGGGGGTTGACCTGGCCGAGCAGGTCCTTGTTGAAGTACTTGTTGTAGACCACCAGGCCGCCGGCGCCCAGACCGGCCGCCGCACCGAGCTCGGCGACACCACTGAGACCGGAGCCGACGAACGTCTCCCACTTGAACTCCCAGTTGCCGTGGAACGCGCCGTTGATGATGACCTCGGCCGCGCTCTCACTGGCACCGGACACCACGAACACCGTGACCACCACGGGCGGCCCGTTCACCAGCCCGTTGAACAGCGGAGTGTCCCGCTTGACGTTCAGCTTGCTGAAGATGTCGTCCAGCAGATTCTTGAAAATGTTCTTGATCGGCGCCAGGAACTTTTCCAGGATCTGCATGAAGAAACCGGTCAGCGCCCCGAACGCCGCCGCCTTGCCGACATCACCCCAGTCGACACCACCCGGCCTGCGCGCACCGGAGTTCAGACCGATCTGCGCCAGCCGGACCGCCAGCGTCTGAACGGCCTCCTCCAACGCCTCCGACAGCGTCGGACTGAGATGACTCATCCGCAGCAGCCGGTCCACGATCAGCAGGATCGCCATCTTTCCCCGGGCCCTGGCCAGGAAAATCTGCGACAGCGAGGCACCACCGGTGAACGCCATCAACGCCGTCAGCAGCGCCAGCTCCGCGATCAGCATGATGATCTCGGAGATGATCTCCCACTTCGACGCCTGGATCTTCTGCGAGTAATCCACCTGCGCGTCCGCGAGACCATCGAGCTGATCCAGCAGCCCCTGCACCGGGTCCGGCCCCTTGCCGTCCCCCACCAGCATGGTCAGACCCGCGATGTACTCATCCGCGACGCGCGGAGGCAGCGAATCACGGGCCTTCCCGATCCTGCCCCGCGCGTCTTCCCGGAGACCATCCACCGCTGTCCGCAGCGAGGAGTAGAGCTTCCTACTCGAGTACGCCAAATTCTCCCTGGCCTCAAGGGGCATCTCCCCAATAAGGACAAAGAGCATCTTCCGGACATCCGGAGGAAAATTGATCTCCTCCACTTAGTGCTTCCCGCCTCCGCTTTCATCGGAGGACGCGTCGAGCTTCGACACCTGCTGATCGATGGCGTCCTGCGCGTAGGACTGTGTGCCCTTGATGTTGGACAGATTGCCGAGCGTGGCCGATTCGAGTGCCGCGAACGCGCCGCTCATGCCCCGGAGGAACGACAGGCACATTTCGTTGTTCGCCTCGTACTTCGGGTGGACCTGGCGGTAGAAGTCGTCCGAATAGCCGTCCCACTGCCGGTAGTTCGCCTGGTCGGCGATGAAATCGTCGGCGATCTTGTCCGTCTGGTCCGACAGGCCCGAAATGTCACCGGCCCCCTGCTGAAGACCGGGGATGTTCGCCGTGTACTTGCCCGCCATGCTTACCGTCCCCTCGGCAGTGTGTCGTCCTCGTCCTCATGAATCTCATCTCGCAGCCGGTCGCCCGCGGACCGCCCCATACCGCTTCCCGCACCTCCGTCGAATGCCGAGCCGAAGGCCCGCTCCCAGTCGATGTCCACTCCCCTGACCCCTGACGCCCCGCCGCTCACCTGCGCGAGTGGCGCGAAGGTGTCCATTACTTTACGGGCCATCTGCGCGCGTCCTTCATCGGCCGCCTCCAGTATGGACGCAGCCAACTGCGGTCCCGTCATGGTCTGGTGCTTGCCGTCCAGGAACTTGAGCCCGGTCAGCTCGCCCTGCGGGCCGACCGTGGCCTCCACGACGCGGTCACGCGACCGCACGGTGGCCGTGGCCCGGCTCAGTTCGCCCTCGGCGTGTGCCACGGCGTTCTGCACGGCCTCCAGTTCGGCCATGGCCTGCGACAGCTTCTGTTCCATCGACTCGCTCAACGAACACCCCTCCAACTGGTTGTGCGGGCTTCCCCGGTCGTACGGGTCACCCCGGTCGTACACATCCGGCGCATCCGATACGGCGTCACCGTCACGCTCCGCGTACTGTTCACCGGCCGATCACCGCCGGCGCGCCGCCTTCGTCCGTTCCCCAGACATCCTCGTCCTCGGGCACCCACGAGTCGCGGGCACGGTCACCACTCTGGGTCTGGGTCTGGTTGGGCGCGCCGCCGCCGGCCATCGGTGGGAGGAACGGGTTCTGACCGGCGGTGTTACCGCTCGCCGCGACCCTGACCTCGTCGTCGGCGTAACGGCGGCTCCCGGGAAGGGGCGGCCTCGCGCCCGGCTGCGGACGGCGGTTGTTGACGACATCACCGTCGATCACACTGCGCACGCGCTCGGCCTTCGAGTCCTGCCCGCCACCCGCGCCGCCCATACCGCCGCCCATACCGCCCATGCCGCCGCCCATACCGCCGCCCATGGGCATCCCGCCCGGTGAGCCGGTGCCGCCCGAGGACGAGCCGGTGCCGCCCGAGGCTCCGGCCATGGCGTCCGCGCCGCCCCCTCCGAGGCCCGGGAACGGTCCGCTGTTCAGCTGGGTGCGGTTGTGGTTGGGCGTGCTCGACCCGGAGGACGCCGCGTTGATGTCCTGGGGCGACTCGTAGGGGTTCTCGTCGAACAGTTCCTCCTCGTAGCCGGAGGGGTCGTACGAAGACGAGTTGTAGCCGTCGAGGGAGCCGCCGTTGAGGGGGCCGGAGGTGGGGGGCTGGTAGCCGTTCAGCGGGTTGTCGAGGTCGTTGAGGTAACCGGACCTCGTAGAGCCGTCCGGGTCGGTGATGGTGGTGGAGCCGGTGTCCGGGTCGATCTTCTGGGAGGTGCCGTCCTGGTACTCCGTGACCACGTTGCCCTGCGAGTCCAGCTGCGTACGGCTGCCGTCCGGATTGGGAAGCAGATCACCGGTGTTGAGGGGGCCCGAGACGGTCGATCCGTCGGGCCGCGTCAGGGTCGAGCTGTGCGTGACCGGGTCGATCGTGGTGCGGCTGCCGTCCGGGTATTCGGTGACCACCCGGCCGTTGTCGTCGATGTGCGTCTCGCCGCCGCCGGGTACGTCCAGGACATCGCTGACGGGGAGGTTCAGGGAGCCGTCGTTGACGGGGCCGGAGATGTCGGGCGAGAGAAGGTCGCCATTGTTCAGGAGTCCCTGGCTCTGGCGCTCGTACCGCGACTGGGCCTCGTTCTGCTTCTTCTCCGCCTCTTGCTGAAGCTGGTCCTGCTTGGCCTCGGCCTCGTTCTGCTTCTTCTCCTGCTCGGCCTGGAGCTGTTCCTGCTTGGCTTCCTGTTCGGCCTGCTTGGCCTCTGCCTTGGCCTCCTGCTCGGCCTGCTTCTGCTCGGCCTCCTGCTCCTTGGCCTCCTGCTTCGCCTCCTGCTCGGCCTGCTTCTTCTCCTGCTCGGTCTGGAGAGCTTCCTGCTTGGCCTCCTGCTCGGTACGGATGCGGTCCTGCTTGGCTTCCTGTTCAGCCTGTTTCTGCTCGGCCTCCTTCTCCTTCTCCTCCTGCTTGGCCTCCTGCTCCTTCTCCTTCTCCTCCTGCTTCTTCTCCTGCTCGGCCTCCTTGGCCTCCTGCTTCGCCTCCTGCTCGGCCTGCTTCTGCTCGGCCTCCTGCTCCTTGGCCTCCTGCTTCGCCTCCTGCTCGGCCTGCTTGGCCTCCTGCTCGGCCTCCTTCTTCGCCTGCTCCTTCTTCGCCTCCTCCTGCTGGGCCTTGGCCTGGTTCATCTGGAGCAGCTGCATCTGCTCCTGACGCTGCTGCGCCTCTGCCTGCTTGGCCTCCGCCTCCTTCTCCTTCTGTTCCTGCTTGGCCTCCTGCTCGGCCTGCTTGGCCTCCTGCTCCTTCTCCTTCTCCTCCTGCTTGGCCTCCTGTTCGGCTTCCTTGGCCTCCTGCTTGGCTTCCTGCTCGGCCTGCTTCTGCTCGGCCTCCTTCTCCTTCTGCTCCTGTTCGGCCTTGGCCTCGGCCTCCTTGGCCTCCTGCTTGGCCTCCTGCTCGGCCTGCTTGGCCTCGGCCTCCTTCTCCTTCTGCTCCTGCTTCGCCTCCTGCTCGGCCTCCTTGGCCGCCGCCTTGGCCTCCTGCTCCTTCTCCTTGGCCTCCTGCTCGGCCTTCTCCTTCTCCCGCTCCGCCTTCGCCTCTTCCTTCTCCTTCTCCGCCTTGGCCTCCGCCTCGGCCTTCTCCTTCTCCGCTTCCTCCTTCGCGATCCTGGCCTGCTCCTTCTGCCAGGCTATGAACTCGTCCTGCTTCCGCTGGGCTTCTTCAGCGGCCTTCTTCGCGTCGTCCTCCTTCTTCTTGTTGTCGTCCTCCAGCTTGTCGGCCTTGTCCTCGGCGAGCCCCTCCTTGAGGGAGCCGCCGCCTCGGGACTTGATCTCCCCCAGGTCGAGACTGCTGTTGCTCCAGCTGTTCTTCACATATGCCATGGCATCGATCGCGGCGGCCTCAAGATTGTCCTTGACGGACTGCTGCCACATCCTGAGGGCTTCGTTCCCGATTTCCTCCCAGGTTTTCAGATCCTTCAGGTCACCGAAGTCGAACAGCTTGTCTCGCTGCGCCTTGGCCCTGTTGTCGAACCCCTCATCCGCCACATAGTTCGTGACGTAGCTGTCGTAGGATGGTTCGATCTCGTAAGTGATCTTCGTGATGTTGTGGTCCCACGTATATTCCATCACGTCCGTCAGCAGATCACTGAGCCAGCGCAGCGGGTTCCCCATCTTGAGTTCCCAGTCCATCCAGACGGTGTGCAGATCCACCACCGCTTTCTGGAAATCCTTCTTCGCCTGCCGGATCTCATTCCCCTGCTTCGAACGGAAACTCCCGTTCGCGCTCATGTCATCCGCGTAATCGGTGTACTGCTTGTTGATTTTATGAAGGAGGTCCCAGAAAACACCTGCCGCCTGGCCGCGCCACGCGTCGTTCTTCTCCGTACCGAGCCTGCCTTCCCACTCCTCCACTTTCTGCTGCTGGTTCACGAAAAACTCGGCGACCCGGTCGAAGGAACCGGCCACCACGTCGAAGCTCCCCATCGAGACGGAGTCGACGTCGGCCACGGGAAGGCCGTTCCAGGCGAAACCGTGGGTGCCGAGCTTCTCGTCGTTCCGCAGCTTCTCCAGCGCCAGTCCGGTGCCGTAGGCGTACTGCGTGAGCTTCGTCGTGTCCCAGGTGGGCTTGCCGTCCATCCCCAGGTGTCCGTCGATACTGCTCGTGAAGGTCCCGCCCTCGTAATAGCCTCCGGTAGGCGGTCCGTCCACCGACTTCTGGCCGAGCAGGGTGATGCGCGCCTTGTGCATCGTCACATCCGACCCCGCGCCGCCGCTCGTCGAGTAGAACGGGATGACGAAGTCCGTGTTGTTGATGTCGTAGCCGGCATTCTCGTACAGCCAGTTCAGGTCTTCAGTATCGACGTAGTCGACATAGCCGACATCAGATATCTCCACCTTCATCTGGGGGATACCTTCGTTGCCGACCAGCGTGTCGAACAGATCGGCCCGAGGCGGCGCCTTGAATCCCGTGAAGAACTTGACGGCCTCCGCCCACTTGTCGTTGGTGCCGTCGATGTCGGTAGTAATCTTGCTGGGATCGAGCGCCATGCCGGAAGCCCTTTTCGGTCGGAGGGTACAGATCAGGGAGTACGCGACAGAAGGCGTACGAGAAATCAGAGGAGCGGGCGGAGCCGGAGAATGCGGGAAGGTTCAGACACCGAGCGAGGAAAGCGCGACCGGATCAGTCCTCGTCCTCATCGTCGCCCCCACCACTCCCCCCGGTACCTTCGGAGAGCACATCGTCGACGTCCTCGAAGAAGTCGATGAACTTCTTGCCGTCGATCTTTTCCAGGCTGTCATCCTGCGTCTTGAACATCTTTTCGATGCTGTCCTCGAGGTTGGCCTCCATCTCCTCGAACAGTTCACTCTGCATCTTCAGGATCTCTTCGAGCTGCTCCAGAACGGCGTTCAACGACTTGATCACGTAAGCGCCGTTGGTCCGCTCCCCTTCGTCAGCCGCCATCAGGCCGATCGCGAGCGGAACCTTCTGTCCGTCGTGAAATCCCGCGGCCGTCTTCGCCCCGTTGCCCGCCAGCAGATTCCCCACCGCCGGAGCCTTCAGGTCGCTGGCGGGGGCCTCCCCGTCCTCCCTGATCGCCGCGATCGCCTTCCGGAACGGCTTGATGTCGTCGTCGAGGAACTTCTGCATCCAGGCCTTGTTCACATTGACCGTGGGGGTGTTCTCAGCCATGTCCTACTCCTCCTGCTTGCGCGAAGGGCGGCCGCCGCATGACGTGCACGCGGACGGCCGCCCGGGGAAATGGGGTGTCGCCTACGCGGTCAGCCGCCGATGCGCACGGTCTCCCACAGCTGCGTCAGGGACTTCTCGCTGTACTGGTAGCTGTCGGAGACGTCGGTGAGCAGGGCCGAGTTGTCGGCGAGGATCCGCTTCATCTCCGTGACAGCGTTGTTCCACGCCGTCTGCTTGTCGGTGTACACACCCCGGTCCTCACCCTCCCAGGACTCCTTGAGCGACTGGAGCTCCGCGTCCAGGTTGGTGAGGATGCTGTCGATCGCCTTGGTCTGCTGGACCATGTCGTCGGCGGCGTTGTTCATGTGGGAGTAGTCGACGTAGATCTGTCCGTCGTTGAAATCAGGCATCGTTGACCTCATCTCGCAGCAAGTGCGTCAGGTACAGGCGGGGGAAACGTTCATCCGGATACCCCTGGCGGAGGGGCATCCGGTGCGTGGGCGACCGGTGGCCGGATCAGCCGTGCAGCGCGTTGAAGATCGCGTCGGCCCGGCCGCGCTGCTGCTCGATGGCGTCGCTCGACTCGACCTGCTGCATGCCCTTCGCCCGGCGCGTCTCTTCGAGCGTGTCGGTCATGTTCTGGAGGTTGACGGAGATGATCTCCGCCTGCCGGTCCCACGCCTCCAGCAGCTTCTGGTAGGCCCCGCCGTCGCCGCCCTTGTAGCCGGACGACAGGTTGTTCTTCATGTTCTCGACGTCCTGGCGGCAGTTCTGCACACCGGTGAAGGCACTCTCCAGAGCGGTGATGCCGTTCGCTGTTGCCTGATCCTCTGACTGCTGCCTACCACTGGGACCTGCCATGGGCGTGTGCCTCCTGATTTTCGCCGCCCGGCGTACGACCCGGCGGCATGCGCGACCGGACTTGGAACGTCTGCATCCGGTTGGTCTGGACAACTGAGACTAGAGAGTGGCCAGTTCCGGCTTCAATGGCCTCACTCACTTTCTTCTAGACACGTGTTCGCTTTAGGTGGTTCCCGGTGGAGTTCTCACGCTGGTGAAACATCCTGAGACAAAGCTCACTCCTTGCCGCACCGTGGTGCGGTCGTGCCGCTGCGGCCCAACGCGGCGGCCTCCGGTGTCAGATCGGGCCCCGTCGGCAGCATCGCCAGCAGCGGCGACGGGAGTCCCCGCGCCTGGCCCTCCGAGTAACCGAACGCCGCGAGCGCGTCCGCCGAGCCCACCCGGTACTTCATGCC
Organism: Streptomyces sp. NPDC088116; assembly: GCF_044741745.1. Classification (NCBI taxonomy): domain Bacteria; kingdom Bacillati; phylum Actinomycetota; class Actinomycetes; order Kitasatosporales; family Streptomycetaceae; genus Streptomyces; species Streptomyces sp. NPDC088116. The sequence continues at coordinate 336,906 of NZ_JBIUTF010000002.1, read as the reverse complement.
GGTGTCCGTCACCAGATAGACCGTGGCGCCGACCTTGCTGCCGCCCGCGCCCAGCGCGCGCACCAGGGCCCCGCCGCCCGGCGGCACGGTGATCCTGCCGACCCGCAGACAGGCCGGCGTCAGGCCCTCGGCCGGCGCCTGGGCCTCCGGTCCGAGTTCGCCCGCGCCGACCAGGGCCACGCTGATGCGCGGGCCCCGGTTGTCGGGCTCGACCCGTACACAGGCGGTCCGGTCCTCCGGGACGGCCACAGCCTCCGGCGGCGCCTCGGGGAGGTCCGCGTCGTGCACCGACTCGCCCGCTCCCGGCGCGAGATGACCGCTCAGCACATCCGCGCCCAGCACGGCCACCTTCGCGGCGCCGCCCCCGTACACCTTCTCCCGGGTCTCCGGGGCGCCGAGCAGCAGCGCGGCGCCGGTGGCGGTGAGCGGGGTCAGGCCCTCGCTCCGCAGCAGGTAGTAGCGCTCCTCGGAGCCAGGCACCGTGACCCGGAAGACCTCGCCGACCTTGGTCTCGCGGCCGCCGAGCGACGGTCCGTCCTCGCCCATGTCCGGCACGTCCTGCGGAGTCAGATCGGGCCCCGACGGCAGGGAGTTGAGGAAGGCCGCCGACACGGGCGCCGGCGGTGTGGAGCCGTAACCGAGGGCTTCCCTGGAGCGGTTGTCCTTGTCAAGCCGCAGTTTGCTGCCCCGCCAGACCAGGTAGCCGGCCTTGTCGGGCCCGGCCACCAGCAGGGTCTTCGAGGTGGCCAGGCCGGACGCGTCGGACTGGGCGCCCACGGCGAGGATCGTGCCGGCCGGACCGGTGCTGCCGCCCGAACACACCTGCCATGGGCCGCTGTCCAGGTCGCCGCTCGCGGGCAGCGCGTCGGGGGCCCCGGGAATGCCGACCGGCGCCCCGTGCGGCGTACCGCTCAGTGAGGCGGTGCCGACCGCGGCGGTCTTCAGCTTGGCGCCCAGGAGCATCCGTGCCGAGGCGTAGTTGCGTACCGGCCGCAGCCGCCCGTCCAGGAAGAGATAGCGGGAGCCGGTGTCCTTGTTGACGACGAGGGTTCCGGATGCCCGCCAGGAGTCCTTGGTGCCCGGCTTGAGCAGACCGAGGACGAACGCCCCGGCCGACAGCAGTACGGCGATCACCACACCGATGACCACCCCCCTGTTGGTCCTGCCCTGCGGGCTCTCCGGGGCGTCCGGGTCGGCGCGCAGCATGCCCGAGGTGAGCCGCCCCATGACGAACATGTGCGCCTGAACCTGATCACGTTTGTTCTGCATGTCAGCGTTCGTCCCCTCCGGTTCAGCCGTTGATGGCGCGCAGCATGCCGTACACGCCGAGCACCCACAGCCCCAGGGGCAGCAGGCTGATCGCCAGGCCCGTGTGCAGAATCTCCCCGAGGCGCCCCCAGTACGGGACGAGCCGCCGCCCGGGAACGGTCCAGGAGGCGATGGCGACGGCCGCCGTGGCGGCCAGCAGGCCCGCGGCCGACACCAGTCGCATGCCCGGCGAGTAGTCCGGGACGTAGACGATGACCAGCAGGAGCAGGCCGCCCACGCCCGGGATCACCAGGGAGAGGCGCTGCCAGATGTTGCCCAGGCCCTGCGCGTGCAGGATGAGCAGCAGGGCCAGCGCGACCGTCATGATCGTCTCGGCGAGTTCGGCCTGCCGGGCCAGTACGGCGAGGCAGGCCGCGCAGACCACGCCCACCGCCCCGTACAGCGAGGTCATCCAGCCGTCGGCGAGGATGGCGCGGGCGGACACCGCGGCGGTGGAGTGCGGTTCGATGCCCTCCTGCAACTGCTGCGCGTTGGTCGGCAGGGGCGGCATCCGCATCCCCGACATACGGAACGACAGCGAGGGGACGAACGCCCCGAGGATCACCGCGAGGACCGAGAGGATCCCGGCGGTGTGCACCGGAGCCAGGTCCGTGGCGATGATCAGGACGGCGGCGAGCGCGCCGAACACCGAGATCACGGCGACGCCGAGGTAGAGCGCGGCGAACGAGGCCACGATGGCCAGCGCGAGCACCGCGCCGCCCGCTCCCGCCGCGCAGGCCGCGAGCAGCCGCGCGCCCAGCGTCTCGTACGCGTGCGGGCCGCTGAGCTGACCGCCCGGCAGCAGCCAGCCGGCCAGCGCCAGATACGGCCCCACCATGAAGCCCAGCACCGCTCCGGCGCCGGAGTCGCCGACCGCGCGGCTCGCCGCGCCCGCGCCCGCGAGCAGCAGCAGCCCCGCTGCGGCGGCGAACGCGGCCCTGGGGAGCGCGGAGCCGCCCGGCAGCGCGATCACGATCATGCCGCCGACGAGCACCGCGACCACGACACCGAGGAGCGCCCACCGGCTGACCTTCGGGCTCCAGCCGTACGGGTGCTCCCGCATGGTGGTGGAGATGCCGTCCACCAGGTCGTCGAGGTGCACTTCGGGCAGTGCCTCGTTGCGCGGTCTGAGGTAGAGGGTCTCGCCGTCCCGCAACCCGTACGAGTCGAGGGTGCGTTCCTCGTCCATCGGTTCGCCGCCGAGGCGCTGGAGTATCCAGCCTCCGTGGTCGATACCGGCTTCTTCGAGGCCGTCGCCGCCGTAGCCGAGGACCGCGGGGAGCAGGTCCGCGACGGGGACGTCGGCGGGCACGGCGAGATCGATGCTCTTGGCGGGGGCTCGTACCGTCAGACGGCACAGCTCGGCCACCTGATTGTCAGTCATCGGGATGGCTCACGCTTCTCCGTTGGTACTGCTGAGAATGGGACGGAACGCTGGAAGACGCGCCACCGAACATCACGCGTCGCTGTCGCGCTCCATAACAAGCTGAATGGGGCCGGTTGGTATCGGCCAGCGGGACGATCGTAGTATCAGCCGCCTGCCGTGGACGATGTGGCCTGTGGCACAGACTTTCTCATGACGAGTGGGCGTCCCAGCCCGTCAACGACGTTCTGCCCCGCTCTCCCTCACCCTGCCCCGTAAGGAGACGGTTCCTTGAGTGTGGTCCTGTTCCGCCGCCCGGCCCGACGCCGCGGCCCGGAGATGCCCGACGGGGAGCTGAATCTCCAGGAGCCGCCGACGCTCCCCGAAGTGGTGCCCGACACCTCCGCCGTGTGGACCTATCTCCCCATGGCACTCATGTCCGTTTCCATGATGTTCATGTTCATGCGCCCCGGCATGACCAGGGGCAGCGGTGGATTCATCTATCTCGCCCTGGGTCTCATGGTGGTGGCCTCCGCCGCCATGCTGATCGGCCAGATGATGAAGCGCAGCAGCGAGCGCAAGCAGAAGCTCAAGGGCGAGCGACGCGACTACCTGCGCTACCTCACCCAGATCCGGCGCAAGGTGCGCGGCGCCGTCGTCGACCAGCAGCGGGCGCTGGCCTGGCGCCACCCCGAGCCCGCCGCGCTGTGGTCGATGGTGGGCACCACCCGGCTGTGGGAACGCAGGCCGCGCGACGAGGACTTCGGCGAGATCCGGGTCGCGGTCGGCGAGCAGAAGCTGGGCCTGAAGCTGACCCCGAACGCCACCACCCCCGTCGAGGATCTGGAACCGCTCAGCGCGCACGCCCTGCGCAGCTTCATCCGCGCCTACGCGACCGTGCCCGACCAGCCCATCGCGCTCTACCTGCGCGCCTGGGCCCGGGTCCTGTTCCGGGGTGACGAGGAGCGGATACGTTCCGTCGCCCGCGCCCTCGTCGCCCAACTGGCCACCTTCCACTCGCCGGACGACGTGTGGATCGCGCTGTGCGTCTCCGACGAGCGGCGCGCGGACTGGGAGTGGGCGAAGTGGCTCCCGCACAGCCTCCACCGGCACGACACCGACGGAGCCGGGCCCACCCGGATGACCGTCTCCGCCTTCAACGAGCTGGAGGACCTGCTCGGCGCGGAGTTCCTGGAGAGGCCCCAGTTCGACCCGGACGCCGTCGCCGGGCGCGAGGAACCGTTCACCGTGATCGTGGTGGACGGCGGCACCATCCCGGGCGGCCACCGCCTGGACGGCCCCGGCTTCCGCAACACCGTCGTACTGGACCTGACCGGCGCGCTCAGCTGGCGGCCCGGCCGGGTCACCCTGCGCTTCGAGGTGACCGAGGACTCCTTCGCGCTGGTACGCACCGACCGGGACCGCAAGGAGCAGACCACGCGGCTCGGCAGCCCGGACAGCTTCGGCCCGACGGCCGCGACGGCCCTGGCGCGGCGGCTCGCCCCGTACCGCATGGGCATGGGCGGGGGTTCGGACGCCTCCGAACCGCTGGCGACGAACGTCGAACTGACCACGCTGCTGGGCATTCCGGACCTGCACCGCCACGAACCGCCCGACCTGTGGCGGCAGAACATCGGATCCAGCCGGCTGAAGGTGCCGATCGCGCTCGGCGCGGACGGCGAACCGGTGGAACTCGACATCAAGGAATCCGCACAGGGCGGTACCGGGCCGCACGGCATGCTCATCGGCGCCACCGGCTCCGGCAAGAGCGAACTGCTGCGCACCCTCGTCCTCGCGCTCGCGCTGACGAACTCCTCCGAGACGCTCAACTTCGTCCTCGTGGACTTCAAGGGTGGTGCCACCTTCCTCGGCCTGGACGAACTGCCGCACACCTCCGCCGTCATCACCAACCTGGCCGGCGAGGCGGCGCTCGTCTCCCGTATGCAGGACGCCCTGCACGGTGAACTGATGCGCCGTCAGGAACTGCTGCGGTCGGCCGGCAACTACACCTCGGCCCTGGACTACGAGAAGGCACGGTCCTCCGGGGTCGCGCTGGAACCGCTGCCCAGCCTGTTCGTCGTCGTCGACGAGTTCAGCGAACTGCTCGCCGCGCACCGGGAGTTCATGGAGCTGTTCGTGATGATCGGCCGGCTCGGCCGAAGCCTCGGTGTGCATCTGCTGCTCGCCTCGCAGCGGCTCGACGAGGGCCGTATGCACCAGCTGGAGAGCCACCTCTCCTACCGGATCGGCCTGCGGACCTTCTCCGCCATGGAGAGCCGTGGCGTCCTGGGCGTGCCGGACGCCTACCAGCTGCCGCCGCACCCCGGCAGCGGCTTCCTCAAGTCCGGTGTGGAGGCGCTGGCCCGCTTCCGTGCCGCGTACGTCTCCGGCCCGTACCAGCAGCGGCGCGGCAGCGCCAACCAGGCGCGGGTGGCCAGCCAGACCGTGCCGTGGACCAACAGCTACGTCGTACCGCGGCAGTTGCCCGACGCGCCGGAGCCCGAGCCCGTGCAGGAGGAGGAGACCGGCGACACGCTGCTGTCCGTGGCCGTGGAACGCCTCCAGGGCGCCGGGCCGCCGGCCCGCCAGGTGTGGCTGCCGCCGCTGGATCTGCCGGCGACGCTCGACCAGGTCCTGCCGCCGCTCACCCCGGACCACGACTTCGGGCTGACCACCGCCGGCTCGGCGCACCGCGGCAAGCTCACCATCCCGATCGGCATCGTCGACCGGCCCTTCGACCAGCTCCGCGACCTGCTGACCCTCGACCTCTCGGGCGCGGGCGGGCACATCGCCATCGCCGGTGGTCCGCAGAGCGGCAAGAGCACGATGGTGCGCACCATCCTGACCGCGCTGGCGCTCACCCACACACCCCAGGAAGTGCAGTTCTACTGCCTCGACTTCGGTGGCGGCACGCTCGCGGGGCTGAACGGACTGCCCCACATGAGCGGGGTCGCCGCGCGCCTGGACGCCGAGCGGGTGGGCCGTACGATCTCCGAGGTCACCTCGCTGCTGGAGGCGCGGGAGCGGTTCTTCCTCGACCAGGGCATCGACTCCATGGCGAGCTTCCGCCGCCGCCGGGCCGCCGGGGAGTTCCCCCACGAGAAGCACGGCGACGTGTTCCTGGTGATCGACGGCTGGTCGACGGTCCGTCAGGACTTCGACCGGAAGATCCAGACGTTCGGCGCGATCGCCGCGCGCGGCCTCAACTACGGCATCCACCTGATCGTCACCACCGCCCGCTGGGTGGAGCTGACCTCGTCGATCCGTGACCAGGCCGCGACCCATCTGGAACTGCGGATGGGTGACCCGATGGACTCCGAGATCGACATGCGCCGTGCCGCGACCGTACCGCGCCTGCCCGGCCGGGGCCTGACCCGGGAGGGCAAGCTGCACTACCTCACGGCGCTCCCCCGGATCGACGGGGTGGAGTCGGCGGACGACCTGTCCGAGGGTGTCGCCGGACTCGTCGCGGCCGTCAAGGAGAGCTGGCAGGGCCCGCCCGCCCCGCGGGTACGGATGCTGCCGACCAAGCTGCCGATCGCCGAACTCCCCGCGCCCGAGGGCGACTTCCGGGTGCCCATCGGTCTGGAGGAGGAGCGGCTCTCCACTGTGTGGCACGACTTCTCCGAGACTCCGCACATGATCGTGGTCGGCGACACGGAGAGCGGCAAGACCAACATGCTGCGCCTGACGGCCAAGGCGATCATGGACCGGTACACCCCGGCCGAGGCCCGGATCATGGTCGTGGACTACCGCCGCGCCCTGGTCGAGGCGATCCCGGACGAATACCGCCTCGGACACGCGGTGTCCATGGACGCGTTGAAGGAACTGGTCGCCGGCGCCGCCCGCGCGGTCACGGCGCGCCTGCCGGGAGAGGACATCTCCCCGTCCCGGATGCGGCTGGCCGACTGGTGGACCGGCCCGAGGCTGTTCATCCTGGTCGACGACTACGACATGCTGGGCACGAGCCCGATGAACGCGCCGTTCGACCCGCTGCTGAACCACCTGGCACTCGGCTACGAGGTGGGCCTGCACCTGATCGTCTCCCGCTCGGCGGCCGGCGCGGGCCGCGGCCTGGGCGAGATCCTGCTGCGCCGCATGCAGGAGGTCAACACGCCGACCCTGCTGCTGTCCTGCCCGCCGTCGGAGGGCTTCATCCTCGGCAGCCTCAAGGGCCGCAACCTGCCGCCGGGGCGGGGGACGCGGATCACCCGTCGCAAGACGACGCAGGTGCAGACGGCGATGCTGGGAGACGGAGACATCTGACGGGGCCAAGCCTCCCGGAAGCATGACCGGGCCCTCCCCGAACCGGGGAGGGCCCTTTCCGGTTGGGGGCCCGGACGGCCCGGGGCGCGGGGCACGGGGGAGCACGAGGCGCGGGGCGCGGGGGGCACGAGGCGCGGGGGCACGGGGCGCGGGGCCGACCGTACCGAATTTCCCGGGATACGGAGTTCCGGGTACGAGTGGCTGCTCGTACCCCGGCCTCCCTCACGAGCCCCGCTGAGCGCCGGGCGCCGCGCGCCGGGAGGGTGCCCTAGCTTCCCGCCGGGCGCCAGCCGCGTGCGCGGCCTCGGGGGATGACCGCCGCCGCCGCGGCCACCAGCAGCACGATTCCCCCGCCGACTCCCGCGATGATCAGCGCCCGTTCGCGCGGTTCGGCGGAAACGGGGGGCGGGACCACTGCCGCCGCCGGCTTGGGCCTGTCGCCCTGACGGTCCGTCAGTACGGCTGTGAGCGCGGCGTACGGGTCCAGCCGCGGCGGGGCCGCCGGGTAGGCCGCCACCGTGAGCTGGCGGGACACCTCCGTCGCCGACATGTCCGGATGCCGCGTCCGCACCAGCGCCGCCGCTCCCGCGACGTTCGCGGCGGCCAGCGAGGCGCCCGAGCCGATGAAGTGGCCCGAGCCCTCGGGGCCGACGCTCACCACCGCGTCGCCGGGCGCCGCCAGGTCGGCGCCGGGCACCACCGGGGCGTTGTCCGGGCGGCCCCCGTCGGGGCCGTAGTCCGTCACGGCCAGCACCCCGGGGGCCGCCGCGGGCCAGTACCAGGGTTCCGGCTTCTCGGTGTCGCCGGTGGCGCGGTCCTTGGGCAGCGCGTCCGGGGCGAGCGGGGCGACGACGAGGGCGTCCTTCTCGCTCGCGTACACGACGGCCGCCGTCAGCACGGACTTGCCGGTGGCCAGCGCCTGTCCGACGTAGATGACAGAGGCCCCGGCGTCGGCGGCCTCGCGTATCCCGCCGGCGAGTTGGTCCGCCGTGGCCTGGCCCCGCTGGTCCGTGCCCTGTACGGCCAGGATCCGCGCCTGGGGCGCAACCCCCGCTATGCCCTTGCCGCCGGTGCGTGTCGCGGCGATCAGACCGGCCGCGAAGGTGCCGTGCCCGACACAGTCCTGGCCCGCGCCGCCGAGCGCGGTGACCCGTCCGGACAGCCCGGCCGCGTCCTGCCCCACCCCCGTGTCGACGACCGCGACCGTCGTCCCGGCGCCCCGCGAGAGCGTCCGGGACCGTTCGAGCCCCAGCGCCCCCGATGTCCACGAATCGGCCTCGGCCTTCTTCGATGAGGCCTCCACGCACGGCTCGTCCGGCCCCAGGGCGGACCGTACGACGGGCAGTCCGACGGATTCCGCGGCGGCGGGCGCCGCTCCGGCGACGGTCAGCGGTACGGCCACCAGCAGGGCGGCGGCCACCGCCGACGCGACCGGACGGCGGTGGGTACGAGCACAGTCCATGGCGCGCATGATATGCGCCGCCGGTGGAGGCGGAACGTACAGGTGGGGGCCTTGAGTTCAGGAACGGGCGGAGGCCGGACATCCAAAAGGGCCGCGACCCCGGCGCCGCCCCGGGGCGACCCCGGCGCCGCCCAGAAGGACACCGCCCGGAAAACACCGTCCGGCCCCGGAAGCGCACGCGGCGGCCGACACGTGTACGGCGCCCCACCCGCGGCCGCCGGGCCGACAACGTGAACTCCTCCCTCTCGCCTGGAAGATCTCAGCCTCGTTCCCGTAGCCTTCACGCGTGCGCACAGCCGTACGAAGATCCTCTCCCCGTTCCGCCCCGGGCGGGGAAGACCGGCGGCAGCGGCACCACAACGAGGAGGTTCGAGCGTGTCACGGCAGTTGCTCACGGTCTGCCCGGAACAACCGGAGAGCTTCCGGACGATCGGTGAGGCTCTGGCTCAGGCGCGTACCGGTGCGGTGATCCGGGTCCGTCCCGGCCGTTACCCCGAGAACCTCACGGTCAAAACCCGCGTCACCATCGCCGCCGAGGGCGAGCGGGGCAGCGTGGAGATCTGCCCGCGCCGGGGCACCGCGATCCTCCTGGTCGCCGACGCCGTGATGCTCACCGACCTGACGCTGCGCGGTGGCAGCGAGGACCTGCCGGTGGTGGACTCCCCGCGCGGCCAGGTCGCCATGGACGGCTGCACGGTCGTGGGCTCGGGCTGGACGGCCGTGATCGCCCGGGACACCGGCTCCGTGGCCATGCGGGACTGCCGGGTCAGCAATCCGGACGGCGCCGGAGTCGTGGACTCCGCGCCCACCGGCAGCACCGTGGCCGATTCCGTCCTGGAGAATTTCGGCACCTCCGCCGTCGTCATGGGCGAGCAGGCCCGTACGACCGTGCGCGGCTGCCGGTTGCGCGACGCCCGCGCCAACGGCGTGCTGGCCAGCGGCGAGTCGCAGGGGCTGGTGGAGGACTGCGAGATCTCCGGCACGGACAAGCCCGCCGTCGCCCTGGAGGGCCGGAGCAGCACCCGCGTCGTGCGCACCACGGTCCGGGGCAGCGCGGTCGGTGTCTACATCACGAGCGGCTCCCGCCCGTCCCTGGAGTACGTGACGGTCACGAACACCACGGGCCCCGGCTTCATGCTCGCCTCGAACGCCGATCCCGAGCTGCTGGGCTGCCGCACCTCACGTACCAAGGGCAGCGGTCTCGCCGTCACCGAGCGCTCCCGGGGCACCTTCCAGGACTGCGAGTTCGACTCCGCGGCCGAGCCCGCGATCCGGGTGATCGGCTCCAGCGCGCCCAGCCTCACCGGCACGGTGGTGCGGGACTGCGCCGACAAGACCGCCGCCGTCCTGCTGGAGGAGGAGTCCGCGCCGGAGTTCGACGGGCTGGTGGTCACGGACGCGGCCGCCACCGCGATCCGGATACGCACCGGCGCCAATCCGCTGGTGCGCCGCGCGCGGATCACCTCTCCGGGCGGACACGGCGTGGAGGTGATCGAGGACGGGCGCGGCCGGCTGGAGCACTGCGAGATCGAGAAAGCGGGCGCCACCGCGCTCCGTATCGCCTCGGGCGGCAACCCCGAGGTCCGCGACACGGTCATGCTCGCGGCGGCCGAGGTCTCGGTCTCCGTCGGCGCTGAGGGTCTCGGCACCGTCCGGGACTGCCGGATCGAGAACAGTTCGGCGTCCGCCATCGCCGTGGAGAACGGCGGCGAACTGTCCGTGGTCCGCGCCCACATCATGGACTCGGGCGCCCACGGCATCCTGCTGTCGAACGGCGCCCGCGCCGCCCTCAACGCCTGCCAGATCACCGGCTGTCTCGGCGACGGCATCCGGATCGACAGCACCGAGACGGTCTCCGTCGTCGGCTGCTCGGTCCGGGACAACCGCGGCGCGGGCCTGCGGCAGTCCCGCGCGAGCGAGCGGCTCACGGTGGAGGACCTGAACAGCGCGGGCAACGTCACACCGGACGCGTGGGGCGACACGATCGAGGCGGGCGGGGCGGGAGGGGCGGACGGCGAGAAGGCCAAGGTCCCCGAAGGCCCGCTGGAGGAGCTGGAGTCGCTGGTCGGCCTCGCCGACGTCAAGCACCAGGTCCGTACCCTCGTCAACCTCAACCAGCTCGCCCAGCGCCGGGCCCAGCTCGGCATGCCGGTCCCGCCGATGAGCCGCCACCTGGTCTTCTCCGGCCCGCCCGGTACCGGCAAGACCACCGTCGCCCGGCTGTACGGAGGCATCCTGGCGGAGCTGGGAGTGCTGCGTTCCGGACATCTGGTGGAGGTGTCCCGGGCCGACCTCGTCGCGCAGATCATCGGTGGTACGGCCATCAAGACCACCGAGGCGTTCAACGACGCCCTCGGCGGTGTGCTGTTCGTCGACGAGGCGTACACCCTGCTGTCCGACGGCAAGGGCTCCGGCGCGGACTTCGGCCGCGAGGCCGTCGACACCCTGCTCAAACTGATGGAGGACCACCGCGACGACGTCGTCGTCATCGCCGCGGGCTACACGGACGAGATGGGCACCTTCCTCTCCTCCAACCCGGGCCTGGCCTCCCGGTTCACCCGCACCATCGAGTTCGCCAACTACTCGGTCGACGAGCTGGTGACGATCACCGAGAGCATGTGCGGGGCCCACCGGTACGAGCTGGACCCGCGGACCCTGGACGCCCTCGCCCGGCACTACGAACTGATGCCGCGCGACGCCACCTTCGGCAATGGCCGTGCGGCCCGCCGGGTGTTCGAGGAGATGGTGGACCGGCAGGCCTTCCGGCTCAGCTCCATGAAGGACCCGGCGGAGAGCGACCTGACGCTCCTGCTGCCCGAGGACGTGACACCGGACACCGCCACCGGCGCGGACTCCGGCCCGGACTCGGGGCAGTTGCTCGCCGAGCTGGACGCCATGGTCGGCCTGGCGGCCGTCAAGAACGAGGTGACCGCCCTGGTCAACCTGCTCACCGCCACCAGACAGCGCGAGGCCGCCGGCCTGCCCACCCCGAAGATCAGCCAGCACCTGATCTTCTCCGGCCCGCCCGGCACCGGAAAGACCACCGTCGCCCGGCTCTACGCGGACCTGCTGCGCTCCCTCGGCGTCCTGCCCAAGGGCCAGCTCGTCGAGGTCGCACGCGCCGACCTGGTGGGCCGCTACGTGGGCCACACCGCGCAGAACACCAAGGAAGCCTTCGAACGGGCCATAGGCGGTGTGCTGTTCGTCGACGAGGCGTACACCCTGACGCCCGAGGGCTCGTCCTCCGACTTCGGCCGCGAGGCCGTCGACACCCTGCTCAAACTGATGGAGGACCACCGCGACGAGGTCGTGGTCATCGCCGCGGGCTATACGGAGGAGATGCAGCGCTTCCTGTCCTCCAACCCGGGCCTGGCCTCGCGGTTCTCCCGCTCGGTCGAGTTCGAGAACTACACCACGGACGAGCTGATCGAGATCCTGACCAAGCACGCCTCGGGCTATGGGTACGACTCCGCCCCGGAAACCCTCAAGGCGCTGCACACCTATGTGGACGCCCTGCCGCGCGACCGTTCCTTCGGCAACGCCCGCACGGCCCGCCAGCTGCTGGAGACCATGATGACAAGGCAGGCGGGCCGCATCGGCGCCCTGCCCGCGCCGGACCTGGACGACCTGCGCCTGCTGCTCCCGGCAGACCTCCCTCCGCTGCCCGTCCCCGCCTCACCGCGCACCGGCTGAGAGGCGGCCGGGGGCCCTGGGCCCCCGGCCGTCACCGCGGGGCCGGAGAGCCAGATCACCCCTCGCGCGGCGGATATCGATTGCGTGCACGGAAAGGATTCCTCCCACGGGCGGTAGTCACGCGGTCGGAGGGGGACGGGTGCGGGGGCATGAGCGTGGAGACCACAACGAACTGAGCGGTACGGTGCACGGCGCCGCTGTGCAGGCCGGGGCGGTGTACGGCGGCATCCACATCGGCGCCGGGGTGGCCTCGGGAGCTGCCAGGGCACCCCAAGTGCCCTGGCAGCTCCCGCCGTCGGTGCCCATCACCGACCGCTCGGCGGAGCTGGACGCGCTGGAGCGTCACCGAACCCGCGCCGAACGGGCGGGCCACCCCACACTGACGGCGGTCAGCGGTCTGGGCGGGGTCGGCAAGACCGCTGTCGCGCTGGCCTGGCTGCACTCGCTGCGCCCGCACTTTCCCGGTGGTCAGTTGTACGCGGACCTGGGCGGTCAGGCCTCGAACGGGCCGACGACGCCCGGCGAGGTGATGAACGGCTTCCTGCGGGTGCTGGGGGTGCCGGCCGCACAGGTGCCCGCGACACTCGCCGAACAGACAGCGCTGTACCGCTCGTTGACCGCGGACCGGCGGATCGTCGTGCTGCTCGACGATGTCACCACCGCGGCCCAGGTCCGGCCGCTGCTGCCGGGAGGCCGGAGCGTGACCGCGGTGACAAGCCGATGGCGGATTCCGGGCCTGACCGTCGACGGCTGCTACGCGGTACATCTGGAGCCCCTCGGCACCGAGGCCGCGGTCGAGTTGCTGGCGGCGACCCTCGGTGACGACCGGGTGGCCACACAGCCGGACGAGGCACGCGCCCTGGTGGAGCTCTGCGCCGGCCTGCCGCTGGCGGTCCGCGTCGCCGGGGCCCGGCTCGCGGCCCGCCCCCGACGCCGTATCACCACGATGGTGCGCGCGCTCACCGAGGAACACGACCGGCTGGAGGCGTTGGCCATCGACGGCGATCACAACGTACGGGCGGCGCTGGATCTCTCGTACCACGGGCTGCCGCCGGGGGCCGCCCGGCTCTACCGGCTGCTGGGGCTGCACCCGGGCCGGGAGTTCGACGGCGTGGCGGCCTCGGCCGCGCTGGCCGGGGACGCGACGGAGCCGCTCGACACCCTGCATGACGCGAATCTGCTCATCGACATCGGGGAGGAGCGCTACCGCTTCCACGATCTCGTACGGCTGCACGCCGCCGCGAGGGCGGCACAGGACGACTCCGCCGAGGACCGCGCGGCGACGCTGCGCCGCATCGCCGACCACTACCTCGCGACAGCCACCCGCGCCGAGGAGATCATCGATCCTCAACACCGCACGCTCTCCCGCGACTACGGCAAGGGACCACTGTTCACGACGGATCTCGGCGATGACGCCGAGGACGCGCTGAACTGGCTGGAGCGTGAGCTGCCCAATCTGATGGCCGTCATCCGCCGGGCCCGCTCCGCGGGCTTTCCGACGGTCGGCTGGCAGCTCGCGGACGCTCTGTGGCCCCTCTTCCTACGGCGCAAGTTCTACGAGCACTGGCGCGCCGCCCACGCGGAAGGGCTCGTCGCCGCGAGGGAGTTGGGCGACACCGTGGCCGAATGCCGCATGCTCACGTCGGGTGGGGTGGGTGAACTCGGATCGGGGAATCACGAGGCCGCCCTGGAGATGTTCGAGCAGGCGGCCGGGATCTTCCGGAGCGGCGGTGACGTTCTTGGCCATGCCCGCACGCTCAACTACCGGGGACTGGCCCACCAGAGACTCGGCCGCCTGGACCGGGCGGCCGAGTTCTTCTCGCGCGCCGCCGCGGAGTTACCCCGGTGCGGCGACGCACGGGCCGGCGGACTGGCCCGGCTCAACCTGGCCGATGTCGCCCTCACCCGAGGACTGCCCGAGGAGGCGATCGCCGACGCGGACGCCGCCCGCCGCGTCCTCGCGGACGCGGGCGACACGTACAACGCCGCCCGCGCGGCCACTCTGCTGGGCCGCGCGTTCCTCGACCGCGGTCTGTTCGACCGGGCAGCGGAGCTGCTCTCGGGCGCGCTGGCCACATTGCGCGGCGTAGCCGCCGACTTCGAGACAGCCCGCGCCGTGGAGAGCCTGGCCGTGCTCTCCGAGCGGCGCGGGGAGCCGGGCCGCGCCCGGAATCTCTACCGGGAGGCGCTGGATCTCTACTCCGCGGCGGGCCGGTCGGAATCGGCCGACGCCCAGGGCGTACGACTCCGGGTCGAACAGCTGGAGGGCGATGCCACGGCCTGAGCCCGCCGCAGCCGCACCGACGCCGATCCCAGTGCCTCGGCCGGCAGCCCGGCCACCAGGCAGGTGTGGGCCAGCGAGGCCCAGATCCCCCAGCCAGGCGCCGGGGCCCGCCGGGCTCGCAGCGTCAGTGTCGGGCCGTCGGCACCGAAACGCATCCAGCAGTCGGGGCCACGATGCACCGCCACCACCAGGGCGCCCGGATGGCACGCCGCCAACTGCGCGGCGCTCTCGGCTCCTTCGCCCTCCCCCAGCAGTACGTCGGCGAGCTGGGCCCACCGGCCCGGCGCGGGGAGATCGACACGCAGATGCTCGTCCACGACCGGGGCGCCGGAGTCCAGCCGTACCAGCGCGACCCGGACCCGGAGAACCGGCCCTCGCACCCCGGCCGAGCCGGGGACTGCCGAGCCGGGGACTGCCGAGCCGGGCGCCACCGCGCCGAACTCGACCGCCTCGGACATGGCCACGTCGTAGTCGGTCGCCTCGGACACGGCTGCCTCGGACACGACGACACTCGGCGCCGTCACAGCGCTGCGCTGCCGGGCTCGTCGTGGCGCACCGTGAGCGGCAGGCGCGCCGGCTCCACCGTCTGTCGTATCGCGGGTGCCCGCAGGCGGAGCTTCCGGTAGATCAGCGCGCGCATCTTGCGGGCGAACTGCCCCGGCTCGGAGGTGATCCGGGCCGCGACGCGTTCGTGACGCAGCGCGTCGTACGCCGTGGAGCTGCGGCTGAGCTGCGGGCGCAGGGGCCGGTCCCCGCGCAACCGGGGTGCGAAGCGACGCAGCTCCGCCAGGGGGGAGCCGGGGTCCACCTCCGCCTCGGGGAGGCCGGCCATCAGTACGGGGGCGCCGGTCATGACGCCGTAGAGCGAGACGGAGCCATGGTCACCCACGATGTAATCCGCGGCGACGAGCGCCCCGACCCAGTCGCCGTACTGACTGATCAGGGTGAGCCCCGCGCGCTCCAGCTCCGCCAGCCAGCTGCGGATCTGCCACTCGCCGTGGGCGTTCCAGACGTGCGGGTGGAGCAGCGCGGCCACGCGGTACTCGTCCCGGGGCAGTTCGTGGACCAGTCGCTCCAGCAACTCCCAGTTCCGTCCCAGCAGCGAGTCGGAGCCCCAGGTCGAACAGGCGAGGACCAACCGCTGCCGGGCCCTGGTGCGCAGAGCCTCGCGGTACAGCGCCCGCGACGGCAGGCTCGCCGTGATGCGGTCGAAGCACGGGTCGCCGACCACTTCCGCGGCCGGCAGGGCTTCGGGGCACTCGCGGCCGAGGCGGGTCAGCTCTTCGTGGTGCGCCAGGACGATCGCCTCGGGCACCACCGTGCCGTCCCTGACGAGCCGTTGCCTGCTGAGCCCGTACACACCCCGTTCCGCCACCAGCCGCCCGCGCCGACCACCTGGGGTGATCTTGTTGTGCCCGGCACCGTGCGGAAGCACGATCACGGGGGCGTGAAGTTCGTGGAGGCCGCCGTGGCTCGCGGCCAGCGCGAGGTCGAACTCCGTCTGCACCGCCTGGCTCCATGGCAGGACCAGCCCTTTGAGCTGGTCGAGAAAGGTGGCGACGCCATTGCTGAAGACATCGGGCGCCGAGGTGAAGAACACCTGCACCTGCGAGTCGCCCGCCAGCAGTCGTACGGCCTCGAGCAGCCGCTGCCCCGAGACCACCGTGTGCACGACGGCCAGGACCCTCCTACGGATACGGCGGGTGGCCCAGCGCTCGACGTCAAGGCGCACCGGCACATGACGCCACTGGGTTTCCGGCGCTGTCACACTCATCAGATCAATCCCCCGGTTCTTCTCAAGTCCAGTGATCGGTCCGCTCTGCCGCGACGATCCGGCGCGGCCACGTACCAGAGTTCCCCGGGGGGTTGGACGGTCGGCTTGCAGGAATCCTGCATTCCCCGGACAGCGGTCCTGGCGATGGGCGACCGGGGGAGGGTGTGCGCCCGCCGCGCTCCTGTGCGCCGTTCTCTGCTACTCCTGGCCCCGCGGAAAGAATGGGACGAATGCCATAGAAATATTCAGGCGCTGCCGGAGGCGGCAGGAAAGAAGCACACCTATCGGGGGCGATGGTGGAACTTCTTGCTCTGGGATCCCTTGAGTTGTGGCATGAGCAGCAGCGGCACGCGCTCGGCTCGGTGAAACAGCGCTGCGTGCTGGCCGTTCTGGTCCACGCCCGGGGCGAGCCGGTCACCGTGGACACGCTGATGGACCGTGTCTGGGACGGCGACCTTCCGCCAACAGCCGTGGGCACCATGCAGACTTACCTGTCGAGGCTGCGGCGACGGTTGCATCACGCGGTCGGTGACCTGGCCGGGATAGACCGGCCCTCCCCCCGCCTCTACCGGCTTCTCGCGGATCCGGAGGACATCGATCTGCTGCGGTTCCAGCGGTTGCGGAAGGCCGGTACAGCGGCCGCAGCAAGAGGGGAGCGGGAGGCGGCCATCAGCCTGCTGCACACCGCCGAAGGCCTCTGGCGAGGTGAGCCGCTGGCCGAGTTCACCGGGAGCTGGACCGTATCGGCGCGCGCCCGGCTGATCGAGGACCACCGCCGGGTACGGGAGGAACGGATCCGCCTTGAGCTGGAGTTGGGGCGGCACGCGGATCTCATCGGTGAGCTGCGGGAAATGGCGTCGCAGAATCCGCTCGCCCAGAAGGTGGTCGCCTCACTGATGCTGGCTCTGTACCGCTCCGGGCGGCACGACGAGGCTCTCACCCTGTACCGGACCACACATCGGCGCCTCCATGAGGAGCAGGGCATCGAGCCCCGGGCGGAACTCCAGGAACTGCATCGGCGCATTCTCGACCAGGACCGTACGCTCATGGAGACACACTCGGGCGCCGTCGCGTCGGCGGCTTCACCGGGCGCTCGCAACAACCTCCCCAGAGACACCCGGGATTTCACCGGGCGCACGGGCGAACTGCGCATTCTGCTCTCCAGCCCTGAATCGGACGACAGTGGGGCAAAAGCCCTGCCGCTCACCGTGATTCACGGCATGCCGGGCGTCGGCAAGACCGCGCTGGCCGTCCACGCCGCACATCAGTTGAGCGCTTCCTACCCGGATGGCGCGTTCTACGTGGATTTGCACGCCTACAGTGGCCACCCACCCCATGAACCGGCCGAGGCGCTCGCGGTCCTCCTCCGGGCCACGGGTTCATCCGGGGAGCTGCCGGCCTCGCTGGACGAACGTGTCGCCAGATGGCGGGAGTGGACCGCCCGCCACCGTGCGCTCGTGGTACTCGACAACGCCAAGGACGCCGCACAGGCCAGTCCCCTGCTGCCGGGTACTCCCACCTGCCGGGCGATCGTGACCAGCCGGAACCGACTGGCCGGGCTGGAAGGCGCCACGCCGCTCTTCGTGGACGTCCTGTCGGGGGCGGAGGCGGCCACGCTGTTCACCCGGGTCGCCGGCGCCGCTCGGCTGGCCCCGGACTCCGAAGCCCTGGGCCAGGTCGTGGACGCGTGTGGTTGCCATCCGCTCGCTCTTCAGATGACGGCGAGCCACTACCGCCACCGGGACTCCTGGGACCTGCGCCATCTGCTCGACCGGCTGACCCAGGCGGCGGACCCACTCGACGAGTTCGACGCGGCCGTCACCTCGGCCTTCCGGCTCACGTACGCCGAACTGAGCACTCCGGCGCAGACATTGTTCCGCCGTGTGGCGCTGCATCCGGGCCCTGACATCACCCTCCGGGCGGCAACCGCACTCGCCGGACCGGAGACGGGGACGAATTCCGGCACGAAAGCCAGGTCCGGCTCCGTACAGGTCCGCAGAAGCCTGGAAGAACTGCTGGACTGCCACCTGCTCGAAGAGCCCGTACGCGACCGCTATCGCCTCCACGACCTCGCCCGCGCTTTCGGCCTCCAGATCTGTTTCCGGACCGAGCCGGAGCCCACCCGTCAGGAGGCGGTCGACCGGCTCCTCGCCTACCACCTGACTACCGCTCACCGTGCCGACCGCCTCGCGAATCCGAACCGTCGGGCACTTCCTCTGCCCCCCGAACGGATCTCTCCGCACGCGATCGAACTCGCCGACCCGGACGAGGCGTCGGTGTGGCTCACCGTGGAACGCGCCAACATCCTGGCGGTCGCGCGTACGGCGGCTGCCGAGCGACCGGACTACGCCGCACTGTTCCCGCACGTACTGGCCAAGTCGCTCAAGACATGGGGAACATGGGACATCGCGGCCGAGCTCTACAGAGCCGCCGTGCCCGCCCTGCGCGCGAACGGCGACCGAGCGGCTCTCGCACGGACCCTGATGGAACGCGCGGACGTGCTGGCACAGAAGGGTCACGACGAGGCCCTGCGCTGTGCGACGGAGGCCCTGTCCCTCTTCCGGGATCTCGACGACCCGCACGGCTGCGCCGACGCCCTGTTCCAATCGGGCCGCGCCCACCTGGCGGCGGGCCAGCACGACACGGGCCTGCGCCTCGTGGACCAGTCGCTCGGGCTGTACCGGGTGGTTCACGACCGGCACGGCGAGGCCGAGTGTCTCAACCTCCAGGGCATGGTGCTGTCCCGGGCCGGCCAGTACAACGAGGCGATCCGCAAGGTCCGGGCCATGCACGACATCTACGAGGAGATGAACGACCTGTACGGGGTCGCTCAAGCCCTCAACAACGAGGGCGAGTTGCATGCCCTTCAGGGACGTGACGCGGACGCCCGCGACTGCTACGAGCGCTCGCTGGTGCTGATGCGGCGGCGCGGCGGCAGGCAACAACTGGCGATTCTGGAGACCAACCTGGGGGCGCTCCATCAGGCGACCGGGCAGACCGCACTGGCACTGGCCTGCTTCCAGCGGGCTCTCGACAGTCACCGGGCCGGCGGCGACACCCTCGGCGAGGCGAATGTGCTGATCAACATGGGCACGGCATACGCGGAGACCCAGCGAAGAGACAAGGCCCTGCTCCATTTCAACCTGGCGGAGAAAGTGGCCCGCGGTATCGACAATCCGTACGAACGTCAGCGCGCGCTGATCGGGGTGGCCGATGTCCAGCGCGATTCGGGACGGTTCGACATCGCGCTGAGAGTTTATGAGCAGGCGCTTGACGTGGCTCGGAGCATCGAATTCCCACTGGGTTGCGCACACGCGCTCGCGGGACTCGCGCGAACCACCCTGTTCTCGCACCGAATTGAACTGGCCCGGCAGTACGGGAGAGAGGCGATCGCTCTCTACCGGAGCCTTGAAGCGGATGCGGAGGCGGAGGGCCTGCGGCGCCTCCTGCGGGCCACGGCGTGACCGGCTTCTGAGACCAGAAGCCGGCTTTTCCGGATCACACGCCGACTCGGACGCTCACGCCGTCGCTACAACCCGGCCACCCACATCCACTGCTCAACGTTCTCCAGCACACCGGTGCCATCCGTCGTGGTGACCGCTCCGGCGGCGGTGGCGGATGCGCAGGCGGGACTACTCACTGTTCTCCTATACGTAGGCATGGTACGGCTCAGCAGCAAGAATCGTTCCTGCTGGCAGGAAACGGTAACCGATACGGATCATGAACGGCGACCTGGTTACCTCCCTGAACTCGCTGACGCCCAGAGCCAGTTGCATGGTTCCCCAGTGACGCGTGGTGCTGACGCCGCCGTCGCCCTCGCGGCCCGGCTCCCCGGCTCCTCCGGGCCCCGGCTCCCCGGGCCCCGGGCCCCGGGCCCCGGAGGAGCTCTTCCCGCATACGGGACCGTACCGCCGGCCCGGTCCCGTACCCTCACCTCACCGCCCCGCGCGATCCCCCGGTCGGGTGACCATCCACCTCACGGGTGATTCGAACGCACGATTACGGCCGGCCACGCCCACCCGGCACGACCTCCGCCTTCATCTCGAACATTTGTTCTATGATTCCCCTGGCGTCCCCCGTTACAAGCCCTTGATCAGGGGCGTTGTCCGGACGTCCGCCCCTACCGCCGTGAACCACCGGAGGAATCATGCGACCTGTCCCCGCTCCCCTTGGCGTCGCCCCCGGACATCCCGCGTTCGAGAACGCCGGTACGACCCGCCCGTCGAACCCCCGCCGGGTTGACGTCCCGCGTCGCCTCGCGGACCTGTCATCACGACCGTCACCGAGGTGGGGGGCATGAGCCTCGAGCACAGCCGGGGCTCCGCTCCCCTCCCCCTTCACGCCAAGGCCCTGCCGTCGCCGCTGCGGGCGTGGGCCGAGCGCGTCGTCGGGCCCCTCTCCTCCGTGCGGGACGCGTCGCACCCGCGTGCGAGTTCGCGCGTCTGGGGTGTCACCGACAGCCGTGGCCGGGACTTCTTCCTGAAGCAGTCACCGTCGCCCGCGTTCTACGAACGCGAGACCTTCGGGTACCAGTCCGCCGTACCGGCCCTGGGGTACGGACACGCGCCGAGGCTCGTGGACAGCGATGCGCGCCGGCTGGCGCTGCTGCTGACCGCCGTGCCCGGGACCCCCGTGTCGCGGCTGGCCCTCACCCCCGCGGAACACCGTTCCGTACACCGCCAGTTCGGCGCCCTGCTGCGGCGGCTGCACGGCGCGGAGAAGCTGCCGGCCGGGGCCCGCCGGGACGCCGAAGCGGCGATCGGGCGCACGGCCGCCGATGCCGGGAAACACCTCGCGCGCGCCGGTGACCTGCTGACCGACGGCAGGCGCGCGCTCGTCCGCCGCGCGGCCGGCCATCTGCTCAGGCTGACCGACCGGCTCACACCCGGCCATATCCACGGCGACGCCCAGGAGCGCAATGCCCTGTGGTCCGGCCGGCTCGCGGTCATCGACTTCGAACGGTCCCGGTACGCCCCCGCCGTCCAGGATTTCGTACGGCTGGCCTGCGGGCCGTGGCAGGACCGCGACGACCTGCGCACCGCGTTCTTCCAGGGGTACGGCCGGCCGCTGACCGAGGCGGAGCGCCAGGCGCTGCCGTGCCTGGCGGCGCTCGACGCCGTGAGCTGCCTGGCCTACGGACCGGCCCACGGCGAACACGACGTCACGGCGCGGGGGCTGCGCACCATGGACCGGCTGGAACGAGGGACCTTCGGATGACCCGGCCGCTCCGGCCGCGTCGTATGACCCGGTCCCTCAGGGCTTGCGGGCCACCCCCGCGTAGATGGAGACCGCCGCGTCGGTGAGGCCGTCCTGCGGCTCGCCCTCCGGACGCCACTTGTGGGACACCACGACGCCCGGCTCGACCAGTTCCAGGCCGTCGAAGAAGCGGACGACCTCGTCCCGGGGCCGCACCTGAGCGGGTATGCCACCTCGGTGGTAGACGTCTATGACCTTCGCCCACATGTCCGGGGCGAAGTCCGGAGTGCAGTGGGAGAGGACCAGGTAACTGCCGGAGGGCAGGGCGTCGAGGAGGTACGCCACGGTCTCGTACGGCTGGTCCTCGTCCGGAACGAAGTGCAGCAACGCGTTGAGGGACAGGGCAACAGGACGGTTCACATCGATCGTATGGTGCAGCCGCTCCGACCCGATGATGCCCTTCGGGTCCCGGACGTCCGCCTGGATGTACGCGGTGCGCCCCTCGGGCGTGCTGCGCATCAGGGCCTCGGCGTGGCGCAGGACGATCGGGTCGTTGTCGACGTAGACGACCCGGGAGTCCGGGGCCGCCTCCTGGGCCACCTGGTGGAGGTTGGGGCGGGTGGGGATGCCCGTACCGATGTCCAGGAACTGGCGTATGCCCGCCTCCTCGGCGAGCCAGCGGGTGGCCCGGTGCATGAACAGCCGGTTGGTCCGCGCGGTGATCTTGACGGTCGGGAACACCGACTCGACATTGGCGGCGGCCGCCTTGTCGACCTCGTAGTAGTCCTTGCCCTCGAGGTAGTAGTCGTACATACGCGCGGGGTGGGGCTTGGTGGAGTCGATGTCGTCGACCGCCGGGAGGCCGAGGTCCGTCATGCTGGTCCGTCCGTTTCTGAGGTCGCGGGGGGCGAGTGGGTGGAGGGCGGGGGTGGAGAGAGCGGAGGCGGGAGAGCCGGGCGGGTGGGGCGCCCGGCCGCTACGGCGGGAAGCCGGCTACAGCAGGAAGTCGGCGAGGCCGCCCTTCGCGCCCTCGATGAACTCGGCCATGGCGGCTGTCGTGCAGATGAGGCTCGGCCCCGACGGGTCCGTGGACTGGCGGAGCGCGATGTGCTCGCCGTCCAGCCTCTTGGTCTCGACGCAACTGCCCCCGTTGGGACCGCTCCACGGCTTCTCCCAGCCGTCGGCGCCCAGTTCGTCGGCGGGCATGCCATTGAAAATGTCCCGCATTAGAGCTCCTTGCGTATCCCCTGGAGAAAAGCTCTGGTTCCGTCAACGGGTGCCGCACGGGCGGACATGTTGTCGAGGACTTCGAGGTAGGCGGCGATGTCGGGACGCTGTTCCATATAGACCGCACCGGTCAGGTTCTCGGTGTAGACCACGTCCGGCAGTTCGGGGATGTCGAACCGGAAGAGATGGAAGGGGCCGAATGCCCCGAGATGCGGGCCGACCGAGAACGGCATGATCTGCAAGGTCACATTCGGCAGCTCAGTGGCCTCGAGTAACCGGTCGACCTGATTCCGCATGACCTCCGCGCCGCCCACCGGTCTGAGCAGAACCGCCTCCTCCATGAGAATCCACAGAATCGGCGCGTCCGGCTTGGCGAGCAGTTGCTGGCGCTTGATCCGCAGCGCGACCCGCCGTTCCAGTTCCTCGGCATTGCGGTGGGCGCCCACCTTCAGCACCGCGCGCGCGTAGTCCTCGGTCTGGAGGAGGCCGGGAATGTAGTGCGGTTCGTACGTCCTGATCAGACTGGCCTCGTCCTCAAGACTGATGTAGGCGCTGAACCAGCTGGGCAACGCGTCGCGGTAACGGTGCCACCAGCCGGGCCGGTTGGCGGCCTTGACCAGCTCGATGAATTCCTCGGCCTCGGTCTGGGCCACTCCGTACGCCTGGAGGAGAAGCCGCACATACGGGAGCTTGAGGCTGACTTCCGAATTCTCCATCCGCCGAACGGTCAGCGGGGTCACGTCCAGAACCTGGGCCGCCGCCTCACGGGTCACCCCGGCACTTTCGCGCAGCGCGGCGAGGCGCTTGCCGAGGACGATTCGCAGGACTGTGGGGGCAGTTCCCGTACGGGCCTCGCTCACGTGTGCCGCCTCCTGACGTCGACTCATCTCGCGAAGTCTGACAGGTAGTTGGTGCTCCATCCAGGGAGATGGTGAGCATTCTGAAATTATCAGAACGGTTGGTTGCGAGCTGAGCGCGTCAGCCCGCATAGTGAACGGGTGGCTCATATCACGGATCACCGTGCACACACGCAACGCCAGTCGGTCTCCGGGGAGTTAGACCCTGTCCGGCCGCTCTCTGCCGGACAGGGCCAAGAGGCGCGCGCCCATCACCCCTGGGGAGCCTGGTGCGCTTCCCTCCGCAGGCAGCCGGAGGGAAACACCTCCGGGCTCCGGTTCCGTGGGCACGGACAGGACTCACACGAGCACGACGCGCATGTGCGCGACTCTCACCCCCACGACGAGCATGCTCACGACTCACACATGCGCGACGCACACGTGCACGACTCACACATGCACGTCTCGCGCGGGCATGGGGCGCGCGCTCACGGGCACGCGCGCGAGGGCGTGTTCACGCTTCCCAGCCGTCAGGATTGCGTCGCCAGGGCGAGACACCGGGTGGGCGCCGAGCTCCGGTACCGGAGCGTGCCCGACGACCTGTGCGACGTGGCCGTCCTGCTGATCTCCGAGTTGTTCACCAATGCCGTACTGCACACGGCCAGCGCGCGGATCAGCTGCGAGGTACGGGTCACGCCCGAACACGTACGGCTCGATGTGCACGACCAGGGGGCACAGGACGAGGCACTCAGCCCCCGGCGCCCCGACTCCCGCGCGGAGAGCGGGCGGGGACTGCTCCTGGTGGACAGCCTGTCCGAGGCGTGGGGCGTGACGGCGCGAGCGGGCGGCGTCGGGCGCACCGTCTGGGCGGTGCTCCCCCGCACCTGAGCCACGCGTCAGCATGCGGGACGACGGGCTCCGACCGGCAGTACAGGGGTCTGCCGGTCGGCGGAACCCGTCACGATGCGGACGCGACGGGCGGATCCTGGTCCGCCGCACGGACCGCCCCGACGGCCGAGGGCCGTGGCCGGGGGCGGCACCGCTGCGGCGGCCAGGGGCTGCCGGTGACATCGCGAGCGGCCAACACCTTCCCATCCTCTCGCACCCGAAGACCCGATTGCCGATCACTGGCATGGAGTCGCCACTCTCTGAACTGGCACTTGTCACGGTACGCAATCATGTGCGTACATGGAGTGGCGTACGACTCCGAGGGGATGGCGGGGGTGGTCAGCCGTGGGGGATGTTCCAGGTTCTGTGCTCAACAGGTCGACGCTGTCTGCGGGGGTGGCAGGGGAGGACGTGTTGGACACGTACCATCCGCCAGGTCGGCCGATCCGAGGCGTGCGGCAAGTGACGGCCACGCTCACCGCGTTGGTCCGCTCCGCGCGCCGTGAGCTGCTCATCTTCGACGATCCGGGAAGCTGTCTGGGCCAGTGCATCCCGGAGCAGTTCCTGGAGTTCGCGGGAGCCTGTGTACGGGCCGCGGGTGAGCCGTCCTGGGAGGACGCCGGCCCGAGCGCCCTCGCCGGTACGGTCGCCGGCACCGGCGGGAGAGGCCGGGCGCGTCCGCCCACGATCGCCGTCCGCCGGATCGTGCCCCGGCACGGGCTGGCCGGGCTCACGTATCCGTTGCCCCAGCAGCTCCCCGGCCGGGCGAGACAGACGGACTCCATCCCGTTCAAGCTGATCCTGGTGGACCGCGCGGTCGCCGCCGTCCCCCTCGATCTTCAACTGCACTACCACGGGCTGCTGCTGATCCGTGATCCCGTGGTGGTCCAGGCCCTGGTCCGTACGCACCAGATGTGGTGGGAGACGGGCGAGGACCTTCCCACGGCCACCCTCCCCACACCCGGAGTCCTGCCGGGCCATCTGCGGCCGGTCCTGGAGGCCCTGCTGGCCGGGCTCACCGACGAGACGGCGGCCACCCGATTGGGCATGTCCAGCCGGACCTACAGCCGCCGGGTGGGCGACCTGCTCACGGCACTCGGCACGACGAGCCGCTTCCGGGCGGGCGCGGAAGCGGCTCGTCGGGGCTGGGTCTGATGCGTGACCGGCCCGGCTACGGTCCGGGCGTTACGACACGATGTCCTTACGGGAGAAGCCCCGGAAGGCCAGCGCGAACAGCACCACGGCATACGTCACCGAGATCGCCGCGCCCTTCGCCATGCCGCCCCACTCCAGCTGTGGCTGAAGCGCGTCCGCCCAGGCGAACTGCCAGTGCGCGGGCAGGAATTCCCGCCATGAGCCGAGCGCCGTCACGGCGTCCAGCACATTGCCGATGATCGTCAGCCCGACCGCGCCGCCCACCGCGCCCAGGGGGGCGTCGGTCTTGGTCGACAGCCAGAAAGCGAGGGCGGCGGTGACCAGTTGGGAGACAAAGATGAACGCGACGACCAGCGCGAGCCGCGGTACGGCGTCACCGGTGGCCAGGGAACCGCCGGTGGGCAGTTCGAGAGGCCCCCAGCCGTACGCCGCCGTGCCCGCGGCCAGCGCGACCAGCGGGAGCAGCAGCATCGCCGCGGCGCTCATCCCGAGAGCCACCGCCAGCTTGCTCCAGAGCAGCCGGGCCCTCGGCACCGGCGCGGCCAGGAGATAGCGCAGCGAGGACCAACTGGCCTCGGAGGCCACCGTGTCGCCGTGGAACAGCGCGACGGGCACCACCAGCAGGAATCCCGCCGAGACGAAGAGGCAGGTGGCGGCGAAGTTGGCACCGGAGGCGGTCGCGGTGTCCATCAGGGTCACCCGGCCTTCGCGGTCACCGCCCGGCGTACCGCCGATGGCGAAGGCCACGATCAGCACGAACGGAAGGACGGCCAGCATGATGCCCATGGCCAGGGTCCGCCTGCGCTTCAACTGCCGCAGCGCCTCGACCCGCAGCGGCAGCGTGCGGCGCGCGCGGTAGCCGGGGGCCGATTCGATCAGCGCGCTCATGCGGAGCCTCCTGAGATCAGGGTGAGGAACGCGTCCTCCAGGCGGCGGTGCGGTCCGACGCCCGTCAGGGGGACGTCCAGCCGGACCAGTTCGGTGATCAGGGTGCTGGTGCTCGCGCCGTCCAGCTGGACGAGCAGGCCGTCGTCCGTGCGGACGACGGAGCCGATCCCCGCCAGCGCGGAGAGCTTGTCGACCACGGGTTGGGGCACCTGTTCCGCGGTGGTGACGAGCAGGGTGTCGCCGGAGCCGGTGATCTCCGCGACGGGGCCGGCCTGGACGAGCTGTCCACGGTCCATGACCACCAGATGAGTACAGGACTGCTCCACCTCGGAGAGGAGGTGACTGGAGACGATGACCGTCCTGCCGCCGGCCGCGTACCTGATCATCACGTCTCGCATCTCGCGGATCTGGGGCGGGTCGAGACCGTTGGTCGGTTCGTCCAGGATCAGCAGGTCCGGCATGCCGAGCATGGCCTGTGCGATGGCGAGCCGTTGCCGCATGCCCTGAGAGTAGGTGCGTACGGCGCGGGCGAGCGCGTCACCGAGACCGGCGATCTCCAGGGCCTCCTCGATATGGGAGTCCTCGGCGGGGCGGCCGGTGGCCTGCCAGTACAGCTCCAGGTTGGCGCGTCCGGACAGGTGCGGCAGGAAGCCCGCTCCCTCGACGAACGAGCCGACCCGGGAGAGCACCGGAGCGCCCGGCCGGATGGCGTGCCCGAAGACCCGGATCTCACCGGCGTCCGGGCTGATCAGCCCCATCAGCATGCGCAGGGTGGTGGTCTTGCCGGCGCCGTTCGGGCCGAGAAGGCCGAGCACCTGCCCCTTCTCGACCCGGAAGGAGAGGTCGCGGACGGCATAGCGGTCGGCGGACTTGGCGTACCGCTTCGCCAGGCCGGTGATCTGGAGGGGCACGTCGGCGAGCGCGGGATCGGGCGCCGGGGCGGTGGTGCGGCGCCGGGCGGTGAGCAGCAGCGCGGCGGCGATCAGTACGCCGCCGGCCGGAAGTCCCCAGGTCCACCAGGGCAGTCCGGTGGAACCCGCGGTGAGGGCGGGCACGGTGGGTACGGTCAGCGCGCCGTCCACGGACACCTGGTAGGTGGCCGGGGTGAGGGGTGAGGCGTAGGCGAGGTCGGTGGCGGCGACGACGACCCGGAGCCGGTGGCCGGGGACGACCTGGTGGTCCACGGCGGGCAGGGTGAGTTCCACGCTCTTGCCCTTGCGCGCGTCCTCGACCCGTACGGGCGTGACGAGTTGCGAGGGCAGCACCTGGCGGCGGCCGTCGGGGCCGACGTCGTACACCTTGGCGAAGAGCACCGCGTCACCGCTGTTGGAGCTGACCGTGGCGCGGACGGTCGGTGAGCCGGTGATGCGGACCGACCGGTCGAGCGGCTCGGAGTCGAAGCGCGCGTACTGCCCGGGGAAGTCGAGGGAGAGCCCGACGCCGAGCGTCGACAGCTGGGAGAGTCCGGCGCCTCCCAGGCCCGGTACGGAGGAGATGGCGGGCGGGTTCGCGCCCGCCGGGTTCTTGAAGCTCTGCTTGCCGCCGGTGAGCGGGATGGATGTGGTGCCGCTCCCCAGGCCCGGATAGCGGTCGCTGCTCGCACCGCGCAGCAGGGCCTGGCCGTCGGTGGAGTCGACGCCTCCGGTCCGGCTGACCCGGAACGCGGGCCCGGTGTCCGCGCCCTTGTCGTCGTTCAGATAGCGGTCGAACCAGGAGGAGATCCGGCTCTCGACCCGTCCGGTCTCCCGGTCCCCGCCGTCGTGTCCGCCCGCCATCCAGTCGACGTCCACGGGTGCGCCGTTGTCGCGGATGGCCTTGGCCATGGCGTCGGCCTGGCCGAGCGGGAAGAGGGAGTCGCTCTGGCCCTGCACGATCAGCGCGGGCACATCGATCCGGCCGGCCCTGGCGGACGGGCTGCGCTCCTCCAGGAGCTTGCGGGCGGCGTCGTCCGGCTTCCCGGAGACGGCGACCCGCTCGTACATGTCGCACAACTGCTTCTCGAAGGTCTCGCAGCCGCCGCCGGTGGAGAAGAAGATCCCGGCCCACAGCTTCTTGAAGACACCGTTGGGGAAGAGCGCGTCGGCGAGGTTCCAGTAGGTGATCTGCGGGGCTATGGCGTCGACCCGCTGGTCGTATCCGGCGGCGAGCAGCGAGACGGCCCCGCCGTACGAGGAGCCGGTCATCCCCACCCGGGGGTCGCCCTTCGCGTCGAGCCGCACCTCCGGCTGCCGGGCGAGCCAGTCGATCATCCGGGAGACGTCCTTGACCTCGTGGTCGGGGTCGTTGAGCCCGATCTCACCGGTGGACTTCCCGAAACCGCGCGCCGACCAGGTCAGCACGGCGTATCCGTCACGCGCGAGCTTCTCGGCCTGCGCCCGCACATCGTTCTTGCTGCCGCCGAAGCCGTGCCCGATCAGCACGGCGGGCCTGCGCCCGCTGCCCGCGGTGAAGTACGACGTGTCGATCTTGGCGCCCGGCATCTCCAGGACCTGGTCCTCACGGTGCACGGCGGGCGCGCCGTCCGAGGCGACGGCGGTCCAGGTACCGGCTCCGACCAGCACAGCGGCGGCGGCCAGAACGGCCGGCCACCGTGCGCGCAGCCGGGACCTGCGGGGGGTTCGGGTCTCCATGATTGAACCCTAAACGGGCCCGGGACCGGGGAGCGCTGCCTGCGGTCTGAACGGCGAGACCTCCTCGGGTATTACACGGCGCCGTCGCCGTACACCAGACGCGGTACGCGCCCCTCAGGAGACCACGATCTCCGGGTTGTACATGTCCAGCCAGAGCGCCAGGTCCAGTGTGCGCTCCAGGCCCCGGCGGGAGGCCACGGTGACCTGGGGGGTCTCGCGTTCCGCCGCGCGGCGGAGTCGGTCCGGGTCGATCAGTTCGAATACCCGGTGGGAGGGGGTGGCGAGCAGGTCCTTGGCGTGGCGCTGGAGGGCCAGGGCGTACTTGGGGTCCTGGGTGGAGGGGTACGGGCTCTTCACCCGGTCGTAGACCGACTTCGGCAGCAGGTCCGCCGTCGCCTCGCGCAGCAGGCTCTTCTCCCGGCCGTCGAAGGACTTCAGGGACCACGGGGCGTTGTACACGTACTCGACGAGCCGGTGGTCGCAGAACGGCACCCGTACCTCCAGGCCGACCGCCATGCTCGCCCGGTCCTTGCGGTCCAGCAGTATGTGCACGAAGCGGGTCAGGTGCAGGTAGCAGATCTTGCGCATCCGGAACTCGAAGTCGCTCTCACCGCCGAGGCGTTCGACGCCGCTGATGGCCGTGGCGTAGCTGTCGCCCAGGAATCCGGGGACGTTCAGCGCCGTGTTCAGCTCGGGCCGCAGTACGTCGGCGTCGTCACCGACGTACTTGTCGTACTGCACCAGCCACGGGAACATCTCGGCCTGTCGCGCCTCCTCGTGGAAGAACTGGAGGTAGCCGCCGAAGACCTCGTCCGCCGATTCGCCGGAGAGCGCGACCGTCGAGTGCTCCCGGACCGCCTTGAACAGCAGATACAGGGACGCGTCCATGTCGCCGAGGCCCATGGGGAGGTCGCGGGCCCTGATCACCCTGGCCCGTACGGCCGGGTCGGCCAGGGCGTCCGAGTCGAGCACGATGTCCTGGTGGTCGGTGCCCGAGGCGCGCGCGACATCGTGCACGAAGGGCGCGTCCGGGGTTTTACGGAGTTCGTCGGCGACGAAGTGTTCCGTACGCCCGACGAAGTCGACGGAGAAACTCCGTACCGTCTCACCGGTCTCGGCCAGTTGCCGCGCGGCCAGTGCCGTCATGGCGGAGGAGTCGAGTCCGCCGGACAGGAGCGTGCAGCGCGGTACGTCGGCGACGAGCTGGCGTCGCACGATGTCGTCCAGCAGGGTGCGCACCCGCCCCACCGTGGTCGTCCGGTCGTCGGTGTGCGCGCGGGTCTTCAAGGCCCAGTAGACGTGTTGGCGCAGGCCGCCTCGGTCCACGGTCACCACCGTGCCGGGTTCGACTTCGCGCATGCCGTCCCAGATCGCGTGGCCGGGTGTTTTCACGAAGGTGAACAGTTCACGCAGCCCGTCCAGGTCGACCCGGGCGCGGGCGAGCGGGTTGGCGAGGATCGCCTTGGGCTCGGACCCGAACAGCACCCCGTCCGGGGTCGGGTAGTAGTAGAGCGGCTTGATGCCCATCCGGTCGCGGATCATCACCAGCTTCTGCTCCCGGCCGTCCCAGATGGCCAGGGCGTACATCCCGTTCAGCCGTTCCGCCATGGCCGCGCCCCACTCCAGGTAGCCGTGCAGCACGACCTCGGTGTCGGAGTCGGTGGTGAACCGGTGGCCCCGGCCGGTCAGTTCGCGGCGCAGCTCGGTGAAGTTGTAGGTCTCACCGGAGTAGACGAGCACCAACGTGCCCCGTGGTGTCTCGAGCGTCCGTGGTGTCTCCAGTGTCATCGGCTGCCGCCCGCCGGGCAGGTCGATGATCGCCAGCCGGCGGTGGCCGAGTCCGGCGGGGCCGCTGATCCAGGTGCCGGCGTCGTCGGGGCCTCGGCAGGACATCGTCTCCGTCATCGCGTCCAACGTCCGGGACGCGGCGCCCAGTTCACGGTCGAAGGAGACCCAGCCGGTGATGCCACACATGTACGTCCTCCTGCTTCCGGTCCGGGCCCGGGGCGCAGGTCATCAGCCAGGCCATGTCCATGTGCGTGTACGGACAGCGCGTCCATGGCAGGTGAGTGCGCCGGGGCCGGACCGGTTG
This sequence comes from Streptomyces sp. NPDC088116, assembly GCF_044741745.1. Classification (NCBI taxonomy): domain Bacteria; kingdom Bacillati; phylum Actinomycetota; class Actinomycetes; order Kitasatosporales; family Streptomycetaceae; genus Streptomyces; species Streptomyces sp. NPDC088116. The sequence continues at coordinate 305,844 of NZ_JBIUTF010000002.1, read as the reverse complement.
TATCCGGCATCTATTGGGCGGGCGTGAGTCGTATGCCCGCGCCTGGTCAACGCGGCCGTGACGCGGTCGGTCACGGGACCTGGCGATATCGGCGGGAGGTGGCGATGCGTCGCGTACGTGCGAACGCCTGCGGCCCGTACGGGCGGGGAACGCCGTACGGGCCGCAGCGAGTTGGCCGATTGCGTGGGGCGGTGGTGCGCGGGTCGGTCAGTGGTTGCGCGGGAACCCCAGGTCCACGCCCGCCGGGGCGTCCGACGGGTCCGGCCAGCGGGTCGTGACCACCTTGCCGCGCGTGTAGAAGTGCACTCCGTCGTTGCCGTAGATGTGGTGATCGCCGAAGAGCGAGTCCTTCCAGCCTCCGAAGGAGTGGTAGCCGACGGGCACCGGGATCGGCACGTTCACACCGACCATGCCGGCCTCGATCTCCAGCTGGAACCGGCGGGCGGCGCCGCCGTCGCGGGTGAAGATGGCCGTGCCGTTGCCGAACGGCGAGGCGTTGATCAGGTCCACGCCCTCCTCGTACGTCTCCGTGCGCAGCACGACCAGTACCGGGCCGAAGATCTCGTCACGGTAGGCGTCCGAGTCGGTGGAGACCTTGTCGAGGAGGGACAGGCCGATCCAGTGGCCGTCCTCGCTTCCCTCGACCGTGTAGCCCGTACCGTCCAGGACGACGTCCGCCCCCTGGGCCGCCGCGCCCGTGACGTACGAGGCGACCTTGTCGCGGTGGGCCCTGGTGATGAGCGGGCCCATCTCGGAGGCCGGGTCGTTGCCGGGGCCGATCTTGATCTTCTCGGCGCGCTCGCGGATCTTGGCGACCAGTTCGTCGCCGATCCCGCCGACCGCCACGACCGCCGAGATCGCCATGCAGCGCTCGCCCGCGGAGCCGTACGCCGCCGAGACGGCCGCGTCCGCCGCCGCGTCCAGGTCCGCGTCCGGCAGCACCAGCATGTGGTTCTTGGCGCCGCCGAGCGCCTGCACCCGCTTGCCGTTGGCCGAGGCGGTCGTGTGGATGTAGCGGGCGATCGGGGTGGAGCCGACGAAGGAGACCGCGGCCACATCGGGGTGCGCCAGCAGGGAGTCCACCGCGACCTTGTCGCCGTGCACGACATTCAGCACACCGTCGGGCAGCCCCGCCTCATGCGCCAGCTCCGCCAGCAGGTTGGCGGCCGACGGGTCCTTCTCGCTCGGCTTCAGTACGAAGGTGTTCCCGCAGGCGATCGCCAGCGGGAACATCCACATCGGCACCATCGCCGGGAAGTTGAAGGGCGTGATGCCCGCGACGACACCGAGTGGCTGGCGGATCGAGGACACGTCCACCCGGCTGGCGACCTGGGTGGACAGCTCGCCCTTGAGCTGGGTGGTGATCCCACACGCCAGCTCGACGATCTCCAGACCGCGCGCGACCTCGCCGAGCGCGTCCGAATGCACCTTGCCGTGCTCGGCGGTGATCAGCGCGGCGATGTCGTCACGGCGTGCGTCGAGCAGCGCGCGGTAGCGGAACAGGATGCCGGTGCGCCGGGCCAGGGACGAGGTTCCCCAGTCGGCGTACGCGGCCTTCGCGGCGGCTACCGCTCCGGCGACCTCGTCGGCCGAGGCCAGCGCGACCTGGGTGGTCACGGCACCGGTCGCCGGGTCGGTGACCGGGCCCCAGTTGCCCGACGTGCCCTCGACGGCCTTGCCACCGATCCAGTGGTTGACGGTCTTCATTGCGTACTCCTTCACAGATGGCGTCGTCGGGAGGCTGCGTGGCGGTCGTACTCCGCACGGGCCCTGACGGCGGATGTACGGGTCGCGGTCTCGGCCACGGGAACATCCCACCACGCCTGGGCCGGGGGGACGCCCGACACGGTGTCTGCCGTTTCGGTCTCCACATAGACACATGTGGGGGCATCGGCCGCGCGCGCCTCGGTCAGGGCTTCGCGCAGGTCACGGACGGTCTTGGCGCGGATGACCCGCATTCCGAGGGAGGCCGCGTTGGCGGCGAGGTCGACGGGCAGCGGGGCGCCGGTGAAGGTCGCGTCGTCGGCCCGGAAGCGGTAGGCGGTGCCGAAGCGTTCGGAGCCGACCGTCTCGGAGAGGCCGCCGATGGAGGCGTAGCCGTGGTTCTGGAGGAGCACGATCTTCAGCGGCAGCCGCTCCTGGACGGCGGTGACGATCTCGGTGGGGTTCATCAGATACGTACCGTCCCCGACGAACGCCCAGACCGGCCTGCCGGGGTCCGCGAGCAGCACGCCGATGGCGGCGGGGATCTCGTAGCCCATGCAGGAGTAGCCGTACTCGACGTGGTACTGGTCCCGGGAGCGGGCGCGCCAGAGTTTGTGGAGATCGCCGGGGAGCGATCCGGCGGCGTTGATGAGGATGTCCTCGTCGGTGGCGAGGGCGTCGAGCACGCCCAGGACCTGCGCCTGGGTGGGGCGTACGAGTTCCTCGTCGGCGGCGAACGCGGCCTGGACGCGGTGCTCCCAGCGCTCCTTGTCCTCGCCGAACTCGCTGGTGTACGCGGGGTCGACGCGGTGGCCGGACAGCCCCGCGGTGAGCTGTTCGAGCGCCGTACGGGCGTCGGCGACCAGAGGATGCGCGGCGAGCTTGTGGGCGTCGAAGCCGGTGACATTGAGGTTGAGGAAGCGCACGGCGGGGTTCGAGAAGAGCGTGGCGGACGCGGTGGAGAAGTCCGACCAGCGGGTCCCGACGCCGATGACCAGGTCCGCGGTCCTGGCCAGTTCGTCGGCGGTGGCGGTGCCGGTGTGGCCGATCGCGCCGACGTCGCAGGGATGGTCGTGGCGCAGCGAGCCCTTGCCGGCCTGGGTGGAGGCGACCGGGATGCCGGTCCCGTCGGCGAACGCGGCCAGCGTGTCCTCGGCGGCGCTGTAGTGGACGCCGCCGCCCGCGACGAGCAGGGGGCGGCGGGCCTCCCTGACCAGCCGTACGGCCTCGGAGAGTTCCTCCGGGTCGGGTGCCTGGCGGCGGACCCGCCAGACGCGCTCGGCGAAGAACTCCTCCGGCCAGTCGTACGCCTCCGCCTGTACGTCCTGGGGCAGCGCGAGCGTGACGGCCCCGGTCTCGGCGGGGTCGGTGAGCACCCGCATCGCGGCGAGGGCGGCCGGGATGAGCGCTTCGGGGCGGGTGATCCGGTCGAAGTACTTCGAGACGGGCCGCAGGGCGTCGTTGACGGATACGTCGCCCGCGGTGGGCACTTCGAGCTGCTGGAGCACGGGGTCGGCGGGACGGGTGGCGAACGTGTCGCCGGGGAGCAGCAGCACGGGCAGGCGGTTGATGGTGGCGAGGGCCGCGCCCGTGACGAGGTTGGTGGCGCCGGGGCCGATGGAGGTGGTCACGGCATGGGCGGAGAGGCGGTTGCTCTGGCGGGCGTAGCCGACGGCGGCGTGCACCATGGCCTGTTCATTGCGTCCCTGCAAGTACCGCATGTCCGCGGTGGCTTCGACAAGGGCCTGGCCGATACCCGCCACATTGCCGTGTCCGAAGATGCCCCAGGTGGCGTTGATCAGCCGCTGTCGGCGGCCGTCCCGCTCGGTGTACTGCCGGGCCAGGAAGCCGATCAGCGCCTGGGCGACGGTGAGGCGGCGCGTCCCGCCCGGGGTGTCGTTCGACGTCGACCGCGGGGCCGGCGTCTCATGCGGCGGGGTCATCGGGGTCCCTCCTCGGCTCCGTCGGGGGCCTTCTCGTCTCCGTTTGGTCCCTTCTCCGGGCCGCGAGCGTCCTTCTCCGGTCCGTACAGCGGCAGCCGCGGGTCCACGGCGAGCCCCGGCCAAGTGTCCCGGATCCAGCCGTGGTCGGGATGGTCGCGGATCAGCCACTCGCGCGACTCCCCCGGGCCCGCCATGACATTGAGGTAGTACATGTCGCGGCCGGGCGAGGCGATGGACGGGCCGTGCCAGCCGTCGGGGACCAGGACGGTGTCGCCCGTACGGACCTCGGCCAGGACGTCCGTACCACCGGAGCGGGAGGGCGAGACCCGGTGGTAGCCGAGGCCGTCGCCGTCGATCTCGAAGTAGTAGATCTCCTCCAGTTCGGACTCGACGCCCGGGTGGTACTCGTCGTGCTTGTGCGGGGGGTACGAGGACCAGTTGCCGCCCGGGGTGAGCACTTCGACGGCGATGAGCCGGTCGCACTCGAAGACACCGGCCCCGGCGAAGCTGTTGACCTGGCGGGAGCAGGTGCCCGCGCCGCGCAGCTCGACCGGGACCTCCGACGCGGGGCCGTAGCGAGCGGGGAGTCGTCGCTCGCACTTCGCTCCTGCCAGGGCGAAGCGGCCTCCCGCGCCGGAGGCGATCTGTGCATGGGCGTCCCGGGGTACGTACGCGAAGTCCGTGGCTCCGCCGAACACGCTCTCCCTGCCCAGCAGTTCGAAGGACTCACCTTCTGCACGCACCGTACAACCGCCCGTGAGCGGGAGCACGACCCATTCGCTGTCCCCGGTGGCGAGGGTGTGCGTGCCGCCGGGCGGAAGCTCCAGGACGCGCAGCGCGCTGTGGGACCAGCCGGCCCGCTCGGGGCCGATGTCGAGGGCGTACGGGCCCGCGGCGGTGCTGCCCGCGGGGACATGGCGTTCGGGCGATTCCTGCGGCTTCTGCACGGCCTGCGACTCCTGGTCCGCCGGTTCGGTCGGGTTGGCTGTCATGAGGTCTCCGTACCTGTCAGAGCAGTCCCACTGCCGTGTCGACAGCCCCCGCCACGTCCCCGTCGACCGGGTAGAGCAGCGAGCGGCCCACCACCAGCCCCTGGACCGTGGGCAGGCGCAGCGCCGTGCGCCATTTCTCGTACGCGCCCTCCTGGTCGCCCCCGATCTCACCGCCCAGCAGGACGGCCGGGAGCGTCGAGGTCTCCATCACCCGGGCCATATCGTCGGGGTTCTGGGTGACGGGAACCTTCAGCCAGGTGTACGCCGAGGTGCCGGCCAGTCCCGAGGCGACGGCGATCGACCGCGTGACGGCCTCGGCGCTCAGGTCCGTACGGAGCCGTCCGTCGACGCGGCGGCATATGAACGGCTCGACGAAGACGGGGAGCCCGCGTTCGGCCATGGCGTCGACGGCGCGGGCGGTGGAGTGCAGGGTGTCCAGGGAGCCCGGGTCCTCGTAGTCGATACGGAGCAGCAGCTTGCCCGCGTCGAAACCGAGCCGGGTGAGGTCCTCGGGGCGGTGTCCGGTGAAGCGGTCGTCCAGTTCGAAGGCGGCGCCGGCGAGGCCGCCGCGGTTCATGGAGCCGACGACGACACGGTCCTCCAGGGCGCCGAGCAGCAGCAGGTCGTCGAGGATGTCCGCGGTGGCCAGGACGCCGTCGACACCGGGCCGGGAGAGGGCGAGGCAGAGCCGCTCCAGCAGGTCGGCGCGGTTGGCCATGGCGAGCCGGCTGTCCCCGACGGCGAGGGCGCCACGGGCCGGATGGTCGGCGGCGATGATCATCAGCCGGCCGGTGGAGCCGCCGGTGGTCACCTCATTGGCCGCGCCGGCCGGGCGCAGCAGGGGGCGGCGGCCTCGGCGGGCGGCGGCTTCGGCGATGGCCTCGGGGCGGTGGGCGCGCAGCCGGACCAGCTCGGACACGTCGACGCCGGTCATGACGCCGTTCCCGGGGACGGCGCGGGCGACAGCACAGGCGCCTGCGCGGGATCCTGTTCGGGGATCGGGCCGCCCGCGACGACCTGGGCGACCTCCGTGTCGTACGGCATCGCGGAGGAGCAGGCGAGGCGGCCGGCGACGATCGCGCCCGCGGCGTTCGCGTACCGCATGACGCGCTCCAGCTCCCAGCCGGCGAGCAGCCCGTGGCAGAGGGCGCCGCCGAACGCGTCCCCGGCGCCCAGGCCGTTGACGACCTCGACGGGGACGGGCGGCACTTCGGCCCGGGTGCCGTCGCGGTGCAGGGCGAGCACTCCCTTGGGGCCCTGCTTGACGACGGCCAGCTCGACCCCGGCGGCGAGCAGCGCCCGCGCTGCGGCGTAGGGCTCCCGCTCCCCCACGGCCACCTCGCACTCGTCGAGATTGCCGACGGCGACGGTGGCGTGCCGCAGAGCCCGCGCGTACAGCTCGCGCGGATCGGCGTCACCCAGGCCGCCCGGGTCGCCCGGATCGGCACCGGAGTCCGGACCGCCGACGGCTGTGCCGCCGTCCGCCGTCGGCCAGAACATCGGCCGCCAGTCAAGGTCGAAGACGGTGGTCCCCGACGCGCCGCGCGCCTCCAGCGCCGCGAGCGTCGCCGAACGGCTGGGCTCGGCGCACAGGCCCGTACCGGTCATCCAGAAGATCCTGGCCGCCCGGATCGCGTCCAGGTCCAGTTCGTGTGCGTGGATCTCCAGGTCGGGCGCCTTGGGCCGGCGGTAGAAGTAGAGCGGGAAGTCGTCCGGCGGGAAGACCTCGCAGAAGGTGACCGGGGTCGGATACCGCTCCACCGGCGTCACCCAGCGGTCGTCGACCTCGAACTCCCGCAGCGCCTGGTGGAGATAGTCCCCGAAGGGGTCCTGGCCGGTGCGGGTGATGACGGCGACGCGGTGCCCCAGCCGGGCCGAGGCGACCGCGACATTGGTCGCGGAGCCGCCGAGGAACTTCCCGAAGACGTCCACCTGCGCCAGCGGTACGCCGGTTCGCAGCGGGTAGAGATCCACTCCGATCCGGCCCATGGTGATCACGTCGTACGGCACGGGCATACGTGTCCCTTCGGTTCGGCGGCCATGACCGGCGCTGACTCGACCGGTTCCGGCTCGACTCGTCCTGTCGACCGGTCCCGGTTCCACTGACCTGGTTCCACTGACCTGGTTCCACTGACCTGGTTCCACTTGGCCCTGGTGCGCCCGGTCCTCGCCCGGCGCAGGGCCTGTCCGGCGAATCCCTCTTCGCCGGACACGCCTCAGGTCTAATGCTCTCGACCGAGTCCTGTCAACGCTTTGTCCTTACATTCGGACGAAGTCTTGACACTCTTTCGAGACGACGGGAAGGCTGACCCGTATGACCTCCTCCGCGCCCACGCTGAACCGCATCCGGGTCGGGTCGGCCCCCGATTCCTGGGGGGTGTGGTTTCCCGACGATCCCCGGCAGGTCCCCTGGCAGCGCTTCCTCGACGAGGTCGCCGACGCCGGCTACGAGTGGATCGAACTCGGCCCCTACGGCTACCTCCCGTCCGATCCCGCCCGGTTGGGCGAGGAGACCGCCCGGCGCGGACTGAAGGTCTCGGCCGGAACGGTCTTCACCGGACTCCACCACGGGCCGGCCGTCTGGGAGAAGACCTGGGCGCATGTCTCGGACATCGCCGAACTCACCCGGGCGATGGGCGCGGACCATCTGGTCGTCATCCCGTCCTTCTGGCGCGACGACAAGACCGGCGACGTACTGGAGGACCGCACCCTCACCCCCGGGCAGTGGCGCGATCTCACCACCCAGACCGAGCGCCTCGGCCGGGAGGTACGGGACCGCTACGGGCTGAGCATCGTCGTCCATCCGCACGCGGACACCCATATCGACAGCGAGGCGAACGTCAGCCGCTTCCTCGACGCGACCGATCCCGAACTGGTCTCGCTCTGCCTGGACACCGGGCACTACGCCTACTGCGGTGGCGACAGCGTCAAGCTGATCGAGACCTACGGCGAACGGATCGGCTACCTCCATCTCAAGCAGGTGGACCCGGAGATCCTCGCCGAAGTCGTCGCGCACGAGGTCCCGTTCGGGCCGGCCGTCGGGCGCGGAGTGATGTGCGAGCCGCCGGCCGGGGTTCCCGCCCTGGAGCCGGTCCTGGCAGCGGTGCAACGGCTGGGCGTCGACCTCTTCGCCATCGTCGAGCAGGACATGTATCCGTGCCCGCCCGACAAGCCCTTCCCCATCGCCGAGCGCACCCGGCGCTTCCTGCGAAGCTGCGGCGCCTGACCCCCGGCCGACACAACCGACGTACGGGGCAACGCCAGTTACCCACCGCGCGAGCCGGCAAAACCGGCCTGCCCCGATGAACCGCACCACATGTGGCGTATGCGTGACAAGAGTCCACTTTCCGTCACACATATCTCTATTACGGGGACCTCCGGTCACGGGGTGGTGACAACCTCGGCCTCCTGGTCACTCTGCGTCGCCCGACGGGCACAGGCTGGGTGATCGCCACCGCTCAGCCGCAGTTTCCTCGACGGCCCACCGGCCGCCCCTGCGGCGAGCGCAGGGAGGTGCCACTGATGACGGACAGAAAGCTCTGGTCCTACAAGGAGATCGCGGCGCACATCCGGGTGCAGCCGGACACCGTCCGTTCGTACCGCAAGCACGGGCTGCTCCCACCGCCGGACCATGTGGAGAACGGCAAGCCCTACTGGTACGCGGACACCGTCCGCACCTGGGTGGCCAACCGTCCGGGCAACAGAGGCAACAGACACTGACACGAGAGCCGACGCGGGGTCCCGTACCGGATCGCGGTACGGGACCCCGCCCCGCTTCCCGTCGCCGGACGTCCGCGACGATCCGCGAAACCCCTTCGGCAGACGACCCAACAGTTCGCTTCCATACCCCCTAGGGGTACAGTTTCCTCCACTGCACCCCCGAAGCTGAACCTTCGAAGAGGAGAAAGCCATGACCGCCGAGACGAAGACCGACACCACCGAGGCCACCGGCTCCTGCTGCTCACCCACCGGCTCCTGCCACGACAGCGCGGCGGAGGCCGAGACCGGCCAGGTCACCGCCGTCTACCAGGTCACCGGCATGACCTGCGGCCACTGCGAAGGCGCCGTCTCCGACGAGATCTCCGGCATCGAGGGCGTCATCTCGGTGCGCGCCGTGGCCGCCACCGGGCAGGTGACCGTCGCGTCCAAGGCCCCGCTGGACGAGGCCGCCGTACGCGCCGCCGTGGACGAGGCGGGCTACGAACTGGCCGACCGGGCCTGACCCGGCCCGCCCCCAGTCCCACCCCGGACCGGACCCGGCCCGACCAGGGCCGACCGGCGACCCTGCATAATTCCTCCAGCGAGCCGAGCCGGTTGCCGACTCTTTGCGTCGTCCGCCCTTCACATGAACCACAGGACCTTCACAAAGAGATCTAGATCACATAGATTAATGGGTAACCATTAGGTCGGCTCGCGTGTCTAAGAGGACGATGCCAGAGAACGTCTTGGGGGACGTTCGACGGCATGTCATGGGATGTCTTGGGGGACATCCCGGACAAGCGATTGGCCGGGGCACGTGCACCGGGGAGCTTTGAGCGGCCCTCCCGTACGTACCCCGGTCCGACCGCACGAGTAGCCGTTATCGGTTACGGCAGACGCCCGGCCGGATCCCGTGGGGGGAATCCGCTCCGGGGATATGGAAAGCGCCCCGCTCGCCGACCCGTGGGGGGATCGGTGGCGGGGCGCTTTTCCTGAGGCCGCTTCTTCAGGCCCGTCTTCGGGCTCCGTACGTGTACATGCTCCGTACGCGCTCCGTCTTCGGGCTCCGTACGGTTCAGCCCGTACGGACCGCGACAGCACTGAGCCGTACAGCGCGGGAAGCGCCGTACGGCAGGTGCGCGCGGGACGCGGGCGTCGTCAGACGCGGGCGTTCCGCCTCAGCGGGACTCGACCGGCACGAAGTCGCGCAGGACCTCGCCGGTGTAGATCTGGCGCGGGCGGCCGATGCGGGAACCCGGCTCCTTGATCATCTCGTGCCACTGGGCGATCCAGCCGGGCAGCCGGCCGAGCGCGAAGAGCACGGTGAACATCTCGGTCGGGAAGCCCATGGCCCGGTAGATCAGGCCCGTGTAGAAGTCCACGTTCGGGTAGAGCTTGCGCTCGACGAAGTACTCGTCGGCCAGCGCGTGCTCTTCGAGCTTGAGCGCGATGTCGAGCAGCTCGTCGGACTTGCCGAGCGCCGAGAGGACATCGTGCGCCGCCGCCTTGATGATCTTCGCCCGGGGGTCGAAGTTCTTGTAGACGCGGTGCCCGAAGCCCATGAGCTTCACGCCGTCTTCCTTGTTCTTCACCTTGCGGATGAAGGTGTCGACGTCGCCGCCGGCCGCCTGGATGCCCTCGAGCATCTCCAGCACCGACTGGTTGGCGCCACCGTGCAGCGGGCCCCACAGGGCGCTGATGCCGGCCGAGATCGAGGCGAACATGTTCGCCTGCGAGGAGCCGACCAGGCGCACGGTCGAGGTCGAACAGTTCTGCTCGTGGTCCGCGTGCAGGATCAGCAGCTTGTCGAGCGCCGAGACCACGACCGGGTCCGGTACGTACTCCTGCGCCGGGACCGAGAAGGTCATCCGCAGGAAGTTCTCGACGTACCCGAGGTCGTTGCGCGGGTAGACGAAGGGGTGGCCGATCGACTTCTTGTACGCGTACGCCGCGATGGTCGGCAGCTTGGCGAGCAGCCGGATCGTGGAGAGGTCGCGCTGCTTCTCGTCGAACGGGTTGTGGCTGTCCTGGTAGAACGTGGACAGCGCGCTGACCACGGAGGACAGCATCGCCATCGGGTGGGCGTCGCGCGGGAATCCGTCGTAGAACCGCTTGACGTCCTCGTGCAGCAGCGTGTGCTGGGTGATCTCGTTCTTGAACGAGGCGAGCTCGTCGACCGTCGGCAGCTCGCCGTTGATCAGCAGATACGCCACCTCGACAAAGCTGGACCCGTCGGCAAGCTGCTCGATCGGATAGCCGCGGTAGCGCAGGATGCCCTGTTCACCGTCGAGATAGGTGATCGCGGACTTGTAGGCGGCGGTGTTGCCGTAGCCGCTGTCCAGGGTGACCAGACCGGTCTGAGAACGAAGCTTCCCGATGTCGAAGCCCGTATCGCCGACGGTGCTGTCGATCACCGGGTAGGTGTACTCGCCGTCGCCGTACCGCAGTACTACCGCGTTGTCGCGTTTCTCGCTCACGTCATCCCTCACCGACGTAGTGCCTCTTCTCCGAGGTGCCCTGACTGTCTCTACCATCCCCCATTTGGCTCAGGAGAGTGCACTCGGGGTCGGCCTTTAGGCCTTTTGGCGGCACTCAGTGCCGCCAGCTTGCTCATCCTGCCCTCTTCGCCCCAGTTGTGGGAAGTGGAGGCGCCGAAAGTCCCCGGCCTCGTTTCGCACTCACCTACAGCCTCCCCCGTCTCCCCTACCTCACGCATCTCACCCGATTCACCCGTTTCACCCATCCGTCCGCCTCGGAGACAGGCCACAGGCGTGGGCTCGGCGCTGCCTCAACCACCGGCGTGGGCTGCGCTCTGCCTCAGCCACAGGCGTGGGCTGCGCTCTCAGACTCCGCCGGACAGCCGGTGGTCGAGCGCCGTGAAGCGTCTGCCCGCCGAGACCGTGCGTACCGCCTGGCCGATGGCCTTGCGGGAGCCGACCAGCACGACGAGCTTCTTGGCCCGGGTGACCGCCGTGTAGAGCAGATTGCGCTGGAGCATCATCCACGCCCCGGTGGTGACCGGAATGACCACGGCCGGGTACTCGCTGCCCTGGGAACGGTGGATGGTCACGGCGTACGCGTGCGCCAGCTCGTCCAACTCGTCGAAGTCGTACGGCACTTCCTCGTCCTCGTCCGTCAGCACGGTCAGGCGCTGGTCGTCCGGGTGGAGCGAGGTGACCACCCCCACCGTGCCGTTGAAGACTCCGTTCTCCCCCTTCTCGTAGTTGTTGCGGATCTGGGTGACCTTGTCCCCGACCCGGAAGACCCGGCCGCCGACGCGCTTCTCCGGCAGATCGGGCCTGGCGGGCGTGATGGCCTGCTGGAGCAGGCCGTTCAGCGCGCCCGCGCCGGCCGGGCCCCGGTGCATCGGCGCCAGGACCTGCACGTCCCGCCGGGGGTCCAGGCCGAACTTGGCGGGGATGCGGCGGGAGGCGACATCGACCGTGACCCGCCCCGCGTCCTCCGTCTCGTCCTCCACGAAGAGGAAGAAGTCGGCGAGGCCCTGAGTGATGGGCTGTACACCGGAGTTGATGCGGTGGGCGTTGGTGACCACGCCCGACTGCTGGGCCTGCCGGAAGATCCGGGTGAGCCGGACCTGGGGCACGGGACCGCCCTCGGCGAGCAGATCGCGCAGCACCTCGCCCGCCCCGACCGAGGGCAGTTGGTCCACATCCCCGACGAGCAGCAGGTGCGCGCCCGGCGCCACCGCCTTCACCAGCTTGTTGGCCAGCAGCAGATCCAGCATCGACGCCTCGTCCACCACCACCAGATCGGCGTCCAGCGGCCGGTCCCGGTCGTACGCCGCGTCGCCGCCCGGCTTCAGCTCCAGCAGCCGGTGCACGGTGGACGCCTCGGCGCCGGTCAGCTCGGCGAGCCGCTTGGCCGCCCGACCGGTGGGGGCCGCCAGCACCACCTTGGCCTTCTTGGCCCGCGCCAGCTCGACGATCGACCGGACCGTGAAGGACTTTCCGCAGCCGGGACCACCGGTCAGGACGGCGACCTTCTCGGTGAGCGCGAGCCGGACCGCCTGCTGCTGCTCGGGGGCCAGCTCCGCGCCCGTACGCCCCGCCAGCCACGTCAGCGCCTTGTCCCAGGCCACCTCCCGGAACGCCGGCATCCGGTCCTCGCCGGTGCGCAGCAGCCGCAGCAACTGGGCGGAGAGGGACAGCTCGGCGCGGTGGAAGGGGACCAGATAGACCGCCGTGACCGGCTCGCCGCCGTCCGGACCCGGCACCTTTTCCCGTACGACTCCTTCGTCCTCGCCCGCCAGCTCACCGAGGCACTCGATGACCAGGCCCGTGTCGACCGCGAGCAGCTTGACCGCGTCCGAGATGAGCTTCTCCTCGGGCAGGAAGCAGTGTCCCTGGTCGGTGGACTGGGACAGCGCGTACTGGAGGCCGGCCTTGACGCGCTCCGGGCTGTCGTGCGGAATGCCGACGGCCTGGGCGATCCGGTCGGCGGTGAGGAAGCCGATCCCCCAGACGTCGGCCGCCAGGCGGTACGGCTCGTTCTTGACGACCGAGATGGAGGCGTCGCCGTACTTCTTGTAGATGCGCACGGCGATGGAGGTGGAGACTTCGACGCTCTGGAGGAAGACCATGACCTCTTTGATGGCCTTCTGTTCCTCCCACGCGGCGGCGATCCGCTTCGTCCGCTTGGGGCCGAGGCCCGGGACCTCGATGAGTCTCTTGGGCTCCTGCTCGATGATGTCGAGCGTGTCGAGCCCGAAGTGCTCGGTGATCCGGTCGGCGAACACCGGGCCGATGCCCTTGATCAGGCCGGAGCCGAGATAGCGGCGGATGCCCTGGATCGTGGCGGGGAGGATCGTCGTGTAATTCTCCACCGTGAACTGCTTGCCGTACTGGGGGTGCGAGCCCCAGCGGCCCTCCATGCGCAGTGACTCGCCGGGCTGCGCGCCGAGCAACGAGCCGACCACGGTGAGGAGATCGGCACCCCGTCCGGTGTCGACCCGGGCGACCGTGTAGCCGTTCTCCTCGTTGGCGTACGTGATCCGCTCAAGGACGCCCTCCAGTACCGCAAGGCGGCCCCCCTCACCCTGCCTGGTCCCGCCGACGGACACGCCACCACCCCACAACTCTCGGTCTGGAATGGAGGCTACCGCCGGGGACCGACACCGCCCCTGCCCCTGTGGACCAAGGGCATACAGAAGACTGTCTACGAGCCGCGTGCCCCGTGATCAGCGCAACAGCGGCCGCTGTGCGGCGTGACCGCCGATCAGGAGGGAAGGGATCATGTCAGTGCCATCCTTACGCCCCCCACACGCAGGGATCACCACACGTGCCATCCTTTCGAGCCCCCACACGCAGCATCCCCGTGGCCGCGAGCGCCCTCGCGCTCGTTGTCGCCTGCCAGACCCTCACCAGTCCGGTCGCGCGGGCATCCGGGACCACGGCGGAGGTCTGGATCACCACCGCCGACGGCGTCAAGAAGCTCACCAGGTCCGCGGACGGCACCTTCGACAGCGGTCCGCGGAAGGTCGACATCACGGTCGACGCCGACGCACGCGCTCAGCGGTTCACCGGCGCGGGCGCGTCCCTCACCGAGGCCTCCGCGGAGCTGATAGCCGGCCTCCCCGATCGCCGTCGGACGGCTCTGCTGAACGATCTCTTCTCCTCCGGAGGCGACGGGATCGGCCTGGACTATCTCCGCCAGCCCCTCGGCGGCACGGACTTCGTGTCCCGGCTGCCGTACTACTCGTACGAGGACGACCCGGGCAAGTTCTCCATCGCCCGCGACAAGCAGAAGATCCTGCCCCTGGTACGCCGGGCCCTGAAGATCAACCCCGATATCCGCATCATGGCCTCGCCCTGGTCGGCGCCCGGCTGGATGAAGAAGAACGGCTGGCTGGGAGGCGGCCGTCTCAAGCCCGAGCGCTACGACGACTACGCCGGTTACCTCGTCAAGTCCATACAGGCGTACCGGAAGGCGGGCGTACCGGTCGACGACCTCACCGTGGCGAACGAGCCGCTTTTCGAGGCGGTCTATCCCTCGATGCGGATGTCCTCCGACGAACAGGTCAAGCTCTTCCGGATTCTCGACAGGAAGCTGTCGGCCGCGGGGCTCGGCACCGGCCTCTTCGCGTTCGACCACAACTGGAGCCGCCCCGACTACGCGTTGGACGTGCTCAACAAGACCTCGGACATCAAGCGCGTCCAGGGCGCCTCGTTCCACTGCTACCGCGGCCGCCCGGAGCAGCAGCAGGACGTGCGCGACGCCGGCGAGCGGGTGTTCTTCACGGAGTGTTCCAGCACCGACGGCGAGAACGGCACCCAGGACTTCTCACAGGCGCTCAAGTGGCAGACGGAGAACTGGGTGATCCGCACGCTCCGCTCCGGCTCCGAGACCGTGGTGCTCTGGAATCTCGCTCTCGACCAGCACGGCCGCCCGAATTACGGCTACTGCAAGGACTGCAACGGCGTGGTCGAGGTGCGGGGCGACACCGTCCGCAAGAACGCCGAGTACTACACCCTCGGCCATGTCTCGAAATTCGTGGACCAGGGCGCCCGCCGTATCGGCTCCACCACACAGGGCCCTGGGGGCGTCCAGAATGTGAGCTTCGAGAATCCGGACGGCGAACGCGTCTCCGTCGTCCTCAACAGCGCCCGTTCGGCGCGGACCTTCTCCCTCACGGAGAAGGGGAAGTCGCTCGTGTACAAACTGCCCGCGGGCGCCGTCGCCACCTTCACCTGGCCGGGCCCGTGACCGGGACCCGCAAGCCCTGACGCGTACGGGCAAAGACACCGGCCTCTCACGCGGGGCACTCATGGGGCCCGGTCCGACGGACCGGGCCCCGCTCCCCCCTCCAGCAGAGCTTTCCAAATCCCCCCGGATTCCTCCCCCGAAAGCCCTGACGCCGTATATGACTCACGTGACCCAGGAAGGGTTGCACGGCTTCGCAGAGTTATTTTTCCGTGTTCGGCGCCGTCGCCGTACGCACCGCCGTCGCCGTACGCATCACCGCCGGGCGTCCGCGGACGACGAGGGCCAGTAGCGCGGCCGCAGCGCAGAGCGCTCCGGATCCGGCCCGGCACCCGGATCGCCTCCATCTGCACCGGGTACTTCGTCCTGACGGCCGCCGGGCTGCTCGAGGGGCGGCGGGCGACCACGCACTGGAAGTCCTGCGACCAGTTCCGCGCGCTGCATCCGGACGTACGGCTCGATCCCGATGTCCTCTACACGGAGGACGGCGATGTGCTCACCTCGGCGGGCGTCGCCTCGGGCATCGGCCTCTGTCTGCACATGATCCGCGGCGACCACGGCGTGGCCGTCGCGAACGCCGTGGCCCGTACGACCGTTGTCCCGCCGCACCGGGACGGCGGCCAGGCCCAGTACATCCGCCGCCCGGTCCCCGAGCCGACGCTCTCCTCGACCCGCGCGGCCAGGGCCTGGGCGCTTGACCATCTCGGCCTCGGGGACAGCCCCCTGAGGCCCCTCCTCGCCCCCTCCTCGCCCCGCCTACAAGGCGTGCTCCACATACCGTTCCGCGACCTCCGTGAGCAGCTCCACGCCGTCCCGCTCCCACAGGTCGTCGTTGAACAGCTCCACCTCGATCGGCCCCGTGTAGCCCGCCTTGTCCACCCGTTCCCGCCAGGCACGCAGGTCGACCGCGCCGTCGCCGAGTTGGCCGCGCCCGTTCAGCACGCCGGCCGGGAGCGGTGTCGTCCAGTCCGCCAGCTGGAAGGAGAAGATCCGCTCGGCCGCGCGGGCGACGGCCGCCGGAGCGCGGTCGTCCCACCAGATGTGGTACGTGTCCACGACCACGCCGACCTGCTCGGCCGGGAAGCGTTCGGCCAGTTCGAGGGCCTGGTCGAGGGTCGATACGACACAGCGGTCCGAGGCGAACATCGGGTGGAGCGGTTCGATCGCCAGCCGGATCCCGCGCTCGCCCGCGTACGGTGCCAGCTCGCCCAGTGCGTCGGCGATGCGTTCCCGGGCGGCGGGCAGGTCCCTGCTGCCCGCCGGGAGCCCCCCGGAGACCAGCACCAGGGTGTCCGTGCCCAGCGTCACCGCCTCGTCGATCGCCGCCCGGTTGTCGGCCAGCGCCTCGGCCCGCCGGTCGGGGTCGACGGCGGTGAGGAAGCCACCCCGGCAGAGCGTGGTGACCGCGAGGCCCGCGTCCCGTACGAGCGCGGCGGCGGCCTCGGCCCCGTACGCCTGGACGGGTTCGCGCCACAGGCCGACGCCGGGCACACCGAGGCGTACGCAGGCCTTGGTCAGCTCGGGCAGCGACAGCTGCTTGACCGTCATCTGGTTGATGCTGAACCGGGACAGGCCGGGCGCGGGCGATCCTGGCGTCGGCACGGGCGATTCGGTCACTGGTCCACTCCGTACACGCTGAGCAGGGATGCCGTCCGGGCCTCGGCCACCGCCGGATCGGGGAACAGGCCGAGCCCGTCGGCCAGTTCGTACGCCCGCGCCAGATGCGGCAGCGAGCGGGCCGACTGGAGGCCGCCGACCATGGTGAAGTGGCTCTGGTGACCGGCCAGCCAGGCCAGGAACACCACGCCCGTCTTGTAGAAACGGGTGGGGGTCTGGAAAAGGTGGCGGGACAGTTCGACGGTGGGGTCGAGCAGTTCGCGGAAGCCCAACACATCGCCGGTGTCCAAGGCGCGTACGGCCTGCGCCGCCAGCGGCCCGAGCGGGTCGAAGATGCCGAGCAGCGCGTGGCTGAAGCCGCGTTCGTCGCCCGCGATCAGCTCGGGGTAGTTGAAGTCGTCGCCCGTGTAGCAGCGCACGCCCTGCGGCAGCCGGCGGCGCAGCTCGACCTCGCGCCGGGCGTCCAGCAGCGAGATCTTGATGCCGTCGACCTTGTCGGGATGCTCGGAGATGACCTGGAGGAAGGTCTCGGTGGCCGCGTCGAGGTCCGTACCGCCCCAGTAGCCGTCCAGCGCGGGGTCGAACATCGGGCCCAGCCAGTGCAGTACGACCGGTTCCGACGCCTGCCGCAGGAGGTGCGCGTAGAGGCCGAGATAGTCCTCGGGGCCGTCCGCCGCCGCCGCGAGCGCGCGGGACGCCATCAGGATGGCCTGCGAGCCGGTCTCCTCGACGAGCGCCAACTGCTCTTCGTACGCCCGGCGGACGTCGTCCAGGGAGTGCGCCCCCGGCGTGAGCTGGTCCGTGCCCACGCCGCACGCGATCCGGCCGCCGACGGTCTTCGCCTCGGCGGCGGAGCGGCGGATCAGTTCGGCCGCGCCCGCCCAGTCCAGGCCCATGCCGCGCTGCGCGGTGTCCATGGCCTCGGCGACCCCGAGGCCGTGCGACCAGAGGTGGCGGCGGAAGGCGAGGGTGGCGTCCCAGTCGACGGCGGCGGGCGCGTCGGGGCTGATGTCGGCGTACGGGTCGGCGACGACGTGGGCGGCGGAGAAGACCGTACGGGAGGCAAGCGGCGGGCGCCTCGTACCGGCCGGATCCGTGCCCCTCCCCGTGCCGTCGGCATCTGTAAGGAAGCGGGCCGGTTCGGTGCGGGGGACGTACGTACGGAACCCGCCCCCGGCGGCGGGGAGTCGGAGGGTCACAGGCTCAGCTCCGGTACGTCGAAGCGGCGGCCCTCCGCCGAGGAACGCAGCCCCAGCTCGGCGAGCTGCACGCCACGCGCGCCCGCGAGCAGGTCCCAGTGATACGGATGGTCGAGCGCGACATGGCGCAGGAACAGCTCCCACTGCGCCTTGAATCCGTTGTCGAACTCGGCGTTGTCCGGGACTTCCTGCCACTGGTCGCGGAACGACTCGGTGGCGGGCAGATCGGGGTTCCACACCGGCTTCGGGGTGGCGCTGCGGTGCTGGACGCGGCAGCGGCGCAGACCGGCGACGGCCGAGCCGTGCGTGCCGTCGACCTGGAACTCGACCAGTTCGTCGCGGTTGACCCGGACGGCCCAGGAGGAGTTGATCTGGGCGATGGCCCCGCCGGCCAGCTCGAAGATCCCGTAGGCGGCGTCGTCGGCGGTCGCGGCGTACGGCTTGCCCTGCTCGTCCCAGCGCTGCGGGATGTGCGTGGTGACGTGCGCCGAGACGCTGGTGACCCGCCCGAACAGCTCGTGCAGGACGTACTCCCAGTGCGGGAACATGTCGACCGCGATACCGCCGCCGTCCTCGGCGCGGTAGTTCCAGGAGGGGCGTTGGGCGTCCTGCCAGTCGCCCTCGAAGACCCAGTAGCCGAACTCTCCCCGTACGGAGAGGATCTCGCCGAAGAAGCCGCCGTCGATGAGGCGCTTCAGCTTGAGCAGCCCCGGCAGGAAGATCTTGTCCTGGACGACGCCGTGCTTGATGCCCGCGCTCCGGGCCAGCCGGGCCAGGTCGAGCGCGCCGTCGAGGTCGGTCGCGGTCGGCTTCTCGGTGTAGATGTGCTTGCCGGCGGCGATCGCCTTCTTGACGGCCTCGACGCGGGCGGAGGTGACCTGGGCGTCGAAGTAGATGTCGATCGTGTCGTCCGCCAGGACGGCGTCCAGATCGGTGGACCATTCGGTCAGACCGTGCCGTTCGGCGATCTGTTCGAGGGCGGGTGCGCGGCGGCCGATGAGGACGGGCTCGGGCCAGAGCACCTCGCCGTCCCCCAGATCCAGTCCGCCCTGTTCGCGAATCGCGAGGACGGAGCGCAGCAGATGCTGCCGGTATCCCATCCGCCCGGTGACGCCGTTCATGGCGATCCGCACTGTCCTGCGTGTCACGAAGTTCCCTCCATATAGACGTAGCAAGCGCTTTCTATGCGGTAAGAAGCTAGCCTGCGACAGCGGCCGGTACAAGGGCCCGGCCCCGATCCCACTCGTGGGGCGGCCCCGGCACCCGCCGCGCGTGCCACCCCATGGCACCCCGTGACATGTAACTCCTCGGAGGAAAGCGATGACAGTCACCCTGTCGGACGTGGCGGCCCGCGCCCGGGTGTCACCCGCCACCGTCTCGCGTGTGCTGAACGGCAACTATCCCGTCGCCGCCGCCACCCGGGAGCGTGTGCTGCGGGCCGTGGACGAGCTCGACTACGTACTGAACGGGCCCGCCAGCTCGCTCGCCGCCGCCACCTCCGACCTGGTCGGCATCCTCGTCAACGACATAGCCGACCCGTTCTTCGGGATCATGGCGGGAGCGGCCCAGACGGAGATCAGCGGGCAGGAGGGCACCGGCCGGGCGGGCGGCGAGAAACTCGCCGTCGTCTGCAACACGGGCGGCTCGCCCGAGCGCGAACTGACCTATCTGACGCTGCTCCAGCGCCAGCGGGCGGCGGCCGTCGTACTGACCGGCGGGGCGCTCGAAGACCCCGAGCACATCGCCGCGATGGACACGAAGCTCGCGAAACTCGCGGACGCGGGGACCAGGGTGGTGCTGTGCGGGCGGCCGCCGCTGCCGGGCAGCGACGCGATCGTGGCGTCCCTGGCCTTCGACAACCGGGGCGGCGGCCGACGGCTGACGGAGCATCTGATCGCGCTCGGCCACCGCAGGATCGGTTACGTCGCGGGCCCGGTGGAGCGGACGACGACCCGGCACCGGCTGGAGGGACACCGGGCGGCGCTGGCGGCGGGCGTGACGCCTCGGGGGTCCGGCCAGGAGCGGGGAGACGATCAGGAGTCGCTGACCGTGCACGGCCCGTACACCCGTCGCTCCGGGTACGAGGCGACGCTGGAACTGCTCCGCCGCGCACCGGACCTGACCGCCGTGGTCGCGGCCAACGACACGGTGGCCCTGGGCGCGTGCGCGGCGGTACGCGAACGGGGACTGCGCATCCCGCAGGACATCTCGGTGGCGGGCTTCGACGATCTGCCGTTCTCGGTGGACGCGGTACCGGCTCTGACGACCGTACGGCTGCCGCTGTTCGAGGCGGGGGCGCGGGCGGGCCGGCTGGCGATGGGGACGGAGACACCGCCGCCGGGCGGGATCGCCACGATCGCGGCGGAGCTGATGGCACGGGCGTCCACGGCGCCGCCCCGGACGGGCTGATCGGGGAAGCCGTGGGCGCGGCCGGCCCGGACGGTGCGTGGATTTCACCCGGGACCGGGTACCGGCAAGTGACACCAGGCACACCAGGCACACCAGGCAGGAAGGACCATCGACATGAAGTTCGCGTTCTCGACCCTCGGAGTGCCGGGGCTGCCCGTCCCGGAGGTTGTCGCGCTCGCCGCCGCGGCCGGCTACCAGGGGGTGGAGCTGCGCGCCCACCCGGAGGAGCCCGTACACCCCGGTATCGGGACGGCCGAACGGGCAGCCGTGGTGGACGAGTTCAAGCGAGCCGGCATCGAGATCCTCACGGTCGCCGGATACGTACGGGTGGCGACGGCGGACGCCGACGAGGCCGTACTGCACCAGGAGCTGGAGCAACTGCTCCTGCTGGCAAGAGACTTGGGCGCACCGAACATCCGCGTCTTCCCGGGCGGCGGCGACCAGGACCCCGCCGACGCGGACGCGACGGCCGCCCGGCGGCTGGGCAGGGCGGCGGAGTTCGCGGCGGACTGCGGCGTACGGATCCTGCTGGAGACGCACGACTCGCACCGTACGGGCGCCGACGCGGCCCGTGTGCTGGGCCCCGTGGGGCACCCGCAGGTGGGGGCGCTGTGGGATGTGATGCACACCTGGCTGGGCGGCGAGGCCCCGGCCGCCTCGCACGCGGTGCTCGCCCCGCACCTCGGTTACACGCAGGTGAAGGACATCGCGTCGGCGCAGGACACGACCCCGCTGGCCCTGGGGGCCGGGGTGCTGCCGCTGGGTGAGTGTCTGGCGTTGCTCGACGACGACAGCTGGGTGTGCTGGGAGTACGAGAAGCGGTGGTACCCGCAGGCGGACGACCTGCCGGGGCTGCTGACGGCGGGGCGGGAGCATCTGGAGGGGCTGATCGCGGGAGGGCGGTGACGGGGGTCGCGGGAAGGCCGCGAGGCCGGTGGACGACAGGCCGGTGGGCGGCAGCCGGTGCCCCTGCGCCGGTTGTACGCCCTGTGGCGTAC
Source organism: Streptomyces sp. NPDC088116 (assembly GCF_044741745.1). NCBI lineage: Bacteria > Bacillati > Actinomycetota > Actinomycetes > Kitasatosporales > Streptomycetaceae > Streptomyces > Streptomyces sp. NPDC088116. The sequence goes on along the minus strand of NZ_JBIUTF010000002.1, from coordinate 284,563 downwards.
GGGAGCGGCCAGGCGCCCGGCCCTCACGGCGGCCGTGGACACCTTGCGAGGGCACTATCCGCGGCTCTCGGCCACCTGACGGCCAGACCGGACCGGACCGGGGCAGGACTCCCCCATCCTCCGACGGCGCGTCTCCGGCACATCTCTTGACTGGCAGTTACCTTCCGGATATCCGTGAGTGCTTGGAAGTTTCTTTCACTTCCTCGCGCACGTCCCTCGCAGCGCACGGCCGGAAGGAGCACCAGTGCACGACCGGACCATCTCCAGACGCACTCTCCTCACCGCAACCGCCGTAGCGGCGGCTGCTGTTGCCACCTCAGCCAGCACAGCCATCACACCCACCCCAGCGCAGGCCGCTCCCCCGCACAACGACCCCGGCCACGCCCACAGCCACGGCCACGGCTCCGACCGCGACCGGCTCCGCCGGCTCGTCTCCCGTATGAGCCTGGAGGAGAAGGTCGGCCAGCTCTTCGTGATGCGTGTGTACGGCCACTCCGCCACCGCCCCCGACCAGGTCGACATCGACGCCAACCTGGCCGAGATCGGTGTCCGCACCGCCGCCGAGCTGATCGCCAAGTACCACGTCGGCGGCATCATCTACTTCGCCTGGGCGCACAACACCCGCGACCCGCATCAGATCGCCGCCCTCTCCAACGGCATCCAGAAGGCCGGTCTGGCCAAGGCCACCCCCGTACCCCTGCTGATCTCCACCGACCAGGAACACGGCATCGTCGCGCGCGTCGGCAAGCCCGCCACGCTGCTGCCCGGCGCGATGGCGCTCGGCGCGTCCGGCTCGCGCTCCGACGCGCGGGAGGCCGCCCGGATCGCCGGGGCCGAGCTGGCCGCCATGGGCATCAACCAGAACTACGCGCCCGACTCCGACGTCAACGTCAACCCGGCCAATCCCGTCATCGGTGTACGGTCCTTCGGCGCCGACCCGCAGGCCGTGGCCGGCCTGGTCGCCGCCCAGGTCAAGGGCTACCAGAGCGCCGGAATCGCCACCGCCGCCAAGCACTTCCCGGGGCACGGCGACACGAAGGACGACAGCCACTTCTCCCTGCCCACCATCCACCACACCCGCGAGCAGTGGGCGGAACTGGACGCGCCGCCGTTCCGGGCCGCGATCGCCGCCGGTGTCACCTCGATCATGACCGCGCACATCGTCGTCCCCGCCCTCGACCCGAGCGAGGACCCGGCGACGCTCTCGCACCCCATCCTCACCGGTGTCCTGCGCGAACAGCTCGGCTACGACGGTGTCGTGGTCACCGACGCGCTCACGATGGAGGGCGTGCGGAAGAAGTACGGCGACGCCCGGGTGCCCGTCCTCGCGCTCAAGGCGGGCGTCGACCAGCTGCTCAATCCGCCGGACTTCCCGCTGGCCTGGAACGCCGTTCTCGCGGCGGTCAAGAGCGGCGAGATCAGTGTGAAGCGCGTCGAGGAATCGGTTCTGCGCGTGCTCGAACTGAAGCGCCGACTCGGCCTGTTCCGCGAACCGCCGTACGTCTCCCGCGCGGACGTGGACCGTACGGTCGGCGTCCGGGCGCACCTGGCCGCCGCCGACCGGATCGCCGGGAGCACCACCACTCTGCTCGTCAACAAGGACCGGCTGCTGCCCCTGAGCCGCCGCCGGGAGAAGAACCTGCTGGTCGTCGGCGCCGACCCGGCCTCGCCCTCGGGGACGACCGGCCCGCCGACCACCGTCCTGGCCACGGCACTCACCGAGTTGGGGTTCACCGCCACCGCACTGTCCACCGGTACGGCTCCGACCGCCGAGCGGATCGACGCGGCGGTGGCCGCCGCACGCGGCAAGGACGCGGTCGTCGTGGCCACGTACAACGTCTCGGCCACCAGCTCGCAGCGCACCCTGGTCGCCGCGCTGACCGCGAGCGGGGTGCCGGTCGTGACGGTCGCCATCCGCAATCCGTACGACATCGCGCACCTGCCGGACGTCAGGGCATCGCTGGCCGCGTACTCCTGGACCGATGTGGAACTGCGGGCCGCGGCGCGGGTGATCGCCGGCCGGGTCGAGCCCCGGGGGCTGCTGCCCGTACCGGTGCCGCGGGCGGACGACCCGGCGCGGGTGCTGTATCCGGTCGGCCACGGTCTGAGGTACGGACCGAAGAACTGACCGAGTATCAGCGGAGGGATACGCCGCGTGCTGTGCCCGCCGTTCGTGAACGGCGGGCACAGCACGGCTTTACGAAACGGTCGAGGAGTTGGGGAGTTGGGAAGTCACGGCCTCAGGGCCTGCTCCCGCTCCATCTTCTGCTTGTCCAGCTTGGCGTCGAACGGTGCCAGCGGCTTCGCCTTCGCCTCGTCCTTCTGTACGGCGGCGGGCGCGACGCCCGCCCAGTCCAGGATCCTGGCCGTGGCCTTCGCCTGCTGGTCCGGGACCAGGCCCGCGACATTGGCGCCGTGGTTGGCGCCCGGCGCGACATACACATAGCTGTCGCGCGCCCCCTGGCCGAGGCGGAATTGCTCCGCGCCCCACGGGTCGTTCTGCCCGTACACGAACAGCATCCGGTCGGCGTGGTGACGGACCCAGTTGTCGACGTCCGGCATCGCCAGCGGGTTGAAGCGCATGGGGATGTCGCGCGGCACGAAGTTCCGCGGCGGCTGGTAGCCGTAGCGGCTCAGGTTGCCCAGGTGCGGCTGCTCGATGTCCGGCGAGCCCAGCTGGGTGCCCGCCTGGTAGTAGTACGGCGTGTACGTCTCCAGGCCCTGGTCCGTGTACGCGGAGAAGCCGGAGATCGTGTCGACGGTGTCGTAGATCTCCTGGTCGGAGGCGGTGGCGGCGTCCGGGATCAGCTCACAGTCCGCGAGCAGGCTGTACTGCCAGAAGCCCCAGACGAAGTCGAGGACCGTGGCCTCGTACGCCCGGTCGAGCGAGCCGATGGTGGTGAACGTCGCGCCCTCGGCGTCCGCCCACGCCTTGTACGTCTTCTCCAGCGGCTCCCGCCGGAGAAGCGCCTCGCGCTGCACCGCGTTGAGCCTGTCGCGGCACTCCTTCGTACCGACGCGCTCGAAGAACCGGTCGTACGCCGAGTCCTCCCTGTTGATCACGTCGTTGGGCGCGACGTACGCGACGACGCCGTCCATGTCACGCGGATAGAAGCGCTCGAAGTAGGTGGCGGTCATACCGCCCTTGGAACCGCCGGTGGACAGCCACTTCTTGGAGTAGATCTTCTTCAGCGCGGTGAAGATCCGGTGCTGGTCGCTGGCCGCCTGCCAGATGTCCAGCTTCGACCAGTCGGCCGGCTGCGGGCGGGACGGGGTGAAGAAGCGGTACTCCATCGAGACCTGGTTGCCGTCGACGATCCGGGTCGGTTCGCTGCGGCCGGGGTTGGTGGAGACGTTGTATCCGCCGGTGAAGAAGACGGTGGGCCGGTCGGTGTCCTTGTGCAGCAGCGTGACGCGCTGCTGGAAGGTGCCCTTGGACGGACGACGGTGGTCGACCGGCTGCGTGTAGGTGAGGACGAAGTAGCGGTAACCCTCGTAAGGCTTCTCCTGGACCAGGCTCATCCCCGGGATCGCGAGGATGCGGTCCTTGATGTCCGTGGCATCCGTGGTGTCGGTGCTATCAGTTGCATCGGTGGCGGCCTGGTGGTCCGCACTCCGATCGGCGGCGGTGGCCGCGCCGGCTGTTGCCACTGTGCCTATGACCAGCACGAACGACAACAACCATCTCAGCGCCTTGCGCATTCACACTCCCTGTGTTCATGACAGACGCCGTGAACCTAGCGGGGGAAACACCCGTCCCGCCAGCCCCGGCTCTCCTCAGCCTCCCCCTGACACACCATCAGCCAACCTCCGGCCCCGCCGCTCAGCCCCGCACGGGCGACCCGCGCACCACTCACCGCGCGCCGCTCGGCACACGCACCACTCGCTGCGTACCGCCCACTGCGTACCGCTCAGCAGAGGATCCACGCGGTCGACGCCTTCCTCCCCGAGACGGCGCCGGAGACCCGTACGCAGCGGTTCAGGGCGTGCACCGTGACCGGGCCGGCCCGCTGGGTGAATTTCCCGCTGTCCACCACCGGGCGCGCGCCGCGCGCCTGGAGGCTGACCGACATCGTGCGCCTCGGCCCGGGATTCCTGGCGACGGCGAGCGCGCAGGCGTAGGCGCGGTTCTTGTAGATCCGCAGCTCGCCGGTGGCGAACTTCACGGTCTTCTGCGCCCGCCCCGAGCAGACGGAGACCGCCTCGGCCTTCGCCGCACCGGGGCCGACCAGGATCAGGGCGCTTCCCGCGGTCAGCGCGACGAGGCAGCGCAGCAGCAGCCTCCTGACGGTGCCGCCGCCCCCGCCGCCTCTGCCACCCCCGCCGCCTCTGCCGCCCCTGCCGTCAGCCCCAAATGAAACGAACACACGTGCCCCCTATGGCCACTTTGGCGTACACGCGTACGACGCTCAGGGCATCCCGTCTGGTTGCGACGCCCCTGCGGGACCGGGCCCCCGAGGGCCGGGCCCCGACCGAGCCTCACCACACCGGCGCGGGCTCCTCCTCGCCGATCCCGCCTGCCTCGCCTGTGTCGGCGCCGGTCTCACCGGTCTCACCGGTCTCACCGATGAAGCTCCGCCACAGCCGCGTGTACCGGCCGTCCAGCGCGAGCAGTTCGTCGTGCGTGCCGTCCTCCACGACCCGGCCGTGGTCCATCACGACCACCCGGTCCGCACGGGCCGCGGTGGTCAGCCGGTGGGCGACCACCAGAGTGGTACGGCGGCCCGTCAGCCGGTCGGTCGCCTGGTTGACCAGCGCCTCGCTCGCCAGGTCCAGAGCGGCGGTCGCCTCGTCGAGCAGCAGGACGTCCGGGTCGACCAGTTCGGCACGGGCGAGGGCGATCAGCTGGCGCTGTCCGGCGGAGAGATTACGGCCGCGCTCGGCGACCTCGTGCAGATAGCCGCCGTCCAGCGTCGCGATCATGTCGTGCGCGCCGACCGCGCGGGCGGCGGCCTCCACCTGTCCGTCGCTCGCCTCGGGACTCCCGTAAGCGATGGCGTCGCGGACCGTACCGGCGAAGAGGTACGCCTCCTGCGGTACGACTCCGAGCCGGCGCCGGTACGCCGTCATGTCCAGCTCACGCAGGTCCGTACCGTCCGCCGTGACCCGGCCGCCGGTCGGGTCGTAGAACCGGGCGACCAGTTTGACCAGGGTGGACTTGCCCGCGCCGGTCTCACCGACGAAGGCGACGGTCTGGCCGGCCGGTATCCGCAGATCGACACCGATGAGCGCCGCGTCCTCCGCGCCCCCGCCTTCGCCTCCTGGCGCGCCCGCGCCGTCCGTCGCCCCCGCGCGCACGCTCTTGTCGTCGGCCGCGCCCGCGCCGTCCTCACCTGCGTACGCGAAGTGCACGCCCTCGAAGGCGATCTCGCCGCGCAGCGACAGCACGTCCATCGGCTCCTTCGCGGCGGCCGTGGACGTCGGCTCCCGCAGCAGTTCCTGGATCCGGCCCAGCGAGACGGTCGCCTGCTGGTAGCCGTCGAAGACCTGCGAGAGCTGCTGTACGGGGGCGAAGAACAGGTCGATGTAGAGGAGGTACGCGACCAGCGCGCCGGTGGTCAGCGTGCCGGCCTCCACCCGCCCCGCGCCGACGATCAGCACGGCCGCCGCTGCCACCGAGGAGAGCAGCTGGACGAAGGGGAAGTACACCGATATCAGCCACTGGCCGCGCACCCGGGCCGCGCGGTAGTGGTCGCTGCGCTCGGCGAAGCGCCGGGAGCCGTCCTTCTCGCGCCGGAACATCTGGACGATCCGCAGCCCGGCCACGGACTCCTGGAGGTCGGCGTTGACGGTGCTGATGCGCTCGCGCGCCAGCTCGTAGGCGCGCACGCTCTTGCGACGGAAGAAGACCGTACCCACGATCAGTACGGGCAGGGTCGCGAAGACCACCAGCGCCAGCTCCACGTCGATCACCAGCAGCACGACCAGGATCCCGAGGAAGGTGACGACGGAGACGAACGCGGTGACGAGGCCCGTCTGGAGGAAGGTCGACAGGGCGTCGACGTCGGTCGTCATCCGGGTCATGATGCGGCCCGTCAACTCGCGCTCGTAGTAGTCGAGTCCGAGCCGCTGGAGCTGCGCGAATATCTTCAGCCGCAGCGCGTAGAGGATCCGCTCACCGGTCCGTCCGGTCTTGCGGGTCTCGCCGATCTGCGCCGCCCACTGGACGAGGACGACCAGCAGCCCCAGCGCGGCGGCCACCCACACCGCGCCGAGCGCGAGCCGCTCCACACCCTGGTCGATACCGTGCCGGATGAGGACCGGCAGCAGCAGGCCCATCCCGGCGTCGACGGTGACGAAAGCGAGGCTGACCAGCAGCGGCACCCCGAAGCCGCGCAGCAGCCGGCGCAGCCCGTACGAGTCCTCGGCGGCGACCGCGCGCCCCTCGTCCACCTCGGGGGCTTCGGTGGCCGGTGGCAGCGCCTCGACCTGGGCGAGCAGTTCGGGGGTGGCGCCGGGCGCCGCCGAGTCGTCGGTGGCGGCTTCGTCCCGTACCCACAGAGCGGGCGTGACGCCGCGCTCCACGTCGAACTCGGCGTCGATCTCCCGCTGGAGGGCGCGGGCCTCCTCGGGACACTCGGCGGACGGCTTCCCCGTACCGCTCGGTTCGCCGTCGGCCCGCTCCGACGCCTCGGCGTCGACCGGGGCGTGGCCGGGCGAGGTCCCCGAGAGCTCGTCGGGTTCGGTGAGGAGCCGCCGGTAGAGGGCCGACCGCTCCTGAAGCTCGTCGTGCGTGCCGATGTCGGCGAGCCGTCCGCCGTCGAGTACGGCGATACGGTCGGCCAGGCCGAGGGTGGAACGGCGGTGGGCGATGAGCAGTGTCGTACGCCCGGCCATCACCGTGCGCAGCGCCTCGTGTATCTCGTGCTCCACCCGGGCGTCGACGGCGGAGGTCGCGTCGTCGAGCAGGAGCAGCCGGGGGTCGGTGAGGATGGCCCGTGCCAGGGCGATGCGCTGGCGCTGTCCGCCGGAGAGGGTGAGGCCCTGCTCGCCCACCTTGGTGTCGTAGCCGCCGGGCAGGTCGGTGATGAAGCCGTGGGCCTGGGCGGCCCGGGTGGCCTGGAGGATCTCCTCCTCGGTGGCGTCCGGCCGGCCGTAGGCGATATTGGCGCGGACGGTGTCGGAGAAGAGGAAGCTGTCTTCCGGTACGAGTCCGACGGCGGCCCGCAGCGAGTCGAAGGTCAGCTCGCGGACGTCATGGCCGCCGACGAGTACGGCGCCGTGGGTCACGTCGTAGAAGCGGGGCAGCAGGAGGGACAGCGTGGACTTCCCGCTGCCGGACGCGCCGACGACGGCGACGGTTTCGCCGGGGCGTATCTCCAGCGTCAGGCCCTTCAGGACGGGCCGCCCGTCCTCGTACGCGAACGAGACGTCGTCGAACTCGACCGATGCCTCGGCGTCCGCCGGCAGCTCCTTCGTCCCGTCCTGGATGCTCGGCTCGGTGTCGATCAGCTCCAGGACCCGCTCCACCCCGGCCCGTGCCTGCTGTCCGACGGTCAGCACCATGGCGAGCATCCGGACGGGGCCGACGAGCTGGGCCAGATAGGTGGAGAAGGCGACGAAGGTGCCGAGGCTGATCTCCCCGCGGGTGGCCAGCCAGCCGCCGAGCGCCAGCATGGCGACCTGCCCGAGCGCGGGGACGGCCTGGAGGGCGGGGGTGTAGCGGGCGTTGAGCCTGATGGTGCGCAGCCGCCCGGCGAACAGCCTGCGGCCGACCTCGCGGAGCTTCCCGGTCTCCTGCTCCTCCTGCCCGAATCCCTTGACCACGCGCACACCGGAGACGGCTCCGTCCACGACCCCGGCGACGGCGGCGGCCTGCGACTGCGCGTACCAGGTGGCGGGGTGCAGCCGGACGCGGCTGCGGCGGGCGATGAACCAGACGGCGGGGGCGACGGCCAGGGCGATCAGGGTCAGCGGCGGCGACAGCCACGCCATGATCGCCAGGGATATGAGGAACAGCAGGACGTTGCCGATCGTCATCGGCAGCATGAAGAGCAGGCTCTGGACGAGCTGGAGGTCGCTGGTGGCGCGGCCGACGACCTGTCCGGTGGAGAGGCTGTCCTGGCGCCGCCCGTCGAGGCGGGCGATCGTGTCGTACATCTCGGTACGGAGATCGTGCTGGACGTCGAGCGCGAGCCGGCCGCCGTAGTAGCGGCGGATATACGTCATCACATAGACGGCGAGCGCGGCGAGCATCAGCAGGCCGGTCCAGACGGCGAGGGACCGGTCGCCGCCCCCGATGACATCGTCGATGACCACCTTGGTGATCAGCGGGACGAGCGCCATCACCGCCATACCCGCGAGCGAGGAGCCGAGCGCGAGCAGCACATTGCGCCGGTACCGCCACGCGTACCCGGACAGCCGCCGCGCCCAGCTCCGGTCTGTCGCCGCCACTGAAACCTCCCGATCGTTCTGACCTGCCGGAAGGCACCAACGCGGGCCGGGGCGGATTTCATCCTTCCGCAACAAAGACCGGTCCGCGGTCCTATGGGGGCCCGTCCGTGGTCCTAGGTCCCCGGGCGGGCGCGTAGAGCCGCCTGGGGTTGTGGTCCCGGTCCCGGCAAAGACCGGCCGGACAGCCTAGGCCGGGTTGAGGTCCTTGTGGACGGCCTTGGCGACGGCCTGGATGGTGTTGACCCCGTCGTTCATCTTCTTGTCGTCATCGGTGAGCACGGCGATCTGGTAGTCGTGGCCCTTGCCGGTGAACGCGCCGATGCTGTGCACGCGCCAGCCGCGGTCGGACCGCTCCAGCCAGCCGTTCTTCAGCTGGACGGTGGCGGAGGCCGGGGCCCCGGCCGGAACGCCCCAGCGCTGGGACGGGACGACCTTGCCCATCCGGTCCAGGACGTAACGGCGCGAGGTGTCGCTGAGCACGCTGTTCCGGGCGGTCACCAGGGCCAGCAGCCGCTCTTCGTCATGTGCCGTGACCTGGGTGAGGCCCCAGTAGCCGCCCTCGCCCGGGGTGGTCTGGGTCATCCCCGCGGCCTTGAGGAAGCCCTTGATCTTCGTCGGTCCGAGCTGATTCCACAGCGTGGTGGTCGCCTCGTTGTCCGACTCGGTGATCATCGCTGTGGAGAGCTTGTTCTCACGCTTCGTGAGCGTGCGGTGCGTCTTCTGCGCGTCCCAGAGCAGGGCCGAGAGAACGGTCACCTTGACCACGCTGGCGGAGTCGAACTTCTGCGAGCCCCGCAGGCTGCAAACCGTGTCGGTCGTACGGTCGCGGACCGCCACGGCCGTGGTGGACTCCCGTCCCCTGAGCGCCGCGAGAATGTCCTTGGACAGCTTGTCGGCGAGGCCGGGCTTGCCCGAGACACAGTCGACACCGCGCGTCGTGCCCAGGGCGGGTGACGCTCCCGAGACCGTCGGCAGAAGCACGCCCGCGATCAGGACGACTGAGAGCGCGCCCCGGCCATGCCGGGGTATTCGGTGGTGAGTCACTTGAGGTTTCCCGCCCCTGTCGCATCGGTCCTGTCACGTCGGCGGGCGCGCCCTGATCGACGCACCCGCCCGACATGATGCACGGACAGGGGCAGACAGGACTATGAGGCCGAACACAATTCCGGCGGGCAATGGTCAGACCAGGTGTGCGCAGGTCAGTCCGGGTGAGCGCGGATCAGTCCAAGTGGGGCGGTCCAGGCGGGTCAGTCCACGTGGGTCAGTCCAGGTGGGTCAGGTCAGGTGGGTCGGGGCGAACATACGGAGCAGGGCCGGGAGGACCACGACCGAGGGGCCCGGGGCGGCCAGGGACGCGGACAGGTCCTCGCGCAGGGACTCCGGGGTCGTACGGACCGCCGGGACGCCGAAGGATTCCGCGAGGGCCACGAAGTCCGGGCGGGACAGTTCCGTACCGGTGGTGTCGCCGAAGGCGTCCGTCATGTACTCGCGCAGGATGCCGTAGCCACCGTCGTCCACGATCAGCCAGGTGACCGGGAGGTCGTACTGGCGGGCGGTGGCCAGCTCCGCGATCGAGTACATCGCGCCGCCGTCGCCCGAGACGGCGAGGACGGGGGTCGTACGGTCGGCCGCGGCGGCGCCGATCGCGGCCGGGAAGGCGTAGCCCAGGCCGCCGGCGCCCTGGCCCGAGTGCAGCGGGCCCGGCCAGGCGGACCAGGCCCAGTAGGCGAGGATCGTCATGTCCCAGAAGCTGGGGGACGTGCCGGGCAGGGCGTCGCGTACGGAGGCCAGCACCCGCCGCTCCAGCGTGAGGTCCTGGGCGTCGATCCGGGCCCGTACCTTCGCCAGCACCTCCCGGACCGCTTCGGCCGCCGACGAACTCGCCGTCGAGCCCGCCGCCTCGGCCGCCGACGAATCCACAGCCGGGCCCGCCGTCGGGTCCGCTGTCGGATCCGGCGTCGGGTCCGGCGTCGGGTCCGCTGTCGGATCCGCAGTCGGATCCGGCGTCGGGTCCGCGCGCTCGGTGACCGAATCCAGCAGCGCGGAAAGCGCGTTGCGGGCGTCGGCGTGGATGCCCAGCGCCGGGTGGTTGGACTCCAGCTTGCCGAGATCCGCCTCAATCTGGATCACCCGGCCGCGCGGCCGGAACGTGTGGTAGTTCGAGGAGAGTTCCCCCAGGCCGGAGCCCACCACCAGCAGGACGTCCGCCTCTTCGAGGAAGTCCGTGGTGTGGCGGTCCTCCAGCCAGGACTGGAGGGACAGGGGGTGGGTCCAGGGGAACGCGCCCTTGCCGCCGAAGGTGGTGACGACCGGCGCGGCAAGCTTCTCGGCGAGCGCGCGAAGCTTGCCGGCCGCGTCCGCGCGTACGACTCCCCCGCCCGCGATGATCGCCGGACGGGACGCGTTCGACAGCAAGTGGGCTGCCACTGCGGTCAGTTCGGGGCGGGGATGCAGCTCGCGCGGGGTGGCGTCCATCGCGGTGACGACCGGCAGGATCGTCTCGGCGAGCAGGACGTCCTGCGGGATCTCCACCCAGACCGGGCCGTGCGGCGCGGTGAGCGCGGACTCCCAGGCGGCGGCGATCGCGGACGGGATCTGCGAGGCCGTACGGACCTGGTGCACGGACTTCACGATGTCCCGGAAGGACGCCTGCTGGTCGCGCAGTTCGTGCAGATAGCCGTGCCGGCCGCCGCCGAGGCCCGCCGACGGGACCTGGCTGGAGATCGCCAGCACGGGCGCGGACGCGGAGGCGGCCTCCTGGAGCGCGGCGAGGGACGTGAGCGCGCCGGGCCCGGTGGAGAGCAGCAGCGGGGCGACCTCGCCGGTGACCCGGCCGTACGCGTCGGCGGCGAACCCCGCGTTGTTCTCGACGCGCAGCCCGATGTACGTGAGTTCGGACCGGCGCAGGGCGTCGAACATGCCCAGCGCGTGCTGACCCGGCAGGCCGAAGACGGTGGTGGCGCCGAGGCCGTACAGCGTCTCGACCACCAGATCACCACCGTTGCGCCCGGCGGGCGGGGCGAGGGCCGCCGCGGTCTGCTCGGCGGTGAAGGGCGGGGGCTCGTGGTCGTGGTCGTGCACTACTTCGTCCTCTCGGCGGCGGTCTGTCGCGACGCGGCGATCTGTCGCGACATGATCGTCGTCAGTTCGTACGCCGTGTGGGAGGCGGCGACGGACGTGATCTCCGCGTGGTCGTACGCGGGCGCGACCTCCACGACATCCGCCGAGACGAGCCGGCAGGAGGCCAGGCCCCGCAGTATTTCGAGGAGTTCACGGGAGGTGAGCCCGCCGGCCTCGGGCGTGCCGGTGCCGGGCGCGTGCGCCGGGTCGAGCACATCGATGTCGATGGAGATGTACAGCGGGCGGTCCCCGATGCGCTGCCGGAGCTGGTCGGTGATCTCGTCCACGCCCCGGCGCATGACATCGGCGGAGGTGACGATCCCGAAGCCCATCTTGGCGTCGTCGTCCAGGTCCCGCTTCCCGTACACCGGACCGCGCGTGCCGACGTGGGAGAGCGCCTCCGTATCGAGGATGCCCTCCTCGACCGCCCGGCGGAACGGCGTGCCGTGTGTGTACTCGGCGCCGAAGTAGGTGTCCCAGGTGTCCAGATGGGCGTCGAAGTGGAGCAGCGCGACGGGCCCGTGCCGCTTCGCCACCGAACGCAGCAGCGGGAGCGCGATGGTGTGGTCCCCGCCGAGGGTCATCATGCGGGCGCCGGTGCCGAGCAGGTCGTCGGCCGCCGCCTCGATGGTGTCGACGGCCTCGTTGATGTTGTACGGGTTCGCGGCGATGTCCCCGGCGTCCGCGACCTGGGCGAGCGCGAAGGGCGAGGCGTCCTGGGCCGGGTTGTAGGGGCGCAGCAGGCGCGATGCCTCGCGGATCGCGTTGCCCCCGAAGCGGGCGCCGGGGCGGTAGGAGACCCCGGTGTCGAAGGGGACGCCGACGACAGCGACATCGGCGGTGCCGACCTCGTCCAGCCGGGGCAGCCGGGCGAACGTGGCCGGTCCCGCGAACCTCGGGACACGGGACGAGTCGACGGGACCGCGCGGGCCGACGGCGTCGGTGGCCAGGGGCTGGTGTTCGTTGCTGCTCATCGTCGGACCTCTCCGGGTAACGCTTGTGCGGCTCCGCACAGCTCTGCGTCGCTGTATGTAGCTCTGTATTGCTCTGTATTGCTCTGTGTCGCTCGGTCAAGAATGGACCGACCCACTGACAGTGAGCCGGTCCAGGCCTCACGCCTGCGGTCTCATGCCTGCGGTCTCATACCTCCGGCCTCATTACCTACGGCCTCAGCCCACGGGGACGGCCTTCTCGCCCACGGTCTCCTCATCCGTCCCGCCCTCGCCCGCGAGGCGGAGGCGCCAAGCGGCCAGTACCGCCTCGTCCGTCGGCTTGGTGGCCAGGCTGACGATCACATGGGCGGCCAGCGAGGCGAGCAGCCCGTAGTAGATGGGCTCGTTCGCGAGGATGCCGTACGCCGCCATCAGCCCGACGACCGCGCCGCCGCCGACGATCACGGCGGACAGCGCCCCGTACACCGTGCCGCGCTTCCACAGGAGGCCGCCGAGGATCGGTACGAGCAATCCGCCCACCAGCAGGTTGTACGCGACGGTGAGCGCCTCGACCACGTTGTTCAGCGCGATGGCGATGGCGATGACGGCCACCCCCATGACCAGGATGAAGAGGCGGTTGCCCCGGACCTCGTCGTGATCGTCGTGCCCCGTACCGCCGCCGTCCCCCGCGCGGCCGGTCACCCCCCTCAGCCGCGACCAGATGTCGTTGTTGGCCACGGTCGCGCAGGCGATCAGCGCACCCGACGAGGTCGACATCACCGCCGCGAGCGCGGCGGCCAGGACCAGTCCCCGTACGCCCATGGGCAGTTCTTCCTTGACGATGGTCGCGAACGCGTCGTCGGCGCTGCCCAGGTTCGGGTACAGCACCTTGGCCGCCGTCCCGATGACCGCGCCGGCCAGCGCGTAGAGCAGACAGTAAGTACCGGCGACGGTCCCGCCCCAGCGCGCGACCTTGTCACCGCGCGCCGTGAACACCCGCTGCCAGATGTCCTGTCCGATCAGCATGCCGAAGGTGTAGATGAGCACATAGGTGAAGATCGTCTCGCCGCCGATGCCGAACGGCGTGAAGTACTCGTGCGGCAACCGCGCCTTCATCTCGCTGAACCCGCCCGCCTTGACGACCGCGATGGGCAGCAGAAGCAGCAGCACCCCGATCGTCTTGACGACGAACTGCACCATGTCCGTCAGCGTGATGGACCACATGCCGCCGAGCGTCGAGTACGCGACGACGATCGCCCCGCCGAGGATGATCGCGACGGTGCGGTTCAGGTCGAAGAGGACGTCGAAGATCGTGGCGTACGCGATGGTCGACGTGACCGCGAGCATCAGCGTGTACGCCCACATCACGATGCCCGAGATGACACCGGCCCGGCCGCCGTACCGCAGGTCGAGCATCTCGGAGACGGTGTAGACCTTCAGCCGGGCGATCCGCGCGGAGAAGAATATGGAGAGCGCGAGCAGCCCGAGGCCGATGGAGAAGACCATCCAGGCGCCCGAGAGGCCGTGCGTGTAGCCGAGGCCGACGCCACCGATCGTGGAGGCGCCGCCGAGCACGATGGCGGCCATCGTGCCGGAGTACATCCAGGGGCCGAGCCTGCGTCCGGCCACCAGGAACTCGCTCTTGGACTTGGCGCGGCGCATGCCCCACCAGCCCATGGCGAGCATGCCGACCAGGTAGACGACGATTACCGCGTAGTCCACAGCCATGGGCTTCCTCCGTCACGTCTCGTGCCGTCCGCACGTCACGCCGAGCGCCTGCCGTAAAGCCCGGCGTGCCTTGTGCGTCATGACGGTAGGTGGCCGGAAAGCAACGCTGAAGTGTATGTTTCATCCATTCTTTTCGCTGCCGATGGATGGACTGTCCATGCCGGAGATCACAGCAGCCCCACCCACTCCGTCCATCCCGCTCGCCGCACTGCTCGACCGCGAGGATCTCGCCCTGCGCCAGATCGCCGGGCCGAGGGACGCGGGCTCGGTGGTGCACTGGGTGCACACCTCCGAGATGGCGGACCCCTATCCGTACCTGCTGGGCGGTGAGCTGCTGCTGAGCGCCGGAGTGCTGCTGAAGGACCCCGATACGTATGTGTCGCGCATCGTGCAGGCGGGGGCGGCGGCGCTCGGTTTCGGGGTGACGCCGGTATACGACACCGTGCCGCCGGCCCTGATCGAGTCCTGCGACCGGCATGGACTGCCGCTCCTGGAGGTGCCGCCGAGCACGACGTTCGCCCTGGTGGCACGCGAGGTGTGGCAGCTGATGGCGGAGGCACGCCATCGGGAACTGCGCCGGGTGACACAGGCGCAGCAGGGTCTGGCAGCGGCGGCGGCCCGCCAGGACCCGGTGCCGGCCGTACTGCACCAGCTGGCCGTACGGCTGGGCGGCCGCGCGGTGCTGTTCGCGCCGGACGGCTCGGAGCTGCACGCGACGGGCCGGATCGCGTCCCCGGCGGCACGAACGGCGCTCGCGCGCCTGGCCCGGGTGGTACGCCAGGGGCCCGGCGGCCCGCCGCCCCCGCTCCCGACGCCACCCCCCTCCCCGACGACACCCTCCGTACGGAGGACACCCCTCTGCGCGCCGCCGTCCTCCGTACAGAGGACACCCCTCTCCCTGCCCCCGTCCTCCGCCGCTCCCTCCTCCGCCACCGACGCCGCCCACGGCGCGCATCTCACGGCCCACGCCCTCGGCGGCGCGCAGGGTCTGGTCCTCGGGGTGGCCGCCGAGGGGCGGGAGGCCGGGGACCACACCATCACCGGTGTCGCCGTCGTCCTGCTGTCCCTGCTGACCGCGCCCCACCAGGGCGCGGCCGAAGCGGGCCGCTCGGCCACGCTCGTACGGCTGCTGCTCGGGGCCACACCCGCCGAGGCCGCGCCGCTGCTCGGGCCCGGCCCCTGGACGGTGGTCCACGCGCGCGGCACCGAAGCGCCGTTCGCCGGGGGCGCGTTCGCCCCGGGCGCGCTCGCCGCGTCCCTGGGCAGCGCCCTGGTGGAGACGGACGGCACCACGGTCCGCGTCCTCACCGACCGCGAGGTCACCGCCCAGCCCGGCTGGACCCTGGGTGTCAGCGACCCGGTCGCCCCGGCGGAACTGTCCGCCGCCGACGTACGGGCCGGGCGCGCGCTGGCCCGCGCCGAGGCCACCCGTACCGACCTCGGACGCCACCACGAGACGGGACTCACCGGCCTGTTCGCCCCCGAGGAGGCCGCCGCCCACGCCCGCACCCGACTGGCACCGCTCACCGGCCCCGGCGCCTCCCCCGCCCTGGTCGAGACGCTGCGCGCGTGGCTGTCGCTGCACGGCAGCTGGGACCGTACGGCGGTGGCTCTGACCGTCCACCGCAACACGGTCCGCCAACGCATCGCCCGCTGCGCGGCCCTGCTGGAGGCCGACCTGGACGACGCGGACGTACGGATGGAGCTGTGGTTCGCACTGCGCTGGGTGTGAGGGCCGCGTGACGCGGGGGGCCGCGTGACGTTGAGGGCCATAGGACGTGGTCAGGCGCGGTAGTAGCCGGCCAGCGCGGTGAACAACGCCCCCTGGCCCGGCCCGACGACGCTCGGCCGGTGGCCCTCATCACCCGACTTTTCCCCCTGCTTCAGGTAAGTCACGAACCACCAGCGACCTGACGGCCTATCAGCTCAGGCGATAAGCCGTTGTGTGAAGCGGCATTTTATGGCCCATTCCAGAGGCCAGTACGGTCGGATTCATGGAGCTGAATTTAGAAACGGCCGAAAAACTCGTGGCTGCCTTGCGTGCCGGTGAAGTGACCTCGGCGGAACTGACCGACCGGGCGATCGCCCGTATCGAGCGGGACGACAAGGCGATCAACGCGATCTGTGTACCGGACTTCGACCGTGCGCGGGCCTCCGCGCACCGCGCCGACAAGGCGCGCGCCCTTGGTGAGGACCGGCCGCTGCTCGGCGTTCCGGTGACGGTCAAAGAGTCCTACAACGTCGCCGGGCTGCCCACGACCTGGGGTATGCCGCGGCACCGGAACTATTTGCCGGCCGAGGACGCGGTGCAGGTGTCGCGGCTCAAGGCCGCGGGCGCGGTGGTGCTGGGGAAGACCAATGTGCCCTTGGGTCTGCAAGATATGCAGAGCTTCAACGAGATCTACGGCACCACCAACAACCCGTGGGATCACGGTCGTACGCCCGGGGGATCCTCCGGCGGATCGGCGGCGGCCCTGGCGTCCGGATTCGGCGTGCTGTCCATCGGCTCCGACCTCGCCGGTTCGTTGCGCACCCCCGCACATTTCTGTGGTGTCTACGCACACAAACCGACGCTCGGACTCGCGGCGACCCGCGGTATGGTCCCGCCGCCCGCGCCGGCGTTGCCGGCCGAATCCGACCTCGCCGTCGTCGGTCCGATGGCGCGCACCGCCCGCGATCTCTCGCTCCTGCTCGACGTCATGGCCGGACCGGACCCGCTGACGCTCGGTGTGGCGCACGACGTGACGCTGCCGCCCGCGCGCCACGAGCGGCTGTGCGACTTCCGGGTCCTGGTCCTCGACGATCATCCGCTCATTCCGACCGGGGCCGCTGTACGGGCGGGCGTGGACCGGGTGGCCGACGCGCTTGTCGACGGCGGCGCCCGCGTCGAACGGCACAGTTCGCTACTGCCCGATCCGACCGAAGCGGCAACGCTCTACACGCAGTTGCTGTTTTCGGGCGCCGTGGCATATTTTCCCGTCGAAGCGTACGAGCAGCTGCGGACCCGCGCCGCCGCACTGAGCACGGACGACCAGAGTCTCGATGCGACGCGGCTGCGCGGCATGGTGTTCAGCCACCGCGACTGGGTCGAGACGAATAGTCGTCGCGAGCTCCACCGCCACGGCTGGCGGCGGTTCTTCGCCGAGTTCGACGCCGTGGTGTGTCCCATCACGCCCACTCCCGCGTTCCCGCACGACCACACCACCGATCCGAGGGAACGCCGGATCGACATCGACGGCGTCGAGTACCCGTACTTCGACCAGCTCGTCTGGGCCGGTGTGGCCACCATGCCGGGCCTGCCCGCGACCGCCGTACCAGCGGGCCGGTCCCCCGAGGGTCTGCCGGTGGGAGTGCAGCTCATCGGCCCGATGTTCGAGGACCGCACCCCACTGCGCCTGGCCGAACTGCTCGAACAGAAGATCGGCGGCTTCCAGGCACCGAAATAGGACGGATCACCGGGCATCCGTCGAGGACGAGGTGCCCTGGGTGGTTCTTGTACCGAAATTCCCGCCTCACGGGACTTTCGGTACAAGAACCGATGGCCCCGCCGAGTGTGACCCGCGTGACCCGTCCCCGCTCTCTCCGCCTCTGGACACCCGAACGAACCGCTGGGTAACTTTGGCCTGAGCAAGCGCTTAGAGCCATCACCGCAACCATCGATTGAGCAACCCACACGGCGAGCAGCCACCTCCGCGAGAGCGGCGGCGGTTCAGCCGCGAAGACGGAGGGGGTCACCGTGCGCCGTACGGTTTACAACGAGGACCACGAGGCATTCCGGGAGACCATCCGCGCCTTCATCGAGGCCGAGGTCGTCCCCGTCTACGACGAGTGGTACGCGGCGGGTGAGGCGCCCCGTGACTTCTACCGTCAACTCGGCGAGCTGGGCATCTTCGGGATCGAGGTGCCGGAGGAGTTCGGCGGCGCGGGCGAGGAGTCATTCAAGTTCCAGGCCGTCATGTCCGAGGAGTGCGCCCGCGCGGGCGTGTCCTTCGGCGGCTCCAGCGTCCATGTCACGCTCTGTCTGCCGTACCTGAAGGCGTACGCCACCGACGAGCAGAAGAAGCGCTGGCTGCCGGACTTCGTCAGCGGCGACGCCATGTACGCCATCGCCATGACCGAGCCGGGCACCGGCTCCGACCTGGCCGGCATGAAGACCACCGCCAAGCTCTCCGAGGACGGCACGCACTACGTCCTCAACGGCGCGAAGACGTTCATCACCGGCGGTGTCCACGCGGACCGCGTCATCGTCTGTGCCCGTACCGCCGCGCCGACGCCCGAGGACCGCCGCTTCGGCATCTCCCTGCTGGTCGTGGACACGAAGTCCGAGGGGTACGCGGTCGGCCGCAAGCTCGACAAGCTGGGCCTGAAGACCTCCGACACCGCCGAGCTGTCCTTCACCGACGTCAGGGTCCCGGTCGAGGACCTGCTCGGCGAGGAGAACAAGGGCTTCTCCTACCTGGGCCAGAATCTGCCGCAGGAGCGCCTCGGTATCGCCGTCGGCGCGTACGCGCAGGCCGCCGCCGCGGTGCGGTTCGCGCAGGACTACGTCTCGGAGCGGACCGTCTTCGGCAAGACCGTCGCCTCGTTCCAGAACACCAAGTTCGAACTGGCCGCCTGCAAGGCCGAGGTGGACGCGGCCGAGGCCGTTGTCGACCGCGCGCTGGAGGCCCACGACCTGGGCGAGCTGTCCGCCGCCGAGGCCGCCTCCGCGAAGCTGTTCACCACGGAGGTCGCGCACCGCGTGATCGACAAGTGCCTCCAGTTGCACGGGGGCTACGGTTATATGAACGAGTACCCGATCGCCCGCCTTTACGCGGACAACCGGGTCAACCGCATCTACGGTGGCACCAGTGAGGTCATGAAGATGATCATCGCCAAGTCCATGGGCCTGTAAGGCGCTCGCAGGACGCTCCGCCGGTAACTCCCCTCAAGAGATGTCGTCAGTCATGAACGAAGCCCTTGACGCACTGCTCGATCTGCTCGACCTGGAGCGGATCGACGAGGACATCTTCCGGGGCCGGAGCCAGTCCTCGGTCGTCCCGCGTGTCTTCGGCGGCCAGGTCGCCGCCCAGGCGCTGGTGGCGGCGGGCCGTACGGTCCCCGCCGACCGTACGGCCCACTCCCTGCACGCGTACTTCCTGCGGGCGGGCGATCCCGGCGCGCCGATCGTCTACACCGTCGACCGCATCCGTGACGGGCGTTCCTTCACCACGCGCCGGGTCGTCGGGGTCCAGCACGGCCAGCCGATCTTCCATCTCTCGGCCTCCTTCCAGACGTACGAGGAAGGCCTGGAGCACCAGTCGGAGATGCCGCCCGCGCCGGACCCGGAGACGCTGCCGACGGCGGCGGAGATGCTGCCGCGCTACGCCGACGGGTTCGTCGATCCGGGCATGGCGGACCGGTTCCTGGAGGCACGGGCCGCCGTCGATCTGCGGTACGTGGACGAGCCGCCGTTCGGCACGGTGGGGCGGCCGCGCGAGCCCCGCTCCCAGGTGTGGTTCCGTACGGCCGGCAAACTCGCCGACGATCCGCTGCTCCACGTCTGCCTGGCCACGTACGTCTCCGACATGACGCTGCTCGACTCGGTGCTGCTGGCGCACGGGCGGGGCGGCTGGGCGGTCGGCGACGTGGTGGGCGCGAGCCTGGACCACGCGATGTGGTTCCACCGGCCGTTCCGCGCGGACGAGTGGCTGCTGTACGACCAGCAGTCCCCATCGGCGGCGGGCGGCCGGGGCCTCGGCCAGGCGCGCATCTTCACCCAGGACGGGCGGCTGGCGATCTCGGTGATCCAGGAGGGCGTGATCCGCGTACCGCGCGAGTGAAGCCACGTACCGCGCGACTGATTCCGCGCAGGGTCCTGCTGCCGCGACGGAGCCCGGACATGAGGAAATCCTCCCGGATCAGGCCCATTTCTGGTGACGACGGCCGTCGCAGCCGATGACTCGCGGGCACGCCACGCGACCGGGGCGCCAGGGGCGGTTGAGGGACTCTCCGCGGGCGGCTGAGGTTCGGGGGCCGAGGTGCCGCCGGACTGTGCGGCTTTCTGGCCGCTGTCCGCCGCCTCCCACAAGGCGCGGTACTCGGCCGGATCGGCTCCCAGTGCCCGGCACAGGTCGCGGACGGTGGCCCAGGGCGGGACCGTATCGCCCCGGAAATAGGGCGACAGCGATGAGTCGCTGATGCGTACCCGCGTCTCCAGGCAGCGCAACGTGCAACCGGACCGCTGTTGCAGCGCGCGTAACGCACCGCCCAGCCTCCGGGCCGCCGCCTGCTCCCGTAACCCCTCGCCCTCAGCCATGAATGCGCCCCCGTGGTGGCCGTGGACCGTGTCCGGCCGGCCGTGACGTGTCCCGGGACAGGCGTGTCCCAGCAGGTCAGAACCCTAGGGATCCCGACATAGCTGAAGCAACCGGGACAAGCTTGCGAAGGCCCCCACACCGGCACAAAATCGGGGCACCCAGCCCGCAGGTTCACCCCACGAGGTGAAGCCCGCCGGCTCCTGGAGCCGCCCCGGCGCCGCCGGATCAACCGGTTCCCGAGGAAAGGAAACGCGGAAATGACACGCACTCACTCTGTCCTGACCGGACTCGTGGCGGCGGCCGCCGCCACGACGCTGGGCCTGGGAGTCGTCTCCCAGGCGACCGCCTCGCCGGCGGCGAGCCCGCAGCGGACCGTTGCCCACCCCGCCGCGGCGGCCGTGGCGGCCGACCTTCCGATCCATCGCGGCAAGTACTGGACCCTCGGCGGCTGCCAGGAGGCCGGACAGCAGGGGATCGACCGCGGGCACTGGTCACGGTACCAGTGCGCCAAGGGCACGCTCCAGTACAGCCTGTGGACGGACCGCTGACCGCTCCGCCCGTCACCACCGCGGGGTCACCACGCCGAACTCCGGTGACCCCGCCCGGGTGACAGACACCCGGGTGACAGACGCCCGGTTGTCGCCCGTCCGGGTGATACGCGCGTACGTGACAGAGGGCGCGTGACACCGGGCGACGCTGAACCTCGGCGATACAGATGCCTGCCCCGGAGCGTCAGAGCAGCCCCGCCTCATTGAGCAGGTAGTCCGTCATCGGATCGTAGAAACGCGGGTCCGTGACGTGGTCGTCCAGCGGAACCGTCACCTCCAGCGTGCCCTCGGCCTCGGCGATGAACAGCGCCGGGTCGTTGCAGTCCGCGTACCCCATGGAGTCCAGCCCGCGCTGCCCCGCACATCCCGCCCACCCGTGGTCCGCCACCACCAGGTCGGGTTGCGGTCTGCCCTCGCGCTCCAGCGCGTCCAGGATCGCGCGCATCGGCTCAGGCGAGTGCGTGTGCCAGAGGGTCGCGCCGCGCTCCAGCATCGCGACGTCGGCGAACTGGAAGACCATGCCCTCGTCCGCCATGAGCCCGCCCGGGATCCGTACGATCTCGCAGCCGGCGGCCCGCAGGGCGTCCGCGGTCCGCCGGTGGACGTCGAGCAGCCCGCCCGGGTGACCGGTCGCGAACAGCACGCGCTGGTGCCCGTCGGCGGCCTTGCGCAGCCGGGCGGCCATCCGCTCCAGGGCGTCGACGGTCAGTTCGGGATCGATGGTGTCCTGGCCGGTCCGGTGCTCGGGGTCGTCGACGACCCCGCACCGCTCGGCCATCACGGCGAGCACGTCCTGCTCGTCGGTCCAGCGGTCCCCGAGCTCGAGACCCAGCCAGTAGTGGCGGTCACCGTTGGCGAGCTTGCGGTAGTGGGAGAGATTGTTGTCGCGTGGCGTGGCCACGTCTCCGGCGATCCGGGAACGGACGAGGTGGTCGACAAGTGCGGCGCGGCTGGGTATCGGCATGAGCCCATTGTGCCGTCAGCGGTACGGGCGGCGCGGAGATTACCCGCTCCGGGCCCTGTCACAACCACGGCCCGTGCCGTGCCGTGCCCCTCACCGGCGGCACGAGGATGTACATGAGCCGGGCACGCTCGATGTGAGCCGGGCACGGGCCCAAGGCATGTTCAGGGGCGGCTCACGCCTCACCCAGCGCCGCGAACGCCCCGTGCGCCAGGCGCCGCAGCAGGGACTCCATCGCCGCTCGGCCCGGTAGTCCACTGCCGTACGAGCCGAGGTGCGGGGTCGAGTTCAGCAGTCCGAAGACCGCGTGGACCGCGCCGCGGGCCTGAGCTTCCGGGACGCGGGGGTGCACTTCGCGCACGACCCCGACCCACAGCTCCACGTACTGCCGCTGGAGCTGGCGCACCAGCTTGCGGTCGCTGTCCCTGAGGCGGTCCAGCTCGCGGTCGTGGAGGGTGATCAGCGAGCGGTCGTCCAGGGCGAAGTCGATATGGCCGTCGATCAGCGAGGCCAGCACGGCGGCCGGGTCCCCGGTCGCGTCCGCTCCGCCCACCCGTCGCTTCCCGCCGTCCAGCAGCCGGCCGCTGATGCCGACGAGCAGCTCGGCGAGCATCGCGTCCTTGCCCGCGAAATGGCGGTACAGCCCGGGGCCGCTGATGCCGACGGCCGCTCCTATCTCGTCGACGCCGACACCGTGGAACCCGCGCTCGGCGAAGAGGCGCGCGGCCTGCTTGAGGATCTGCTCACGGCGGGTCGGGGCGGCTGTCCTGGTGCTCATGGGAAATCATTCTAGACAGGGTCGTTAGCGGTCGTTAACCTGAGGGAAACTGGTTAACGCTCACTAACGTGAGACGTGGCGGCGAGGGAGCTACGAGCGATGCTGCAAGCACCGGTGCTGGCGAGCGCCGCGGACCCGGCGTCCGAGTCCTGGCGGGTGAACGAGGCGGCGCACGGGGAGCTGGCCGACGGCCTGCGCGCCCGGCTCGTCGCGGCTCGGCTGGGCGGCGGCGAGAAGGCCCGCGCCCGGCACACGGCGCGCGGGAAGCTGCTGCCGCGCGACCGGGTGGACACGCTGCTCGACCCCGGTTCGCCCTTCCTGGAGCTGGCGCCGCTCGCGGCGGAGGGGATGTACGGAGGCGCGGCCCCGGCCGCCGGGGTGATCTCCGGGATCGGCCGGGTCAGCGGCCGTGAGGTGGTGATCGTCGCCAATGACGCCACGGTCAAGGGCGGCACGTATTACCCCATGACGGTGAAGAAACACCTCCGCGCCCAGGAAGTGGCCCTGGAGAACCGCCTCCCCTGCCTGTATCTCGTGGACTCCGGAGGCGCCTTCCTGCCGATGCAGGACGAGGTCTTTCCCGACCGGGAGCACTTCGGGCGGATCTTCTACAACCAGGCCAGGATGTCCGGCGCCGGCATCCCGCAGATCGCGGCGGTGCTCGGGTCCTGTACGGCGGGCGGGGCGTATGTCCCGGCGATGAGCGACGAGGCCGTGATCGTGCGCGGCCAGGGCACGATCTTCCTGGGCGGGCCGCCGCTGGTGAAGGCGGCGACCGGCGAGGTCGTCACGGCCGAGGAGCTGGGCGGCGGCGAGGTCCACTCCCGTACGTCGGGGGTCACCGACCATCTCGCGGAGGACGACGCGCACGCCCTGCGGATCGTGCGCACCATCGTCTCCACCCTCCCCGCGCGCGGCGCGCTCCCCTGGTCCGTGGAGCCGGTCGAGGAGCCCAAGGTCGATCCGGCGGGGCTGTACGGCGCGGTGCCGGTGGATTCCCGTACGCCCTACGACGTCCGGGAGGTCATCGCCCGGCTGGTCGACGGCTCGCGGTTCGCCGAGTTCAAGGCCGAGTTCGGTACGACCCTGGTCACCGGCTTCGCGCGGATCCACGGCCATCCGGTCGGGATCGTGGCCAACAACGGCATCCTGTTCTCCGAATCCGCCCAGAAGGGCGCGCATTTCATCGAGCTGTGCGACCAGCGCGGCATCCCGCTGCTCTTCCTCCAGAACATCTCCGGGTTCATGGTCGGCCGGGCCTACGAGGCGGGCGGGATCGCCAAGCACGGCGCGAAGATGGTGACGGCCGTCGCCTGCGCGCGCGTGCCGAAGCTGACGGTGGTGGTCGGCGGTTCGTACGGAGCGGGCAACTACTCGATGTGCGGCCGGGCCTACTCCCCCCGCTTCCTGTGGATGTGGCCCAACGCCAAGATCTCGGTGATGGGCGGCGAGCAGGCCGCGTCCGTGCTCGCGACCGTCAAGCGCGACCAGATCGAGGGGCGTGGCGAGGAGTGGGCGCAGGAGGACGAGGAGGTGTTCAAGGCCCCGATCCGCGCCCAGTACGAGACCCAGGGCAACGCCTACTACGCGACCGCGCGCCTCTGGGACGACGGCGTGATCGACCCGCTGGAGACCCGGCAGGTGGTGGGTCTGGCGCTGACCGCCTGTGCCAACGCCCCGCTGGGTGAACCCGGTTTCGGGGTCTTCCGGATGTGAGCGCGGACCGTGGGCGCGCAAGTGCGTGAGTGCGGAGGTCCGGGAGCCCCGTAAGAGCCGGAGCCGTACATGAGAGCGGGAAGGTGAGGGTGGGAATGTTCGACACAGTCCTGGTGGCCAACCGTGGCGAGATCGCGGTCCGTGTCATCCGTACGCTGCGGTCCCTGGGCGTGCGTTCGGTCGCGGTCTTCAGCGACGCGGACGTGGACGCCCGCCATGTGCGGGAGGCCGACACGGCTGTCCGGATCGGCCCGGCCGCCGCGTCCCGGAGCTATCTCTGCGTCGACCGGCTGCTGGAGGCGGCTGCCCTGACCGGCGCCCAGGCGGTCCATCCCGGCTACGGCTTCCTCGCGGAGAACGCGGCGTTCGCGCGCGCCTGCGCGGACGCGGGGCTGGTCTTCGTCGGGCCGCCCGAGTCCGCCATCGACCTGATGGGCGACAAGATCCGCGCCAAGGAGACGGTGCGGGCGGCGGGCGTGCCGGTCGTCCCCGGCTCCTCTGGCAGTTGGCTGAGCGATGCCCAACTGGCCGACGCGGCAGGAGAGATCGGTATGCCGGTGCTGCTGAAGCCCTCGGCGGGCGGCGGTGGCAAGGGCATGCGCCTGGTGCGTACGGAGTCGGCGCTCCTGGAGGAGATCGCGGCGGCCCGGCGCGAGGCACGGTCGTCGTTCGGGGACGACACGCTGCTGGTGGAGCGGTGGGTGGACCGTCCGCGCCATATCGAGATCCAGGTCCTGGCGGACACCCACGGCCATGTGGTGCATCTGGGCGAGCGCGAGTGTTCGCTCCAGCGCCGCCACCAGAAGATCATCGAGGAGGCTCCGTCCGTCCTGCTGGACGACGCGACGCGCGCGGCGATGGGCGAGGCCGCGGTCCAGGCGGCCCGCTCCTGCGGTTATGCGGGCGCGGGCACGGTCGAGTTCATCGTCCCGGGCCGCGACCCCTCGTCGTACTTCTTCATGGAGATGAACACCCGCCTCCAGGTCGAGCACCCGGTCACGGAGCTGGCCGTGTCGATCGCGGGCACGGGCCACCCGGACCTGGTGGAGTGGCAGCTGCGGGTCGCCTCGGGCGAGAAACTCCCCTTCGCCCAGGCCGACATCACGTTCACGGGCCACGCGGTGGAGGCCCGGGTCTGCGCGGAGGACCCGGCACGGGGCTTCCTGCCCTCCGGGGGTACGGTGCTGGCGCTGCGCGAGCCGGAGGGCGACGGCGTCCGGACGGACTCGGGACTCTCCGAGGGCACGGAGGTCGGCAGTCTGTACGACCCGTTGCTGTCCAAGGTCATCGCCCACGGCCCCGACCGCGCCACGGCTCTGCGCAGGCTGCGTGCGGCGCTGGCGCAGACCGTCACCCTCGGTGTCCCGACGAACGCCGGTTTCCTCAGACGCCTGCTGGCCCACCCGGCGGTGGTGGCGGGCGATCTGGACACGGGCCTGGTCGAACGGGAGGCGGACGGCCTGACGGCGGACCCTGTCCCGCCGGAGGTGTACGCGGCGGCGGCAGCGGTCCGCCAGGCGGAGTTGGCGCCATCCGCGCCCGCCGGCTGGGTGGACCCCTTCTCCGTACCGAGCGGCTGGCGTCTGGGCGGCGAACCCGCCCCCGTACGGCACGCGTTGCGGGTGGCGGGACAGGATCCGGTGACGTACGAGGTGCGGCCCGAGGACCGGTTCCGGGTGGGGCCGGACCGGGTCACCGTGACCGTCGAGGGCGTGACCCACACCTTCCACCGCGCGGGCAGCTGGCTGGGCAGGGACGGCGACAGCTGGCACGTACGGGACCACGACCCGGTCGAGGCCGCGCTGCGCGGGGCCGCCGGGGCGGGGGGCGTGGACGCGCTGACCGCGCCCATGCCCGGGACCGTCACCGTCGTCAAGGTGGCCGTCGGGGACGAGGTGACGGCCGGGCAGAGCCTGCTCGTCGTCGAGGCGATGAAGATGGAGCACGTCATCTCCGCTCCGCACGACGGCACCGTCACCGAGCTGGACGTCGCCCCCGGTTCCACGGTCGCCATGGACCAGGTGCTGGCGGTCCTCGCGCCGCTCCTCGCGCCGGCCGGGGCGCCCGAGGAGGAGTCATGACCGACGGACTGCCCATGGCGGTGCCCGCGCAGGGCCTGCCGCCCCGGGTCCGTATCCACGAGGTGGGAGCGCGCGACGGCCTCCAGAACGAGAAGACCGTCGTATCGACCGAGGTCAAGGCGGAGTTCATCCACCGGCTCGCCGAGTCCGGGCTGACCACCATCGAGGCGACCAGCTTCGTCCACCCGGAGTGGGTGCCCCAACTGGCCGACGCGGAGCGGCTGTTCCCCCTGCTCGGCGACCTCGGCCCGAAGGACGGCAGGGACGGCAGGGGCGGCAGGGGAGGCGAGGGCGTCGCGCTCCCCGTCCTCGTGCCGAACGCGCGCGGACTCGACCGCGCCATGGCCCTCGGTGCCCGCCGCATCGCCGTGTTCGGCAGCGCCACCGAGTCCTTCGCCCAGGCCAATCTCAACCGGACCGTCGACGCGTCACTCGCCATGTTCGCGCCGGTCGTCGCCAGGGCCCGCGAGGACGGGATGCACGTGCGCGGCTATCTCTCCATGTGCTTCGGCGATCCCTGGGAGGGCCCGGTCCCCGTCCACCAGGTGGTCAGGGTCGCCAAGGCCCTGATGGACCTGGGCTGCCACGAGCTGAGCCTGGGCGACACCATCGGCGTCGCCACCCCCGGCCATGTGTGGACCCTGCTCTCCGAATTGAACGAGGAGGGCGTGCCGACCGACGCCATCGGCGTGCATTTCCACGACACCTACGGCCAGGCACTCTCCAACACCCTCGCCGCCCTCCAGCATGGGGTGACCACCGTGGACGCGTCGGCGGGCGGCCTCGGGGGCTGCCCGTACGCGAAGAGCGCCACCGGCAATCTCGCCACCGAGGACCTCGTGTGGATGCTCGACGGCCTCGGCATCGAAACCGGCGTCGATCTCGGCCGGCTCACCGCCACCAGCCTCTGGCTGGCCGAGCGGCTCGGCCGCCCCAGCCCCTCCCGTACCGTCCGCGCCCTGGCGCCGGATCCGGCACCGTCCGACAAGGAGTGACCCAGCGATGGCTCTGGACCACCGGCTCTCCGCCGAGCACGAAGAACTGCGCCGTACCGTCGAGGAGTTCGCCCGGGAAGTCGTCGCGCCCAAGATCGGTGACTTCTACGAGCGGCACGAATTCCCGTACGAGATCGTCCGCGAGATGGGGCGGATGGGCCTGTTCGGGCTGCCGTTCCCCGAGGACTACGGCGGCATGGGCGGCGACTATCTCGCGCTCGGCATCGCCCTCGAAGAGCTGGCCCGCGTCGACTCCTCCGTCGCGATCACCCTGGAGGCCGGCGTCTCCCTGGGCGCCATGCCTGTGTACCGCTTCGGTACGGACGCCCAGAAGCGCGAGTGGCTGCCCGCGCTCTGCTCGGGTGAGGTGCTCGGCGCGTTCGGCCTGACCGAGCCGGACTGCGGCTCCGACGCGGGCGGCACGCGCACCACGGCCGTCCGGGACGGCGACGAGTGGGTCATCAACGGCACCAAGTGCTTCATCACCAACTCGGGGACGGACATCACCGGTCTGGTCACGGTCACCGCCGTCACCGGCCGCAAGGAGGACGGCCGTCCGGAGATCTCCGCGATCATCGTCCCGTCCGGCACCCCGGGCTTCACGGTCGCCGCCCCCTACTCCAAGGTCGGCTGGAACGCGTCGGACACGCGCGAGCTGTCCTTCTCGGACGTACGGGTCCCGCTGGCGAACCTGCTCGGCGAGGAGGGCCGCGGTTACGCCCAGTTCCTCCGCATCCTGGACGAGGGCCGGATCGCGATCTCCGCGCTGGCGACCGGCCTTGCCCAGGGGTGTGTGGACGAGTCGGTGACGTACGCGAAGGAGCGGCACGCCTTCGGCCGTCCCATCGGCGCCAACCAGGCCATCCAGTTCAAGATCGCCGACATGGAGATGCGCGCGCACATGGCGCGGATCGGCTGGCGGGACGCGGCCTCGCGGCTCACGCACGGCGAGCCGTTCAAGAAGGAGGCGGCGCTGGCGAAGCTGTACTCCTCGACCGTCGCCGTCGACAACGCCCGTGAGGCCACCCAGATCCATGGCGGCTACGGCTTCATGAACGAGTATCCGGTGGCCAGGATGTGGCGGGACTCCAAGATCCTGGAGATCGGCGAGGGCACCAGCGAGGTCCAGCGGATGCTGATCGCGCGGGAGCTGGGCCTTACGGACTGAGGGCCGCACAGCGCACCTCATCACGCCGCGCAGCGCACCACACCACCCCGCGCAGCGCCCCGCGTCGTCCACGCACGCCGCACCGCGTCGTCCACGCACGCCGCACCGCGTCGTCCACACACAGCGCCCCGCGTCGTCCGCGCACATCCGCGTACGTACGGAACCGGCGTGAATAGGGGCACCCCCGGACTAGCCAGTGAGGTTAGGCTAACCTAGCTTGGGAGGGCATCACCCGTACCAGTACGCAGGAAGCGGACACCTCATGCTCAACGCCCGAGTTCCCCCTCCCACCCGTCGCGGCGTGCTCGCCGCCTGCGGCGGCGGCGACGCGAAGAGCGGCTCGGGCAACGGTACCGGGAAGTCGGGCCCGTGGTCCTTCCAGGACGACCGCGGTACGACCGTGAAGACCGACAGCACTCGGAGAACATCGTCGGTGCACGCGCAGGGCTTCTTCGAGGAGCTGAGCCGGGAGAACGCCGGCAAGTACGACGCCGACATCATCACGATGGACAACCGGTCCTCGGCCCTCCAGCCCGCGGCGCTCGCGTCCTGGCCGACATGGAAGCGGCTGCCTGCCGTCACGGCGGGCCAGGTCATCTCCCGTACCACCGAACCAATCTTCTCGTACGACAAGTGCGCCCCGATTCTGGACGATCTGGCCCAGGCCATCGAAACCGCGAAGAAGGTGAGCCGACACCCATGAAGACGGCTGAGACCGCCCCGCCGAGGACAGCCCCGAAGACGGCCGCGACCGCGCCGTCGGACACCTCCAAGACGTCGAGAACGCCGAGGACCGTGCGGACCGCGCGCACGACGGCGCCCGCGCAGGGGTCCAACGCGCAGGGGTCCAAGACGGCGCCGACGACGGCCGGGACCGCGCCATTCCGCTTCTTCTCCCTCCAGGTCGTACGGACCCGGCGGCTCGGCCCGTCGATGGTCCGCATCACCTTCGGGGGCGAGGAGCTGGCCGCCTTCGACGCCGGCGGCCGGGATCAGAGTCTCTCCCTCTTCCTCCCGCATCCGGGCCAGTGCGCGCCCGTCGTCCCGGTCGAGAAGGGCGACGGCTGGTGGGCCGCCTGGCGGGAACTGCCGGACGACGTACGGGCCGTGATGCGCTCGTACACCCTGCGCGAGCAGCGTCGCGACCCGGACGAGGTCGACATCGACTTCGCGCTGCACGCCGACGGCGGCCCGGCCTGCCGCTGGGCCGGGCGGGCGGCTCCCGGCGACCGGGTGCTGGTCCTGGGGCCGGCCGTCGCCGACAACACCGCCGTACGGTTCCGGCCGCCCGCCGACGCCGACTCCGTGCTGATCTGGGCCGACGAGACGGCGCTGCCCGCCGCGTCCGCGATCCTGGAGTGGCTGCCCGCCGGACTGAAGGCCGATGTGCTGCTCGAAGTGGCGCACTCCGGGGACCGGCAGCGGCTGCACACCGCCGCCGACGCCAGGATCACCTGGCTGGTACGGGAGGAGGGCGCGCCGTCGGCCCTGGACGCGGTGCGCGCCACCGAACCGCGCGGCTCCGCCCCGTACGCCTGGATCGCCGGTGAGTCGGGGACCGTCAAGGAGCTGCGCCGCCACCTGGTGCGTGAGCGCGAGTTGGACCGCCGCCGTGTGACGTTCGTCGGCTACTGGCGGCGCGGGGTCAGCGAGGAGGAGTTGCGGGCCGCGGCGGCGAAGGCCGCGTAGAGACGACGCCCGCATAGGACCGACCGGATCCGGGCAGGTGCGTACGCGCCCCGCGTGCGCACGCCCCACCAGGCGCGTACGCATGCCCCACCACGTACGCGCACAGCGACAGAAGTGGCACACAGCGGAACCGCCGCGGGCGGACGCATCGCGACGGACGCCCGTCACGGACGCGCCCCCGGGGGACGAGAACTGACGCGCCACCACATTGCAGGGTTGGTTAGGTTAGGCTAACCTAACCGAGGTCGCGCGCTCGTTCCTTGTCCTGTCCTGAGGCGTGCGACGAAACCCCCACTTCCCGGGAGGACCTTGCATGCGTGCGCACCTGCTCAACGACGCTACGGCGGAGCGCTACCGGCGTTCCGTGACCGAAGGGGTCGAGCGGGTGGCGGCCAAACTCGCCACGACCAGACAGCCGTTCACCGGAGTCACGCCGGACGCCCTGGCGCCGCTGGTCTCCGCCGTCGACCTGGACCGGCCACTGGGCGATGCCTCGGCCGCTCTCGACGAACTGGAAGATGTCTATCTGCGGGACGCCGTCTACTTCCACCACCCCCGTTATCTCGCCCATCTCAACTGCCCGGTCGTCATACCCGCCGTCGTCGGCGAGGCCGTGCTGTCCGCCGTCAACTCCTCGATCGACACCTGGGACCAGAGCGCCGGCGGCACCCTGATCGAACGCCGCCTGATCGACTGGACCGCGCAGCGGATCGGCCTGGGCGAGTCCGCCGACGGTGTCTTCACCAGCGGAGGCACGCAGTCCAACCTCCAGGCCCTGCTGCTCGCCCGTGAGGAGGCCAAAGCCGACGAGCTGACGAAAATGCGCGTGTTCGCCTCCGCGTGCAGCCACTTCAGCGTGCAGAAGTCGGCCACCCTGCTCGGGCTCGGCCCCGACGCCGTCGTCTCCATCCCCTGCGACCGCGACAAGCGGATGCAGACCGTCGCGCTCGCCGCCGAGTTGCAGCGCTGCCTCGACGAGGGCCTGACCCCGATGGCCGTCGTCGCCACCGCGGGCACCACCGACTTCGGCTCCATCGACCCGCTGCCGGAGATCGGCGCGCTCTGCGCCCAGTACGGCACCTGGCTGCACGTCGACGCGGCGTACGGCTGCGGGCTGCTGGCCTCCACCACCCGCCGCTCGCTCCTCGACGGCATCGAGAACGCCGACTCGGTCACCGTCGACTATCACAAGTCCTTCTTCCAGCCGGTGAGTTCCTCGGCCCTGCTGGTACGGGACCGGGCCACGCTGCGCCACGCCACCTACCACGCGGACTACCTCAACCCGCGCCGGACGGTGGAGGAGCGCATCCCCAACCAGGTCGACAAGTCCCTCCAGACCACCCGGCGCTTCGACGCCCTCAAACTGTGGATGACCCTGCGCGTCATGGGCGCCGACGGCATCGGGGAGCTGTTCGACGAGGTCTGCGACCTGGCCGAGGAAGGCTGGCAGCTGCTCGCCGCCGACCCGCGCTTCGATGTCGTCGTACAGCCCCGGCTCTCCACACTGGTCTTCCGCTACGTCCCCGAGCACATCACCAGCCCCGCCGAGATCGACCGCGCCAACCTCCAGGCCCGCAAGGCCCTGTTCGCGTCCGGCGAGGCCGTGGTGGCCGGGACGAGCGTCGACGGCCGGCAGTACCTCAAGTTCACCCTGCTCAACCCCGAGACATCGGTGAACGACATCGCCGCCGTCCTCGATCTCATCGCCGGCCACGCCGAGCAGTACCTGGGAGAGAACCTTGTCCACGCTTCCTGATCGCAGAGAGCGCGCCGAGCACACCGATCGCACCGATCGCACCGAGCCGTACGACTTCGTCGGCATCGGACTCGGTCCGTTCAACCTGGGTCTCGCCTGCCTGACCGAGCCGATCGACGAACTCGACGGTGTCTTCCTGGAGTCGAAACCGGACTTCGAATGGCACTCGGGCATGTTCCTCGAAGGCGCCCACCTCCAGACGCCGTTCCTCTCGGACCTGGTCACCCTGGCGGACCCGACCTCGCCGTACTCCTTCCTCAACTACCTGAAGGAATCGGGACGGCTGTACTCGTTCTACATCCGCGAGAACTTCTATCCGCTCCGGACCGAGTACAACGACTACTGCCGCTGGGCCGCCGCCAAACTCTCCAGCATCCGCTTCAACCGGACGGTGGCCTCCGTCAGTTACGAGGACGACACCGAGCTGTACGTCGTCCGTACCGAGGACGAGACCTACCGCGCCCGCCACCTGGTGCTCGGCACCGGCACCCCTCCGTACGTCCCCGAGTCCTGCCAGGGGCTCGGCGGTGACTTCCTGCACAACTCCCGCTATCTGCAAGGCAAGGCGGAGCTCCAGAAAAAGGACTCCATCACCCTCGTCGGCAGTGGGCAGAGCGCGGCGGAGATCTACTACGACCTGCTCTCCGAGATCGACGACCACGGCTACCGGCTCAACTGGATCACCCGGTCGCCGCGCTTCTTCCCGCTCGAATACACCAAACTGACGCTGGAGATGACCTCCCCGGAGTACGTCGACTACTTCCACGCCCTGCCGGAGGCGACCCGCTACCGGCTGGAGTCGGGGCAGAAGGGCCTGTTCAAGGGCATCGACTCGGATCTGATCAATCAGATCTTCGACCTGCTCTACCTGAAGAACCTCAAGGGCCCGGTGCAGACCAGGCTGATGGCCAACACCGCGCTGACCTCCGCCACCTACGAGGAGGGCGCGTCGGACGACGGCGCGTCGGGGCAGGGCACGTACACGCTGGGGCTGCGCCAGGAGGAGCAGGAGCAGGACTTCTCGCTCACCAGCCAGGGCCTGGTCCTCGCGACCGGCTACACATACGTCACCCCCGCGTTCCTGGAGCCGGTCGAGGGACGGATCCGCCGGGACGGGCACGGCCGCTTCGACGTCGCCCGCAACTACAGCATCGACACCACAGGCCGCGGGATCTTCCTCCAGAACGCCGCCGTGCACACGCACAGCATCACCTCGCCCGACCTGGGCATGGGCCCGTACCGCAACGCGTACATCATCGGCGAGCTGCTGGGGCGCGCGTACTACCAGGTCGAGAAGGCCATCGCGTTCCAGGAGTTCGCCGCCCCGGAAGGCACTGTCGCATGACCGAGCCCACGAGCGGGATCCTCTTCTCGCGTACCGACGAGCGGCTCGGCCGGTTCGAGGTGCGCGCCGTCGACCCCTTCTCCGACGTCGAGCTGCTGCACGGCTGGGTCACCCACCCCAAGGCCGCGTACTGGCTGATGCAGGGAGCCTCGCTGCCGGACATCGAGCGGGAGTACATGGGGATCGCCGCGGCCGGGAACCACGATGCCTTCATCGGGCTGCACGAAGGGCGGCCGGCCTTCCTGATCGAGCGCTACAACCCGGCGGAGGTGGAGCTGAAGGGGCTGTACGACCCGGAGCCCGGCGACATCGGGATGCACTTCCTGGTCGCCCAGGTCCCCGCGTCGAAGCGGCTGCACGGCTTCACCCGCGCCGTGATCACCACGGTGATGGAACTGCTCTTCGACGATCCCTCGGTACGGCGCGTGGTCGTCGAGCCCGATGTACGCAACACCGCCGTGCACGCCCTGAACGAGGCGGTCGGCTTCCGGATCGTGGAAAAGATCGAGAAGCCGGAGAAGGACGCCTACCTGAGCGTCTGCACCCGCGAGATGTTCCTGGCCTCCCAAGGAGTCACCCGATGAGCCGCCCCGCCACGTCCCCCCACACCCCGGCCGCTCCGGCCGCGACGCACACCGGTACCGGCATCGGTATCGGCGAGAGCGTCTCCCACCTGAACCCCGCGCTCTGGGAACAGGCAGGGCGGCTGCTCATACGAAAAGCGCTCGCCGAGTTCTCCCACGAACGCCTGCTGGCCCCCGAGTCCCTGGGCGGGGACCGCTACCGGGTCCGCAGTGACGACGACACGACCGAATACCGCTTCACGGCGCGGCGGTTCGCCCTGGAGCACTGGCAGGTGTCCGCCGAGTCCATCCAGCGCCACCGCGGCGACACCGAACTGGCCCTGGACGCGCTGGAGTTCTTCATCGAACTGCGCGACACCCTGAGGCTGTCCGCCAAGATCCTGCCGGTCTACCTGGAGGAGATCTCCTCCACCCTGGCCAGCACCGCGTACAAACTCACCAAGAAGCCGGCCACCTCGGCGGAACTGGCCACCGCCGGATTCCAGGAGATCGAGACGGGGATGACCGAGGGCCACCCCTGCTTCGTCGCCAACAACGGCCGGCTGGGCTTCGGCGTCGACGAGTACCGCGCGTACGCCCCGGAGACCGGCAACGGGATCCGGCTGATCTGGCTCGCGGCCCGCCGCGACCGCGCCACCTTCACCGCGGGCGCCGGACTCGACTACGCCTCGCTGATCCGCGAGGAGCTGTCCGCCGGAACCCTGGAGCGGTTCGACGCGACCCTGCGCGGCCAGGGCCTCGACCCGGACGGCTACTACCTGATCCCGGTGCACCCCTGGCAGTGGTGGAACAAACTGTCCGTCACCTTCGCCGCCGAGCTGGCCCAGCGCCATCTGGTCTGCCTGGGCGAGGGCGAGGACAGCTACCTGGCGCAGCAGTCGATCCGTACCTTCTTCAACACGAGCGACCCGGCCAAGCACTACGTCAAAACCGCGCTGTCGGTCCTCAACATGGGCTTCATGCGCGGGCTCTCCGCCTCGTACATGGAGGCCACGCCCGCGATCAACGACTGGCTCGCGAGCCTGATCGACGGCGACGAGCGGCTGCGGGCGGTCCGCTTCTCGATCATCCGGGAGCGGGCGGCCATCGGCTACCACCACCGGCAGTACGAGGCCGCCACCGAGAAGGGCTCCCCGTACCTGAAAATGCTGGCCGCGCTCTGGCGGGAGAGCCCGGTGCCCTCGCTCCAGGGCCGGGAGCGGCTCGCCACCATGGCGTCGCTGCTGCACACCGACCGGGAGGGCGCGTCCTTCGCGGGCGCGCTGATCGCCGAGTCCGGGCTGGACCCGGCCGACTGGCTGCGCCGCTACCTGGACGCGTACCTGGTGCCGGTGCTGCACTCCTTCTTCGCGTACGACCTGGTGTTCATGCCGCACGGCGAGAACGTCATCCTCGTCCTGGAGGACGGTGTCGTGCAGCGGGCGATCTTCAAGGACATCGCCGAGGAGATAGCGGTGATGGACCCGCACGCGGTGCTGCCGCCCGCGGTCGAGCGCATCCGGGCGGACGTTCCGGAGGACATGAAGGCGCTGTCGGTCTTCACCGATGTCTTCGACTGCTTCTTCCGCTTCCTCAGCTCGTCGCTGGTCTCGGACGGGGTGCTGGAGGAGGAGACGTTCTGGCGGACGGTCGCCGAGTGCGTCCGGGGCTACCAGGAGTCGGTGCCGCAACTGGCCGACAAATTCCGGCAGTACGACCTGTTCGCCGAGGAGTTCGCGCACTCCTGCCTCAACCGGCTCCAGCTGCGCAACAACGAGCAGATGGTCGACCTCCAGGACCCGGCGGGCGCGCTCCAGATGGCGGGCACGCTGGACAACCCGATCGCGCGGTTCGCCACGGGGGCCTGAGCCTGGAGAGTCCTCAGTCCTGTCCGGCGTCCCGGCCGCGAGGTCGCGGGTACGGTCCCTGTCGCGGTCGCGGCGCGGGGACGCCGGGCGGTCGGGGGGGGGGGGGGGGGTGGGGGGGCCCCCCCCCCCCCCCCCCGGGGCGGCCCCGCTTAGGGGTTGGGTCCGCGGGGGGCCCCGCCAACCCGCGCGGCCCGCCCGGGGCCCCGCCCGCCCCCGGCCGCCCCCGGG
>NZ_JBIUTF010000002.1:55785-248384 GCF_044741745.1 Streptomyces sp. NPDC088116 | reverse complement strand
TGTTTTTTGCCTTCGGGGGGGCGGGGGGCCCGGGCGGGGGGGGGGGGGTTCGGGGCGGGGGGGGGGGGGGGGGGGGGGGCGGGGGGGGGGGGGGGGGGGGGGGGGGTTGGCCCCCCCCCCCCCCCCCCCGCCCCTTTCGGTCCACCTTTTCGGTCTGCGTACCGGGCGGCCCGCTACCTACCGGAGCTACCGGCCGGAGCCACCGGCCGGCCAGGGCACCAGCGGCGAGCGGTAGTAGTCGATCCCGAGCGCCGTCAGCCGTGGCCCCTGGGCCGCCAGGCGCGTCCTGTACGTGTCCCAGTCGTGCGTGGCGGCCGGTGACCAGCCCAGCTCCGCCACTCCCGGCAGCCGCGGGAACGCCATGAACTCCAGCTGGTCGCTCGTCGCGAGGGTCTCGGTCCAGAGCGGTGCCTCCACACCGAGGACCGCGTCCTCGGGCACCCCGGCTCCGGCGAGATAGGTCGCCGGGTTCCAGTCGTACGAACGGTCCACCTCGGTGTAACCGGCCCAGGCCTGGCCCAGTTCGGTGTTCTTGTCGTACTTCATATCGAGGTACACGCGGTCCGCCGGGGAAAGGATCAGCCGGGTGCCCTTCTTCGCCGCGGCCGCCACCTGCGCGCGATCGGCGTCGCTTGTTTCGTCGTACCCCCAGTACTGGGCGACGGCGCCCTTCACCGGAGTGGCCCCGGTGAGCTGATGCCAGCCGACGACGGTCTTCCCGTACTTCCGGACGGCTGCCTGCGTCCGGTCCATGAAGGTCACATAGTCGGCATGGCTGGTGGCGTGGGCCTCGTCACCGCCGATGTGGAGGTACTTCCCGGGCGTGAGGGCGGCGATCTCGCGTACGACGTCGTCCACGAAGTCGTACGTCACCTCCTTCGGCGCGCACAGCGAGCTGAAGCCGACCTCGGTGCCGGTGTAGAGCGGGGGCGCGACACCGTCGCAGTTCAGCTCGGGGTACGAGGCGAGGGCGGCGTTGGTGTGGCCCGGCATGTCGATCTCCGGGATGACCTCCAGGTGGCGGGAGGCGGCGTAGCGCACGAGGTCGCGGTACTGGTCCTTGGTGTAGTAGCCGCCGGGGCCGCCGCCGACCTGGGTGGAGCCGCCGTACGTGGCCAGCCTCGGCCAGGAGTCGATGGCGATGCGCCAGCCCTGGTCGTCGGAGAGGTGCAGATGCAGCTTGTTGATCTTGTAGAGCGCCAACTGGTCGATGTAGAGCTTGACCTGGTCCACCGACAGGAAGTGCCGGGAGACGTCGAGCATGGCGCCCCGGTAGGCGTAGCGCGGGGTGTCCGTGATGGTGCCGCCCGCGACGGTCCAGGGGCCGGGCTGTTCGCCGCGCTTCTCCACGGAGGCGGGCAGGAGCTGGCGCAGGGTCTGGACGCCGTGGAAGAGCCCGGCGGGCTCGCGGGCGGTGAGGGTGACTCCGGCGCGGCCGGACTCCAGGCGGTAGCCCTCCGCGCCCAGGCTCCGGTCGCCGGCGCCGAGGCGCAGGCGGATACCGGAACCGGCGGCCGTGCGGTCGCCCGCGTCCGTACGGCGGTCGGTGACCGGCAGGGCGTAACCGGTGGAGGGCCGCAGCAGACCGGCCAGGTAGGAGCCGATCCGCCGGGCCTCGCGCGCGTCGTCGCGGGAGTGCCCCTCGACCAGGATCCGGGTCTTCGCGGTCAGGGCGTACGGCGCTCCGCCCGGCTGAACGCGCGCCGGGGCGGGGACGACCTGATCGAGCGGGCGGGCACCGGTGCCGCCGCCGCTGCCGGGCTGCGGCGCGGCTCCGATGCTGGAGATACCGGCCGTGACGACGAGCAGCAGCGAACCGAACAGAAGGGGGACGCTGCCGCGCCGCCCCGGTCTGCGCCGTGTCAGGTGGTGCCGTCTCAACTGGTGCTGGCTCAGGGGGTGCTGACTCACACGGTTCTCCCTCAAGACTGTCCCTTCGGCGGGTTCTCACTTGTGGTGCCATGCGACCGTCGTGCCGGGTGGCCGAACACTCCCCCATGGGACCCGGGCGCCCCACCAACGGTCAAGGTGTAGACCAATTTCCGGCCGGAGACGGCCCGGCTGATGGAAGAATCCCCATATGGCGGAAATCATCCAGCAAGACGGCACCTGGACATTCGACGGAGACACGGTCCGTATCGTGCCCGGCCCGGACAAGGGCGTCAGCCGGCTCCGCAGGACGCTCGGCGAAGTCGCCGTGCCGCTGGGCGCGTTGGCCGGGATCTCCTTCGAGACGGGACGGAGGTCGGGGCGGCTGCGGCTGCGCCTGCGCGACGGCGCCGATCCGCTGCTCCAGGTCGCCGGCGGCAGGCTGGACGACAGCTCCGACCCGTACCGGCTGACCGTGGAGAAGGACCGCTCGGGCGTCGCCGAGTATCTCGTCGACGAGGTCCGCAACGCCCTGCTGCTCGACCAGGTGGAGTCCGGGCCGGTCGACCACTACCTGCTGCCGGGGCCCGCCCTGCCGATCACCGCGGCCGCGGGGGACGCGACGGTCACCTTCGACGGGGAGCGGATCAGGCTGGAGTGGAACTGGAAGGCCGAGGAGTCCAAGACCTCGGGCGGCCCCAGGACCCTCGCGCTCGCCGACGTGGAGGCGGTGCAGTGGCTGCCGAGCGCCGGGCCGGAGAACGGCTTTCTGCGTTTCCAGGCGGGCCGGGTGCCCACGTCGACCCCGGCGAAGCACGATCCGCACGCGGTGGAGCTGTGGGGGTTCAAGAAGGACCCGCTGATGGCGCTGGTCGGGGCCGCGGTGGTGGCCCGGATGCCGCATCCGTACGCGACGGGCGCCCCGCCTACGACGGCTGCCTCGCCTTCCCCGCCTGCCTCGCCTGCCCCGCCTGCCCCGCCGAAGTCGTCCGCGCCACGGACGACGGCCACCACGGAACCCGCGCCCGCCCCTCCCTCTGCGCCCGCTCCTCCGCCGGTGAGCGGCGAGGACCATGACATCCTGCTGCGCCGCCTGCGCGAGCTGGGCGAACTGCACGAGGCGGGGATCCTCACCGCCGAGGAGTTCACCACCGCCAAGCAGGCCGTCCTCAAACGCCTGGCCTGAGCGCGGCACCCACAGGGCCTGAGCACAGCCCACACAGAGCCTGCGTACAGTTTTCGCCCTTTCGGCGGCCGATAAGGGCGACTCCTGCCCGATTACGGGCAGATTTCTTGCAAACCCCCTCGCATACCCTCAATATCAACGAGTGCTCGAACGCCGCTCGTCGTACGACGACCTCATCGACCATCTGGTCCGCAGCACCGCGCTCCAGCGCGGTGAGGCCGCCCGGGTGGTACTCGACGTGCTGGCGTACTTCGACGAGACGACCGAGGAATTCGTCCGCCGCCGCCACCGGGAGATGCAGTCCGGTGGCGCGACGAACGCGGAGATCTTCGAGCGGATCGCGGCCGAACTGCCGCACCGCGCGGTGGCGCCTCCGGAGCTCTCGCTCCGGCAGCTGCGCCGCATCGTCTACGGCTGAGGCACCCGCCGTACCGGCCGGGCACACACCGTGAACCAGGAGGGGCAGAGACTGTATGTGCGGAATCGTCGGATACATCGGAAAGCGTGATGTGGCTCCACTGCTGCTGGAGGGCTTGCAGCGGCTCGAATACCGGGGTTACGACTCCGCCGGCCTGGTCATCACCGCCAAGCCGGCCGCGGGCAAGGCCGCCACGCTGAAGATGGTCAAGGCCAAGGGCCGGGTCCGCGAGCTGGAGGCCCGCGTTCCCAAGCGTTTCGCCGGAACCACCGGCATCGCGCACACCCGCTGGGCCACCCATGGCGCCCCGAGCGACGAGAACGCGCACCCGCACATGGACCCGACGGGCAAGGTCGCGGTCGTCCACAACGGCATCATCGACAACGCCTCCGAGCTGCGGGTCAAGCTGACGGCGGACGGCGTGGAGTTCCTCTCCGAGACCGACACCGAGGTGCTGACCCACCTGATCGCCCGCTCCCAGGGCCCGACCCTGGAGGAGAAGGTCCGCCAGGCGCTCCAGCTGATCGACGGCACGTACGGCATCGCCGTGATGCACGCCGATTTCGCGGACCGTATCGTCGTCGCCCGCAACGGCTCCCCGGTCGTCCTCGGCATCGGCGAGAAGGAGATGTTCGTCGCCTCCGACGTGGCCGCGCTGGTCTCCCACACCCGGCAGGTCGTGACCCTCGACGACGGCGAGATGGCCACCCTCAAGGCCGACGACTTCCGTACGTACACGACCGAGGGTTCGCGCACCTCGGCCACGCCGACCACGGTCGAGTGGGAGGCCGAGTCGTACGACATGGGCGGCCACGACACGTACATGCACAAGGAGATCTCGGAACAGGCCGACGCCGTGGACCGGGTGCTGCGCGGCCGGATCGACGACCGGTTCTCCACCGTGCACCTGGGCGGCCTCAACCTGGACGCCCGTGAGGCGCGCGGAGTGCGCCGTATCAAGATCCTCGGCTGCGGCACCTCGTACCACGCGGGGCTCATCGGCGCGCAGCTGATCGAGGAGCTGGCGCGGATCCCGGCGGACGCCGAGCCCGCCTCCGAGTTCCGCTACCGCAACCCGGTCGTGGACCCCGACACGCTCTATGTCGCGGTGTCCCAGTCCGGTGAGACGTACGACGTGCTCGCGGCCGTGCAGGAGCTGAAGCGCAAGGGCGCGCGCGTCCTGGGCGTGGTGAACGTCGTCGGCTCGGCGATCGCCCGGGAGACCGACGGCGGGGTGTACGTGCACGCGGGCCCGGAGGTCTGTGTCGTCTCCACGAAGTGCTTCACCAACACCGTGGTCTCCTTCGCGCTGCTCGCCCTGCACCTGGGCCGTATCCGCGACCTGTCCGTCGCCGACGGCAAGCGGATCATCGACGGGCTGCGCAGGCTGCCCGCCCAGATCGCCGAGATCCTGGCGACGGAGGACGCGATCGCGAAGCTGGCCGGGGAGTACGCGCACGCCGCCTCGATGATGTTCATCGGCCGGGTGCGTGGCTATCCGGTGGCGCTGGAGGCCTCGTTGAAGCTCAAGGAGATCTCCTACATCCACGCCGAGGCCTACCCCGCCTCGGAGTTGAAGCACGGCCCGCTCGCGCTGATCGAACCGGCGCTGCCGACGGTCGCGATCGTCCCGGACGACGAGCTGCTGGAGAAGAACCGCGCGGCGCTGGAGGAGATCAAGGCCCGCAGCGGTCCGATCCTGGCGGTGGCGCACCAGCCGCAGGAGAAGGCCGATCACACGATCGTGGTACCGAAGAACGAGAGCGAACTTGACGCGATCCTGATGGGCATCCCGCTCCAACTGCTGGCGTACCACACGGCGCTGGCGCTGGGCCGGGACATCGACAAGCCGCGCAACCTCGCGAAGTCCGTCACGGTCGAGTAGCCGCGCGCCCGTCCCGCTCACGCGCGAAGCGCCTCCCGTATGTGCCGCCCGACGGCACGCGGGAGGCGCTTCGCGCGTTCGCCACGTACCTTCATACGCGCGGACCGGCGTTGTCCGCCCGGGGATTGACGTGTACTCGGAAGCGGTCCCGGTTACGGGATGACCACGACGGGCCGCTGCGCGCGCCGCGCGAGCCGACCCGCCACCGAGCCGAAGATCCGCCCGACGATGCCGTGCGTGGATCCGACGACGATGGCGTCGGCGCAGTACTCCTCGCCGACCTCTTCCAGTTCGTGGCAGATGTCGCCACCGCGCTCGACCAGGATCCACGGCACCTCGGCCAGATAGTCCGCGCAGGCCAGCTCCAGACCGAGCACCTCGGTCCGGTGGTCCGGTACGTCCACGAAGACGGGGGGCTCGCAGCCCGCCCAGACCGTGGTCGGCAGGCGGTTGGCGACATGGACGATGATCAGGCCGGAGCCCAGCCGCTTGGCCATGCCAATGGCATAGGCGAGGGCCCGCTCACTGGAGGTCGAGCCGTCGAAGCCGACCACCACTCCGTGCCGGAAGGCG
Organism: Streptomyces sp. NPDC088116; assembly: GCF_044741745.1. Taxonomy (NCBI): domain Bacteria; kingdom Bacillati; phylum Actinomycetota; class Actinomycetes; order Kitasatosporales; family Streptomycetaceae; genus Streptomyces; species Streptomyces sp. NPDC088116. The sequence goes on along the minus strand of NZ_JBIUTF010000002.1, from coordinate 242,453 downwards.
GGATCGCAGGAAGCGCGCGTCTGTTCCGCCGCTTGCAGGTCCGACAAGGGATCGGCTACCTGCTTGCGGTCTGCGGGTTCAGGGATTTCGTGACCGGCCATCGATGTCTCGGCGGAAGAGGTCCTCTTGGGAAGGAACAACAGGGGGCGTGACGTGGGGAGCTGTGTCCGGGAATCATCTTCCCAACCCCATACCCCAAAGGGTACGGCGACACTCCTCTCATGCCCAGAGCCAGCCGCCCCACACGCGGCGTTCCAGGGAGCATGCACGAGGGCGCTCCGGATGGCAATGCCGGATGGCATCTACAGCTGTCCTAGGAACGGCCCCGGAGGGACCGGACGGCTCCGCTCCCCGTCGGCCCCCGGTCACGCCACACCCCCTCGGGGAGCCCCCGCACCCGCATCACGGACCGCTCAGGCCCCTGCCGACGCCCCGCGGCACGGGGATCGGGGAGAATGCCGGGAGAGGGCCCGCCGGCCCGGCACGGCCTCCGTCGTGCCCGCCGCGCCCGCCGTGCGGCCCGCGGCGGACCCGGCGGGCGGACATGGCCCACCGGGCGGCGGCCGGCCGTCCGCTGGTCCGTGAGGCCCTCCCGGCGCCGGGAGGCGGCACGGCCGCGGCGGATTTCGGACCCACCGCCGCGACGGTGGCCCGCGCGCCACCGTCGGACGGCTCCGGCCGGACCATCACGCGAGGGGGTAGCGATGTACGGAACGTACGGATCGTCCGGAAGCCGGCGGTGCCGGGATGACCACCTCTGTGACCTAGGGGCGCGTTACGGCTCGCGCGTGCGGGAAAGTAGTGCGCCGGGAGACTGGGGGTTTCACACCGACGCACCCATCACTTTTCAGCCAACTTCGGCCTAGGGGCCAACCCTTGGCGAAATGGCCTGCCAACCCCCTTGCCACCAGGGAAGAAAGGACCACTACGGGCTTCCGCACCCTACGGGGACGGGCCATGCACGCGAGGCCCACTTCCCCTCCAGGCCCGCGAGTGGAACGCTTCGTGATCGAATGCTTCGCGCCAAGTTGCCTTGTCGACATAGCGGCGGATGGAGAACTTGTCACGCCGACACCACGGAACACAGTAGATTCGATCATGAGTATCGAAGGCTGGGGACCCGTGCAAAACCGAGGGGAATCGTGCAGGAGCGAGAGGCCCGACAAGAACGGGGAGACGCGAACACCGAGGGGGGCTTAGCGCCATGAGCCAGGACTCCACTGCCGCACCGGAGTCGGTACGGAAGCTTTCCGGGCGCCGTCGCCGGGAAGTTGTCGCCGTGCTGCTTTTCAGCGGCGGCCCCATCTTCGAGAGCTCCATCCCGCTCTCCGTGTTCGGAATCGACCGCCAGGACGCCGGGGTTCCCCGCTATCGCCTGCTCGTCTGCGCCGGGGAGGACGGTCCGCTGCGTACCACCGGCGGACTCGAACTCACCGCGCCGTACGGCCTGGAGGCGATCAGCAGGGCAGGCACGGTGGTCGTTCCGGCCTGGCGGTCGATCACTTCACCGCCACCACCGGAAGCGCTGGACGCTCTACGCCGGGCGCATGAGGAGGGCGCGAGGATCGTCGGTCTGTGCACCGGCGCGTTCGTGCTCGCCGCGGCCGGACTGCTGGACGGCCGCCCGGCAACCACACATTGGATGTACGCGCCGACGCTCGCGAAGCGCTATCCGTCCGTGCACGTCGATCCGCGTGAGCTGTTCGTCGACGACGGTGACGTGCTCACCTCCGCCGGCACAGCGGCCGGAATCGATCTGTGCCTCCACATAGTCCGGACGGATCACGGCGCGGAGGCCGCGGGAGCACTCGCCCGCAGGCTGGTCGTGCCACCGCGGCGCAGTGGCGGCCAGGAGCGCTATCTGGACAGGTCTTTACCTGAGGAGATCGGCTCCGACCCGCTCGCCGAGGTCGTGGCCTGGGCACTGGAGCATCTGCACGAGCAGTTCGACGTGGAGACGCTCGCCGCCCGCGCGTACATGAGCCGGCGCACCTTCGACCGGCGGTTCCGTTCGCTCACCGGGAGCGCGCCGCTCCAGTGGCTGATCACCCAGCGGGTGCTCCAGGCACAGCGGCTGCTGGAGACCTCGGACTACTCGGTCGACGAGGTCGCGGGCCGCTGCGGCTTCCGCTCCCCGGTGGCACTGCGCGGGCACTTCCGGCGCCAGCTGGGCTCCTCCCCCGCGGCCTACCGGTCCGCCTACCGGGCCAGGCGCCCGCAGGGCGAGCCGATGCCGCCGGGGGTCATGGAGTCGGTCGTGCCGGCCCAGGCCTCCCCGCACTCCAGGCGGGCGGCCGCGGCCTCCAGCACGTCCGGCCACGCGTCGGCGTCGGCTCCGGTACCGGAGCACAACAAGTCCGGAACAGACATGTACGCGACAGGTCCGAGCCGTCCTAGTCTGCCCGGTCAACGGAGCGCCCCGTAGGGTGACCCGTATGAACGATCGAATGGTGTGGATCGACTGCGAGATGACCGGGCTCTCGCTGACGGACGACGCACTCATCGAGGTGGCCGCACTGGTCACCGACTCGGAGCTGAACGTGCTCGGCGACGGGGTGGACGTCGTGATCCGCCCGCCGGACGCGGCGCTGGAGACGATGCCCGAGGTGGTGCGGCAGATGCACACCGCCTCGGGCCTCCTCGACGAGCTGGCCGGCGGAACCACGCTGGCGGCCGCCGAGGAGCAGGTCCTGGCGTACGTGCGCCGGCACGTCAAGGAGCCGGGCAAGGCGCCGCTGTGCGGCAACACGGTCGGCACCGACCGCGGCTTCCTGCTGCGTGACATGCCGACGCTGGAGGGCCACCTCCACTACCGCATCGTCGACGTCTCCTCGGTCAAGGAGCTGGCCCGCCGCTGGTACCCGCGGGCCTACTTCAACAGCCCGGAGAAGAACGGCAACCACCGCGCGCTGGCGGACATCCGCGAATCCATCGCGGAGCTGCGCTACTACCGCGAAGCGGTCTTCGTCCCCCAGCCGGGCCCGGACTCGGACACGGCCAAGCAGATCGCCGCGAAGCACGTGCTGCACGCGGAATAACGCCCAGGCCGGAGGCCGGGACCGACCGGGGTGACGCCCGGCCGGTCCCGCGCCGAACGGGGGCGCGAGCACCCTCGCGGACCCTGTACACTTTTTCTCGGCCGGTCAGGAAAAAGACCGGCTCACGTGGTGGGTATAGCTCAGCTGGTAGAGCACCTGGTTGTGGTCCAGGATGTCGCGGGTTCAAGTCCCGTTACTCACCCTTCGATGATCGTCCCCGGTCCGGGTTACTGGATCGGGGACGATCTTTTTGCGTGGCGCCGTGTCGCCGTCCGGCGGGGGTGCGGGTGCGGTGCGGTTTGTGGTGGGTGAGGGGCCCCGGGCCCAGCCAACAATGCACCCCGCCCCGCGCCGTCCGGCGACACCGCCCCCGCCGGACGGCGAACGCGCACCTCTTACGACGAGGCCCGCAGCATCGCCCGCCCCATCTCCTCGATCGACTGAACAAGCACTGCGCCCCCAGCTCAGCCTTCGCGGGCTGCGCTGGGGGCGCAGTCGTCATGTCCAGGTCCCTATGCCATTGGCCGTCGCCCCACGACGAGCAGGTGTGAATTGGCGGCCAGCAGCTCTGGGTAAGGCTCGGCCATCCGGGCAGCCGCCAGGGCAGATTCGAAGAGGCTGGTCTCAGCAGCAGACTCACCAGTGTGCTGCTCAACTGCTTTTAGCAGTGCCCATGTCGGCCCTTCGATGCCGAAGACGGCCGCGCCCTCGAAGCCTGCGGCGCCGACCTCTTCGCGCAGCTCTTCGCCCCGATGGAAGTAGGCCCGCGTGAACCCCTTCTTTCCGTCGTGCATCGCACTCGCCAAGATCTTGCCGATCGACGTCTGGAGCCGGTCGACGTTCAGATGCGCGAGTGCTGTGTGCTCGAACAGGCTGGAGTACCGGTTGATCGCGGCCGCTGCGACGATGCCGCCAGGCCTCACCACGCGGTATGCCTCGGCGAGCGCCTGGTGCCGGTCGGCAGCATCGGTCAGATGGTAGAGCGGCCCCAGCACCAGGGCCACGTCGTAGGAGGAATCCTCGGCCGTCAGCTGTCGTGCATCCCCCAGCTCAACGGTGCAGCCCGAGTCCTTTGCCTGTTCGATGTGCCGAAGGATCGGGTCGACCAGGTGCACGATGTAGCCGGCCTCCACGAGCCAGCGCGCGTGAGCTCCCGGGCCACCTCCGACATCAAGGATGCGGGCAGGCGCGGGCGGGAGGTATCGCTGCAGCAACTCCTTGGTACGCAGCATCTCCAGACGCCCGTCTGCCGACATGGTCAGACGGCCCGCTTCATCGATGGTGTCCGAGTAGAAGGTGACGATCTCCGGCGCTAGCTCAGGGGTGGACATGGCAGCATTCTGAGTGCTAGCCGGTTGACCAGTCCAGTGATCGGATATGTTCCTATGCCCCTGTTGAAATACGAGCAGATCGCGGAGAGCCTGCGCACTCGGATCGCCGACGGCGAGTTCGGGCCCGGTGATCTTCTTCCGTCTGGCCGCGACCTCAGCGAGCAGTGGGGCGTCTCGCGGGCCACGGTCGTCAAGGCCATGGATGTGCTGCGGAACGACGGCCTCGTCATCGCCAGGCAGGGCACCGGGTTCGCCGTTGCCGAGACTCCAGTGGCCCGGCCGGCTGGGCAGCGACGGGCGGGGTCCAGCCGGGTGTCCGGCGGTGCGCCGTACCGGCGCCTTGGCGCCCCAGACCGTTCGGTGCCACCGCAGCAGGTGGTCGATGCCCTCGGGCTCAAGCCGGGTGAGGAGGCATTGCGCAGGGTCCGGCTGCTTTTGCTGGATGACGGCTCCCCGCACACCCTGGTGAGTGCCTGGTTCCCGGCATCGATCGCCGATGCATGCCCACGGCTGACTCACAAGGGCGCGATCACCGAGGGCACCACGCACTATGTCAGGCGCGAAACCGGGCTTTTCCCAGTGGAGGGCACAGACATCACGACGGTGCGTCAGGCCACGGCCGAGGAGGCGCACCAGCTGAATGTGGATTCGTCAGCAGCTGTGGCTGTAGTGCTTCATGTGGCGTGTGACCGGGATCATCGGGCGCTGGTGTGCGAGGAAGGCGTAACGCCGTCACACCTGTACGAGAGGGTCGATACCTACCCAATGGTGTAGGGATTCCCATCGGCACTTGACTGGACCGGTCCACCGGTCCAGTCTCTAGGTGTGCAGAACGGACTGCCTGTCGGCCAACTTCGTCCTGCCCACTCATCAGCCGAGTACGAGCCCGCCCCGGGCCCGCAAAGGACAAGCGGTGCATGCTGCGATGAAGCCCCGACCAAGCCCCGACGATTCGTCCCGCGTCGACACCCGCGCCATCAACGTGGACTGTGATCAGGCGCTGGCCCCCTACCAGGGCCCACTGTCGATGACCGTGATCATGGACCGGACAGACCGGTTACAAGCACACCTGGACCTCCTGGTGTCACTCATCCGGAAGACACCGGCCGACGCCCGCGGCCTGATCGTGAACCGAGCCTTGCGCGACGCCGAAGACCTGACGGCCAAGGATGCGGAGTCGGAACCGCTCACAGCCTGGGTCCACATGCGCGCCCTCGCTCGAACGGTCCGCCTCCTCTGTCTGCACCGCGCTCCTTGCACCCCAAGGAGCCGACCATGACACACACCGGCCGCCGGACTGAGGCCACCGCCATCTCGCAATGGCTGACGTCCACCACCCGCCACCCCGACATCGCCGAGAAGGACTGGGCGGCCGGACGCCCGGCCATCCTGCGGACCGGGATCATCTACGACGCCGTCCGCATGCCCATGGAGTTGGTGCACGCCGCCGTCTGGAGCACCGTTCCGGACGTCGTAGGCGGCGCACTGGCCGAGGTCCTCGACGGCCCCGTGGTCTGCCACCCCGGCCGGTGGTACTACGCCCTGGTGCCGCCCGGGACGTGCGAAGTATGGCGGTCCCCGGTCGCTGCGGCTCGTGGCAGGGGCGGGTGGCTCGGCATCCCGAGAGTGGACCGTACGGCGCCCGCCCCGGTTGATCCGTACTGGGCCGTCCCCGTCGCGCGGATCGATCGGCTGTGCCTTCCGGCCGCCGTGAACGAACTGCTGCGCGTCGGACGCGAGCGATACGAAGGCGCCACCGGCGGGGTTCACTCGACGGCGTATGTCGCTGTCCTGGAGCACGCCGAGGAGTGCACCGCGTGCGCCACGGCCACCACCGCTTCACCCTCCACCTGCGCCGTCGGCACCCGGCTGCGCAAAGCGGAACGGGCGGCCCGCCGGTGAACAGCGTCCCGGCCGCCGCACCGGCCCCAGTACCCCTGTGCGACTACTGCGGGCACGCCCACGACACGCTCATCGTCGTCGGCGTCGTCCACTCTGCGAGCGGCCCCGGGCGGACCCTGCGCGCCTGCCCGCCATGCCGCACCACCCGCCGCCTCCTGCCCCTGGCCGAACACCCCGCCGACAGCCTCGGACTCGTACTCGTGGAACCGCGCCGCTGACCCCCGTTCGTCGCTGTCGTCCAGCGACGGGCTGGTGCTACCGCCCGGCCGGCACATCCCTGGCAGGACTCCGGCCGACGAGGGTTCCACCACCCATCCAACACAGGGAAGCACCACTGTGAGTACCACCACCGAGGCGCCCGTCACTCGGGACGCCCGCGACCTGTTACCCCCCGACGAACTCGCCGCGGTCACTGCGACCGTCCAGCTCAACAACCCCGGTATGACGTGGGGCGTCGCCGAGGAGATCGCTCTGGAAGCGCTGAAATTCGAAGCCGCCCGCGCGGCGCACCCGAACGCCCGGCTCAAGCCCTCCCGCGTGGTTGACGAGGGCTGGCACGCCCTGATCCTCCACACCCGCGTCAAGGCCAAGCCGGCCACCCGCCTCGGCCTGTTCGTGCACCACGTCCCCGAGGCACCCGACACCGGCCGCCACGATCCGGAAGCCCTGACCCGCACTCAGGCCGCCATCACCGCCGCCGGCTTCATCCCCCGGCCCGCGATGTGGGTCGGCCCGAGCGACACCAGCATCCCCGTCGCGGCCGGCTGCGAGCACTCCCCGCCCGGTCCCGAGGGATCGTGCACCGGCGACTGCTCCAACACCGGCCCGAACTGACGATGCTCTGGCTCCGTTCCCCCCACGGAGAGAAACGAGGCTGACATGAGCGAATGGATCGATCCGCGGTACGAGGACCTGGTGAACCGATACCGGGCGGCAAAGTCCGCAGCGCCGCTGCCCAAGCCGCGCCGGGGCTGGTCGAAGAGGCGTTACGGCGACCCGTTCGTCATCGTCATCGACCCGGCGACCCGGACCCCGTACACCGCCGGCCGCTGATCACTGCCCCGGCCGATTGCCTTCCCCGATCGATCCTGGCTGCACGAGGGACGCGCCCCTGTGCCAGGTTCTGCGCCCGGCGGACGACGCGCACACGATCGTCCACGGCCCGGCGGTGGTCGGTGGCGGGTTCCCCACCCACCGGCGGGCAGGGGCAGCGACCTGGCCCCTCGCTCCCCACCGAGTGGGCGGGCGTACGGAGGCTCCCCACCGGGCGGCAGACGGGCCACCGGGCGGGAGGGGGGCGGGGCCGCAGGAGGTGACGTGTCCGGACGTAGAGCGTGATTTGTGGCGCACACCCGGCCCGCACCCGAGAAACAAACCCGCACGCGCCGTAAATCATGCAGTCCGGACATGCGCCTCCGGAGGCCCCGGCACCCGCACCCACCACACACCGCACCCGCACCCCCGACCACGGCCCCCCGCCGGGAGGCGACACCGCTCAGGACGAGGCCCGCACCACCAGTTCCGTCGGCAGCACGATCTGCCGCGGCACCCTTTTCCCCGACCCCGCCACCGCCACCGGCACCGCCGACCGCCCCGCGATCTCCGACAGCACCACCCGTGTCATCGCCCGCCCCATCTCCTCGATCGGCTGGCGCACGCTCGTCAGCGGCGGGTCCATGTGGCGGGCGATCGCCGAGTCGTCGAAGCCGGTCAGCGCCACGTCGTCCGGGATGCGGCGGCCCGCCGCGCGGAGGGTCTGGCGGGCGCCGGCGGCCATGACGTCGGAGGCCGCGAAGACCGCGTCCAGGTCGGGGCGGCGGGACAGGAGTTCGCTCATGGCGCGGCGGCCGCCCTCCTCCGTGAAGTCGGCCACGGCCGTCAGCCGTTCGTCCGGGGCATGGCCGGCTTCGGCGAGGGCCTGGCGGTAGCCGTCGAGGCGGCAGGCCGCGCCGTACACCTCCAGGCGGCCGGTGATCGTCGCGATGTTGCGGCGGCCGCGTGAGAGGAGGTGGGCTACGGCGGTGCGGGCGCCCTCCGTGTTGTCGGAGTCGACCGCGGGCAGTGGTTCGGACGCCGAGCGGGGGCCGCTGATGACCGTGGGGATGCCGAGCCGGGTCAGCAGCTCCGGCAGCGGGTCGTCGGCGCGGACCGAGACGAGCAGGGCCCCGTCGGCGCGGTGGGCGGCCAGGTACTGGGCCAGGCGGCGGCGCTCGCGGGCGCCGCCCGCGAAGGTGAGCAGCAGTTGCATTCCGCTGTCGGAGAGGGCCGCGCCGATGCCTCGGACGATGTCCGAGAAGTACGGTTCGGCGAAGAAGCGTGCCTCGGGTTCGGGTACGACCAGGGCGATCACGTCGGCGCGGTTGGCCGCGAGGGCGCGGGCCGCGCGGTTCGGCACGTAGCCCAGTTCGGCGACGGCCGCCTCGACCGCCGCCCTGGTCGGCGCGCTCACCCGTGGTGAGCCGTTGATCACCCGGGAGGCCGTGCCCCGGCCGACCCCGGCGCGGGCCGCCACCTCTTCGAGTGTGGGCAGCTTCCCGCCGCGTGGACGTGATCCCCGAGACCCCATGTCTGCCTCCCCGGCCCGGGGCCCGCCCGGCGTAAACCAACAAACAGATAACCGACTCATCTGTCGCCGCCAGGTCCCTTGACACCCCTACAGGGACCCGCGACCCTTCAACACATCACACATGGGAGCGCTCCCACCGTATCGGACCCATACATGCCCCGTACGTTTCCCGACCATGCCGGGCCCCCTCCCAACCACAGGGCGGCACCCAGCGGTTGGCCGGAGGCCGGTACTCGTCGGTGCACTAGGAGGACGTCATGCGTACACGTATTCACTCGTCCCGCCGAGTGATGGCCCTCGCGGTCGTCGCCGCGCTCGGTGCCGGCATTCTGTCCGGCTGTGCCCAGGACAGCGACGAGCCCTCGGGCGGTGCTTCGAACGGCGGTGGCGGCAAGGGGAAGACCAAGATCACCGTGGGGGTCTTCGGGGTCTTCGGCCTCAAGGAGGCCGGCCTCTACGACCAGTACATGAAGCTCCACCCGGACATCGCCATCGAGCAGACCTCGATCGAGCGCAACGAGAACTACTACCCGCCGCTGCTCACCCATCTGGGCACCGGCAGCGGACTCGCCGACATCCAGGCCGTCGAGATCAACAACATCGCCGAAATCGCCGAGACCCAGGCCGACAAGCTGATGGACCTCGGGAAGGTGGACGGCGTCAAGAAGGACAACTTCCTGGCGACGACGTGGACTCAGGGCACCAGCAAGGCCGGCAAGACCATCGGGCTCGGCACCGATGTCGGCCCCGAGGCCATCTGTTACCGGAAGGACCTGTTCGCCCAGGCCGGTCTGCCCACCGACCGTGATGAGGTCGGCAAGCTGTGGGCGGGCGACTGGCAGAAGTACCTGGACATCGGCAAGCAGTTCAAGGCCAAGGGCCCCAAGGGCGCGGCCTTCGTGGACTCGGCGGGTGGCGTGCTGAACGCCATGAACGGCACGACCGAGAAGCGTTTCTACGACGAGGACGGCAAGGTCGTCTACAAGACCAACCCGGCCGTGCGGAAGTCGTGGGACACCGCCGCCTCCTTCGCGAAGGAGGGGCTGAGCGCCAAGCTCCAGCAGTTCACCCCCGCCTGGACCCAGGGGTTCTCGAACAACGCCTTCGCCACGATCTCCTGCCCGCCCTGGATGCTCGGCTACATCAAGGGGAAGGCCGGCGCAGCGGCCGAGAACAAGTGGGACGTGGCCGCCGCGCCCAAGCCCGGCAACTGGGGCGGTTCCTTCCTCACGGTGCCCGAGGCCGGGAAGAACAAGGAGGAGGCGGCGAAGCTCGTCGCCTGGCTGACCGCTCCCGAGCAGTTGGCCACGCTCTTCGACAAGCAGGGCAGCTTCCCCAGTGCCCAGGCCGCGTACGCGCTGCCCAAGGTGTCCGACGCCAAGGCCGCCTACTTCAACAACGCACCCATCGGTGACATCTTCAGCAAGGCCGCCGACGGCGTACCGGTCCAGATCCTCGGCGCGAAGGACGGTGTCATCGCGCAGAACCTGGCCGATGTCGGCATGCTCCAGGTCGACCAGAAGGGCGTCTCGTCCGAGAAGGGCTGGGACGCCGCCGTGAAGGCGATCGACAACGCGCTGGACCAGTGACCATGGCCAGTGACGCACCCGCCGCCGCGCCCTCCGAGGAGGAGGGCGCGGCCCCGGCCCCGTATCCCCGCACCCCTGCCGGGAACACGGCCACGGACCCGAAGCTGGAGCGGCGTCGCGCGCGGCGCAGCCGCTGGTACCGGCGTGATGTGCGGTGGAGCCCGTACGCCTTCGTCGCCCCGTTCTTCGTCTTCTTCCTGGCCTTCGGCCTCTTCCCGCTCCTCTACACCGGCTGGGCCTCGCTCCACCGGGTGGAGCTGACGGCGCCCAGCGACATGGAGTGGGTGGGCCTGCGCAACTTCACCCGGCTGATGAGTGACGAGTTCTTCTGGAACGCGTTACGGAACACCTTCACCATCGGGGTGCTCTCGACCGTGCCACAGCTGGTGATGGCGCTGGGCATCGCGCACATGCTCAACTACCGTCTGCGCGGCTCGATGTTCTTCCGGGTCGCCGTCCTCACCCCGTACGCCACCTCGGTGGCCGCCGCGACGCTGGTGTTCGTCCTTCTCTTCGGGCGCGACTACGGAATGGTCAACTGGGCGCTCGGGGCGGTCGGAATCGACCCGGTCGACTGGCAGAACGGCGCCTGGACCTCGCAGTTCGCGGTCTCCACGATCGTCATCTGGCGCTGGACGGGCTACAACGCGCTGATCTATCTGGCGGCGATGCAGGCGATCCCCGACGACCTGTACGAGTCGGCGGCGCTGGACGGGGCCTCGCGGTGGCGGCAGTTCCTCCATGTGACCGTGCCCTCGCTGCGGCCGACGATCCTGTTCACCGTCGTGGTCTCGACGATCGGCGCGACCCAGCTGTTCGGTGAACCGCTGCTGTTCAACGGGGCGGCGGGCGCGAACGGCGGCGCGGACCACCAGTTCCAGACGCTCGGGCTCTATCTGTACGAGCAGGGCTGGGTGAATCTGCACCTCGGCCGGGCCTCGGCGATCGCCTGGACGATGTTCCTGCTCCTGCTGGTGATCGGCGCGGTGAACTGGCTCGTCTCCCGTCGTCTGCGCAAGAGCTCGTAGAGGAGAACCATGTCGACGACTTCGCGGACACTCGCGAAACCACGGACCGCGGCGCCGGCGGAACCGCCGCCCCCGAGATCCGGGAAGGGGAAGCGGGGCGCGGGCCGGCAGCTGCACGCCGGACGGCTCACCTACGCCGTGCTGATCCTCTTCACGGTCGGCTCGCTGTTCCCGCTCGTATGGACGGCGATCGCGGCGTCCCGCAACAACACCCGGCTCGCCCAGACTCCGCCGCCGTTCTGGTTCGGCGGGAATCTCTTCAAGAACCTCGAAATCGCCTGGACCGACGCCAACATGGGCACCGCCCTGCTCAATACGACGATCGTCGCCGGGTCGATCGCCGCGGGGACGGTGATCTTCTCGACGCTGGCCGGCTTCGCCTTCGCCAAGCTGCGGTTCCGCTTCCAGAACGCGCTCCTGCTGCTGGTGATCGGCACGATGATGGTGCCGCCCCAGCTCAGCGTCGTACCGCTGTACATGCTCGTCGCCGAGCTGTCCTGGACCGACCAGCTCCAGTCCGTCATCCTGCCCACCCTGGTCAGCGCCTTCGGGGTGTTCTTCATGCGGCAGTACCTGAGCGGGGCGCTGCCCACCGAGCTGATCGAGGCGGCCCGGGTGGACGGCGCGAGCAGCTGGCGGGTCGTCCGGCACGTGGTCTTCCCCGCCGCGCGGCCCGCGATGGCCGTGCTGGGGATGCTGACGTTCGTGATGGCCTGGAACGACTTCTTCTGGCCGATCATCGCGCTCACCCAGAACGGCAGCCCCACCGTGCAGGTGGCGCTGACCGGGCTCGGGCGCGGCTATATCCCCGACCAGTCGGTGATCATGGCCGGCGCGCTGCTGGGCACGCTGCCGCTGCTGCTCGCCTTCGTGCTCTTCGGCAGGCACATCGTCGGCGGGATCATGCAGGGCGCGGTCAAGGGCTGAGGCCCGGTCCGGCTCGGCTCCGGTCCGCGGCCCCGCCCGAACACCGGCTGGAGCGGCTGAAATCCGAGCCCGGCCGACGGCCGCCGAGCCGGCCCGGCCTCGGCCGAGAGCCGCCGGCCGCACGCCCCCCGTACCACCACACCCCCCATCCCTACGGTCAATGGGAGCTGCAACCATGTCCGTCACCTTTCCGCCCGGCTTCCTGTGGGGCACCGCCACCGCCGCGTACCAGATCGAGGGCGCCCCACGGGAGAACGGCCGTACGCCCTCCATCTGGGACACCTTCAGCCATACCCCCGGCAAGACCGAGAACGGCGACACCGGCGACATCGCCGTCGATCACTTCCACCGCCGGGCCGAGGACGTCCGGATGATGGCCGACCTCGGGGTGAACGCGTACCGCTTCTCGGTCTCCTGGCCGCGCGTCCAGCCGACCGGCCGCGGCCCCGCCGTCCAGCGCGGCCTCGACTTCTACCGGGGGCTCGTCGACGACCTGCTCGCCTACGGCATCGAGCCCGTCCTCACCCTTTACCACTGGGACCTCCCGCAGGAGCTGGAGTCCGCGGGCGGCTGGCCCGAGCGGGAGACGGCCGGCCGCTTCGCCGAGTACGCGCGCATCGTCGGCGAGGCGCTGGGCGACCGGGTGACGCGCTGGACGACCCTCAACGAGCCCTGGTGCAGCGCGTTCCTGGGGTACGCCTCCGGGGTGCACGCACCGGGCCGTACGGATCCGGTGGCCGCGCTGCGCTCCGCGCACCATCTCAACCTCGGCCACGGCCTGGCCGCGCAGGCGCTGCGCTCCGTGCTCCCGGCGCGCGGCAAGGTCTCGGTGAGCCTCAATCCGGCCGCCGTACGGCCGCTGACGCGTTCGCCGGAGGACCTGGACGCGCGACGCCGTATCGACGCGCTGGCCAACCGGGTCTTCTCCGGGCCGATGCTGAAGGGCGCGTATCCGGAGGACCTGTTCACGGACACCGCGCGGCTCACCGACTGGTCCTTCGTCCAGGACGGTGACCTGGCCGCGATCCGGCAGCCGCTGGACTCGCTGGGCATCAACTACTACCAGCCGACGGTGGTCTCGGCGGCCGGCCACCAGGACAGTGGTCACCAGGGCGGCGGCCAGGAGGGCGGCGAGAGCCACGGCGGTCACGGGGCGAGCGTCCACTCCCCCTGGCCGGGCGCCGAGTCGGTGGTCTTCCACCAGGCCCCCGGCGAACTCACCGAGATGGGCTGGTCGGTGGATCCGACCGGGCTGTACGAACTGCTCCTGCGCTACACGCGCGAGGCGCCGGGGGTGCCCCTGATGGTCACCGAGAACGGGGCCGCGTACGTCGACAAACCGGCCGCCGACGGTACGGTCCACGACCCCGACCGGATCCACTACCTGCACGGACACATCTCGGCGGTGCGGCGCGCGATGACCGAAGGGGCCGATGTGCGCGGCTACTTCCTCTGGTCGCTGCTCGACAATTTCGAGTGGGCGTACGGCTACGGCAAGCGCTTCGGCGCGGTCCATGTGGACTACGAGACCCAGCGCCGTACGCCGAAATCGAGCGCCCGGTGGTACTCCCGACTGGCCGCTACGGGGGTGCTTCCCGAGGTGCCCATCGGTTAGGTCCTGTCCGGCGGATCTTCGCGGGACCGACCGGACGTTCGCGCGCCCCGGCCGAGTGGGGGGTTTGGACCGGCCGGGGCGCACGGGAGGGGCTGGTGGGGCAGCCCGTGTGACACCACGCTAGCGGTCCCGATACGGACAAATGGCCTGTTCGGGGCGGGGGTTGGTGTTCTTAGGGCGCGCTTAAGGAACGCATGGGAACGGATTAATGATCGTGCGTCGAGATCAGCCCCTCACGGCTGAAAACCCGCCCCCGCGCTCGGAGTCACGCGATCGGGGCTCACGCGATCGGGCTCACCCGCTCAGGCTTCCGCGCCCTTGCGGCCGGCGGGTCCCCGGCCCGGCGTTCCGCGCCTTCGCCGGCGCAGCCGGTGGCCGCGCGGCTCGTCCGGGGAGCGCCACCCGTCGAGCCCGATCCAGATCCGTACCTCGGTGCCGCCGAGCACCGAGCGGCCGATCCGTACGTCTCCGCCCGTCGACTCGGCGACCCTGCGCACGATGTCGAGGCCCAGGCCCGTCGAGCCCTCGCGGCCCCCGCTGTTGCCGCGTGCGAGCGCGGCCTTCGGATCGGCGATCCCGGCGCCCGCGTCCGAGACCAGGACGATCACGGCGTCCTCGCTGTTGTGCACATCGACCGAGAAGGCCGTGCCCTCCGGGGTGTGGCGGAAGACGTTGCCGAGCAACGCGTCGAGCGCGGCGGTCAGTTCGGCCCTGACGACCGGGATGCGGACCGGCCGGCCGATGCCGGCGACCCGTACCGTACGGTCCTCGTCCTCGGCCAGCGCGGACCAGAAGTCCATCCGCTCCCGGACGACCTCCGACACGTCACAGCCTCCGGCGGGCCCGGCCGCCGCGGTCTGCGGTTTGGCCTCGCGGGCGGTGCGGATGATCGTGTCGACCTCGCGTTCCAGCTGCTCGACCGCCGCCCTGGTCTGCTCGGCGGCCGGGCCCTCGCCGAGCGAGGCGGTGTTGAGGCGCAGCACGGTGAGCGGGGTGCGCAGCCGGTGCGAGAGGTCGGCGGCGAGTTCCCTTTCGTTGGCGAGCAGTTGGACGACCTGGTCGGCCATGGAGTTGAAGGCGATCGCCGCGGACCGCAGCTCGGTGGGCCCCTCCTCGGGGACCCGCGCGCCGAGCTTGCCCTCCCCCAGGGCGTGCGCCGCGCCCGCGAGCCGCTGGGCGGGTTCGACCATCCGTACGCCGAGCCGGTCCGCGACGGCGACCGAGCCGACGATGAGCGCGATACCCAAGCCGGAGAGCACCAGCCAGGCGGTGGTGACCCCGTTGGAGACCTCGTTCTCGGGGACGAACACCTCCACGACCGCGATCTGGCCGGAGCCGAGGGCGGTCGGCTGGAGCAGCGCGGAGCCGCCCTCGACCTCGGCCATGGCGGCGCGGCCGAGCCGCTGGACGTCCCCGACCTCCGGGCCGGCGGCCCGGCTCTCGCCGATCTTCAGGGGCCGGCGGTCCGGCTGGTCGGCGGCCGGGACGTGCACGGCCATCCGCCGGCCGGAACCTGCCTCGGTGGAGGCGACCGCGCGTTCCAGCTCGTCACGGTCGGTGGTGATGGAGAGGGTGGGACCGATGGCCGCGGCCTGCCGTTCGGCGTTGGTGAAGGCCCGGTCCCTGGCGATCTCCTTGATGACCAGCGCGAGGGGTACGGCGAAAGCCACGACGATCATCACGGAGACGGCCAGGGCGACCTTGACCAGGGCCCATCTCATACGGGTGGCTCCGGCGCGGGCGGCGGCGACGGAACCGGCGGTTCCAGCTTCACCCCGACCCCGCGCAGGGTGTACAGATAGCGCGGCTTGGCCGCCGTCTCGCCGAGCTTGCGCCGCAGCCAGGACAGGTGGACGTCGATGGTCTGGTCGTCCCCGTACGACTGCTGCCACACCTCGGCGAGCAGTTCCTTGCGCGGTACGACAACCCCGGGGCGCCCGGCCAGGAAGGTCAGCAGGTCGAACTCCCGCCGGGTCAGGTCCAGCCGGGTCCCGTCCAGTTCGGCCTGGCGGCGCAGCGGATCGATGGAGAGCCCGCCGACGCGGATCACCCGCGAGGGCGGGGCCTCGCCGGTGGTGGCGCGCGAACGGCGCAGTACGGCCGCCATCCTGGCCGACAGGTGCTCCACCGAGAACGGCTTGACGAGATAGTCGTCGGCGCCGTCGTTGAGCAGCCGGACGATCTCCGTCTCGTCGTCCCGCGCTGTGGCGATGATCACCGGTACGTCGGTGATCCCGCGCAGCATCTTCAGCGCCTCGGCCCCGTCGAGATCGGGCAGACCGAGATCGAGGATGACCACGTCGAACGGGAAATGGGCGACCTCACGCAGCGCCTCCAGGGCCGTACCGACGCTCCGGACGGTGTGGGAGGCCTCGGTGAGATGCCTGATGAGGGCGGAGCGTACGAACTGGTCGTCCTCGACCACGAGCACACTGGGCATGGGCGGCACCGTACGCCATTCGGGTGAGGGCGGCAGGTGTCCCCCAGGACCGGAGCGGTCCCTCGGGACCGGTGCGGTACCAGGATCCACGGGACAGGTGGGGCGTGAGTGGTGCACTATGGCCCGGATGCGCAGAGGACTCGTACATGGCCTGGCCTGGTCGCTCGCCACGGGCTCGGCGGTCACGCTGGCGTGGTGGGGTGTCCAGACGGTCATGGCGGGCACGGCCTACGACCCGCCGCGCACCCTCCGGCTCCCCACGGACAGCGCGACGAAGCAGCGGCCCGACCCCGTCGCCTCCTCGACCCGGCGGCCCGAGAGCCCTACGGCGAAGCCGAGTTCGCCCTCACGCACGCCTTCGGCGGAGCCGAGCGAGACCCGCCGGCCGTCGCCGCGGCCGTCGGACGAAGCGCCCCCACCGGCCCCGGGCACCGGCACGGACGTGTCCGACACGGGCCGGATCAAGGGCTATACGGTCGAAGGCGGCCGGGTCGTCTTCGACCTCGGCGAGACCTCGGCGGAGCTGGTCTCGGCGACGCCGGACTCGGGCTGGCAGATGCAGGTGTGGAAGCAACCGTCCTGGATCCGGGTGACGTTCACCCAGGAGGGCCGGGAGGTCTCGGTGTTCTGCACCTGGAACGGCCGTCCGCCGACGGTGGAGTTCGACGAACGCTGAGCGGTCGGACGCCGAGCCGGTCGGACGCCGAGCCGGTCGCGGTCACGTGTGGAGCGCACCCGCCGTCAGGTGTTGAACGCACCGGCCGTCAGGTGTTGAACGCACCGGCCGGGGGCGCCGGTGACGGCTTGGCACTCACGTCGGTGACGGCGGCGGCTCCGCCGGTGAAGTCGGCCAGCGCGCGCCCGTGTTCCACCCGCCCGGGGTGCGGGTCGCTCGCGATCCGGCGGGTCAGCTCGGCGATGGGCAGCTCGCGGTCCGAGGCGAGCAGTACGGCGTTGCCGAAGCGCCGGCCGCGCAGCACGGTCGGGTCGGCGGCGAGCGCGAGGTGCGCGAAGACGGTGGCGGCGGTGGCGATCTGGCCGCGCAGATGCCCGAGCGGAGGCCCGTCGGCGAGGTTGGCGGCATAAGCCCCGCCCGGCTTCAGCACCCGGCGTACGTCACCGAGGAACTCCGCGCTGGTGAGATGCGCCGGAGTGCGCGCCCCGCCGAACACATCGGCGATCACCAGATCCGCCCACCCGTCCGGCACTTTCCCGAGCCCGGCCCGCGCGTCGGTGGAGCGGACGCGTATCCGCGCGTGGGGGTCCAGCGGAAGCCACTTCCGTACGAACTGGACGAGGGCGGCGTCCAGTTCGACGATCTGCTGGGTGGAACGGGGCCGGGTGGCGGCGACATAACGGGCGAGCGTGAAGGCGCCGCCGCCGAGGTGCACTACATGGAGGGGCTGGTTCGCCGGGGCGACGAGGTCGGCGACATGGCCGAGCCTGCGCTGGTACTCGAAGGAGAGGTACCCGGGATCGTCGAGGTCCACATGCGACTGTGGCGCACCGTCGACGAGCAGCGTCCAGGCGCGGGCCCGCTCCCGGTCGGGCACGAGTTCGGCGACCCCGCGATCGACGGTCTCGGTCACGGCCGTGTTCGATGCCCGGCGCTTGTTCTTTGCCACCCACCCATTATCGGCCGGTCACGGGACCGGCCGGAGGGCGGGTACGTCCGGGCCGGCAGGATCGGCCGGACAGGCCCTAATGGCAGCGGTCCGCCGCCTCGATCAGCCGCGCCGCCTCCCCCAGCGCTCTGCGCAGCACCGCCGGATCCGTCACCGCTCCCGCGCTCTCCGGCGGCAGCAGCCACCCCGAGCCGATCACCGGCGGCTCCGCCGGAATCCGCAGGCCCCGGCCGTTCGTCTGCGTACAGGCGCTGCCCGGCATGTCCCAGGCCGCCGCCGTGCCCGGTGGCACCAGGAAACCCAGGGTGTCGCACGGGCCGTCGTGGAGCACCGGACCCACCACGGGCGCCGCACCGGCGGGCGTCACACCGCGCCGCAGGATGTCCACCGCCTCGAGTCCCTGGCGGGCCGGAACCGTCACCAGGTCGCAGGGTTCACCGGCGTCTCCGGGCGCCGTGCTGAACTCCTGACCTGGCGGGTGTTGAGCAGTCGTCCGCGAGCTACCGCTGATCTCCATACCGACCTCCGACTCCAACAAGGGAAACCCTCCGAGGGGACCCCTCCTCGCCGAGCGCAGACGCGTTGAGCGTCTCCATAGGGTTCAACGCGGTGCCGAGTCAACAGCTACGGCGGCACGCCGCCGCAAAGGATGGCAGTTCATGGCAGATCGTGGGTGAGATATCCGGTTTGTAGGCAAACCCTGCGTAAATGCACCGTCACAGCCGGTACGTTCTTGCTTCGCCGGAACAACCGGAGTTGGGCACCACGGGCACCGGATGACCGGCGGCACGAACGGCTGTACCAGGAGAGGGCTCGGCCATGGCGTCGTCTCGGTCAGTTCCCAGCCTCGCGGTTCCCAATCACGTCTTCCGCCGGCTGCGCGCCCAGCGTTCGCCGGGGGAGTTCGCCGCCGCCGTGCGCAGGGCCGCACGGGAGATCGGCGAACAAGTCGCCTGCGACGCACGTTATATCGGACGGGTGGAGGCAGGCGAGATCCGCTGTCCCAACTACGCGTACGAACGGGTCTTCCTCCATATGTTCCCCGGGCTGACCTTGAAGGACCTGGGTTTCCTGCCACGTGAGCAAGTACGGGGCAGGGCGGCACGGTTCACGCCGCACGACCCACCGGTACCCACGCCGGCCACGGTCCCGGCTCCGGCCACGGTCCCCACGTCCCACCCCGCATCACCCCCTGATCCCCGCACGAAGAACCACAGCGACACCGGCAAGGAGAGCGATGTGCTGCGTCGCGCATTCATGACAAGCGGCCCCGTCACCCTCGTGGCAGCCTCCCTCGGTCTCGGCTCCGCGCCTGCCGCGGCCGTCCCCGGGCCGCGCCGGGTCGGCGAGGCCGAGGTGAGCGCGGTCGAGGAGGCCGTACGGCGGATCCGGGTGCTCGACGACCGGCACGGCGCCGACGGGCTGTACCGGCAGGCCGCCCAGCCGCTGCGGGCCGCGTACGCGCTGCTCGACTCCGGTACGGCCACCCGCCAGTCCACCGTCGACCGGCTGCACTCGGGCGCGGGCGAACTGTCGATCTCGGTGGGCTGGCTCGCCCATGACTCCGGACGTTTCGACGACGCCCGCTCGCACTACGCGGAGGCGCTGGCGACCGCCCGGGTCGCGAACGATCCGGCCGTGGAGGCGCACGCCTTCGCCAACACCTCGTTCCTGGCGCGGGATTCGGGCCGGTACCGGGAGGCGGTGCGCGCCGCGCAGGCGGGTCTGCGCGCGGCGGTGCAACTGGCCTCGCCCCGGCTGCTGTCGCTGCTCGCTCTGCGGGAGGCGGCCGGCTGGGCCAGGCTCGGCGACCGTACGAGCTGCGAACAGGCCCTGACCCAGGCCCACCGCTTCTTCGAGAACGGGCCTTCGGAGGCCGACCCCGAGTGGATGTCCTTCTTCGGCGAGCCGGAGCTGGAGGCGCAGGAGGCGCTGTGCCACTCGGCGCTGGGCGACTGGCACCGGGCGGCCCGGCACGCGTACCGCGCGACGATCCTCCAGGATCCGCACTTCGCCCGTAATCTCGCGCTCTACCGCGCGGAGTTGGCCACCAACCTGGCCCGCGCGGGTTCGCCCGACGAGGCGGCGGCGGCGGGCCAGCAGGCACTCGATCTGCTGGACCAGGTCCAGTCGTCGCGGATCCACACGAGGCTCGCGGCGACGGTCCGGGTCCTGCTGCCGCAGCGGCGGCTGCCGGCGGTGGGCGCGTTCCTGGACCGCCACGCCGCGACGGATCCGCGGGTGTAGGGCCTGTCCCGCGGGCCCCGGCACCGGGGTCCTCAGCCCTCCAGGTGCGCCGTGTCGTTCCAGACCTCGATCGTCGGGAGCCCGTACGCCCAGCCGAGCACCGACACGGATGTCGGCGCGAGCCGGATGCGGGCGGCGAACGAGATGTCCTCGCCCAGCCAGCGCGCGCCGATCGTGCGCAGGATGTGGCCGTGGGCGAAGACCAGTACGTCCCGGTCGGCGGAGCGCGCCCAGGCGACGACCTCGTCCGCGCGGGCGGAGACCTCCGCCAGGCTCTCGCCGTCCGGGACGCCGTCGCGCCAGATGAACCAGTCGGGCCGGTCGGCCTTGATCCGCTCCGGCGTCAGGCCCTCGTACACGCCGTAGTCGAACTCCATCAGCGCGTCCCACTCCGCGGCCCGGTCGGCGAAGCCCGCGAGCGCGCAGGTCTCGCTCGCGCGGACCAGCGGGCTGGTGCGGATCTCGGTGTCCGCGAGACCGGACCAGGGCGCGCGGTGCAGCCGCTCCCCCAGCAGCTTGGCGCCCCTGCGGCCCTCGTCGAGCAGCGGGATGTCCGTCCTGCCGGTGTGCTGACCGGACAGCGACCAGGCTGTCTGGCCGTGCCGGGCGAGCAGGATGCGCGGTGCCATGGGGGCTCTCCCTGGAAGTTCACATCGGTGCCGTTTGGTGCCCATCCATCATCACGCACCTGAACGAAGGGCAACCTCCAGGGGGACATCGGCGTCCCCCTGTTCGTTGAGGGGTGAGGTTGTCGAACGCGCTTCCGGGGCACACCCGGCCGAATCGCCCGATCGCCTGCACCGTACGGTTGAACGTCGGCGGAAAGCCGCATGAACAGACGATGGAGATCGCCCGGATGCCGTTGCCGTTGCCGTCCAGCGCCGGCGTGACACTGAAGCCGCGCCCCCGCTCCCGCTGGTGGGCGGAGCTGATGCTGGTCCTGGGGGTCTATGCCGCGTATTCGGTGTGCCGTCTGATGGCCCAGGGCGGCACGTCGACTGCCGTCGAGAACGGACTGACGATCCTCCGTGTGGAGAAGGCGCTCTTCCTCAACGCGGAGCACCCGCTCAACCGGCTCTTCACCAGCACACCGGCCATCGGCATACCCGCCGACTTCCTCTACGCCTCGCTGCACTACCTCGTCACACCGGCGGTTCTGGTCTGGTTCTTCCTGCGCCGCCCCGAAGCCTTCCGGGCCGCCCGCACCTGGCTGTTGCTCGTCACCCTCCTCGGTTTGGTCGGCTTCGTCCTCGTGCCCACCTGCCCGCCCCGGCTGCTGGAGGCCGGTCACGGCTTCGTCGACACGATGGCGCAGTACAGCGCGTACGGCTGGTGGGGCACCGACGCGAGCGCGCCGCGCGGCATGGGCGCGCTGACCAACCAGTACGCGGCGATGCCGAGCCTGCATGTCGCCTGGGCCGTGTGGTCCGGGCTGCTGCTGTGGCGGCACGCCCGTACGCCGCTGGTGAAGTGGCTGGGCGTGATCTATCCGCTGGTCATCACCGTGGTGGTGATGGGGACCGCGAACCACTACTTCCTGGACGCGGTCGCGGGCGTCGGCGTGGTCGTCGGCGGTGCGCTGCTGACCGGGCCGGTGACCCGTGCCGCCGACCGGATACGGACCGCGGCGACGGCCCGCCTCGGCACGTCCCGCACGCCGTCGACGGAGTCGGCGACCTCCTCGACCACCGCCCCCGGGACCCGTTCACCCGCGATTGTCAGCGGTGGGTGCGAGACTTCGGCGGGTGAGCGATTCCCTGGGCAGCGGACCCGCACCAGCACCACCGGCACCACCTCCGCAGACGACACTCCGGCGACGGCTCGCTGAGCTGCGCGGCCCGGCCGTAGCGCCGCAGCCGCTCGACGCCCGCGCGCTGGCCGCCCTCGCCGCCAACCCCGGCTGCCGGCGGCGCGCCCTGCTGGACGGCGCCGGGGTCGACAAGGCGGCGCTCGCGACGGCGCTCGGCTCCCCCGCCCCGTTCGGCCAGTCCCAGTTCGCGTTCATGCGGGGCAACGCGTTCGAGGCGAAGGTCAAGGCCGACGGCGGTACGGAGCTGATGCGGCTGCTGTCGGACCGGCTCGGCGACGGATCACCGCCGCCGGTGCCCGGCGAGGTCTCCGTACCGGACCTGTCGGCGGCGGGCCCCGAGGGCCGCGTGGCCCGTACGGCGCTGGCGCTGCGCGAGGCGACGGAGGCCGGGTCCTGGACGCTGCTGGACCATCCGCTGCTCGCCCTGGAGGTGGCGGGCTCGCCCGCGTATCTGGAGCCGGACGCGGTGGTGGTGCGTCCCGACGGGCGGTGGACGGTGGTCGAGATCAAGTCCTTCCCGATGATGGACGGTTCGGCGGACCCGGCGAAGGTGGGCGCGGCGGCCCGGCAGTCGGCGGTGTACGTCCTGGCGCTGGAGCGGACCGCCGCCCGTACGGCGGGCGCCGAGGTCAGCCACCGCGTCCTGCTGGTCTGCCCCAAGGACTTCTCCAACCTGCCGGACGCGTCGGTCGTCGACGTGCGCAAGCAGCTGTCGGTGACGCGCCGCCAGCTGACCCGGCTGACCCGGATCGAGGAGATCGCGGACACGCTGCCCGAGGGCACCACCTTCGACGTGGACCGGTGCTCGGGCGAGGAGCTGACCGCAGCGGTGGAGTCGGTCTCCGCCGCCTACGCCCCCGAGTGCCTGGCCGCCTGCGAACTGGCCTTCCACTGCCGCTCCGCCGCCCGCACGGCGGACGCGGTGGAGACGCTGGGCCGCGGTGTACGGGGTGAACTGGGCGCTCTGACCACGGTGACGGCGGTGCTGGCGGCGGCCCACGGCGAGTCGGGCGATCCGGGGGACCCGACGGTCGTGGCGCTGCGGAGGGCGGCGGCATTGCGGGCTCAGGCGCTGGCGGAGGCCGGAATGACGGGCACAGGGGCCATGGGTACGGGGATGACGCACCGCACGGAAGGTCCGGTCTGATGTCGCTGATCAATACGCTCGCCCGGCTGGAGGCCGTCGAGAGCGGCCGGGCCAGGCCGCTGGCCACCGTCCGGCACCGGCGCCTCTCCGAGCGGCCGCTCGTGCTCGTACCGCTGACCACCGCGGGCGAGGCCGGTGCTCCGCTCGGCGCGCTCGTCGGGACGGACCGGGACGCGCCCCGGCTGCTGACCGTGGCGCAGCCGCGCGACCGTGATCTGCGGTTCGCGTTCCTCGCCGAGCTGGCCGAGACCGTTCTGCCGTATCTCGACGCGTACGCCGACGTGGTCGAGCCCGCCGAGCGGGCCGAGACCGATCCGGAGACCGGGAAGCGGATCAAGGTCGAGGTCGAACTGTGCGCGGAAGCACCGCAGTTGATCGTGCCGAGCCGGCCCGGTGTCGACTTCGTACGGCTGCTGGGGCGGTCGATGCGGTTCCGTCGCACCGCCGAGGACGACCCGGACACGCCGTATCCCGCGCCGCCGCGCGTGCCGCTGCTCGGCCGCTGGCTCACGCACTACGGCGAGCGGGCCCGGGTGCCGGGCTCCTCGCTGCTGCTCGCGGCGACCGATCTGCTGAACCGGCACTGGGCGACCGGGCAGTCCGGTCTGGAGGACCAGCACCTCGGCGCGCTGCTCGGCTGGATCGATCCGCCCGGGACCCTCACCGGCGCCGAGGCGGCGCTCCGGGCGGAGCTGGACCGGGATCGGGACGGGCAGTTGGTGTGTCCGCCCGCCGGTCCCGCGACGGACCCGGCGTTCGACAACAGGCTGCTGGCGCCCGCCATCGAGGGGTACGACCGGGCCCGCCAGGCGCTCGCCGCCGCCGAGGACGGGCCCGAGGCGGAGGAGCAGCTGGCCCGGCTGACAGCGGCCGAACGGGAGATCCGCGAGCGGCTGGCGGACGTCATGCGGCCGACCTGGGACGCGGTGTGGCGCGGCCTCGACCTGCTGCGCGAGCTGCCGGAGGGGCCGCGCGTCACCGACCGCTGGACGCGTGACCGCTGGTCGTTCACCGGCCACCGCGACCGGGTGCGGGCCGGGGAGCCGCCGCAGCCCCGGCGCGACGACGCGGTGACGGCCGCGCGGAAACTCGCCTCGCGCGAGACGGCCCAGGGGCAGCTGGAGGCGCAGGAGGCGCTGGACGACCCGCTGGTGCTCGCGGGGCGGCGGCTGTCCGGCGAGGCGTTCGTGAGCGAGGTGACGGAGGTGGTGATGGCGTACAGCGAGAGCAAGCGCCCGAGCCCCCGCCCGCTGGTCACCGTCCGCACGGACGACCGGCCGCATCTGGGCGAGCGTACGAAGGTGTACCGCTCGCTGGACGGCAAGCCGCAGTCGGCGGAGTTCGTGGGGTACGAGGAGGACGGTTCGCCGGTGCTGCGGCTGACCGACCGGATGGGGCGGGGCAAGGAGCCCGCGCCGGGGTCCGTACCGGACAAGGGCGACCGGATCGCCTGGACGCTGTTCGAACACGACCAGCGCGGCGGTCCGAAGCTGCCGGACCCGGAGGAGACCCCGTGGACCCATGGCGGCCCGCCGGGTGCGGAGGGCTCGCCGGGTCCGGCGGGCGCTCAGGGTACGGAGGGCGCGCAGGGTGTGGCGCCGGACCCGGTGACCGGGGAGGACTTCCTGTGACCGGCGGCTGACGGTCGCCCCCTGCGGCCACGCCCCCGAGAAGACTCAGCCCCTCTCCCTCGATCCCCCGATCCCCCGACCCTCTCCGGAGCCGTCCGATGAACCGACCCGCCTTCGACCCCGGCGCCGCCGCCACCCGCGCCACCGACGCGATCCTGCGCGACACGCTCCACGGCGCCCACCGGGGCGTCGTGGTGGACTCGCCGCCCGGGGCGGGCAAGTCGACACTCGTCGTCCGGGCCGCCCGGGAACTGGCCGCGGCCGGGCGCCCGTTGATGGTCGTCGCGCAGACCAACGCGCAGGTGGACGACCTGGTCGCCCGGCTCGCCGAGAAGGAGCCGGAGCTGCCCGTCGGCCGGCTGCACAGCAATGACCCCGATCCGTACGACAAGGCGCTGGACGAGCTGCCGAACGTCCGCAAGTCGGCGAAGGCCGCGGACCTGGCGGGACTCGACGTCGTCATCTCCACGGCCGCGAAGTGGGCGCATGTGCAGGGCGTCGAGCCCTGGCGGCATGCCATCGTCGACGAGGCGTACCAGATGCGCTCGGACGCCCTGCTCGCCGTCGCCGGACTCTTCGAGCACGCGCTGTTCGTCGGCGACCCCGGCCAGCTGGACCCGTTCAGCGTGGTGGGCGCCGACCAGTGGGCGGGGCTGTCGTACGACCCGTCCGCGAGCGCGGTCTCCACGCTCCTCGCGCACAACCCCGAGCTGCCCCAGCACCGGCTGCCGGTCTCCTGGCGGCTGCCGGCGTCCGCCGCGCCGCTGGTGTCGGACGCGTTCTATCCGTACACCCCGTTCCGCAGCGGCACGGACCACGGCGACCGGCGGCTCGCGTTCGGGACGCCGTCCGACGGTTCGGGGCCCGACCGGGTGCTGGACGAGGCGGCCGCGTCGGGCTGGGGACTGCTGGAGCTGCCCGCGCGGCGTACGCCCCGTACGGACCCGGAGGCGGTACGGGCCGTGGCCCTGGTCGTCCGGCGGCTGCTGGACCGAGGGGGCGCGGCGACCAGCGAGCGTGCGCCGGACCCGGTGCCGGTGACGGCCGACCGGGTCGCGGTCGGCACCGCGCACCGCGACCAGGCGGCGGCGGTCCGCGCGGCCCTCGCGGAGCTGGGCGTGAGCGGGGTCGCCGTGGACACCGCGAACCGCCTCCAGGGACGTGAGTTCGATGTCACGGTGGTGCTCCACCCGCTCTCCGGCCGGCCGGACGCGACGGCCTTCCATCTGGAGACGGGCCGGCTGTGCGTCCTGGCCTCCCGGCACCGGCACGCCTGCGTCGTGGTGTGCCGCGCTGGTGTCGCGGAGCTGCTGGACGAGCATCCGTCGACGGAGCCGGTGCAGCTGGGGGTGACCGTGAAGTTCCCGGACGGCTGGGAGGCGATGCAGTCCACCTGGGCACAGTGGTCGAACCACCGTGTCTCCTGGCGGCCATGAGCCCGGGGACGCGGTGGTTCGACCGCTGTGCCCGCGGACGGCGCGCGTGCGCCGCTGACGTCCCGGCGCACGCGGGGCCTCGCACGCCCCCGGAGGCGCACTTGCGTCGAGCGGGACAATGGACGGTGGCCCGAGAGGCCCGTACACGCACGAGCAGGAGGAATCAGATGCCGGATCCCCAGCGGAGCGAGCGGCGGCTACGGCCCGCGCCGCTGCTCTTCGAGCCCGCGGAGGCGGCCTCCGACCCCGAGCACTTCTTCGACCTCGAATCCCTCGAAGACCCCGCGGAACTGCTGGGCAGGGCAACGGAACTGACCCTCGCGTTCCGCGCGGCCACCGACCGGGCCGTCGAGTTCCAGGCGATCGCCGCCGCCCAGCTCGCCGATCCGCGCCGGTTCGACCGGCTGACGACGGCGGACATCGCACGGCGCGCGGAGTGGACCGAGGACTATGCGAAGAAGATGGTCGAGTTCGGGCGGGACCTGCTGTACGGCAACGGCCTGGCGAGCCAGTAGCCAGGTCCTGTCCGGCCGATCTTGCCGGGGCATGGTTCCGGCACCGTGCTCTCCCGCGCACGCGCCGGCGCGCGGCGTAGCAGTGCGCGGCGGGTGTGCGTCAGGTATGCCCGCCGTCTCCACCCGCATGGCATATGCCGGAGGGAGGGTACTCCTCCTCGCCTGTCCTGTCCCGATTTCCGGGAACTCTCGGGAGTGGGAGGGTGACTCCCGGTAGACCTGACGGTCATGAGCGCATGGTTACGAGACGAATCCACGCTGAGCCCCGGAACGAGCGACAACGAACGCCGCACCGACATCTTCGGCCTCCCGCGCGACGAGGGCCGCCACCACACCGCACGGGTCACCCCGGCCGGCGCGGACTGGCTGGCCTCCGCGGGACCGTATCCCCGCTCCACGCTCTCGCACTGGGCCACCCGCCCGACCGCACCCGGCGTCCTGCCCTGCGGTTCCGTCTTCGATGTGGTGAGCGCCCCCGCGATATTCGGCAGGCGCATGCTGAACCGGCTGTGGTCCGAGGGGCCCGGCTCCGGCCCGGTCGCCGCCCACCGCGGCCGTACGCTGCTCTTCGCCGCGCCCGGCACCGCCCAGCGGCTGCCGTCCCTGCTGTCCTGGGAGGAGTGGGGCGACCCGGGACCCGACGGGCGGGGCGCGGCCCTGCCGCCACTGCTCTGTCACGGCGCCGGCGACGCCGTGACCGTACCGCCGCTGAAGCCCGGCGCCCCGTCGGGGCCGCGCTGGGTGGTCGCTCCCGACACCCGCCACCCCTGGCTGCCCGGCCCGGACGTCCTGCTCTGGGCCTGCGTACGAGCGGCCCGCGCCGAAGCCCGAGCCCAGGCCGCGGCCCGACCGCACGACGGACCCCTGTCCCACGCCGGACGACCGCACGACGGACCCCTGCCCCCGGCCGGGAGCCGGTCCCGGAGTGAGGGGCGCTCCCGCGCGGCCGCACCGGTCGGCGCGGCCGCCGTGGGGACGGCGGCGGCCCTGCCCCGGCTGCCGCAGCTGAGCCCCTGACCACCTGAAACACCCCCGGATCCGGCCTCCGGACATCGATTTTTCTCCGTGCCGATCCGGGTGCTAAGGTCTACGACGTCAGCAGGCGCCGCTAGCTCAGTTGGTTAGAGCAGCTGACTCTTAATCAGCGGGTCCGGGGTTCGAGTCCCTGGCGGCGCACAGACACGAAGGAGCCCCTCGCGAGAGCGAGGGGCTCCTTCGTTTTCTCCTCACACGACACGTTCACACCGCACGTTCCGCGCGTCACGTGCGTCACATGCGTCACACGGACGGGGTGATCTTGACCGTCCAGGCGCCCGTGGGTGTCCGGTCCGCGACCTCCACCCTCGTCCGCTCCCCCGGCACCGTGAAGGTCTCGCCGACCCCCAGCGGGGCGTCGGCCAGCGGCGGGTACACCGACCGGTCCCAGCAGGCCTGGCTGCGCGGATGGGTGTCCACCACCTCGACCGGGCCGCCGCCGGACTCGGTCCCGCCCCGCACCCGGTAGATCAGCACGCCCTCGGTACAGGTGTGCCGGTCGTTGCCGGTCGCTGAGCGCGCCTCGATGGCCAGCGCGGTGTCCGCGCCGGTCCTGACGACCGCGAGCCTCGTGCCCGTACGGCCGCCGACGGCCGGGGCGGCGGCGATCGGCTCCAGCGTGAGCAGACTCGTGCCCGACGGCTCCACACAGCGCACCTGACGCCGGTCCAGCCAGCCCAGCTTCCATTTGTGCCAGCCGAAGAGATCGGGCGCCATCCCGAACTGACTGCCCATCACGTCCCAGTCGCCGACGTAGGTGTCCCAGTCGCCCTTGCCGTCCATGGGCCGGTGGTAGAGGTCGGCCAGGTCGAAGACGTGCCCGGTCTCGTGGGCCAGCACATTGCGGTCGGGCGGGTGCTGTTCGAAGACGGTGACGATGCGTTTGATGTCCGTACCGTCCGCCCTCATCGGCCGCTCGAAGTTCACCACCTTGGTGGCGTCGGAGTCGACGCCCGGGGCGTCCGGGTCGGCGACCAGATAGACGACGTCGTAGCGGGAGAAGTCGACCAGCGGATCGGCGGCGGCCAGCGCGTCCCGCAGGTAGGCCGTGCGCCGCGCGGGATCCCAGTCGCGCCGTATCCCGTACGAGGTGGAGGTGCGCGGCATCGGGAGCCACCGGAGTTCGGGGTGCGCGCGCAGGGTGAACTTCCCGTACGAGGCCTTCTCGTAGAAGCGGCTGGTGGCCGGGAAATGATCGGCCGCCAGCTCGGCCGGGCCGGTCCGCGGCACGGAGTCCGGGAAGGACAGGAAGATCATGACCGCGTCGAGGGAGCGGTTGGGGCGCGGATAAGCGCGGTTCCAGGTGTCGAGGCCGAGGGAGTGGTGCGCCGGGGTGCGGGGCAGGGCGCAGGGCCCCTCGGAGGTCGCTTCCGCGCCGTGCCCGGCCACCAGTGACGTGGCGGCGAGCGCCATGAGGGAGGTGAAGGCGGCCGCGGTCCTGCGCAGCAGGGGCCGTTCCACTACCCCGGACGGCTGCGGACGCTCCACATCGACCTCCGGCTACGGAAAGGGGACACCTCACCCACCCTGTGCGGTTTTTGGGTGATACGCCCTGTTCCGGTGCCCCACACGAGTGAGGCGCCCGACAACGCGCCGAGCCGGAGAAGGCTTTGACGCACGCTCGGCAGGAGCCCGACGAGAGCCCGGCCAGGGCCCGACGAGAGGCCCGGAGACCGCTCGATGAGGGCCCGGCGACCGCTCTATGGGGGCCCGGCGACGGCTCGATGAGGCTCCGGGCGGGCGCGATGCCGGCCCGACACCCCGGTGAATGACGGAAAGTCACCACCGATCGCGACAGGGCCATCCGGGGCCACATACGCGCAGAAACGATCGTGCGAGGGCTGCCCGCGACGGTCGCGCCCCGGTTCGGGGCGGAGGAGCTGGAATGGCCGCCCGGCCTGCCTCTATGATCGGCACACTTTCTCTGGCCGACCGTTCCGACCACCCTGTACGACCCTGTACGACACGACTGCACCGCGGGAGCGAGCCGTGAGCGGAACCTCCGAAAGGCCGCACCCTGGGGCAGTCGCGGCGCCCCGCACCGTACAGTCTCCGGCCCTGTCGGCCCCCCTGATCCCACCGGCACCTCTGCCCTCTCCGACCCCTTCGGTCGCGGAGCGTCATACCATCAGCGGATCCGTCGGCATCACGGATGCCGCCACGCACACCACCGACGCCGGAGCCGCCGGGCCTGCCGCCGGAGCCGCGGGGCCCGTCGCCGGAGCCGCTTCCCGAGCCCTCGACGCCGAGCCGCGCGACTACCGGGCCGCGTTCCAGATCGCCCAGCTCGCCATGGCCGTCCTCGACCACGAGGGCGCCATCGTCAGCGCCAACCACACGCTCGCCACCCTTCTCGGCACCGAGCCCGCCGCGCTGTTCGATCAGGACGCGGCCGATCTCGTCGACCTCACCTCGGACAGCCGCACCTGGCACTCCTATCGCGAGGTGCTCGACCACCGCAGCTCCCGCTTCCGCTGCACCCGCCGCCTCAAGCACGCCGACGGGCGCACCCTCTGGGCGGAGGTCACCGTCTCGCGGCTGCCGGAGAGCGGCGGCGCGCTCCTGTCGGTCGCGGACATCAGCGACCAGCGCGAACTCCAGGCCCGGCTGCGCCACCTCCAGATGCACGATCCGGTGACCCGGCTGCCCAACCGCACCCTGTTCTTCGAGCGGCTCGCCTCGGCGCTGGAGACCTCGTCGTACGACCTGGATCCGCGGTCGTACGGGAATGGCGGAACAGGGCGGATCGGTCTCTGCTACCTCGATCTCGACGGTTTCAAGGCCGTCAACGACACACTCGGCCACCGCACCGGCGACCGGCTGCTCGCCGCTGTCGCGACCCGGCTCACCGAGTGCGCCGACCACGACGGCTACACGCGCAGCGGCGGCCATCTGGTCGCCCGGCTCGGTGGCGACGAGTTCGCGATCCTGGTCGAGGACTCGACCGGCACGGAGCAGCTCGTCGGCCTCGCCCGCTCCGTGCTCACCGCGCTCCAGCGCCCCTTCGACCTCGCGGGGCAGCGGCTCGCGGTCTCGGCCTCGATCGGGGTCGTGGAGCGGGCGGCCGAGGGCACCACCCCGACCGGGCTGATGCAGGCCGCCGACACGACGCTGTACTGGGCGAAGGCCGACGGGAAGGCCCGCTGGACGCTCTTCGACCCGGAGCGCAACGCGCACCGGATGACTCGGCAGGCGCTCGCCTCGACCCTGCGGCCGGCCGTCGAGCGGGAGGAGTTCGTACTCCAGTACCAGCCCCTGGTGGGGATGGCCGACGGAGTCGTACGGGGGGTGGAGGCGCTGGTGCGCTGGAATCACCCGCAGTTCGGCACGCTCGCGCCGAATCGGTTCATCGGGATCGCCGAGGAGGACGGTTCGATCGTCCAGCTCGGCCGGTGGGCCCTGCGGACGGCCTGCCGCCAGGCCAGGCAGTGGCAGCGCGACCACCCGCGCGCCGCACCGCTCTTCGTGAGCGTCAATGTCGCCGTACGGCAGGTCTGGGACTCCGATCTGGTCGCGGACGTCGCCGAGATCCTCGCCGAGACCGGGCTCGCGCCGTACCTGCTGCAACTGGAGCTGACGGAGTCCGCGGTGATGGGCTCGGCGGGCCGGCCCCTCCAGGCTCTCCAGGCGCTGAGCGACATGGGCGTACGGATCGCCATCGACGACTTCGGGACCGGCTACTCGAACCTCGCGTATCTCAGCAGGCTGCCGGTCTCGGTCCTCAAGCTGGACGGTTCGTTCGTCCACGGTTTCCGGTACGACGAGGGGGTCCACCCGAGCCCGGCCGACGAGACGATCGTCGAGGCGCTGGTGCAGCTCGCGCACCGGCTGGGGCTGACGGTCACCGCGGAGTGCGTGGAGACCTCGGGGCAGGCGGCGCGGTTGCAGCGGATCGGTTGTGACACGGGGCAGGGCTGGCTGTTCTCGCGGCCGGTGGCGCCGGAGCGGATCGCGGAAATGATCGCGGCCACCCCGCCGGACGCCTGACTCGCCGTACCCGTCCCCCGTCACCCGTCTTACTCCGCCGTTCCCGTCACACGTATCGCCGCGCCTCCTGCCCGTCTCACCTCGCCGAGGACTGCCAGAGGGTGAGCGCCAGCGCGGCGCACGAGATCACCGCTGCCAGCGACGGCAGCGGCCAGCGCGTGCGCTCCAGCGCGTCGAGGCGTTCCTCGTGCTCCCCGAGCGCCTTGTCACTCTGGTCGACGCGCTGGAGCAGCAGCGCCAAGTCGCCCCGGGTGGTGGCGAATCCGACGTCGACGGAGCGGTGCAGCCGCTCCAGCTCCCGGGCGATGGACTCGGATTCGGACTGGGTCACGCGGGCCCCCCTCCTCGGCCACGGTCTTTCCGTGCGGTCAGTTCAGCGGTCAGGTAACCGGTCAGGTCAGTGGAGTCACGGTCACGAAACGGTTGGTGAAGGTCGCGGTGTTGGTGGTGGCGGCCGACTTGTGGGCGGCGGTCGCGGTGCAGACGGCGCCGACCGTGAGCCCGCCGACCTGGAACTGGGTGGACGCGGAGCACTGGTTCGTACCGCTGACGATCGCCGCGCGGACATCGGCCGCGGCCAGGGTGAGCGTCGTACCGGTACGGATGTTCGCGGACATCAGACAGGCCACGGCCGCGCTGCCGCTGATGCGCGCGCCCACCGAGACGAGGACCGAACCGGAGGGCGGCGCGGTGAAGGTGACCGCCGCGAGGTCGCCGGTGGAACCGGTGAGTGTCTCGGTGTAGGCGGTCGAAGTGGTCGTGCCGGTACTGGTGTTGGCCTTGTGCCCGGCGCCCGGCGCGATGGGGTGCCACTGGGTCCCCGTGTAGTGGAAGTAGCGCCCGGGGTTCGCGAGCCAGACGAGCATGCCGGCGACCGGGGCCGTCACCTTGGTGTCCCTGGTGGCGACGTCGGCGAAGCGCAGGACGGTGCGGCCGTCGACGGCTTCGGCGAGGGACTGGATGTGGAGCGGGACATCGGCGGCGTCGGTGGGCTGGGGGTAGGGCAGGTTGCCGAGCTTGGTGAGCAGGGCCATGACGAAACCTCCTGGTGGTGAGGAAGAAGGGGACGGTTCTCAGCCTTCGGTGGAGGGCGGGAGGGTTCCCGGGCGTGTGCCCACGTCGCCCTCGTCGGCGCCGGGGCTGTCGACCGGTACCGGCAACGACGGGGGCAGGGGCGGCTCGGGGCCTTCCGACGGTGCGTCCGCCGGGCCTTCCGACGGTGCGTCCGCCGGGCCTTCCGCCGGTGCGTCCGTCGGTGCATCCGTCGGGCCTTCCGCCGGTGCGTCCGTCGATGCGTCCAGTGGTGTTCGTACCGAGCTGTTCGCCGGATCGCCCACCGGGCCGTCCGCCGGTGCTTCCGCGGAAGCCTCCGCCGGAGATCCCGCGGGCGGATCCACCGGCGGATACGCCCCCTGCCCACTCGGGGCCCGCTCGTTCACGTACTGCTCGTTCACATATCGCTCGCTCACGTACCGCTCGCTCACAGCGTCACCCTCGCCTTCAGCAGCGTCCGGTAGTCGCCCTCGCCCGCCAGCAGCTCCGCGAGCGTCCCGTACTGGGCCGTGGCCTGCGCATACGTGCGACGCGTGCCGTACAGCGGGTCGAGGGGCGCGTCGGGTGTCAGCCCCACGTCCCTCGGCACGCCGTTGAACGACGTGCCGCGCAGCGTGAGTGTCTGCTGCGGCGCGCTTCCGGCGGTGTAGGTCGTACGCATGCCGACCACCCACGCGAGCGTGTCCAGCCGCGCCCCCGCCGTGTCCACCACCCGTACGGCGTCGCCGAGTTGAATGCGCGGATCGTGCAGCACCTCGACCTCGCCCAGCACGGGTACGGGGTAGCGTCCCGCGCTCAGCATGGCCTGGGCCAGAGCACTGGCGTCGATGCTGTTCTGCACCCAGTCGGAGGCGGGGGCCGTGTACTGCTGCCGGCCGTAATACCCCTGGCTGGTCGTGTTCCACCAGGCCACCTGGCGCTGTTTCGGATCGGCGCTCGCCTTCTGGGAGACGATCCGTACCGAGGGCTTGCCGTCCTTGGTGACGGTCCACAGGGGCGCGGTCCCGGTGTTGGTGAAGCGCGCGATGTACGTGGGGCCCTCGCGGCGGCAGCTGACCGTGACCGCGCCCTTGACCGCCGTACCGCCGGTCGCCAGGGAGCCGAAGCGCACCCGGTGCCCGTTGTTGTCGACCGAGTCGTCGGCGACCACCAGCGGGCCGATGTCGAACTCCTCCTCGGCGACGGCGTAGGAGACCTCCACCGTCTCGGCCGGGCCGATCCTGCGTATCACCGTGTCGTCCATGGCCGCCACGTTCTCGTTTCTGACGCCGCCCCAGTCCACGTACGGCTGTTCGCAGTGGTTGCGGCAGGCGTCGATCTCCTCGCTGACGGTGAGCGAGGCGATGTCCCTGCGGGTGGTGACGGTGAGATCGGGCTCGGCCGGCACCGTGGTGAAGCGCGACGGGCCCCTCCAGTGGAAGACGCCCTGCTCGTCGAACTCGGCGGTGGACATGCTGACGCGGGCGAGCTCGGTGATCACGTCCCACTGCGAACCCGACACCTTGGGCATGTTGTAGATCGGCAGCGCCTCGTCGTCGAGTACCGCGCCCTTGGTCCACCTGCCCTTCTGTTCCCACTCGTCGCGGGGGTATGAGGGGATGTCGGGCCAGACGCGGTCGGTCACCTGGAGGCATTCCACCGCCATGTCGGTGACCAGGTCGACGCGGAAGAGTTCGGCGCGCGGCTGGTTCGCCGCTGCCTCGACGTAGACGCCCGGGGTTCCGACGAAATGCGAACCGTCGGGGCCGGTCAGCAGGGGCGTCACGGTCGGCAGTACGCCGCTCCCGGTGGACCTGGTGTCGCACAGGAAGCCGAGGTGCCAACGGCCCCTGAGAGCCGCCAGCTTGCTGATTGTCCACTGGAAGTACCAGGCCGCGCCTCCTTGCGTCCCGGAGTAGATCTGGAACGTCCCCGCCGCGATGTCGACGACCCCGCTCAGATAGCCGTACGCCCCGCCGCTGCGGTCGAGCACGGCCTTGATCTCGATCTTGCTTCCCCTGGCCAGCGCGGTGTTGACCCAGCATTCGAGCAGGAAGACCTTGCCCGGCACGACGAACCGCGAGCGCGGCATCCAGGAGGCCGCCAGCCCGGCGGCCCTCGGCATCAGGGCCATCTCGAAGGGCGCGCCCTCGCGGATCCAGTCGTAGTCGCCGTTCCAGGGCACGGTCTCGGGCTGGCCGTAGGTGGAGTTGACGCCACCGTGCAGCGAGGCGTACAGCGTGGTGAAGGGGGCGGTGTCGTCTGTGTCGGCCTGCGGCGCGCGGGGCGGCGGGCAGCTGTGGATGCCGCCCTGGCGCAGCAGTTCGTCCACGCACCAGGGTGCGGAGGCGATCCGCCGGCCGGTCATGACGCCGTGGTAGGGGCGGGGCAGCGAGGCCGGTCCGCGCAGCCGCTCCGCGCCGTCCAGGGCCTGGACGGTGACGGTGTCGCTGCCGGAGGCGGCGGTACGGGAGCGTACGGTGCCGCGGAAGGCGGGCAGCGTACGGCCGTTGACGCCGGTGGCGTGGACGACGGACTGTCCGGGGCGTACGGCGTCGCCCGTGGCGCGGTCCGCCCAGGCGGAGTACTGGCGCGGGGCGGGCCGGCCGCCCGCTCCCGCGAGCAGTGCCTCGAACTGCGCCGAGGCGCTGCCGCTGAAGGCCCGCATGGCTTCGGGGAGGTCGGTGTTGTAGGCCCGCTCGACCTTCCAGGACTGGACCTGGTCGCCGACTTCCTTTCCGCCGAGGCGGGTCGAGTGCACGGGGGTGCGTTCGGGCGCGCCGAGCGCGGCTCCGAGCTGCTCGTCAGAGGGCTGCACCGGTCACCTCCACGAGATCGATGCTGACGTTGCGGTACGGGAGACGGGACGCGGGCGTGTCGGTGCAGCCGGTGACCGCCATGGCCGGGCAGCCCTCGCCGAGCGCCAGGGCCACGGGGTCCTCGCCGATGGTGAGGCAGGCTCCGGCGAGCCCGGTCAGTCCGGTGGCGCCGGGTCCGGCGACGGGGGTGACGAAGGCGGCGTTGGCGGGAGCCGTGCCGGTGACCGTCACGCCGTTGGCGAACGAGGTGGTCAGATAGCCGCCGTCCACGTCCTTCCAGTCCAGCTGGGCGCTGCACAGCCCGGCGTTCCAGTCGGGCGGCACCAGCCAGGACACCCGCATGCCCGGCATCACCGGCCAGCCGGGCCAGACCGGGTGCCGCCAGCCGATCCGGGTGGCCGGATCGTCACAGCTGCCGAGCACGACGTCGTCGACGAACGGGCTGATGGTGATGGCCCCCTGCACCGTGAACCAGTGGTCCAGGCCGGCCGTCTCACCGCTCTGTCCGGCGGCCTGGTACGGGTCGAGGAGGTTGACGGAGGCGGGGTCGAGTACGACGACCGAGCCGCCCGCGTACACATTGCGCCCGAGCATTCCCGGGCCGTTGACGCGCCGGGCGAGCCGTGTCAGATGGTCGGCGTCCGCCGGCTCCAGCCAGTCCCAGGAGAACTTGAGCCTGCGGGCGGTACGGGCCGGAGCGACGGTGGTGATCTGCCCCTCCAGCGACTTGAACTCGGTGACGTTCAGTTCGGGGCTGCGGTCCCAGCTCTTCGCCGCCTGGGTGATCTCGCGCAGCAGTCCTGGCTTGCCTATCCACAGATTCCTGGCCATGTGGTGCCTCACCTCCGGGCGAGCTTGCGCTGTCCGACGAGGACGGCGCGGGCGATGGTCTGGGAGTCCACATCGATCTGTACGGGCCGTTCGGCGAGCCGCTCGACGGCCTGGGCGAGCCGGTGCAGCGCGGCGCCGCCGCCGGGGTGGTGGCCGAGCATGCTCTCCAGCCGGGAGAGCGGGATGACGGCCTCGGACTCGCCGCCCTCCCCGATGAGCGCGAGCCGGCCGCCCGCGCGGGCCTGGACGATGCCGCCCTTGGCGAGCTGCGGCACCGGGATCTTGGGGAGGTTGAAGGCGAAGCCCTTGCCGCCGATGACGGGCACCCAGTCGGGGACGCTGAACTTGACGTGGTTGAGCCCGCCGATGAGGACGTTGAGCCCGCGGACGAGCATGCGGGTGGGGGTCAGGAAGCCGTTGACGACGCCCTTGAACAGCGGCCCGATGAACTTCGCGGCGGACGAGGAAGAGTTCCTGATCGCGCTCCAGGCGGCCGTGAGCCCCTTCTTCACCAGGGCCGCGACCTTGTCCATGTTGACGAACTGGGCGATGAGCGGCGCAAGCAGCGTCATGACGAGCCCGAACGGGTTCGACGCCATGGCGAGGTTGAGCCCCTTCTGCGCGGTGGACGCGCCCTTGAGCCCCTTGCCGAGGCTGCCCATGGACTTCCCGCCCTTGTCGGCGTTCTTGCCGGCCTTCCCGACGGACTTCTCCACGGCGTCGGACTGCTTCTTGACGTCCTGGAGGGCCTTCTTGGTCTTGTCGGCGGAGCCCTTGAGCTTGTCGAGGGATGTCTTGAACTTGTCGGAGCCGGTACGGGCCTTGCCGAGGGAGCCGTCGGCGTCCCTGGCACCCGTCTTGATCTTGCCGAGCCCACCTCCGCTGCCGGTTGCCGAGGTCTTGAGCCGGCCCAGCGAGGTGTTCAGCTTGTCCGACCCGGCACGGATCTTGTCCAACGCGGGGTTGGCGCCGGCGGTCGAGGTCTGAAGCTGACGTACGGCCGTTGATGCCTGGGACACAGCGCCCCGGAAACGCGCTATGGATCCGGCCGCGGTGGTTGAACTTCGCGCGAGTGACATGAGGACTCCGTAGGGGTCAGGCGATCTGCTGCGCGGCTCGGCTCACTTCTTTGGTGAGATCGCTGAGGGATCGCGACAGGGCGATCGAGGAACTCCGCATGGCCTTCAACCGGTCCACGTCAACGCTGCTGACCGGCGCCTGGAGTGCGGGATCCACTCGCGGCTTGCGGCCGATTCCCGTGGCTTTCCCCGGTGTGGTCTGAAGGTTTACACGGGAAAGCAGGTGCTTTCCGATCACATCCCAGTTCAGGAATTTGAAGCCCAACAGGCTTATGGCCGCCAAGCCGAGAGGCACCCACTGCTGCTTGATGATATTGGAGATGATCTCCGGGGCCCCGGTCAGAGGAGCCAGCTGCTGAATGAGCCCGGGGTTGCTCGCCGCAGGATCCGCCGGAGCAGCGGTAGCCGCTTGGGGCAGCTTCTCGATTGCCCGGTCGAACTGATCTTTCGTGAGGCAGGCCTTCTGCCTCTCCGTCAGAAGAGTCTTTACTTCCAATACCTTTTGATAGACATCTTCGTTCGTTCGTTCACTCACCATTTCTCCCGGTGTGACATAGAGGTCCAGGACGGCCGCCCCGGGCCGCACTCTCCCGCCCAGGGCAGCCATGACGATCTTCGGAGCCATTGGGCACGAACCCCTCATTGCCGCCATACATCTGCAAAACGGTCGCGAGGATCATGGGCCACGCCTGCGGCTCTGTCCTCAATGGCGGCGGAGCGTTAGAGTTCGGAGGATTTACTCGCTGATCCGGCGACCTGGGGTGGGGCATGCTAGAAACACTGCGCGATTATTCTCCCGGAATCATGATATTGGGAATTCCGGCACTGGCCTTCGCGTTACTCTTCATCTGGCGCGATGGAAATCTCAGACGCCGAGGAGTGACCGTCCGGGCCGAATGCATTAATCACGGTCGCAATTCCGACGGGAACGTGTGTCTTCAGTTGCGATTCGTCGTCGACGGCACCGCCCACGCCTGCGAGACCACGTATTACAAATTCCCCCCCGTCCCCGTCGGCGGAAGGACCGATGTCGTGTACGACCCCAAGGACCCTCGTCAGGCGATGATGAAGACGGAACTCGGCCGCGGGGTGGGCGCGTGGGTGACCGCGTCGGTCGCGGCGGTGCTTCTGCTGGCTACCGCCGCCGCGTATCTCTGACCCTTTCGACGCGTCGTCACCCGAAGAACCGCGCGATCTCCGCGGAACTGGGCGAGGCGGCGGGCCGATCATGCACGGCCCGCTCCCCGGCGGGATCCCCTGGACGGACGACCGGCTCCGGATGGTCAAGGGTGTCGCTGTCCTCGTCACGGTTGACCGTGGCGAACATCCAGTTGGCTTCCTGGAGTTGGTCGACGGCATGCGCCAGCAGGTAGTCCGTCACCGACCAGTCGGCGGCCTCGCCGTGGAGTTGGCGCGCGAGTGCGCTGTCGCGTGGGAGGTGCTGGACCAGTACCGACAGCCGGCGGGAGGACAGCCTGCCCCGGTGCCAGTCCAGCAGGTCCACGCCGTAGTGGCGGAGCAGGTCCGCCTCAAGGGCCTCGGCGTGCTCTTCGACGAGCTCGCCGAGGCTCAGTCTTCCCCCAGGCCGAGCCCGGTCTCCTTGCCGTACGCCTCCAGGATCGCCCCGATGTCCTGCATCGTGACGTCGTGCCGCTCGAACCGCGTGAACTGCTGCTCGCCGAGGAGCAGTCGGAGCAGTCCGTCGACGTCGTTGTCGTCGAGGTCGCGCAGCTTGCGCGCGGTGGTGCGGGTGAGTTCCGTAGGCAGCTCGAACGAGTCCTCGTCGAGCTCGAAGGTCCAGGCCCGGCCGAGCGCTTCGAGGCGCTGGGCGCGGGCGGCGTTGACATTGAATCCGGCCATGTCGGGCTCCTGTTCGCCGTGTTGGGGTGCGGGGGGATGCGAGTGATGGGGGCGGGATGGGAGGGGCGGTGCCCGGCGTACGCCCGTGGGGCACGCCGGGCACCTGGACTGCCTCAACTGGGAGGGGGAGGCAGGGCTTACGCGTACGCGGCGTCCTTCATCAGCCAGGTGGCCAGCGGCAGCGTCGTGTCGTCCTGCGCGTAGGCCGTGAAGGTGACACCGAGCTTCATCGCGCCCGTACGGGTCATCGAGATCTCCTCGGTCTCGGTGACCTGACCGCGCGGGACGATGAAGCGGTACGTCACATCACCGGAGCCGTTGCTGTCGGTGAACTCGAAGCCCAGCTGGCGCTCGTCCGCCTTGGGGTTGGCGGAGAGGTCGTACTTGTAGGTACCGGCCGCGGCCGGGGACGCCAGCAGCGACGTGGTGCCACCGCCCATGAAGAACGGCAGCGTGTTCTTGTTGATCTGGAGGAGCTGGAACTTCACGGTCAGCTCACGGTCGGAGTAGATGTAGCGCAGCGCGCTCACCGACTGCCAGCCGTCCACCTGGTCGATCTTGTCCTTCTTGCTGAGCTTGATGCCGTCGGTGGTGGTGTAGCCGAGCTCGGTCCAGCCGGTCCACGCCACGGTGGTGTCGATCGGGGCGGCGGGTGCGCCGGTGGCTCCCGTCGGGGCCGCGACCAGGACCTTTCCGGTGCCTGCGACGCGGATTTCCTTGCTGCTGTTGGGGCCAGTAGCCACGTGAACTCCTCATGTAGGGGTAGGGCATCGCGTTGGGAAGAAGCAGGGCTCGCGGTTTACGCGGGCCGGATGGACAGCCGTACGGTGGCGAGGTAGCGGTTGCCGGCCGGGCGGTTGTAGTCCGGCAGCCAGCGGGGCCCGTCCGCCTCGGCGACATCGGTGACGGCGGCCGTGCCGTATCGCGTCCCGGTCAGCTCCAGGACACAGGCGCGGGCGGCGAGGGCCACGGTGTGTGCCGTGGTCTTGTCCGGGCCGTAGACCTCGAGGTCCAGCAACGGCTGGTCCACATGGAGGTCATCGACCCACGCACCGCCGACGCGAGAGATCAGGACGGCCTTCTGGGTGCCGTCGAACCCGGCGGGCGGGCGGTTGTCGACCGTGACGCCGGCCATTTCGGACCGGTCTTCGAGGAAGTCGACGACGAGCCGTTCCGCGTCGGGAAAGTTCAGGACGCTCACATGGACGCTCCCTTCTGATTCTGAGGGGCGAGTGGTTCTGAGGGGCGAGTGATTCTGAGGGGCGGGATGGATGTGCCGGACCCGGTCGCGATCTCGTGCCCCTCCCGGGAGGGGGATTCCGGGCAACACAAAGCGGCAGGTCCGCCGCCCCTGGGAAGGGGCGCAGCTCTGCCGCTGCCTCAAGTGTGATCGAGGGTCGCGAATCCCGCAACCGACCTGTTGTACGGGGGAGTTGAGGCCACCCGGGCGCCCCCTGGGCTCCCCCGGACACCACAGGGAGAGGGTCCCACCGGTGTCCGGTGGGACCCTCTCCGCCTCACACTCTCCCCCTCACGCTCCGCGCTCTCAGCCGCTCTCGCTCCCGGCCGATCGGGCCTTGCGGTGCACCGCCCGCTCGGCCGCGAACACGTCCTCCAGCCGGTAGAGCAGGCGCCTTCCCTGCCGCCCCGCCGCCTGGAGGTGCCCGAGCTGCACCCACTTGCGGATGGTCGCGGCCGACACCTGCACCTCCGCCGCCGCGAGGTCGCCCGAGATCAGCGTCGCGCTCATGAGGCGGCCTCCTCGCGCAGTGTGTGGCGGCAGACCGGGTTCACGCACATCACCGTCGCCCGCTCCGGAAAGGCCCGCAGCGATACGGAATCGCAGGCCGGGCACCGGCCCGCGACCCGTACCAGCTGCTCGGGGTCGCCGAGCGCCCGCGCACAACGGCGGGCCATCCGGCGGGTCTCGTCCTCCACGTGCGCCGCCAGGTCCGGCTGGTCGCCGATCCGCTCCAGCAGGCCGGCGATCCGCCGGAGCCGTACGGGCACCGGAGCGGGGGCGACCCGGCGCAGGCCGAGCCGTTCCCGTACCGCTTCCTCCAGTTCCACCACCCCGTCGGTGATGTCGCGGATGGCGTCCGAGACATAGAGCCGCGCCGGGGCGACGGTTCCGGCCGTCACCCCGCCCCCTCGGCGTTCTCGCAGGTCACGTCCGGTGCTGGGAGTGAGTTCCGTCAGGAGTTCGGGAAACCGCCGCACCAGCGAGGCGATCCACAGCGCGCTGCCTCCGCTCATCACGCTGCCCTCCCCACTTCGCGACCGTTACGCCACAAACGCCCGCCACTGACGCCGTCGAACCAAGTGCGCGCTGGGTCGACGACCGCCTCGCACTCCTTCCGGATGGGGCAGTGATTGCAGGCGCGCAATACCGGTTCGGCCTCCGAAAGGATCCTGGTGAATACGGAGTGCTGCGGCAGGTGGGCGCAGGCAGCTTCCCTGCGCCAGTCCAGCTCGTCGTCGGAATGAGAGAAACCCAAGGTCAAGGCGGTTGAGGACACTGTCGTAGATGCAGGCACGTGCAACCCCTCCCCGTGTATGGGAATATTTGTTCGACAATTGCGAACGCGCGATCAGACTTACACGGTGCGAGCGCGTGCGCAAGCGACTACCGCCCGTGGGACGGGGCATCGTCCGGCTCCCCCTTTCGCCAGGCCCTTGTGCGCCGCACAGCATCCCCACAACAACGCGCGAGCGCGCACACCTATGGGTGCGCGCGCGATCGGTACGCTGTCCCCCGCGATGAGGGGAGAGCGACAACATGGGTTCAAGCTCGTGGGCAGGCGCCCGCAACGACCCGGGTTTCCGCAGCGACGGCGTCAGGAACCGTGCGGACGGACTGGAGGAGTTCGCCGGCTGGGTCGAGTCACTGATGCGCCGCCGGGGTTACGACATCGACAGCCCACGCGGCGGCGGAAAATCGAAACTCGCCGACGACGCGGGGGTGCACCGGGCGGCGGTCAGCCGGCTGCTGCAACGGCAGAGCATGCCCGACCTGGAGACAATGCGCCGTCTGGCAGGGGTACTTGAGGTGCCCCTGCGGGACATGCTGATCCGGTCCGGCAAGCTGTCCGAGGACGACCTCCCGATCGTCACGCGGCAGCAGGCCGACACAGCGGAGGACGCCCCGTGGCTGACTCCGCAGGAGGCGGCACGGAAAATGGGAGTGCCCCCGGAACTGCGGGAGATTTTCGTGAAGGTGGCGACACAGTTCCTGTCGAAGGGCACTTAGGGGATCGGCGGCCCTGTGGGGGGCGTGAGGGAGTGCGCGAATGGACAACGAGGGGGGCGGCGCCGACGTTTCTTCCCAACAGGACGGCGTGGCAAGGCTGTTGGGGGCCCTGCTGATCGAACTGGGTCACAAGGTCCAGCAGGCGGGCGTCGATGGTGTCCACATCCTCAGCGACGAGGAGGTCGAACGGGACCGGCTGCGCTGGTACCGCACGGGCTGGGACGAACACGCCCACGCGGCCGACCCGCACCGCGCCGGGGCCGTGGGGCATCCCGACACGGAGCACTTACCCGTCCCGCCGGGCAGGCTGATCCGCTTCCCGGACCCACCGCCCGACGGCACTCCCCCGGCCCCGCGCACCCCGCCCCGGCCCCCGTCGTCCACCACGCCCGCGCCTTCCCGCTCAGCTTCCCCCTCCCCCTCCCCGTCACCCTCCCCGCCGCCCTCGCCCTCGGCACCGTCCGCCACCTCGTCCCAACCACTGCCGATCGTGGGCGCGGGCGAGGCGAACGTACGCGACCTGATGCCCCACCGCCCCCGGCACCGGACCCGCCCGGCGAGGGAGCGCGGCGACGAGAGATGAGGCCCGACGGCTCGCGGAGCCGTCCCCTCCCCGGGCCCGGCGAAGACCGGCCGGACAGGGCCGAGCACGTGGGCGAGGTGCTCGCCGATCACGTCAGAGCAGGCGCTTGATCTCGCCCCGCACCCGGTAGAAGCCGGACGTCGTGGGGTGCAGGGACTCGACCACGTAGCGGGTGCCCACCTCGCGTATTCCTCGGGGGAACTGGACGTTCCACGACGGCTCGTAGCCGTCCGAGACGACATGGACGCGCATCCGGCCGCCTTCCTGGACACACTCCACGACCACCCCGCCGGCCGGTGCCGAGGAGACCGCCTCCACGGTCCGGACCGTCGTCGCCGGGGTGTAGGTGGGCATCGCCGCCGCCAGCTTGACGTCCATCGCCACGGGGACCGTGCCCTGCTGGGCGGCCGTGACGGCGGTGGTGCTCGCGTCGACGCAGACGAGGGAGCCGTCCGTGGTGACCATGTACAGCTTGTCGTCGCGGTACTGCATGGACAGCGCCGAGCCGCCGCCCGTACCGAGCTTCCACAGGCGTGTGCCGTCCGCGTCGAAGCAGTACACCGACGAGGCGCTGTCGCCCGCGAAGACATAGCGGCCGCCCGGCGCCGTCGCGCAGGAGTAGACCGCGGTGTCGCAGCGGTACGTCGACTCGACCGCGCCGGTGGTCTTCGACAGGCGCTGTACGACGTGCTTGTGCGTTCCC
This sequence comes from Streptomyces sp. NPDC088116, assembly GCF_044741745.1. Taxonomy (NCBI): domain Bacteria; kingdom Bacillati; phylum Actinomycetota; class Actinomycetes; order Kitasatosporales; family Streptomycetaceae; genus Streptomyces; species Streptomyces sp. NPDC088116. Next base: position 198,427 of record NZ_JBIUTF010000002.1, on the reverse strand, counting down.
GCGTACACCGACGCGTCCTCCTGCCAGCCGAACAGCACCCCGCCGTCCGTCGGGGTGTGCCACAGCTCCCGCGCCCCGCCCCGTTCGTACGCCGTCACCCCCCGGCCGTGCCCGTGGTAGACGGCCCGGTCGTCCGCTCGCACCATCCAGCCGTGTTCACCCGCGGACCTGCGGGCCCACTGGTGCTCGTCCTCGTGGTCGATGACCGTCAGACCGCCGTCGCGGTCCGACACGTTCAGCACGCCCTCGCGGATGTCCAGCCAGAAGATGTCGACCTCCGCCGCGATGTCGTACGCCGCGAACGGCAGCTTCGACGACAGGTCGTACACCTTGCCGTCGTCACACCCCGCGTAGATCCAGAAGTCGTCGGCGACCAGGCACTTGACGCCGTCGGGCAGGGAGTAGCGGGCGAGTACATCACCGCCGTGGCTGAGTGTGTAGACATCGCCCGCCTGGTTGCCCACCCAGCAGCGGTCCTCGTCTATGTGGATGCCGAACGCCGCGGATCCGGTGCGGAACCGCCACAGCACCGGCGCCACGGCGCGGGCCGTGGACGGCGTGGACGTGGCCTGACGGCGGGTCACCGCCCGTGCCTGGCGCTGCCCCTGGATGGCCGGGGCATACCCCTTGCGGATCTTCTCGCCGATCTTCTTCGACGCCGCCGCCTGCGCCTTCGCCTCGGTCGGGAAGGTCGAGGTCTGCGCCTGCCCGGCCGCGCCGATCCGTCCGTAGCGCACCGAGACGACCGTCCCCTCCACGGTCACCTCGTAGAACTTGTGCGCTCCGGCGCCGTCCTGAGACAACTCCAGATACGTCTTGGCGCACTGCATGGCAGACCCCTCCCCGGGATGGGCGCGGCATCCCTGTGCACCGCGCCCAACTGACGACCACGCTAGAAGACGGCACTGACAATCGGGCCGTTCGCGCCTCGTACCGAAGGGAAGGCCAGGTCAGGCCCGGTCAGCTCGGATCAGGCAGACCGTACGCGTCCGCGATCAGCCCGTAGCTGCGCAACCGGGCCCCGGCGCCATGGGCGTTGGCCGTGATCATCAACTCGTCGGCCCCCGTGCGCTTCTGGAGGCGGTCGAGACCGTCCCGTACCGCGTCCGGCGTGCCATGGACGATGTTGGTGAGCCAGGAGTCCACGAACTCCCGCTCCGCCGGGCTGTACGGATACGCCTCGGCCTCCTCCGGCGTCGGGACGAGACCCGGGCGGCCGGTGCGCAGGCGGAGCATCGAGAGGGCCCCGGTCAGCACCTGGCGGCGCGCCTCGCGTTCGTCCTCGCAGGCCAGCGCCGCGACCCCGATCAGGGCGTAGGGAGCGTCCAGCACCGCGGAGGGGCGGAAGGACTGACGGTAGAGATCGAGCGCCGGGACGGTGTTCTGCGCCGAGAAGTGGTGCGCGAAGGCGAAGGGCAGACCGAGCACGCCGGCCAGCCGCGCGCTGAAGCCCGAGGACCCCAGCAGCCAGACCGGCGGGCGCCCGGCGGGCCCCTGGACCGGTCCGGGGACCGCGTGGATACGGGAGTACGGGTGGCCGTCCGGGAAGTCGTCGTCCAGGAAGCGGACCAGCTCGGCGAGCTGCTCCGGGAAGTCGTCGGCGCCCTCGTTCAGCCGGTCGGAACGGCGCAGCGCCGCCGCCGTCGCCCCGTCGGTACCGGGCGCGCGGCCCAGCCCCAGGTCGACCCGGCCCGGGGCGAGCGCCTCCAGGGTGCCGAACTGTTCGGCGATCACCAGCGGCGCGTGGTTGGGCAGCATCACACCGCCCGAGCCGAGCCGGATGCGCTCGGTGTGGGCGGCCAGGTGGGCGAGGATCACGGCCGGGGAGGACGAAGCGACGCCGGGCATGGAGTGGTGCTCGGCGACCCAGTGCCGGTGGTAGCCCCTGCGCTCGGCGAGCCGCGCGATCTCGACGCTGGTCCGCAGGGACGTGGTGGCGGTGGAGCCGCTGCCCACCGTCACCAGGTCCAGTACGGACAGGGGTACGGGCGCGGTTCCGTACGCCGTGCCCCGGATCCCGTCACCCGCACCGGCGCGCGTATCCGGGTCCACATCCGTACCAGCGTCCCGGACCGCGTCCGTCGTTCCTCGGCTCTCGTCGTCCACCGGTTGACCCTCCTGCGCGTGAAGTACGTTCGACCACGCGACAACAGGAGGGCCTCTCCGGTTATTCCCGGCAGCCCCGGGCGGGCTTCTCCCGGGCCGGCTTCTCCCGGGCCGGCTTCTCCCGGGCCGGCTTCTCCCGGGCCGGCTTCTCCCGGGCCGGCTTCTCCCGGGCCGGCTTTCCCCGGGTGGGCTTCTCCCGGGGAAAGCCGGCCCGGAACGCGCCCGTTGTTCCCGGTCCGACGTTCCCGACCGGCGACGTCACTCCCGGCCGGCGAACAACGTGCCCAGTTTCGGCGCCCACGCCCGGCGCTCCGCCAGCCGCAGGCCTTCCCACACCGTCACCTGGTTCGCCGTGAGCACCGGTTTCCCGAGCGCCTCCTCCAGTTCGGGCAGGTACGCCGCCGTGTGCAGGGCCGTGTCCGGCATCAGCACGACCTCCGCGTCCGGATGGTCACCCGCGCGGGCCAGCGCCAGTACCTGGTCCCATTCCCAGGTCCCGACCTCGGCCGCCGTGATGATCCCGCTCGCCCGGTCCGCGACCACCTGGAACCCGGCCGCCTTGAGGAAGGCCGTGAAGTGCGCGGTGACATCCTCCGGATAGGTGGCGGCGACGGCGACCCGCTCGGCCCCCAGCGCCCTGATGGCATGGGCGAAGGCGAACGACGTACTCGACGCGGGCAGCCCGGCCGCACCCGCCAGGGCGCGCGTCTGCTCGTGCGCGCCCTCCCAGCCGTACACGAAGCTGCCGCTGGTGCAGGCCCAGACCACGGACTCGGCACCGGCCAGCCGCAGCTCCTCCACCCCCTCGGCCAGCCGCTCGTCCGCGCCCATTTTGAGCAGCGCGTCCACGCGGTGGGCGTCCTCGCCGATATCGGTGTGGACGACGGGCAGCCTGATGTCGCTGCCGAAGAGCATCTCGATGCGCGGGTAGTCATCCTCGGCGGAATGCCCGGGATAGAGGAAACCGACGGTCGTCATGTCCATCCTTCCGTGTCTTCCGGCAACGGTTCCGTCGGCAGGAGCTGCCCCGGCGGGACGTGTCCCGCCGCGGGCCCGACCGGAGCCACTGGCGGCAGTGCCTGCACCGACGGAACCGGCTCGTCCGGCGGACTCAGCTGCCCCGGCAGCACCGACGGCAGTACCGGCGGCACCTCCCGCCCGGTGGGCTGGTCGAGCAGCAGCGCCTGGTACGGGCCGACGGCATGCGCGCCGATCCTGCGCAGTGCCGCCCACATCGTCACCTGGTTGGCGGACAGCACCGGCATTCTCAGCTCGGCCTCCAGCTGCGGAATCGCGTCGTACGTCGGCAGATTCGTACAGCTGATGAAGAGCGCGTCGGCCGCCCCGACGACGGCCTGCCGCGCCATGTCCACGACCGACCGGTACGGCACCTTCCAGATGTGCCGGGTCAGCCCCAGAAAAGCGCGACCCGTGACCGTTACCCCGACTTCCCCCAGATACTCCTCCAGTGACTGGGTGACCGACTCCGTATAGGGCGTGACCAGCGCGATTCGACTGGCTCCCAGCTCCTGCAACGCTTCGACCAAGGCACCCGACGTGGTCAGCGAGGGCACCTCGCCGGCCCGGGTCATCGCCTCGACCATCGCCCGTTCCCCGGCCGCGCCGCCGACGAAACTGCCCGATGTGCAGGCATACGCGATGACCTCGGGCTCGGAGGCGCCGAGCGCCCGCACCGCCTCACCCAGAGTCTCGTGCTCGCTGACCAGCCGGGCGAGGTCAAGAGAGACCTCGACCGGCACATAAGGCGTTCTGGTCACACGCAGCGAGATTTCGTCGGGCACCCATCGCCATAGCTCGCGATCGAGTGCGAAATCGAACGGAGCGACCACGCCGACACCACGCTGCGGCTGTGGTCCACCCAGAAAGGAGACTTGCATGTCTGGCCCCCTTATAAAGCTCTTGTTGACGACGGTAGGAGCCAGATGCGAGCGTGGTCAATCCGCCCTGGTCGACGTTGCAAGGAATTTTCCCGGGGGAAATCCCCCGACACTTCCGGACCGGCAGATTTCGCGCCGCGGACGGGCTGAATAGCATCGGCAGTCCGGCAGATCCACTCCGGCAGATCCGGTAGATCCACTCCGGCAGAAGGGCCTCTCCTCATGCCTGCACCCATCCTTCTCGTCCTGGAGGCAGACCCTCCGCCACGGCTCGGCCGGCTCACGGGCCGCGCCGACATCCGGTACGCCGACGAGCAGAGCCTCGCGGCCCAACTCCCCCTAGCGGACGCCTTGCTGGTCTGGGACTTCACCTCGGACGCGGTACGGAACGCCTGGCCCGGCGACGGGCCGCGGCCCCGCTGGGTGCACACCGCCAGCGCGGGTGTGGACCGGCTGCTCTGCCCCGAGCTGGTCGAATCCGAAACGATCGTCACCAACGCCCGCGGCATCTTCGAGGAACCGATCGCCGAATATGTCGCGGGGCTGATTCTCGCCATGGCGAAAGACCTTCCCGGGACTCTGGAACTCCAGCGTCAGCGCCGCTGGCGACATCGCGAAGGGCTGAGTGTCGCGGGCAGCCGGGCGGTCGTGGTGGGCGCCGGCCCGATCGGCCGGGCCGTGGCCGCCACACTGCGGGCGCTGGGCCTGACGGTGGCCGTCACCGGCCGTACGGCACGCCCCGGGGTGCACGGCCCCGACCAGCTCGACCGGCTGCTGACCCGGGCCGACTGGGTGATCTGCGCGGCGCCGCTGACCGACGCCACCCGCGACATGTTCGACGCACGGCTCTTCGGCCTGATGCAGCCTTCCGCGCGCTTCATCAATGTGGGCCGGGGCCAACTCGTCGTGGAGAACGACCTGATGGACGCCGTGTCGAAGCGGTGGATCGCGGGCGCGGTGCTCGATGTGTTCGACCAGGAGCCGCTGGATCCGGAGAGCCGGCTGTGGGACATCCCCGGCCTGATCGTGTCTCCGCACATGAGCGGCGACACGGTCGGCTGGCGCGACCGGCTGGGCTCGCAATTCGTCGACCTGTACGAACTCTGGTCGGACGGAAAGCCGCTGCCCAACGTGGTGGACAAGAAACGTGGGTACGTCCCCATGAACGACTGATCGCATGCCCGATCACAGGACCGATCGCATGGCTCATCTCAATGGCTCATCGCATGACTGTCGCATGACGGATAGCGAGATCATCACATGGCAGATCACACGTTCCTGACGGACCTGACCGCACGGCAACTGCTGTCCGGTTACGAAAAGGGCGATTTCTCGCCCCTCGACGCGACCCGCGCCGTGCTGGACCGGATCGAGACGGTCCAGCCGCTGGTCAACGCCTTCGTACGGGTGGACGCCGAAGAGGCGCTCGCCCAGGCGGAGGCGTCGACCGCGCGGTGGCACCGGAAAGAACCCCGGGGGCTGCTCGACGGCGTCCCGGTCTCGGTGAAGGACATCTTCCTCCAGCGCGGCGGCCCCACCCTGCGCGGTTCCCGGGCCGTGTCCGCCGAGGGCGCCTGGGACGAGGACGCGCCGGCCGTGGCGCGGATGCGCGAGCACGGCGCGGTGTTCGTCGGCAAGACGACCACGCCGGAGTTCGGCTGGAAGGGCGTGACGGACTCCCCGCTGAACGGGGTGACCCGTAACCCGTACGACTTCTCCCGGACATCGGGCGGGTCCAGCGGCGGCAGTGCGGCGGCGGTGGCACTCGGCGCTGCCCCGCTGTCGATCGGCACGGACGGCGGCGGCTCGGTCCGTATCCCGGCCTCCTTCTGCGGGATCTTCGGGATCAAACCGACGTACGGCCGGGTCCCGCTGTACCCGTCGAGCCCCTTCGGCACGCTGGCGCACGCCGGCCCCATGACACGGGACGTGGCGGACGCCGCGCTGCTGCTGGACGTGATCAGCGGCGCCGACTGGCGGGACTGGTCGGAGCTGGCCCCGGCGCCGGGCGTCACCGAAGCGCTGGCGGGGGGCGAGGACGGGGTCCGGGGGCTGCGGATCGCGTACTCCCCCTCCTTCGGCGGCCAGGTCGCCGTGCGCCCCGAGGTGGCCTCGGCCGTGCGGAGCGCGGTGATCCGCCTCTCCGAGCTGGGGGCGTACATCGAGGAGGCCGACCCGGACGTCCCGGATCCGGTGGAGGCCTTCCACACCCTGTGGTTCAGCGGTGCGGCACGGGTGGCGCAGCCGTTCGGCCCGGAGCAGCGGGAGCTGCTCGACCCGGGGCTGCGGGAGATCATCGAGGCCGGTGAGCGCTCCAGCGCGCTGGACTATCTGGCCGCGGTGGACGCGCGGATGGCGCTGGGGCGGCGCCTGGGCCACTTCCACGCCACGTACGACCTGCTGGTTATGCCGACGCTGCCGATCACCGCGTTCGAGGCGGGGATGGAGGTGCCGAAGGGCTCGGGCCACCATCGCTGGACGGGGTGGACGCCGTTCACGTACCCGTTCAATCTGACGCAGCAGCCGGCCGCGACCGTGCCGTGCGGGGTGGACGGGAACGGGCTGCCCATCGGGCTCCAGATCGTCGGCGCCCGGCATCAGGACGCGCTGGTGATGAGCGCGGCGCACGCGCTGTACGAGTCGGGCGCGGCACGGATCCCGGCACCGGCCGGGAGCTGACCGTATGGCGGTGAGCCGTATGGCGGTGAGCCGTATGGCCGTAACGGGTCCGTCGGCCCCGGGGCGAATCCCCCGGGGCCGACGGACCCTTACTACGCCGCGCGCGACGCCCGGATACGTCTCCCTACGCCCGCCGGAAGCTGAGCGTCTCGCCGACGGCGCCCGCCCGCCACAGGTCCTGGCACGCCTCGGCCATCTCGTCGAGGCCCTCGACCACCGAGCCCCAGACGATGCCGGGGATCCAGCCCATGTCCCCGTTGATCAGCAGGTTGTTGCGCTCGTAGAAGAGGGCGAGGTCGACGACCGTACGGCGGCCGCGTACGGCCTTCTCGTCATAGCCGTAGGACGACGTGCCCAGCTCCGTGTCGGAGAAAGTGAAATAGCACAGATCTCCGGGGATCGGGGTCACGGTCGGATTTTCCAGTGGCGGCTCCTCGGCCGCGAAGGCCGGAAACAGTGCGTAGATCTCATTGCGTGCGTACTTCGCGTGATACACGTCCGAACCCAGCGGCAGCGCCTCCCACACCGCCGCGCAGGTGACCGGAGCCCGGTCATCCAGCAGTTTCGCGGTGCACCGCACTCCGCGCTTGTCCAGCGACACAGTCACAAATCGGTCGGCCATGCCCTCATGATCCTCGTCTGGTCCACCGAGTCAAGGGCACCCGGGCGAGCACATGATCGGCTCAAAATGATGCGCATAACCTGACTGGAGTCGGGTAGCCGCGCGCCCATGGCTCCACCACCAGAGCACCATAAGAAAAGAACAATAAAACTACCCAAACCACCAATACGACGACGCTCACTGCTCCTGGGCACGGCTGTGCTGGGCGCCGCGGGGGCACTCGGAACCGCCGGATGCAGCAAAGTTCCCACCGGTGACACACTCGCCCGGCTGAAATCACAGCGCACGGTACGGCTCGGCATCGCGGGCGAGTCACCGTACGGGTTCATCAACGACCAGGGCGATTTCACCGGCGAGGCCGTGGAACTCGCCAAAGTGATCTTCAAGCGCCTGGGCATCGGCAACGTACAGCCCGTGGCGACCGACTTCTCCTCGCTGATCCCCGGGCTGAACGCGCAGCAGTTCGATGTCGTCTCGGCCGGGATGTACATCAACAAGGAACGCTGCCAGCAGGTCATCTTCGCCGACCCCGAGTACCAGATGCTCGACTCGTTCATCGTGCGCAAGGGCAACCCCAAGGGGCTCCACTCGTACCAGGACGTGGTGAAGACCAAGGCGAAGATCGCCACCGGCTCCGGCTACGCGGAGATCGACTACGCGGTGGCCGCCGGGGTCCCCGAGAAGGAACTCGTCATCCTCCAGGATCCCGTCGCGGGTCTGAACGCCGTCGAGTCCGGCCGGGTCGATGTCTTCGCCGGGACCGCGCTCACGGGTCGTGACGTGGTGAAGAAGAGCCGCAAGGCCGAGGCGACCAAGCCCTTCGCACCGCTGGTGGACGGCAAGAAGAAGGTCGACGGCGGCGGCTTCGCCTTCCGCCCCACCGACAGCGAACTCCGGGACGCCTTCAATGTCGAGATCCACAAGATGAAGAAGAGCGGCGAACTGTTCCGCATCCTGAAGCCGTTCGGCTTCACCCAGGCGGAGATGACCACCCTGACCGCAGAGGAGCTGTGCAAATGACAGCCGGCCTCTGGACCCACTGGGTACTCCCCGGTATCTGGATAACCCTCCAACTCACCCTGTTCAGCGCCCTGCTGGCCGCCGCCGTCGCCTTCGGCATAGGGATGGCCCGCACCCACCGGTCGCGCTTCGTCCGCTTCCTGGCGGGCTTCTACACCGAGATCTTCCGCGGCACGTCGGCGCTGGTGCTGATGTTCTGGCTGTTCTTCGTCATGCCGAGCCTCTTCGGCTGGGCCCTGGTCCCGATGTGGGCGGCCGTGCTGGCCCTCGGACTGTCGTACGGGGCGTACGGAGCCGAAGTCGTGCGCGGCGCGCTGAACTCCGTGACACCGGCGCAGCGCGAGGCGGGCATCGCCCTGAACTTCACGCCCTGGCAGCGCATGCGGCTGATCATGCTGCCCCAGGCGATACCCGAGATGATCCCGCCGTTCAGCAATCTGCTGATCGAGCTGGTGAAGGGCACCGCGCTGGTCTCCCTGATCGGCGTGGCCGATGTGTCGTTCGCCGCCTACCTGGTGCGCCTCGCCACCCAGGAGAGCGCCCAGATCTACTCGGTGACACTGGTGATCTACTTCGTGATCGCGTTCATCCTCGCTCGCGGCATGCGGGCTCTTGAGGTCAGGACCAAGGCCGGGATCGGCATCACCGCGACGCCGGGAGGTGCCCAGTGAACGGATGGGACTGGTCCGCCGTCGCGGACTTCATGCCACGCTTCTACGAGGGGCTGCTCCTCACCCTTCAGGTGCTGGTGCTCGGCTCGCTCCTCTCCTTCACCCTCGGCCTGGTCTGGGCGATCGGATTCCGGGCGACGACCCGCTTCGTCCGCTGGCCGGTCCACGCCGTCACGGAGTTCATCCGCAACACCCCGCTGCTGGTGCAGCTGTTCTTCTTCTTTTTCGTGCTCCCCGAGTGGGGCGTGCAGTTCTCCGGACTGGCGACCGGCACGATCGCGATCGGCCTGCACTACTCGACGTACACCGCGCAGGTCTACCGGGCCGGCATCGACGCCGTACCGGTCGGACAGTGGGAGGCGGCGACGGCCCTCAGCCTGCCGACCGGGCGGACCTGGGTGGCCGTGATCCTGCCCCAGGCGATCCGCCGGATCGTGCCGGCGCTGGGCAACTACGTCATCGCGATGCTGAAGGACACTCCGCTGCTCGCCGGGATCAGCGTGCTGGAGATGCTCCAGCAGTCCCGGCTGGAGAGCGCGGCGACCTTCCAGTACACGGAGCCGCTGACCGTGGTCGGAATCGCCTTCATCCTCATCGCCTACCCGGCTTCACTTCTCATGCGAGCCCTGGAGCGTCGTCTTGTCCGCTGACACCCCCACCCCAGCCAGTTCCCCCCTCTCCCCGGGCGCCGCCGGAGCCACGGCCACCGCCGGTGCCCGGGAGCTGATCCGCTTCGACAACGTGACGAAGCGCTTCGGCAAGAACACCGTCCTGGACAACCTCTGTTTCTCGGCGCGGCCGGGCAAGCACGTCACCCTGATCGGCCCGTCCGGCTCCGGCAAGACGACGATCCTGCGGCTGCTGATGACGCTGATGAAGCCGGACGAGGGCACGATCACCGTCAATGGTGAGCGGCTGTTCCCCGCCGACGACAAGCACGTACGCGAAGTACGCAAGAACATCGGCATGGTCTTCCAGCAGTTCAACCTCTTCCCCAACATGACCGTGCTGCGCAACATCACCGAGGCGCCGGTGCGGGTGCTCGGCCTGAGCAGGGACGAGGCCGAGGAGCGCGGCCGCGAGCTGCTCGACCTGGTCGGCCTCGGCGACCGCCACGGCGCGAAGCCGACCCAGCTCTCGGGCGGCCAGCAGCAGCGGGTGGCGATCGCCCGCGCGCTGGCGATGCGGCCGCAGATCCTGCTGCTGGACGAGGTCACCTCGGCGCTCGACCCCGAGCTGGTCGCCGGAGTGCTGGACGTGCTGCGGGACATCGCGCACTCCACGGACATCACCATGCTCTGCGTCACCCACGAGATGAACTTCGCCCGGGACATCTCCGACGATGTCCTGATGTTCGATTCCGGCAAAGTCATCGAGTCGGGGCCGCCCGAGAAAATCTTCTCGGCCCCGGAGCACGAACGTACCCGCGAGTTCCTCGGTGCGGTGCTCTGACCTCACGCTCCATGAAAAAGTTTGCCCATGGCACATGCCGAAGCGGTGCGGCCCAGCGCAGGCCCCCTGGGCCGCACCGTTTCCGTGTTCGGCAGCCACCCCGGACCAGGCATTTGGCGGCTATCGTGGTGTGTGAGCGTGCGGTCACAACCTGCTGGGGGGAACCGTGGTGCTGAGGCCGGAACCCACCGCGCCATTTCACTCGGTGCGTTATGTGCTGCGTGTCCTGGAAGTCGTGTCCAGGTACGAAGGCGGAGTGACCGATGTACAGATAGCCCGCGAGAGCGGGCTGCCGGCCGGACATCTGGCGCCCCTGCTGTCGATGCTGCGCCGCGAGGGGTACGTGGAGCGGATCCCGGACGGGGCGTATGTGCCCGGAGACTCCCTGACGCTTCTCGGCTCGGGACCGGGGACGGCCGCCGGCGCTCCCGGCTCCGGCTCTCGTTCCGGCCCGGACCCCGGCTCTCGTTCCGGCCCGGACCCCGGCTCTCGTTCCGGCCCGGACCCCGGCTCCGGCTCTCGTTCCGGCTCCGGCTCGGCCGCGGTCGCCCGTCGGCAGGCCCTGGAGGCCAGGCTTCAGGACACCCTTCACGAGCTGCGCGACTCCGTCGGCGCGGCCGTCTACATCAGCCGGTACATCGACGGTGAGATCAGGGTCACCCAGGTCGCCGACAGCCCGCTCACGCCCGCGGTCAACGAGTACGTGGACTTCCGCTCCACGGCCCACGCCAGCGCGATCGGCAAGTGCCTGCTGAACCAGCTGGACCAGAACGGCCGCCGGGACCACCTGGCCCGGCACAAGATCGCCCGCTTCACCTCCCGGACGATCACCAGCGAGCGCCTGCTGTTCTCCCGGCTGGACAGCCAGCCGCCGACGGTCCCGGTGCTCGACCTCCAGGAGTACGCGGTGGGCACGGTCTGCGCGGCGGTCCCGCTGACGGCCGGGTCCTCGGTGGGCTGCCTGGCCCTGTCCCTCCCGGTCGAGCACGCGCACCGGCTGCGCTCGGCGGCGGAGACCCTGAACCGCAGGGCCGCCCCGATGGCCATCTCACTGACGATCTAGGTCGGGCCCGGGGGCCGACCACCATGGTCCGCCGTGGTCCCGCCGTGGTCCGGAGCACCCCGGAGCAGCGGGTATTATTTTCGAGTCAGCAGGCGCCGCTAGCTCAGTTGGTTAGAGCAGCTGACTCTTAATCAGCGGGTCCGGGGTTCGAGTCCCTGGCGGCGCACCGACACGGAAAGGTCCCCTCGCACCAGCGGGGGGACCTTCTCGCGTGCGCGTTACTCGTGTCAGGCGACAGACCTCGAACCGTCCACCATCGGAGTCACGCCGAAGATGTCGACCGCGTGGTAGTACGTCCACGCCGTGGCGTCGCAGGACGTCTTCGACGCGCCGGAGTAGCCCGAGCAGACCCGCTTGAGGTCGGCGTAGAAGGCGGAGTCCACCCGTGCCTTGTTCGCGTCGAACTGGCCGGCCGCCTTGTAGTTGCGGTAGCCGAAGTCATGGCGGGCGCAGGCGGTCTGGAAGGGGAAGCCGAACGGGTTGTCCGGCGACGACGAGCAGTAGTCCGTGGTCCAGTCGAAGCCGTAGGCCGACCAGGAGCCCTGGTTGCCCCGGGCGGCGACCCAGGAGTTGTAGCTGGCGGCGGACTCCTGCGTCCAGCCGCTGAGGACCTGCGGCTTGTCGGCGGGGGCGGCGACCGCCTGACCGCTCGTCAACAGGGCGGCGGGGAGGGCGAGTACAGCGGCTATGAGCGGGAGTGCCAGACGTCTGCGCATGACCAAAAACCTCCGGTTGGAGTGGTGGGGGGAGACGCTCCCGGCCCGGGGTGGCACGGAGCGCCCTTAGCCTGAACTGCCTTGCTGTCGCAGGGGTCTACGCGCGATGACCCTTGCGGGAATGGTCCCCAACATCCAGGCGTCCGGAAACCCCTCCGGCGTGAACAGACAGCCGAAAACCACCACTTGACACTGTCGCGCGGAGGCCCGCCGCATATCTCCGGAGTATCTTCACGGTCCGTCTTCCCACGATCAGGGGAAGCACGTGTAAGGGACCCGGGCCGAACGAACGAACCCGCCCCGCCGGCGGAGCCGGCGGGGCGGGCGGTGGAACGCGGGACTGGCCCCCTGAGGAGCGCGGCCCGGCGGTGCGCCGCGCCCCCCAAGGGTCGTATCGCCACTGACGAGACGTCAGCGGATCGGCCACGTCAGCGGACCAGAACGGTCCGCGGAGTCAGAACTGGACGTCGGAGCACGAGTAGAACGCGTTCGACGTGTCGGCGATGGTCCACACCGCCACGATCATGTGCCGGCCGGACTTCGACGGGAGCGTCCCCGAGTGCGACAGCGTGCTCGGCGGCCGCTGCCCGTTGTACGGCACCGTCAGGAACGGCTGGGAGTCCAGAGCCGAGCGGGTCAGCGGCTGGGAGGGGTTCCAGCCGCTCCTGGTGATGTAGTACTTGAAGTCCGTCGTGGCGTGCGAGGCGGTGAACTGCCAGCGGAACGAGAAGTTCTGGCCCGACGAGAGCCTGGTGGTGGGCCAGGTGCCGCCGCGCGGGTCGTCGAGTTGCGCGAACTGGCTGAGGCCGCCCGAGCAGATCTTCCCGTCGGCGGGCCCCGCAGCCGGGAAGCCCTTCGGCCCTTCGACGCTCTGCGGCTCCCACTGAATGTTGCCGCAGTTCGCCACCGTGCCGTTGGCACAGAGCTTCTGGCGGCTGATGGGTGAGTCGGTGTAGCCGTGACTGCTGGCGCTGCCGGTCCCGAGCAGAGATACACCGGCGATCGCGAGGCCGACCACGGCCGCGCTTATCTTCTTTCGCATGCTTCGCTCCAGAGAACGTGGGGAGTTCGGTGAACCGTGCTGCACGCGTGCGGGGAGAGCGAGCGATCTGTGGTCTGGACCAACTCCTAGAATATGGACGGAACTTGACCGTGTCCATAACAAATTCAGCTCAGGTCCAGACCACTTAGAGCCGCTCCCCCGCTCCCTGCCGACCGTTGTAGAAGGCGACTGTCAGATCCTTGACCAGTGCCTTGCGCTCGTAGTCGTCCAGTTCCACCAGTCCGCGCGAGGTCAGGCGGTGCACGGTGTCGTCCACCGCGTCCACCACCGCGGTGAGCACGCTGTCCCGGTGCTTGGCGTCGATCGCCGCGATCCGGCGGCGCTGCATCGCCGCGGCGATCTCGGGCGCGTACTCGATCCGTGTCGGCTGCGCCGAGAACACGTCGATACCGACGGGCCGGCACTCCGCCGACAGCATCCGGGTCAGCGCGTCCCCGACCGCCTCGGCGTCGCGCAGCGTCGGCGCCTCGTCGTGGAAGGCGTCGGCGGGCAGTTGCGAGAGCACCCGCGCCATCGCCGCCTCCACCTGCTCCCGCAGATACTCCTCATGGTCCTCGACCCCGAGGGCCGCGCGCACCGTGTCCTTCACCCGCCAGATCACCAGGACCACGACGCGCAGCTCGGTGCCGTTGGAGTCGACCACCGGCATCGGCTCACTGCGCCAGTGCCGCAGCCGTACGTCCACCCAGCGGCGCACCAGCAGCGGGCTCATCCAGAGCAGTCCCGTACGGCGCACGCTCCCCCGGTAGTCGCCGAACAGCGTCAGCACCCATGCCTGCCCGACCTCGCCGCGGCCGAGCCCGCCGAAGGCGAGGAACATGACCGTCACACCGAGCACGAGCAGGCTCCAGCCACCGACGCCGAGACCGTGGTACGGACGCGAGGGCAGCCGGAGCGGCTCGGTCACGACGTCCGGCAGGACCCCGGCCCACCAGAGCACCGCCGCGCACGCGAGGAACGCCGCGAGCCCGACGATCGCGGCAGCGGAGCCGGGCAGTACGGGACCGGGCCGCTCGGCGAGCCGGGGATCGCCCGACGGCGCTCCGCGCGACGGCACGGAGGGTACGGGAGCGGGGGCCGGCACCCGTCGGACCCGGGGCTGCTCACCGGTCCCCCACCGCCGTCCGACCACGGTGGGACCGGCGGAACTCCCTTCCGCCCCACGGACGTCGGCCTCGTCGCGGAAGAGGAGATGCACGGGGATCTCCTGGGTGCTCTCGCCCACGATGAGCGGACTCCACCGAGGGCCCTGAGCACCGACGGCCGCGGTACGGAGAGGCGCCCCGGTACCTGCCACCCCGACGCCCGCCACCGCGGCGCCCGCGACCCCGGCGGGCACGCTCATGCCCGCACCCGCACCCGCACCCGCGCTCTCGCTCCCGCTCCCGCTCCCGCTCAGGCGAACCCGTTCCACAGCCTCGTCCTGCGCGGTCCCGTCGTGGGGGGCCTCCGGTGCGGGCCAGGTGTCACGTGACGGCTCATGCGGCGGCTCGTGTGGCGCCTCATGCGTGTCGTGTGCGCCAGGCACGTCATCGGACGTCCCGGACATCGGCTCCTCCGGCGGCCGCACCACCCCGGCCCCGGGCTTGTCCCAGGCCTCGGGGTAGGTGAGGGGCGCCAGTGCGTCCTCGTACGGCCCGTCGCCGTACGGCCGGTCCTCGTACGACGACACCGGCCGCTCGCGTTCGTACCGCGGCCCCTGCCCGGCGCCACCGGGTGCGCGCTCGCCGTCGTCCGGTTGCGAGGTGGTCGTCGTCATCCTTGCCTCCGTCATGCGAAGAGTCGCCGCCAGGTCTGGGGGCCGGGGTAGCCGTCGGCCTCGGTGCCGCGCCAGCCCTGGGCGCGCTGGAAGGCCTCGACATTGCGCCGGTCGGCCTCGGTCCAGTGGCGCTCCGGGCCCGAGACGTAGTGCTTGCCGAAGCCCTTGCGCACCAGCTGCTTGCCGAGTTGCTCGACGTAAGCACCGGACCGGCCGGGCCGGAAGTGCTCGGCCCCCGGGTACGCCGGCACACTCCCGGCGCTCGTACCGGCGCTCCCGCCCGCACCGGCACTCCCCGCGCCCGTACCGGCTCCTCCGCCCGACCCGGCATTCCCGGCGCCCGTACCGGCTCCCCCGCTCGTGCTGTCGGCTCCGTCCGTACCCAGCGACGGGATGTCGTTGCCCAGGCCGTTCACCAGGTACCGCCAGGTCTCGGGCCCCGGCAACCCGTCCGCGTCCGTACCGCGCCAGCCCTGCGCGAGCTGGAACGCCTCGGTGGCCAGCCGGTCCGCCTCGGTCCACCGCGGACCGGGGCCCACGCCGTAGAAACGCTTGCCGCCGCGCTTCACGAGCATCTCGCCCAGCTGCGTGACGTACTTGTTGTCGGCGCCGGGCCCGAAGAACCCCGCCCCCGGGAACGCGGCCGCCGCTCCGGTACCCGGCTCCGCGTCCGGCCCCTTGCCGTCGGTTTCTTCGATCAGGCCCTTGTAGCGGTAGGGCACATAGCGGTCGGAGTTGTTCCAGTACGCCATCGGCGTGGACTGCGTACGCGTGTGCGGCTTCGTCTGCTCGTAGGCCACGTAGTGCGAGTGCGCGCTGTCGGTCCAGCCGCCGAAGAGCGTGACGTGCGAACCCTTCTCCGGGTTGGACGGATTGTGGAAGAGCAGCATGTCGCCGGGCTCCAACTCCTCCCGCTCGATCCGCACACCGAACGCGTCCAGGCTGCCCGTCCACTCGTTGCCGTCGAGGTTCCAGGCCATGGAGACATAGCCGGAGCAGTCCTGGCGGTATCCGTCCGACCAGTACTTCTCCATGCTGTACGGCACCTTCTCGGCCACCCACCGCTTGGCGCGGTTGATGATCTCGGTCCGGGTGGACTTGCGCAGCCCGGACGGCTGGCTGGGCCCGGGACCCGGCAGGGGACGCCCGTACAGCGGAGCGCTCCCGCCCTGCGGGCTCGTCGGGTCGGGGCCGAAGGCCGGGGCTCCCGCCGTCGCCCCGTTCAGTGAGCCGCTCGGCAGACCGGCCGCGTGTGCCGTTGTCGTACCCGCCGCACTCACCGCGTCCGCGGCACCCGCCACACCCGGAGCACCGAGCGCGACGCCCGCCGCGGTGAACAGCACCATCGCCCGCCGGGCGCCGTGCGCGGCCGGATGGCCACCCGCCTTCACCGACAGCCCTCTGGCCAGATCGCGTCGCCGCTCGGCGCAGCCGGCGCAGGCGCAGTCGAGAGCGGGCTCGTACTCCTCGAAAACCGGGACGGTCATGTGATCCCTCCACACTCATCAGATGGTTGGGCGCATCCGTACGGGCGCCGCTTCCTCAACTGTCAGAACAAATCACACTTTGACGGATCAAAGGTACGAAAAGACAATGCGACAGGCCGCAACAGCCATCAAATGGTCGGAGCCACCCACCCCGATCGGGTAGAGTTCTCCAGGTCAGCAGGCGCCGCTAGCTCAGTTGGTTAGAGCAGCTGACTCTTAATCAGCGGGTCCGGGGTTCGAGTCCCTGGCGGCGCACGCACAGTAGAAGCCCTCTCACATCACGTGAGGGGGCTTCTCTCGTTTCCGCAACCGACCGACAACCGGCTTGCGGCCAGCCCTCGATCACCTGGAAGCCGCCCCGGAGGCGGCCTCTTCATGACTTCACATAATCCTAATATTCCCCGCCAAATCACTCACTCCGACGCGCGAAGGGCAGCACTCGCGCACTGACATCTCCCCCACATGTCACCAACATCTCCGTCACACCAGCCACTCAATTCCCGTAGATAAACGACAAACAGTCCATTTCTTCCTTGCGGTGGCGACGGCGGTCGGACAACCTATCCTGGAGCCGTTGACTCCAATTGGGCGTGTGACCCGAACAGTTGGACGCGGCGCGAGGAAATGTAGGGATGTCCCGACGGGTGGGCCCGGCGGGCAGGGGGCCCCGTTCACGCGTCGCGACCGTCGCCGGCTGCATGCAACCGGGCGGCCTTGTTTCCTGTCTTCAGAGGGCGGAGGCCGCATTTGACGCGTCCGGCCGATGGTCGAGGGGGCCATTCCGGATGAACCGATCAATAAGTCACGCAGCAAGCGTGCGTGCGGGGGGATGACTCATGACGTCAACGCCAGATGGCACCCGGCAGAACAGCGACGCGTCCCGGACCACCCAACTCCGGATTCCCTCGCAGCTCAGAAGCGGCGGACCGAGGCCACGGCCGCGGAAAGCGGCCCTGCCGAAGTACGACTACGAGCACTACAGCCGGCTCGCCGGCCCGCTCACCAAGCCGGACCCGGACAAGCCGTACAAGGTCCAGTACCGCTCGCTGCTCTCGCAGGAGCCGCACCGCGTCCGGGCCGCCCTGCTGCTCGGCGCGGCGCCGCTGCTCTCGATCGGTCTCTTCGCCTGGCTGATGCAGCCCCAGCACTGGACGGAGCGCGACCCGAACCTCAAGAACGACACGCTCCTCGTCCTCGACATCGTCATGCTGGTCTCGATCGGGCTGATCGAGCTGTTCCGTACGATGAACGTCCTCTCGAACGCGCACGCCACGCTGGTGGCACGTGACCCCGTCCCCGTCGTGCCGCAGAGCGGCACCCGGGTCGCCTTCCTCACCTCCTTCGTACCGGGCAAGGAGCCCCTCGAAATGGTGACGAAGACGCTGGAGGCGGCGGTACGGATCAGGCATCGCGGGCTGATGCACGTCTGGTTGCTCGACGAGGGCGACGACCCGGCCGTGAAGGAGGTCTGCGCCCGCCTCGGTGTGCACCACTTCTCCCGCAAGGGCATAGCCAAGTGGAACCAGGCCACGGGCGCGCACCGCGCCAAGACGAAGCACGGCAACTACAACGCCTGGCTCGAGGCGCACGGCGACGACTACGACTACTTCGCCTCCGTGGACACCGACCACGTACCGATGCCCAACTACCTGGAGCGGATGCTCGGTTACTTCCGCGACCCGGACATCGGCTTTGTCATCGGCCCGCAGGTCTACGGCAACTACGACACCTTCGTCACCAAGGCCGCCGAGTCGCAGCAGTTCCTCTTCCACGCCCTGATCCAGCGCGCGGGCAACCGCTACGGCGCGCCCATGTTCGTCGGTACGAGCAACGCCGTAAGGATCAAGGCGCTCAAGCAGATCGGCGGCCTGTACGACTCGATCACCGAGGACATGGCGACCGGCTTCGAGATGCACCGCCACCGCAACCCCGAGTCGGGCAACAAGTGGCGCTCGGTCTACACCCCGGACGTGCTGGCCGTGGGCGAGGGCCCGAGCGCCTGGACCGACTTCTTCACCCAGCAACTGCGCTGGTCCAGGGGCACCTACGAGACGATCCTCAAGCAGTACTGGAAGGGCTTCTCCTCGCTGCCGCCCGGCAAGCTCTTCAACTACACGATGATGATCATCTTCTACCCGATGTCGGCCCTCAACTGGATCCTGGCGGCGCTGAGTTGTGCGCTGTTCCTGGGCATGGGCGCCTCGGGTGTGCAGATCGACCCGACGATCTGGATGATGCTGTACGGCAATGCCTCGGCCCTCCAGATCGGCCTCTACATCTGGAACCGCCGCCACAACGTCTCGCCACACGAGCCCGAGGGTTCCGGCGGGCTGGCCGGTATGGCGATGTCCGCGATGTCCGCGCCGCTCTACGCCCGTTCACTGATGGACGCGGTGCTGCGCCGCAAGAGTTCGTTCGTGGTGACGCCCAAGGGCGACTCGTCCAGCCCGGACACGCTGTTCGGTACGTTCCGGATCCACCTCTTCTTCATTCTGGTCTTCGGCGGCTCCATGGTCGCCGCCTTCATCCTCGGGCACGACCATCCGGCGATGATCACCTGGGCGACGCTGGCCCTGCTGATCACGGCGGCGCCGATCTTCGCCTGGCGCTGGGGAATGCGCGAGGAGAAGAAGAAGCGGCGGCACAAGCGGGGGGCGCGGCCGGCTCCGCAGTGGGCGGACACCCCGCAGACGGCTCCGAACGCGCAGACCGCTCAATTCCCGCAGTCGGCGCAGACGACCCGGCTTCCCCAGACCGTACAGACCGCGCAGACGGCGCCGACCGCACACCTTCCGCAGGCGGCCCAGACAGCTCAGACCGCGCAGCTTCCGGCCCAGACAGCCCAGCTTCCGGCCCAGACCGCGCGGCTTCCGCAGGCGACGATGCCCGGCACCACCGATCAGGCACAGCAGATTTCCCTTGGGGGACGTAAGAAATGAGCGCGATTCCCGTCCGGCAGAACCACCGCAGGAACCGCGCCCGTCGCCTGGCGATAGGTTCCGCGGTGGTCGTCGCGGTGGCCGGCTTCAACGGACCCGCGCTCTACCGGTTCAGCTCGGAGCAGTACCACGAGTACAAGATCAACCGCCCTGACTACAAGGCGGCGAACGGCCATTGGAGCTTCCTCGACGTCCCGGCCGAGTTCAAGATCAATTCGATTCACGCCTCGCTCCTGCACACCGGCAAGGTGCTGCTGATCGCGGGCTCCGGGAACAACCAGAAGAACTTCGACGCGGGCAAGTTCGAGTCGGTGCTCTGGGACCCGGCGACCGACAAGTACACGAAGATCCCGACGCCCAAGGACATGTTCTGCTCCGGGCACACCCAACTGCCCGACGGAAACCTGCTGGTGGCGGGCGGTACGAAGCGGTACGAGAAGCTGAAGGGCGACATCACCAAGGCCGGTGGCCTGATGGTCGTCCACAACGAGGACCCGGACAAGCCGATCACGCTGCCCGCGGGCACGATGTTCACGGGCAAGGAGAACGGCAAGACGTTCGTCTCCAAGGACCCGGTCCTGGTCGAGAAGGCCAGGAAGATCTTCGACAAGAACACGGGCGCGTTCCTGCGGACCGAGGCCGGCCTGGGCCGTATCTACGTCGAGGCGCGCAAGTCGGGTAAGAAGTACGAGACCGGCACCGAGGACAACTACCGCGTGCAGGGCGCGAAGGGCACCGACGCCCGCAACGTCTACGGCATCGCGCAGAAGCTCGCGCTCGACAAGAAGGACTTCCAGGGCATCAAGGAGGCCTTCGAGTTCGACCCGGTGGCGGAGAAGTACATCAAGGTCGACCCGATGAACGAGGCCCGCTGGTATCCCACGCTGACCACGCTCGAGGACGGCAAGGTCCTGGCGATGTCCGGGCTGGACGAGATCGGCCAGATCGTCCCCGGCAAGGACGAGATCTACGATCCTGAGACCAGGAGCTGGGAGTACACCGGGATCATCCGGAAGTTCCCCACGTACCCGGCGGTCTTCCTGATGGACAACGGCAAGCTCTTCTACAGCGGTTCCAACGCCGGCTACGGACCGGCCGACGTCGGCCGTGACCCGGGCATCTGGGATCTCGCCACGAACACGTTCGACAAGATCCCGGGCCTGAGCGACCCCAAGCTGATGGAGACGTCCGCGACGGTCATGCTGCCGCCCGCCCAGGACCAGAAGTTCATGGTCATCGGCGGTGGCGGCGTCGGCGAGTCCGACAAGTCCAGCGAGAAGTCCCGGCTGGTCGACCTCAAGGACCCCAACCCCCGCTTCAAGGACGGCGCGTCACTGGAGAAGGGCACCCGCTACCCGAGTGCCTCCCTGATGCCCGACGACAGCGTGCTGGTCACGGGCGGCTCGCAGGACTACCGGGGGCGCGGCGGCTCCGATGTCCTCCAGGCCCGGATGTACGACCCGAAGTCCGGCCGGTACACCCGGGTCGCGGACCCGGCGGTGGGCCGCAACTACCACTCGGGCTCGCTCCTGCTGCCCGACGGCCGGGTCATGATCTTCGGCTCGGACTCGCTCTACTCCGACAAGGCCAATACCAAGCCGGGCGTCTTCGAGCAGCGGATCGAGATCTACACCCCGCCGTACCTCTACCGGAGCGAGCGGCCCCTGCTCACGGACGGCCCCAAGTCCATCGAGCGCGGCGACACGGCGACGTTCAAGACGAAGAACCCCGCGTCGATCAGGACGGCGAAGCTGATACGCCCGAGCGCGGTCACCCATGTCACCGATGTCGAACAGCGCTCGATCGCGCTGGACATGAAGAAGACGGCGGACGGCATCGAGGTCACGGTCCCGAAGAACAGCGCGCTGGTCCCGTCGGGCTGGTACATGGTCTTCGTGACGGACGACAAGGGGACGCCGTCGAAGGGCGTGTGGGTGGACGTGCCGTAATACGGCCCTGCGTCCTGGTTCCACCACCTTCCCCCGAGCCCTTCCGTTCCCGCCCCGGTGCGCGCCTGCGCCGGGGCGGTGAACGTCGAGGCGGCCCGCGCTACCGGGCGTTCCGGGCCAGGCCCAGGGCGTACTCCGCATACCAGTCGCCCGCCTTGGGGCCGCCCTTGCAGTCGCCGTCCGACTCTCCCGGACGCTTGATCCACAGGTAGGCCTTGACCAGCGGGTCGCCGGTCTTGGTGGTGGGCCGTTCACCGAGGGCGCGGCCCGGGGGGTTGCACCAGTTCTCGCTGGGATCGCCCTTGGTGTAAGGGCCGTTGCCGTTGCGGCTGGTGTCGATCACGAAGGGCTTGTTGCCGACCTTCGCGGAGAGCCTCTTGCCGAAGTCCGTGCTGGCGGCAGTCGGATAGAAGTTGGATACGTTGACCGAGAAGCCGTCCGCCTCGGCGATGCCCGCCCGCTGGAGCGGTTCGAAGAGCGCGTCCGGGGTCTGCCAGCCGGCGTTGCCCGCGTCCAGGTGGACCGTGGTGGCCGGCTGCTGCTTGAGCCGCTGGACGGCTCCCCTGAGCAGGTCGTACCGCTCCTCGTGGAACTGGTCGGGGGTGCAGCCGTCCACCAGGTGCAGTACGGCGTCGGGCTCCAGGATCACCGTGGTCCGGCGGTCGCCGATGCCCTTGGCGACCTTGTCGATCCACTCCCGGTAGGCGTTGCCGTCCGAGGCGCCGCCCTTGGAGAACTGGTCGCAGTCGCGGTGCGGGATGTTGTAGAGGACCAGCAGCGCGTCCCGGTCGGCCTTCGCGGCCGCTTCGGTGAAGCCCTTGGTCTGCTCTTCGGGGGTGTCGGGGCCGATCCATTCGGCGACGGGCTGTTCGGCGATCTTTCTGATCAGGGCGGCGTTCTTGTCGTCGCCCTTGTCCACGTACGCGGCGACCTGCCGGGCGGCCCGGCCGTCTGGATTGACCCAGTACGGGTCCTCGGCCTTGGGCCGCTGGCCTATGGAGGCCGACACGCCTCCGCCGTCGCTGTCACGATCGCCGTCGCCGTCGGACGAACAGCCCGACAGCAGCAGCGCCGCCCCCGCCGCGATCGCGCCCGCCCGGACCCGGCCCGTAACCCTGAAACGACCGCGGCCGGAATAACTGCCGTACATCCACTCCCCCTTGGCGCGCTGCCTGCCGCGACCGCGCACTGTGCCTGAGACCGCCCCCTGGCGCCCCGCCCTGAACTGATCGGTTGAGCCAATCCTGGCACACCGGTTCCGGCGGCCAGGGGCATAACCGAACTCGTCGGCCGAACTCGCGAGCCGGGCCCGTCAGCCCAACTCGCGTGCCCGGCTCGCGAACCGGAACCCGTCAGTTGGCGCGCGGTTCGGTCACGCCCGTCAGATACGCCGACACCACCACGTTCGCCGTATACACGCCCGCCTGCCGGTCGAACGTTCCGCCGCAGGTGATCAGCCGCAGCTCGGCGCGCGACTTCACATGGGAGCCGTACACCTTCGCCGCGTCGAAGCGGTCCCGGTCGAAGACCTGCACATCGTCGATGGTGAACTCGGCGACCGAGCGGTCCGCCCTGGTCACCCGGACCTTGCCGCCCGGCTTGGCGGAGCTCAGCCCGTAGAAGACGGCGGGCTTCGTCTCGGTGTCGACATGGGCGACGAAGAGGGCGGCGCCCATCGCTCCCGGCTTGACGCCGTCGCCGTACCAGCCGACGGTGTGCGGCGCCGAGTACGGGGGCGGGTCGACCGCCCCCGTACTGTCCAGGCCGCGCGGCTCGACCGGGGCCGAGATCCCTATGGACGGGATGTCCACCCGCCGCGGGTCCGCCGGCTGGGCCGGTGTGCGAGGTGGCGGCAGCGGACCCGCCAGCGGGCGGCCGACGGCGGCCACATCGCCGGTGGTGGGGGCCGAGTTGGCGCCGGGGCCGTTGGCGTCGCGGCCCCAGAGCCACAGCCCGAGCAGCAGTACGGCCCAGGCCACCCCGGTCATCAGCCTGCCGCCGCCCGGCGCACTCGTCGCAGCCGGGGCTCGTTTCGCGCCCCGGGCACCCGCCGCGCTCCTCATACCGTCCCCGAAGGACATGTCAGTCCGAGTCCCGTGCGCCCGTACGGTTGCGGCGCACGCTCCTGACGGCCACGGCGACCGCCGCGACGCCCGCCAGAACCAGGCCGATCACCGCGTGCTGGGTGCCGGGTCCGGCCTTCTGGCCCGAGTCCGCGGCGAGTTGTGCCGTACCGCCGCCTCCGGCCCGTACCGGCGCGGTGGGCCTGGTGTGGTGGCCGGGCTGTGAGTGGTGATCGGACCGCGAGTGGTGATCGGACCGCGACCGCTGGACGATGTCGAAGCCACCGGAGTCCGGGTGACCGTGGCCGTCACAGCTGATGTCGATCCTGTGCCGTCCCTCGCTCGCGGACGATCTGATCCGGGCGTGACCGGAGAGCGGCGTGGCGCGGTTCCGGTCCCTGCTCGACGCGGCCTGGTCGCGGTTCCAGTCCTCGCCCCAGGCACGGCGGGAGAGCGCCGCATCGGTGTCGAAGGCCCGGGACCTGGCCACGGCCGTGCGGCTCTTGCAGCCCTCGACCCGGACCTCGATCGTGCCGCCCGGGGCGACGGTGGACGGGATGACCGTGACCCGCACGGAGTCATGGGCTTGCGCTGCGGTGGTGCCGAGGACCGGCGCGACCACCAGTGCGGTGGCAGCACACGTGGCACGGAGAGCGATCAGCGATGGACGCATGGTGAACCTCCTGGTGCATAGAAGACTCACCCTCGTGGCGGCTTCTCGCATCCGCAGCGGCCCGATTGCCCGCCCCCAGCGGCTCGGCCGGCTACCGCGGGCGGTCCGGTCACCTGTCCCCGAACGTGCCCCCGAACCTCGCTGACGTGCTCAGACGCGGTCGACGAGATCGGCGATCGAGTTGACGACCGTGGAGGGGCGGAAGGGGTAACGGTCGACATCACCCGGTGTCGTCACCCCGGTCAGGACCAGGAAGGTCTCCATCCCCGCCTCCAGACCGGCCAGCACGTCGGTGTCCATCCGGTCGCCGATCATCGCGCTGGTCTCGGAGTGCGCGCCGATGGCGTTGAGGCCGGTCCGCATCATCAGCGGGTTCGGCTTGCCCGCGAAGTACGGGTCCTTGCCGGTGGCCTTCGTGATCAGCGCGGCGACCGCCCCGGTGGCGGGCAGCGGGCCCTCGGTCGAGGGCCCGGTCTCGTCGGGGTTGGTGCAGATGAACCGCGCACCGCCGTTGATCAGCCGGATCGCCCTGGTCAGGGCCTCGAAGCTGTACGTACGGGTCTCGCCGAGCACCACGTAGTCGGGCTCGTGGTCGGTCAGGATGTAGCCGATGTCGTGCAGGGCGGTGGTCATCCCGGCCTCGCCGATGACATACGCCGTACCGCCGGGCCGCTGGTCCTCCAGGAACTTGGCGGTGGCGAGCGCCGAGGTCCAGATGTTCTCCACGGGCACGTCGAGACCCATCCGGGCGAGCCGGGCCTGGAGGTCGCGCGGGGTGTAGATCGAGTTGTTCGTGAGCACCAGGAAGGGCTTGCCCGAATCCCGCAGACGCTTGATGAACTCGGCGGCGCCGGGGATCGGAACGCCCTCGTGGATGAGGACACCGTCCATGTCGGTGAGCCAGGACTCGATCGGCTTGCGCTCTGCCACGGGACTGTTCTCCGCTCTGCGGTGGCCAATAATCCACTGTCCGACACGCTCAGCCTAACCATGGCGTTTGAGGGGCGGTGCGGGTGTCCACCGCTCGGTCGGGACGGAGAAGGGCAGGGCAAGGCGGACAGCGGGTGGGATAGGCAGGCGGTCAGGCGGTCGGGCGGGATCGGGGCACCGGGATGCGCCGGGCCGCGCCAGGGTGTCCGGGTATCAGAAGCGTTCGGTCCGCAGTCTCCGGATACCCGCGAACAAGATGGCTCCGGCGACGAACAGCGCCAAGGCGGCGGTGATATGGCCCAGGGGGTCGTCATCGGTGCGGGCGCCCGCGACTTCCCTGTGTTCTCCGGAACGGTGGGGGCCGGGGGTGCCGGAGGCATGGGGGTTGCCCGGGGCACCGGGATTGCCGGAGGCGTGCGGGTTGTCGGAGGCGTGCGGGTTGTCGGACGCGTGGGCACCCGTATCGGCGTCGCCGTCGCGGTTCCTGGCGCCCTCACCCTCGCTCCCCGGCTCGCCGTCGACCCCGGCCTCACCGACCTCGAAACGGTATGCGTCGGACTCGCCCACCCAGTCGCCGTCGTCACCGCGCCGCTGGACGCTCGCGGCCGTCATCACGACCTCGTTCGGGCTCGTGTCCGCCGCGAAGGCCAGCCGCGCGCGAACGGTGACGGTCCGGCCCGCCGGTACGTCGAATCCGGGGGAACCGTCGTCGAGGACGCCGATGATCTCGTCCTGGTCGGACTTCTCCAACGACAGAATCCGCCAGCGCTTGTGGTCGTCGCGGGTCTCCAGCGTGACCTGGGGGTTGCCGAGCGTCCGGTCCCGGTCGACCAGGACGATGACCGGGTGGATGTCACCGCAGGGCTGGTCGGTGGTATTGGTCAGATCGAGATACCAGGTCCCGGCGTCGCCCCCGGGCCGGTAGGAGGAGGGCCCGCCATGGATACGGGTCTCGATCGGGAAGTCGCGGCCGGACGCCTTCGCGCACGCCGGACGGCGGTCGACCGTCCCCGCGCCGTCGGGCGCGACTGCTGATGCTGATCCTGGTGCTGGTGCCGCCCATGCGGTCGGCGTGAACACGGGCAGTACCGCGAACGAGACCGTCACAGCCGCGGTGACTCCGGTGGCGAGGGCATGACGCAGACGCATGAGTGGCGTGGCCTTTGCTGATCGCGAAGCGGTCGGGGTGTCGGAACACAGGCGCCCGGCAGGCCGGTTCGGCCGCCGCCAGGCTCGCAATTCGGACTTTTCGACGTTGCCATGCCCCGGCGTCCCGCTCCGGGCGCCATGACCCCGAACGGCCGGACCCTCACACGAATGCACCTCATCGGCCCAGCCGCGGGGTTACGAGCGGCGGCCCAGGCCGTGGCCGAACAGCGGCGCGAGGACGAGTTGCGCCGCGCCTTCCGCCACCGGGTGCGCGCCTCCCTCCGCCAGGGTGACGGGGACGGCCGACCCCCGGGTGCGGTCGGCGACGACGGCGCCCACGCCCCGTACGAAGCACTCCTCGTGCGCGACGATCGTCCGGCCGCCGAGCAGTACGCGGTCGATGTCGAGCAGCTCGACCAGGTTCGCCGCCCCGGCGCCGAGCACTCGCGCCGCCTGGGCCGGCTCGCCGCGCGCGACCGCCGCGAGACAGAGCGCCTCGATGCAGCCACGGCGGCCACAGCAGCACAGGGGCCCGTCGAGCTGGATGACCTGGTGGCCGAACTCGCCCGCCCTGGTGTGTCCGCCGCGGTAGAGCGCGCCGCCGAGGACGAGGCCGGCGCCCAGCCCCGTACCGAGATGGAGGTACGCGAAGGAGTCGCCGGGCCCGCGCAGGGTGAGGCCGAGGGCGGCGGCGTTGGTGTCCTTGTCGAGGACGACGGGCAGCTGGAGTCGGGCGGCGAGGGCGTCACGCAGCGGGAACCCCTCCCACTGCGGGAACCCGGTGACGCTCCGGGGGACGCCGGTGGTGTGGTCGAGCGGTCCCGGCATCGCGACGCCGACACCCAGCACGTCCCGCGCGCCCGGCGCCGTATCCGTACGGGTACGCGCTCCGGTTTCCGTACGGGTACGCGCGCCGGTATCCATACGGGTACGCGCTCCGGTTTCCATACGGGTACGCGCTCCGGTATCCGTAACCGCTCCGGCGTCCAGCCGTACCGCGTCCGCCCGTACCGCCTCCACCTGCTCCGCCGCCGTCTCGACCACCCGCTCCGCCCCCGCTCCGAGGTCGAACGGGACGGTCCGTACGGCGACCGGCGTGCCGGCCAGGTCCATCAGGACCGCCGTGAGTTCGTCGCGGTCCAGGTGGAGACCCACGGCGTGCGCGGCGGACGGCACGAGCCGCAGCACGGTCCGGGGCTTGCCGCCCGTCGAGGCACGGCGGCCGGCCTCCTCCGCCATGCCCTCCGTACGCAGCCGTGCCGTGATCTTGCTGACCGCTTGCGGGGTGAGCCGGGTGCGTTCGGCGAGTTCCAGCCGGCTGATGCCGCCCTCTCCGGCGGCCCGGAGCAGGTCGAGGACCAGCGCCGCGTTGTGGCCGCGCAGCATCAGCAGATTGGCGCCCCAGCCGGCCGCGTTCGCCACCTCCTCGGCGCCCGCTGCCGGGTCGGAGCCCGCTTCCGCCTGGCCCGCGCCCGTGTTCTCCCGATCGGCGCCCGTATCCGTACCTCTGTTCACATCGGCCATTGTGCACCGGCCTTGCACTTTGGCAACAGCGTTGCTTAAGTGGATCGCATGACTGGTACAGGCACTCCCCTGCGCGTCGGGCTCGTGGGCTACGGGCTCGCGGGCTCCGTCTTCCACGCCCCGCTGATCACCGCCGCCGAGGGGCTCGTCCTCGACACCGTCGTCACCTCCAATCCGGAGCGCCGGGCGCAGGCGCGCGCGGAGTTCCCGGACGTACGTTTCACCGCCTCGCCGGAAGAGCTGTGGGCAGGGGCACGGGCCGGCGAACTGGACCTGATCGTCATCGCCTCCCCCAACAAGACGCACGTCCCGGTCGCGGCGTCCGCCCTCAGGGCCGGTCTGCCCGTCGTCGTGGACAAGCCGCTCGCGGGCAGCGCGGCCGAGGCACGTGAGCTGGCCGCGCTCGCCGAGGAGCGCGGGCTGCTGCTCTCCGTCTTCCAGAACCGCCGCTGGGACAACGACTTCCTCACGCTCTCCCGCCTGGTCAAGTCCGGTGAGCTGGGCGACGTACAGCGTTTCGAATCCCGCTTCGAGCGCTGGCGCCCTCAGCCGAAGGGCGGCTGGCGCGAGTCGGGCGCGCCGGAGGAGATCGGCGGACTGCTGTACGACCTCGGCAGCCATGTCGTCGACCAGGCGCTGGTGCTGTTCGGGCCGGCGGTACGGGTGTACGCGGAGCGGGACGTACGGCGTCCGGGCGCCCAGGCCGACGACGACACCTTCATCGCGATCACGCACGCGAACGGCGTCCGCTCCCATCTGTACGTCAGCGCCACCACCGCCCAACTCGGCCCGCGCTTCCGGGTGCTGGGCTCGGCGGCCGGTTATGTGAAGCACGGCCTGGATCCGCAGGAGGCGGCCCTGCGCAGTGGCAGGCGACCCGGCGCGGAGCGTGGCTGGGGCGTGGAGGGCGAGTCGCTGTGGGGTCGGATCGGCGCGGGCGAGTCGGCGCTGACGGGCGGCGGCAACCCGGTGGAGACCGAGCCGGGCGACTACCCGGCGTACTACGCGGGGATCGCCACCGCGCTGCGCGAGGGCACCGCACCGCCGGTGACGGCGCACGAGGCGGCGGCGGCGCTCGACGTACTGGAGGCGGCGAAACTCTCGGCCGCCGAGGGCAGGACGATCACGCTGGAGGTCACGCACTCATGAGCAACCCCACTGTCGCCGAACTGGAGTCCCAGGAAGCGCGCCTGACGCTGCCTCACTTCACATACGACGACGCCTGGAAGCTGGGCAACCTGCTGGTCGAGCTGGCGCGCGACCGGAACGCGCCGGTGGCGATCGACATCCGCCGGGGCGCGCAGCAGCTCTTCCACTGCGCGCTGCCGGGCTCGTCGGCGGACAACGACGCGTGGATCGACCGCAAGCGCCGGGTGGTCGAGCGGTACGGCGCAGCCTCGTTCCTCGTGGGGACCCGTTTCCGCGCGAAGGGCACGACCTTCGAGGAGTCGTCCCGCCTGGACCCGGACGTGTACGCGGCGCACGGCGGCTCGTTCCCCATCGCGGTGGAGAACGCGGGGATCGTCGGCACGGTGACGGTCTCGGGTCTTCCGCAGGCGGAGGACCACGCGCTGGTGGTGGAGGCGCTGGAACGACTGGTGGGGTGAGGAACGACTGGTGGGGTGAGGCGGGGGCGCGAGGCGGGATGAGAGGGGGGCGGGACAAGGCGGGGCGCACTCGCATGCGCCCCCGCGCCCTTCCCTTCCGCTCCCTCTACGCGTCCCTCAGCTCCCCAAGGCCCTCAGCTCCCCAAGGCCCTTAGGGCCCTAAGGCCCCTCAGGCTCCCTACGCGTCCTTCAACTCCTGCCGCTGACGGCCCAGCCCCTCGATCTCCAGCTCCACCACGTCCCCCGCCCGCAGGTACGGCTTCGGCTCCGGCCTGCCCATGGCCACGCCCGCCGGCGTCCCCGTGTTGATGACATCGCCCGGGTACAGGGTCATGAACTGGCTGACGTACCGCACGACTTCGCCCACCCCGAAGATCTGCTCGGCGGTCGTCCCGTCCTGCTTGAGCTCGCCGTTGACCCGGAGCCGCAGCGGCAGCGCCTGCGGGTCGGGCACCTCGTCCGCCGTCACCAGCCAGGGGCCCAGCGGATTGAACGTCTCGCAGTTCTTGCCCTTGTCCCAGGTGCCGCCGCGCTCGATCTGGAACTCGCGCTCGGAGACGTCGTGCGAGACGGCGTATCCGGCGACATGCGCCAGGCCCTCCTCGGCGGACTCCAGATAGCGGGCGGCCCGTCCGACGACGACGGCGAGTTCGACCTCCCAGTCGGTCTTACGGCTGCCCCGGGGTACGAGAACGGTGTCATGAGGTCCGACCACTGTGTCCGGCGCCTTGAAGAAAATGATCGGCTCGGCGGGGATCTGCGCACCGGTCTCGGCGGCGTGATCGTGGTAGTTCAGCCCGATGCACACGATCTTGCCGATCCGGCCGAGCGGCGGCCCGACCCGTACCCCGTCGGCGTCGAGTACGGGCAGCTCGCCCGAGGCCCCGGCCGCCCTGATCCGGTCGAGCGCGGCCGCATCGGCGAGCAGGGCACCGTCAATGTCCGTGACCAGGGCCGACAGGTCCCGAAGGGTTCCGTCCTGATCGAGCAGCGCCGGGCGCTCAGCCCCCGCCGTACCGACACGCAGCAGCTTCATGGTCTGAATCTCCCTCTGACGGGGTGGGGCCGGCCGACGGGCTGACGGAGGTGGGTCCGGCCGACGGGGTGCGACCGGGCCGGTGGGCGCGACCGTCGGCGGACTCGGCCGATCCTCCAAGACATCGGATCACCCTGCAAGACCCGGTTCACACACTGGACTCACTCGCAGGGCTCACCGCCGACCGCCCTGACCGTCAGGCGGCACTCGCCGCGCCCGCCGCCTGTACCCCCGCGACCCGCATGTCCCGGTAGAGGAAGTACCGCTCGACCGCCGTCCAGGTCGTGCTGGTCACCACGTACAGCGCGGCGGCCAGCGGTACGAAGCCGACGGTGAAGAGCGTCGCGAAGGACATCAGCGGCATCATCCTCGTCATCGCGCCCATGCCCGGAACGGGCTGCCCGTCGGGTCCCGCCGGCATCGTCGTCGGGTTGGCCGCCATCTGGCGCTTCGTCTGGCGGAAGGTGAACGTGGCGACGCCGGCGACGATCGCGAAGAGGGCCACGTACACGATGCCCGCTCCACCGAACAGCCCGCCGTCCGACAGCGCGTCCGTCCAGCGGTCGCCGAGGGGCGCGGCGAAGAGCGAGTGGCCGAGCAGTCCGTTCGGCCGGCCACCGATCTCCCGGCTGGAGAAGAGGTGGTACATCAGGAAGAACGCGGGCATCTGCAACAGGCTCGGCAGGCAGCCGGACAGCGGCGAGACCTTCTCCTTGGTGTGCAGTTCCTGGAGCGCCTTCTGCATGC
Organism: Streptomyces sp. NPDC088116; assembly: GCF_044741745.1. NCBI lineage: Bacteria > Bacillati > Actinomycetota > Actinomycetes > Kitasatosporales > Streptomycetaceae > Streptomyces > Streptomyces sp. NPDC088116. The sequence continues at coordinate 167,274 of NZ_JBIUTF010000002.1, read as the reverse complement.
GCTCCGGGTTCTTGCCGTGCTTCTTGCGCAGCTCGGCGATCTGCGGCGCGAGTTTCGTACGGGCCTTCTGCCCACGGGCGGCCGCCCGGGAGAGCGGGTGGACCGCGAGCCGTACACAGGCGGTGAAAAGGACGATCGCCGCAGCGGTGGCGCCGGTGTGGAAGAGCGGCTGGAGCAGATCGGCGAGGTGTCCGACCAGGCTGGCGAAAACGGACATGTGAGCCCTCCGTGGGGTCTCTCGTCGTGCCGGATGAATGCGATTCGGCATGACGGACCCACGCGGGGTGCGACAGGAACGGAAGAGAGGGTGCCCTGTGCCCCTACGCGGCCGTCGGCAGACGACGGCCCGGGGCTCGGGGCCTGGTGCGGCCCGAGGCGTCGGGATCCCGTTGGGGCAGGAAGGCGGTGCGTTGCTCGCGGTCGCGGATGGCCGTCCGTACCCGCTGACGCGGTACGGCGGGCACGGAGCGCGCGCTGATCACGGCGCAGACGACGAGCGCGGATCCCACGGCGGCGGTGGCGGTGGCGGCGAGCGCGACGGTGGCGGTGAGGCCGCCGGCGTCGATGAGCAGGACTTCGGCGAGGAGGAACAGCAGCAGACCGGTGGGGCGCAGCTGACGCAGCACGCTGCGGACCATGTCCTGCTCCCCTCTCGTACGGTTTCTCCGGTTCATCCGATGTGTAGTACGACTGTCATCTCAGTACAGCGCAACCACTCCAGCCGTTATACACGATCGGGCTACGTCGACTGAAGCCGCTGACGGAGACGGAGCGGGGCCCGGCCGAACCGGATCCTGCGGGTCCGGACCGGGCCGCGGATCACGCTACGGACCGGGCGTATCGCTCGCGCCACCCGAAGAGCCCGAGGCGCCCGGAGCGCCCGAGACGCCCGGACCGACCGGGTCGTGGGCAAGCACGTCCCCGTCCCCGGCCCCGTCCCCGTCCCCGTCCGGCAGCCGGCCCCGACGGCCCACGTACGTCACGGCCAGCGCGACCAGCAGGTTCGCGGCGAGCGCGACGATCCCGGCGTTCACTCCCCACACCGGATCGTGACCGGTGAAGACCAGCCCGCACACCGCCCCCACCCCCACCGCGAGCCCGCTCAATCCACCGATCAGGGTGAATCTCCGCCACACCAGACCCAGCAGCATCATCGGCAGGAGCTGCGCCATGCCCTCGTACGAGATGAGGGAGAGCCGTACGAGCGTATTGGGCGCCATATACGTCAGGACCAGCGCGATCGCACCCGCCGCCACGACCACCACCTGCGCCGCGCCCTTCTCCCGGGCCCGCCAGCGCGGTACGAGCGAGAGCACACTGCGCCCCCACATCGTCCCGATCACCAGCATGAACACGGCCATCGGCACGATCGACGAGAGCGCCGCCGCCACCCCGATGATCCCGACCGCCCAGGCGGGCAGCGAGTCCACGACGAGCTTGAAGAGCGCGAGGTTCGAGTCGGCGCCGGTGAGACCGGGGACGACGAAGAGCGCGGCCATCCCGAGCAGCATCGGGACGAAGAGCAGCACGTTGTAGGCGGGCAGCCAGATCGCGTTACGGCGCAGCGCGTCGGCGTCGCGCGCGCCCAGATATCCGGCGACGGTCGTGGGGAAGATGACGACGGTCAGCGCGTTCAGCAGCGAGGTGGTGATGAACCAGGCCGTGCCCAGCCCGCTCGCCCCCTGTCCGCTCTGGTGTCCGGGCAGCGTCAGCCACTCCCTCTTCCCGGCCACGAGCCGGTCGAGGAGCGGCCCGTACCCGTCGAAGTAGTGCAGCGGCACATAGACGGCGAGGAACCCGAGGGTGCCGATCACCAGCACGTCCTTGAGCACGGACACCCAGGCACTGCCCCGCAGCCCGCTCACCACCACGAACCCGGTGGTGACCGCGAAGCTGATGAAATAGGCCCAGTCGAGGCTGATCGCGCCGTACGAGATGGTCGAGACGACCACGCCCATGCCGGTGATCTGGAGCTGGATGTACGGCAGGAGGAAGACGGTCGCGAGTACGGCGACGAGGGCGCCGAGCCAGGGCCGTCCGAAACGGTGGGCGAGTATGTCCGTGATACCCACGAGATCATGACGCCGGGCGTACGCCCACAGCATGGGTCCGACCACATAGCCGACGGCGTAACCGCAGGACATGTAGGCGACCACGTAGAGAACGGGGGCGCCGTAGTTGTAGCCCCAGCCCGCGGCACCCAGATAGCTGAAACTGGTGTAGCTCTCGCCCGCCATCAGCACCCAGATGAAGACGGCGCCGAGACTGCGCCCGCCGACGGACCACTCGGCGAGCCCGCCGGTGCCTCCGCCTCGCCCCCGTACGGCGAGAAGCCCAAGACCCACGGTCCCCATCATGAAGACCGAGAAGATCGAGGTGGCGATCACAGCGTTCATTCCGCGCCCTCCCCTGGTGCCGACGGCCGCGCGGGCCCCGGCCCCGATATCGGCCGCGCCGCCGACCTGCGCCGCAGCCGCTGATCGCCGCGCCACGTCAGCCATACGGCGAAGGGCGTGGCCACGGTCGCCCCGAGCAGCCACAGGGAGAGGAACGGGAGCCGGAGGATGACGGGATCGACCCGGTTCACCCAGGGCAAAACCACCAGGAACAGGACGAAGGGAACGAGTAACCAGAGCAGATGAGGACGGTGTCGAAGCACGTCAGGACCTTAGACGGCCCGTCCCGGCCATCCCCCTCCGCCCGTGCCCCGTACAGCAGTACGGTGTGCATCATGCGCCCCGATATGCCTGTCGATCACACCACGGAAGCCGAGCGCCTGCTGCGCACCGCTGCCCAGTACCCCGAGGATCACGAGCCCCTGTTCCTCCAGGCCGCGGCCCATCTGGAACTGGCCGGGGACCGTGCCCGCGCCGCGGGCCTCTACGACACCCTCCTCGCGGCCTCCCCCGACCACCCCCACCTGGTGAAAGCCCTCAAGGCCGCCAACCTCTGGGAGTACGGTCACGAGGCCGAGGCCCGCGCGATCATCGACGGCCTGCGCACCGCCGCCCCGCTGGACCCGGCGCCCTGGGAGATCGTGGCGGAGACCCTGGAGCACCACGACGAACTGGAGGAGGCCCACGACTCCTTCACCTCGGCCCTCAACCTGCTGCTCACTCCGGGCGAGGAAGTCCCGTACGCCACCCACACCCTGCTGATCGGCCGCCACCGCGTCCGCCGCCTGCTGGGCCTGGACCACGACCCCTGGGACGCCCTCGCCGACAGCGTCCACCCGTCCTCCGTCGGCCTGGACGAACTCCACGACCCCAAGCGCCTCTGGTCCCTGGGCTCCGACAACCCGGCCGAACTCCAGGCCGAGATCGCCCGCCTCCGCGCCGAACTGGGCTCCTACCGCACGGCCCTCTCCCGCCCGTTCCCGGTGGCGGTCCTGCACTGGCCGGCCCCGGAACTACGCGAACTACTCGCCGCGTACCCGACCCTGGCCACCGAGTACCCCTCCCACGAGGCCCACCTCACCCAACTGGAAACCTCCCTCCGCGACCTGGCCGCCACCGGCACCCCCAACCTGGGCATCGTCACGGCCACGGTCCCCTCGTACGAAGCCTTCGCGGCCTCGGAACAGTCCTCCCCCTCCAACGCGGACCTGCTCCCCCAATACGCCACCACCCTGGCAGCCCGAGGCCGAGCCACCCCTTGGCCGCCGCCCCGCAACGCCACTTGTTGGTGCGCTTCGGGCCGGCCGTACAGGGAGTGCCACGGCGCGGGATAGCACATGGGCGGCGGGTCGGAACGAACCCCGCCGCCCTTACCCGACGAAGGCCATCGGTCGTAACCGACCACAGCCTGGAGGCTCGCGTCGACCAGGCTCCCCAACAGGAGCTGAGAGTCGGATCGTGGGACTCCCGGCACTCAGGGCGAGCGCGCCGGCACAATGCCAAAGTGCCTGATGCTGTCCCTTCCTCCGCCGCCGTCTCGGCCCGCATGAGCCGCCAGGGCTCCCGTGACACGGCTCCCGAAGTCGCCGTGCGCAAGTTGCTCCACGCCGCAGGCCTGCGCTATCGCGTGAACGTCCCCGTACCCGGCATGCCTCGCCGCACGATCGACATCGTCTTCGGACCGGCCAAGGTCGCCGTCTTCATGGACGGATGCTTCTGGCACGGTTGCCCTCAGCACGCCACGCAGCCAAAGGCCAATGCCGGGTGGTGGCGCACCAAGCTCGACAAGAACATGGCTCGCGACATGGAAACGACCGAGCATCTCGAAGCCCAAGGCTGGACGGTTCTGCGCTTCTGGGAGCACGAGAGCCCGGCAGCCGTTGCCCGAACTGTGGCTGAGGCTCGAGAAAGCGCGACACCACCGAGCCAACCGCCGAAGAGCGGACGTTAGGTGCGAGCAGTTCCGGACTCCATGCCTCCTCTTCGCGAGGTTTCTTCGCCGTTGTCCGACCCTGCCGATACCGTCAGCATTGATCGTATTAAATATCCGTCATCCGCAGGGCGAGGCAATGACCCACGACTGGCAGTTCGACGTCCCCACCGCTGGGAGTAAGCATCTCCCGCCCGACGCGAGGTATATGGAGGCGCTCAGCAGTCAGGGATACGCCTTTGAAGTGGCAGTCGCCGATCTCGTCGACAACTCCATCGACGCCGGTGCCAAGGACGTGGTCATCCACTTCCTGCGTGACGGTGACCAGTTGGTCAGCCTTCTGGTGGTCGACGACGGCAAAGGCATGGACGACCCAGCCCTCGATGTCGCGATGACGGTCGGCGGCCGTCGTGACTACGCCGCCGACGCCCTGGGCATGTTCGGTACCGGCCTCAAGTCCGCCTCTCTCAGTCATGCCTCGGCCGTCACCGTCGTCAGCACCACCAAGCGCACCCGTACAGCGGGCCGCCGTTGGCTGATGGAGCGCGCCATGTCGAGTTTTCAGTGCGACATCGTGGACCCGGACTACGCCCAGACACTCATCGACCGCTACGACAACAAGCGCCCGATCGAATGGCAGGGCACGGTCGTTCGCTGGGACGGCGTGAAGGACTTCCCCAAGCACGGGGGCGGCGGACAGACAGACCGGTATCTCCATCGAACGATCAACAAACTGGGCCTGCATCTCGGCCTCTATCTGCACCGATTCCTGGCCCGGGACGACTTCAACATCACCATCGCGGCCGAGGACGTACGGACCCGCACGATCTACATGAACTTCGGCGTCGAGCCACTCAATCCATTCGCCTACCCAGTTCCCGGGCACCCGGAATACCCGAAGGCGTTCAGGGCCTCGATCCCCACGGTTGGTGACATCACTCTCGATGCCCACGTCTGGACGCCCAAGTCCAACCTTGACGAGTACAAGGCTGTCGGCTCGGTCATGGATCGGCAGGGTTTCTATTTCTATCGTCACAACCGCCTGGTACAGGCCGGTGGTTGGAACAACTTCCGACAGCCCGAGCAGCACCTATCCCTGGCACGCGTCGCCGTCGATCTTCCCGACCACCCTGGGGACGTCTTCCGCCTCACTGTCAAGAAAGCGGGCGTGGACGCCTCGCCCGAGTTCACCACGGCGCTGGAAGAGGCCACCACCGACAACGGCCAGACATTCCTCGACTATCTGGCCGCGGCAGACACTGTTTACCGTGACGCCCGCAAGCGGGCCGGCACCACACGCAAGCCGGTTCTGCCTCCGGGCAAGGGACTGGCCCCGGCCGTACGGGAGACGATCGAGGACGAGTTGCCAATGATCGCGTACGAAGAACCCATCGCGCTCCGCTGGCAGAAGCTCGACAACGAGCTCTTCTTCGACATCGACCGCGAGGACCGGACGATCGTCCTCAACCAGCACTACCGGGCAGCGATCCTGGGCGGCCGACGCGGTGGGCTCAACGATGCTCCGCTACTCAAGTCGCTGATGTACGTGCTGCTCCACCAGGTCTTCGAGAAGGAGTACAGCGGAAGCCGGGAGAAGGACAACCTTCAGTTGTGGCAGTCGATCCTGGTGTCGGCTGCCCGCGCCGAACTCGACAAGGTGGCCGACGATGACTGACGGACCCTACGTGCCATGGCGCTCGGTCGAGCACTATCTCGGCGAGAACCAGTCCACTTCCTACCGGCTGTCCGCCCCCTCTGCTCATCCGGAGGTGTCGTACGTCGTCGGCGACGGTGGTCATGAGATCGCTCTGCACGTGGAACTGGACCGACGCCACAAACCGCCGAACTCGCCCCTGCCCCTGGTCCGTATCGACCAAATCGCGGAGCGGGGTATGCGCATGGCTCGTATCAGAACCACGCAGGCAGCTCTCGTCCGCGACTTCCACGATCTCCTGAACGCCGTCGCCGATCGCATCGTCACGCACGACCGCACCCTGGACCAGGCCTTCGGGGAAACCGTGCGGTCGTGGAGCGCACTACTGAACAGGCCGAGGGGGCTGGGCACAGAGAAACGTATCGGCCTGATCGGGGAGCTCTCCGCTCTCGCCTCGATCGCCCGAACCTACGGCTGGTCCACCGCCCTGCAGTCCTGGAAAGGCTCGACCAACGAAGAACACGACTTCGGATTGCCCGGCTGCGACGTCGAGGTGAAGACCACCTCTTCTGAGCAACGTCGCCACACCATCCACGGGGTAGGGCAGCTGACTCCAACCGCCGACCGACCACTGTGGCTGGCCTCGTTGCAGGTCACGAGGGGTGGCACCGACGGCCGTACGCTCACGGATTGTGTCCGGGCCGTTCGGGACGAAGTGGCCGACCAAGCCCCCGCACACCTCGACCGGCTCGACGGACAGCTCGCAGCAGCGGCTTGGGACCCCGAGATGCCGGACGACGAGCGATGGCGTCTGCGTTCCTCGCCCGTCGCCCTTCTCGTGGACAGCCGGCTGCCGCGTCTCGGTGTGGAGTCCGTACCCGCCCAGTTCCGTGATCGCGTACGCGACGTCACGTACACACTCGACGTCACCGGCCTCACGCCCTCTCCCGAGCCGCCTTCCGCCCTGATCGACCTTCGCCTTCCGTAAGTCCAAGGAACCATCGATGAATCCCTCCGAAACACTCCGGCTCACGCTCCACTCTTCTGCCCTGTCAGGCATGGAGAGCCGCCCCAAGAACCTTTTGCGGGCCCTGGCCTACCACTCCGAGGAAGAGGGACCCGAGGCTCAAGCTCTGGCCACCGAGTCGGACTTCCACAGGACTCTCAACGCCGCGCATTCCACGGACCAGTTGGTCGAGCTGTGGCGCAAGCAGCTCACACACTGGGACTACGCGGAGGCTCCTCCATGGACACCGACCGAGCCCCGCTCCGACGAGCGCCGCGCTGTGATCCTCACACTCCTCGGCCTGTCCGAGGACACACAGAAGATCCTCAACTTGCTGGTACCGGTACCGAAGGCAGCCGGACCGGTCGTCATCAGCGAGGAATTTGTCCCTTGGTACACGCCCCAGTCTCAGCGGGGCCGCAGCTGGTACTGGCCCGCGTACCGTCGCCTCCTCTCCGAGAAGGGCTGGCCGGAATCCGCCGTAGCGAGCCTGGACGCGGCCTCGGACCGGGTCGTAGAACGCCTCGCCGACCCAACTGCCGAGAACGTGTACCAGTCCAAGGGCCTGGTTGTCGGTTACGTCCAGTCCGGTAAGACCGCCAACTTCACCGGTGTCATCGCGAAGGCCGTGGACGCCGGCTATCGCCTGGTCATCGTCCTGGGCGGCACTCTCAACCTGCTGCGCGCACAGACTCAACGCCGACTCGACATGGAGCTCGTCGGCCGGGAAAACATCCTGCGAGGCGCCTCGGAGTACGAGTCCGACTACGCGGACGACCCGGCGTGGGCCCAGGACAAGTTCCTCACCCACGGCGGGCTGCCGTCCGCCCTGGGCGGCTTTGACGTTGTCCGTATGACCACGAGGGACAACGACTACAAGAGCCTCCTTCAAGGAATCGTCGCGCTCGAATTCGAGAAGCAGGAACCGGCACTCTCTCTTCACAACCCACGCAACCTGCATCGTTCCTCGGCACGGCTGATGGTGGTGAAAAAGAACAAGTCTGTACTCGCCAAACTGGTGAAGGATCTCAACAAGATCAAGACTCCGCTTGCCGAGATTCCCGTGCTCATCATTGACGACGAGTCCGACGAAGCCTCGGTCAACACCTCCAACCCCAACAAGCCCGACGCCGAGCGCACTGCCATCAACGAGAAGATCTCGGAATTGCTCCGGCTCCTGCCCCGCGCCCAGTACGTCGGCTACACAGCGACGCCCTTCGCGAACGTCTTCATCGATCCGAGCGACTCCGAAGACATCTTCCCGAAGGATTTCATCGTCTCTCTACCGCGCCCGGACGGGTACATGGGTGTTCAGGACTTCCACGACCTGGACTCCCCAATCTCCAGGGACGAGCGAACCTTCGCCAATTCAAACGAGAAGGCGCATGTCCGGGACATCAAACTCTCCTCGGAGGAGGACAACACAGCACTGCAGAAGGCCATGGACATGTTCGTCCTCACCGCAGCCATGAAGCTCTACCGCGAGAACCACGGCCTGGGAGACCGTTATTTCCAGCACCACACCATGCTTATCCATGAGTCGGTCCGTACTGCCGATCACCGTGAACTGCGCGGGAGAGTGAACCAGTTGTGGTGGTCCGCCGGCTACACAGGCCCCGCGGGCCACGAGCGACTGCGCGCACTGTTCGAAACGGACGTCGAACCTGTCTCACGAATCCGATCCGACGGCTTCGCAGTTCCTGCTTCGTACGATGACCTCTCCCCGTACGTCGGCGCCGCTGCGATTCGCATCGGCGGCGACAACCAACCGATCATCGTTGTCAACGGAGACAAGGACATCGAGAATGGCGAGGCCGACTTCGACAAACGCTCCCTTTGGAAGATCATCATTGGCGGTCAGAAACTCTCCCGTGGCTTCACCGTCGAAGGCCTCACGGTCACCTACTACCGCCGACGCACGAACAACGCCTCCACCCTCATGCAAATGGGCCGGTGGTTCGGCTTCCGCAAGGGATACAAGGACCTGGTACGCCTCTACTTGGGCCGGGAGGAGACCATGGGAACGAAGGACATCGACCTGTACGAAGCCTTCGAGGCGATCTGCCGCGACGAGGAGAGCTTCCGCGAGCAGCTCCAACAGTACTCGGTCATGATCGACGGAAAGCCGCAAGTCACACCGGAGCAAGTACCGCCTCTGGTCTCCCAACACCTTGCTTGGCTCAGGCCCGCGAGCGCGAACAAGATGTACAACACACGTGTGGTGGAGATCCATTCAGCAGGCAAGTGGGAGGAACCGACCGCGTACCCGATGGGAGCACCCGCCCTGCGGCACAACACCGGCCTGTGGGCCCCCGTCCTGGAGTCCTTGTCGACCGCCCCGAGCACGTTTGAGTACTACTTCAACGATGGGAACACCCACCACAGCTTCAACGCCCTCACCGGCAGGCTTTCCTCGAAGGAAGCCCTGGAACTGCTCCAATCCTTGAAATGGGATGCTGCGGGACGGTTCGACCCGCACCTCACATACCTCAATGAGATCAGTGGGGCTTCTCCGGCCAAGGTAGAAGACTGGCTGGTACTCGCTCCCCAACATGCGTCGAGCATCAGGCAACTCTCCGTCGGCACGTCGACTCGTACCTTTTCCTGGTTCAGTCGCCAACGCCGCCGTCGTGAGGTCTTCGGCGCCATCAGTGAGCCGAAGCATCGCGCGGCGGCCCTGCGAATCGCCGGCGCTCTCCCCCACGGCGGGAATGCCACGACCGAGCAGCACGTAGCGGACCGCCGCGGTGTCATCTGCCTCTACCCCGTGGTGGAACCGGAGCACAGGGCCGGTCTCGAAGCTTCAGGACGAATCGAACCGGGGCAGGTCGTGATGGCTTTCACCTTCGTGGCGCCGGCCTCCGCAAGGAGCAATGACGGCAAGGTGGTTCGCTTCACCACGATCGACTCCTCGGGCAGGAGTTCAGCGGGCACCGGACCCTGACCAGGGGGAAGCACCATCCAGATGCCTGTCACACGACGCTGTATCGAATCGGGGCGGTTCCGCTCCTAACATGGAGCACATAAGCGTTGAGTCGGGGGGAAGGCCTACACATGGAAGAACAGCGTTTCACCGCAATCGAGTTGTGTGCCGGGGTCGGGGGGCAGGCCTTGGGACTCGAACGAGCGGGATTCGAAGTCATCAGCGCTGTCGACATCGACCGGGACACCTGTGTCACGCTCTCCCAGAACCGACCTGGTTGGTACACAGTCTGTGACGACCTCAACCAGATCGAGCCCGTAAACCACCGGCCGATGGACTACGCCGATGTCCTCAGCTGCGGCCTTCCTCGCTCCCCGTACACCGTCGCGGGCAAGCAACTCGCCACTGATGACAAGCGCGACACCCTTCGCGCCACGCTGGACATGGCCTCGTACGTCAGGCCTCGAGTGCTCCTCCTGGAGAACATTCCCACTTTTCTCCACGCAGCCAGGTTCGAAGCAGAAAGGCAGGCTGTACACGAAGCTGTCGAGGATCTTGGCTACGAACTGACGTCGTCCGTGTTGTCGGCCACGGATTTCGGGGTGCCTCAGCAGCGACCGCACGGCTTCATGGTCGCCATGCACGCCGATGATCTGGCCCACTTCGAGTGGCCCACACCGAATTATCTGCGCTGCCCCAGCCTTGGAGAGACGCTGTACGAGTCGATGGCGTCGGACGGGTGGCCGGAAGCCGCCGATTGGGCGGCACGCGCATCGGAGCCGGCACCACTGATCATGGGCGGGGCCACCGGCCGAGGAGGGGCAGACCTTGGTGCGAGCCGCGCGAAGGCGATCTGGGCACGTTGGGGCATCTATGGCGGAAGCATTGCGGACGCCGTGCCAGGGCCCGATTTCCGAAGCAACTTCGAGATCGAGCCGCGTCACGGGCTACCCGGGATCACGGTCGACCAGGTCGCACTTCTCCAGGGCTTCCCCAGCGACTGGAAGATCCACGGTAGGAAGACCTCCGCCTACCGGCAGATCAGCCAGACCACTCCTCCGCCCATCGCAACCGCGCTCGGCCTGCGGATCCTGACTGCTCTTCGCTCCTCCACCCGCGCCGCGCGAAGCCACATTTAGGCATATTCAGTGATGGCCGGTGAGCTGGTAGACGTACCATTAGGCCTCGCCGACCATCACAGTAGACTCACCCAACATGGCGATCATCCCGACTGACACTGCTGTGGGCTCGACACTGACCGAGCCCACGATCAAGGTGGTCGACCTGTTCTCCGGCGCAGGCGGGTTCTCTGCCGGTTTCCGCTCGTACGAACCGTCCGGCGCCGGATCCTCCCCCTTCCAGTCCGTCGCGGCCGTGGAGTTCGACGAAGCTGCAGCTGCGACGTACGCGGCGAACTTCGGATCGGCGCACGTCGCCAATATCGACATCAGCACATGGGACGCGAAGCCCTACGAAGGGCAAGTGGACATCGTCATGGGAGGCCCTCCCTGTCAGGGGTTTTCCGCACTCAACAGGGACGACCTCGAGAAGAAGCCCCCCAAGGCCGATGACCCGCGAAACAAGCTCTGGCGCGAGTACATGCGCGTGGTCACGACGATCAAGCCCAAGATCTTCGTCCTTGAGAACGTCGATCGTTTCCTGAAGTCCCAGGAGTTCCAGGATCTCGAGAGGGCCACCGAGGACGACGGCGACCTTTCGGACTACAGGCTGTGTGCGAAGGTCCTCAACGCTGCGGACTACGGGGTCCCCCAGGCCCGGAGGCGAGCCATCGTCATCGCGACGCGCAAGGACTTGGGCGAGCCCTTGGAACACCCACAGCCCACGCACGGTCGAAACGCAACCCGCCCGCAGCCGACTCTCGATGAGCAAGAAGACCATGCCATCCAGCCGGCCCCGTGGGTGGCCGTCGGCCCTGCGGTGTTTTCCCACACTCCCAAGGCTGCGCCTGAGATCAATCTGCCCGATCGCACCGGCAAGCCATTGGGCGTGGCCCTGCCGGGCCCCTTCAAGACGACCGACCTTCACATCGGTCGCACACCGACCGAGCTGTCTCTGGCGCGGTACAGAGCGATCGGCCGCAGCGGTAATCGCCATGACCTTCGTGGCCAATGGGCAACGATCCAGGGCAAAGAGACATACCTGTCCACAGAGAGTTGGGACAGGCACAACAGTGGCTCCGGCGATGTCATGGGTCGGATGCACGAGGACCGCCCTTCCATCACCATCCGCACGGAGTTCTACAAGCCTGAGAAAGGCCGCTACCTCCACCCTGTCGAGGACCGGCCCATCACTCACTACGAGGCAGCCTTGATTCAAGGATTCCCCGCCGACTTCAAATGGTTCGGCAGTAAAATCCAGATCGCGCGCCAGATCGGCAATGCCGTCCCGGTCGGCCTGGGCCGTGCGCTCGCCCAGGCCATCCATGAGCGACTGAGCCGCTGAGTACGACTCAGTCGTCTCTGTTGTCGGCGTTGCCCTCCTCATCGACAAGCTGTTTGCCTCGTACCGGCGCATCGGCGAACAGCTTCTCGAACCAAGTGGTAAGAGTTTCTGCGGCATGGTGGGGAACGCTGCCGTCCTTCGGCCCCTGAGGCAGGGTGTCGTACTGCACCGCAGGGTCATCGCCGGCGGCGAGGATCCACTCCCGGAGCGCCTCTGCGTCTTGCAGTTCGTCCGGCGCCATGGCCTCGTACACCAGGGTGACACCGGCCGCGTTCGCCACCGATGCAGCTGCGTTGACATCTCGGCCTGTGCGTACAAGGCCCCTGCTCTGAAGCCTCAGGAGCGCTTGTGCAGCCGGGCGGTGCTGGATCATCTCCTGCCTCATGACCGTATTGAGGATGTCCTGGTTTCCACAAGCGAGCTCAGCCGGACCGTAGTTCTTGCCGTCCCGGAACAATTCCGCCGCCCACCACAAACGAGAGAAGCACTGAAGGTCCCACCGTCCCGAATAGCGAGCAGCTTGCCCCACCTCTCGACCGCTCTGCCCCTTTCCCCAACGCCACTGAACAAAGTCGGGCGCCACGCACAGGGCGAGGAAATTCCACAGCTCCGTGTCCGATGCCTCTGCCCGCGTGAGGCGGAGCGTGTAGTGGAGTCGAGGCGCCAACCAAGCATCACTGGCCGTCGCTGCCGATTGCGCGAACCGTCGCTTCGCCTCGGCAAACAAGTCCATCACCGGCCCAGAATCCCAACGCGGGGAGTCGTCGACGGGCCACTCAGTTTTTTCCTTGAACTGTGCAAAGGACAGGGGCTCGAAACCTTGCAGGACACGCGGGGTGATCGCCCGGGTCGCAACTGGGTTCGGTAGTCTGCCTATCCTGTCCGGTACTTTCGACCCCTTTTTTACGTTCACGAATCACCCTTCGACTCGCTCATACGCGCCAGTGTGCGCACGGTGGTTGCCACTGTCTTCTGCTTCCGCGAATGCAACGTCGCCGAGTGCATCAGCCGAGCATGCAAATCCGCTCCACTTTCCCCACTCACTCTGCGTCCCACGAGTTCAGCAAGCGCCTCGTCCGGCGAGATTTCCGGGAAAAAGTCAGGAAGCATCCGCCTAAGAACATCTTCCTGCCAACCACCGGGCCATTGCGACTCTCCGCCCTTCGCCTCGCTGGCATACAGTGCGGTATTGAACATTGCCGTCCATGCCTCTGATGCTATGTGCGATGCCACGACTTCACGAACAAGCTTCTGCTCCGCGCTCGCAGCGCCTTCAAGTACAGGCCGGAAACCTTCAAGGGACGAGTTCAGGTAGAGAACAGGCTCATTGGACTCCGCATCCAATATCCACGGATCATCGCGGAACTCATCCAGAAACGGGTGACCTGCAAAGTCCTTCCAGAGCATCTTGATACTCCGCTGACTGGTGGGCTGCTTCGCTTCGAAGTCCGCACTCCATCGATTCTCCGCCCTGCCGATCAGTCGCCCCTCGACTCCCTTCACCTTGGCAACGACCCACGCGTCTATCTCGCAGCGCCCCACATGCTCCCCCCTACGCAGTTCGACCTCACCGTTCCAACGCCCCTCACCCTCGTAGTACAGGGGGAACGTCAGACGAAGATTCGTCTTCCTGTTGCGCACGGAGGCAACGCATGTCGGCGACGCCCACACGCCGGCACCCAACTCATCGGAGTCGACAGCCACCGATACTCTGACCCGAATCTCGTCCCAATCCCGTTTGATCGCATGAAGGGCAATGACATGCTCATGGTCGGATATGAGGTTGAGGGAGAGTGGAATGTTGTCCACCCACACCTCTTCTGCCCTCAGAGTGACACCCCCGACCAAGATCGGATACGGAAAGGCTGTCTTCACTCCACGATCTCCTTGGCCCTCGGTACATCAACCTCTACACACGACATGTCGGCGGTCACGGGGTGGGTCGACGCATCGGTGACTCCCCTGAAAACTCCTCTTCGTGCTCCTTCTCGAAAACGTAGGTTCCCGTTCTTCGTCAGCTCACAGTCCCGTTCCGGGACCAACGTCCCCGCCCACCGCACAGAAATGTTGCTCCCCGACCGCACGACAAAGCGAGCGACGGGCGAGAGAACCCAGGCGTCTCCCCGCTCCGGCAGCTTCACCGTCACCCGCAGACGCCACGCCCCGGCTTCGGACACCTCCCCCTCAACGGCGTGCACCACCGGGAAGCCTTGAGTACGAGGCTTTTTCGGCACAGTCAGAGTCAGCAAGTCGCGAAGAACCTGGGGACCTTCGTCTGCATCGCTGTCGTCGTCCTGGCCTTTCAGCAGATCACGGATGGACTGCTCAGCGGTCCTCTTGAAGTTGAGAATGCTCTGTCGGGCGCCACGGACGAATGTTGCCGTGAGGTCCTCAGTACTGGTCCAGTCATTGTGATCGGGAGGCTCCGCCGTACGAAGGAACTGTTCGGCGTCTGCCGCGTCCGCGGTGTCACTCCCCGTGGCCAGTCCCGCCAGAAGAACCGCCTGAAAGCGACGATGCCCCAGGGGTAGGTCGCTGACCCGCTTGTTCTTGACCACCATGCGAGTGGCCCTCATGTACGCAATGTGATCAGGCCTCGGGTCGTCCTCGACCGTGGGCGTGACGAGCAGCACGGCTTCATGCGAATTCGGGCGCCTTACCCCGCCAAGCTCCGGTTGCTTGCGAGCGGGCAGCTTGAGCGGCACGGCAACCTGCAACACGTCTTCGCGAGAGGTCAACTCGTGAGTCGTACGGCCATCGAGGAACGCCTTGACCGCCCGCGACCTCGCGGGCTCGTACACATGAGGGTCGATGTGACGTTCGGACCTCACGACTTCGCCATTACGCCATGCCGCGACGGATGCACGCAGCAGCGGGCCGGCTTTTGCACCGCCGACCATGGAGGCCCAGAAGTTGTGTGCAACACCCGAGGTCAGTTGCTCGTGCATCTCCTCCAACTCCTCGGTGTCGCCGGAGCCGTCGTAGGCGCCGACGACCAGGAACGAGGTTCCGGGAGAAGGGTCGTTTCTCTCCAAGTACAAGCTCTCGGCAGTGGCCCCGTCGGCCCAGCAGGACCGCGCCGAGTTCTGGCGCTCGCGGTCCGCGATACCGAACCAGGCGGGCCCCGCGAATTCATCGCCGTTCAGGGCATGCCAGGGGAGTTCGAGCCTGCCGGCGATCCGTCGCTCATGACGCCCTCCCTGGTGCTCGGACAAAGTGCTGTTGACCAGCACCAGACCGAACCGGCTCGCCGCCCAGAGAGCCGCCTTCCCAAGACCGTACGATCCCCCCTGAGAACCGGCCTTGCCACTGTCCAGCGTGCGCCTCATCACCCGCGCAAACCGTCCGTCGTCGTAATCCGGACCGGTCAGCCCGCTGGCGTTGTAGTCATCGATTCGAAGCAGAACGAGTCGCCCGGTCCGTTGCAGCTCGTTCAGACCGTCGACCAGGACTCGGCCGACCTTCTGCTGCGGATCCGCGGCCTGACGCAGATGCTCCTCGATCGAGTCCCACCGCAGAGCCGCCAGGAACTCCTGCAAGTGCCGACCGGTCAATTCATGGAGTTCAAAACGAGAAACGACGGGTTGATTCTGCTCATACCGCTCATCAAGACTGTTCTGAGTCGCCTCTCGCGCGAGCACCTCCAGGTTCGCGGCGAAGGCGTACGCAGCCGCGTTACCGCCGTTCCTACTGCCGTCCTCCGGCGCGTTCTGGAACACCCACTCCAGCTCGGACCCGGCGGACTCGGGGGGCCGGCGGCTCACCGCATCCTCGACGGCTACGCCCAACGCCTCTGCTATTGCGGCGATCTTCGCGTACCGAGGCACCGATCGCCCCTTCGCCCAAGCATTCACCGCCGCCGGCGTCACCCCCACCAAGTGTGCCAGTTCCTTCTGAGACATGTCCCGCTGACGCAGGACCCCACCAAGCCAATCTTCGAAGCCTTGCGTCACTCCAGCACCCCTCTCACCCTCTGCATTCCGGAATGATACAACCCCATAGTTCATTGACGGTCCGCCGGTGAAGAATCCTAACATCGCGACTCTTCCATATACGGACATTATTAACAAATAGCCCAGTCGGCCAGCTCGATAATCACCCTCACCCTCGACAACCTAGGGGCAGCGCAACGCTGAACAGGTGTACGATCGGACGCCCCACACCCCGAACGGGCCCCTCTCTTGCGGCAGATGGCGATGCCTCGGGGAGCGATCCGACCAACCGAGGAAGCAGTCCACTACGGCATTCACGCCCCCTCACGCCTAACCAATATGTCCAAATATGGCAATTTCAGGATTGATGGGAATTTAGAGCTGTTTCAAGCAGGTAAATCCCATCAAAGCGGCCCATAAAGCCTTGGAGAAAGGATCCTCTCGCATGCCCGCGAAGAAGATGGTCGAGTACAGCGTCGCCGTACCCGCCGACAGCAAGACGTCGATCTCCCTCAACCACACGCCTGGCGGCGTGACTTGCACCATCGAGTCGAAGGACACCCGCTGCGACATGTCGTCCCGGCAGTACGACGTGGACGAAGACGAGTGATCCGGGGGCGGGCTGAGGCGCGTCAGCCCGCCCCCGGCTCTGCCTCGAAGTACATCTGAGCGCGGTCCAGCGCCTCGTCCGGGTCGCAGCCGTGGGCGCGGAGCCAGTGGAGGAGGTCGGCGATCAAGTCGATCGCGGCTTCCTCCGCGACCGCCACGCTCAGCCGTTCGCACTGCTGCGACTCGGGCGTGACTCCACCGCAGTGGCGAGTCAGAAGCGCTTCCGCCTTGGCGACTTGAGGGTTCTCGACGTGGCCGCCCTCCGACCTGAGGCCCGTGGGCAGCTCGCACCATGTGATCTTCGAGTCGCCGCGCGGAATGACACCCCAGCGTTCCGTCACAGCATCCACGAGCGCCATACCCCTTCCACCCTCGGCCTCGCCCGTCGCCGCGATGAGCGTCGGAAGGGCACGGGCGTCCGGGTCGGTCACCTCGAGACGGAGATGCGCGCCATTCATGGAGACAGCCAGGGTGGTGGGCGTTCCCGGGCCGACATGCGTGATGACGTTGGTGACCAACTCGGTTACGCAGAGCTGCGCGAGGTCGACCAGGTCCGGCAGCCCCCACAGGCGCAAGTGAAGACGCACGACTCGCCGTAGGCCGGCGAGCTCCTCGGCCTCCGCAAGGAAGGGGAGATCCCACCCCTTCCTCTCGATCTTGAATCGGCACTCGCCCACACCAACCACCTCTGCCCCAACACCCGATGGTCACCTTGCGTGCCCATCCATGCCTTCAGAGTGACACTGGAAGTCTCAATATGGAACTCTCAGAATGGCGTTCAGGGAGCATTCCGGTGGCGTGCGCGCCCCCGGCGCGCGCTGTCTTGCTCGTATCGCGCGGCACCGTGCACGCTCTGTGAGATCAAAGCGAAGGGCGACAACTCATGGCAGTCGGACCGACCACTCGAAGGCGTCAACTCGGTGCCGATCTAAGGCGGTTACGCGAGCGCAGGGGCTTCACGCTGGAGGAGGCAGGGGCCCTGGTCAACATCTCCAAGGCGACCTTGAGCAGGTACGAGACCAAAGAAGGAACGGTCAGATGGCCTGCGGTCGACGCCCTCTGCCGCGAGTACGGGGCAACCGAGCAAGAGCGGCTGACGTTGGTCGAGTTGGCCAAAGGGGCCAAGATTCGCGGATGGTGGCGCTCGCTGGCCGATCCGATCCCCGAGTCGATGAACCTCATGCTGACGCTCGAGAACGAGGTCGTCAGCGAGAATCACTATTCCTGCATGTACGTCCCTGGCCTGCTTCAGACCCGCGCCTACGCGGAGGCAGTGCACCGGGCCTCCGAAATGCGCTGCGGCGACCAGGAGATCGCGCACATGGTCGACATCCGCATGAAGCGGCAGGAGTTGCTGGAGAGGGACGAGCCTCCGCACATGTGGGCTGTGATCGACGAGGCGGTGATCCGTCGAACGGTCGGTGGGCCGGACGTCATGCGTGAGCAGTTGCGTCACCTGCTCACGCGTGCGCGTGAGCCTCACATCACCTTCCAGATACTGCCGTTCGCGACAGGAGCTCACGCCGCCGCAGTCGGGAGCTTCGTCATCCTCGGGGGAGCGACACCCGAACTCGACGTGGTGTACGTGGACATCCTCGGCGGTGGCCTGTTCATGGAGAAGCCGCAGGAACTCGCGCGCTATAAATTGGCGTTCGAGTACCTGCGCGCGCAGGCGTTGGACATCGAGGCCTCCGTCGCGCTCCTGAATCGGGTTTGCAAGGAGCTGTAATGCATCGCGAGGACGCCCGCTGGTTCAAGTCGTCGTACAGCGGCGGAAGCGGTACCGAGTGTGTGGAGGCGGCCCGCATGACCGACAGGACGGCCATACGGGACTCGAAGGACCCGAACGGAGCCAGGCTGGCGTTCGCCGGCGAAGCCTGGGCCGAATTCGTCAGCGCCCTGAGGGGTCAACAGCTGGGCTAGCGGCGGAAGACGCCACGCCTTGCCTGGCGCGGGCCGCACCACTACCTCGTCAGACCGAGGCGCAGTCCGGGTGCTGCCGAAGCTTGAGTCTTGAGCTTCGAGGGGCGAGCCTCGGGGGTTGGGGCCGGCCGCCGGATTCGGGGCTCTGAGCTGGGGGTTTGGGGTGACTCGTGGGCTCGGGGCTCAAGTTTCGGGGGTCGAGCCCTGGTTGTAAGGATCGGTTGGTTCTTCTTTCCCACCCACCCTCCCTGCCGCCCCAGTTGACTTTTCGCATTCGGCTTGCCACTCAGGGTTACGACGGTTTAGCGTGCCCCCAGAACGTAAAGCGGCCCCCGCCTGGTGCTACCAACACCCGACAGAGGCCTCACCACACAAGATCGGAATCAGCGATCCCCATGGCTGACAGCCAGTTTAGTGACGCCCCGCCCTCCGCGCACGCAGCTCCGCACCCCATGGCCAATCCCGGTTACGGCAAGCGTTCGGCAGGCGAGCAACAGAGCTCCGAGCCAGGGGACTTCGCGCATCTTCCGGCCCGCGAAGCGGCCATCGCCGGGTTCATCGACCGGCTGCCGGACGGGGCGGACATCTCTGTGAAAGCCCTCGCCAAGGTGCTGGACTACGGCCAGTGCGCGCTGCGGACCGCCCTCAACCGCCTTCAGCGGGCCGGGCATCTGCGCCGGGGCCGTGAGCACGTGATCGGGGCGGGCGGTGCCCGTTGGGTCACCCGTACGTGGTTCTCCCGTACGGCCCGGGACAACGCCTGGTGGGCCTCGTACGTCGCCGGTGCCCCTGTCGACGTGCCGGACGTCGCCCCCGCGACGGCCGCTTCCGCCCCGCCCGCCCGCCTTCCGGAACGCTCGCGCGCCTACGCCGTGCTCGTCGCCGTCGGCCGCAGGAACCCCGCCGTGTCGCTGTCCGCCGCCGACTGCGCGGCCCTGGAGCCGCTGGCCGCCGAGTGGTTCGTACGAGGGGCCACCGAGGACGACGTCCTGCGCACCCTCACCCATGGGCTCCCCGTGCCCGTCCACCATCCGGCCGGGCTCATCCGCGAGCGGCTCAAGTCCAAGCTCCCGCCCGTCCCTTCGGCTGCGGAACGGGCGCCTCTGCGGATCATGGAATGCGCCACGTGCCGCGCCCCCGGACGTCCCGAGGCCCTTGTCGACGGCGACTGCGGCGCCTGCCGGGGCGAGCCCGAGCCCGTACGCCGGTACGCCCCGCTCTCGCCCGACACCGTCCACGCACGCGCCGCCGAAGCCCGCGCCGCCGCCTCCCGTCCGCCCGCGTCCACGTCCGGGCCCGCGTCCGCGCCCGCGCCCGCGGAAGGGCTCCGCACGGCTCGTACGTAACTCAGTCGGGAGCGCCCAGCCGTACCGTCGGGGCGGGGCTCGCCGCGCCTGTGGCCAGGGCCGCGTGGAGCGTGGTCATGAGGCTCTCCGGGTCGTCCCTGAGCTGGGACGGGGAGACCGACAGGACCGTGAGGCCGTGCCTGATCATGAGGTTGCGGCGGGCCATCGTGCGCTCCCAGTCCCCCGGGCCCAAGTGCCATTCGCGGGAGTCGATTTCGAGGACCACACCCGCGTACGGCCAGTAGGCGTCGGGGCGGGCCAGGAAGGTGCCGTCCAGCAGGTACAGGTCCTGGTTCCATCGGGGGTCCGGGATGCCGGCCTCGCGCAGGAGGGGGCGGGCGGCGGCCTCCGCGACCGAGCGGACTCCGGCCGTCAGCCCCTCAAGCGTCGTCGCCACCCGTGGGTCGCTCCCATGGCGACCGGAGCGCAGCGCGGTGGTGAGTTCTTCGAGCGTGCAGCGGCCCCGCTGGACGACCTCGGCGAGCAGGGCCGTCACCGCCGTCCGGCCGGTCAGGGAGGGGATCGCGTCGGCGGTGGCCCGGGGCAGCGACGCGCAGGGCAGGCCCCGCACCGGCAGGCGCCGGCAGGGGCGCTCGGTGCGGTGCACGCGGACGTACGCGCGACTGCGCGGGTTGCGCGTACCGGGTACGAGTACGTCGACCGTGCCCAGCCGCGTCACCGGCCCCGCCGCCCGGACCTCGTACAGCGCGAGCGCCGCCGTGCCCGTGAGCAGGGCGCCCTCCCCCGCGAACAGGAGCGCGGCGCGCAGGCGTTGACGGGGGCTCGGGGCGCCCGTCTGGAGGAGGATCACCCGGGGGAGTAATCGCTGCCAGGGGCCGCCCGGGGCGCAGCGTCGGGCGATGGTCGACGTGGCCCAGCCCAGGCCGACGAGTTGCCGGGGCGTGGCGAGGCCGTCCTGGGCTACGACCAGTGGATCCATGTGCGTACGCATACGTCCTGCATGCCCCCACCCGACCCGCAACTACCCTGCGTTACGAGAACGGCGGACACTCGCCACGCACCGCCTCCACCAACGCCCCGTCCCCGTCCCCGATTTCCCGCCTCGCGGGCATTTCCGTACACGAAGGCCCTGGAAAAAGATTTTTCCGGGACGTTGAACGGGGCCGGACCGGCCGCCGTACTTAAGAGCAACTCCCCCATGGTGGCTGGGCGCGTGAACGGACGACAGGGTCCGGATCACGCGCCCAGCAACTTTTTACGCACCCGGCACCTTGCGCACCCGGCACCTGCCCGCCGCTACGCGCCCAGCGCCTGCGACACCGTGTAGATCAGCAGGCCCGCCAGCGCGCCGACCACCGTGCCGTTGATCCGGATGAACTGGAGGTCACGGCCGATGTGCGCCTCGATCTTCTTCGAGGTGTCATCCGCGTCCCAGCTCGCCACCGTGTCCGAGATCAGGGACGTGATCTCCGCGCGGTACGTCGAGACGAGATACGAGGCCGCGTCCTCGATCCACCCCTCCAGCTTCCCCTGCAAGCGGGTGTCCGTCGCCAGCCGCGAGCCCAGCGACAGCAGCGACGCCCGCGCTCGCAGGCGCAGTTCGCTACGGTCGTCCTCCGCCGCTGAGATGATCATGGCGCGTACGGAGGCCCAGGCGGAGGCGATGATGTCCTGCACCTCGGGGCGCGCCAGCAGCTCCGACTTCAGGCGCTCCACCCGCGCGCGGGTGTCCGTGTCCGACTGGAGGTCGGCGGCGAAGTCCCGCAGGAAACGGTCGATCGCGCCGCGCGCCGGATGGCTGGGCATGTCGCGCATCTCCGTGATGAAGCGCAGCAGTTCCTTGTAGACGCGGTCGCCGACCCTGCGGTCGACGAAGCGCGGCGTCCAGCCCGGCGCCCCGCCCTGGACCGCGTCGGTGATCGAGTCGCCGTGCTCCACCAGCCAGTCGTGCGCACGGCCGCAGATCAGGTCGACGGCTCGGTGGTGGGCGCCGTCGGTGACGATCTTGTCCAGGGTCTTGCCGATGCCCGGGGCGATCTCGACGGCGTCCGCGCGACGGGTGATCGCCTCGCCGACGACCGCCTGTACGTCCGAGTCCCGCAGGACGGTCAGCGCGCCGCGCAGCGCCGTGGACAACTCGGCGGTGACCCGGTCGGCATGGGCGGGTTCGGCGAGCCAGGCGCCGAGCCGTCGGCCGATGCCGAGGGCGTGCAGCCGGGTCCGTACGACCTCGGCCGACAGGAAGTTCTCCCCGACGAACGTGCCGAGCGAGGCGCCCAGTTGGTCCTTCTTGTGCGGGATGATCGCGGTGTGCGGAATGGGCAGGCCGAGCGGGCGCCGGAAGAGCGCCGTCACCGCGAACCAGTCGGCCAGCGCGCCCACCATGCCCGCCTCGGCCGCCGCGGCCACATAGCCGGGCCAGCCGCTCACCCCGGAGTTCTTCGCCCAGGTGGCTAGGACATAAATCACAGCGACCACCAGCAGCAGACCGGTCGCGGTGATCTTCATCCGGCGGACGCCGCGCCGCTTCTCCTCGTCGGCGGCTGTGTACGAGAACGAGCCCAGGGGCGAGCGCCCTCCGGCCGGCCCCGCAGAAGGCCCGGTGGCAGGGCCCGCAGGCCCCGCAAGCCCCGCGGGGCCCGTGGAAGGCCCCACCGCGGGCCCCGTGTCCGGCTCCGTCGGAGGCCTCCCGGACGCCCCGTCACCACCGCCCGGCTCCGGCGCTTTCTCAGGATCTGTATGTTCCATCCGCTCCACCCGTTCGCGCGCGCTTCCTACCCAAACCCACCCGAAACCCCGCCTCTGCACAGTGTCTCCTTCTCAGGTACTCCCGGGCGGCACGTCGAGTTCCCAAGCGATGTCGGATGATGTGTTCCGGACGTCGGTGTGAGGGAGACACGGGGGCCATGGCCAGGTATCGAGGATTTGCCCTGCTCGGGGCACTTGTGGGAGTAGTGGCGCTGGTGTGCGCCGCGATAATCGGCGGGTTCGGCCTGCTCGGCACCGGCTCGGGAGCCTTCTGGGGCGGCTCGGGCGACGGCTCGCGGGACTCCCGCGCCCAGGGCCGTACCCCCGTCGGGACAGCCGCACCCGCGTCCTCCGATTCCTGGACCGGCACCTGGGCCGCCGCTCCGGTCGGCGTCGAGCGGTTCGCACCCTTCGGCTTCCCCGGGCACTCCATCCGTAACGTCGTGCACACCAGCATCGGCGGCACCAGCGTCCGGGTCACCCTCTCCAATCTCTACAGCCACAAGCCGCTGGTGGTCGGCCGCGCCTCGGTCGCGGTCGGCAACGGGGGCGCCGAGGCGGTCGCCGGGACCATGCGGCAGCTGTCGTTCGGCAGGAAGCCGACCGTGACCATTCCGGCCGGCGGGCAGATCGTCAGCGATCCGATGCCGATGCGGGTGCCGTACGACAGCGATCTGCTGGTCTCCCTCTACACCCCGCAGGCCGGCGGTCCCGTCACGTTCCACTCGCAGGCGATGCAGACCTCGTACCTCGCGGGCGGCGACCGTACGGTCGACCCCACCCGGAACGCGTACACCCGGCCGGCCAAGGTCTGGCGCTATGTGACCGCCGTCGATGTCCTCAACCGCGATTCGCCGGGCGCGGTCGTCGCCTTCGGCGACTCGATCACCGACGGCGTGAAGTCGACCAACGACGCGAACCGCCGCTGGCCCGACGTCCTCGCCGCCCGGCTGCGCGACCAGCACATGGGCGTACTCAACGAGGGCATCGGCGGCAACCGGGTCCTGGGGGACTCCGTCCCGTTCCGCGCCGGCGCGGCCGGTGTCTCCCGGTTCCAGCGCGATGTCCTCGACCGGGCCGGGGTCAAGGTCGTCGTCATCGACCTCGGCATCAACGACATCCTGCGCGGCCGCGAGACCGACCCCACCAAAATCACCAACGGGCTCAGGGAACTCACCCGGCAGGCGCACGCGCGCGGAGTGCGCGTCGTCGGCTCGACGCTGACACCGTTCGGCGCGCACCGCGGGTACAACCCCGTCACCGAGTCCGTACGCGACCGGGTCAACGAGGAGATCCGGTCGGGCCGGGTCTTCGACGAGGTCGTGGACTTCGACCGGGCGCTGCGCGATCCGTACGCGCCGGACCGGATGCGGCCGGTGTACGACTCCGGGGACGGGCTGCACCCTAGCGACGCGGGCTACCGGGCGATGGGCAGCTACCTCAACCTCCAGTCCCTGGTGGGCAAGGCGCAGGCCGACCTCTGACGCGGCACGGCTCGTCGGGCGGGCCGCTCAGGCCCTCGGGCGGGCCGCTCAGCCCAGTTCCTTGCGCTCCCGCCGCTCCTGCTTCCGCTCCGACTCCCCCTGCTTCCTCTCCAGCTTCTGCCGCTTCCGTTCCTCCTTGAGGCGGCGCTTCTCCGACTCCCTCGCCTTCCGCTCCACCCCGACCCCGCCCATCAGCGCGAAGCCGGTGACGATCACCCGCGGTGAGCCGGAACCGACCGACGTCTCATCCGTCCTGTCCGTCCCATCCGTCTCCCGCGCCTCTCCCGTTTCTCCGAAGCCACCCATGAACCCGAAGCCCCGGACCTCGACATCCATGTCCGGGGGCACGGTCACATGGACCCCGCCCATGAACGCGAAGCAGCGGATCACGACGTCCGGAGCCTCGAACCGCGCGTCGCGCAGATCGATCTCACCGCCCGCCTGGAAGACGGCCGCGGTGAACTTCCGGCCCACCGTCCACGTGCCCTTGCGCCGGAAGCCGCCCCAGAACGCGAACGCCCCCTTCGAGGTGGCGGGCCCGCGCCCGATCCGGTCGGCCCAGCCGGAGCCGCGCTCGGGGGCGAGCGCCACGTCCGTCGTCGTTCCCGGCGCGGGCAGGTCCCGTACGAGTGGCACCAACTCGCCATGTGTACGCGCCTTGTAGGCGGCCCCCAGGCGCTCGTCGAACTCCTCCATGTCGAGCCGCCCCTCCGCCACGGCCTCGCGCAGCCGCTCCGCGACCTGTTCCCGCTCGGCGTCGGAGGCCCGGGTGTCGGCGTGCACATCGGGGCGCGTGTCGGGCCGCTCGCTCGTCATGTCAGCAGATTAGCCAACAGCGAGGCACACCTCACACGGTTGAACGATCGGCGTACATCTTGGCGATCACCGACTCGATGTCCGGCTCGCGCACCGAGAGATCCTTCAGCGGGCACTCCGCGGCGATCCGCGCGACCAGCGGCGCCGCCGATGCCGTCGCGGGAAAGGCGAGCCACTGGCGGGGTCCTTCCACCTTCACCACCCGCGCCCCGGGCAGTTCGATCGGCGGAAGCTCCCGTTCCAGGTCGACGACCAGCGTCCGCTCACTCTCGCCCACCTCGTGCAGGCCGCCCAGCGCCCCGTCGTACAACAGCCGGCCATGGTCAATGACCATGACCCGCTTGCAGAGTTGCTCGATGTCGGTCAGATCGTGGGTGGTCAGCAGCACCGTCGTGCCACGCTCCGCGTTCAGATCCCGCAGAAACTCCCTGACCTTGGCCTTCGAGACCACATCGAGCCCGATGGTCGGCTCGTCCAGATACAGCACCTCGGGGTCGTGCAGCAGCGCCGCCGCGATATCGCCGCGCATCCGCTGGCCGAGAGACAGCTGCCGTACGGGTACGTCCAACAGCTCGCCCAGGTCGAGCAGTTCGACACAGCGCTCCAGATTCACCCGGAACCGCTCGTCCGGGACGCGGTACATCCGGTGCATCAGGCGGTACGAGTCGATCAGCGGCAGGTCCCACCACAGCGTGGTGCGCTGCCCGAAGACCACGCCGATGCGCTGCGCCAGCCTCGTACGCTCCCGGGACGGATCGATGCCCGCGATCCGCAGGCGCCCGGCGCTGGGGGTCAGGATGCCGGTGAGCATCTTGATGGTGGTGGACTTGCCGGCGCCGTTCGGACCGATGTAGCCGACCATCTCGCCGCGCGCCACCCGGAAGCTGATGCCGTCGACGGCTCGCACCTGGTGCTTCTCGCGGCGCAGGAGCCCGGCCCGGCGGCGGACGTCGAAGACCTTCTCGACCCCGTCCAGTTCGATGAAATCCGCGCCGGCCGCGGGATGCACGCTCCCGGCCGCGCTCCCGGCCGCGCTCTCCGCGCAGTCCCTGTCATTGTCCGTGCTCTTCGTGCAGTCCGTGTCGTTGTCCGTGCTCTTCGTGCTGTCCCTGCTCATGAACGCTCCACCCAGCTCTCCTCGTACGACGCCCCGTTGAACCCGCAGGCTCCCCGTACTCCCCGTACCTGGCTCCCCGTACCTAGCTCCCCGTACTGCGGTACGCCCTGAGCCCCAGCCGCCACATCAGCCCCGCCGGAACGCAGCACAGCACCGCCACCACCGGTGGCAGGAACGCGACCACGTCCGGCAGCCCCAACGGGTCCTCGCGGCCCAGGATGTACAGCGCCGGCAGCCAGTTGACGAAGGCCAGCGGCACCAGGAACGTCACCCCGCGCACCAGGTCCTTCGCAAAGACCGTCGGCGGATACTGGAGCAGCGTCGTCCCGCCGTACGTGAACGAGTTCTGCACCTGTGAGGCGTCCTGCGCCCAGAACTGGAACGCCGCGCCCGCCACGAACACCGCCGCGAAGATCGCCGCCCCGCTCAGCAGCATCATCGGCAGCATCAGCACCCGCACCGGCGTCCAGTCGATGTCCACCGTCAGCAGGGCATAGCCCAGCACCAGCAGCCCCTGGAGGACCCGGCCGACCCGGCGCAGCGCGAAGCGGTCCGCCGCCACCTGTGCCAGTACGGGCACGGGCCGCAGCAGCAGCGTGTCGAGCGTGCCGTCACGCACCCGGCGCCCCAGCCGGTCCATCGAGCCGAGCATGAGGTCGGCGAGGCCGAAGGCCGTGGCGGACGTCCCGTACAGAAAGGCCACCTCGGGCAGCGCGTAGCCGCCCAGGGCGTCCACCTGGGAGAACATCAGCATGATCGTCACGAAGTCGAAGGCGGTCACCGTGAAGTTCCCGAGCGCGGTCATCGCGAAGGACGCGCGGTACGCCATCGTGGACCGCATCCACATCGCCACGATCAGGCCGTACGCCCGGAACCCGTCCCGCAGGGCCTCGCGCCGGGAGGCGCGCGGAATCCACGGATCGGCGGCCACCTCCCCGGAGCCCCGGGACGCGCCGGGCTCCTCCGCACGTACCTCGTCGGCTCCCGCCGCCGCCCGAGCCGTCTCCTCAGCCACCCTGGACCACCACCCTGCGTGTCGCGACGGACTGGAGCGCCCGCCCGGCCGCCAGCAACGCCAGCGCCCAGGCCGCCTGGAACGCGTAGGCCGTGACCAGGTCCCAACCGGTGCGTCTGCCGAGGAAGATGTCCGCCGGGATCTGGAGCAGCGAGGACCAGGGCAGCGCCCGCGCGACCTCGCCGAGCAGGCCGGGGAAGATGTTCAGGG
Organism: Streptomyces sp. NPDC088116; assembly: GCF_044741745.1. Classification (NCBI taxonomy): domain Bacteria; kingdom Bacillati; phylum Actinomycetota; class Actinomycetes; order Kitasatosporales; family Streptomycetaceae; genus Streptomyces; species Streptomyces sp. NPDC088116. The sequence goes on along the minus strand of NZ_JBIUTF010000002.1, from coordinate 139,741 downwards.
GCAGCAGCATCCCGGAGAAGAACGTCCCCAGCAGCATCGTGATCTGTGCCGTGCCCGCGCCGTCCATCAGCCAGAACGCGGAGAGCGCGACCATGAAGCGGATCGCGAAGCTCACCACGACGCCGAGTGCCACGGCGACCAGGAACGCCACCCAGGTCAGCGGGTTCGCCGGCAGCGCGAGGTCGAAGGCGAACGAGCCGATCACCATCGGGAAGATCCCGCGCCCCAGCAGGTGGAAGGCCGCCCGGCCCAGGTCCCCGGCCAGCCACCACAGCTGGAGGTCGGCGGGCCGGTAGAGGTCGACGGCGATGTCGCCGGTACGGATCCGCTCGATCAGTTCGTCCTCGAAGCCGCCGCCCATCATGACGCAGGTCATCAGCAGCGCCTGGCCCAGCCATACGAAGGTGACGGCCTGGGACAGGTCATAACCGCCGAGGTGCGGGCGTTCACTCCACAGAGCCGTGAAGGTGTAGGCCAGGATGAACCCGAAGACGGTGTTGGTGAACGCTCCCGCCAAGGTCTCCACGCGATACGTCGCATAGCGCCGGAACCCGCCCACGGCCACCACCGCGTACAGCCGCACAACAGCCCCTCCCCTCGCCCCTCCGAGCGCCCGGACCGGTCGGCTGACCCGCTGGCCCGCTGACCAGCGCCGATCCGCCGGTCGGCCCCGTACAGCCGTCCAGGCACCAAAGCGCCCGAGCCTAGTCCAGCGGCGTCAGCCGTCGCGACCGAATATCCGGCCGCCGCTCCGGCCGTCTCCCGCCTCCGCCTCACCTCCCCCTCCGCCATGTTTCATGGTGATGCGCGGCGTTTCATGGGCTTGTACATCGAATCGCCTGATACGACACCGTTATGCCGGAGAGTGAACCACCGGCCATGGCCGAGGAGTCTTCGCACATATGAGTGACGAGCCGCAGCAGCAGGGCTGGGCCCCACGGGATCCCTCGGCCGCCGGTCCCGGGTCTTCTCCGGACGGGAAGGACGCGAGCGGGAAGGGCGCGAGCGGGAAACGCCCCAGGCGTGCCGGCCGTCGCAGACTTCTCCCCACCTGGCGGATGGTGCTCGGCGGACTCCTGTTCTGCGCGTTCGTCCTCGTCCTCGGCTTCATCGTGGGTTACAAGATCGTCGACATTCCGGCCGCCAATGTCGCGGCCACCGCCCAGTCGAATGTGTACCTCTACGCGGACGGCACCCAGATCGCCCGGGACGGCGAGGTCAACCGCGAGAACATCAAGCTCGCCCAGGTCCCCTTGTCCGTACAGCGGGCCGTGCTAGCCGCCGAGGACCGCGGCTTCTACAACGAGCCCGCCGTCGACCCGCAGGGCATGGTCCGCGCCGCCTGGAACACCGCCACCGGCAAGGGCACCCAGGGCGGCTCCACGATCACCCAGCAGTACGTCAAGAACTACTACCTCGGCCAGGAACAGACCATCGTCCGCAAGACGAAGGAGTTCTTCATCGCGATCAAGCTCAACCGCGAGCAGACCAAGGGCCAGATCCTCCAGGGCTACCTGAACACCAGCTATTTCGGCCGGAACGCGTACGGCATCCAGGCCGCCGCCCAGGCCTACTACGGCAAGAACGTCCAGGACCTCAGCACCGCCGAGGGCGCCTATCTGGCCTCCCTGCTCAACGCCCCCAGCGAGTTCGACGTCGTCCTCCATCCCGACAACAGACCGGCCGCCGTCGCCCGCTGGAACTACGTACTCGACGGCATGGTCAAGGAGAACTGGCTCAGCCCCGCCGCCCGCGCCGGCGCGCGGTTCCCGGTCCCCGGAAAGGTCAGGCACTCCACGATCGGGCTCTCCGGGCAGCGCGGCTACATCGTCCAGGCCGTCGAGGAGTACCTCGCCGGAAGCAGGATCATCGACGAGAAAACGCTGGCCTCCGGCGGCTACCGGATCACCACCACGCTGGAGCGCAAGAAACAGAACGCCCTCGGCAAGGCCGTCGAGGACCAGGTCACCTCCCAGCTCGACAGCGATCGCCCGGCCGATCGCGATGTCCGTGTCGGCGCCGCCTCCATCGACCCGGAATCGGGCCATGTCGTCGCCATGTACGGCGGCATCGACTACACCCGGCAGTACGTCAACAACGCCACCCGCCGCGACTACCAGGTCGGCTCCACCTTCAAACCGTTCGTCTTCGCCTCCGCCGTCGACAACGGGTCCCAGACCCAGAACGGCCGGCGCATCACCCCGAACACCGTCTACGACGGCGACAACCACCACATGGTCGAAGGCCCCGACGGCTCCACCGGCTACGACCCGGCGAACGAGGACGACGTCGACTACGGCCCCATCCCCGTCCGCACCGCCACCGACAAGTCCGTCAACGCCGTCTACGCGCAGATGGCCCAGGACGTCGGCCCGGCCACGGTCCGGGACACCGCCGTCGCCCTCGGCCTCCCCGGGAACACGCCCGACCTGTCGCCCTACCCCTCCATCGCGCTCGGCCCGGCCACCCCGAGCGTCCTGGACATGGCCGGGGCGTACGCGACACTCGCCAACCACGGCATGCGCAACCCGTACACCCTGGTCAAGAAGATCAGCAAGAACGGTACGACCCTGGCGCTGCCCCGCCCGACCACCAAGCAGGCCGTCAGCCGCGAGGCAGCCGACACGACCACCTCCATCCTCCAGAGCGTCGTCGAGAGCGGCACCGGCACCGCCGCCCGCGCCGCGGGCCGCCCCGCCGCGGGCAAGACGGGCACGGCGGAGGACGACAAGGCAGCGTGGTTCGCCGGGTACACACCGAACCTGACCACCGTCGTCGCGATCATGGGCGCCGATCCGAAGACCGCCCGGCAGAAGCCGCTGTACGGAGCGCTCGGCCAGGCCAGGATCAACGGCGGTGGAGCACCCGCCCAGATCTGGGGGCAGTACACGGCCGCCGCGCTCCAGGGCACCGCCCCGGCCCACTTCGAACTACAGCTGGAGGACGGCGCGGAGGAGGCCGCACCCCCCGACGGCCAACAGTCGGACGGGCCCGGCACACCCAGTGCGTCACAGTCCCCCGGCGGCCGGGGACAGACCCAGGGCCAGACGTCCGAAGGCCAGGACCAGGGCCGGTCCCAGGGGCAGACCGGCGGCCGGACCCAAGGACAGACACAGGGCGGCCGGACGAATGGCGGCACCGACGGCGGCCAGTCCCAGACACCCACGCAGGGCCGGAGCCAGGGACAGACGGCCGAGGGCCGGACACAGGGCCAGAGCCAGGGACAGTCCGACGGCGGTACGGACACCGGGGGCGGCGACACCGGCGGCGGATCGGCCGACGGCGGTACGTCGACCGGCGCCGACGGCCCCGGAGGCGGCGGGCCGCCCGGGGACACCGGAGGTGGCACGCACGACACCGGCGCCCATCCGCCCGCCCCGGATCAGGGCCACACCAGGCCGCGGGACTAGGGCCTCTCGTTTGGATCTTGCCGGGCCCGGAACCGCCCCGACCTGCCTGTCGTCAGTGGCCCGATGTCGCCTTCAGCCCCACCACGGCCACCAGCAGCAGACAGACGAAGAAGATCCGGGCCGCGGTCACCGGCTCCCCCAGCGCCACCATCCCGAGCACCGCGGCACCGGCCGCGCCGATACCGACCCACACCCCGTACGCCGTACCGATCGGCAGGGTCTTCGCCGCCTGCGACAGCAAGAGCATGCTCACGACGATCCCCGCGCCCGTGAACACGCTCGGCCACAGTCGGGTGAAACCATCGGTGTACTTCATTCCGATCGACCAGCCGACTTCGAGCAGACCGGCCACGATCAACAGAACCCACGCCACGACGGCACCTCCGGCACGAAAACACGGACAACAGGTGCGTCGTCTTTCGTTGGGGAGGTCTCGCCTCCTACCCGGTACGGCGCGTCTCGTCGGGGTTCTTCCACGCTAGCAAAGGCCGCGGACGCGCCGGAAACAGGACCGTCGGGGCCGGGGCCCGCCGGAGCCGGGACCGTCAGAGGTTCAGAGGTACAGCCCCGTGGAGTCCTCGGAGCCCTCGAACCGGTCCGCCGCGACCGCGTGCAGATCGCGCTCCCGCATCAGGACGTACGCCACCCCGCGCACCTCGACCTCGGCCCGGTCCTCGGGGTCGTACAGCACCCGGTCGCCCGGCTCCACCGTCCGTACGTTCTGACCCACCGCCACCACCTCGGCCCAGGCCAGCCGCCGGCCGACCGCCGCCGTCGCGGGGATGACGATGCCACCGGACGAACGCCGCTCGCCCTCCGGGATGTCCGTCCGGACCAGCACACGGTCATGGAGCATCCGGATGGGCAGTTTGTCGTGTTGGTTGCGGGGGTTCTCGCTCACGCCCCAGAACCTACCTGCCCGCGCGCGTTCCGTACGCCACAAGGGGTCCGCGACGGGGCACCCGCGACGCGCCCGGCCGCCCGCGTCCCGCTCCGGGGCCCTGCCCCGCGCTCATGTCAGCCCCGGCGGCGCTTCGTCGACACCGCGAGCAGCCCCACGACACCGATCGCGACCAGCACCACCGGCACCACCCGCTCCAGCCGCGGCCCGCCGTCGGCCCCGACGAACTGCGCCCGTACGCCCGACACCGTCCTGTTCACCACGACGAACGCCCGCCCGGCCGTCTGATCCACCCGCGAGGCCACCCGGGCCTTCGCGTCGCCGACGATCGTCTTCGGATGCACGCGCACCCCGATCTCGTCGAGTGTCTCGGCAAGCTGCCCGCGCCTGCGGACGATGTCCGCCTCGATCTGCGCCGGGGTCCTGGAATCCGACACCGCGCTGCCTCCGTGGTCGTGTCCGGTAAACCTTCGTCGACAGTCTGTCAGCTCCACCGCCACCGCACCCGACGGCACCCCCGATTACGCTCGGCCGCGTACGCCACGTACACCGCGTACACCCTGACCGTCACAGCAGCTCCACCGAGGAGAACCATGAGCGAGCGCCTCCAGCCCGGCGACACCGCCCCCGCCTTCACCCTGCCCGACGCGGACGGCAAGGACGTGTCGCTCGCCGACCACAAGGGCCGCAAGGTCATCGTCTACTTCTACCCGGCGGCACTCACCCCCGGATGCACGAAGCAGGCCTGCGACTTCACGGACAACCTCGACCTGCTGGCGGCCGCCGGCTACGACGTCATCGGCGTGTCACCGGACAAGCCGGAGAAGCTCGCGAAGTTCCGCGAGAAGGAGAACCTCAAGGTCACTCTGGTCGGCGACCCCTCCAAGGCCGTCCTGGAGACGTACGGAGCCTTCGGCGAGAAGAAGATGTACGGCAAGACCGTGACCGGCGTCATCCGCTCGACGATCGTCGTCGACGAGGAGGGCAAGGTCGAACAGGCCTTCTACAACGTGCGGGCGACCGGCCACGTCGCGAAGATCATCAAGGATCTGGGCATCTGAAATATCCGGTCATCCTGACGGATCCGGGCCTCTGAGCTGCCCGTTTCCGAGGAGACTCCGTGTGACCGAGGTCCCACTTAGGTGGGACTTCGGTTTGCGAACGCCACGATCGCGCAGAAGGTTCCCTTGGAGTGTTCACCACCGAGGAAAGGACCACGCCAATGGCCGGCCCGGAGCACGACGAGGTGGCCGACCCCGCCGCGGTCAAACGTCATCCCGCTCTCTTCCGCACCATCCGGCAGCGGAAGAACCCCAAGCTGCGCCGGTCCGACATCACCGTCACCGACGAAGCGGCGGTCAAGAGGGCCGTGAAGGCCGCATCCCTGGGTAACGCCATGGAGTGGTTCGACTTCGGCATCTACAGCTACTTGGCCGTCACCATCGGGCACGTTTTCTTCCCTTCCGGGAACCCGACCATCGAACTGCTCTCCTCCTTCGCGACGTTCGCGGTCGCGTTCCTCGTACGCCCGCTCGGCGGCATGTTCTTCGGCCCGATGGGCGACCGGCTAGGCCGCAAGAAGGTCCTCGCCCTCACCATGATCATGATGGCGATCGGCACGTTCGCCATCGGCCTGATCCCCTCCTTCGCGACGATCGGCTTCTGGGCACCGGTCCTGCTGATCTTCTTCCGGCTGGTCCAGGGTTTCTCCACCGGCGGCGAGTACGGCGGCGCCTCCACCTTCATCGCGGAGTACGCCCCGGACAAGCGCCGCGGATTCTTCGGCAGCTTCCTGGAGTTCGGCACCCTCGCCGGATACGTCGGCGCCGCGGGCCTGGTCACCGCGCTCACCGCCGCGATCGGCTCCGACGCCATGGAGGCCTGGGGCTGGCGCGTCCCGTTCCTGGTCGCGGGACCGCTCGGCCTGGTGGGTCTGTATCTGCGACTGCGCCTCGACGAGACGCCCGCCTTCCAGAAACTGGAAGCGGACAGCGCCCGCGCCTCCGAGGCGGCGGACTCCGTGGAGATCACCACGAAGGAAGACCTCTCCAAGATCTTCCGGCAGTACTGGCCGGCGCTGATCCTGTGCATCGGCCTCGTCGGCGCGTACAACATCACGGACTACATGCTGCTGTCGTACATGCCGACGTACCTCTCGAAGGAACTGGGCTACAGCGAGACCCACGGGCTGCTGATCCTGCTGGCCGTCATGGCCTTCCTGATGCTGATCATCAGCCAGGTCGGCAAACTCAGCGACCACTTCGGCCGTAAGCCGCTGCTGATGAGCGGCATGCTCGGCTTCCTGTTCCTCTCGCTGCCGGCCTTCCTCCTGATCAGGCAGGGCAGCATCCCGGCCATCGTGATCGGCATGCTGATGCTGGGCCTGTCCCTGGTCTGCCTGCTCGGCACCATGTCGGCGGCGCTCCCGGCCCTGTTCCCGACGGAGGTCCGCTACGGCTCGCTCTCGGTCGGCTACAACCTCTCCGCGTCCCTCTTCGGCGGCACGACCCCGCTGGTGATCACGGGCCTGATCGACCTGACCGGCAGCAACCTGATGCCCGCGTACTACGCGATGGCGGCGGCGCTGGTGGGCGTGATCGCCGTGGCGTGCATGAAGGAGACGGCGCAGCAGCCGCTGGAGGGCTCGCCGCCGTCGGTGGAGACGAAGGAAGAAGCGGCGGAACTGGTCCAGTCCCAGACGCCGGAACCGAAGTTCTGACCCCACCTCGCCCCGGACGCAAAGGCCCGCACCGTGCGACTCGGTGCGGGCCGTCGCGTTTCCCTGCGGTGACCATCCCCCATCCGGTTCGTCACTCAGTGCCATGCGGCGAACACGCGGCCGGAGCGAGGGGTGCGAAAATGCCGGTGCGATATACGCACGCACTGATGGAAGAAGCTGCGAGAGAAACGACGAACTATGACGACGCGGTCCGGTGGTGCAGGGGCGTTCCGACCGCCGGGAGCCGACAATATCGCGTTCCTGGCGAACGCCTCCGACGCGAACTGCTCCGTACCGGCGTGGCGGAGTCATGCTCGATGTGCGGCAACGGCACGGAGTGGAACGGCAAGCCGCTACGCCTCGAGGCCGATCACCTGAACGGCGACTGGTGGGACAACCGTCCAGAAAACCTCCGGCTGCTCTGCCCCAACTGCCATACGGTTACCGATACTTACCGGGGCCGGAAAAGAAGTGCCAGAGCATGGGTGCGAACCACAGGTACCCCCGGGACCTTCTGAGGCGCACCGCCGCCGAAGCCGTCAGCCTTGTTGATCTGCTGCGCAGGTTGGACGCCCCTCTGGGGAGCAACCCCTCCGCCATGTCCGGCAACGTCCTGAGCACTACGGCATCGACACGACGCACTTCACTCGCGGTCGTGCGTGCAACGCGAGGCTCCTGCCCCGCGACGAGTTGGCGTCGGCCGTCGCCGCTTCCACGAGTGTCGCCGGGGTAGTGAAACTCCTGGGCCTGCGCGAGGGCAGGGCAGCCCGCTCACTCGTGAAGCTCGGCATCGAGGCCCACGACTTGTCGTCCCCGCACTTCACCGGTCAGGGGCACAATCGTGGCGTGCCCTCGCCGGGGCGCAAGTCCGCGGCCGAGATCTGCGGCGCATGGAGCCCGGAGCCCCGCGCACGAGGACCGTGCTGCTGAGGCGGGCCCTTGACGACATCGGGATACCGCACACCTGCGATGAGTGCGGCCTCGGCGACACATGGCAGGGCAACCGGCTCGTGTTGGAGATCGACCGCATCAACGGCGACCGTCTGGACAACCGGACTGAGAACCTGCGCTACCTCTGTCCCTCGTGCCACAGCCAGACGGGCACATTCGCGGTGCGTCACCGCTGGTTGCCAAAACCCACCCCCACAGACACTCGGCGAAAGCCAGTAGAGTAGGCAAGCGAGCGGCCGTGGCGGAATGGCAGACGCGCGCCGGTTTAGGTCCGGGTGAGCTTCGCTCGTGTGGGTTCGAATCCCACCGGCCGCACCACTCTCGCGCGATGGCCCCGTCCTCCTTGGGACGGGGCCATCGGCGTCGGCCGGCCCGGTGGTTCCCGTACCGCGTCGGTCAGCCCAGGAGTTCGCGTACCGCCGGGACCAGTGCGCGGAACGCCTTGCCCCGGTGGCTGATCTCGTTCTTCTCCGCCGCCGACAACTGCGCGCAGGTCCGCGTCTCGCCCTCCGGCTGGAGAATCGGGTCGTAGCCGAAGCCTCCCGAGCCCGCCGGGGTCGCGCGCAGGGTGCCCAGGAGGCGGCCTTCCACCACGCGTTCCGTGCCGTCCGGGAGGGCGAGGGCCGCCGCGCAGGCGAAGTGGGCCGCGCGGTGCGGGGTGTCGATGTCGGCCAACTGGGCCAGCAGCAGGGCGAGGTTGGCGCGGTCGTCGCCGTGGGTGCCGGCCCAGCGGGCGGAGAAGATGCCGGGGGCGCCGCCCAGGACGTCCACGCAGAGGCCGGAGTCGTCGGCGACGGCGGGCCGGCCGGTGGCTGTGGCCAAAGCGTGGGCCTTGAGGAGGGCGTTCTCGGCGAAGGTGACGCCGGTTTCCTTGACGTCGGGAATGTCGGGGTAGGCGTCCGCGCCGACGAGTTCGTGGGGCAGGCCCGCGTCGGCGAGGATGGCCTTGAGTTCGGTGATTTTCCCGGCGTTGCGGGTGGCGAGGATCAGGCGGGTCATGCCCCCAGTATCGGGCCCGCTCCGGAGCCGGCTGTCACCCCGTCCGGGGCTTGTACGGCCCGGGACGGGGAGCGCCCGCGCCTCTCAGGGGGTGCAGATCTTGCCTATCTCCGATGCCGCGTCGGTGATGGGGGCGAGGTCGGGGGTCTCGTCGCCGTTCTTGACGGACGTACGGACGTTGTCGACGCCCTTGCCGAGGTTGTCGACGGCCTTGCCGAGGTCGGCGTTGTCGGTCGTGTCCCCGAGGTTGTCGATCTCCTTGTCGATGTCGTTCAGGGCCTGTTCGACCTTGAGCGGATCGTCCCCGACGCTGGAGACGGCCTGTTGGAGGTCGCTGACGCTGCCCGCTATGGCGTCGGCGGTCTGTACGCAGTCCAGCGCCTTGTCGAGGGCTCCGCAGCCGACGGTGAGCGGCAGGGCCAGCGCGGCGGCGGCCAGGGCCAGCGGGAGACGGCGTCGGCGTACGGGCGTGGTCGTGGACCGTACGGGCATGGTTGCGGACTCGGACCGTATGGGCGCGGACATGGCGCGGTTCCCTTTCCGGGGGTTGGACGGGCGCACGGTTCGGTCCGTGCGCCCGTGCCGGTGGAGACGCTCGTGGGGGTGTTCTTGGTTGCTTCTTTACCCGGGTCGTAGCCCAGGACGGCCTCGCCACTCCCCGGCAACTGGTCGGCCTGGGCTGGGCCACGTCGCGGCCCGTTCAGCCGCGCGACCCGTCGGTCAGCGGATCTGTTCCAGGGCTGTCTGCTGGAGCGTCGCCAGGTCCGCGCAGCCGCCGGTTGCGAGGTCGAGCAGGGCGTTCAGTTCCTTGCGGTCGAAGGGTTCGGCCTCGGCCGTGCCCTGGACCTCGACGAAGCGGCCGTCGCCGGTGCAGACGACGTTCATGTCGGTCTCGGCGCGGACGTCTTCCTCGTAACAGAGGTCGAGCAGGGGCACGCCGTCGACGATGCCGACGCTGACGGCGGCGACGGTGCCGGTGAGGGGGCGCCGGCCGGCCTTGACGATCTTCTTGCCCTGGGCCCAGGTGATGGCGTCGGCGAGGGCGACGTACGCGCCGGTGATGGCGGCGGTGCGGGTGCCGCCGTCGGCCTGGAGGACATCGCAGTCGAGCACGATGGTGTTCTCGCCGAGCGCCTTGTAGTCGATGACGGCGCGCAGGGAGCGGCCGATGAGGCGGCTGATCTCGTGGGTACGGCCGCCGATCTTGCCGCGTACGGATTCGCGGTCGCCGCGGGTGTTGGTGGAGCGGGGCAGCATCGAGTACTCGGCGGTGACCCACCCTTCGCCGCTGCCCTTGCGCCAGCGGGGGACGCCTTCGGTGACGGAGGCGGTGCAGAAGACCTTGGTGTCACCGAAGGAGATGAGGACGGAGCCCTCGGCGTGCTTGCTCCATCCGCGTTCGATGGTGACGGGGCGGAGCTGTTCGGGGGTGCGGCCGTCGATTCGAGACATGGACGTGAGCCTATCGGGACGTAAAGGAACGTAAAGGAGGGGCCTGTTCCGGTGGTACGGATCAGGCCCCTGTTGATCCGGATCAGGCCCCGGCGCCACGGATCAGGCCCCGGGCGGGGTGACTTCCGGGCTTCACATTCCGGGCTTCACATCATGTCTTCGATTTCCCCCGCGATGGGGTCCGCGTCGGTGCCGATGACGACCTGGATCGCGGTGCCCATCTTGACGACGCCATGGGCTCCGGCGGCCTTCAGGGCGACCTCGTCGACCAGGTCGGGGTCGACGACCTCCGTACGGAGGCGGGTGATGCAGCCCTCGACCTCTTCGATGTTGTCGAGCCCGCCGAGCCCGGCGACAATCTTCTCAGCCTTGGTGGCCATCTCTTTCTCCCTGACTCTCCGACTGACTCTCTGAACGACTCGCTGCGTGACCGTGTGGCTCATCGGCACGCGGAAAACCCGGACCGGCCGGTCCGTTTCGTCACGGTAGCGCACGGTTGGGCCATCTTCGCGAGCGCGCGATCACCGCGTACCCAATGATGACGATCACCGGCACCCCGCCCGCGACCGACCCCCGGGAGCCTATCGCAACTGGTCTACACCAGTCGTGAACGACGGGAGAGCACCGATGAGTTCCGACAGCACGGCAGCGCCGCAGCCGAGCCCGGCAGGGCCGGTCAGGCGGCGCGGGAGCGGGTGGAACCAGCTGTTCCAGGGACTCCAGAAGATCGGGCGGAGCCTCCAGCTCCCGGTGGCCGTGCTGCCCGCCGCCGGGCTGCTGATCAGCCTCGGGAACCTCTTCACCGCTTATCTGCACGGCGCCTTCTGGGACAAGACGGCGAAGGTCTTCACCCAGGGCGGTACCGCCATCCTGGACGGCGCGTTCGGGCTGCCGCTGCTCTTCGCCATCGGGGTCGCGATCGGCTTCGCCAAGAAGGCGGACGGCTCCACCGCGCTCGCCGCCGTCGTCGGCTTCCTCATCTACCACAACGTCCTGGCCGCCTTCCCCGTCGGCGGCTCGGTGACCAAGGCGCTGCCCGAGGGCGTCCCGCAGAATCCCGGTGTGCTCGGCGGCATCCTGATCGGGCTGCTCACGGCGGTCGTCTGGCAGCGCTTCCACCGTACGAAGCTGGTGGACTGGCTCGGCTTCTTCAACGGCCGCCGCCTGGTGCCGATCCTGATGGCCTTCATCTGTCTCGTCCTGGGCGTGATCTTCGGGCTGCTGTGGGAGCCCGTGGGTGACGCGCTGACCTGGTTCGCCAAGCGTCTGATCGGCCTGGGCGCCTGGGGGGCGGGCATCTTCGGCGTCGCCAACCGGCTGCTCATCCCCATCGGCATGCACCAGTTCCTCAATACGTTCTTCTGGTTCCAGGCCGGCAGCTTCACCAAGCCGGACGGCACGGTCGTCCAGGGCGACCTGACGCGGTTCTTCGCCGGGGACCCGTCGGCCGGCCAGTTCATGTCGGGCTTCTTCCCGATCATGATGTTCGGCCTCCCGGCCGCCGCGCTCGCCATCACGCACTGCGCCCGCCCCGAGCACCGCAAGAGGGTCGGCGGGCTGATGTTCTCCGTCGCCCTCACCTCGTTCGTGACCGGTGTGACCGAACCGCTGGAGTTCTCCTTCATGTTCGCGGCACCCCTGCTGTACGGCGTGCACGCGCTGCTGACGGGAGCCTCGATGGCGATCACCTGGGCGCTGGGGGTGCACGCGGGCTTCAGCTTCTCGGCCGGTCTGATCGACTACGTCGTCAACTGGCATCTGGACACCAAGCCCTGGCTGATCATTCCGATCGGCCTGTGCTTCGCGGTGATCTATTACGTGATCTTCCGCTTCGCGATCAAGGCGTTCGACATCCCCACTCCAGGGCATGAGCCGGAGGAGCTGGAGGAGGAGGGCGAGGAGCAGAACACCAAGGCGTAGCGGGGCTGTTGGGGCTCGCGGGGCACACCGTCCGCGCCCCGCCCCCTCTCCGTACGAGTGATCGGCAGGCCTCCGGACCGGGCGTCCGGGGGCTTCTGGCATGCTCTCTGCGGCAGGGCTTCCGGCGGGCCCCGTCCGGCCATCTCACAGGCCGGAGACCTGGCGCATTCCTTACCCAGCCCCTACCGTGTACAACTGGTCTACACCACTTGACGGTGTCGGGCCACACGGCCTCGTGCCGCGTTTCTTCGGACGCCGCCCCCATCTTTCTCTCCCTGTCCCCCGGCGGCGCCTTGCCCGGATCATGGAGGAAGTCGATGTCCACGGCCAGCGCCGCCACGGCGGACAAGAAGCCCCCGGCACAGAAGAAGGGCGGCGGCGCGATGTCCGTGATGCAGCGCATCGGCCGCAGCCTGATGCTGCCGGTCGCCGTGCTGCCCGCCGGCGCCCTGCTGGTGCGTCTCGGCAATGCCGACATGCTCGGCCGCGAATCGTTCCCGGCGTTCATCACCAAGATCGCCGGCTTTATGGCAGCGGGTGGCAACGCCATCCTGGACAACATGCCGCTGCTGTTTGCCGTCGGCATCGCGATCGGCTACGCGAAGAAGTCGGACGGCTCCACCGCGCTCGCCGCCGTCACCGGCTATCTGGTCTTCAAGAACGTGCTCGCCACCTTCACCGACTCCAACCTGCCCAAGGTGGCGCAGGTGGTGGACGGCAAGATCGTGATGACGAGCGCGCCCGTCGACGCGAAGGTCCTCGGCGGCGTCGTGATGGGCCTCGTCGTCGCGCTGCTCTACCAGAAGTTCTACCGGACCAAACTGCCCGACTGGGCGGGCTTCTTCGGCGGCCGTCGGCTGGTGCCGATCCTCGCCGCCTTCGCCGGTCTGGTCATCGGCATCGTCTTCGGTTACATATGGCCGGTTCTCGGCACGCTGCTGCACAACTTCGGCGAGTGGCTGGTCGGTTCGGGCGCCGTCGGCGCGGGCATCTTCGGCGTCGCCAACCGCGCGCTGATCCCCGTCGGCATGCACCACCTGCTGAATTCGTTCCCGTGGTTCCAGGCCGGTACGTTCGACGGCAAGAGCGGCGACATCAACCGCTTCCTGGCGGGCGACCCGACGGCCGGGCAGTTCATGACCGGCTTTTTCCCGATCATGATGTTCGCCCTCCCGGCGGCCTGCCTCGCGATCACCCACTGCGCCCGCCCCGAGCGCCGCAAGGCCGTCGGCGGCATGATGCTCTCGCTGGCTCTCACCGCGTTCGTCACCGGTGTGACCGAGCCGATCGAGTTCACCTTCATGTTCATCGCCCCGTTGCTGTACGCGGTCCACGCCGTACTCACCGGTGTCTCCATGGCCCTGACCTGGGGACTCGGCATGAAGGACGGCTTCGGCTTCTCGGCCGGCGCGGTGGACTTCTTCCTCAACCTGGGCATCGCCACCAATCCGTGGGGACTGGCCCTGGTGGGTCTCTGCTTCGCGGCGGTCTACTACGCGGTCTTCCGCTTCGCGATCGTCAAGTTCAACATCCCGACGCCGGGGCGGGAGTCGGACGAGGAGCTGGCGGAGCTCCAGAAGGCCGAGGCGAAGTAGCCTCGGTCGGTCCAAGTACGCGGGTGGGCCCGGCCGTTGACGACAACGGCCGGGCCCACCACCGCGTTCGCGGGCCGTCCGGTCAGATCTCGTAGACCGCTCCTGGAACGGCCAGTTCCGCCGGACCTCCGTACACCGCGCGGGCGTCGGCCAGGTTCTGTCCGGCGTCCGTCCACGGCGGGATGTGCGTGAGGACGAGCCGGCCCGCCCTGGCCCGAGCGGCGTGGGCGCCGGCCTCGCGGCCGTTGAGGTGCAGGCCGTCGATGTCTTCCTTGCCGTACGTGAAGGCCGCCTCGCAGAGGAAGAGGTCCGTGTCCTCGGCGAGCTCGACCAGCGGGTCACAGACACCGGTGTCGCCGGAGTACGTGAGGGACCGGCCGCCGTGCTCGACGCGGATGGCGAACGTCTCGACCGGATGGGCGACCTTCTCCGTACGGACCGAGAAGGGCCCGACCTCGAAGGCGCCCGGCTTGAGCGTGTGGAAGTCGAAGACCTCGCTCATGGACTTGTCCGTCGGGGTGTCCGCGTAGGCCGTGGTGAGGCGCTGCTCCGTGCCTTCGGGGCCGTAGACCGGGATGGGGTCGCAGCGACCGCCGTCGAAACGGTAGTAGCGGGCGACGAAATACCCGCACATGTCGATGCAGTGGTCGGCGTGGAGATGGCTGAGGAAAATGGCGTCGAGGTCGTAGAGACCAACGTGGCGCTGCAACTCGCCAAGGGCGCCATTACCCATGTCGAGGAGCAGCCGGAAGCCGTCGGCCTCTACGAGGTAGCTGGAGCAGGCGGATCCCGCGGCGGGGAAGGAGCCCGAGCAGCCGACGACGGTGAGCTTCATTGAGCGTGAACCTCCGTGGCATGGAAGGAGGGGCGACGGGGGCGTGCGATTTGTCGAGCGTAAAGCGCGAAACGGCTGGTCGCTCCTCCAGGACGGGCGGTTGTGGGGGAACTCACCTGCGCTGTCACCGGTTCGGATGGTCCTCTTGCGCGGCCGCGTCGGGCGGGGTATCGGGGCCGGTCTCCCGGGGGCCGCGGGGCGCCCCGCGCACGAAAGCGGCCCCCGCCTTCTCCCGGAGGGAGGAGACAGGGGCCGTGAGCCGTGGGCGTCACGCCCAGAGCTGGCCTTGCAGTGCCTCGATGGCCTCTTCCGTCGTCGCCGCCGTGTAGACGCCCGTCGAGAGGTACTTCCAGCCGCCGTCCGCGACCACGAAGACGATGTCGGCGCTCTCGCCGGCCTTGACGGCCTTCTTGCCGACGCCGATCGCCGCGTGCAGCGCCGCGCCCGTCGAGACGCCCGCGAAGATGCCTTCCTGCTGGAGCAGTTCACGGGTACGGGTCACCGCGTCCGCGGAGCCGACCGAGAAGCGGGTGGTCAGTACGGACGCGTCGTACAGCTCGGGGACGAAGCCCTCGTCGAGGTTGCGCAGGCCGTAGACCAGGTCGTCGTAGCGCGGCTCGGCGGCGACGATCTGGATGTCCTTGACCTGTTCGCGCAGGTAGCGGCCGACGCCCATCAGGGTGCCCGTGGTACCGAGGCCCGCCACGAAGTGGGTGACGGAGGGCAGGTCGGCGAGGATCTCCGGGCCGGTGGTGGCGTAGTGGGCGCCCGCGTTGTCGGGGTTGCCGTACTGGTAGAGCATCACCCAGGAGGGGTTCTCGGCCGCCAGTTCCTTGGCGACGCGTACCGCCGTGTTGGAGCCGCCCGCGGCGGGGGACGGGACGATTTCCGCCCCCCACATGGCGAGCAGGTCACGGCGCTCCTGGGAGGTGTTCTCCGGCATGACACAGACGATGCGGTAGCCCTTGAGCTTGGCCGCCATGGCCAGGGAGATGCCGGTGTTGCCGCTGGTGGGCTCCAGGATCGTGCAGCCCGGGGTGAGCCGTCCGTCCTTCTCGGCCTGTTCGACCATGTGGAGGGCCGGCCGGTCCTTGACGGACCCGGTCGGGTTGCGGTCCTCCAGCTTGGCCCAGATCCGGACGTCGTCCGAGGGGGACAGCCGTGGGAGCCGTACCAGCGGCGTGTTGCCGACCGCCGCCAGCGGGGAGTCGTACCGCATCAGGCCTGGTGCGTTTCGAGCGCGCCGCCGGCCACGGCCGGGAGGATCGTGACGCTGTCGCCGTCGGCGACCTTGGTGGTGATGCCGTCGAGGAAGCGGATGTCCTCGTCGTTGAGGTAGACGTTCACGAAGCGGCGGAGTTCGTTGCCCTTGGCCGGGTCGACGAGGCGCTCCCGGATGCCGGCGTGACGTGTTTCGAGGTCGGCGAAGAGCTCGGAGATGGTGTCGCCCGTGCCCTCGACGGCCTTGGCTCCGTCGGTGTAGGTGCGGAGGATGGTCGGGATGCGGACCTCGATGGCCATGACATGGGCTCCTGTTCGGGAGATGGCGTGACGGGCGCGCGGCTCGGGCCCCCGCGCGAGGGGGTGGTACGAAAAAACGGAGAACTGCGCTCGGGGCCGTCGCTCAGCCTGCGGCGCTGTCGGGACAGATGGCACTGGCGAGGCGGCACAGATCGACGTGCAGCCGCGCTACGAGCAGCGGGGTGCTCGGCGTCTTGTCGCTCACGTCGGTGGAAACCATACGGTCATCGTATCGATTCCCGGTCCGCGCTCGGGCATGGGATCTCGCATGGTGGATGGATAGCGTTCGCCAGGTGGACAGTCCCGCTTTCCGGCCGGTCAGACGATCGCCACGTCCTCTTCGGTGACCTGGCCGTCGACGATGCTGTACGAGCGGAACTGGAAGGGGCCCGCGTCGTCCGTGTCGGCGGTGGAGACCAGGACGTAGTGGGCGGCCGGCTCGTTGGCGTAGGTGATGTCCGTACGGGACGGGTAGGCCTCGGTCGCGGTGTGCGAGTGGTAGATGATCACCGGCTCCTCGTCGCGGTCGTCCATCTCGCGGTAGAGCTTGAGCAGATCCGCCGAGTCGAACTCGTAGAAGGTGGGCGAGCGCGCGGCGTTGAGCATGGGGATGAAGCGCTCGGCCCGCCCGCTGCCGGCGGGACCGGCGACCACGCCGCATGCCTCGTCGGGGTGGTCGGCTCGCGCGTGCGCGACGATCTGGTCGTGCAGGGCCTGCGTAATGGTGAGCATGGAGAAAATATAAAGGGGCACGCCAGGGCGCCGGTCGGGCGGTGCGCGCCAGGCGGCTCGGGCGGTACGCGGGCGCTGTACGGGCCGTACGCGGGCGCCGCACCGGCCCTGCGCGGGCGCCACGGCCCGTACGCGGACAGCGCGACGGCCCCCGGACCGGTGGCGTACACGCTGTGTACGTGCCAGGGTCCGGGGGCCGTGAGGTGGCGGGAAGGCGTCAGCCCTTAGGGCCGCCGCCCGGTGCCCCGGCATAGCTGGGCGCCGGCGTACCGTCCCCGTCCTGCGGGGTGCGGCGCTTCATGACCTGCCAGCCGACCGCCAGGCCGATCGCCCAGACGGCCCCCACGTACAGACAGACGCGCGCGTCCTTGTCGTACGCGATCAGACAGGTGACGAGGGCGAGGAAGCCGACGGCGACCCAGCTGAACAGCGTGCCGCCGGGGGCGGGGAACGACGAGGCGGGCAGCAGGCCCGCCCGTACACCGCGGCGGTAGCGGATATGGCTGATGAGGATCATCAGCCAGGTCCAGATTCCGGCCGCCGTGGCCACGGATGTCACATAGCCGAAGGCCTTCTCCGGCACGATGTAGTTGAGGATCACGCCGATGCCCATGAGCGTGACCGAGATGGCGATGCCGAAGGCCGGGGTCCTACGGGAGTTGAGCCGGCCGAAGACCTTCGGTGCCTCGCTGTTGGCGGCGAGGTCGCGCAGCATCCGGCCGGTCGAGTACATGCCGGAGTTGCAGGAGGAGAGCGCGGCGGTCAGCACGACGAAGTTGACGATGCCGGCCGCGAGCGGGATGCCCATCTTCTCGAAGGCGTGCACGAAGGGGCTGGCCCCTTCGGAGAACTCGGTCCACTTGACGACCGCGAGGATGACGGTGAGCGCGCCCACGTAGAAGACGATGATGCGCCACGGCAGCGTGTTGATCGCCTTGGGGAGGGTCTTCTCCGGGTTCTCGGACTCGCCCGCGGTGACGCCGACGAGTTCGACGGCGAGGTAGGCGAACATGACGCCCTGGAGGGTCATCAGGCTGGAGCCGATGCCGTTCGGGAAGATCCCGCCGTGCGCCCAGATGTTGGAGACGGACGCGGTGTCACCGGCGTCGGAGAAGCCGAGGGTGAGCACGCCCAGGCCGATGACGATCATGCCGATGATCGCGGTGACCTTGATCATCGAGAACCAGAACTCGACCTCGCCGAAGATCTTCACCGAGATCAGGTTGACACCGAAGAGCACCACCAGGAAGACCAGCGCGCTGACCCACTGCGGGATCTGGGGGAACCAGAAGTGGATGTAGATCGCGGCGGCGGTCAGTTCCGCCATGCCGGTGACCACCCACATCAGCCAGTACGTCCAGCCCGTGGCGAAGCCGAAGAACGGGCCGAGGAACTCACGGGCGTACTCCGCGAAGGAGCCCGAGACCGGCCGGTAGAGGAGCAGCTCACCGAGCGCCCGCATGATGAAGAAGATCACGACGCCGGCCAGGGCGTACATGAGGATGATGCTGGGACCGGCCTTGGCGATGTTCGCTCCGGCACCCATGAAGAGGCCGACACCGATCGCGCCGCCGATCGCGATCATCTGGACCTGCCGGCTGCCGAGTCCACGCTCGTAGCCCTCTTCGGCCGTGACACCGGCGGGCGCAGTGCCACCGGCCGGGCCTCCCGAGGTGCCGTCGCCGCCGTACTTGTCGACCTGCGGAGAGGTCATGGTCGTGTGCCCTTTCTCCACACCGATCCGCGCCTCGCTGGCTTGCGGATCGGTTCCCGATCCCCCCGGACATAGATGGAGTGCTACCGACGGTCGGCCGGCGAAATCACCCCCGGGGACAGGGGTGGAGTCCCCGGGGGGTCGTGCAGATCTATCACGCCGGGTCGACTGTTTTCGCCCCGCTACTGTGGCTCACCCCACAGGAAGAAGCGGACAAATCCCCCCTGGGATCTCAAAGATCCCCAGGGGTTTGACGGGATCGTTATCCGGAATTGAGCATCCGCTGAGCGTCCGGAAGGAGGACCCGAGGGGGTTGTGGGAGGGAGGGAAGAAGAACGGAAGGAGACCATCACTCGCGTCAGGACGATCACTCGCGTCAGCTCAGGGCATCAGGGTCTCCACGAGCGTCTCCTGGAGCGCCCCGAGCCAGAGGTACGCCATCACCATCGGCTTGCGCGGGTCGGAGTCCGGCAGCCGGTACAGCTCGCCGCTCTCGTCCTCGTCGGAGACCTCCAGGCGCGTACCGATCGTGAGCCGCAGATCGTTGAGCGCGCCGAGCCAGTGCCGGCAGTCGTCGGGGGTCAGTTTCAGTACGGCGCCGCCCTCGCCCGCCGAGACGAGCGCGTCCAGCGAGCGGACCATCGCCACACCGTCCTCGCGCTTGCGGCTGCGCAGGTCGTTCTCCGTGAACCGCCTGAACTCCGAGGAGTATCCGCGCAGTTCGTCGTCGTCATCGCCGTACGCGTCCGGGAAGAGCCGGGCGAGCGCCGGGTCGGCGGGCGGCTCGCTGGGGCCTTCGGTGAAGAGCGAGGCGAGCGGGTCCTCGCCCTGTGCGGGCTCCTCACCGGGGCCGATCAGCTCCAGCAGCTGTACGGCCAGGGAGCGCAGGATCGAGATCTCGACCTCGTCGAGCGCGACGGCCGCTCCGCCGCCCGGGATCGCCTCGAACTGCCCGGCCATCAGGTGCGGTCCTGCGAGAGGGTCGCCCAGAGCCCGAACCCGTGCATCGCCTGCACGTCGCGCTCCATCTCCTCGCGGCTGCCGCTGGAGACGACCGCGCGGCCCTTGTGGTGGACGTCGAGCATCAGCTTGTGCGCCTTGTCCTTGGGATAGCCGAAATAGGTCTGGAAGACGTACGCCACGTAACTCATGAGGTTGACCGGGTCGTTGTGGACGATCGTCACCCACGGCACATCGGGTTCCGGGACGATATACGTCTCCTCGGCCGATTCTGGGCGTTCGATCTCAGTCGGAGCAACACTCACGGTTCGGGACGACCTTCTTCTCTGCCGGGGCGTGCGAGCGGAACGGGGCCTGCCGGAACCGAGGCTCCGCGGCCCCGGGATTCACAGCCTCACATGACCATGCTGCCACCCGGCAGGGCGTGTCGCACAAACGGCCTCCTAGAAATCGTCAATGTGACGAGTATTCGGGGGTAGCATCGTCGTATGAACACTGCGGACCTTGGGCTGCCGGTGGACGTGCCGTCGACCGCGCTCTTCACCGATCAGTACGAGCTGACGATGCTCCGGGCGGCGCTCCAGGGCGGTACGGCCGACCGCCGCTCCGTCTTCGAGGTCTTCACCCGGCGACTGCCCGAGGGGCGCCGCTACGGGGTCGTGGCGGGCACCGGGCGCGTGCTGGACGCCGTGGAGAACTTCCGGTTCGACGCGGATGTGCTGGGCTTCCTGCGCGAGCACGGGATCGTCGACGAGCCGACGCTGGAATGGCTCGCCTCGTACCGCTTCCGGGGGGACATCTGGGGCTACCCGGAGGGCGAGGTGTACTTCCCGGGCTCGCCGATCCTGCGCGTGGAGGGCACGTTCGCGGAGTGCGTGCTCCTGGAGACCGTGATCCTCTCGATCCTCAACCACGACTCGGCGATCGCCGCCGCGGCCTCCCGGATGTCGGCGGCGGCGGGCGGGCGCCGGCTGATCGAGATGGGCGCGCGCCGTACGCACGAGCTGTCCGCGGTCGCCGCCGCGCGCGCCGCGTACGTCGGGGGCTTCGACACGACCTCGGACCTGGCCGCCGGATTCCGCTACGGCATTCCGACGGTGGGCACCAGCGCCCACGCCTTCACCCTGCTGCACGACAACGAGCGCGACGCCTTCCAGGCGCAGGTCGACTCGCTCGGGCGCGGGACGACGCTGCTGGTCGACACGTACGACGTGGCCGAGGCCGTGCGGACCGCCGTCGAGATCGCGGGCCCGGAGCTGGGGGCCGTCCGCATCGACTCCGGCGATCTGCTGCTGGTCGCGCACCGGGTACGGCAGCAGCTGGACGAGCTCGGCGCGGTGAACACCAAGATCGTGGTGACCTCGGACCTGGACGAGTACGCGATCGCCTCGCTCGCGGCGGCGCCGGTGGACTCGTACGGGGTCGGCACCCAGCTGGTCACCGGCAGCGGGCACCCCACCTGCTCCATGGTCTACAAGATCGTCGCCCGCGCCCAGTCGGCGGACCCGAAGGCCCCGCTCCAGCCGGTCGCGAAGAAGTCGCTGGGCGGGAAGACCTCGGTCGGCGGCCGCAAGTGGGCGGCGCGGCGACGGGACGCCGAGGGGTACGCCGAGGCGGAGGTGCTCGGCACGGGCGCGGTGCCGTCGTCGCTGCTGGACCGGCAGCTGCTGGTCGAGCTGGTCAAGGGCGGCGAGGTCGTCGCGCGCGAGCCGCTGGACGCGGTACGCGACCGGCACATCGCGGCGCGGGCGGGGCTGCCGATGTCGGCGGTCCAGCTGTCGCGGGGCGAACCGGTGATTCCGACGGAATACGTCTGAGGCGACCGAGTACGCGTGAGGCGACCGGGCATGTGTGAGTCGACCGGGCGCAGGCGAGCCGATGGGCTGAGCAGGTCTCCCGCCCCTCCCGCCCGGCGGCCGGAGTGTCTAGGCTCACACTCCCACCCGTCCCCCGCTCGTCCGTCCCCCACCGAAGGACCACCGCCATGCACCGCGCGTTGATCGTCGTCGACATCCAGAACGACTTCTGTGAAGGCGGCAGCCTCGCGGTGACCGGGGGCGCCGACGTCGCCGCCGCCATCACCGATCTGATCGGCCAGGCGTCCGCCGGATACCGGCATGTGGTCGCCACCCGAGACCACCACATCGACCCGGGCGACCACTTCGCCGCCCCGCCGGCCGCCCCGGACTACGTCCACTCCTGGCCGGTGCACTGTGTCGCCGGTACGGAGGGCGTGGGCTTCCACCCCAATTTCGCCCCCGCCGTCGCCTCCGGCGCGATCGACGCGGTCTTCGACAAGGGCGCGTACGCGGCGGCGTACAGCGGCTTCGAGGGCGCCGACGAGAACGGCGTCGGGCTCGCGGACTGGCTGCGGGCGCGCGAGGTCACCGAGGTCGACGTGGTCGGCATCGCGACGGACCACTGTGTACGGGCGACGGCGCTGGACGCGGCCCGCGAGGGCTTTGTCGCGCAGGTGCTGCTCGACCTGACGGCAGGGGTGGCCGCGGGGACCACCGAGCGGGCGCTGGAGGAGTTGCGCACGGCAGGGGTGGAGCTGACCGGGAAGCCGGTGGTCCAGTAAGCCCGGAAGCCCGGGAAGCAGCCCGGAACCGGCCACGCGCACGGCGAGGCCCGGGAAAGCCCGTCAGTACCCCGTGGGTCCGGCTTTCTCGTACCCCATCGGGCTCACCCTCGCCGCGGGCCGCATCAACGCCCGTATCGGCTGCCAGAGCTGCTCCAGGCACTCCGGGGTCGCCCGCCACAGCAGGCCCTCCGGGTGGTGCAGGACCGCGGTGATCTCGTCCAGGGTCGGCGGCTCCGCGTTGCCGCGCAGATAGACCGCCCGCAGTCCGAGATTCCGCAGCCTGGTCAGGGCGCGGGCCCGGTTCACGGCGTGGACCAGGACACGTACCGAATCGCCCTCGGCGGCCGGGCTGGGCAGGGTCAGTGCCACCACCACGGTGCCGCCGGGGAGCTTGCTGAAACCTCCGCCGGCCATGTCTTCCCTCTCCCCCGTAAGACGTCGTGTCAATAAGAGTTCGTAGGACGCACCTAAACACGAACGGCCGCCGCCCGCTAGAGGGCGACGGCCGATCATGCTCTTGACCTGGGGTTACTTACGGTTACTTGCTGGAGGGTCCCACCTTGACCGTCATCGTGCTGCCGTCCAGCGGCTGATTGACGATGCTGATCTTGGTGTTGGTGTCAGTGACCTTGACGCTCGCGGTCGGGTTGTCCTGGCTCCAGTACGTGCCCTTGCGGTCGTCGAAGACCGGGGACCCGAGCTGCGGCGAGATCCGCGTCAGCGCGTCCGCCTTGTGCAGCGACAGACCGGACGTCGGCCTCCAGCTGAACGCCGAGTCGTACGCCTGCACCCTGTTGCGCATCAGCGTGCCGTCCGCCCACTTCAGCGGCTTGGCGTGCGAGTCGATCGGCAGGACCAGACCCTGGCCCGGGTGCTGGCTGGTGTTGTTGTTCAGCTGCGAGGTGTCCCACTGCCAGATCAGCAGACCGGGCTGGTAGGCGTAGTGCTCGACCTTGGCGTCGTTGGGCGCCTTGAAGCCGAAGTTGTACGGGCCGGTCTTCAGGGTCTTGTCGTACGAGACGTACTGGCGGTTCTCCGCGATGTAGTACTGCTCGTAGTCCTTGGTGAAGGACTCGCCGATGCGCGAGAAGCCCTTGCTGGTCCAACCCGCGTCGTCGGCCTCGGCGTTGTCCGTGAACAGCGGCGAGCCGTCGGCGTTCACACTGATCTCGTCCGCGGTGAAGCCCTTGCCGCCCGCGCCGCCGTCCGTCTGGTAGCGGAAGCGGAGGTCGATCTTCTGGCCGGCGTAGGCGTCCAGCGAGTAGACGAGCTTCTTGTACGCGCCCGACACATCGGTCAGCGCCGGCTTGTCGGCGGCGTCACGGGGGATCGCCTTGCCGTCCGCCGTACCGTCGAGCGGCGTGTAGTTGGCGCCGCCGTCCGTCGAGACCTCGGCGTACAGGTAGTCGTAGTTGGCCTCGATGTCCCACCAGCCCTGGAGCTCCAGGGAGGCCTTGGACCTGCCGGTCAGGTCGACCGGGCGGGCGAGGGTGTTCTTGAGGTCGTCACCCATACCGCTCCACCACTGGTGCGAGCCCTCGGTGGGCTTCACCACCGAGGTGGTCGTGGACTTCTTGGGCAGCTCGACTACCAGCGCCTGCGGGTTCTTGGTGTTGTACGCCGAGACGCCCAGCTTGTGCGTGGAGCTGGTCGCGGCCTTGCCCTTGGCGTAGTTGAGCCAGCCGAGCTGGAGCTTGTCCCAGGCGGTCATGTCGCCGGGCAGGTCGCCGATCTCGTTCTTGCCGGTGCCCAGCCAGGAACCGGACGACATCAACGTCCAGAAACCGGTGGAGTTCTCGCCGCCCGCGGTGTCGTAGTGGTCGGGCAGGCCCAGGTCGTGGCCGTACTCATGGGCGAAGACGCCGAGTCCGCCGTTCTCCGGCTGCATGGTGTAGTCGCCGACCCAGATGCCGGTGTCGCCGATCTGGGTGCCGCCGGCCTTGTTGTCGGCCGGGCCCGTGCTGCCCGCGTTCGTGCCGTACGCGTACCAGCGGTGCGCCCACAGGGCGTTCTCGCCCTCGGCGCCGCCGCCGGCCGACTCGTCCTCGCCCGCGTGGACGAGCTGGAAGTGGTCGATGTAGCCGTCGGGCTCGTTGAAGTCGCCGTCGTTGTCGAAGTCGTAGCGGTCCCACTCGTCGTACTGGGCGAGGTCCGCCTTGATCTGGGCGTCCGTCCTGCCCTGGGCCTTCTGGCCGGCGGTCCAGGCGGTGACGCCGTCGCGGACCGCGTCCCAGACGTTGGCGCAGTTGGTGTCGCCGCAGTAGTTCGAGCCGTAACGGGCCTCGTTGTACTTGACCTTGACCCAGTCGGAGACCTCGCCGTCGACCGAGTAGCGCCCGGAGGACGTCTTCTCGTAGTAGGTCTTCAGCGATTCCTTCTGCTTGCCCGTCTTGTCCTTGCCCTCACCGAAGTAGAGGTCCTGGAAGTGGGCCTGGTTGTAATCGGCCTGCCAGGCGGTGGAGTTGTCCACCGTACGGTCGGGCTCGGCTATCTCGTTGTGCAGCGGGCCGCGCTCGCCGCCGTACTTCTTGACCGGCTCCAGCGGGCCCTCGGGACCGTCCGGGTCGTACATCGTGGTGTTGTCGACCTCGTCGCCGAACTCCACGAGGATGGTGAAGATCTTGTCGGTCTTCTCCCGGCCCAGCTCGACGTACTTCTTGTTGCCGAGCTTGACGACCTGGGAGCCGCCGCGCTTCTCCATCCGGGCATCACCGGATATCACCTGCTGGAGCGCCGCCTCGCGCTGCTGCGACTGCTGCTTGCTGAACGGGCCTTCGAGGTCGTGATCGACATCACCCTTCTGCGGCGCCGGATCACGGCGCTCGACACCCGCGGGAGCGGACGAGGGGTTGTCCTGAGCCTGCGCCGTGGTGAAGGCTGAAGCGGTCGCCGCCGTCGCGGCCAGGGCCACGATCACCGCGGACGTTCGTCTCACCCGTTGGTTTCTGATCACTTGATGCGTTTCCTCCCCGGCGCACACGGTCCGCGGAACGGGAGTGAGGGATCCGCGCGCGTATGCGCGACATAAGTGACGTCATTCGACCGGAGTTAAGTGAGAAAAGCCAGCCCTTGACTTGAACTGGCCGACTGCATTATGCGACAGTCCGACTCCGTTATCCGAACGTGGCGAGAATCGGACAACAGGCGCACCGAATCCACCTGTTGGCAGGCGTGATGACTCCATGCGCCCCCCGTGCGACGGCACCATGGGCCGGCCCATGCTTACGTGTCGCTCCACTCGGGCATCCACCGTCGTAGAGTCGCTTGAGAGTGCGACCGACTTGCGAACTACGTGCGAGATCGGCGCAACATCCCCCATATCTCCGCCTCCATGTCTATGCCCGGATCGACGCCCCGAGGGACGGATACCGCCATGCCGCGTCCGACTGCCGCCCAGCTCGCCTACGGCTCCGCCACCGTCGTCTGTTCCACCCTCGTCATGCTGTTGCTCTCCGGCACGACCACCGGAATCGGGGTCGCGGTGATCGCGATCGCCGCGCTGGGGCTCGGACTTCTGGTCGCCCTGACCGTGACCACGCCGGGCAGGTCCCGGACGGTGGGCGTGGCCGGTTCCCGCCGGACAGCCGCGCCCGGGGAGGCCCCGGAGGTCCGGATGCCGGGCCAGCGCGTGCGTACGGGCGGCGAGGCCGGGGCCCGCCAGCACTCACTTCGGCGCTGAGCTGTCAGAAGGTCGGAAGACCCCGTCTGCTGTCGGGTCTACAGGCCTTCCTGTCGCTCCTCCTCATCCGCCGTCACCACGACCGTCCTGGCCGCCTTGTCGTGCAGGCCCTGCCGATACGGCCTGCTGGCCAGGATCGTCACGATGATGACGAGCCACCAGACACAGAAGCAGCAGATCAGCGCGGGCAGCCAGAGCACGAGCGCCCGCAGCAGCGAGGAGCCGGTGTCCGGCACGGTGCCGTCGTTCAGCATCGCGACCCGCAGCCTCAGCCAGCGCTTGCCGAGGGTCTGCCCGTACTTCCTGTTCATCAGGGTGTCGTAGCCGACGTACGCGACACATGAGATGAGCGACCAGAACCACTGTCTGCCGGTGTTCACCTCGCTGGAGAAGTCGTTCCAGCCGCCGCCGTTCGAGCCGTCGCCCCAGCCGCCGCCGGCGAACACCGAGATGATCGCCAGCGGGATGAAGATGATCAGGGCGTCGATGACACGGGCCGCGAACCGCTTGCCGAACGGTGCGAGCGGCGGCATACCGGCGAGCGGATCCCCGCCGTACGGACCGCCGCCGTAGGCGTTCGGGTCATAGGGCGGCGCGGAGGGCGGCGGGTGGTCGCCGCCGTAGGGAGAGCCGTACGGGGAGCCGGGTGGCGGACCGGGCGGTGGTTCGTGGGGCGGTTCACGCGGTGGTTCGCCGGGGGGTTCACGCGGTGGCTCGTGGGACGGGCCGCCCGACGGCGGCGCCCCCTGCGGCCTCTTGAGAAACGGGTCGTCATCGGGTGGCGGGCCGGGCGGCTGATCGTTGCTCATGGGGGCAGTGCACCGCGCCGGACAGGGGCCCGCAACGGCTTACCCGCCGTTCGGGGGAACGGCCTGCGGCGACCCCGTTCGGCGGCCCTGTCCGGTGGTCCTGACAGGCGGTCCCGACAGGTGGTCCTTTCAGGTGGTCCTGTCCGGCGGTCTCGCCCCGCCTCGTCAGCCCGCCACGAAGGTATGGGCCACCTTGTCGTGCCAGCACTGCCGCCACGGCCGGTCGAACAGGCACCACACCACGTTCAGGACGCCCACGACGAGTACCCCGAGCACGCTGTAGACCAGCCAGCGGCGCAGCGCGGCCCCGAAGGCCGGGGCCTCGTGGGTCTCGATGTCCCGCACTTCGAGACCGCACAGCTTCTTGCCCAGCGTGCGCCCCCATTTGGCGGTCGGCAGCGCCTCGTACAGCAGCCCGACGACCAGCAGGGTGACGAGGACCCCGCCGAGGCAGGCGGCGGTCGTGGCGTCGAGCAGCCAGACGGTGACGGTCTCGCCGGTCTGCCGGGCCGCCTCGATCTTCTGGTCGATGTGGGTGCGGGCCCTGGCGAAGAGCGGGACGGCGAGGGCGCCGACGACGACGCCGAGGACGAGGGTGTCGATCAGCCGGGCCGCGAACCGCTTGCCGAGGGCCGCGGGCCTGGCCGCCGCCTGAGCCTGCGCGGCTTGCAGGAACGGGTCGCTGACCGGGGGTTTCCAGGGCACGACGGGCTGATCGGTCCCGTCGGGCCGGGTGAGCTGGTGGGCCTGCTGGGGCCAGGAAGCGGAGCCGCCGCCGACGCCGGAGCTGATGGGCGAGGCCGGACCGGCCGCGCCGCCGTGGCCGGACGACGGCTGCGTCCGGGACGGAGCCGCGGGCTGCTGGGCCTGCGGGGACGGGAGTTGCGGGGGCTGCGGGGACGCAGGCAGCTGGGACGGACCCGGCTGCTGATGCGGCTGGGAGCGGGAGGGGAGCAGCGGCTTGGGCTGCCCGGACGCCGTGCCCGCACCGGATCCGCCCGGGTTCAGCGCGCGGATCGCCATCGTGCCCTCGGCCTGACCGGTCCGGCCGGACTCGGCCTCCTCGTCCTTCGCGCGGCGTGCGGCGCGCAGGGCACGCATGGTCATGGTGCTGTCGGCGGGCGGCTGTCCGCCCTCGCGCGGGGCCGGCAGTCCGGGCGTACCTGCCGCGGCTTCCCGGCCCGCGTCCGTGCGGTCGGCGCCGGACCCGGCGCCGGAATCCGGGCGGGATCCCGGTCCGGCGCCCCGCCTGCCGCCGGACCTGCCGCCGGGGCGCGTGGCACGGATCGCGACCGTGCCGTCGGTGGGCGGCCGGCCGTCGTCCGCGCCGGGGCCCAGCGCGCGTACGCCCGGCAGGGCACCGCCGGTCGGGTCGGAGGCAGGCCGCGTCTCGTCCGGCGCGTGGGCGGTCGCCGCCGCCTGGCCGGGGATGCGCGGGTCCTGGCCGGGGCCACGGGGATCGTCGCCGGGGACCCGGGGATCCTGGCCGGGCGCTCCCCAGGAGACCCGGGCGTCGCGCTCGCCGCCGAAGCCGGTCTGCCGCGAGGCGTCGGCCTGCCATGCCGAAGCGGGCTCCTGCCCCGACCCGTCGGACCGCTCGTCGTCGAGGAAGACCGGCCCGGTCTCGTCGACGGCGGGCGGCGCGGTCGCCGAGGTGCCCGGCATCGCCTCGCCGCCCTGGGGCGCGGGCCGGCTCGTGCCGGGCACCCAGGAGGCACCGTTCCAGTACCGGACATATCCGGGGATGGACGGGTCTGGGTAGAACCCTTCCCGGGGTACGTTCCCGCCGTCACCAGGAGGAGTAGCCACTGACCCCAACTCCGTTCATTCACACCACGTTTGACCTGTCCGGGCCGCCAGCGCCGATCGACCTCCGGCCGAGCGGCCGAGAAAAGCGCGGCCGGGCTCCGGTGCCGGACATGTCCACGGGCTGTGCGTCGCACGTCCCGCAGCGCCGGGCGCGTACCTCCGCTTGTCCAAGGAAGACAGTAACGAAGAACGCGGGGCACCGAAGAGGGAGACCAGCAGAAGGGACCGCATTCGAGCAGCAGATCGAAGATGTCGAAGCGAAGCGTAAGGCCGTGGGGTGAACTCCGTTCGCCAGGGCGTACGGACGGCCCGACGCCAGTACGCACAAAGGAGACGCCGGTACGCACAAGGAAGCGGTCGATCCCGACAAAAGTCAACCAGCGCGACGTGATTTCCCCCATCAGGCTGGCAGGCGATCCGGTTTCGGCGCGGACGGGTTTGCCCGTGGCACGTGATGACCGGCCGCGCGGGGTGACGAGTGCGCGCCGCGTGTGACCGATCCGCGCAGCAATGAGCACCAACTTTCCACATCTCCCGCGCGCTGCCGGCGCCCTCCGCGCCCTCTTATCTCTCTCGTATCTCTCGCGGCCCTCTCCCGCCCCTCTCCCCTCGCCGGAGTTCCCTGAAAGTCGTCGCCGAAAGTCGCGTCATGAATCAGAGGGCACGGCCTCTCTCCAGGTACGGCCCCTTCGCCGGGCCCCGCCGAAGCAGGAGAGGAAGTGCCGTTCATGCACACCGTGGTGGAACGCGAGCTGGAACTGAATCTGGTGCTGTCGCCCGAGCGCAGCATCCCCGTCCCCGCCCGCCTGACCTATCGCACGGACGATCCGTACGCGGTGCACATCGTCTTCCACATCGGGTCCGACACTCCGGTGCACTGGACCTTCGCCCGTGAGCTGCTGGTGGAAGGGGTGTTCAGGCCGTGCGGGCACGGGGACGTACGGATCTGGCCGACCAAGGTCGACCGGCGCAGCGTGCTGTGTTTCGCGCTCTCCTCCCCCGACGGCGACGCGCTGCTGGAGGTGGGCTCCGAGGCGGTGTACGCGTGGGTCGAGCGGACGCTGAGAATCGTGCCGCCGGGTACGGAGGCGGAGCGGCTCGGCCTCGACGACGGGCTGGCCCGGCTGCTGGCCCCGACCCCGGCCGACGACCTGTGGCTACGGGACCCCTGGCCGTCGGACGAGTCCATGGACGGCGAGGCGTAGGGCCCGTGGCACCAGACGCCGGGCCGGTGGTGCGAGACGCCGGGCCCTTGGCACGAGACGCCGGGCCCCGCCCCCGGAAGACCTCTCGCCGGAAGAGCCCTCAGAAGAGCTTTCCGGGGTTGAGCAGCCCCAGCGGGTCGAATGTCCGCTTGATATCGCGCTGCAACTCCAGCCCCACCGGCCCCAGTTCACGCGACAGCCAGTCCTTCTTCAGGACGCCCACACCATGTTCGCCGGTGATGGTGCCGCCCAGTTCGAGGCCGAGCGCCATGATCGCGTCGAAGGACTGCCTGGCCCGCCGGGACTCGTCCGGGTCGGCCTGGTCGAAGCAGACGACGGGATGGGTGTTGCCGTCGCCCGCATGGGCGCAGACACCGATGGTCAGGTCGTACTTCGCGGCGATGGCCGCCGTGCCGTCGATCATCGCGCCGAGCTGTGAGCGCGGTACGCACACGTCGTCGATCATCGTGGCCGACCGGACGGTCTCCAGCGCGGGGAGCGCCAACCGGCGTGCCTTGAGCAGCAGTTCCGACTCGGCGGCGTCGTCGGCGGGGACCACTTCGGTGGCGCCGGAGGCGGTGCACAGTGCGCCGACGGCGGCCAGGTCGGCGGCGGGGTCCGGGGTGTCGAAGGCCGCCAGCAGCAACGCCTCGGTGGTTTCGGGGAGGCCCATGTTGGCCATCGCGTTGACGGCGCGGACGGTCGTACGGTCCATGATTTCGAGGAGGGACGGGGTGTGGCCGCGCTCCATGATGCGGCAGACGGCGTCGCACGCGGCGGCCGCGGAGCCGAACTCGGCGGCCAGGACGAGCTGTTGGGGCGGCCGCGGCTTGAGTGCGAGGACCGCCTTGACGACGATGCCGAGGCTGCCCTCCGAGCCGACGAACAGCCGGGTCAGGTCGTATCCGGCGACGCCCTTGGCGGTACGGCGGCCGGTGGTGAGGAGGCGGCCGTCGGCGAGGACGACGTCGAGGCCGAGGACGTACTCCGCGGTGACGCCGTACTTGACGCAGCACAGCCCGCCGGAGGCCGTGCCGATGTTCCCGCCGATCGTGCACGTCTCCCAGCTGGAGGGGTCCGGCGGGTAGCAGAGGCCCTGTTCGCCGACGGCCCGGGAGAGGGTGGCGTTGATGACGCCCGGTTCGACGACGGCGATCCGGTCGACGGCGCTGATCTCCAGGATCCGGTCCATTTTCGTCAGGGAGAGCACGATGCACCCGTCCGAGGCGTTCGCGGCGCCCGACAGTCCCGTACGGGCGCCCTGCGGGACGACGGGAACACGCAGCGCGGTCGCGGTGCGCATGAC
This sequence comes from Streptomyces sp. NPDC088116, assembly GCF_044741745.1. NCBI lineage: Bacteria > Bacillati > Actinomycetota > Actinomycetes > Kitasatosporales > Streptomycetaceae > Streptomyces > Streptomyces sp. NPDC088116. The sequence goes on along the minus strand of NZ_JBIUTF010000002.1, from coordinate 108,640 downwards.
GTGCTGGACCTGTTCGACCGAGCGGGGCAGGACGACCACGGCGGGCATGCCCGCCTCGCAGAAGCCGGCCATGTCATGGGCGTAGGAGGCTGTGATGTCCGGATCGGTGATCAGGGCTTCGGTGGGGAGCCCGGCCCGCAGCTGTGCGAGGAGATCATCCATGATCCCAGAGTCGCATCCGGGGCCATCGGTGTGAACCCGTCTGCGATCCCGGGTGGTACGACGCGGTGTACTCATCATATTGACGCACAGTAACCTCCATGAACCCCATGAAGACGGAGCAGGTCGGACAGGTCGGGCAGGTCAAGAGGGCGGCGCTGGCCGCCGGGGTCGGTGCGGTACTGGTCGGGGGCGTGCTGCTGTTCGTCCCCGACGAGATCCCGGCGCCCGCGCCGGGCCCCGAGGCCCGCGCGATGGCCGCGACGGGCACCGGGGTACGGGCCGCGCTCACGGACCTGACCGCGCTCATCAACAACCGGGAGGCCTGGGTGCGCGAGCACCCCGAGGACGGGGGCGCGTGGGCACTGCTCGGGCAGGCGTACGTACAACGCGGGGTCAGGCTGGCGGATTCGGCGGACTACCCGAAGGCCGACCGGGCGTTGCGACGGGCGCTGGCCGTACGGTCCGCCGGGGCCGGAGGGCGGGGAGAGGCGGGAGCGCACGCGAAGTCCGGCGTGGACGCCAAGCCCGGCGGGCCTGCCGCCGCACACGGGAACGCGGAGGCGCTGACCGGCCTCGCCTCGCTCGCCAACGCCCGGCACGACTTCGCCACCGCCCGGAAATGGGGCGAGGCGCTGCGGAAGCAGGATCCCGCGCGGTGGGCCACGTATCCGGTGCTGATCGACGCGTACAACGGGCTCGGCGACTACCGGGCGGCGGGCCGGGCCCTGGACCGGCTGACGAAACTGCACTCCGGCGTCCCGGTGCTGACCCGCTCCACCGCGGTCCTCCGCGACCTCGGCCGGCGGGAGGACGCGGCGGCGAAGGCGGACGAGGCGGTGGCCCTCGCCAAAACGCCCGCGGAGAAGGCGGAGGCGCTGCACACCCTGGGCGAACTGGCCTGGGAACGCGGCGAACCGGCCGAGGCCCTGAAGCACTACGACGCGGCGCTGATCGCGGAGCACGGCCGGCCCGGGACACTGGCCGGCCGGGCGCGGGCGCTCGCCGCCCTGAGCCGGACGGACGAGGCGTACCACGACTACCAGACGGCGCTGGAGAAGCTGCCCCGGCCCGAATACGCCCTGGAGCTGGGCGAACTGTACGACTCGGCCGGCCTGGACGGAGACGCCCGTACGCAGTACGCGGTCCTGGCCGCGCAGACCACGAAAGCGCGGCGGGACGGCGTGAACGAGGCGCTGGTCCTGGCCCGCTTCGAGGCCGACCACGGGAACCCGCGGGCGGCGGTCGTGCGGCTGAGGGCGGAGTGGAAGCACGGGCGCCGGAGCATGGAGGTGGCGGACGCGCTGGGGTGGGCACTGTTCCGGGCGGGCCACGGCAAGGAGGCGCTGACGTACGCGAAGAAGGCGACGGACCAGGGGCTGCGGAGCGCGCTGTTCTCGTACCACCGCGGGGAGATCGAGCGGTCGCTGGCGATGAACGGCCCGGCCCGCCGCCACATCGAGGAGGCGCTGCGGACCAATCCGCACTTCTCACCGCTGCTGGCACCGAAGGCGCGGGCGGCGCTGGAGGAGCTGGGCGAACCGGAGGAGGGCGGCCCGAGGGACATGTACGAGGACACGGAGCCGGGGGGTGCGGAGCCGGGGGGTACGGAGCCGGGGGGTACGGAGCCGGAGGGTGCGGAGCCGGGGGGTGCGGAGCCTCCCGCCACCGGAACCGCGCAGAGGCGTACGCCGGCTTCCGCGCCGGCGCTGTAGGAGAGACGCTGTAGGGGGAACGGAAGACGGTGAGCCGGGGCGTGATGCGGGCCGCACCACGCCCCTCCGGACAGCGTGCGTCAGAGGTTCCCGCGCTTCTCCTGCTCCCGCTCGATCGCCTCGAACAGCGCCTTGAAGTTCCCCTTGCCGAAGCCCATCGAGCCGTGCCGTTCGATCATCTCGAAGAAGACCGTGGGCCGGTCCTGGACCGGCTTCGTGAAGATCTGCAGCAGATACCCGTCCTCGTCCCGGTCCACCAGGATCTTCAGCTCGCGCAGGGTGTCGACCGGCACCCGCGTCTCCCCCGCCCACGCGCCGAGGGTGTCGTAGTACGAGTCGGGGGTGTCCAGGAACCGCACGCCCGCGGCCCGCATCGCCCGTACCGAGGCGACGATGTCGTTCGTGGCGAGCGCGATGTGCTGGACACCGGCCCCGCCGTAGAACTCCAGATACTCGTCGATCTGCGACTTCTTCTTGCCGGCCGCGGGCTCGTTGATCGGGAACTTCACCTTGAGCGTGCCGTCGGCGACGACCTTCGACATGAGCGCGGAGTACTCGGTGGCGATGTCGTCGCCCACGAACTCCTTCATGTTGGTGAAGCCCATGACCTTGTTGTAGAAGCCGACCCATTCGTTCATCCGGCCGAGTTCGACATTGCCCACGCAGTGGTCGATGGCCTGGAAGGTGCGCTTGGCGGCGGGCTCCACCATCGGGTCGGCCGCCTCGTAGCCCGGCAGGTACGGGCCGTCGTAACCGGAGCGGTCGACCAGGGTGTGGCGGGTCTCGCCGTACGTGGCGATGGCGGCCAGGACGACGGTCCCGTACGCGTCCTTGATCTCGTACGGCTCCTGGATACCGCGGGCGCCGTGCTCGGTGGCGTAGGCGTACGCGGCGCGCGCGTCCGGGACCTCGATCGCGAGGTCGACCACGCCGTCCCCGTGCGCGGCGACATGCTCGGCGAGGAATCCGCCCCACTCGGAGGACGGCTTGACGACGGACGTGAACACGAAGCGGGCCGAGCCGTTGGTGAGGACGTAACTCGCCGTCTCACGGCTGCCGTTCTCCGGCCCGGAGTAGGCGACGAGCCTCATTCCGAAGGCCGTGGAGTAGTAGTGCGCGGCCTGCTTGGCATTGCCGACCGCGAAGACGACGGCGTCCATGCCCTTCACCGGGAAGGGGTCGGCATCGCGCGCGGTGTGGGGGGCGGTGTCGACGCGCGCGGTGTCGATGTTCGTCGAGATGTCGGTGTGCTCGGAGCGCTCGGAGTGCATCGAGGTGTCAGCCATGGGCTCACCCTCTCCCCGTTCCACAAGGTGCGCAACAGTTCGCGTTTTCACTGGTCATTCTGTACAGCACAACGCGAGAATGGCGGGGCGATCTGCACAGCATGACCATGGAACGGCCCGGCTGGACGACGGGACGGCCCGACTGAACGACGCGACGGAGAACCGGATGAGGGGACGAGACATGAGCACGGACGGTATCGACGGACTCGACGGCAGGCTCATCGTGCTGCTGGCACGGGAACCCCGGATCGGAGTGCTGGAGGCGTCGCGCCGGCTCGGGGTGGCGCGCGGCACCGTCCAGGCACGGCTCGACCGGCTTCAGTCGAATGGAGTCATCCGGGGATTCGGGCCGGCCGTCGATCCGGCCGCCCTGGGCTATCCGGTCACCGCCTTCGCCACGCTGGAGATCAAGCAGGGGCAAGGCGCGGACGTACGGGCCCATTTGACCACCGTCCCCGAGATGCTCGAACTGCACACCACCACCGGTCAGGGCGACATGCTCTGCCGTCTCGTCGCCCGCTCCAACGCCGATCTCCAGCGGGTGATCGACCTGGTTGTCGGATTTGATGGCATTGTCCGGGCCTCCACGGCGATCGTCATGGAGAACCCCGTACCGCTGCGGATCATCCCGCTGGTGGAACAGGCCGCCGCGGACTCCGGCCGGGACTGACGGGACCGACGGGACACGGACATCTGCACGGACACGGACACGGGTACGTACGAGGGGAGCACGCGTGAGCTTCTTGACCTATCTGTCCGACCAGCACCAGCAGTTGCTCACCGACGCGCTCCAGCACGTCAGCGCGGTCTTCCAGTGCATGGTGATCGCCACCGCGCTGGGCATCCTCATCGGCGTCCTCACCTATCGCAGCCCGTGGGCGGGGAATCTGGCGATCCTCTCCACGGCCTCCCTGCTCACGATCCCCTCGCTGGCCGCGATCGGCCTGCTGATCCCGCTGGTCGGGCTGGGTGTGGCGCCCACGGTGATCACGCTGACGCTGTACGGGCTGCTCCCCATCGTCCGTAACTCCGTCGTCGGACTGCGCGGGGTGGACCCGGCGCTCGTGGACGCCGCGACAGGCATCGGGATGTCGCGGGCGGCCCGGATGCTGCGGGTGGAACTGCCGCTCGCCTGGCCGCCGATCCTCACCGGGATCAGGGTCTCCACCCAGATGCTGATGGGGATCGCCGCGATCGCCGCGTACGCCTCCGGGCCGGGCCTCGGCAACGAGATCTTCCGCGGGATCGCCTCTCTGGGCAGTGCCAACGCGCTCAATCAGGTGCTCGCGGGCACGATCGGCATCGTCATCCTCGCCCTGCTCTTCGACGCGGCGTACGTCCTGCTCGGCAGGCTGACCATTCCGAGGGGGATCCGTGCCTGAACCGGTCCCGTCCGCGGCCGACGCGTCCGGAGCGGACTCCTCCGGCACGGACTTGTCCGGCACGCGCTCCTTCGCGGCTTCCGGCGGCAGGGCCGGCTCCGCCTCCGGGACCGCCTCCGGGGCCGGTATCGAGCTGGAGGGCCTCACCAAGCGGTATCCCGGCAATCCGCAACCCGCCGTGGACAACATCTTCCTGGAGATCAAGCCCGGCGAGACGGTGATCCTGGTGGGGCCGTCCGGCTGCGGCAAGTCGACGACCCTCAAGATGATCAACCGGCTGATCGAACCGACCTCCGGGCGGATCAGGATCGGCGACGAGGATGTCACCGGCATCGATCCCGTGAAGCTGCGCCGCAAGGTCGGATACGCGATCCAGTCCTCCGGCCTCTTCCCGCACATGACCGTCGCCGAGAACATCGCGCTCGTCCCGAAGATGGTCGGCTGGTCCAGGTCGAGGGTGAAGGACCGGGTCGAGGAGATGCTCGATCTGGTCGGGCTCGACCCGCGCGAGTTCCACGGCCGCTATCCGCGCCAGCTCTCGGGCGGCCAGCAGCAGCGGGTCGGGGTGGCACGGGCGCTCGCCGCCGATCCGCCGGTGCTGCTGATGGACGAGCCGTTCGGCGCGGTCGACCCGATCACCCGCGACCATCTCCAGGACGAACTGATCCGGCTCCAGTACGAGTTGCACAAGACGATCGTGTTCGTCACCCATGACTTCGACGAGGCGATCAAGCTCGGCGACCGGATCGCGGTCCTGCGGGAGCAGTCGCACATCGCGCAGTTCGACACCCCGGAGGCGATCCTCACCAATCCGGCCGACGACTTCGTCTCGGGTTTCGTGGGCGCGGGCGCGGCCCTGAAGCGGCTCAATCTGACGCGTGTACGGGAGGTCGAGATGGCCGAGTTCCCGACCGTGACCGTGGACGACCCCCTCCAGTCGATCTTCAACAAGCTGCGCGCGGGACCGCACAACGAACTGCTGCTGCTGGACCGCAGGAACCGCCCGTACAAGTGGCTGCGGCGTGGCGATCTGATGCGCGCGAAGGGCTCGCTGGCGCGGGCGGGCCAGCTGGTGCACGACACGGTGACCAGGGACGCGACGCTGCGCGACGCGCTGGAGGCGGTCCTCACCGACAGCGGTGGGCGGGTCGCGGTGACCGGGCGGCGTGGTGAGTACATCGGGGTGGTCGACATGGAGACCCTGATGAACTCCGTGCACGAGATGCTGGAGGCCGACCGGCTCACCGCCTTCGAGCACCAGCACGAACAGGCGGACCACCGTTCGGCCGAGCACGCCGAGCACGCCGAGCACGTGGACCGCGTCGAGCGCATCGAGCGAGCCGAGCGAGTCGAGCACCCGGAGCGCCGGCCTCTGGAGGGCGGCGGTGCGGACCTATGAACTCCCCGGCGCGCCACGAGGGTTCACCGGGCGAGCGGCCGCCGGGCGAGCACGACGTCAAGGGCCTGGCCTTCCGGGACGAGGAGGAGGAGCCCGCGCCGCCGCCCGCCGCGCCGAAGCGCCGGATCACCTGGCAGAAGCTGGTCACCCTGCCGACCGTCGTCGCCCTCATCCTGCTGGCGACGTACCTGTGGATCACCAACATCCAGCTGGACGTGATCGCCCGGAACTCCCTGTCGGGCGGCAACGTGCAGCTGCGCCTGTGGCAGCACATCCAGCTCACCGCGATCTCCACCTTCTGGGTACTGATCATCGCGCTCCCCCTGGGCGTCGCGCTGACCCGGCGGCGGCTGAGCAGGGCCGCGCCGCCGTTCACCATGCTGGCCAACATCGGGCAGGCGACGCCCGCGATCGGACTGCTGGCGCTGCTCGTGATCTGGCTGGGCATCGGCCCCTCGACGGCGATCACGGGCATGGTGATCTACGCCGTACTGCCGGTGCTCTCCAATACGGTGGCCGGGCTGCGGGCCATCGACCCGGAGCTGGTGGAGGCCTCCCGGGGCATCGGCATGTCGGCGGCGGGAACGCTGTCGAAGGTCGAACTGCCGCTGGCCGTACCGCTGATCCTGGCCGGGGTACGGACGGCCCTGGTGCTGAATGTCGGTACGGCGACGCTCGCGACCTTCGGCGGGGGCGGCGGACTCGGTGACCTGATCACCTCGGGCATCCAGACACAGCGGATGCCGGTCCTGATCATCGGCTCGGTACTGACCGTATGCCTGGCCCTGGTGGTGGACTGGCTGGCCTCGCTGGTCGAACTGTTCCTGACTCCGCGCGGGTTGGAGGGCTGATGCGGTCCGGGGCGCGCGGCACGGGACCGTACCGAGGCACGGGACCGTACGGAGGCACGGGACCGTATCGACGGACAGTTCTGGGCGGGGCGGCGGCCCTGCTGCTGGCCTGCGCGGGCCTCGCCGGATGCGGACTGAAGAGCGGCTCCCCGATGGTGGACGATGTGGTGCCCGGCCGGCTGGGCGTGGGACAGCCGCTGAAGGGCGCGTCGCTGACGGTCACTTCGAAGAACTTCAGCGAGAACATCATCCTCGGCGAGATGATCGGCCTGATCTTCAAGGCGGCGGGCGCCGAGGTGCTGGACCGTACGAACCTGCCCGGCTCGATCAGCGCGCGCGAGGCGATCATCAACGGCGACGCGGACGCGATGTACGAGTACACCGGGACGGCCTGGATCACCTATCTGGGTCACCAGAAGCCGATCATCAACGGAGAGAAGCAGTGGGCGGCGGTACGGGACGCCGACCGTCGCAACGGGGTGACCTGGCTGCCCAAGTCCACCCTCAACAACACCTACGCCCTTGGGATCAACCGCGCCAACAACAGGAAATACCGGCTCAGGACACTCTCGGACGTGGCCGCCCTGGCGAAGCGGAATCCGTCGGCGGTGACGATCTGCGTGGAGAACGAGTTCGCCTCGCGCGACGACGGCCTGCCCGGCATGCAGAAGGCGTACGGCATGCACCTGCCCGCCGCCAACATCAAGAAGATGGACGCCGGGATCATCTACACGCAGGTGTCGAAGGGCGGTTCGTGCCTGCTTGGCGAGGTGTTCACGACCGACGGCCGGATCAAGGCGCTGCACCTGGAGACCCTCGCGGACGACCGGCACTTCTTCCCCATCTACGACGCGGCCCCCGCGCTGCACACGCCGACGTACAAGAAGTATCCGGTCATCGCGAAGCTGCTGGACCCGCTGTCGAAGCGGCTGAACACGTCGGTGGCACGGGAGTTGAACGGGAAGGTGGATGTGGCGGGTGAGGATCCGCACCTCGTGGCGAAGGACTGGCTGATCAAGGAGGGGTTCATCAGAGAGGGATGAACGTACGGGACGGATCGGGGGGGGACGCCGGCCGCCGTTCCGTACAGCCGCCGTCAGCAGCTGGGGACCTTGCCACCCTTTTCCAGCGCCCGGAGCGAGGACACCGCACCCTTGAGCGTGGTGACGGGAACGAGCCGCATCCCGTCGGGAAGCTCGGACTTCGCGTCCGCGCACTCCGCCTGCGGTACGAGGAAGACGGTCGCCCCGTCGCGTCCCGCCGCCTGCGTCTTGAGGGAGACCCCGCCGACCGGACCGACCTTGCCGTCGCCGGTGATCGTGCCCGTACCCGCGATCGTGCGGCCGCCGGTCAGATCGCCGCCCGAGCCGTCGCCGTCGAGCTTGTCGACAATGCCGAGGGCGAAGAGCAGCCCGGCGCTGGGCCCTCCGATATCGGCGAGCCGGAGGGTCACGTCGACCGACTTCGGATCCCTGTCCAGGTAGCCGAGGGCCGCCTGGGTCGCGGAATTCTGCGACTCGACCATGTCGTGGACGTTGCGCTTCTCGATCTCCTTGTCGGAGTCGCCCGACGGATAGACCGCCTCGCGCGGCAGCACCGCCCGGTCCGTACGGAACCAGCTCTCGGCCACATCGCCGAAGTCGACATCGGTGGCCGGGCCGGTCGCCACGATCGTCGTCATCCGGAGCTGGCCCTCGGCCGCCCGGGTGGGGGCCTTCTTCACGGTGATGACCGGCCGGTCCTGGTGGTCACCGAGCACGTTCACGGTCGACCCGGGCTGCGCCACGGCGTACGGCAGCGGCGCGGCACCGACGACGACGAACAGCACGACGATCGGGACGGCACAGAGGGCGAGGACGCTGGGGCGCGAGAGGCGAGAGAACACGGGTGTCAATCTATCTTCCGGACGGAATGCCCGGTCCGGGGCTCCGCCCCCCGCACCGACGGCGGGCACCGACCTGTGAAAGTACCGCGAACGTGTGGCGGAGGTGCGGCAGTGAGGTGTCAGGCGTCTGCTCAGCGCAGCGCGTCCGCCACTTCCCGGGCCGCGTCCACGACGCGCGGCCCCACCCGTTCCGGTACGCAGTCCGCGAGCATCACCACACCCACACTGCCCTCTATGCCGGTCACCCCGACCAGCGCGGCGGCCGCACCGCTGGCGCCGGCCTCCAGCTCACCGTGGGTGAGGGTGCAGCGCGGCTCGGTGAGAACGGTCTGGCGGGCGGCGAGGATGGCCCGGCCCGCGGCGCCCCGGTCGAGTGGATGGCGGAATCCGGCCCGGTAGGCGACGTGGTAATCGGTCCAGGTCGGCTCGACGACGGCGACGGCCAGGGCCTCCGCTCCGTCGACGAGTGTCAGGTGCGCGGTGGCTCCTATGTCCTCGGCGAGCGAACGCAGGGCGGGCAGGGCCGCTTCCCGTACCAGCGGATGCACCTGACGGCCCAGGCGCAGCACACCGAGGCCGACCCTGGCGCGGCCGCCCAGGTCGCGGCGGACCAGGGCGTGCTGTTCGAGGGTGGCGAGCAGTCGGTAGACGACGGTTCTGTTGACACCGAGTTTGTTGGACAGTTCCGTGACGGTCAGACCGTGATCGGTGTCGGCGAGCAGTTTGAGGACACGTAGTCCCCTGTCGAGCGTCTGGGAGGTCTCCGCGGTCACGACGCCCTCTCCTTCGGAGTGAGTGGCGACGGCACTCTCACGAAACCCGCGGCACGGGTCCCATCGGTTGCACACGGAGAGGCCGTCGGCGGGCCATGGCACACCGGCCGGTTCCACGGCGGCGCTGCCGCGGAGTGTTTGCGTTTCGTGCGGGGACAGTAACCAGGGACACCGCTCAGCGGAAGTCCTCGTCCAGAATCCGGTCAGACAGGGAGAGTTGATCTCCCTTCGCCGTAAATTCGTAATCAAAGTACGACAGAACGCCGACTTCGGATGATCAATTAGGGATCAATACGGCATGCGGAGCGGCTGCCGGGGGCGGTGACAGCCGCTGCCGACGACCCACGAGGGCCACCACGTGCGAGAATCGCCACGGCGCCTTGCTCATATCTCTACGGCTTCATCGCAAGCGGTTTCCCTGCGTCCGGGTAGGAGGGGACGCGGAGACGAGGGGCGCGTGGCTCGGGGCTCGGGGCTCGGGCCAACGGGAGGAACGGGCAACGGGAGGACAGCGGCCGAGCGTCACCCACCGGCTTACGACGCCGGCTTCACCGCATCCGGGTCGCCCACTCCTGCACCTTCGCGATCCGTTCCCGTATCTGCCCGGCCGTGGCCTCGGCGCTCGGCGGCCCGCCGCACACCCGGCGCAGCTCCGTGTGGATCACCCCGTGCGGCTTGCCGCTCTGGTGGACGTACGCGCCGACCATCGTGTTGAGCTGCTTGCGCAACTCCAGCAGTTCCTTGTGGGAGACCACCGGACGCCGCTCGGCCGGCAACTCCAGCAGGTCCGCCTCCTCGTCCGGCTTCTTGCGGCTGTGCGCGATCTGCCGGGCCTGCCGCTTCTGGAGCAGCAACTGCACCTGGTCGGGCTCCAGCAGGCCGGGGATGCCGAGGTAGTCCCGCTCCTCCTCGCTGCCCGGGTGCGCCTGCATGCCGAACTCGGCGCCGTCGTACAGCACCCGGTCGAAGACGGCGTCGGACTCCAGGGCCTCGAAGGGCAGCGATTCCTGCTCCCCGGTGTCCTCGTCCTGTTCCTTCTCGGCCTCGGCCATCTCCTTCTCGGACTCGGCGTACGGGTCCTCGTCGCCGTCCTTCTTCGGCTTGTCGAGTACGTGGTCGCGCTCGACCTCCATCTCGTTGGCGAAGCCGAGCAGGCCGGGGATGGTGGGCAGGAAGACGGAGGCGGTCTCGCCACGGCGCCGGGAACGTACGAAACGGCCCACGGCCTGCGCGAAGAACAGCGGGGTCGAGATGGTCGTCGCGTACACGCCGACGGCGAGGCGCGGCACGTCGACGCCTTCCGACACCATGCGGACCGCGACCATCCAGCGGTCCTGGCTGTCGGTGAAGTCGTCGATCCGCTTCGACGCGCCACCGTCGTCGGACAGGACGACGGTCGCCTTCGTACCGGTGATCTCGCGGATGATCTTGGCGTACGCGCGCGCCGAGTCCTGGTCGCTCGCGATCACCAGACCGCCGGCGTCCGGGATGCCCTTGCGTACCTCGGTGAGCCGCTGGTCGGCGGCGCGCAGCACGTTCGGCATCCAGTCGCCGCGCGGGTCGAGCGCGGTGCGCCAGGCCTGCGAGACGGCGTCCTTGGTCATGGGCTCGCCGAGCCGGGCGGCGATCTCGTCCCCCGCCTTGGTGCGCCAGCGCATGTTGCCGCTGTAGCTGAGGAAGATGACGGGCCGGACGACGCCGTCGCCGAGGGCGTTCCCGTATCCGTAGGTGTAGTCGGCGGCCGAGCGGCGGATGCCGTCGTTGCCTTCCTCGTACGCCACGAAGGGGATCGGGTTGGTGTCGGACCGGAAAGGCGTACCCGTCAGCGCGAGCCGCCGGGTGGCGGGTTCGAACGCCTCCAGGCATGCCTCGCCCCAGGACTTGGAGTCGCCCGCGTGGTGGATCTCGTCCAGGATGACCAGCGTCTTGCGCTGCTCGCAGCGGTTGCGGTGCAGCATGGGCCGCACGCCGACACCGGCGTAGGTGACGGCGACACCGTGGTACTCCTTGCTCACCGGCCCCGCGCTGTAGTCCGGGTCGAGCTTGATGCCGATCCGCGCGGCGGCCTCCGCCCACTGCTTCTTGAGGTGCTCGGTCGGCGCGACGACCGTCACCTGCTGGACGACATGGTGGTGCAGCAGCCAGGAGGCGAGCGTCAGCGCGAAGGTCGTCTTTCCGGCGCCGGGGGTCGCAACGGCGAGGAAGTCACGGGGCTGCTCCTCGAGATAGCGGCCGAGGGCACTCTCCTGCCAGGCGCGCAGCTTGTTGGCGGTGCCCCAGGGGGCGCGGCCGGGGAAGGCGGGCGAGAGATGGTGGGAGGAGGAGGCTGTAGTAGTCACGGTCTCCGGTTCGGACGCTCGGGCTGACGGGGCTACGGACGAGGCTATGGGCGGGGCACGGGCGGGGATGCGTACGACAACCGGGCCACCCTACCGGTGACGGGAGGGCCTCTTCCTACGAAGGGGCCCCTGGGCGGGAAGGTGCGACGGGGGCCACACTCGCGGATACGCCACCGCGGCGTGACCGCCGCATGACTGCTGTGTCACCGCGTGAAAAGCGGCGCGCACCTCGTCGATACCGAGACGCCGCGCACCTCGTCGATACCGAGACGCTTGGCGAGGGCGAGCAGCTCGGGAAGTGTCGGGCAACTGCATCAGGCGAGCCTCCGGTTGAGCTCCTCGCTCGCCTTCAGCACATGGTCCGCGGCCTCGTTGAACAGGCGCGCGCTCGTTGACGGCGGTGATGACCGCCTCGTGGGCGAACGACTGCATGCTGCGGCCTTCCGCTTCGGCGCGGCTCGCGCAGTGCGTCCAACCCTTCCTCGGCGAACCTCAGATGCGGACCGGCCATGCACCATTGGTTCCGCGCGATACCAGGCGGTGCTACAGCCCTTCTCCTCGCCCCGGTACCCGTACCCGCGTCGCCACCCACACCCCCACCAGCGCCACCACCGCCATCGGCAGGAACACCGCCGCGAAGGCGGCCGGATGCGAGCCCGTGGCGGCGCCCGCCGCCCCCGTCGCGGCCGCGGCCGCGTGGCCGCTCATCGCGCCACCGCCCAGGGCCGCGAACGCGGCGCCGCCCGCCGCCAGGAGCAGTACGTTCGAGAGCCCGTCGGAGATCTGGAGCGCGGCCGAGTTCGCGCCCGCCTCCCGCGGAGCCGAGAGCTTGAGCAGCAGCACGCTCGTCGAGGCGATCACCGCGCCCATGCCGAGGCAGCCGACGCCCCACGCGATGCCGACGATCCATACCGGTACGGACGCGATCAGCACACTCGGTACGGTCGCGATGGCCAGGGCGACCAGCACCATCCCGCCCGCCATCAGCCGCTCGCGGTACGGCTCGGCGCACGGACGGGACTGTACGTACGAGCCGAGCGCCCAGGTCGCGCCGCCGACCGCGAGCGAGAGTCCGGCCATGGTGGGCGACAGCCCGCGCTCGGTGACCAGCATCAGCGGGACGAAACTCTCGGCCGCGACGAAGGACCCGGCGGCGACCCCGCGCAGCAGCACCACGGACGGCAGCCCGCGGGCCGCCCGCCAGGTGCCGCCGGGCAGCAGCCCGAGGACGGCCGGTACGAGCAGGACGGCGCCCGCCACGGCCGGGAGGAGCGAGAGCGGGCGCAGGTCCTGGCCGGCGTACTGGAGCAGCCCCGCACCCACCGAGATCCCGAGGGCGAGCCGGATCCTGCGCCGGTCGAAGGCGGCGGGAGCCGCCGAGGGATCGGCCGGGCCGGACGCCATCCGCCGGATCGCGGGCAGCGCGAGCGCCAGCGGCGGGACCACGAGGACGGGGATGCCGATGAAGACCCAGCGCCAGCCCAGATGTTCGGTGACGGTACCGGCGGCGAGCGGTCCGACCACGGAGGGGACCACCCAGCTCGCGGCGAACGCGGCCATGATGGCGGGCCGCAGCTTCTCCGAATAGGCGCGGCTGACGACGACGTACAGCGCGACGATGACCAACCCGCCGCCGAGCCCCTGGACGGCGCGGCCGAGGATGAACAGCCACATCGTGCCGGCGGTACCGGCGAGCAGCAGCCCGGCGCCGAAGGCGCTGATCCCGGTGGCGAGCGGCGCGAGCGGCCCGCTGCGGTCGGCCCACTGACCGGCGAGCACCATGGCGAACAGGCTGGTGGTGAAGTACGACGAGAAGGCGAACGCGTACAGCGCGATCCCGTCCAACTCCCGCGCGGCCACCGGCATGGCGGTACCGACGGCCATCGCCTCGAAGGCGATGAGCAGGACGACGGAGACGATGCCGATGCTGAGAGCCCGATGCTCGGGACCCAGCACGCCGCCCCGGCCGGCGTCCTCGGCGGGCAGGGGTGCGCCGGTTGACGCATCCGACTTGTCGAACGCGTCGGCGGCAGCGACGTCCGCGTCGCCTGGTTCCAGGGTGGCCATGGGCCCAGCGTAAGGAACAAACACCCGGTTGAACCCTGTCGCGAGGCGGAACGGCACTGGTCCCTTGGTCGTACGCCCGTGACCGGCCCGGACCTTCCCGACGGTGAAGGCCCCCGGACCATGAACGGAATATGGCAGTCGCATTGCGGCCCGCGCGAGGGTCTTGAGCTACGAGCACCGTCCGCTTACGGTCAATAACAGCGAAAGACACGGCCGTGTGCCCGAGTGGTTTAGGGGCTCGCCTGCAAAGCGAGTTACGTGGGTTCGATTCCCGCCACGGCCTCGACGGCCCGCCATGGCCTCGCTGGAGACACGAATGCGGCCGCCCCCGCGATCCGGGGACGGCCGCATTTCGCGTACGCGCCTCGTGAGCCGGTAGGCCGCAACGGGGCGGCCCCTGGCTACGCGAGACCGGGGATGCTTTTGACTCGCAGAGTAGATGACGGCACTCCGCCAAGGCGTGGAATCCACGATCACGGCCGAAGACCTCGTCAGTCAGATGCCCTCCGGCAGCCTCTGGCAGGGGACCCACCACCGAGGTTGCCCGGGAACTGTCGGATGCCACCGACAGACACCCGCCCTCCCCTTCGCGAAGCCGGTCTCGTCGATGGCCAGCACCCCGCCAGCCCTGTCGGCCAGCCTATCCAGCGTGTAACGGCAGACTCGGTAACGCAGCTCGTCAACATCTCACCTCGCCCGGTCGAGCAGGTGCAGCTGTCCGCCGGGACACCGCCAACTGCCAGCCGTCCCACGAGAGACCGGCCGACATCCCACCCACACTTGGCGCAGCCCACCCACGCTGATCCGCCTGCGGCAAGACATCACCAATCCGCAGCAACGAATCTCCAACTGGCTTCCCCACAGGAAACTTGGGACACCACAGCCGACCAAACCTCCGTAACCGGTAGCTACCAGGCGCACCTGATCACCCAGCTACAAGTGAACGGGTAGGTTGAGTTGGAAGATGGTCGAGACAACAGCTTGCACGGGGACGGGGACCCGCAGATGACGTGGGACGAATGGGAACAGTCGAAGACCGAAGCCGCTGAGAAGCGTTCGACACAGATGCAACTCAATCAGCTTCCGGCCGATGGCGGCGCAATGGTTGGTCACGGAAACAAACAGGGCGACCTGACCGTGGATCAGAAGGACCTGGCCACGGTCGGGAACAGCGCGTTCAAGCTCTTCGAGGACCTGGGTCGATACGGCCGCGACGCATGGTCCAGCAGTCAGACCGCCGCGAAAGACCTCACCACACAGAAATTCAAACTCGGCGGCGCTCTTGATCACGTACAGAGCCGGTGGGAAAAACAGTTGCAGTCACTCTTAGACGCCTGCGCCCACATATCCAACCATATGGACTTCTCCAAAAAGGCACACCAGGGCGATGAGTACTACATCGCCTCGACCTTCAGCAGCATCGCTCAGCTGGACAAGGGCTTCGATGAAAGGACCCAGCGCTGATGGACTTCGAGGCACTTCGGCACGGTAATTTCGCATCACTAGGCGTAGCGATAGACGACTGGTCCAGCGTCGTCAAGAGACTCACAACCATGGCGGAAGACGCGCGCGACGACCTCAAGGCCAAGGCGAACAGAGCCAACTGGGCAGGAGTCAATGCCACCGTCTCCCGTGAGTTCATCAGCAAGACCGCGGGAGAATTCTCAGACGCCGTCAGTCAGGCCACCACCATTCGAAACATCCTCAGGGACACCCGTAGCGAACTAATCCAATACCGCGACGACCTCAATGAGGCCATCGACCGAGGGTGGGACAAACACCTCAGCACCTACGGTACACAAGGTGGCGGCTTCAGCATCTTGGTCAACGTCCACCCCGAACCCGCCAACAGCAAACAGGCAGCCGAAACTCTCCGCAACGAACTGCAGGGAATCCTCGACAAAGCCACCACCAGCGACGAGACCGCAGCCCAAGCGCTCCGCGCCATAGCCGATCAGGAAACCGCCGGCTTCGCAGACATCAAATACAAAGACCGCGACTCTGCCGCCGAAGCCCTACAAAAGGCCGACACTCTCGCGAAACTCGCAAAGAGAGACCCGAATGACCTGTCCGCCAAAGAGCTCAGCCAGTTCAATAGCACCCTTCACAAGTATCGCCACGACAGCCTCTTCGCCGAGAGATTCGCGACAAATATGGAGGCCAAGGGGACCCTTCAGTTCTGGACTGGAATGGCCGATGCTCACGCCGGAGCCAGAGGAAATGAACTCAAGGAGCTCAAGGATCTGCAGAAGAACTTGAGTATGACATTGGCTACCGCAACCTTCTCCGACTCGCCTGAAATGCGAGAGTGGAAGCAGGGCATTATCAATGAAGGAAATACGAGCTTCAGGTCTGATTCTTCGATTCCATCCAAGCCCATCGGGGCTCTTGGATTCCAGGTCATGAGCAGCCTGATGAGCCAAGGAAAATATGACACCGAGTTTCTGAATGACTACGGTAAGCAACTACTCAAGATGGACAAGGCTCCGGCCGGCATCCCAGGAATGGGCACCAATGAAATCTGGAAGGAATCTCAGATCACTGATCTCACTTTCGGAAAAGACGACGGAAGGGATCCGATGATCGGTTTCGCGAACGCACTCGCGCATAATTCCGAGGCTGCAACAAGCGCGTTCGACTCCAAGTCTGATCTTGAACACGTCCTCCAGAGCACCAAGTACACAGACAGGGGGCAGTCGGTAGGGCACGCACTCGAAGCCGCCGTCACTGGAGTCTCACGCGGAGAGACGCCATCCGGTCCGCTACCGCACACCAAAGCGCAAGTCGAGATCATGCAGAACGTCATGCATGCCGTTGCGCAGCCGAATGCAGGCGCAGACCTCGTGGACAAGGCGATCGGCGAAAGCTTCGGGCATATGGCCTCCGCTTACATGCCCGAGATCAACCGAACAATGGCCGGCCCTGGAGCGGAGTCCATATTTTTGACCAACAGCGCCGATCCGGACGGACTCAACAAGAGAGATGCCACGCGGTTTCTTTATGAGGTGGCAAGAGACAACAATGGGGCAGCTGGCATCCGTTACGGCGAGAGCATCTACACGAGCAGCCTACTGGAAGCCCACATCGCGGATCCCTCTCTCTATGACGGCAGCACGAATGACGCGATTCGCACGATCACCGAGAACACAGGCATCGTAGAGGGCATCGTTGGACATTCATTGGCCGACGCCGGAATATCGGAATCCGTCGACAACGAGAAAGATAACAACGATGCCCTCAAGTCGCAGGGAGATTTCTTTAAAGCCATTCTTTCTGCAGGAATTGGAGTGGGGGCGGTAGCAATCGCTCCGCCGCTAGAGGGGGCGGCTGCTGGGGGATTCCTAGGAGGAGTGGCAGGCATGGCTGTCGACCGCCTCATGAACGGGCGCGACGGGGATACCGCTCTGGATGATGCCTTGTACCGCACAGGACAAGATCTAAATGAATCCCTGGACTCGGCCACGCGCCAGACACAGACTTCGGCCCAGGACGCAATTGATGCGCATAAGTCAGACTTGCAGGAAGGCGAGACCAAGAACTTGATCCGCGATGCACTAAAAGACGGATGGCTACAGAGCGACACTGTCCTGGAAGATTCCCACAAGCGCCCTAGCGCTTAATTCAGATTGGGCGCTACAGCCATCATGAAGATCACCTCAAAGAAAGCAGCGATAAGAGTCCCCCTGATCTGCATCATCCTGAGTATGGGAGTCTTCGGGTATTTGGAGATCTTCACCAAGGGACTTGATCGCCTACCCGCCAAGGTGTGTGACGGGGCAGTGAACCGAGAGACTGCGGCCGATGCCCTACCGGACACGCGAAAAGCACTTGAGCGCGGAAAAATGCTCACCACCTGGAACGGCTTCACGTTCGCTTGCTATGTCAAGGTCAGCAGTCAAGATTCGATCATTTCAGGCGAAGCCAAAACAGCTGATGCCAGTGAAGCTACATGGAGAGATAGCGTGGTGGGGGACGGCGACGGTAAAGAAATCAAGATGTCGTCAGGAGGAATTGAGATAATTTCATGGCGCGATCAAACACAGGTCTACATTCTGTGCGTGCCACCGGGAAAGAAAAAGGAAAAGGCGCTCCAGAGCTATTCATTGATCACTCAAGCGAGGACAATAGGTGAGACTCGCGCAAAAGGTGATCAACTCCGCCAGACAATTACAGACTTTGCCTATCAGACAGCTAGGCATGCATATAAGGTCGGCGAATGCCAGGAGCGCCAAGAGTTCCCTGCTGAACTTCCACGCCTGCCATCAGAATGACCTCAAATGCCATCGTTGAGCCTGCATCGGTGAAAAGTAAATAATGCTGCGCCGCTACGTTTACCCCGTGGCCTGTGCCGAGCATGCAGATCTCATTCGCCTGTATTCCAACCAAGTGCGAGCGCAGTTGGCACACGGTCCCGGCGTGCGCAGGAGGCTCTGCGAAGCCCAGCAGCATCAGCCCCGGGGAGTCAGCGCAGCACGCCCGTAAACCCGCCAACCGCCCATAGTTGATGCGCGTTTACCTCTCAAGCCAATTCCATACGGGATCAGGTCACTCGTGGCCGACTTCGCGCCTCCGAACCAGCTGCGGTAGCTGGTGCCCCGAGGATCGGCGTGCGGCGGCTGGTACGGCACGAAGGCTGGCGAAAGCTATTGTGGGACAGCGGCACGACGCCGAGAACGGACGAGTGCCGTCGCGACGGCACCGCCCACGAGCAGGGCGGCGATGCCCACACCGATCCAAAGACCGGTCCTACCTCCGTCGTCGGACGTGGCGGTCGCTGTGGCCTGCTCCTTGTCGTCCTTGCCACTCTCGCCACCGCCTGTGGCCTGGGACCCTTCGGGCGAAGGCGACGGGGAGGCGGCGGCAGCGAGGTCGGGCAGCGGAAACTCGTCGGCGGGCCCCGGGTCGCCCGGGGTCTTCAGCGCACGGAGCGGACGTACCGCGCCGTAGCCGATGGAGTCATTGCGCTTCTCGCCGCTCGTAGGCTTACCGATGGTGTTGAGCATGACCCGGAGGACCTGATTGTTGGTCCACTTCGGATGCTTGGACCAGATCAGCGCGGCGGTCGCGGACGCGATGGCGGTGGCGTCACTGGTGCCGTGAGATGTGCACAGGCCGGTCTTCCCACCACACGCATGCACCATCTCGTCGCCTGGCGCCGACATGTCCACCTGGGGGCCGTACTGGGACTCGTCGGTCCTCTTCAGGTCCTTGCCAATAGCTCCGACGCCGATGACGCCTGGGGTTCCTGACGGGAACTCCAGATCATTGCCGGATTCTGCAGTGTTACCTGTGGCAGAAAAGATCAGGGATCCATTCTCCACGGCGTACTCAACCGCATCTGTCAACTCTTGAGAGCCCTCACGTGAACCAAGGGAGATATTGATGACTTTGGCGCCCTCGGCCACGGCGTAACGGATGGCCACAGGCAAGGATTTGTTGAACTCCTTGACCTCTGACTCTCGGTTGGCATCCCAACCTGAGTTCCGCATTCGGATCGGAAGGATCTTGGCCCCCGGCGCGAGGCCGAATGCTCCGTCTCCCCCACCGCTCTTGCCCGTGCCAGCGATGAGGCCGGCCATGCCCGTACCGTGTCCGTCGTAGTCAGAGCGCTCGTCGCCGTCCTCATCAGGGGCCAAGTCCTTTCCATTCAGAACCTGGCCCAGAAGGTCGGGGTTTGAATCATCGACCCCACTGTCGATCACCGCGACAGTCACACCTTTGCCCGTGCTGAGCTGCCAGATCTCCTCGGCGCCCATGGCATCAAGATGCCATTGCTTGGACCGTATGGTCTCCGCGTACGCCGGGGTCGCCGCGATGCCCACCAGCAACAGGCCCAGGCCGGCCGATACCAATGTGCTGGGCCGACCAACTCGCTTATTGCTGGCGCGCATTCAAATTCCTCTGGCTCTATCTGTGAGATCAGTCGATGACGGGCGGGACCACACGGCGGCCGCCTTGCTGCCAGGTCTCTTCGTCTTCGGTCAGGTAGTCCGGACGCTCACCGTTCGGATCGTCCCTGCGACGGCTCGCACCTCGCCGCGAGCCGGGCGGGACTGCTGTCTGTCCGGAACGCGCACCACCGTCGGCGGCTGCCCCTCGAACGAGGCCCGAGCCACCTGGAGTGAAGGGCCTTCCCGTTCTCGTGCCCGGCTGGACGGGCCGTCCGCCGACCACGCCACCGGCCTCGGACGCCAGGCGCCTCCCTCCGGTGATTCCGCTCTGGCCGCCCCCCATTCCGCCACCGATGCCGTGTCCCATGGGTGTACGCCCCTGGTTGTGCTCACCGCCGATGACCGCTCCCCTGGGAATCCCCCCACTGGCACGTCCCGAAGATGTCGGCACGGGGCGACCACCCGAAATACCGTTGTTCTGTGGCAGGCGACCGGTCTGCCCGGTTCCCGGCGAACTCTGTCCTGGAAGCAGGGGAGAACGCGCACCCGGCACGGAGCGCCCGCCTGCTACTCCCGGGCCCTGATTTCCTGGACCACTGGTGAAAGCGGGAGGGATCATTCCTGTCAGCGGCAGGCTCATGCCATCTGGCTTGCCAACAGGAGGCGTGCCAACAGACGTACCCGGAGGTGCCACAGGAGACTGCGGCCGCGTATCGATGCTGTCAACTTCCATCTCGACAGGGCTTTCCACCGGCTTGATACCCGAAGACGGCACGTTGGCAATGCCGTGCGCCGAAGCCGATCCGCCTTGCGGAGAGGCCACGTATGTACCACCTCCGGACATGCTCGGACCGTCACCGCCTCCGGTGCGCCCCAAGCTCTCCGCCGAGTCCCGCTTCCCGCCTCCCGGGACGAACTCGGTCGGCGGCGGCTGGAACGTCGGCAGCTCCAGCTTCGCCATCTGGGTCTGCGACTGCTGGTACGACTGAGCCAGCCTCCGCATTTGGGCCGCCGCTTCCAGGCGGTTCATCTCCGGGAGCGGCTCCAACGGCGACGCAGGCGTCACAGCACGGGCGATCGGGCCCTTTTCTCGTGGGATGGCGCTCTGTGCCTCGGTGATCGCTTCGGAGGCCCGCCCCAGCCACTTCGAGGCTTCGTCGCTGTAATCAGCCAGCCGGAAGGTCGCACCGGACAAGCTCGCGCCCCACTCGACAAACGCCTTGTTGCCCTCGCCCTCCCACACCACGCGCTCCGGACGCTTCTTGAGCTCCTCCGCGATGGAGCGGATCTCCCCCGCCGCTGCGGCGAGACTGTCGGCCGCCGCCTGTACCGCTCCGCTCTCCGCCTGGTCCAGCCATGCCAGCATCTGCTTGTGGGACATGCTCTCGAAGGACGTCGCTCCGCCCCCGCCCTGGTCCTTGCCACCCATTCGGTTCCCCGTTCGTCGCCCGTAGTAGTCCTCAGACCACCACGTCGCTACCTGATGCCTTCAGCGCTCGTCTCGCTGCTTTCGGGCTTCGGCTCCTTGCCTTCCTTGCCCGACTCCGGGTGCTGGGCTGACGGATCGCGCTGCGGATCGTAGTACTTCTCCGCGCTCGCATGGATGGCACGCATCCGCCTGCGGATGTCGTCGTCCAGCCCCTCGAAGCCATCCTTGGAAGCGACCACCGCGATGCCCATGCCCTCAAGCGAATCCGCCAGCAGCTTCGACAACTGCTTCAGCTGATCGATGACCGTCTCGTACGCGGTGGACAGACCGGCTGCCTCTGCCCACGCGCCATCGCCCCCGCCGAACTGCGCCCGTCCCAGGGGTTCGGCACCGACCTTCTTCGGGCCGGCGGGCGAACCGTTGAGATTGATGATCAGCTGATCGATGCGCGCCTTGAACTTGACCATCGACTCCGGGTCGTAAAGCGCCGAAGCCATCACAGGATTGACCCTGCGCAGGGCTTCCTCATCGGTCAAGGGTGTTGGCCCCGCTCCACCACCGTCCGCGCTCAGCACAGATACCTCCCCCGTGTTCTCCAACAACCTCGATCACAACTCTAGCCAGCGCCACCGACACTCCGCACACCAGGCTTGCATGTGCAACAGGGACGACACCAGCGCTAATTGGGGTGGCAGCCGACTGAGACCAGATCGCAAGGTGTCAGTGGGCCAGGTAACGGGGCTCGTGCCGACGAGCGGCCCTCCCACCAGCAACGGCGCAACCGCCCGGCAGGACGCGGTCAACGGCTACGCCCCCCGAACCTCACACATCGCGTTGCCCGGGGCCGGGCTGCTGGGGGTTGTAGGGCGGCTGCTGCGGCGGGTACGGCGGCTGCTGCTGGTACGGAGCCGGGGCAAAGGCCGGAACCGGCGGCTGGGAGGGTGAGGCCGCGCGGCGACGGGAGCGGACGACCGGTACTGCGATCGCCGCGCCCAGAAGAACCGCGGCGCCGATGCCGAGACCGATCCAAAGGCCCGTGTTGCCGCCGTCGTCCGACGCGGCGACCGCTCCGGACTGCTTGTCGTCGTCCTTCTTGTTGCTCTCGGTACCGCCCGTGGTGGCCTCGGAGCCCTCGGAGCCTTCGGACGAAGGTGACGCGGACGGTTCCGCCGCAGCCAGGTCGGGCAGCGGGTACTCGTCGGCCGGGCCGGGGTCGCCCGGAGTCTTGAGAGCGATACGGGGGCGGACGGCGCCGTATCCTCCGAAGTCGGTACGAGCTTCCCCGTTCTCGGCTTTACCTGCCGTGTTGATCAGGACGCGGAGCACCTGGTTGTTGGTCCACTTCGGGTGTTTGGACCAGATCAGCGCGGCGCTGGCGGAGGCGAGCGCCGCGGCATCGCTCGTACCGTGACTGTCACATATCTGCGAACCGCCGGGACATGCAGAAACCATGTCCATTCCAGGAGCGGTGAGGTCTACCTGCGGACCATGCTGCGACTCCGCCGTCACCTCGGAGTTCCTGTCGATTGCCGATACGCCCACAACGCCCGGCGTCGCTGCCGGGTACATCGGCGGGTTTCCCTTGTCACCTTCGTTGCCGACCGCGGAGAAGACCAGCGAACCCTTGTCATGGGCGTACTTGACAGCCTCGGTGACATTTTCCGCAGTCTCGGTTGATCCCTGCGAGATGTTGATGACCTTTGCGCCTTTGTCGGTCGCGTGCCGGATCGCCTTACTGAGCGACTCGGTCCACAAAGGCACGTTGATCGCCAGCTTCGTCCCTTCGTTCACCTTGGGCAATCTGATGGGGAGAATCTTCGCCCCAGGTGCGAGGCCAAATGCCCCCTGCCCCCCAGGCCGCTTGCCTGTTCCCGCGACCAGGACGGCCATCTGCGAGCCATGTCCCTCGTAATCCGAGTACTCGTCGCCCGGTTCCTTCGAGAGGTTGAGTCCAGGCAGGACCTGCCCCACCAGATCCGGCAGGCTCTTGTCCACGCCTGTGTCGATGACCGCGACAGTGATGCCCTTGCCCGTACTCGTACGCCACATCTCATCGGCTTTCATGGCATCGAGATGCCATTGCTCCTCGCGAATCGTCTCCGCGTGGGCCGGTGTTGCGGCAATGCCCACCAGCAGCGTCCCCAGGACTGCGGACACCGCCCGCGCATTCCTCACTGCTCGACGGCTGCTGGTGTGCATCTGATTCCTCTTGCCGAATGCGTACAGGGTTATTAGTCGATGACGGGAGGGACAATACGGCGGCTGCCCTGCTGCCAGGTCTCTTCGTCCTCGACCAGATAGTCCGGACGCTCGCCGTTCTCCCGTTCCTCACGAGACCGGGGGCGACGCGTACCGGGCGGAACCGCGCCGGAACGCCCATTACGGGTGTCGCCGTCTGCCGGTGCCTTACGAACGAGACCGGACCCTCCCGGGGTGAAGGGCTTCCCCGAGGCTCCCTGCTGGCGAGGCTTGCCCCCGACAACGCCCCCGGACTCCGAGGCGAGCCGCCGTCCCGCGGCCATTCCTCCCTGGCCGATCCCCGCGCCGGGGCCATGGGGCATGCCCATACCTGCTCGGCCCTGGCCGTACCCACGGCCTTGGCCTGTCTCTCCCCCGATGACCGTGCCCCGAGGGATTCCGCCGGCCGGACGGCCCGCGTTCTGCGGGACGGGCCGACCGCCCACGATGCCGTTCTGCTGCGGCATCCGCCCTGGCGGAACGCTGCTTACGGAACCCTGCCCAGGCAGCAGCGGACCACGGATGCCGGTACCCGTTCGGCCGCCGGTCGGGCCGGAATTCGGCGGTGTGACACCCCCACCGAACGCGGGTGGGATCACACCGGGCGAAGGAGGGAAACCGAGTCCGTCGGGCTTGCCTCCTGCCGGCGCGGTGCTCTGTACCGGAGACTGCGAAGTGGGCGCCTGAGGCAGCGTCGTCGCTCCGTCGATCTCCATGTCGACCGGACGGTCCGGCACCACCGTGGAGGGCGGCGTCACCCGCGAAGCGCTCTCCAACGGCACGGAACCGTTCTGGTTCGACGATGACGAACTCGACGCCGAGGACGAGTACGAATCGGCCGAAGACCCACCCCTGCTACCGCCCCCGGTGACCGAACCGCCACCCCGTCGGTTCGTTTTGCTCAGCGACTGGGCGGGCGGCGGCATGAACTGCCCCGGCGGCGGCGGAAACGTCGGCGGCTGCAAGGACATGATCTGGTCGCCGGAGCCGGCGTACGTCTGCGCCAGCCTTCTCATCTGGTCGGCCGCTTCGAGCCGGGCGGACTCCATCCCCGCCAGAGCGGTGCTCTCTTGGTTGCGGTACTTGGACAGGTCCTTGGGAGCGCCCGGATCATTCCGGGCGGCCTTCAGAGTGCTTCGCGCTTCCTTGGCCTGCGTTTCGAGGGCCGTCGGCCTGCCTGGGACGCCGCCGTCCTTGGCATAGGCGATGGCGGTGGCCACCTCGGCCAGCGACGAAGACGCCTGCTTGCTGTACTTGGCGAGTTCGAGGGTGGCCATCGCCGCCTGGTGACACCAGTTACGGAATGCCTCGCCGCCCTCTCCGTCCCACACGACACGACTCGCGTGCCCCTTGAGGCCCATACCGATCTCATCGATCTTCGACGAGGCGTCGGACAGCTTCTTCGCGAGCCTCGAAGCCGACTCGCTGCTGGCTCCGTCGAGCATGTCCAGCAGTTCCTGATGGGTCTTGGACTCGAAGTCGGTCTGCTCGAGTCCCGGTGCCTTGTGGCTCGACTTCGGCTGGTCAGCCATGTCTCATCCCCGCTCCCACTGCTCCCCCGTCGTTCATCACACCCCGAATTTCTTGGCCCCGGACGTCGCGTTGCCGCCGCCCTGGCCCGCGTCACTCCGAGCCTGCTCCTGCTCCTGCTGATACGCCCTGGACTCCTGCCCGAGCCGCCGCATACGCTGCCGAATGTCCTCGTCAATCGACTCGTAGCCGGTGCGGGACGCCTGAACCGCGATGCTCAAGCCCTCCATCTGCATGGCGAGCATCTTGGAGAGCCTCTCCAACTCGTCATGGACGATGGTGTACGCGCCGTACAGGTACGCGCTCTCCTTGAGGGCCGGCGTACCGAGGTGGCTCTGCAGCAGGCGATCGCTGGAGACCTTTTCGGGCGACGCCTCGGATTCCTCAAGCTCGATGAGCAGTTCGTCGACCTTGGACTTGAACTGCCCCATCGTTTCGAATTCCGCGGCTATCTTCTGCGCGGCCACCGCGCCACCCGCGAAGGGAATCATCGCCAATGCCGCGAATGTCCCCGCTGTCGCTGCCCCGTTGTCCTCCGGCACCGCTGCCTCCCCCGTTGAAACAAAGCTGCGGAGGCCAGCTTAGCCAGCGCCAGTGACAGTCCGCTCCCCCAAGGCTCCCATGTGCAACGCGGATCACACCACTGCGAATTGGGCACTGCCCCGTCACAGAAGTCCCGCCACGAAAGCCGGCTACGAAGGCGAGACCGCCACCGCCGCCTGCGGCCTGATCGGGAGACGGCTCACCGGGCGGCCCGTCGCCGCGCGGACCGCTGAGGCGACCGCTGCCGGGGCCGTGACCACCGGGGCCGCGCTGGCCGGTTTGGCGCCGAAGGGGGCCACCACGTCGCGTTCTTCGATCAGCTTGACGATGCGGACGTCCGGGGCGTCCAGGGAGGTCGGGAGCGCGTAGCCGGTGAGGTCCGGGCGGCGGACCAGGCCTCGGGTGGTGCGGAGGTTCTCCGTGAGGGCCGTGCCGATGCCCTGGGTGACGCCCGCCTCGATACGGGTGGCCAGCTGGGCCGGGTTGAGGATGCGGCCCACGTCCTGGGCCACCGCCATCTCCACCACCCGGATCGAGCCGAGTTCGATGTCGACGTCCACGACCGCGCGGATCGCGCAGAAGGCCATGCCCACGAAGGCGTCGCCCTGGCCCGACTCGTCCAGGGGCTCCGTGGGGTGGGGGCGGCACTGGGCCGTGGCCCAGAGTTCCTTGCCGTCCATCGCCTCCGTGACGGTGGTGGACAGCACGCCGTCGTACGAGGTGATCTTGCCGTCCGTGATCTGGAGCAGCTCGGTGGACATCCCGAACTTGTGGGCCAGCGGCTGGAGCAGCTGCGTACGGACCATCTTCGCCGCCCGCTCGACAGCGCCGCCCGAGACCCAGGTGTGCCGGCCGTGGGCCGCCGGGCCCGCCGGGGGCTGGTCCGTGTCGACGGAGGCGACATGGACCTCCTCGATGCCCAGGGTCTCCTGCACGATCTGCCGGGCGAGGGTGGAGAAGCCCTGGCCGGTCTCGACGGCCGCGCAGATGACCGTGGCCACGCCGTCGTGGACCTTGACGGTGGCCGTGGAGACCTCGTCCGCGCCCTCGGCGCCGAGCATGTGGACCATGCCGATGCCGTAGCCGACACCTCGGCGTACCGCGCCCGGTTCGCCCGCGCCCTCCGGGCCTCCGGGCAGCAGCCAGGCCGCCTCCGGAGTGTCCTTGGGGAGGGCGGGCAGCGGGAAGTCTCGTACGGCGTGGAGCAGTTCGGCCACCGGGGCCGGGCAGGTGACCGTCTGGCCGGTGGGGAGGATGTCGCCGGTGGCGAGGACGTTACGGAGGCGCAGTTCGGCCGGGTCGAGGCCGAGCTTGGCGGCCAGTTTGTCCATCTGGCCCTCGTAGGCCGCGCACACCTGCATCGCGCCCTCGCCCCGGACATGGCCGGACGGCGGGTTGTTGGTGCGTACGGCCCAGCCTTCGATGAAGGCGTGCGGGACGACGTACGGGCCGCAGGCGAAGGACACCGCCGCCGCGAGGGACTCCGACGAGGAGTCCGCGTACGCGCCCGCGTCCAGCAGGATCTGTGCCTCGACCTTGACCAGCCGGCCCTCGGCGTCCGCGTGGTGGCGGTAACGCAGCAGGGTCGGGTGGCGGTGGGCGTGGCCGAGGAAGGACTCCTCGCGGGTGGCGGCCAGTTTGACCGGGCAGCCGGTGCGCAGGGCGAGCAGGCCGAGCGGGATCTGGAAGCCCGGGTCCTCGCGGTCGCCGGTGGCTCCGGGGACGCCGGTGACGACGACCTTGACACGTTCCGGGTCCAGGCCGAAGCAGGCCGCGGCCAGGTCGCGGTCGGTGTGCGGGTCGGTGGACGCGGTGTAGAACTCGACGCCGCCGTCGGGTCTGGGCACGGCCAGACCGGCCTCGGCGCCGATCGGGGCCGGGTCCTGGCGGCCGATGCGATAGAGCCCCTCCACGACGACCTCGCCGGTGACCGCCGAGTCGCCGTAGCGCAGCGGGATGTGGCGGATCAGATTGCCGTCGGGGTGCAGCGGCTCGGCGGCGAAGGCCTTCTCGGGGTCCGTGACCGGGTCGAGTACTTCGTACTCGACGGCGATCGCGGCGGCGGCCAGCCGGGCCGTGTCGGGATGGTCGGCGGCGACCGCGGCGATCGCCTCGCCGTGGTGGCGTACGACCTCCGAGGCGAAGACGGGCCGGTCGACGACCCTCCTGCCGTACGAGGGGTCTCCCTGGACGTCCTCGTGCGTGACGACGGCGCGTACGCCGGGCATCGCGGCGGCGGCCTCGGTGTCGATCGAGACGATGCGGGCGTGCGGGTGCGGGGAGCGCAGGATGGCCGCCCACAGCAGCCCCTCGGCCCACAGGTCGGCGGCGTACGGGAACGTGCCCTCGGTCTTCGCGCGCGCGTCGGCCGGGGAGAGTGATGCGCCGAGTCCGTGCGCGGGCGGCTCCTGCTGGGGGCCGTCGAGCGTCGGGGTCTCGGTGGCCGCGTCGTTGCTCACGCCATGCCTCCGTCGGGCGAGTGCGGGGGCTGGGCGCTGCCGGCCCCGGGGGGTGCCTGGTGCGGGATTCGGGCTTCTTCGGAGGCCGCGGCCGCGGCCTCCGCGCTCGCTGTGCGTTCGGTGACGACTTCGCTCACCGCGTCGAGTACGCCGCGGTAACCGGAGCAGCGGCAGAGGTTGCCGCAGAGCGCCTGGCGGGTCTCCAGCTCGCTGGGGGCGTGGTTGCCCTCCAGGAGGTCGTGGACGGTCATGGCCATGCCGGGGATGCAGAAACCGCACTGCACGGCCCCGCACTTGGCCAGCGCCCGCTGGACGTCGGAGGGTTCGCCGTCGGCGGCCAGTCCTTCGACCGTACGGACCTCGGAACCGGCCGCGGTGGCGGCGGGCACGAGGCAGGAGGCGACGAGCCGGCCGTCGACCTGGACGTTGCAGGCGCCGCATTCGCCCTGCGAGCAGCCGTCCTTGGCGCCGGCGAGGCCGAGGCGCTCGCGCAGTACGTACAGGAGCGACTCCCCGATCCAGGCGTCGGTAACGGGGCGGTCGGCGCCGTTGACGCGCAGGATGTAGGAGCCGGAGGGGTGTTCGGCGCTGTCGCTGCTGGCAGAGAGGGGCTCCTCCGCCGGATCCGGTGTTTGCTCGGGACCGGACTGCGCGTCCGGCCGCGGATCGGCCAGGGATTCCGCCGTGCGCTCCGCTTCCGGTACGGCCCCGGGACCTTCCGGTACGGCCCCGGGAACGCCCTCGGGGGCGTGTCCCGTCCCGCCTTCCGGCGCCATCCCCGGCAGGCCCGCCGGATCGGGCCCCGGGCCCGGCTCCGGCCCTCCAGCCGGTCCCGGCCCGTACTCCGGCGCCTCGGTGAGGCCGTGGACGGCCTGGTGGATGACATGGGGGGCGTCGACGGCGCCCTGCGGGCCGGTGTCGCCGTCCCGGACAGCCGGTTCCGACAGAGCCGCCCAGGGCGCGGCCGCGCCGCCGGGGAGCGTCGTGGGCGGGTTGCCGCCGTTCCACTGGGATGCCAGCACCGACGTGCTGAACTCACCCGATTCGTCCGGCAGATCACCCTGGGCGACCGGGATCGCCCAATGGCCGGTCAGCTCCGAGGGGTCCCCGGTGCCCGTGGCGGGCCCGGCGCCCCCGGCCGTACCGTCACCGCGGTCGGTGAAGTTCCACTGCCCGCTCTGCCCCGCCGCCTGCGGTTCGTAGCCGCTCGCCAGGTGCGGCTCCGGCCAGCGCACACCGCCCGTCCCGGCGTCCGGATGCTGCGCGGCCCAGCCGCCCGGCATCGACGGATCGACCGCCGCCGGATCTCCCGGCGGCGGTGCCTGCGACATGATCTGCGGCGGTACGTATCCGTGCCCCGGCGCGGCCAGTGGCGCGTCGAACACGTCCTCCGGGGGCAGTTGCACGAACGCGGTCGACTCCGCGTCGTACTCCCCGCCCTGCGGGATCGGCTGCCATGCGCCCTGCCCCTCGGGGCCCGGCCCCTGGCCGGAACCCGAGCCGGAGTGCTCATTGGTGGTCACGACAGCGCCCTCCCCAGTGCTCGTCGGGCCAGCGCGGCGACGGTGCGCCGCAGATGCAGTACGGCGGCCGACGGCGGGGGTGCCTCTCCCCCGTCGGCCGGCGGCGCCGGGTCCGGGATGCAGGCGGCGGCCACGTACTCGCCGAAGGCGGCGAGCGCCTCCTGCGCGAGACCCCGCGCGCCGTCCCAGTCGATGAGTGAGGCGATCCAGCGCTCGGCTTCCAAAGGACGCAGCGGCATGGGCGCGATCGCGCCGACCGCGCAGCGCACGCCGCGCCGCGCCGGGTCGAGCACGACGGCGACGGAGGCGGTGGCGCGGCCGGGCCCGGTCCGTCCGGTCGCCTTGAGGAAGACCTGCGGTGCGTGCAGCAGGGGCACCCGCACGAAGCCGATCAGCTCGGCGGGCTCCAGCATCTCCCGGCCGGCCAGCAGGTGCGAGACGGGGAGCTCACGGCGCGCGCCGCCGGGGCCCGCGACCACCAGGTCGGCCTCCAGGGCGGCCAGTACGGGCAGCGCGTCGCCGGTCGGCGCCGCGGTGGCGATATTGCCGCCGAGCGTGCCCGCGTTGCGGATCTGGGGCGGTCCCGCCGCACGCGCGGACGCGGCGAGTGCGGGGATGAGGGCCGCGAAGTCGGGCCTGCCCATGCGCGCGTGGGTCAGACCGGCGCCGAGTACGGCGTGACCGTCCTGGTAATGCCAGCCGCGCAGCTCGCTGATCCGGCCGAGGCCGACGAGCCCCGCGGGCCGCAGCAGCCCCTTGTTGACGGCCGCCATCAGATCGGTGCCACCCGCGACGGGCACGGCGGCAGGCATCGCGGTGAGCGCCGCCACGGCCTCGTCGAGCGAGGCCGGCAGCGTCACGGACTGCGCCGTCTGCGGTGCGTGCGTGGTCAACCCAGCTGCCCCTTTCCGGTGTCCCGGTGTCCCGCCTGTGTTGCCGTACCGTACGTGCTCACAGCCCGGACGAGGCAACTCTGGCACATCTTCCGGGCCGTCCGGCGCGAGGGTCCACGAAGGACGGATCCGTCCCCGAGCTGGGGGTAGGTCCGCTTTCGCACCTCTTCGCCGTCACATACGGAATGCCACGCTTCGGCGCTCCTTATGCGACATATCCTTACGGATTACCAGGATCACCTGAACTCACGGTCCCAGCGGCACGGATGGGGCACGGACGCGGGGCACGGACCTGCGGCCGAGCTCACACGTTCGGGGGCGCCCCCTCGATCGGGCGTCCCAGACCGGCGCTGTTCCCGTCGGGCGCGGGGCGTCGCTGCCACGGCAACGGGCCACCGGGGGGCCGGTATTCGACGCCGAGGGCGTCCAGGCGCCGGTAGTGCTCGGTCATCCGCTGTTCGAAATCGGCGAAATCACGCTCCGCGGGGGCCGGGAGGGGCGACCAGGCGACCTCGGCGAAGGCGGCCAGGCGCGGGAAGACCTGATAGTCGACGCGGGAACGGTCCTGCATCACCTCGGTCCACACATTGGCCTGGGTCCCGAGAACGCGCGCCGCCTCCTCCTCGGTCAACTGCGGTGGTACGGGCTCGAAGCGGTACACGTCCTCCAGGGTGCGGACGTACCCGATCGGCATCGGCTCGTCCTCGCCCGGCGCCTGCCGGTGGTCCAGATACACCTGCTGCTCCGGGCACATGACCACGTCGTGACCGGCCTTGGCGGCGGCGATCCCGCCCGCGTACCCGCGCCAGGACGACACGGCCGCGCCCGGCGCCAGGCCGCCCTCCAGGATCTCGTCCCAGCCGATGAGGCGCCGCCCGCGGTCGGTGAGCCAGCGGCCGAAGTGCCGGATGAACCAGGACTGGAGTTCGTTCTCCCCGCTCAAACCCAGTTCCGCGATACGGGCCTGAGCGGCCGGGGACTCCTTCCACTGGTCCTTGAGGCACTCGTCCCCGCCGATGTGGATGAAAGTGGAGGGGAAGAGTCCGAGGAGTTCCTCGAAGACGTCCTCGTAGAACCGGAGGGTGCTGTCAGTGGGGGCGAGTACGTTTGCGGTAATGCCCCAGGTGTCCCAGACGGTGAGGGAGGTCGTGTCGATGACATCGGTGTTGCCGAGTTCCGGATACGCGGCGATGGCCGCCTGTGAGTGGCCCGGGATATCTATTTCGGGGACGACGGTGATATGCCGCTCGGCGGCGTACGCGACGATCTCCCGGATGTCGTCCTGGGTGTAGAAACCGCCGTGCGGCTTCTCCTCCCACAACTCGGAGGCGCGGTGGCCCCATTTGGTGCGCGGGCGCCAGGCACCGACTTCCGTCAGCCTCGGGTGGCGTTTGATCTCGACGCGCCAGCCCTGGTCGTCGGTGAGGTGGAAGTGGAAGACATTCAGCTTGTGGGCGGCGAGGAGGTCCAGATAGCGCAGCACACCGTCCTTGGGCATGAAGTGCCGTGCCACGTCGAGCATCATGCCCCGCCAGGCGAAGCGGGGCGCGTCCTCGATGACGGTCATCGGTACGGACCACTCCCGCGCGGGATCGATCGGTGTCCTGCGGTACGCGTCGGGGCCGAGCAGCTGACGGAAGGTCTGCGCCGCCCAGAAGACCCCGGCCGCGCTGCCGCCGTCGATCCGGACCGCGTCCGCGTCGACGGTGATCCGGTAGCCCTCGGGGCCCAGCTCCCGGCCGGTGCCGGGGCCGATGCCGAGAACGATCCGGTTGTCACCGCCGGCGCCCTCCGGAAGCGGCAGCCCGGTCGCGGCCCCGACGGTCGTACGGAGCCACCGGGCCACGCCCTCCGTGCCGGGGCCCGCCTCGACGACCGTCTCCTCGTCGAGCGCGTACGAGCCCCCCGCGCGGAGCACCGGCCAGGCCCGCAGGGGATCGGGGATCAGATCCATCTCGTCCGTCCTTTCGGTCCTTGAACCTTTGATCCTTGACGGCTAATCCTTGACCGCGCCGCCGAGTCCGGAGACCAGGCGTCGCTGTACGAGTACGAAGAAGACCAGCACCGGAACGGTCATGACGGTGGACCCGGCCATGATCCCGCCCCAGTCGTTCTCGTCCGGTTTGAAGAAGACCAGCAGCGCCATGGGAAGGGTCGACTGGGAAGTGTCGCTGATGATGAAGGACTTGGCGAAGAGGAAGTCGTTCCAGGTCGAGATGAAGGAGAAGACACTCGTCGCGACAAGCCCCGGGAAGACCAGCGGAAAAAGGATCTGCCACAGGAACCGGGTACGGCTCGCGCCGTCGATGCAGGCCGCCTCCTCCAGCGCCTCGGGGACCGCCTTGACGAATCCCCGCAGCATCCAGACGGCGAACGGCAGCGAGAAGGCGAGGTGCGGAAGGACCAGCGAGCCGAGTGTATTGAGCAGGCCGGCATCACGCATCAGGAAGAACAGTGGAATCGTCAGCGCCTCGATCGGCACCATCTGCGCGACCAGGAACATGATGAGCAGAGTCGTCCGGAATCGGAAGCGGAAGCGGGTCACCGCCGTCGCCGCGAGAAAGGCGATGAGCGCGGACGCGATCACGACCGTGCCGGCGACGGCCAGGCTGTTGAGGAAGTAGCGCCCGAATTCCTCCTGTTCGAAGACGCGGCGGAAGGAGTCGAGCGACGGCGAGAGCGTCCAGGGGCGGGCCTCGGTGGACTGGATCTCGCCTTGCGGTTTGAACGCGGAGAGCACCATCCAGTACAGCGGAAAGGCCACGATCACGGCGATGACGAGGGCCGATGCCTCGGCCGCCAGCCGCCAGGGGCGGCGTATACCGAGCGGGTTCACAGTTCTTCTCCCCGGCGTCGCAGCAGTCGCAGATAGACCAGCGTGACCGCCAGCAGAATCAGCAGCATGACCACGCCGATCGCCGAGCCCAGGCTGTACTGGGAAGAAGCGAAGGCCTTCTGATAGGCGTAGACATTGAGCACGAGATTCTGTCCGGCGATTCCGCCACCGTTCGTCATCACATAGATCTGGGTGAAGACCTTGAAGTCCCAGATGATCGACTGGATGGTGACGACCACCAGGATCGGCCGCAGCATCGGCGCGGTGACGGACCGCCAGATCCGCCACTGCGAGGCGCCGTCGAGCGAGGCCGCCTCCAGCACCTCACCGGGGATCGCCTTGATCCCCGCGTACACGGTCACCATCACGAACGGGAACGAACACCACACCACCTCGAAGAGCACCAGCGCGAAGGCGCTGTAGCGGCCGTACGTCCAGGAGAAGTCACCCAGCCCCAGCAGCCGGTTGACCGGGCCGTAGTCCGGGTCGAAGAGGAAGACCCAGACCGTGGAGCCGGTGATCGCGGGGGTGGCCCACGCGCCGAGGGCGGCGAGCATCAGCGCGAGGCGGGGCACTGCCCGTACGCGCGTCAGCAGTACGGCGAGCGCGCAGCCCACCACGAGAGTGGCGACGACGCACCCGGCGGCGAACAGCACGGTCGCGAGCAGCACCTGCCAGAACTGGCCGTCGCCGAAGAGCGTGGCGTAGTTGCCGAAGCCCTGGAAGGAGGTCGGCTGCCCGCCGCTGACCTGAGCCTGGGTGTACTCCAGGAAGGAGATCAGGCCGAGTTGGTAGATCGGGTAGACGAGCAGCCCGCCGAGGACGACGAGGGCGGGCGCCAGGTAGAGCCACGGCGTCCAGCCCGCCTGCCCGGCCCGCCGGGGAGCCCGCCCCGGCCCCTTACGGGCGCCGGACGGCGCGGCGGGACCGGCCGCGACGGCGAGCGCCGCGCCCCCGGCCGACCGCGCGGAGGGGGCGACGGGGCTGCCCTCAACGGATCTGCCCTGAACGGCCGTACGGCCCGCTCCGGCCACAGCACCGCCGTCCGCAGGGCCCCCGGCCTCGGCGCCACCAGACGTGGCGCCACCAGACGTGGGGCGGCCGCTCCGGCGGTCGCCGGTGTCGTTCGTCATCGCGCTCAGCCCGCGGACGTGAACGCCGCGTCCATCTTCTTCGCCGCGTCGTCGGACGCCGCGTCGACGTCCTTACGGCCGCTGACGATCTCCTGGAACATCGTCGGGAGGACCAGCGAGGAGTCGATCTGCGCCCAGCCCGGCGACGCCGGGACGAACTTGGCGCCCGCCCCCAGCGTCTTCACGAAGGGTTCGACGAACGGCTGCTTCCTCGCCGAGTCCGCCAGCACATCCGTGTACGTCGGCAGGAAGCCCATCGCGTCGAACAGCTTGGCCTGCGTGTCCTTTCCGGCGATCGTCTTCATCAGGTCCACGGCAAGCGTGCGGTGCGAACTGCTCTTGAGTACACCGATGTTGTTCCCACCCGCGAACGCCGGCGCGACCGACCCCTCCTTCACGCCCGGCAGCGGCACGACCGCGTACTTGCCCTTCGCAGCGCCCGCCTCGACGGCCGCATGGCTGAAGTCGCCGCCTATCGCCATCGCGGCCTTCCCGGAAGCGAAGGCCGTCACCGTCGCGTTGCCGCCCATCGGGGCGCACTTGGCGGCCGGACAGTTGTCGTCGCCGAAGAGGGAGGTGTACGCCTCGATGCCCTTGCGGGCGGCCGGACTGTTGACGGTGGCCCTGAACGAGCCGCCGCTCTTCTCGGCGAGTTCTCCCCCGTTCGCCCAGACGAACGGCATGGCCCCGTAGGTGTACGCGCCGCCGACCGCGAGTCCGTACAGACCGGGCTTCGCCTGGTGGACCTTCTTGGCGGTGGAGATCAGCTCCGCCTGGCTCCTGGGGGCGGAGAGCCCCAACTCCTCGAAGACGTCGGTGCGGTAGTACAGGGCGCGGACGCCGACGAAGAACGGCGCCCCGTAGATCTTCCCGTCCACCGTGGCGGACTGCTCGGCCGTCGGGTCGGTGTCCTTGGCCTCGTCCCAGGCCCTGAACTCCTCGGTGACATCGGCGAGTCCGCCGTCCTTGACGTACCCGGCCGTGTCGGTGTTGCCGTACTCGATGAGGTCCGGGGCGCTCTTCGGGTCGTTGAAGGCGGCCTTCACGCGCTGGGCGCGGGTCTCGACCGGGATGTACTCGACCTCGACCTTCGCGCCCTGGTGCCGCTCACGGAAGGCGGCGACCGCGGCGTCGACGACCTTCTCCTTGGGCTTGTTGCCGACCTCCTGGAAGAGCCATACGCGCAGCGTGCCGCTCTTCTCGTCCTTCGTCGCGCTGTTGTCGGAGGTCTGCGGGGCGCAGGCGGTGGCGGTGAGGCCGGCGAGCACAAGTGCCGTGACCGGGGCGGCAAGGCGAGCAGAAAGCTTCATCCGGGATCCCTACGGGTATCGGCGCTGCATCATGACGTGCATCGACGTTGCATCATGCGCAACGAACGTTTCGTGCTGCACAACTCGCTGGAGATTAAGCGCGGCTGGACACGCCGACAAGTGGTCTCAACCAATCTGTGACCGCGGGATACGCCCGCGCGTGGATGCCCGTACGTCGATGAACGGCCCGCGGACAGGACTTCGGACCCACACGCAGGACTTCGGACGCACGCGCGCCCGGCGCCCCGGAAACGGGCTCACGCGCTCCCCGCGCCCCGGAAACGCCGACGGCCCCCGGAAGGCACGCTCACGCGCGCCCCGGGGGCCGTTCCAACGGAGGACGGGCCGCTACTTCTTGTCCTTGCCGCCCTTGTCCTTGTCCTTGTCCCCGCCGGGACCCATGGACTCGTAGATCTCCTTGCACATCGGGCAGACCGGATACTTCTTGGGGTCGCGCCCCGGTACCCAGACCTTCCCGCACAGTGCGACCACGGGAGTGCCGTCGAGGGCACTCGCCATGATCTTGTCCTTCTGGACGTAGTGGGCGAAGCGCTCGTGGTCGCCGTGCGACACCTCTGGTGTCGGCTCCACGAGGGTGCTCGTACCTGCCCCGCGTTCGGGCTCAAGAGTGCTCATAGGAGCCAAGGGTACCCACGCCGGGAGCGTCCCGGAGGCGCTGGGGCCCTGCACTCCGGAGCCGGACGCTCACGCATCGCTCCGACACGCCGTACGAACACCGGGCCCCGCCCGGTCGGTCCGCCCCTCGCTCCGTCAATTGAGCGACGGATCGTCCGCGTACGTCGCGACCATGGCCAGTTGACTGCGCTGCCGCCGCAGCACCGCCCGCCACAGCCCCTCCGGCCGCGGCGACGACACGTCGCCCGGCTCCGACTCCACCACGTACCAGGCGCCTTCACTCAGTTCGGAGTCCAGCTGGCCCGGACCCCAGCCCGCGTATCCGGCGAAGATCCGCAGCGAGCCGAGCGCCCGCGCGAGCAGCTCCGGCGGGGTCTCCAGATCTACGAGGCCGATCGCCCCGTGCACCCTGCGCCACCCCAGCGGCCCCTCGTCGCCGGGGATCACGGCGAGGCCGAGCGCCGAGTCCAGCGAGACCGGGCCGCCCTGGAAGACCACACCGGGCTCGCCCGCCAGCTCCCCCCAGGACTCCAGGATGTCCCCCACCCCCACCGGTGTCGGTCTGTTGAGGACCACGCCGAGGGAGCCCTCCTCGTCGTGATCGAGCAGGAGGACCACCGCGCGGTCGAAATTCGGGTCACCGAGGGCGGGTGTCGCGACGAGCAACCGCCCTGTGAGCGAGGACACCTCGGTCATGCGAGACATGATCCCGCATATTCGCCTTCTGCGGGGCGTGCCCGGCAGAGTATGCGTGAACCCAGCTCAGGGCGCACCGCGGCAGCGGAAGCGCACGGCTCCCGGAAAAAGAGAACGGTCACACTCAGCGAGGAAGGAGGAACAGTGCGTGTCACGCCGGATTTATTACCCGTCCGACGCTCCCCAGGCCTTACGGGACAGGGGGTCCGGCCCCGTACCCTTTTCCTTGGCCACCTGCCCGCCCACTCCGGAACGCGAGATTCATGACCGGCACAGACGATGTAATGCTTGTCCACGGCGGAACCCCGCTGGAGGGCGAGATCCGCGTTCGCGGTGCGAAGAACCTGGTGCCCAAGGCCATGGTCGCCGCACTCCTCGGCAGCGGCCCGAGTCGGCTGCGCAATGTGCCCGACATCCGCGACGTACGTGTCGTACGGGGACTGCTCCAGCTGCACGGCGTGACCGTACGCCCCGGCGACGAACCGGGCGAGCTGATCCTCGACCCGACGCACGTCGAGAGCGCCAACGTCGCCGACATCGACGCCCACGCGGGCTCGTCGCGCATCCCGATCCTCTTCTGCGGCCCGCTGCTGCACCGGCTCGGTCATGCCTTCATCCCGGGGCTCGGCGGCTGCGACATCGGCGGCCGGCCCATCGACTTCCACTTCGACGTGCTGCGCCAGTTCGGCGCGACGATCGAGAAGCGGGCGGACGGCCAGTACCTGGAGGCCCCGCAGCGGCTGCGCGGCACCAAGATCCGGCTGCCCTACCCGTCGGTCGGCTCGACGGAGCAGGTGCTGCTGACGGCCGTCCTGGCCGAGGGCGTCACCGAGCTGTCGAACGCGGCGGTGGAGCCGGAGATCGAGGACCTCATCTGCGTACTGCAGAAGATGGGCGCGATCATCTCGATGGACACCGACCGGACGATCCGGATCACCGGTGTCGACCGGCTCGACGGCTATACGCACCGGGCGCTGCCGGACCGCCTGGAGGCCGCCTCCTGGGCGTCCGCGGCGCTGGCGACCGAGGGCAACATCTATGTGCACGGCGCGCAGCAGCGGTCGATGATGACGTTCCTCAACACCTTCCGCCGGGTCGGCGGTGCCTTCGAGATCGACGACAAGGGCATCCGCTTCTGGCACCCGGGCGGCTCGCTCAACGCGATCGCGCTGGAGACGGACGTACACCCCGGCTTCCAGACCGACTGGCAGCAGCCGCTGGTGGTGGCCCTGACGCAGGCCTCGGGGCTGTCCATCGTCCACGAGACGGTGTACGAGTCACGGCTCGGCTTCACCTCCGCGCTCAACCAGATGGGTGCGCACATCCAGCTCTACCGGGAGTGCCTGGGCGGCTCGGACTGCCGCTTCGGGCAGCGCAACTTCCTGCACTCGGCGGTCGTGTCGGGTCCGACCCGGCTCCAGGGCGCGGATCTGGTCATCCCCGACCTGCGCGGCGGCTTCTCGTACCTGATCGCGGCGCTGGCGGCCCAGGGCACGTCCCGGGTCCACGGCATCGAACTGATCAACCGCGGCTACGAGAACTTCATGGACAAGCTCGTCGAGCTGGGCGCGAAGGTCGAACTCCCGGGCGGCGCGCTTCTCTGACCGCCGGCCTTCTTTGACGGCGGGCCGGCCACCAGAAGGAGGCCGGCCACCAGGAAGCCGCCCGGACCGGCCGCTTCCCGTACAGCACCGCCTGTGGCCCCGCTCCTCGGAGCGGGGCCACAGGTGTCTCCGCGGTGGGCACAGGGGCACACATGCCCCGCCCGGCCCCTTCTGAGTGTGTGTCCGACGTGTTCCGGCCACGTGTGACCCGCGCACCACGTGTGACCCCGCGCGGGTCACATCTGACCCGTGACCCGTGTCCGGACACACAGCAGGGGCGGCCGTCCGGTTCGGACGGCCGCCCCTGTGCTTTCCCGGGCCCGGTCGGGGCTCGGGAGAGGTCTTACTTGCCCTTGGCGGCTTCCTTGAGCTTGGAGCCCGCGGAGACCTTCACGCTGTAGCCGGCCGGGATCTGGATCGGGTCGCCGGTCTGCGGGTTACGAGCGGTGCGAGCGGCACGGTGGGTGCGCTCGAAGGTCAGAAAGCCGGGGATGGTGACCTTCTCGTCGCCCTTGGCGACGACTTCGCCGACCGTCTCGGCGAGAGCGGCCAGCACGGCGTCGGCGTCCTTGCGGGTCACCTCGGCACGGTCGGCCAGGGCGGCCACCAGCTCACTGCGGTTCATGTTGTTACTCCCGTGTTCTTCTTGCCTGTAAGGCGTGAGATCGAAGCCGATGCTGCCAGGGCCCTCGGACAGTCCCCGGACCCGGGTCTGCTGACAGACCCTCGCGCCCGAATACGCATCCTGCCCCCACCAGCGGCGGGAAAGCCAATCCGGCACCCTCCGGAGTCACACGAAAGCGCCACTGCCTCGTCGTCGTGACGTTCCGTCGACTCTGTGGGGACTCCTCGGAGCCTTGGCCTTGGAGCCGTGAACCCCCCGAAGGCCCTGAAAACCTCCCTGGAGCGGCGGGGCTCATGGTCCGCCACCCTAGAGGGGCCCGTGGGGCCCGGCGAATCGCGACGCGCCGGGCGTCGGGCGGACGTACGGCACACCACGGGGTGCCCGGAGTGGGACTCACCACAGGGTGAGCGTTCCGCCGGACCGCGGTGTGCCGCCGTGAACGGTCGGCTACCCCGTGCCCCGTGGGTTACGCGTGGGTGCTCGGTGCCGACTCCGTCACACCGGCCGCCTTGGCGGCCTCGCGCACCGCGCCCGCCACAGCGCCCGCGACCTTGTCGTTGAAGACCGAGGGCACGATGTAGTTCGGGTTGAGCTCGTCCTCCGTGACGACGTCCGCGAGGGCTTCCGCCGCGGCCAGCATCATTTCGGTGTTGACCGTACGGGACTGGGCGTCCAGCAGGCCTCGGAAGACACCGGGGAAGACCAGCACGTTGTTGATCTGGTTGGGGAAGTCGGAGCGGCCGGTGGCCACGACCGCGGCCGTCTCGCGCGCGATCGCCGGGTCGACCTCCGGGTCGGGGTTCGCGAGCGCGAAGACGATCGCGTTGTCCGCCATGGCCGCGACGTCGTCGCCGTCCAGCACGTTCGGGGCCGACACGCCGATGAAGACGTCCGCGTCGACCACGGCCTCCTTCAGGGTGCCGGTGACGCCCTCGGGGTTGGTGTTGTCGGCGATCCAGCGCAGCGGCGACTCGGGGGCGGCGTCGACCAGGTCGGCGCGGCCCGCGTGCACCACACCGTGGATGTCGGCGACCACCGCGTGCTTGACGCCCGCGGCGATGAGCAGCTTGAGGATGGCCGTACCGGCCGCGCCCGCACCGGACATGACGACCCGTACGTCCCCGAAGGCCTTGCCGACCACGCGCAGCGCGTTGGTCAGCGCGGCCACCACCACGATCGCGGTGCCGTGCTGGTCGTCGTGGAAGACCGGGATGTCCAGCGCCTCGCGCAGCCGTGCCTCGATCTCGAAGCAGCGGGGCGCGGAGATGTCCTCCAGGTTGATGCCCGCGAAGCCGGGGGCGATCGCCTTGACGATCTCGACGATGGCGTCGGTGTCCTGGGTGTCCAGGCAGAGCGGCCAGGCGTCGATGCCGGCGAAGCGCTTGAAGAGGGCCGCCTTGCCCTCCATCACGGGCAGCGCGGCCTTGGGGCCGATGTTGCCCAGGCCCAGGACGGCGGAGCCGTCCGTGACGACCGCCACGGAGTTGCGCTTGATGGTGAGCCGGCGGGCGTCCTCGGGATTCTCCGCGATCGCCATGCAGACCCGGGCCACACCCGGCGTGTAGATCATCGAGAGATCGTCACGGTTGCGGATGGGATGCTTGGACTGCATCTCGATCTTGCCGCCGAGGTGCATCAGGAACGTACGGTCGGAGACCTTGC
Organism: Streptomyces sp. NPDC088116; assembly: GCF_044741745.1. NCBI lineage: Bacteria > Bacillati > Actinomycetota > Actinomycetes > Kitasatosporales > Streptomycetaceae > Streptomyces > Streptomyces sp. NPDC088116. Next base: position 67,776 of record NZ_JBIUTF010000002.1, on the reverse strand, counting down.
CGAGGGTGACCCCCTCGATCTTCCGCAGTTCCTCGACGATCTCGTCCGCGTGGCCGGTGGAAGAGGCGGCGATGGTGACATCGATCCGCAGCTTCTCGTGGCCGGAGGCGGTCACGTCCAGGCCGGTAACAGAGCCGCCGGAGGACTCCACAGCAGTGGTCAGCTGGGATACCGCGGTACCACTCGCGGGAACCTCCAGCCTGACCGTCATCGAGTACGAGACGCTGGGCGCCGTTGCCATGACCGTGTTCCTCTTCTTTCCCTAGCCTTATTGCCGCGCCGCCCGACCGAGGTCCCTGCGGTGCTTACCGATGGTCGCACCTACCCGCGGGTAGCAGGTAAAGCCCTGGGCCTCAGGAAAGTGTTTTCCATCATACGAGAGGACCCGGAGCGTGCCTGGTCGTGGCGTTCGCAACGGAATGACGGAAACCACGAGTCCATGGAAGCAGGCCTTCACCAACTGCGCGTGAAGGCCTGTTGACAGGAAGGTTTCGTGAAGCGGGTCATCAGCTCCGCGATGTCTGTGAAAGTGGCACCGACCCGCCATGCTCGCCTCGCGGCAAGTGGTCGCTCGTAGCGACGAAGGTTGGGCCCGGGGGCTTGGATCGGGCCGGTGCCACACCCAGGCTAACAAACCACTCCGGGAAGTGATTCCTCCAGCGCGAGTTGACCAGGAATCAATCCCGGAGCAGGTCCGGTACTCCCTGCGCGTCCGGCTCGTCGCGGGCCGCCGAGACCACCGTCAGCTGCTGGGTCGCCCGGGTGAGCGCCACGTACAGCACCCGCAGGCCGGCCGGGGACTCGTCCGCGATGTCCGCCGGGGACACCACGACCGTCGCGTCGTACTCCAGGCCCTTGGCCTCCAGGCTGCCCAGCGCCACCACCCGCTCGCCGAGCCCGGCCAGCCAGCGCGCCGCCTGCTCGCGCCGGTTCATCGCCACGACCACCCCGACCGTGCCGTCCACCTGGTCCAGCAGCCGCTGCGCCTCCGCCCGTACGGCCTGGGCCTGGTCGCCGTCCTGTACGACCCGGAACCGCGGCCGTACGCCCGTGGAGCGCACCGCCCTCGGCGACTCCATCCCGGGCATGGCGAGGGTGAGGACCTTGGCCGCCAACTCGGCGATCTCGGCGGGGTTGCGGTAGTTCACGGTCAGGGTGAAGCGGCGGCGCGGGCGGCTGCCGAGCGCCTCGTCGCGGGCCTCGGCGGCCTCGTCCGGATCGGACCAGGACGACTGCGCCGCGTCGCCGACGACCGTCCAGGTGGCGTGCCGTCCCCGGCGGCCGACCATCCGCCACTGCATGGGTGTCAGGTCCTGTGCCTCGTCGACGATGACGTGCGCGTACTCCGTACGCTCCGCCGCCAGCCGCTCGGCCCGCTCCCGCTGCGACTCCTCGCGCTGCGGCATCAGTTCCTCCAGCCCGGTCAGCTGGTCCAGCGGGTCGAGGTCGCGGCGCTTCCTGGGGCGCGGCGGCGAGCCGAGCAGCGTCTCCAACTCGTCGAGGAGCGCCACGTCGTGCACGGACAGCGGGCCGTCGCCCTCGGCTCCCAGCCGCTTGAGCGAGCGGGCGAGGCGCCGGGTCTCGCCCTGGTTGAGGACGCGGCGCGACCAGCGGACCAGCCGCCGCTCGTCGGCCATCGCTGCGAGCACCCCACGCGGGGTCAGCTCGGGCCACCAGGCGTCCAGGAACTCCAGGAAGGAGTCCTCGGAGGTGATGTCGTCGTCGAAGCCGCCGCGCAGTTCGGCGGCCAGTTCGGCATCGCCCTTCGACGTGTACTCGTCGGCGCGCGCGGCGGCTCCGGACTTCGCCCAGAGGGCGTCCAGCAGAAGTCTTCGGGCCCGTGGCCGGAGCAGGTTGACGGGGGCGGTGCCACCGAGCACGGACTGCCGGATGCGGTTCAGCTCGCCGGCCTCCAGCTCCAGCCTGCGGCCGAAGGCCACGACCCGGAGCAGGTCGGTCCGTACGGTCCGGGTGGGCGTGTCTCCGTCGGAGCCGTCGGAAGTGCCGGAGCCGTCGGAAACGCCGGAGCCGTCGGAGGTCCCGCTCCCGTCGTCACCGAAGTCGCCGAAGGCCAGCTGGCCGGTCCGCTGCCCGCCCCGGGTCCTGCCGCGTCCGCCACCGCGCGCCTCGGCGGAGCCGGGCCCGGTCAGGGCGCCTTCGAGCGCGCCTCTGGCCGCCTTGCGCAGCACCTTCAGCATCCGCGCCGAGCCCTTGACACGGGCCACGGCCGGTTCGTCGTACGCCGTGGCCTCCGCGCCGTCCACCAGCGACCCGACCGCGCGGATCGCCACCTGCCCCTCCTCGCCCAGCGAGGGCAGCACGCCCTCCGTGTACGCGACGAGCAGCGGCGTCGGCGAGACGACCAGGATGCCGCCCGCGTACCGCCGCCGGTCCTGGTAGAGCAGATACGCGGCACGGTGCAGCGCGACGGCCGTCTTGCCGGTCCCCGGACCGCCCGACACCTCGGTGACAGACGCGGCGGGCGCCCGGATCACCAGGTCCTGCTCCGCCTGGATGGACGAGACGATGTCCCGCATGGTGTGGCTGCGCGCCTGGCCGAGCGCGGCCATCAGCGCGCCGTCACCGATGACCGGCAGCGCCCCGCCGTCAAGCGACGCGGTCACCTCCGGGCGCATCAGGTCGTCCTCGACGCCGAGGACCTGGCGGCCCTTGGAGCGGATGACCCGGCGCCGTACGACCCGGCCCGGATCGACCGGTGTGGAGCGGTAGAACGGCGCGGCGGCGGGCGCGCGCCAGTCGATGACCAGCGGTGAGTAGTCGGAGTCCAGGACGCCGATCCGGCCGATGTGCAGCGTCTCGGCGATCTCGGCCGTCCTGTCGGGGCGGATGGCGTCGTCGGCCGGTTCGACGGAGGTGAAGGCGCCGTCCGGGCCCTTCTTCCCGTCCTTGCCCGGCAGCAGGTCGATCCGGCCGAAGAGGAAGTCCTCGAACTCGTTGTTCAGCCGGTTGAGGTGGATCCCGGCCCGGAAGACCTGGGCGTCACGTTCGGCGAGGGCTCCCGGTGTGCCTACCTGCCCCCGTTTGGCGGCATCGTTCATCAGAAACTCCGCCTCGTGGATCTTCTCCTCGAGGCGGCGGTACACCTGGTCCAGATGGCGCTGTTCGACGCCGATCTCACGGGCGCGTACGGAGTCGTGCCCCGTGTCGCGTACGGGATCGACGACGGGTCCAGCGGATTCAACAGCGGCATCCTGCGCGGCCACCGAGGCCCCCTTCATGACGTGCGTCGGGCAGCCGTCAACCGTACGCGAAGGGGGCGGGTATGTCAGGCGTCGATCTCCACCAGTCGCTTGCCGTCGAACGTACGGACCTCGAAGTGATCGATGTCGTCCTGGTCCATGGCCGTACCGCCCTGGATGTAGAGGGGGCTCTTTCCGGCCGGGTTGGGGCTGTCCGGGAGGCCGTAGCCCCACTCGGGCACCGACCAGGAGGTGATGACTTCCTCATCACCGGTCTTGGAAACGGCGATCAGGCTGCACTTGAGCGGGCCCTTGACGTTCTTCAGCTCCAGGGCGGTCTCGGTCCCCCAGGCCTTCGGCTCCATGGCGACGGTCGCGCTGACCTCGGTGGTGGCGTCGGTCGCGTCGACCTTGTCCGTCATGAGCTTGAAGTCTTCGGCCAGGGTGGTGGGACGCGCCAGCGTGTCGGGGGCCTTCTCGCCGCCCGACAGGGTGGCGACCCCCAGGGGCCCGCCGATGATCAGCGCGGCGGCGGCGGCGATCAGATACATGCCCCGGCGCTTGCGCTGGGCGCGCTTGACGGCCACCTCGTCGACGAGACGGTCGAAGAGGCGTGGAGTGGGCTGTACGGAGACGGAGGGCGTCGGCAACTGGGACAGGGGGGTGACCGGTGGGGACGTCTGACCCGGTGGGGACATCCGGCCCGGTGGGCCCGGTGGCGCGAGGGACGCGAACGGATCCGGATTGTCCGCCAGCAGAGCCAGCATCGGCTCCATCCCCGCGAACTCCTCCATGTGGACCGCGCACACCCGGCAGCCGGCCAGATGCGCCTCGAAGGCGATGGCGTCCGATTCATCGAGAATGCCGAGTACATACGCGCCGACGGCTTCGTGCACCGTGCCTTCGTCGCCCCGTCCGTACTGCTCGTGCGTGGTCATGCAGAGACCCCCCTCTCCTCCAGCGCGAGCTTCATGGAACGCAGTGCGTAGAACACGCGTGAGCGCACGGTCCCGCTGGGTATGCCGAGCGTCTCGGCCGCCTCGTTCACCGTACGTCCCTTGAAATACGTCTCTACGAGGACTTCCCTGTGAGCAGGGGTCAAATCCTCGAGTGCATCAGAGAGCGTCATCAGCCACAACGCCTTGTCGATCTCGTCCTCCGCGGGCATGACCTCCAGCGGCGACGGATCGACTTCCTGCGGCCGGGCCTGCCGGCTGCGGTGACCGTCGATGACGATGCGCCGGGCGACCGTCACCAGCCAGGGTCGGACAGAGCCGGTCGCACTGTTGAGCTGACCGGCATTCTTCCAGGCACGGATGAGCGTCTCCTGCACGACGTCCTCGGCTCGTTGGCGGTCGCCCGCGACGAGACGCATGACGTAGGCGAGCAGCGGTCCGGCATGTTCCCGGTAAAGAGCTCGCATCAACTCCTCGTCAGGCGCGGGAGAGTTGGTGCGCGGTGTCGCGCTCCGGTGTCGGGCCCGGTGAGGGCGGTCATCGGCCACGGCCGCATCCTTGCGCACCTAAACCTCCCGGTCGAGACCTTCATGGCTGCTTCTCCCTCATGACTACGGGTGTCCGCCCGGGGACGCTCAATGATGCGGGAAAAACTTTCAAGATCTTTTACAGGCGCCGGGGGGCGGCATGGGCGGTTCCGCCCCGGTCCGGGACCCTATGCAGATTCCATGTAGAGCCCATGGAGGTCTTGTCGAGAAGCCGCAGAGAAGCTGTGCGCACTTGGCCGAAAATCGCGCAAGAACGTTGCGATAACGAGGGCGGCGAGAGCTTCCGTGCGCCCCTGTTGTGCCCCTCGTACGGCAACACGCCCGGGTTGAACCCTGATTCCGGCCCGAGTTGACCGGGATTCAGGTCCGGATCGCGCCCACGTTCGGTTCCGCGGTGGGCCCGCCCGGGTCGGGGTTGGGCCGGTTCCGGTCTGTTCAGGCCTGGCCACCCGGTCTGTTCAGGCCCGGGGCCGGGGTCTGTTCAGGCCTGGATCTCCGGTTTGTCAGGCCTGTGTCAGCGCCGCCCTGCGACGGTGCCTTGCTACCCGCTCACGGTTGCCGCACACCTCGCTGGAGCACCAACGGCGGCGCCGGCCGCGCGAGGTGTCCACGTACACCCGGCGGCAGTTGTCCCCCTCGCACTGCCGGAGGCGGGCCCGCGCGGCCGGATCGGTGAGCAGTTCCACCGCGTCCCTGGCCACGGCGGCCAGCAGTGTCTCGCACGCCGGTTCGGCGCTCAGCGCCCGTACGAGCGTGCCGTCCGCGCCCCGTACGGCCCTGATCGCCGGCGGCGGCCCGGCGGCCAGCGCGTTGACCCGCTCCAGGGCCGCGGACGCCTCGCGGCCCTCGATCTCGGCGCGTACCAACCGCTCGATCGCGGCGCGCAGTTCGGCGAAGGACCGCACCCAGCGGGCGTCCGCCTGCGCGAGCCTCGTCCCTTCCGGCAGCAGGCCGGCGGCGATCAGCCACCGGCCGAGCGGTACGGAGCCGTCGAGCCGCTCCCACCCTCGTGAGGTGGCCTCTGATGTGGCCACCAGATCCAGGCAGACGCGCCCGGAGTCGAACCGCCACTCGTACGAGCCCATCGAGCCCATGCCCGCCGCCATGCGCCTGTCACCGCCTCGGGTCCACCGGTGGGTGCCGTGTCGTGCAGTGCCGTCCTCTTCAGAGTGCCTGCCCCGGGGCGCGCCCGTAACCCCTGGCACCGGACACGGATCAGCGGCCGCGCACATGACCGCGCGGCCGCGTCCGGCGGGCCGTCGTGCGGGAGCGCCGCTCCCCGTGCCTCACGTATCCGCGTACTTGGAGTCCGCGGACGGGTCCAGCGCCAGCCGGTAGCCGCGTTTGACCACGGTGTGGATCAGCTTCGGCGCGCCCAGCGCGGTCCGCAGCCGGGCCATCGCGGACTCGACGGCGTGCTCGTCACGGCCGGCGCCCGGGAGTACCCGCAGCAGTTCCGCCCGGGACACCACCCAGCCCGGCCGGCGGCTCAGTGCGTGCAGCATGGCCATCCCGGCGGGCGGCACCGGACGCAGATCGCCGTCGACGAGAACGGCGTGGCCCCGGATCTCGAGGCGGTGGCCCGCGACCGGCAGCGCCCTGACGCGGGCCGGCAGCTCCGCGCAGAGCACCTGGACGAGCGGCCCGAGACGGAAGCGTTCCGGCTGGACCGTGTCGATGCCGTGCGCCTGGAGCGGCAGCGCGGTGACGGGCCCGACACACGCCGCCAGTACGTCGTGGTGCAGGGCGGCGATCAGTTCCGGCAGCTGTCCGCGCTGTTCGGCGCGGGAGAGCAGCGAGGCGGCGGCGGGCGCGCTGGTGAAGGTGACGGCGTCCACGGCGCGTGCGAGGGCCGCGTCGATGAGGCGGTCGACGGGGGCGATGTCCTGCGGGGGCATCCAGCGGTAGACGGGTACGACGACGACATCGGCGCCCCCGGCCCGTAGCGACTCGACGAATCCGGGGAGGGGCTCGCCGTGCAGTTGCAGAGCGACCCGGCGGCCCTCGACGCCCTCCTCCAGGAGCCGGTCCAGCACCTCGGCCATCGACTCGGACGACGGTGACCAGGACTCGGTGAGCCCGGCCGCCCGGATGGCGCCCTTCACCTTGGGCCCGCGCGCGAGCAGTTCCACCCCGCGCAGACAGGCGAGCAGGTCCTCGCCGTGTCCCCAGCCGTCGGCGGCCTCCACCCAGCCCCGGAAGCCGATCGCGGTCGTCGCCACGACCACGTCGGGCACCTGGTCGATCAGTTCCTTGGTGGCGGTGAGCAGTTCCGCGTCGTCCGCGAGCTGCACGATCCGCAGTGCGGGCGCGTGCACGACGGAGCCGCCGCGGCGCTGGATCAGCACGCCGAGTTCCTCGGCCCGCCGGGCCGCCGTGACGCCGATCGTGAATCCGGCGAGGGGGCCGTGCTGCTCGGCGTTCATGCCTCTCCTCACCTCGTGTGCCACTCGTGTCGTCTCTTACCGGTGTCGTCCGGTCTTACCAGTGTCGTCCGGCTCGTGGCCGTCCAGCTCGCGCTGAAGCGACCGAGCCTGTCAAGCGTGCGTGACAGGCCCGGTTCGCCCACATGTCGGCGTTGTTACGTACCGCTCCACCGTCTGCGGCTCACACCTCCGCGTAGCCGAGCCTGGGCTTCGTCTCGGTGGCCGGGACGGGCCCGGCCGGTACCTTCCGAAGGTATACCGCCCAGGTGAGGCCCGCGCAGACGGCGTAGAAGAGCAGGAACGTGACGAACGCCGCGGTGCCGGTGCCGGCCGTCTGGAAGGACTGCCGGAAGGCGAGATTGATGCCGAGCCCGCCGAGCGCCCCGACGGCTCCTATCAGCCCCATCGACGCCCCGGACAGCCGGCGCCCGTACGCGGCGGCGGCTTCGCCGGTCATGCCCTGGTCCAGCGCCTTCGCGTGGAAGATGCCGGGGATCATCTTGTACGTCGACCCGTTGCCGAGCCCGGTCAGCAGGAACAGCGCGACGAATCCGACGAGGAAGACGCTCAGCGACTCGATCAGCGAGGCGAAGACCACGACGGCGGTGGCGGCGGCCATCGCGGCGAAGTTCCACAGGGTGATGCGGGCGCCGCCGTACCGGTCGGCGAGCCTGCCGCCGACGGGCCGTACGAGCGAACCGAGCAGCGGCCCGATGAACGTCATCGACGCGGCCTGCAACGGCGTGCGCGCGAACTGTGTCTGGAGCACCAGCCCGAACGCGAAGCTGTATCCGATGAACGAGCCGAAGGTCCCTATGTAGAGGACCGACATGATCCAGGTGTGCCGGTCGCGTACGGCTTCCCTGGCCGCCCCCGTGTCGTTCTTCACCGGCGCCAGATTGTCCATGAAGAGGGCGGCGCACACGGCGGCGACGACGATCAGCGGGATGTACACCCCGAGGACGATCCGCGGCTGCGCCGCCCCGGCGGTCCCGATCACCAGCAGCCCGACGAGCTGTACGAGCGGCACCCCGATGTTCCCGCCGCCGGCGTTGAGCCCCAGCGCCCAGCCCTTCTGCCGCAGCGGGAAGAAGGAGTTGATGTTGGTCATCGACGAGGCGAAGTTCCCGCCGCCGACCCCGGTGAGCGCGGAGACGATCATGAAGGTGGTGTACGAGGTCCCGGGCTCCATCACCGCGAAGGCGGCGCCGGTCGGCAGGAGCAGCATCAGCGCGCTGAAGATCGTCCAGTTGCGGCCGCCGAACCGCGCGACGGCGAAGGTGTACGGCACCCGCGCGATCGCGCCGATCAGGGTGGCCATGCCGATCAGGAAGAACTTCCCTGCGGGGTCGATGCCGTACTCGGGCCCCATGAACAGGACCATGACCGACCACAGGGTCCAGACCGAGAAACCGATGTGCTCGGAGAGGATGGAGAAGACCAGGTTGCGCCGGGCCACCCGCTCCCCCGTCTCCTTCCAGAAGGCTTCGTCCTCCGGATCCCACTGCTCGATCCAGCGGCCTCCTTCGCGCGCTGCGGTGGTGGTGGTCGGGGCAGTCATCACGCCTCCACGGACGGGAATCGAATGGTGGTTCCTGACCGTAGGTACGACGCGTTTCGCCCTGGTGCCTCAAGGTGACCAGCGCGCAACCTTGCTCTCACCCGTGCGTGGAAGTGACTGTGAGCAGCGTGACTGTCAGCAGTCGGTGGGGGCCTTCGGACGGTGCGCGGAGCGAGAGCCGGCTCGGCGCCATATAAATCACACTAAATGAATTACACATTACTCGAATGGGATTATTTTAGGTCGTCTGTGCCCTGTCGAAACTCCCGCCCGGAGGCGCTTCGGCCACCGTTCCCCTCCTCACGCTCCCGCTTATCGGCTCGTGATCGAGGGAGAGGCGGCAGGACGGGTGCACGTAATGGTGAACGCGTCCGTTCACCGTTCGAAGAGTTCAAGACTGCTGCGAGCACCTGATCGATTGTGGCGGATGATCGCAGACGTGATGGTGACGGGGCACTGATTCGCACCGTCTCCGGGAGGTCACGATGAACGATCACCAGCTGAGCCTCGGCCCCGATGCCGCACGGCAGTTGGCCACCACCACCAAGACCCGGCCGCAGATGCGCGCGATCACCCCGCGCTATCTGCTGCGGGCGCTGCCATGGGTGGACGTCGAGTCCGGCGTCTACCGCGTCAACCGCCGCCGTACTTTCGTGCTGGGCGACGACAGGATCAGCAGCTACAGCGAGAACGGCACTCATCGTGTCGTGGTCGAGGATCTGCGGGAGATTCCCTACCTGCGCGAGGCCGATTCCGACCTGCTCACCGAACTGGCCGGCTCGTTCACCACCGTCACCTTCGAGGCCGGCGAGGTCCTGGCCACGGAGGGCGAGCCCTGCGAGCGGCTGTGGGTGTTCGTCCAGGGCAAGGCGGAGAAGCGGGTCACCGGCCGCTACGGCGACGAAGCCGTCCTGGAAGTGATCGGTGACGGCCAGTTCTTCGACCTCGCGTCCTGGACCCGTGAAGCCCCCATGCCCCACCAGGTCAAGGCACTGACGCGCGGAGTGGCGTTATGTATCGGCCGCGGTGAGCTGTCCCGGCTCGGCGACCGCGACGAGCGACTGCGAGCGGCGCTGGACGCCTACACCGCCGGGGGCGCGCCGGAGCCGGGCTCCGAGGTGCCGGTGGACCTCGCCTCGGGACACGTCGGCGAACCGGACCTGCCGGGAACGTACGTGGAGTACGAGGACACCCCACGCGAGTACCACATGAGCCTGGCCCAGACCGTCCTGCGCGTGCACAGTCGCGTCGCCGACCTCTACAACGAGCCCATGGACCAGACCAGGTCCCAGGCCGATCTGACCGTCCAGGCGCTGCGCGAGCGCCAGGAGGCGATGATGCTGAACCACCCGGAGTTCGGCCTGTTCCACAACGTCGCCCCCGGCCAGCGCGTGCAGGCGCGCACCGGCGCGCCCACACCCGACGACCTGGACGAGCTGCTGACCAGGGTCTGGAAGCAACCGGCGTACTTCCTCGCCCATCCCCGGGCGATCGCCGCCTTCGCGAGGGAGTGCACCCGCCGGGGAGTGCCCCCGTTGACCGACACCCGGTTCGGCAGTCCCCTGCTGACGTGGCGCGGTGTGCCGCTGCTGCCCTCGGACAAGGTGCGCTTCTCCGGCCGGGCCGGCATGGGCACCACCGAGATCCTGCTGATGCGCGTGGGCGAGGCCGAGCAGGGTGTGGTGGGGCTGCGTCCGTCGAAGGTGACCGACGAGGTGGAACCGGGCCTGGCCATGCGGAACATGGGCATGGACCAGAAGGGCATCAACTCGTATCTGATGACGGCCTACTTCAACGCCGCCGTGCTGGTGGAGGACGCCACCGCCGTACTGCAGAACGTCGAGGTGTCCAAGTACCATGACTACGCGTGACCTCGCGGGGCGCGAAGCCCCCACAAGCCCGCCCCCGTACCGCCCCGCTGCCGCCGTCGCGGAGCGGCCTCCCGCAGAGCCCGGCGGTCACGGCGCCTTCTCCCCGGACATGGCGCGCAAGGACATACCCGTCCTGCACCGAACGGTCAACGGCCACCCCCTGGTCTGGCTCGACAACGGCGCCACCACCCAGAAGCCGCGTCAGGTCATCGAGGCACTGACCACCTACTACGCCTCCGCCAACTCCAACATCCACCGCGGCGCGCACACCATGGCGCGGGAAGCCACCGAGGCGTACGAAGGAGGCCGCGCCGCGGTCGCGGATCTGCTGGGCGCGTCCGCGCCGGAAGACGTGATCTTCGTCCGCGGCACCACCGAGGCGATCAACCTCGTCGCGCAGAGCTGGGGGCGGGACAACCTCGGCCCCGGCGACGAGATCCTGGTCCCGGTGTTCGAGCATCACGCCAACATCGTTCCCTGGCAGCAGATCGCCAAGGAGCGACGGGCCCGGGTGGTCCCGGTACCCCTCCAGCGGGACGGTCAGGTCGACCTGGACGCCTATGCCGACCTGCTGTCCTTCCGTACTCAACTCGTCGCGCTCAGCCATGCCTCGAACGTCCTGGGCACCGTGCCACCCGTCCGGGAGATGACCGCGCTGGCCCACCGCCACGGGGCCAGGGTGCTCGTGGACGGAGCCCAGGCGGTCGCGCACTTCCCGGTCGATGTCCAGGACCTGGACGCCGACTTCTACACCTTCTCCGGACACAAGGTCTTCGCGCCCACCGGCATCGGCGCCCTGTACGCCAAGCCGGAGGTGCTGCGGGGCATGCGGCCCTGGCAGGGCGGCGGGAACATGATCGACTCGGTGGACTTCGGACACACCACCTACGCGCCCGTCCCGCACCGGTTCGAAGCCGGCACCGGCCACATCGCCGGAGTCGTCGGCCTTCTGTCCGCCCTGAACTGGCTGACCTCCTTCGACCGGGAGGCCGTCGCCCAGTACGAGAGCGACCTCGCCGCCTACGCCCAGCAAGCGCTGGCGGGCCTGCCGGGCCTGGAGATCCTGGGTTCCGCACCCGGCAAGGTGGCCGTCCTGACCTTCACGCTCGCCGGACATGAGCCGGCCGAGATCGCCGACTGGCTCGACCAGGACGGAATCGCCGTCCGGGCCGGTCACCACTGTGCCCAGCCCGCGTTGCGGCACTACGGCCTGGAGGGGGCGGCTCGGGCCTCCCTCGCCCTCTACAACACCCCCGAGGATGTCGACCGGCTCGTGCGGTCACTGATGCGACTGCGCGAGACCGCCGCCTGATCCCTTCCGGGGGGGGGGGGGGGGGGGGGGGGGGGGGGGGGGGGCCCCGCCCCCCCCCCCCCCCCCCCGCGCGCGGGCCCCCCCCCGCCCCCCCCCCCCCCCCCCCCCCCCCCCCCG
>NZ_JBIUTF010000002.1:0-55778 GCF_044741745.1 Streptomyces sp. NPDC088116 | reverse complement strand
GGGCGCCGCGCGGCCGGGGCGGGGGGGGGCCGCCGGGGGGGGCGGGGGGGGGGGGGGGGGCGGGCCGGCCGGGCCGGGGGGGGGGGGGGGGGGGGGGGGGGCCCGGGGGGCCCCCCGGCGCCCGGCCCCTGGATCCGTTACGCGCCTACCCGCCGGTCGGCCACAGCCGTGGCCGGCGTCCGGCACCCGCGTCCTCGGCCCAGCCCATCACGAGGATCACCAGAGCGAGCAGAGGCCAGACGAGGACCAGCGTCAAGGCCGGGTAGGCCGCGTCCAGTTCCGTACCGAAGGCGTCCGCCCCCGGCAGGTTCCAGAGCTGGTCGATGATCGGGAAAGTCGCCATGATCAGCAGGTTGTGCCAGAGGTAGATCGTCACCGCTCGGTTGTTGGCGAGGCTGATCAGCGAGTCGAACCGCGCCAGCCTGCCCGGGAGTTCTCGCCAGGACGGGGCGTACCGGAACAGGAGCACACAGAAACCGAGCGACCAGGTCGCCTGCGCGAGCGGGATCTCGTCCAGGTTCCAGCCCTCGTCGGTGGGATGGCCCGAGGCCCACCACAGGCCGAAGGCCATGGTGAGGAACGCCAGGCAGAGCGTGAGATGGCGCGGGACCTTCTGGAGCATGCCGTCGTTGTGGGCGAAGCCCAGCACCCAACAGGCCCCGAAGGCCCCGAAGTCGGTGAGGGCCTCCCCCGTCTCGCCGGGGATCTCCACCAGTCCCGTGCCGAACACGGCCGTCAGGGCGACCGGGAAGGCCAGCGCCGCCCACGGCACCCTGCGGAACGCCCACAACAGCACCGGCGAGGCGAGTACGAACCAGAGGTAGGCGCGGATGTACCAGAGCGGGCCCGCCGCCTGGTCCGCCCAGGACGAGTCCAGCAGACCGCCCGCGCTCCCGCTCTCCGCGGGATAAGGCGGGGCTCCGAACGGGACGAGGTAATTGGCCAGTTCGGCGAACCACCACAGGCCCTCCTCCCTGACCGGCCGCCAGCCCATCACGAACATCAGCGGTACGACGACCAGCGCGAACGCCCACATCGGCGGCAGCAGTCGCCGCAGCCGGCCCCGCAGGACTTCCGGCGCGGGCCGCCGGGAGAGCGACCGGGCCATCAGCGATCCGGCCAGCGCGAACATCACGCCCATGGACGGGAAGAGGAAGGTCAGCCAGGCCCAGCCGAACATGTGGAACACCACGACGCGGACCAGCGCGATGGTGCGCAGCAGGTCGAGACAGCGGTCCCGGCCGGCCGGAGCCCGCCTGACAGGTGTGGTGGGTGCGGCGGACTCAGTCCTCCGCGCGCCCTCACCGGAGTCAACCGAAGGAGATGACGTCACGCGACCGGCCTCCGATCGGCGTCCGCACCCGTACGGGAACCGGCGCCCGAACCCACACCGGCGTGCGCGTCCGCGTCACGCCCCCGCGGCGCCGGGACCGCCCCCGGCGCCTCCACCACGCCCGTACGGCGCAGCTTCTGCCAGCGCAGCCGGCCGCCGGTGAGCGCCGTGATCCAGGACTGGAGCAGCACCACGTACATGAGCTGCCGGTAGAGGATCTGCTGGAGGGGCAGCGAGATCAGATGCCTCATCCGCTCCCGGTCGAGCCGGAAGGCGTACGCCGCGCAGACCGCCTGGACGAGCAGGACGCCGAACCAGGCCACGATCGTCTTCTGTGTCGGGCCGAAGACCAGGCCGTACAGCAGGAACACGTCGATCAGCGGCGCCAGCAGGGGTGCCAGCACCATGAACAGCGAGACCAGCGGCAGACCGACCCGGCCGAAGCGGCCGGACGGGCCGCGTTCGACGAGCGCCCGGCGGTGCTTCCAGATCGCCTGCATCGTGCCGTAACTCCAGCGGTAACGCTGGGACCACAGCTGCCGTACGGACTCCGGCGCCTCCGTCCAGGCACGGGCGCGCTCCGCGTAGACGACGTGCCAGCCGTCGCGGTGCATGGCCATGGTGATGTCGGTGTCCTCGGCGAGGGTGTCCTCGCTCATCCCGCCGACGCGTTCCAGCGCCCGGCGCCGGAAGGCCCCGACCGCGCCGGGGATGGTGGGCATGCAGCGCAGTACGTCGTACATGCGGCGGTCCAGGTTGAACCCCATGACGTACTCGATGTGCTGCCAGGACCCGATGAGCCGGTCGCGGTTGCCGACCTTGGCATTGCCCGCGACGGCGCCGACGCGCGGGTCGCCGAAGGGCTGCACCAACTCGCGCACGGTGGAGCGTTCGAAGACGGTGTCGCCGTCCATCATCACGACGATGTCGTGACGGGCGTGCGCGATGCCGTTGTTGAGGGCGGCGGGCTTGCCCTGATTCTCCTGGCGTACGACACGGACGTTGGGCAGCCGGAGCGCGTCGACGATGTCCGCGGTCCCGTCGGTCGAGCCGTCGTCGATGACGACGATCTCGATGGGATGGTCGCTGTCCATCAGCGAGCGCACCGTGTTGGTGATGCACTCGCGTTCGTTGTACGCGGGCACCAGCACCGTCACCGGTTCGGTGATCTCCTCGCCCCAGCGGAAGTCACGGCGGCGCACCTTGCGCGCGTGCGCGAAGGACAGGACCAGCATCAGGCCGAACCGTACGAGGACGAGCACACCGATCACGGAGAGCCCGACGACCAGGGCATCGGTGAGGTTGTCCGAGAGGGTCACGGCGCCGACCCATGCCGTGCCCTTCCAGAGCTCCGGTCCGGTGACCCGGGTGTGGGCGCTGGGCGCGCCGAGCGCTTCGGTGAGGTTGGTGAACGTGAACCCCTTGGCCCGCATCTGCGGCAGGTACCGGTCCAGCGCGGCGACGGTCTGCGAGCGGTCGCCCCCGGAGTCGTGCATCAGCACGATCGATCCCCTGTCGCCCTTGGGCGTGGCCCGCTCGACGATCGCGGCGGCGCCGGGCCGCTTCCAGTCCTCGCTGTCGATGGTGTCGAGCACCGTGATGTAGCCGAGGCTGCCCAGGTAACGGGCGACCGGCCAGGACTTGTTGTCCATGGCGTCGGCGAAGGAGGAGTACGGCGGCCGGAACAGCGACGTGCGGATGCCCGCGGCGCCCGCGAGTGCCAGCTGGTTCTGCGAGAGCTCCCAGTCGATACGGGAACTGCTCTGGTAGGAGAGGTCGGGGTGGTTGAAGGTGTGCAGGCCGACCTCGTGCCCCTCGTCCACCATCCGTTTCACCAGCGCCGGATAGCGGGAGGCCATGGTGCCCGTGACGAAGAAGACGCCGTGTGCGTCGTACTCCTTCAGCTTGTCGAGGACCTTGGGCGTCCACTCCGGGTCGGGACCGTCGTCGAAGGTGAGGACGAGCCTGCGGTCCGGGATGTCCAGCGACTTGGCGGGGGTCGCGGCGCGGGCGTCGATGACCGGGCCGCCGTCGAGGATCCGGTCGGGCACCTGATCGGTGGCGGCCGGGGGGCGTACGCGGTGGTCGGCGAGGATCTCGCTGTGCACATAGCCGCGCAGCATCAGCATCGCGAGCAGCGCGACGAGGATGAGGGAGGGCAGCAGATAACGCATGGGCAGCCTGCGCCGTTTGACGCGGACGCTCCTGCCCCGGCGCGAGCCCTTCCGACCGCTCCCACTTCTCACGCCGCTCACGCCGCTCACGTCGCTTACGCCGTTTGCGCGTCGGCCTTCGATGTCCTGTGCGTCGTCGCGCCGACGGGCACGTCTGCCGGTGGATGTCATCTACCGCGCGCCTTCCGCGGCCAAGGTCTGGCCGCCGTCCCGCGCCGGTGTGGTCGCCACGGGCCCGGTGGGCTCGGCGGGCGGCGGGCTCGGCTCGGCGGGCGGGTCCGTCGGCTCGCCGCCGGTGCCACCGGTGGTGACCGCGCCGCCGGTTCCTCCGGCGCCGCCTGTCCCCGATCCGCCACTCGCGTCGCCACCGGACGGGGACGATGCTCCGGGCCCGGGAGTACTGCCGCCGGTGCCGGCCGCACTGCCCGTGCCGGCCGAGGAGTTGGGCGGCTTCACCGAACTCGACGCCCCCGTAACGGGCTTGCCCGTGGCGCCGCCGGAGCCGCCGGAGCCGCCGCGCGAGGGCTGCCGTACGGTGACGGCGCCGTTCGCGTCCGCCGGCGAGGGCGTGACATCCGCCGTGCCGGGCGTCGCGGAGGTGGTCGCGCCGGCCGTAGGAGTTGGCTGAACCACCACCTTGTCCGCGCTCTCCTTCTCCGGCACCCCGGGTATCCGAAGCCACGGAGCGCTGGAGTTTCCGCCGACCAGGGCGGCTATCACCGCCACCGCGTAGCAGGCACAGACGAGGGACACGACCCAGCCGGCCCGGCGGAGTTTTTTACTCCGACGACCGCTTGAATCAACAAAAACTGGACCATCAGGCGCATTTGAAGCAATTTTCTGCGCAGAATCCGCCTCCGAAACGGGCGAATCTCCCGCCGGAAGCTCGGAGAGCTGTCGACCCAGCCCATCGAGCTCGAAGGTGACATCGTTCGGCTCATGTATATGCCCGGTACGGGCATCTTCTCGCCATTTTTCCATTGCAGTACGCACATCCCCCACCACTGAACGTCATGAGTGCGCGCATGGCTGGCTGCTTTTCTCCCTCGGCCGGGTCCCCACCCGGGCCGAGCGCCCCCCTACCACACCGCACTCGGAAGGAGAATGTAGCGCACGCTGGTGCGTCCGAATGAACCTTCACGAGTTATCGCCCCTCGCCGTGACGGCAGTGGTAGGGAACCAACTGCCAAGAGGGCGTTCCAGCCAACCTTCACTTTTCGCCAGGGTGGCCGCAGCGGCACGCAGAGCATTCACTCCAGGATGGTTCAGCCCCTTGCGCCACACCAGCCACACGGGTGACAGAGGTACGGGGTCCACCAGCGGGCGCAGCACCGCACCGGGCAGCACCGGAAAGTCCACCACGGCCAGCACGGGTGTCCGGGTCCTGGCCATGACCCGCCCGAACTCCTGCGCACCCACCGCCATCGGCGCCGGCGGGGCGATCGCGATGGAGCGGCCCGCGAAGAGCTGTCGCGCCAGCTCCGTCCACTCCGGCGTCGCCGGATTGCCGTCCCCCGCGTAGACGGTCTCCCCGGCGAGCGCGTCGAGCGGCACTTCGGCGCGGGCGGCCAGCGGATGGTCGTGCGGAAGCAGCACGGCCATCGGCTCGTACCGTACGAACTGACACGCCAGCCCGGAACGCAGCGCGGGCACGAGGCCGTCGGCGTAGCCGAAGGAAGCGTCGATCCGCCCGTCGAGGATGCCCGCGGCGGCCCCGGTGAGACCGCTCTCGAAGCGGGCCATCAGCTCGTGGCGCGGGGCGAGTTCACGGGCGAGGGCCAGCACGCGGCCCGACGTCATCCCCTCACTGTTGACATCGACGAGCAGCGGCCGCGCCTCGCCCGCGAAGGCCCCCAGCAGTTCGTCCTGAGCCGCCAGCACCCGCCGGGCGTACGGCAGGAGCCGTTCACCGTCGGGCGTCAGCGTCACCTGCCGGGTGGTCCGTACGAACAGGTCGGCGCCCAACTCCCGCTCCAGCCGCCGGATATCACGGCTGAGGGCCTGCTGGGCGACATAGAGCCGGGCGGCGGCCCGGGTGAAGTGCAGGTCTTCGGCGGCGGCCAGGAAGGAACGGAGCAGCCGGGGATCGACGTCTCGGGGCATTGCCGCATTCAACCGGGGGCGGCCCGTTTTTCACAACACCATTGCGTGAATGGCCTCTGATCAGGTGTTGGACCGGACGGGGAGGGTGCCATGAAGGTAAGACCATGCCGCATTCACCCGACGCCCCCTCGCCCCTGATGACCGTCACGGGCAACACCCTGGTCCTGGCCCAGTGGTACGCCCCGGACAAGGACTCCGGCACGCACTCCGGTACGGACTCCGGCGGCCTCACTCTGGCCTCGCGCCTGATCGCCCGGCTGAGCCGTCTTCGTCGTCCGCGCCGCGAGCGCACCCCTTAGAACACGACGACAGAACTCGACGACACGTGAGAACACCGACGACACGACGAAGGCCCCGCTGCCGGAGCAGCGGGGCCTTCGCCTCACATGGGAATTGTGGAGATGGCGGGAATCGAACCCGCGTCCAACGGTGCGGAACCAGGGCTTCTCCGAGTGCAGTCCGCTGCGATTTTCTCGGCCCCGGAGATCACACGGACAAGTCTCCGACGGGCTCAGTCACTGTTTGATTTCCTTCTGTGCCCCGTGACCGGGCTCAGAAGTTTAGTTCCCTAGTTGATGCCAGGAGCCGGGTCGGGAACAGCCCCGGGCTGACACTCCATATGGAGCTTTCGTCTAGCTGCTAATTAGGCAGCGAGAGCGAAGGCTTCGGAGGAATCGCGCTTAGAAGTGGCGATTATTGTTTGCGACATATGGTTAACGAGATCATTGCCGCTTCCTCGACTCGCTTCCCCTGCTTCGACATCCGCTGTCGAAACCGATCATCCCCATGTTGATTTTTCAAATGCCCTTTCCGGGCGTGCACCCGCTGTGGGGTACGGGACCCATCGTACGTGACCAACGCACGACGGTGCCAGCCTATTCCGCCGGGGCGGGCCTCGGCGGACCTCTTCGGGCGTCCGCCGGCCGGGCGCGGGCGCCGTCAGGCCCGTTCGCGCCGCTTCGCCGCCGAGATCGCCCGGTCCGTCTCGCGCCGGTCCTGCTTCTCCCGCAGTGTCTGGCGCTTGTCGTACTCCCTCTTGCCCTTCGCCAGCGCGATCTCGATCTTCGCCCGGCCGTCCTTGAAGTACAGCGCCAGGGGCACGATCGTGTGACCCGTCTCCTGCGACTTCGACTCCAGCTTGTCGATCTCCATGCGGTGCATCAGCAGCTTGCGCTTGCGCCGGGCGGTGTGGTTGGTCCATGTGCCCTGGCTGTACTCGGGCACATGGACGTTGTGCAGCCACGCCTCGTGCCCGTCGATCTGGACGAAGCCGTCCACCAGTGAGGCCCGCCCCTGGCGCAGGGACTTCACCTCGGTACCCGTCAGCACGAGACCACACTCGTAGGTGTCGATAATGAGGTAGTCGTGCCGCGCCTTCTTGTTCTGCGCGATCAGTTTGCGCCCTTTTTCCTTAGCCATAGTCCCGCCATTTTCGCACCCCGGCGCAACTCCTTTACGCCTGTCCTTACGGTGCTGTCCTACTGCGTGCCGCCCAGCCCGCTCAGTACCGTCCTGGCCCGCTCCTGGGCGCGCTCGCTCACCTGTAGATCCGGTGTGACGCCCCGGCCGTCCACACCGTGCCCGGAGGGCGTGCGGTAGTGGCCGACGGTCAGCTCGGCGACGGAACCGTCGGCCAGGGTGCTCGGCATCTGCACCGAGCCCTTGCCGAAGGTGCGTGTGCCGACGGTGACGGCGCGGCCACGGTCCTTGAGGGCTCCGGTGACCAGCTCGGCGGCGCTCATCGTGCCGCCGTCGACCAGCACCACCACGGGCCGGCCGGTGTCACCGCCCGAGTCCGCGTAGAGAGCCCGCTGCTCGCCCCTCATGTCGTACGTGGCGACCAGGCCGCCGTCCAGGAAGGCCGAGGTGGCCTTGACGGCCTCGGTGACCAGCCCGCCCGCGTTGCCCCGCAGGTCGAGCAGGACACCGGCGCCCTTCGGGGCCTCCCGGACCGCGTCCCGCACCCGCTCGCCCGAGCCCTTGGTGAACGACTCGACCTTGATCCGCAGCGCCCCGCCCTCGATCGGGTCGACCGACACGGACTCGGTGGCGAGCCGGGCCCGGCGCAGACTCTCCGTCCAGCGCTGCCCGTCGCGCTCCAGGCCCACGGCGACGGACGTACCGACGGCGGAGGCACCGGCCGGGGCGCCGCCGCCCCCGCTCCTGGCGCTTCCCTTGTCGCTCTTCACGGTGACGTTCTCATTGTCGCCGCGCAGCAGCGCCATGACCTCCGTGACGGGCCGCCGCGAGACGCCCACGCCGTCGATGTCCCGGACGATGTCACCGGGCCCGATACCCGCCTTCGCCGCGGGACTGCCGGGCGCGACCCGGGTCACCTCGATCAGTCCGGCGACGGTCCGCCGGGCCCAGAGCCCGACTCCGGTGTACTCGCCGTCGAGGGCCTGCTCGAACTCCTCGTACTCCTTCTTGTCGTACACCGCGCCCCAGCGGTCACCACTGCGGCTGACGACTTCCTCGGCCGCTTCCGTGGCGGACTTGCCGTCGGCCACGGCCTCGGCCGCCGCTCTCGCGACTTCGTCGCGGTCGGCCGTCGAGGACACCGACCGGGTCGGTCCGTCGGACGGCGTCCGCCCGTCGCGCGGCAGGGAGTTGGTGGCGACGCCCGTGGCGAGCACGCTCGCGAAGAGCAAAGTCAGGGCCGCCCCGCGGCCGGGACCGCGGGACATTCGGTGCGACTCGGAGCCCGACATGGCGTTGAGTCTAGGACAACCCCGGGCGACCCAACGGTACTTGTCGGCACCACGCCAAGGGCACTTGTCACACCCTGAGGTACTTGCGCAACGCGAGGAAAGCGGCCACGGCGGGCATCAGCAGACCGATCGCGATCACCAGCGGAAGCTTGGCGAGCACCGCGTCCCAGCCGATGAAGTTGACCAACTCCATCTTGTCGGCGAGGGCGAGACCGTTGTCGATCAGGAAGTACCGGCCCAGCAGCAGCATGCCGCAGGCGACCACACCGCCGATCAGTCCGGCGAACGCGGCCTCCATGATGAACGGCATCTGGATATAGAAACTGGACGCGCCGACGAGCCGCATGATCCCGGTCTCGCGTCGGCGGCTGAACGCCGATACACGAACGGTGTTCACGATCAGCATCAGCGCAATGACCAGCATCAGCGCCATCACACAGAGCGCGGCGATATTCATGCCGTTCATCAGATCGAAGAGGTTCTGCAGGATATTTCGCTGGTCCTGGACGGATTCGACACCGTCCCGGCCGGCGAAGGCGGTCGCCACCACCTTGTACTTCTCGGGGTCCTTGAGCTTGACGCGGAAGGACTCCGGCATCTGGTCCGGCGTGATCGTGCTGGCGATCGGGGAATCGCCGTACCGCTCCTTGTAGTGCTTGAACGCCTCGTCCGACGTCTCGTGGTGGACGGTCTCGACGATGTCCATCTTGTCCAGATCGGTTTCGATCTGCTTCTTCTGCTCGCCCGTGACCGCGCCCTTGGTGCACTTGGGCGAGGTGGTCGCGTCGTTCTTGTTGCAGAGGAAGATGGAGACGTTGACCTTGTCGTACCAGTAGTCCTTCATCACGCTGACCTGCTCGCGCATGAGCAGCGCGCCGCCGAACAGGGCGAGCGAGAGGGCCACGGACACGATGACCGCGAAGGTCATCGTGAGATTTCGGCGGAGACCGACGCCGATCTCCGACAGGACGAACTGGGCGCGCATGGCGTCCTTTCAGCTTTCGGTACTTCGATGCTCAGTGCTGGTAGCCGTAGACGCCGCGCGCCTGGTCGCGCACCAGACGGCCCTTTTCGAGCTCGATCACGCGCTTGCGCATCTGGTCGACGATGTTCTGGTCGTGGGTCGCCATCACCACGGTGGTGCCGGTGCGGTTGATGCGGTCCAGCAGCTTCATGATGCCGACGGAGGTCTGCGGGTCGAGGTTGCCGGTGGGCTCGTCCGCGATCAGCAGCAGCGGGCGGTTGACGAAGGCCCGCGCGATCGCGACGCGCTGCTGCTCACCACCGGACAGCTCGCCCGGCATCCGGTCCTCCTTGCCGCCGAGGCCGACAAGATCGAGGACCTGGGGGACGGACTTGCGGATCTCACCGCGGGACTTTCCGATGACCTCCTGCGCGAACGCCACGTTCTCCGCCACGGTCTTGTTCGGCAGCAGCCGGAAGTCCTGGAAGACCGTGCCGAGCTGGCGGCGCATCTGCGGCACCTTCCAGTTGGACAGGCGCGCGAGGTCCTTGCCGAGGACATGCACCATGCCGTGGCTGGTGCGCTCCTCACGGAGGAGCAGCCTCAGGAAAGTCGACTTACCGGAACCGGAGGAGCCGACCAGGAAGACGAACTCCCCCTTCTCGATCTCAAGGGAGACATCCCGCAGGGCGGGGCGGTTCTGCTTCGGATAAGTCTTGGAGACGTTGTCGAATCGGATCACTGATGCACACCACGGTCGGCCGGGAGTAGGTGAGCGAGACCTTACGCGAACCCGACGGACCCGCGCAGTCCGCATCCGCCTCCGAGGCCGGTTCCGGAACGGACCGGCGCCCCGTCTTGGGCGATTTATCACAGATCGGCCGGGGCCGCCACCCATGACGGTCTTGGCGGAATCCGGTCGGCCGCGCCGATTGCGTGGGGAACTGGCAAAGTAGAAGGGGGAACGGTCGTGTTCCCCGGAGCGTTGAGCGGAGTAACACTGACAGCGGCTCCGCCGCGCGGTGAGGAGGAATGCGCATGACCTACGACCGATTGGTGTGCGCCAACTGCGCGGGACCTGTCAGTGAGGGCAGGTGCGCCGTATGCCGTGCCAACAGGGAGCGTCTCCAGCACCAGGGCCCCTTGGGGGGCCTGAGCCCGGTGGCTCTGCTGACCCTGCTGGTGCTGCTCGTGGCGGCCGTGGCGCTGGTGGCAGCGCACCAGCCCGCCTGACCGCCGGCCCCCACCCGGACACACCGAAGGGCCCGGACGCTTTCCGCGTCCGGGCCCTTCCACGTACCCGAAGTACGTGACGTGTGTTCCCGCGCGCCACCCGTACTCAGGCGCCGCGCGGGTCCCGCCGCTGACTACGCGACGGTACGGCCACCGGCCAGACGCGGCAGCATCCGGAAGCCGATGCCACCGGCGATCATGGTCGCGGCACCGATGAGCAGGTACGCCGTCTCGGGGGCGCCGGTCTCCGCCAGCTCCTCCTTGGCGGCACCCTGCTCCACCGGCTGCGAGCCGGCCGAGTCGGTGTCGGTGTTGTCGGCGCACTCGGCGCCGTCCAGGTCGACGGTGCAGGTGCTCGCGCCGTCGTCACCGTTGCCGCCACCGGTGCCGCCGCCGTTGCCGGGGTCGGTCGTGGCGGGGACGGACGGGTCCTCCGAGGGCTCAGTCGGCTCCCCGGTGGGCTCCTCGGTCGTCGGAGGCGTGGGCTCCTCCGTCGTCGGAGGGGTGGGCTCCTCGGTCGGAGGGGTCGGCTCCTCGGTGGGAGGAGTGGGCTCCTCCGTCGGGGGCGTCGGCTCCTCGGTGGGAGGAGTCGGCTCCTCGGTCGGCGGGGTCGGCACCTCGGTCGGCGGAGTCGGCGTCTCGTCGCCGAGACCGAGACCGATGTCGGCGTTGACGCCATCCTCGGAGATACCGAGACCGACGTCGATACCGGTGGCCTGAGCGGCGCCCGCAGCGGTCAGCGAGGCACCCGCGGCGATCACCGCGCAGGCGGCGATACGCGCTACGCGGATGCGCGTCTTCTTGGTCATCTGCTTGCTACCCCCAGTAGCTCATACGTCATTTGGTGCAGCGCCCGGGGCAGCTGCCGCTGGGGGCCCCTGTCACTCCGCCCCCGGTCTCACGCGCCCCATGAATTACGCATGCCGCGTCAGCTTTCCGAGTTTTCATATACGCGTCAAGGTCATTGCGCGTGCAATGACCGGTATCACGCCGGTTGTCCGGCATGCGGGGATGCAACTGTGACATAAAAGGGAACTGCCGTCCCTCGGACGGCAGTTCCCTTGTCGACAAAGCGTGAATTTACTTGTCCTGCTGCTTGCGCCAGCGAATTCCGGCTTCCAGGAATCCGTCGATCTCGCCGTCCAACACGCCCTGGGGATTGCCCACTTCGAAGTCCGTGCGCAGATCCTTCACCATCTGGTACGGGTGCAGAACGTACGAACGCATCTGGTTGCCCCAGGAGTTGCCGCCGTCTCCCTTGAGCGCGTCCATCTTGGCCTGTTCCTCCTGGCGGCGGCGTTCGAGCAGCTTCGCCTGGAGGACGTTCATCGCGCTCGCCTTGTTCTGGATCTGGGAGCGCTCGTTCTGGCAGGAGACCACGATGCCGGTCGGCACGTGCGTGATCCGCACCGCGGAGTCGGTGGTGTTGACGCCCTGCCCACCGGGGCCCGAGGCGCGGTAGACATCCACGCGCAGCTCGGACTCGTCGATCTCGACATGGTCACTGGACTCGACGACCGGAAGCACCTCGACACCCGCGAAGGAGGTCTGCCGACGGCCCTGGTTGTCGAACGGCGAGATACGGACCAGACGGTGCGTGCCCTGCTCCACGGAGAGCGTTCCGTACGCGTACGGCGACTTGACCACAAAGGTGGTCGACTTGATGCCGGCCTCTTCCGCGTACGACGTCTCGTAGACCTCGGTGCCGTAGTTGTGCCGCTCGGCCCAGCGCAGATACATCCGCTGAAGCTGCTCGGCGAAGTCGGCGGCGTCGACGCCGCCCGCCTCGGCGCGGATGTTCACCAGCGCCTCACGCGCGTCGTACTCGCCGGACAGGAGCGTACGGACCTCCATCTCGTCCAGCGCCTTGCGCACCGACTCCAGCTCCGACTCGGCCTCGGCACGGGTATCGGCATCGTCCTCGGCCTCGGCCAGCTCGAAGAGCACCTCAAGATCGTCGATGCGCCCGCGCAGCGCCTCCGTCTTACGGACCTCGGCCTGGAGGTGCGAAAGCTTGCTCGTAATCTTCTGCGCCGCGTCCGGATCGTCCCAGAGGGACGGGGCCGCGGCCTGCTCCTCGAGCACAGCGATGTCTGCCCTCAGCTTGTCGAGGTCCAGGACGGCCTCGATCGACCCCATGGTCGAGGAGAGGGACTTCAGCTCTTCGGATACATCGACGACTGCCACGGGTCCAG
Source organism: Streptomyces sp. NPDC088116 (assembly GCF_044741745.1). Taxonomy (NCBI): domain Bacteria; kingdom Bacillati; phylum Actinomycetota; class Actinomycetes; order Kitasatosporales; family Streptomycetaceae; genus Streptomyces; species Streptomyces sp. NPDC088116. The sequence goes on along the minus strand of NZ_JBIUTF010000002.1, from coordinate 43,065 downwards.
CGTAACGGCTGAGCGCGCGAACCCTCCCCCGGCTGCTTTTTTGAGGGCTCGGTTCGGCTTCGGGGCGCTTCAGCCCCTGCCGACGGTCGACCGTGCCCGCCCCCCGTACCTCGGGGCCTGCGCGCGCTCTCCCTTACGACAGCGGCGCGCCCCTTCGGCTCACTCGCCGCCGGACGACCGAACCGGAACATCCCCAGAGGCGCAGGCAGAACCAGAAAGCGGCCCGCAGACGAGGACGGACGGGAGGGGGCCGGGGCCGCAGGAGGTGACGTGTCCGGACGTAGAGCGTGATGTGTGCCGCACACCGGCCCGCACCCGACCACGAGACCCGCACGCGGCGTAAATCATGCAGTCCGGACATGCGCCTCCGGAGCCCCGGCCCCCGCACCACCCACGGCGAAACCGCACCCGCACCGCTCCCCAACCCGCCTCGCCCGCCGCACGGCGACACCGCCCCCGCCGAGGACCTACGGCACCGGCGAAGTGGTCTGCCGAGAATCCCGCGGCGCCCCACCCGCCCCGTCCCCACTCGCGGCCAGCCATCCGCCCACCCCCACCACCGCGAGCAGCAGCACCGCCACCACCCCCAGAGTGATACGCCGCTTCCGCACCGCCTCCGCCTTGTGACGGGCCGAGCCGGGTCTGCGCCGGCTCGACGAGCGGGGCGCACGGGCCGTGCCGCGCGCGCCGCCGGCCAGTTCGTCGGGGCCGGGGACCCGCATGCTCGTATGCGTGTCCCGGTTGGAGTCGGGGGCCGCGCCGGGGACCAGCGGGACCGCGCCGCGACGGCGCGGCTCCTGCGGCTCGGCCCGCCGGGGCTCCTCGTAGGGCTGCTCGGTGGGCTCCGCGTCGGGCTCGTCCACGTCCAGCGGCGGGATGCCCGCCAGGCCCGGCAGCTGCTCGCGCAGCCGGGCCGCCAGCTCGGAGGCGCGCAGCCGGGAGGCGGGGGCCTTCGCCAGGCACTGGAGGAGGAGCTGCCACAGTTCCTCGGGGATGCCGGGCAGCGGGACGACGGACTCGGTGACATGCCGGCGCAGTACGGCCCCGGGGTGGCCGCCGCCGAACGGCGTGAAGCCGGCGAGCAGCTCGTACAGGACGGTGGCCAGCGCGTAGATGTCGACGGCCGCGCGCGGCGGCAGGCCCTCCACGATCTCGGGCGCCAGATAGTCCGGAGTACCGATGATCTTGGTGGCCTTGGTGCGGCGCGGGGTGTCGATCAGCTTGGCGACACCGAAGTCGGTCAGCAGCGCGGGGTGCGAGCCGCCGGGGCCGAGCGGGCCTTCCATGTCGAGCAGGATGTTCTCGGGCTTGACGTCGCGGTGGACGACCCCGGCGGCGTGCGCGGCCGCGAGTCCGTCGGCGACATCGGCGATGATCGCGACGGCGGCCTCGGGGGCGAGCCGGCGCTCGCGGTCGAGGCGGGTGCGCAGATCAGTGCCGCGGACCAGCTCCATGACGAGCGCCAGGTCGTTGCCGTCCACGACGAGATCGTGGACGCCGACCACCCGGGGGTGGTCGAGACCGAGCAGGGCGGTGCGCTCCTGGACGAAGCGTCCGACGAGTTCCTGGTCGGACGCGAGGTCCTCGCGCAACAGCTTGATGGCGACGGGCCCTTCGGGTCCCTCGCCGAGCCACACCGTCCCGGCGCTCCCCCGCCCCAGAATCTGATGGGCGGTGTACCGGCTGCCGATATTCCGTGCCAAGACTGCTCCCTCAGCGGCTGGCGTTGCCCACCAAAGTACGCGGATGTCGGGGCGTCTCGCGCCCAGGTCGGCCCCGACCCCCACACCTGTGGGGGAAATGTGATGATCCGGGGGCCCCGCCCCCGGATCATCGCGCGAACCCCGTCCGTCAGGCTTTCGCCTCCGTCAGGCTTTCGCCTCGGTCAGGTCTGCCCGCCGCCACTGGACTCGCCCAACTCCGAGACCCACTTCGAGACGGACGAGACCGCGTCGCTGATCGCGGCCCAGTAGCTCTGGCCGGTGTCGACCCATTCCGGGAGCGGGGTCAGTTCCCAGATGAGCCAGCCCGCGATGATGAGCAGGACGATCGTGAACAGGCAGCCCTTGAGGCAGCCGAGGCCCGGGATCCGCATCGGGTTGGCGCTGCGCTGCCTGGGCTCGCGCGGTGGGCGCGGTTCACGGCGCTGGCGAGGCTCCGGGGGCTGCTGCGGCGGCGCGTACTGCTGTTGCGGGGGCGGGGCGTACTGCTGCTGGGGCGGCGGCGCGTACTGCTGCGGCGGCGGTCCCTGCTGCCCGCGCTGCTGCTGACGCGGGGGCGGCGGCTGCCGGCCCTGGTGCCGCTGCCCCTGGGGCGGTTGCTGTCCCTGCGGAGGCGGGGCGCCCTGCGGGCGGTGCGGGCGGCGGCGCAGCGGGTCCTGGCTCGGGTCGAGGTACTGGACCTGGGTCTGTTCGTTGCGGTCGCGGACGCCCTGCATCTGGTTCTGCCAGGGGTGCGGGCCCTCGGCGTCACCGCCCGGCGGTACGGGTGGCATGACCGAGGTCGGGTCGGCGCCGGACCCGGGTCCGCCCGGACCGGTGGCGGGCATGACGTTGGTCGCCGCGTTCGGGTCGTACGCGCCCGGAGCACCGGGGGCGCCGGGAACGCCGGTGGAGGGCAGGACGCTCGTCGCCGCGCCGGGGTCGTACGAACCGGCGTTGCTCGGCAGTACCTGCGTCGCGTCGGCGGCACCCGGGGTGTCCGGCACCGGCGCGGGCGCCGGGTCCGGCGCGAGCAGCGCGCCGACGCCCATCGCGGCATCGACCTGGGCGGGCGTGGAGTGCACGCCGACGCCGGCGGCGACGGTCCGCAGGGCACGGGCGAGGTTCACGGCGCTGGGCCGCTCGTCCGGGTTCTTGCGCAGGCACCTCTCGATGACCGTCCACAGCGGCTCGGGCACGGTGGAGGGGCGGCGGGGCTCCTCGCTGAGGTGCCGCTGGAGCACCTCCAGTGCGGTCGAGCCGGCGAACGGCGGGCGGCCGGTGACCAGTTCGTACATCAGGATGCCCGCGCCGTAGATGTCCACGGCGGACGTCTGCGGACGGCCCTCGGCGGACTCCGGCGCGACATAGGCGGGGGTGCCGACGAACTCGTGCGTACGGGTCAGGCCCGGGGAGTCCGCGAGGCGCGCGATGCCGAAGTCGGTGAGCATCGGGTGCAGTTGCCCGCCGTCGTCCTTGAGCAGGACGTTGGCGGGCTTGAGGTCCCGGTGTACGACGCTGTCGGCGTGGCTGGCGGCGAGCGCGTCCGCGATCTGGGCGGTCAGCAGAGCCGCCCCGACCGGGCTGAACGGGCCGTTCTCCCGCAGATAGCGGTGCAGGTCGGGGCCCTCGACCAGGTCCATGACGAGCGCGAGGAGATCGCCCTCGACGACCAGGTCGCGGGTCCGCACGATATTGGGGTGGGTGAGGCGGAGCAGGACGGAGCGCTCGCGCAGGAAGCGCATCACCACGTCCGCGTCGTGCGCCAGTTCCTCCTTGAGGACCTTGATCGCCACGGTCTCGCCGGGCTGGCCCGGTACGGCCGCCTCGGCCCCGGCCGTCTCGCGCTGACTGGCTCGCCAGACGGTGCCCGTGGCGCCGCGTCCGAGCGGCTCCTCGAGCAGGTACTTGCTGCCTACGGGCCGCACGTCATGCGCTCCCTGCTGGTCGGGGTCTTCTCAGTCTTCTCATTCGTCCCGGGCGCGCCGGGTCTCCGGCCCACTGTAGACCGGCCGGGAAGTACGTGGAGGCGACGCGTGCCGGACGGATTCCGCCCCGCACACCTCTTCTCCCACCCTGTTTCCGGTCGGTTCGCACCCCGTTTCCGGTCGGTCCGGACCCGAGGATGCCGTGCCGAACAGGTCCACGGCCGGTCATCTTCCGGTCCCGGTCCCGTCCCGCTACGGTCATGGACCGAATACGCGCCGGTCGCGTCCGGAGGAAAGACGTTCACAGCGCCCGGATGGTTGCGGTCCGCCGGTCCCGTCGACCGGTCCGCCGGTCCCGTCGACCGGTCCACAGACGTGACGGAGACGGATGGAGAACGTCGGAGACGATCCCGATCCGCACCGGAACAGCACCTGAAGCGTGACTCGGGCAGGCGCTTTTGCGCCAACAGCAGCCCAATCAAGATCACTTATAGCTGGTCGCCGGGCGTGTTGTCAGCGGCAGGTGCGAAGATGCCCCCAGCACGAGAGGTGTGGAGCGGGGAGTCGCACCGTCCGTGCCGACCTGTACCGGGCGACGCGTCCGTGCGTGGTGGGGGGAATCACAGGGCTCTCCCCTGCCGGGCACCCCGCGCAGAAGGGACCGCTGACGGCGATGCAGATCCGGCTGACCGTCCTCGCGCCGCGCAGCGGCCATACCGCGGGGCGCGCGTGTGACGTGCTCGTCACCGCCCCTGCCGGGACGGCGCTGGCCGCTGTCGCCTCCGGCCTCGCCACGGCGGCCGCGGGACCCGACACCTCGGGCACCGTCGTCCTCTACTCGGGCCGGGAGCGGCTCGACGCCCAGCGCCGCACCCTGGGCGAGCCTCCGCTGATCGACGGAGCGGTGCTCTCCCTCCAGGTCCCCGGCGAGGACGACGCTCCCGCCGAGGACGCCGCGGTCCAGCTCCATGTGGTCGCGGGCCCCGACGCGGGCGGGGTGCACCTGCTGCACGGCGGGCGGGTGCGGATCGGCCGGTCCGCCGACGCCGACGTGCCCCTGGACGATCCGGACGTCTCGCGGCTCCACTGCGCGGTGACGGTCGGCGAGGACGGCCGCGTCTCCGTCGCCGATCTCGGTTCCACGAACGGCACGACACTGGAGGGCGAGGAGGTGGGCGAGCGGCCGGTCCGGCTGGCCCCCGGCGCGCTCCTGCGGCTCGGCGAGTCCGCGCTCCGCCTCACGGCCGGCGACCGCCCGGCCACGCTGCCGACGGCGTCCGACGGCGAGGGCCATCTGCGGATCGCCCGCCCCGGTACGGACGGCTCGGATCCGCTTCCGTACGCAGGCGCGAGCGGTGGTGCGAGCACCGACAGCCGCTCCGGCGCGGGCACCGGCACTCCCGGTGCGCCGGCGGGCACCGCTCACGGAGGTCCGGATCCCACGCGCGCCGGCGGAAGCGGGAGCGGCCGGGCGACGAGCGCGTACGGCTCGGTCGGGTACGGCGCGGACGGCTCGGGTGGACCCGGCTCGGACAGCGCCGGGTCCGGCCGCACGGACGCCCCGGCCGGACCCCGGTACGGCAGCGGTCCGCGTGAACCCGCGACGGCGCACGGCGGGCCCGCCTCCGGCGGCCGGGGCGGGGACGCCCGGGGACGCGGGCCGGGCCATGGCGAGGGCCACACCATCCAGGCGTACGGGCCGAGGGGATCGAGCCCGATCCCGGGCCGGGCCCCGGGTCCGCAGTACGGCGGCCCGCAGTACGGGAACCCACCGGGCGCCCCGCGGGTGCCCGACCCGCGCTCCTCCGACACCCGCCGTTCCGACACCCGCAGCTCAGGTACGCGCGGCCCGGACGCACGCGATTCGGACACCCGCGGCTCGGACACGCACGGTTCCGACGTCCTGGGCTCCGGGGGCCGTGGTCCCGATACGCACTTCGGCCGCGGTTCCGCCCTCGACTCCCCGGACGGTACGCACAGCAGGGCGGCCGGCCCCGGCCGGGCGGACGGCCCCGAGTGGCCGTCGGACGGCGAGTCCGGCGAAGGGCCGCGCCCCCACAGCCGTACGACCGGTACGCGCCGCCAGGGCACGCCCACCCGGGGGACCGAGCTGCCCGACGCCACGGCCCGGCGACGCGGCGGCATAGGCGCCTGGGCCCGGCGGCTCGCCGGTGGCCGTGACGAGGCGGACCTCCCGGAGACCGCTCCCGGCCCCCGGCACCCCGCCGGGTCCCCCGGCCGCGCGCGCCTCAAGGAGACCTGGCCCGATCCGGCCGAGGTACTGCTCACCGCGCTCGGCCCCGGCCCCCGCCTGTGGGAGCGCGACAGCCACCACGCGGAGGCGCTCGTCGTCAGGCTGGGCACGGCGGACCGTCCGGCCGCCGGCGGCGCGAGTTCCGTCCTGGCCGCGGTGCCGGTGACCGTAGGGCTGCGCGAGGCGGGTTCGCTCGGGCTCGCGGGCCCCCGGGAGCGGCTGACGGGGCTGGCCCGCTGGACCGTGGCCCAGCTCACCGCGCTGCACTCGCCGGCCGATCTGGAGATCGTGCTGATCAGCGCGGACCGGTCGAGAAGCCTGGAGCAGCGCAAGCAGGACTGGGCCTGGCTCGGCTGGCTGCCGCACGCACGGCCCTCCCACGGCCAGGACTGCCGGCTGCTGCTCGCCTACGACCGGGACCAGGCGGCCGCGAGGACCGCCGAGCTGTCCCGTCGGCTGGACGACGGGCCACTGGGCCCCGGCTGGGCCTCGGCCGGTGCGGCCGAGGTCGCGCGGGCCGCGGCCCGCCATGACGGGCCGCACACGGTCGTGATCGTGGACGGCGACCCCGGTTCCGCCGCACTGCGCGAGTCGGCGGCGCAGCTGGCCGGTGCCGGATCCGCCGCCGGTATCCATCTCGTCTGCCTCGCCGAGACCCCGGCCGCCTCGCCGCTCTCCCCGGTCGCCGCGACCTACGAGGAGGCGTGCGCGGTCTCGCTCCCCTTCCGGGAGTGCGGGGCCGTCGCCCTGCTGAGCGGCGATGTGGCCACCGCGCTGCGGCTGTTGCGTACGGCGGTGGGGCAGCCCGCCGGGCATGGCACGGTCGCCGTCGTGGACGCGGTGTCCCCGGCCTGGGCCGACCGTTTCGCACGGGCGCTGGCGCCGCTGCGCGCGGCGGCCGGAAGCGGCCGGGGACGCCCCGCCGCGGTCCTGCCGCAATCGGCCAGGCTGCTGGACGAGTTGGGGCTGGCCCGTGCCACCCCGGCGTCCCTGATGGCCCGTTGGGCGTCCGCCGCGGACCGCACGGGCGACTGTACGGCCGTCCTCGGTGCCGGACCGCACGGACCGGTGAGCGTCGATCTGACGGACGAGGGCCCGCATCTGCTGATCGAGGGCCCGGCGGGCAGTGGCCGTACGGAGCTGCTGCGTTCCGTCGCCGCCTCCCTGTCCGCCGCCGGCCGGCCCGACCGGCTGGGGCTGCTGCTGGTCGACGGCGCCGGGGGCGAGCGGGGCGAGGGGCTGTCGGCCTGTACGGAACTGCCGCATGTGACCGATCATCTGGTCGCCTCCGACCCGGTGAGAATGCGCCATTTCGCGCAGGCGCTGGGGGCCGAGCTGAAGCGGCGTGCCGAGTTGCTCGGGCGGCTGGATTTCACCGAGTGGCACAGCCGTCCCGAGGTGTCGGACCGGGTGATCGGCCGGCGCGCGCCGAGCGCCGCCGAGCAACGGGCGGCACGGCGGGGCGAGTCGCGTACGGACCAGCTCCGTACGGAACAGCGCGTGGACCAGCTCCGCGCGGACCCACCCGGCCCGGAGCAGCAGCGCGTGGAGCAGTTGGGCGATCAGCGCGACGAGCCGGATTCCCAGACCCGCGGCACCCTCAGGCTCCGGACCACGTCGTTCCGTACGGAACAGACCCGTACCGAACAGACCCGCACGGAACAAGCCCGCACGGATCAGGCCCGTGCGACGGACCAGCCCCAGGGGATCGCGTCCCTGCCCCGGCTCGTCGTGCTCGTCGACGACTTCGACGCCCTTGTCGCGCCCGCGCTCGGCAGTCCGGGGCGGCCCGCCGCCGGTTCCGTCGTACGGGCCCTGGAGGCCGTGGCCCGGGAGGGCGAGCGTCTCGGCGTGCATCTCGTCGCGACCTCGGCCCGCCCGGACCGTACGGTCGACACGGAGCTGGCGCAGGGCGCGCGGCTGAGGGTCGTACTGGACACGCCGCCCGCCGTGCCCGCACCCGACGAACCGGCGCCGGGCCGGGGCCGCCTGGGCCATCCGGACGGCCGGGTCACGCCGTTCCAGGGCGGCCGGGTCACCGGCCGTATTCCGCGTACGGGGACCCTGCGGCCCACCGTGGTGGTGCTGGAGTGGGAGCGGATGGGCGACCCGCCGACCCGCCGGCCGGTCAGGGAGCTGGGCAACGGTCCGACCGATCTGGCGCTGCTCGCGAGCGCCCTGGAGCGGGCCGCGCGATCGGTCGACGCCGTCCCTGTCACACCACTGGACCCGGCTCGCCCATGAAGATCCCTTTACGTCCCTCGGACGACGTCACGAGCCCATCACGATCACCGAGTTGAGACCTGATCCGCTATTGCGGCGCCCGGTCACGCGGCGTAGGACTGTGCGCACGGGACGCGAGCAGAGCCGCCACGTCACGGCCGCGACGCCGGTCCCGTATGCGTTGATCCATACGCACACGGGAGAGACGGGGCAGTAATGCGCACAACTCGCGGAGCAGGCAAGACTCTTGGCACCGCCGGTGCCGGCACCAGCAGCAGGGCCGCCGGTACCGGTACGCGCAGAGCGGCGGTGGCGGCCGTGGCCGCCGGCGCCCTGGCCCTCACCGGCTGCGGCGGTTCCGAGGACGGCAAGGGCTCGGACGACGGGGCAAGCAAGGAACCCGCCGTGACGGTCCAACTGCCCAAGCTGACCGGCGAGAACATCCAGGTCGCGGCCGTCTGGACCGGCCCCGAGCAGGCGAACTTCACCAAGGTCCTGAGCGAGTTCGAGAAACGCACCGGCGCGAAGGTCACCTTCGTCCCCGCCCAGGACCCGATCGTCAACTTCCTCGGCACGAAGATCGCCGGTGGCAGCCCGCCGGACATCGCGATGCTGCCGCAGGTCGGCGCGATCCAGCAGGCCGTCCAGAAGAAGTGGGCCAAGCCGGCCGGAGCGGCCACCAAGGCCCAGCTCGCGAAGAACTACGGCAAGGGCTGGCGGGACCTCGGCGCGGTGGACGGCACGCAGTACGGCGTGTATTTTAAGGCCGCCAACAAGTCCCTGGTCTGGTACAACAACACGGCGTTCGAGAACGCGGGCGCGTCGGCCCCCAAGACCTGGAAGGACTTCCTGTCGACGGCCGAGACGATCTCCGCCTCCGGAGTCACCCCGGTCTCGGTCGCGGGCGCGGACGGCTGGACCCTCACCGACTGGTTCGAGAACATCTACCTCTCCCAGGCGGGCCCGGAGAAGTACGACCAGCTGGCCCAGCACACGATCAAGTGGACCGACCCCTCGGTGAAGGAGGCGCTGACCACGCTCGGTCAGCTCTTCGGCAAGCCGAGTCTGATCGCGGGCGGCGCGGACGGGGCGCTCCAGACGGAGTTCCCCGCGTCCGTCACCCAGACCTTCACCGGCGGCGACCAGCCCAAGGGCGCGATGGTCTTCGAGGGTGACTTCGTCGGCGTCAACATCGGCGAGACCGAGGCCAAGATCGGTACGGACGCGAAGGTCTTCCCGTTCCCGGCGGTCGGCGCCGACTCCCCCGTGGTGACGGGCGGCGACGCGGCCGTGGCGCTCAAGGACACCAAGGGAGCGCAGGCGCTGCTGACGTTCCTGGCGTCCACCGACGCCGCGAGGATCTGGGCCGAGGCGGGCGGCTTCGTCTCGCCGAACAAGTCCCTGGACACCGCCTCGTATCCGAACGACGTCCAGCGCGACATCGCCGAGGCGCTGATCGCGGCGGGCGACGATTTCCGCTTCGACATGTCGGACCAGATGCCGCAGTCGTTCGGGGGGACGCCCGGCAAGGGCGAGTGGAAGGCGCTCCAGGACTTCCTGAAGAACCCGAAGGACGTCGCGGGGGCCCAGCGACAGCTTGAGTCGGCCGCCGCCAAGGCGTACCGGAGCTGACGCGATGACATCGGCGAACAAGGCCACGGGAAGCACCGCGCCGGTGCTTCCCGTCACGGAAAAACGTCAGAGCGTGACCGGCACACGCAAGCTCGTCGCGGCCGGTTTCCTGCTGCCCGCGCTGGTGCTGCTGGGCGCGCTCGTGGTCTACCCGATCGGGTTCTCGGTCTACCGCTCCTTCTTCGACAAGTCCGGCGACGGCTTCGCCGGGCTCGACAACTACATCGAGATATTCACCGACGACACCATCCTCACCGCGGTCAAGAACAACGCGATCTGGGTGATCGTGGCGCCCACGGTCGCCACGGCGCTCGGTCTGATCTTCGCCGTACTCACCGAACGGGTGCGCTGGGGAACGGCGTTCAAGCTGATCGTCTTCATGCCGATGGCGATCTCGATGCTCGCCGCGGGCATCATCTTCCGGCTGGTGTACGAGCAGGATCCGAACCGCGGTGTCGCCAACGCCGTCTGGGTCGGGGTGCACGACACCTTCAACGAGTCGGCCGGCTTCCCCAAGGCCCATCCGCTGCCGGTGCATCCGCTGAAGGCGGGGGACGGCGGTTCGTTCCTCACCAAGGAGCCGGTGAGCGCGCACGCCGAGGTCCAGCTGCCGCTGGTGGGGGTGGCCCCGGCGAAGATGCCGTCGGACGCGCAGCCGGCCAAGGCCGCGAAGCCCGAGGACGGCCGGGTCACCGGGACCGCCTGGCTCGACTTCACCAGGGGCGGCGGTGGGAAGCCCAATGTCGTCGACGCCAAGGAGCTGGGCCTCAAGGGCATCAAGGTCGAGGCGGTCAAGGACGGCAAGGTCGTGGCCTCCACGACAGCGGGCGCGGACGGTACGTTCAGCCTTCCTCAGGCGGCCGACGGCGCGCAGTTGAAACTGCCCGGGAGCAACTTCCGGGAGCCGTACAACGGCGTGGACTGGCTCGGTCCCTCGCTCGTCACTCCCGCCGTCATCGGCAGCTACCTGTGGATGTGGGCGGGGTTCGCGATGGTGCTGATCGCGGCGGGCCTGGCGAGCGTGCCACGCGAACTCATGGAGGCCGCCCGGGTGGACGGCGCGAGCGAGTGGCAGGTCTTCCGCCGGATCACGGTACCGCTGCTGGCTCCGGTCCTGGCCGTCGTCATGGTCACGCTGATGATCAATGTGCTGAAGATCTTCGACTTGGTCCTGATCATTCCACCGGGCTCGTCCCAGGACGACGCGAACGTGCTGGCGCTCCAGCTCTACCGCTCGTCGTTCGGTACGGACGCGGATCTCGGCGTGGGCAGCGCCATCGCCGTACTGCTGCTCCTGCTGGTGATCCCGGTGATGCTGTTCAACGTACGGAGGATGCGAAGGGAGACGCGCCGATGACCACGAACGATGACGGTACGAGGGTCGCGGCGCAGTCGAAGACGGTCACGGCGGCAGAGAAGGCCGGAGCTGTCGGAGCTGTCGGGACGCATGAGGGAGTGGTCAAGGCCGAGCAGTCCCTCGGGAGCCGGATCGCGGCCCGCGCGGGCGGCGGGGTGGTGCGGGTCTTCCTGATGCTGGTCGGCCTGTTCTGGCTGATGCCCACGATCGGTCTGCTGCTCTCCTCGCTGCGCGACTCCACGGACATCGCAGCGAGCGGCTGGTGGAAGGTCTTCACCGCGCCCGCCGAGCTGACCACCGCGAACTACTCGCAGCTCCTCGACAACGACATCATCACCAACTCCCTGCTCTCCACGATCGTGATCACCGTCCCCTCGACCCTCCTGGTCGTGGTGATCGGCTCACTCGCCGGATACGCCTTCGCCTGGATGGACTTCCCCGGACGCGACTGGTGGTTCCTGGTGGTCGTCGGACTGCTGGTGGTGCCGGTGCAGGTCGCGCTGATCCCGGTCTCGAAGCTGTTCGGTGCAATCGGCATCTTCGAGACGACGTTCGGCGTGATCCTCTTCCATGTCGCCTTCGGTCTGCCCTTCGCGATCTTCCTGCTACGGAACTTCTTCGCGGAGATCCCGCGAGAGCTGCTGGAGGCGGCCCGGCTGGACGGCGCGGGCGAGATACGGCTGTTCACACGGGTCGTGATGCCGCTCGGCGGTCCCGCGATCGCCTCGCTCGGGATCTTCCAGTTCCTCTGGGTCTGGAACGACATGCTGGTGGCGCTGATCTTCGCGGACTCCAAGAATCCGCCGATCACCGTCGCGCTCCAGCAGCAGGTACGGCAGTTCGGCAACAACATCGATGTGCTGGCGCCCGGCGCTTTCGTCTCGATGGTGATTCCGCTGGTCGTGTTCTTCGCGTTCCAGCGGCAGTTCGTGACGGGCGTGATGGCGGGAGCCGTCAAATAGCCGTGTGACAGGTGCTGTTGATACGGGAGCTGATACGGCGAGTTGATGCAGCGAGTTGATACAGGCAGTTGATACAGGGAGGGGCGGCCGCCGCGACGGCCGTCCCTCCCTGTCACGTCACCTCGGTGGTCGGCGGCTGAGCGCGGCCACCGCCGAGGCCGCCAGGTCGTCCAGATACCCCTTGGGCAGATCGCCACGGACCACCACCAGCCGCCAGTAGAGCGGTCCGACGATCAGATCCAGCGCCCGGTCGGCGTCCGCGCCTTCGGGAAGCTCCCCGCGTTCGACCGCCGCGCGGACGATCACCGCCGCGATGCCCTGCTGCCCGTCCAGCAGCGCCGCCTTGATCGCGTCCGAGATCTCGGGGTGGCGGGCCGCCTCCACCAGCAGATCCGGGATGACCTGCGAGGCGACCGGGTGGCGCAGGGCGTGGGAGGCGACTTCCAGCAGCGCGCGGACGTCGCCGTACAGCGAGCCGGTCGCGGGGGCGGGCAGCCCCTGCGCGGCGAACGCGGAGACCAGGTCGAGGACGAGCGCGAGCTTGGACTTCCAGCGGCGGTAGACGGCGGTCTTGCCGACACCGGCGCGGCGGGCGATGCCCTCGATGGACATCCGGGCGAAGCCGACCGCGGCCAGTTCCTCGAAGACGGCGGTGCGGATGGCGTCGGTCACGTCCTCGCGGAGCACGGCGGCGCCTGCGGGGGCGCGGCGCGGGGCGCGCGGGTCCGCGGACCGGGGGCCGGCGGTCCGGGGGCCGGCGGTCCGGGAGTCGGTAGTCCGGGGGTCGGTAGTCATCGGCACCGAGCATAGCGCCACGGCGACGTCACAACGAAACGGTTGCGTTGCGACGTAACCCGTCCTACCTTTGCCGTTACGACGATACGGACCCGTCCCGTCGTAAGTGATGCCTCAGCCGCGACAGGAGCGACCAGCACCAGCGCGACACCCAGCGACGAACGTGAGCCCGATGATCACACCGACCGCACCGGTCCCGGACCCCTCCCCGGACCGCGCCCAGGCGCCCGCCCGTAACCCCACCGCCGCCACCAAGACCGGGACCGAGACCGACTTCAGCGCCCTCGCCGCACGCCACGGGCTCACCGTGAGCGGCGCCCGGCCGACGCTGCCCGTGTACGTACGGCAGCTCTGGTCACGGCGGCACTTCATCACCGCCTTCGCCACCGCCCGGCTGACCTCGCAGTACAGCCAGGCAAAGCTCGGCCAGATCTGGCAGATCATGACCCCGCTGCTCAACGCGACGGTCTACTACTTCATCTTCGGCGTACTGCTCCAGACCAAGCGCGACATACCGGACTTCATCCCGTTCCTGGTGACCGGCGTCTTCATCTGGACGTTCACCTCGAACTCGATCACGGCGGGCACCCGCGCGATCTCCGGCAATCTCGGCCTCGTACGCGCCCTGCACTTCCCCCGCGCCTCCTTGCCGATGGCGCTCGCCCTCCAGCAGCTCCAGCAACTGCTCTTCTCCATGGGCGCGCTGGTCGTGATCCTGGTCTGTTTCGGCCAGTACCCCGGGCCCGCCTGGCTGCTCGCGCTGCCGGCCCTGCTGCTCCAGTCGCTGTTCAACATGGGCCTCTCGATGGCCGTGGCGAGGCTGGCCGCCAAGACTCCGGACATCGCCCAGCTGATGCCGTTCCTGCTGCGCACCTGGATGTACGTCTCCGGCGTGATGTTCAGCGTCGACCGCGTGACGAAGGGCGACGGCCTGCCGCATGTCGTGGCGGTGGCGCTGCAATGCAACCCGGCCGCCGTCTACATCGACCTGATGCGCTTCGCGCTCGTCGACAGCTACACCGCCGGTCAACTGCCCCCGCATGTCTGGGCCATCGCCGCCGGCTGGGCGCTGCTCGCCGGAGCCGGCGGATTCCTGTTCTTCTGGAAAGCCGAGGAGGAGTACGGCCGTGGCTGACTCACCCCCCGATCCCGTCCCGTCAACCCCCGATGCCGTCCCGACCGTCGTCGCCGACGGCGTCCACATCACCTATACGGTCCACGGCACCCGCGGCGGCCGGGGCAGCGCCACCTCCGCCCTGAGCCGCATCGTGTCGCGGCGCGGCACCCCCGGAGCGCGCGAGGTGCACGCCGTACGGGGCGTCAGCTTCGCCGCGTACAAGGGCGAGGCGATCGGGCTGATCGGCTCCAACGGGTCCGGCAAGTCGACCCTGCTCAAGGCCGTCGCCGGACTGCTGCCCACAGCTCGGGGCAGGGTCTTCACCCGGGGCCGGCCCTCGCTCCTCGGCGTCAACGCGGCGCTGATGAGCGACCTGACCGGGGAACGCAATGTCATCCTCGGCGGGCTGGCGATGGGCATGTCGCGCGAGCAGGTCCGGGCACGCTACGACGACATCGTGGAGTTCTCCGGAATCAACGAGAAGGGCGACTTCATCTCCCTGCCGATGCGGACGTACTCCTCGGGCATGGGCGCCCGGCTGCGCTTCTCGATCGCCGCCGCCAAGAGCCATGAGGTCCTGCTGATCGACGAGGCACTGTCCACCGGCGACGCCCGGTTCCAGCGCCGCAGCCAGGAACGCATCGCCGAACTGCGCGAACGGGCGGGCACGGTCTTCCTGGTCAGCCACAGCAACAAGACGATCACCGAGACCTGCGACCGGGCGCTCTGGCTGGAGTCGGGGACGCTGCGGATGGACGGCCCGGCGGCGGAAGTCGTCGCGGCGTACGAGGAGTTCACCGGCAAGAAGTAACCCCGTACGCACAGGGGCGCCCGGCTCGTCACGAGCCGGGCGCCCCTCCTGTCACTCCGGATCCCTCATGTCGCTCCGGATCAGCGGTGCGTACGCAGCAGCGTCCTCATCGTCCGCATCGCGACCGACAGATTCGCCAGGTCGAACGCGTCCGAACTCTGGATCTCCTCCAGCGTGGCCCGCGAACGGCCCAGGATCGCGGCGTTCTTCTGCTCCCACGCCTTGAAGCGCTCCTCGGGCGTCGAACTGCCGTCGCCCACGGTCAGGACGTCCGATGTCAGCCCGGCGTGCGCCGCGTACAGATCCTCGCGGATGGAGGCGCGGGCCATGGACTGCCAGCGATCCGCCCGCGGCAGCTCCACGATCCGGTCCATCAGCTGGCTGATCCGCAGCCGGTCACCGAGGTCGTAGTACACCTCGGCGACGGCCAGCGGGTCCTGTTCCGTACGGTCGGCGATCGCCACGATGTCGAGCGTCGGGAAGGCGGACGAGAAGCCGGCGACCCGCAGCGCGAGTTCCTCGGGCACGCCCGCGCCGGTCAGCTCCGTCAGGATGCCCTGGTACCAGTCCAGTTCGGGCCCGCGCAGCATCGTGGGCAGCTGCGCCCAGACCCGCTCCACGCCCGCGGCGAAGAACTCGATGGTCTCGGCGATCTCCAGGGGCTGCGGCCGGTTGCCCAGCAGCCAGCGCGTACCGCGCTCCACCAGCCGGCGCGAGTGCAGCCGGATCCGGGTCTGGACACCGGCCGCGACCTGGTTGTCCAGCGCCTCGACAGCGTCCCAGACACCGTTCAGCCCGAAGATCTCCCGGGCCGCCGTCTGCGCCCGTACGATCTCCTCGATCGACGCCCCGGTCTCCTCGCGCAGCCGGTGCAGGAAGGTCGAACCACCGGTGTTGACGGTGTCGTTGACCAGCACCGTCGTAATGATCTCGCGGCGCAGCGCGTGCGCGTCGATCTGCTCGGCGAACTGCTTCATCAGCGCTTCGGGGAAGTACGCGTGCAGCAGCTTGCGCAGGTACGGGTCGTCCGGCAGCTCCGTGTGGATCAGCTCCTCCGCCACCGTGATCTTGGTGTAGGCGAGCAGCACCGCGAGTTCGGGCTGGGACAGGCCCCTGCCGGAGTTGAGCAGTTCCCGGATCTGCCGTTCGGTCGGCAGGAACTCCAGCGCCCTGTTGAGGTCCCCGTCCCGCACGAGGCGCCGCATGAACCGCTGGTGGGCGTGGAGGAGGGAGGGCGCCTGGGCGGAGGCGTTGGCGAGCGCGGTGTTCTGCGCGTAGTTGTTGCGCAGGACCAGCGCGCCGACCTCGTCGGTCATCGCGGCGAGCAGCTTGTTGCGCTGCTTGACGGTCATGTCGCCTTCGGTGACCAGGCCGTTGAGCAGGATCTTGATGTTCACCTCGTGGTCGGAGGTGTCCACGCCCGCGCTGTTGTCGATGGCGTCGGTGTTGACCTTGCCGCCGTCACCGCCGGCGCCGAGCCGGGCGAACTCGATCCGGCCGAGCTGGGTCAGCCCCAGGTTGCCGCCCTCGCCGACGACCTTGACCCGCAGGTCCTCGCCGTTGACGCGGATCGCGTCGTTGGCCTTGTCACCGACGTCGGCGTCCGTCTCGGTGGAGGCCTTGACGTACGTACCGATGCCGCCGTTCCACAGCAGGTCGACGGGGGCCTGGAGGATCGCCTTCATCAGGTCGGCGGGCGTCAGCTTGGTGACACCGGCCTCGATGCCGAGGGCCTCGCGCACATGCGTGTTGACGGGGATCGACTTGGCGCTGCGGGGATGGATGCCGCCGCCCTGCGAGAGCAGGGACTTGTCGTAATCCGCCCATGAGGAGCGCGGCAGCTCGAACAGGCGGCGGCGCTCGGCGTACGAGGTGGCCGAGTCCGGGTGCGGGTCGAGGAAGATGTGCCGGTGGTCGAAGGCCGCGACGAGCCGGATGTGCTCGGAGAGCAGCATGCCGTTGCCGAACACGTCACCGGACATGTCGCCGACACCGACGACCGTGAAGTCCTGGGTCTGGGTGTCGTGGCCGAGTTCGCGGAAGTGCCGCTCGACCGACACCCAGGCACCGCGTGCGGTGATGCCCATGCCCTTGTGGTCGTAGCCCGCGCTGCCGCCGGAGGCGAAGGCATCCCCGAGCCAGAAGTCGTAGGCGACAGCGACCTCGTTGGCGATGTCGGAGAAGCTCGCGGTGCCCTTGTCGGCGGCGACGACCAGATACGTGTCCTCCCCGTCGTGGCGGACCACGTCGGACGGCGGCACGACCTCGCCCGCGACCATGTTGTCCGTGATGTCGAGCAGGGCCGAGATGAAGATCTTGTACGAGGCGATGCCCTCGGCGAGCCAGGCGTCCCGGTCCGCGGCCGGGTCGGGCAGCTGCTTGGCGACGAAGCCGCCCTTGGCGCCGACGGGCACGATCACCGTGTTCTTCACCATCTGCGCCTTGACCAGGCCGAGCACCTCCGTACGGAAGTCCTCGCGCCGGTCGGACCAGCGCAGACCACCGCGGGCGACCTTGCCGAAGCGCAGGTGGACGCCCTCGACGCGCGGGGAGTACACCCAGATCTCGTACGCGGGCCGGGGCGCGGGCAGGTCGGGAATGGCCCGCGGGTCGAACTTCATCGACACATAGCTGTGCTGCCCGCCGTCCTGCGACTTCTGGAAGAAGTTGGTCCGCAGGGTGGCCTTGACGAGGGTGAGGAAGGACCGCAGGATCCGGTCCTCGTCCAGGCTCGCGACCTGGTCCAGGGCGCCGTCCAGCTCCTCCAGCATCGCCTCGGTCAGCTCCGTACCGGCGCGCTGGCGGCCGGGCGACATCCGGGCCTCGAAGAGGGAGACCAGCAGCCGGGTGGTGTGGACGTTGGTACGGAGGGTGTCCTCCATGTAGTCCTGGCTGAAGGTCGAGCCGGACTGGCGCAGGTACTTGGCGTACGCGCGCAGCACCATCGCCTGCCGCCAGTCCAGACCGGCCCGCAGCACGAGCGCGTTGAAGCCGTCGTTCTCCGCGGCCCCGGTCCAGACGGCGGCGAACGCGTCCTGGAAACGCTCGCGGTCGTCCTCGGTCAGGTAGTCGCCACCCGCGCCACCGCCCGGGGGCATCCGCAGGCCGAAGTCGTAGATCCAGGCGTGGGTACGGTCCGAGCAGCGCAGCTCGTACGGACGCTCGTCGACGACCTCGACACCGAGCCGCTGGAGCACCGGGAGGACGGCCGAGAGCGAGACCTGCTCGCCGGAGCGGTAGATCTTGAAACGCCGCTCGCCGGGACCGGCGTCGACGGGCTCGTACAGGGAGAGCGAGAAGTCCTTCTCCGCCTGGGCGAGCGCCTCCAGATGGGCGAGGTCGGCGACGGCGGCCCGCGGAGAGTGGTCAGCCTTGTAGCCCTCGGGGAAGGCGTTGCCGTACCGGCGCAGCAGTTCGGCGGCGCGCTCCTCGCCGCATTCGGCGTTCAGCGCCTCGCCGAACGCGTCGGCCCAGGAGCGTGCGGCCTCGACCAGCCGGGCCTCGATACGGTCCGCGTCGGCGTCCGTGAGCTTGGTCAGCGCGGTGCCCGGCGGGACCCGGACCACGAAGTGCAGCCTGGAGAGGATCGATTCTGTATTCCAGGCGGTGAAGTCGACGCTGGTCCCGCCGAGCTCCTCCTTGAGGATGTCGACCAGCCGGAGCCGGACCCCCGTGGTGTAGCGATCACGCGGCAGGTAGACGAGGGCCGAGTAGTAGCGCCCGTACTCGTCCTGGCGGAGGTAGAGCCGCAGCCGCCTGCGCTCCTGGAGGTAGAGCACGCTGGTGACGATCGAACGGAGCTGGTCGACGGGCGTCTGGAACAGCTCGTCGCGCGGGTACGTCTCCAGGATCTGGAGCAGATCGCGGCCGTCGTGGCTGTTGGGCGAGAAGCCCGCGCCCTCCAGGACCTCGGCGACCTTGCGGCGGATCACCGGGACCCGGCGCACGGACTCGGTGTACGCGGCCGAGGAGAAGAGCCCCAGGAAGCGCCTCTCGCCGACGACATTGCCCTTGTCGTCGAACTTCTTCACCCCGACGTAGTCGAGGTAACCGGGCCGGTGGACGGTCGCGCGGCTGTTGGCCTTGGTGAGGATGAGCAGCTTGTGCTCACGGGCCTTGGCGCGGGCGTCGGCGGGCAGCCGGCTGAAGGAGGGACTGACCGGGTGATCGTCGTCCTCGTTGTGCTTGGGGTCGGAACGCAGGACACCGAGCCCGGTGCCCGGCACTGCGGCCAGGACATCGGTGTCCGTCAGCTGATACTCGCGGTAACCGAGGAAGGTGAAGTGATCCGCGGCGAGCCAGCGCAGCAGCTCCCGGGCCTCGTAGACCTCCTGGTCGCGCAGATCGTCCGCGATCGGCTCGTCGGCGAGCTCATCGGCGATGCGCAGCGCGGAGTCGCGCATCTTCTCCCAGTCCTCAACGGTCTCGCGAACGTCGGACAGAACGCGCAGCAGGTCGGAGGTGATCTGCTTCAGGTCGCCGCGGTCGCTCTCGCGGTCGACCTCGACATGGATCCAGGACTCGGTGAGCGCGTCGTGCGGGCGCTCCTCGGCGGCCGTCCCCTCGGGCAGCACCTCGATCAGCTTGCCGGTGACATCACGGCGTACGGCGATCTGCGGGTGGATCACGGCATGGATGCCGCGGCTCTGCCGGGAGAGCTCGTTGGTGACGGAGTCGACCAGGAACGGCATGTCGTCGGTGACGACCTCGACCACGGAGTGGCTGCACGTCCAGCCGTTCTCCTCGACCGTCGGGGTGTGCACCCGTACGTTGGCCGTCCCCTGCGGGCGGTGCGCGGCCAGCCGGTAGTGCGACTGCGCGGCACCGAAGACATCCACGGGGTCACGGCCGACCAGATCCTCCGGAGCCGTGTGCAGGTAGTAGCGCTGGAGGTACGCGAGGAGCGTCTCCCGGTCGGGGCCACCACCCCCGTCGCCGGACCCGCCGGCTCCGGCCGGGGCCGCGCTCTTGCGGGAGCTGCCCACTGGCCCCCCGGCACCCCCCACCGGGCTGTTCTCAGCGACCCGGGCCGCCTGTTCGAGCAGCTCGGCCTTGGCTTCGTCCAGCTTGGTCTGCATGTCCTCTGGCTCCTGTCGCGCGCCGTTGCGTGACGTAGGTGAAGGATGCGACACAACGCCACGACGCGGGGTTTCCGCTCGGAGTCGACGTTATGCCGCGGCGGAAGATGTCCGGGGCTTTATTTGCCAATTTTGACGGTCCACCCGGATCGGGGTGATCAGCGACCACCCGGGCGCTGTAACGCTCCGGGCGCGGGCCGGGGGCTTCGCTGCCCCCACGGCGTATAGCGCTGATCACGGGGACAAGGCTATCTCCCTCCACCCGGGCGCCGTCATGTGCCGTATGTGTACAAAAGCTGGACCCCGTTTTGGACGCTCCGCACAAGCCAAAATCACCCACGCGCGGCGACCCGGACGAGAGCGACCAACAGGACGAGACTGGTCGACAGATGGACACATCGACACATCCTTCCCGGGAGCAGTCATGGCAGCCAAGGTTCTGATCGTCACCGGCGATGCCGCCGAATCCCTCGAAGTCCTCTATCCGTACCAACGCCTGCGCGAGGAGGGCTACGAGGTCCATATCGCCGCCCCTACCCGCAAGAAGCTCCAGTTCGTGGTCCACGACTTCGAACCAGGCTTCGACACCTACACGGAGAAGCCCGGCTACACCTGGCCGGCCGACCTGGCCTTCGCCGAGGTCGAACCCACCCAGTACGCCGCCGTGGTCATCCCCGGCGGACGCGCCCCCGAATACCTGCGGGGCGACCCGGAACTCCGCAAGATCCTCAAGTCCTTCTTCGACGCCGACAAACCGGTGGCCCAGATCTGCCACGGCCCGCTCCTGACAGCCGCGATCGGCGAACTCGCCGGCCGCCACGTCACCGCGTACCCGGCCCTGGAACCCGACATGCAGGCGGCCGGCGCCACCTTCCAGGACACGGAGGCGGTCGTGGACGGCAACCTGATCTCCTCCCGCGCCTGGCCGGACCACTCGTCCTGGATGCGCGAATTCCTGAAACTCCTCCGAACGTAACGCCTCCCGGCGGGGGGCCATGGTGGGGTGCGGGGCGCCTCCCGGCGGGGTCCGGCTGCATTGTGACGCCGGCCGCTGGTTCGTGTGCGGGTTGTTGCCGGGTGCCGCGGACCACCCCCACCGCCCGGGGGCGGACCACCTGCGGGAGGGGGTCGGAGGTGCAGGAGGTGCGTGTCCGGACGTAAAGCGTGATGTGTGGCGCTACTCGGCCCGCACCCGGGTACGAGACCCGCACGCGCCGTAAATCATGCAGTCCGGACATGCGCCTCCGGAGGCCCCGGCACCCGCACCCACAACGGCGCGCACCACATCCGCACCCACGCCCACCAGACACCGCACCCGCACCCCCGGACGGCGCCCCGCCGAGACGGCCGGATCCTAGACGGCCGGACTCGAGACGGCCGGACTAGAGACGGCCGGACCCGAGGCGGCCGGACCCGAGGCGGCCGGACCTCAGGCCAAGTCCCCCGCCAAAGCCACCGCGTCCGCCAAGCTGTCCACGACCGGCACCCCCACCGCTTCCAGGCTCGCCCGACTGTGCGACCCGCCGCTGTACAGCACCGCACGCGCCCCCACATGCGCCGCCGCCACCGCGTCGTCGACCGCGTCGCCGATCACCACGGTGCGCTCCGCGGATATCCCGCCGCCCTCGCCCTGCGCGGCCAGTGCCGCCAGATGCCGCTCCATGTGCAGCGCCTTGCTGCCGCCCGACGGCCCCGTCCGCCCGTCGACGCGGATGAAGTGGCTCTCGATTCCGTACGCCCGCACGACCGGCACCAGCTCGTCGTGCCCGTACATGCTCAGCAGCGACTGGCTGCGCCCCGCCAACTGCCACTGCGCCAGCAGTTCCTCGACGCCGTCGGTCAGCCCGCAGCCGGCCCGCCGCTCCGTGTAGTGCCGGTGGAAGCACTCGTCCATGACGACCCACTCGTCGTCGGTCGGCAGACGGCCCATCAGCCGCTCGTAGAACACCGGAATCGGCACGCAGTACAGCGCGCGGTAACGGTCCAGCGTGATCGGCTCCAGGCCTATCTCCGCGAACGCGGCATTCGTCGCCCCGATGACCGCCTGGATGTCATCGAGGATGGTCCCGTTCCAGTCCCAGACGAGATGCGTCCTCTGCTTCCCCATGCCAAAACCGTACCGGCCGTGTCTGACAACGCCCCGCCGAGCGGACAGACTCACGCCCTGTCCGGCCCAGATCCTCAGGCCCTGTCCGGTCTAGATGAGGTTCGGGATCTCCTGGATCCCGTACCAGAGCAGCTCGTGGTCCTCCGCGCCGTCCACCGTGAACCGCGCGTCGTCGTCGCCGTGATCCGCCGCGCCCAGCGCGTCCGCCGCGGCCGAGACGTCGGCGTGCGCCTCGTCGGAGTCGACGTGCACCGCCGCCGCCTTCGACAGCGCGATCGCGGAGGCGATCCGCACCTCGCCGAGCCCGGCGGCGTCCGGCCCGCGGTCGGGGTCCGCGACGGCTTCCCTGTCGGGTACGTCGGCCGCGACGACGACCCTGCGGCGACCGGCACCCGGATCCGCGGCGAGCAGCCGCAGCGAGCCGGCGGCGGCCCGGTTGAGGGCCGCGTACTCCAGTTCCTCGATGTCGTCGGAGACGTACCACTCGCGCAGCCCGGGGGTCACGGCGTACGCGGTCAGCGGCCCTGGACCCAGCTCGCCGGTCTTGTGCGCCGCTGCGAGACCGGACAGGGTCAGGGGGACGTAGACGCGCATGAGCAGGCCACTTTCGTAGTCGGGGAAGCATCTAAGGATACGTCCGGGAGTCCCTCTTCGGGGTGACGCTCCAGGAGCCCTGAGGCGTCCACCGGGAACCGCACGCCACCCCGCTGTCCGGCCCCGCACGGCGCGCTCATCACCCGGATAGGTGATTCCACCGTTCCCTGCGCCGAGCGCGCACCGGCCTTGCGACGGCCCCCGGACGGCCCGTAAAAGATGCCCCACCAGAAGTTACTGCCCGGTATCCGAGCCGGGCGGGCAGAGCAGACGGGGGCGATCTGCATGGACAGGACCGATACCGCCACTCCCCTCGGCACCGCGACGGACCGGGCAGCGGCCAGGACCATCGCCAAGGCGGGGACCACCACGACGGGCCGGACGGCCGGGCCCGCCACCACGGGCAGGACCGCCACGGGCGGCACCAAGACAGGCGGCACCACCACAGGCAGGATCACCACCGCCAGGAACATCGATTCCGCCGCCGCGGACAGGCCGGCCGTCCCGGCCCGGCCACCGGCCCGGCCGCCGTCCCGCCGCGATCAGCGCAGGCCCGGCACCGTACGCCCGCAGCGGCGCCCGCACATCCCTCCGCACGAACTCTTCGCGGAGCGCCTGCTGGCCGTCCTCAGCGGCCAGAAGCCCGTGCACTGGATGCTCGGCCAGACCGTCGGGGACGCGTACGAACAGCTCGTCCAGCTCGCCCCCGGCACTCCGCTGAGGGCGAGAGGCGTACGCCCCGTCATCCACACCTGCCGTGCCTTCCAGCCGAGGACCGGCGTGGTGGAGGCCTCCGCGAGCATCGCTGCGGGCGAACAGCTGCGCGCCATGGCCTTCCGTCTGGAGCAGAGCGCCGATCTGCGGTGGCGCTGCGCGGCGGTCGAGCTCGGCGGAGAGCGCGTCACCGCCGGGGCATGAGGACGGGCCGGGGAATGAGTACGGGCCGCGACGTGAGGACGGGCCGGGGAATGAGTACGGGCCGGGGCACACACAGCGAAGGTGCGTGCCCCGGCCCGTACCGGGATCAGCCGGTCCCGCTGGACCGGCCGGTCCTACTTCTTGCGACGGCCGCCCTTCTGCGCCTTACGGCGCTCGGCCCGCGTCATCCCGTCCGACGTGGAGCGCGTCGGGCCCTCCGCGCTCTGGAAGTCGCCCTCGACGATGCCGCCCTCCCCGTCCACCGTGGGAGCGGAGAAGTGCAGCCGGTCGGGCCGCTGCGGAGCGTCCAGCCCCTTGGCGCGGATCTCCGGCCGGGAGGCACCGGCGGGCACCGCGTCCTCCTTGGTGAGCGAGGTGCGCTCGGCCGAATCCTGCACCGGAACCTCCTCTACCTGCTGCTCGACCTGGACCTCCAGGTTGAACAGGTAGCCGACGGACTCCTCCTTGATGCCGTCCATCATGGCGTTGAACATGTCGAAGCCCTCGCGCTGGTACTCGACCAGCGGGTCCTTCTGCGCCATCGCCCGGAGGCCGATGCCCTCCTGGAGGTAGTCCATCTCGTAGAGGTGCTCGCGCCACTTGCGGTCCAGGACGGACAGCACCACGCGCCGCTCCAGCTCACGCATGATGTCCGCGCCGAGCTGGTTCTCCCGGTCCTCGTACTGCTCGTAGATGTCGTCCTTGATGGACTCCGCGATGAACTCGGAGGTGATCCCGGCACGGTCGCCCGTGGCGTCCTCCAGCTCCTCGACGGTGACCTTCGTCGGGTAGAGCTGCTTGAAGGCGCCCCACAGCCGGTCCAGGTCCCACTCCTCGGCGAAGCCCTCAACGGTCTCCGCCTGGATGTACGCCTCGATGGTGTCGTCCATGAAGTGACGCACCTGCTCCTGGAGGTCCTCGCCCTCCAGGACACGGCGGCGCTCGCCGTAGATGACCTCACGCTGCCGGTTGAGGACCTCGTCGTACTTCAGGACGTTCTTACGCGTCTCGAAGTTCTGGACCTCGACCTGCGACTGGGCGGACGCGATCGCGCGGGTCACCATCTTGTTCTCGATGGGAACGTCGTCGGGCACATTGGCCATCGCCATCACGCGCTCGACCATCTGCGCCTTGAACAGACGCATCAGGTCGTCGCCGAGCGACAGGTAGAAACGGGACTCGCCGGGGTCGCCCTGACGTCCGGAACGACCGCGCAGCTGGTTGTCGATGCGGCGCGACTCGTGCCGCTCGGTGCCCAGGACGTAGAGCCCGCCGAGGTCCTTGACCTCCTCGAACTCCGCCTTGACCGCCTGCTCGGCCCGCTCCAGAGCGGCCGGCAGGGCCGCCGCCCACTCCTCGACATGCTCGACGGGGTCAAGGCCGCGCTGCCGCAGCTCGGCCTCCGCCAGGTCGTCGGGGTTGCCGCCGAGCTTGATGTCCGTACCACGCCCGGCCATGTTGGTGGCGACGGTGACGGCACCCTTGCGGCCGGCCTGGGCGACGATCGTCGCCTCCCGGTCGTGCTGCTTGGCGTTGAGCACCTCGTGCTGGACACCGCGCTTGTTGAGCTGCTGCGAGAGGTACTCGGACTTCTCGACCGAGGTGGTGCCGACCAGGATCGGCTGCCCCTTCTCGTGCTTCTCCGCGATGTCGTCGACGACCGCCGCGAACTTGGCGACCTCGGTGCGGTAGATCAGGTCGGACTGGTCCACGCGGACCATCGGCCGGTTCGTCGGGATCGGCACGACGCCCAGCTTGTAGATCTGGTGGAACTCGGCGGCCTCGGTCATGGCCGTACCGGTCATACCGGAGAGCTTGCCGTAGAGGCGGAAGAAGTTCTGGAGGGTGATCGTGGCAAGAGTCTGGTTCTCGTCCTTGATGTCCACCCCTTCCTTCGCCTCGATCGCCTGGTGCATGCCCTCGTTGTAGCGACGGCCGGCGAGGATACGGCCGGTGTGCTCGTCGACGATCATGACTTCGCCGTCGATGACGACGTAGTCCTTGTCGTTCTTGAACAGTTCCTTGGCCTTGATGGCGTTGTTCAGATAACCGACGAGCGGCGTGTTCACCGACTCGTACAGGTTGTCGATACCCAGCCAGTCCTCGACCTTGGAGACACCGGGCTCATGGATGGCCACGGTGCGCTTCTTCTCGTCGACCTCGTAGTCGCCGGTCTCCTCGATGCCCTTGAGCTGGTTGCCCGCCTCGCCCTTGGTGAGCCGGGTGACCAGCTTGGCGAAGTCGCCGTACCACTTGGTGGCCTGGTCGGCGGGGCCGGAGATGATCAGCGGCGTACGGGCCTCGTCGACGAGGATCGAGTCGACCTCGTCGACGATGGCGTAGTTGTGGCCGCGCTGGACCAGCTCTTCCTGGGACCACGCCATGTTGTCGCGCAGGTAGTCGAAGCCGAACTCGTTGTTCGTCCCGTACGTGATGTCGCAGGCGTACTGCTCGCGGCGCTGCGCGGGCGACATGTTCGCCAGGATGCAGCCGACCTCGAGGTCCAGGAACTTGTGGACGCGGCCCATCATCTCGGAGTCGCGCTCGGCCAGGTAGTCGTTCACCGTGATCAGGTGGACGCCCTTGCCGGACAGCGCGTTGAGGTACGCGGGCAGCGTGCCGACGAGGGTCTTGCCCTCACCGGTCTTCATCTCGGCGACATGGCCGAGGTGCAGTGCGGCGCCGCCCATCAGCTGGACGTCGTAGTGGCGCTGACCGAGGACACGCTTGGCCGCCTCACGGACGGTCGCGAAGGCCTCGGGGAGCAGGTCGTCCAGGCTCTCACCGTCGGCGTACCGCTCTTTGTACTCGGCGGTGAGCGCCTTCAACTCGGCGTCGGAGAGAGAGACGAAGTCCTCTTCGATGGAGTTGACCTGGTCCGCGATGCGGTGCAGTTTGCGCAGGATCTTGCCTTCGCCTGCACGCATGAGCTTGTTGAAGACGGACACTGAGGTTGGTCTCCTTGCCGGTCGGGCCTGGCACGTGGGTCGTGTACGGACACGGGCGCGGGCACGGCAGGCGGGCCCCACCGCAACGGCCATCGTAAGCGAGGACTCGGCCGCGCCGGGAGGGCTGCCGTCACGCAGGCCTGCTGTTACCCGTAAAGAGAACGCGCGGGACCCTCGGAAGGTGCCGGGGAGACGCGAAAAGCACTCGTGACGAAGACTCCCCCTCGGCAGAATCCCGGCATGGAACCCGTCATACTCACGACCCGCCGCCTGCGGCTGCGCGCCCTGACACCGGCCGACACCGACGACGTGAAGGCGGCCTGCCAGGACCCGGACATCCAGCGCTGGACGACGATCCCCTCTCCGTACGAACGACGGCACGCGGAGGAGTTCATCGGGCTGCTGGCCCCGGCCGGATGGCGCAACGGCACCGAGTACACCTTCGGTGTACAGCGGCGCGAGGGCGGCCCGGTGATCGCCGCGGTCAGCCTGCACCACCCCCGTTCCGGCACCTGGGAGGTCGGCTACTGGACCGCGAGGGAACACCGGGGCCTCGGCTACATGACGGAGGTCGTGACGGCGGTGGCCCACTTCGCCTTCACGACGCTGGGCGCGCTGCGGCTGGAGTGGCGTGCCGAGGTCGGCAACGCGGGTTCCCGCGCTCTGGCGGAGAAGGCCGGTTTCGCGGTGGAAGGCGTCCTGCGCGCCGGTCTGCTCAACAAGGGCATCCTGCGCGACTGCTGGATCGGCTCGCTGCTCCCGTCCGATCTCGGGCTGCCGACCGTCTGTCCCTATCTGCCGGCCCCGCCGCGCGACATCGCCACCGGGCCCCGACAAGCGCCTGAGGACCTGAGGACCTGACTGTCAGTGCCGCCGTCTATCGTGCGGACCATGACCACAGTGCCGCCCGCCACCATCGAGCTGTCCGCCGACGAGGCCCGCCGGATAGCCCTGCGCGCCCAGGGATTCCTCGGCGCACCGGACCGGCGCGCAGGGGTGCGGGGCGTGCTGCGCCACCTCGGCGCGGTCCAGCTGGACACGATCTCGGTGCTGGCTCGGTCGCACGAGCTGATTCCGTACGCACGGCTGGGCGCCGTCGGCCGTAAGACGGTCGAGGACGCCTACTGGACCCCCTCGGCGCCCGCGGGTGCGCCGTCATCGCGGCCGCACGCCTTCGAGTACTGGTCGCACGCGGCCTGCGTGCTGCCCGTCGAGGAGTGGCCGCACTTCGCCTTCCGCCGCCGCGCCTACCGGGCCCGCCCGCAGTGGCACCACGAGCTGGCGGACGGCTCCTACGACGCGGTGATCAAGCAGCTGCGGGCGGAGGGCCCCCTGACCGCCACGGAGCTGGGCGGCGCCAAGAACGGCGGGCTGTGGTGGGACTGGTCCGAGGCGAAGGTCGCCGTCGAGCGCGCGCTGATGTACGGCGAGGTCGTGTGCACCGGGCGGCGCAGCTGGAAGCGGGTCTACGACCTGGCGGAGCGTGCCATTCCCGGCGATCTCCTGCACGACGAGCTGGATGACACGGAGTGCCTGCGCCGGCTCGTGCGGCTCGCGGGCCGCTCGCTGGGCGTCGGCACGCGCGCCGACATCGCGGACTACCACCGTCTCAAGGGTGAGCAGGTCGACGCGGTGATCGCGGACTCGGGGCTGGTGCCGGTGACGGTCGCGGGATGGGAGAAGCCCGCCTGGGCCGATCCGGAGGCGCTGGCGACCACCCCGCGCGGGCGGCACCGTACGACACTGCTGTCACCCTTCGACTCCCTCATCTGGGAGCGGGCCCGCACCGAGCGGATCTTCGGCTTCACCCACCGGCTGGAGGCGTACGTCCCCAAGCCCAAGCGGGTGTACGGCTACTTCGCGATGCCCCTGCTGTCCGGCGGCAGACTGCTGGGCCGCGTCGACCCGGCGCGTGAGGGGAAGACACTGGTGGCCAAGCAGGTGTCCCTGGAGACCTCGAAGGCCGTGCTTCCGATGGCGCAGGCGCTGCGCGAGGCGGCGGAGTGGGTCGGCTGCTCGGACGTACGTGTGGAGCGGGTCGACGCACCCGAGCTGCGCGGGCCCCTGACCGAGGCGCTCGCCGCGGGCTGAGCGGACCGGGCAGCACGGGACGGCACAGTCAGGTCAGCGGATCTCCAGGATCTTCTCCCGCATCGCGTAGACCACGGCTTCCATCCGGGAGTGCAGCTGGAGCTTCTCCAGGATGTTGCGGACGTGGTTCTTCACGGTGTTCTCGGAGATGAACAACTCCTTGGCGATATCACGGTTGTTCATCCCCGTGGCCACCAGCTTGAGGACCTCCAGCTCGCGGTCGGTGAGACGCGGCGCCGGGACGAGCCTGCGCTCGTCGGTGCGCTGGATCATCGACTTGAACTCGGTCAGCAGCTTGGACGCCATCGAAGGGCTGATCTGTGACTGGCCGTCGGCCACGGCGCGGATCGCGGTGGAGACCTCGTCGGTGGAGATCTCCTTGAGGAGATAGCCGGTGGCGCCCGCCTTGATCGCGTCGTAGAGGTCGGCCTCCTCGTCGCTGATCGTCAACATGATGATCTTGGCGCTGGGCGCCACCTCCTTGATGGAGGTGCAGGCCTCGATACCCCCGCGCCTGGGCATCCGTACATCCATCAGCACGATGTCCGGGAGCAGGTCGGCTGCCTTGTCGACGGCCTCCGCGCCGTCACCGGCCTCCCCGACGACCTGGATGTCCTCCTCCTGTGCCAGCACGATCTCCAGCCCACGGCGGAAGAGCGCGTGGTCGTCCACGACCAGGACCCGGATCGGCTCCTTGCGGGAGCCCTCCCGCTCCATGTCGGTGTCGGACCGGCCGCCGCCGACCATCTGGCCGGCATCGCCCGCGCGGTGCACCGGTCCGAAGCTGTCCGACATCGTTCCTCCCCCTGATGGCCGTGGCCCGAGAATTCATGAGAGCCCGCCAACCGCAGGCCGCAGACCAGTTGTTGGCTTGCGGGCCCATGATTTCATGCCTTGAGGGTGGAACGGTGATCCTTGCGCAGACACGATGGTGCCCCTGAGGGCACAAAGGTCTCTCAGGGGCTCCACCAGGGCGCGGATCTCAGCCGAATTCCGGCCCGTATTCAGCCATGAACCCGCCGTACACCGGGCGGATCTCAGCCGCCGAGGGCGCCGCCGGCGCCACCTGCTTCGGATTCGGCCAGGGGATCTGTCCTGAGGTGGATGACGCCGTAGTCGTAGGCGTGACGGCGGTAGACGACGCTGGGTTCCTTGGAATCGGAATCGACGAACAGATAGAAGTCGTGACCGACCAGCTCCATCTCGTAGAGCGCCTGATCGAGTGTCATCGGCGCGGCGACGTGGTTCTTCTCACGGACCACCAGCGGACCTTCGCCCTGCACCCGGAGCGAGCCGACCATCGTGGTGGGTACCGCGTCGGCGGCCGCTTCCTGCGCCGCGGTCTCGCCGGTCGAGTTCAACTGGGCCACGCCAGGAACCACATCGACGACCTCGGCTGCCGACAACCGCCCGTTGCCCCGGCGGTCGTGGCGCTTGTCGTGCTGCTTGCGCAGCCGCGCCTCCAGCTTTCCGGTGGCCAGGTCGAGCGCCGCGTACGGATCGGCGGCCGCCGCCTCCGCACGGATCACCGGGCCACGGGAATGGAGCGTGATCTCCACCCGGTCGCACCTGTCGGCCTGACGCGGATTGTGTTCCTTGGACACCTCGACGTCGAGGCTGATCACCTTGCCGTCGAGCTTCTGGATCTTCTCCAGCTTCAGCTTCTCGGCCACGTGCTTGCGGAACCGCTCCGGCACCTCTGTCTTGCGGCCCTTGACGACGATGTCCACGCAGAACTCCGTTCCCGGATCACTCCGCCTCGCTGCGGAGTTACTCCCTGTTGCACCAGACCCCAGTTGGTCACCAGGGCCTCGGACTTGGTGACTTTCACCTCCTCCTCCCCCGTCGGCGCGATCTCATCCCCCCAACTTTCGAGGTTCTGAAAAAGCACTGAAGCACAGCAGCGCATTCGCTGAGTCACGGCTTCCGCCATTCCTCATAACCGAACATAGCCCTCCCGGGCCGTTGTCGGCACCCGCTACCGGCACGTACCTCTGTTCAGCTGATTTTCTTCCCTCTTTACCTGCAACGATGCGGGATCCCGGTCAGTTCCGGTTTATTTCGAAAGAGAGCGGCGGGGCGGCGACAACTGCCGCGCTCACCTGTACGAATCCGGGATTCCCCGGCCCGGTCGCGGCACGCAGTGCCCGCGCCGCCTCGACGAGCGAGGCACCCGTTGTCATGAGATCGTCCACCAGCACCACCCGGCCGCCCTCCAGCAGCCGCGCACCCCCGACCGGGACGTCCAGGGCCCCCGACAGATTCGCCAGCCTCTGGCGGGCACCGAGGCCCGCCTGATCGGCCACCGCACGCCGCTGCCGTAACAACGGCAGAACCCGGCACGGCCTGCCGTTACGCCGCAACTCACCCGCCGCGGCCAGCGCGATCCGGCGGGCGGCGTCATGCCCGCGCGCCCCGACCGCACGCCGCGTGGACGGGACCGGTACGAGCAGCAGCGGCCCGACGCTCGTACCAGGCGGCGCGGCGGCCTGTACGGCCCCTCCCAGGGCGCGGCCCAGCGGACCCGCGAGCCCGAGCGCGCCGCGCTCCTTGTGCGCCAGCAGCACGGCCCGTACCGCGTCTTCATACGGCGCCGCCGCGTGAACCGTCGGCAGCCCCACCGGCTCGGGCGCCGGGCGCACCCGGCAGGGCCACGTGCCGTACAGGGCCCTGCCGCAGTCCTCGCACAACGGCGTCCTGGGACTGCCGCAGCCGCCACAGGCAACCGGCAGGACCAGGCCGGTGATCTCCCGCCACCACCCGCGCATGAATTCACTGTGCCAACGACGGAGGCACCCGGCCACCCCTGTGGACAACTCGTCCGGGCAAAGGTCCGGGCAAGCCCCCACGCAGCGCCCGCACCGGCCCGTCACCCGAGCCCTCGCAGGACGGGCCGAGACGTCCGGACCGTCCCCGTCAGCCGGGGCCCCTGCCCGGGACGCCCGGGTCGGCAAGGGCGGCCGGGTATCCGGGTTGTGTCCGTCAGCCGGGGTAGACCGGTGACGAGCCGGCCTCGACCATCGTCTGCCAGTTCGCCCCGCTCGGCAGCCGTACGATCCCCGCGTCCTGCGATTCGGCCACCAGCGGCTGCCGGTCGTCGTCCGCCGCCGCGATCGCCGTCACCTGGTTCACCCCGGGCAGCACGCCCGCGGCCGAGGTCGACCCATCGGCCTGGATGTAGCGCACCTGCTGCACCCCACCGGCCTCCTTGCCGACCACCACCAGTCGGCTGGGCCCTGCCCAGGACACCGCGGTCACCGTCTCCATCTGCGGGGCCGCCGACTGGAGTTCCGCCACCGACACCGTCGGTCCGGCCGGGGAGCTGTGCCACTCCACCCGCCCGATCTGCAGCGTGGTCCGCCCGTCCTTCGACAGCAGCAGCGCGATCCGGACGCCGTCCGCCGACACCCGCAGCCCCTTGATCCGCGCCCCTTCCAGTCCATCGACCCGGACGTTCTCCGGGGTGCCGGCGCCCTCCTCGAACCGCAGCAGGCGCGGCTTGGCGGGATCGCGGTCCGCGACCCACAGATCGCCACGCCCGTCCCAGCTCGGCGCGGTCAGCCGGTCGTCCTTCGCCGGGCCGTTGCTGGACATCAGCGGATCGCCCAGCTCGCCGTCCGAGAGGACGGACGACACGTAGAGGGACTTGGCGTCCTCCGTGACACCCGCCGCGTGTTTCTCGTCGCGCGCCACCCCGACCGTTCCGAGCCTCACGTCGCCGTTGCCGAACGGCCCGATCACGGGCGTCCGTTCGGCCTCCTCGTTCCCGTCGGCCCGCAACAGCGACAGCTGCCCCTGGTCGTCGACGAAATACGGATTGTCGGGACGGCCGGTCGTGCGGTCGGGCGCGAACTCCTCGGCCTGGTCCCCGCCGAGCACGCAGAGCGAGGACCCGTCCGCCAGCAGCTCGACCTGCCCGACCGGGGTCGACGTCAGGTCCCGCAGCGTGAAGAGCAGCTGCGCCGCCATCTTCCGGCACTGCGTGCGCCCCGCCTTCGACGCCTTCTCGTTCAGCGGCACCTTCAGCGCGTTCCGGTCGTCGAACTCCAGCGTTCTGGTGCCCTTCTCGAGAGCCGTCCCGGCGGGGAAGGGGGAGTCGACCACCGTCTTCAGCCAGCGCGTCGGCCCGTCCAGCAGCACCTTCACCGCCTGGGTGACCGGGTCCATCCGGGTCGTGGGGTCTATCCGCTGACGGACATAGACGGGGTCGGCGACCAGCCAGTTCTCGCCGGAGGCGAAGTAGTACTTGTTCACCGAACGGTAGTTCCGCTGGAAGTCCGACTCACCGAGCACCAGCCCCTGCGGCAGGCTGTCGATGCGCCACTCCTTGCCGTCGGCCCCGTTGCGCTGCTGCACCAGGTGGATGGTGCCGTTGTACGAGGCGGGCTCGGCCGGGTGGTAGGCGTGCGCGGCGTCCACATCGGCGATCCGGTCGCCGTACAGCGGATAGGTACGGCCAGGGCCGTCGGATCCTGCCGGATCCCGGGGGCCCGCGGGGTCGGGCGCGGCGCGCAGCACCGTCGTACCGGCACCCGGCTCCCAGTAGTCGGACGCCGCTTTCGTGAGGTACTTCCTGGCCATCGCGAAGTCCGGATCGTCACTGGTCATGGCCTCGAGGAAGCCGTCGACGATCTCGTCGGGCTCGGCCTTCTCACGCGGCGGGACGGCATAGACGCGTACCTGGGACTCACCGGCGGGCGATGCCTTGACCGGCTCCACATCGCCACTGTCCGGGACCGAGGCGCACCCGGTCAGCAGCAGGGCAAAGGTCCCCAGCAACGCGGTCAGCGCCGTTGGCCTCTTCGCCGTCGGCCTCCTCACCGCACGCTCATGGCCGTACCGACGGCGGTCAGCGCCCACGTATCGTGTCCTCCCGCTCCGGAGCCTCATGTGCTGTGTCCTCGGTCTCCCGGTCGGGGAGCCGCTCGTCGGCGGGACGCGCCACCACCCGGGCTCCGCTGCCCGGCAGTGCCGCCGGGTCCACCGCGGCCGTCGTACGGGACGAGGCGGGCGCAACGGGCGGTGCCGCCAGCGCGGAGCCGACCGCCCCCGGCTGCACGGGCACGCTCGCCAGCCGGTGCGCGCTCTCCTTCAGTTCCTGTGCTCCGGCGCTCTCCCGGTTGCGCCGGGAGTCCTCGGGCTCCAGCGGTATGGGTGAACCGCGCAAGGCCTCGTCCGCCGTACGCGGCAGGGTCAGCCGGAACTGGGAACCCCCGCCCGGCTCGCCCCACGCCTGTAGCCAGCCTCCGTGCAGCCGCGCGTCCTCGACCGCGATCGACAGCCCAAGACCGGTGCCCCCGGTGGTACGGGCACGGGCCGGGTCCGCCCGCCAGAAGCGGTTGAACACCCGGGTCGCCTCGCCGGGCTTGAGCCCCACGCCGTAGTCGCGCACGGCAACCGCGACGGCCCCGCCCGCCACCCCCATCCGTACGACGACATCCCGGCCCTCGCCGTGCTCCACGGCGTTGACGACCAGGTTGCGCAGCACGCGCTCGACCCGGCGGGCGTC
Organism: Streptomyces sp. NPDC088116; assembly: GCF_044741745.1. Classification (NCBI taxonomy): domain Bacteria; kingdom Bacillati; phylum Actinomycetota; class Actinomycetes; order Kitasatosporales; family Streptomycetaceae; genus Streptomyces; species Streptomyces sp. NPDC088116. The sequence goes on along the minus strand of NZ_JBIUTF010000002.1, from coordinate 9,041 downwards.
GGCCTCCGCCACAACGGGCTGCTCGTCCCCGACGACCCGGATCCGGCTGCCCTTGCGCTCGGCCAGCGGTTCGGCGCCGCCGATCACCCGGCGTACGACCTCACGCAGGTCTATCGGCTCGGCCTCCAGCGCCGCCGCGCCCGCGTCGAAGCGGCTGATCTCCAGGAGATCCGCCAGCAGGGACTCGAAACGGTCGAGCTGGTCACCGAGCAGTTCGGCCGAGCGTGCCGTCACGGGATCGAAGTCGCTGCGCGCCTCATGGATGACGTCGGCGGCCATCCGCACGGTCGTCAGCGGCGTGCGCAGTTCGTGCGAGACGTCGGAGACGAAGCGCCGCTGCATCCTGGAGAGCTCCTCCAGCTGCTGGATCTTGAGCTGGAGGTTCTGCGCCATCTTGTTGAAGGCCTCGCCGAGCCGGGCGATGTCGTCCTCGCCGGTGACCTTCATCCGCTCCTGGAGACGGCCGGTGGAGAGCCGCTCGGCGATCCCCGCGGCCATCCGTACGGGGGTCACGACCTGCCGCACCACCAGCCAGGCGATGGCACCGAGCAGTACGACCACGAAGACCCCGGCCGTGGCGAGTGTGCCCTTGACCAGGTTGAGCGACTGCTCCTCCTGGGTCAGCGGGAAGAGGTAGTAGAGCTCGTACGCGTAACCGTCGACGTCGTTCAGCCGCTTGCCGACGATCAGTCCCGGCTCCGGATCGCGGTCCTCGGTGGCACCGGTGTACGTGATCTTGGCGTATCTCTCGTACGGCCCGGTGCCCTGCGCGACCGCGGTCCGCAGATCCGCCGGGACGCTGGCGAAATCCACCCCGCCCGAGACCCGGGGCGCCCGGCTGGTGGCGTCATCCGAATCGGGGCTCAGTGCCACCACGTTGAAGGCGCCCGGACCGCCGCTGGCGAGCTGCTCGACGAGGTCGGAGCGCCAGTTGACGGAGTTCCTCCCCGGCCTGCCGCTCGTCCCGTCGTCATCCCGGCCGCCGAGCGCGGCCGGTGCGTCGGCCTTCTCCTTCGCGACCGTGAAACCGCCGGCCGCCTGACTCTGGGCCGCCTTCTCCTTGGCGTCGAGCAGGCCGTTGCGTACCTGGCCTATGACGACGAACCCGAGGAGCAGCACGACACCGAGCGACATGAGCAGCGTCGCCGCGACGACCCGCAGCTGGATGTTCCGCCGCCACAGCCGTACGGCGGGCAGCAGCGGACGCCTCACCCAGCGCACCAGAAGCCGCAGCACGGGCCCGCCCGGCGAACCGTCCTGGAGCAGCCGCCCGCTCTGGAACAGGCGGCCGAACCTCACGAGCGCACGCCCCGGCCCGGCAGCCCGCCCCGCACGGACTCCCGGCTCACCGGGCTTCGGAGCAGCGCTGCCGCCGGACACGTCAGCTCGGTCCTGCCTTGTAACCGACTCCGCGGACGGTCACCACGATCTCCGGCCGCTCCGGGTCCTGCTCGACCTTGGAGCGCAGCCGCTGGACATGCACATTGACCAGCCGGGTGTCCGCCGCGTGCCGGTAGCCCCAGACCTGCTCCAGGAGCACCTCCCGGGTGAACACCTGCCACGGTTTGCGGGCCAGCGCGACCAGCAGATCGAACTCGAGCGGTGTCAGGGCGATCGACTGCCCGTCCCGCTTCACCGAGTGACCCGCCACGTCGATGACCAGGTCGCCTATGGCCAGCTGTTCCGGCGCCGGCTCCTCCGACCTGCGCAGCCGCGCCCTGATCCGGGCCACCAGCTCCTTGGGCTTGAACGGCTTGACGATGTAGTCGTCGGCCCCGGATTCCAGCCCGACCACCACATCGACCGTGTCACTCTTGGCCGTGAGCATGACAATGGGCACCCCGGACTCGGCCCTGATGAGCCGGCACACCTCGATGCCGTCCCGGCCGGGCAGCATGAGATCCAGCAACACCAGATCCGGCTTGGTCTCACGGAAGGCGGCTAGCGCCTTGTCACCGTCCGCCACGAACGACGGCTCGAAACCCTCACCACGCAGCACAATGCCGAGCATCTCGGCCAGTGCGGTGTCGTCATCGACGACAAGGACGCGTCCCTTCATATCGACATCATCCCATTAGCTCATCGTTACCTGGGCGTGACCTGGCACACAGCTCCGCGATCCCGTCCCTGGTCACCGGGGACAGTGCGCCAAATTCGGTGACGATCGCCGTCACCAGTTCCGGGGGTGTGACGTCGAAGGCCGGGTTGTACGCCTGCGTTCCCAGCGGCGCCACCGGCACTCCGCCTCCCGGCTCCGCTCCCGCCGCGGCCCCCGGCGCCACGAACTCGGTCACCTCCTGACCCGGCCGCTGCTCTACCTCGATCGAAGCCCCGTCCGGGGTGCTCAGGTCGATCGTCGTCGTGGGCGCGACCACGACAAAGGGAACATGGTGGTACTTGGCCAGTACGGCGAGCGGATAACTCCCCACCTTGTTCGCCACCGAGCCGTCGGCGGCGATCCGGTCGGCCCCGATCAGAACGGCGTCCACCTCCCCCGCCGCGAAGAGCGAACCAGCCGCGTTGTCCGTGAGCAATGTGTACGCCATCCCGTTACGAGCCGCCTCATACGCCGTCAGCCGGGCGCCCTGAAGGAGCGGACGCGTCTCGTCCACCCACAGACGCCGTAGCCGACCGGCCCGGTGAGCCGACAACGCCACGGCGAACGCGGTGCCCTCCCCGCCGGAGACAAGCGCCCCGGTGTTGCAATGAGTCAGGATCCGGTGGCTGCCACCCGGCAGCAGTTCATCGAGGAGCGTAAGCCCAAACTCAGCCATCTGTGTGCTGGCCTCGGCATCTTCCCGGTGCAGCCGCCTCGCTTCGGCGAGCGCCACAGCCGCCGCCTTCTCCAGACCGGCCCCGCTCTCAACCGCCGCCCGGTACGCGTCACGGGCCCTGCGCACCCCGTATCCCAGGTTCACCGCGGTGGGCCGCGCCCGAGCCAACTGCTCCGCCGCGTCCTCCACGTCGTAGCCCCGCGCCGCGGCGAGCGCCACCCCGTAGGCGCCCGCGACACCCAGCAACGGAGCCCCCCGAACCGCCAGCGTCCGGATCGCGAGCACCAGAGCGGGAACATCGGTGCAGACCCGCTCGGCCTCCTCGGCCGGAAGCCGCGTCTGGTCGAGAAGTACCAGTACAGGCCCTTCCGGCAGTTCGTCCCAGCGGATCGAAGGAAGCATGGAGGGCTCCACGCCGAACGGGGTTTGTGCGTACTCATCAGCCATCCGCTCAGTCTGCCCGCTGCGGCACGGACAGTGAAGGCGAGGACGCAGGCGAGAAGGAGATGCGGCCCCCGGTCCACCGGGACGCGGCGCGTGGCACGATGGCTGCCAGCCTGCCGCTCCGTTCCATGGACAGGCACCGCTGAAGCGCCGGCTCGCCGAGCAGGCCCCACAACCAATCCACGAGGTGGACGACCGTGAACGACACTCCGGGCTGGGCCTCGCCCGGATCTGCCCCGTCCGACGGCCAGGACGCCACCGTGCCCAGGCCCGCCGAGCCCGCCGACGACTCGGGTTCCTCCTCGAAGTGGTCCAGCGCCCAGCCCCCGGCCGGGCAGTGGTCCCCGCCGAGCGCCCCCGGCGCCGGGCCCTCCGCGCCCCGGACCGCACCAGGCTGGGGCGGCCCCGCCCAAGGAGGCGGACCGGGCCACGGCTGGGGGCAGCCGCCCGCAGCCAAGCCGGGCGTGATCCCGCTCCGTCCGTTGGGTGTCGGCGAGATCCTCGACGGCTCCGTGTCCACTCTGCGCGCGCACTGGCGCACAGTGCTGGGCATCAGCCTCGTCGTCGCCGTGATCTCCCAGATCGGCGACATTCTCGTCCAGCGCTACCTCCTCCCCCCGCCGGTAGAGATCGATCCCAACGCCGACCCGTCGGAAGCACTCCGTCAGGCCGCCGACTCGGTGCGGTCGAGCCTGATCGCCCTGGCACCGTCGCTCGTCATCACGATCATCGGCACCCTCTTCACCACAGCGGTACTCACGATGGTGATCAGCCGGTCTGTGCTGGGCCGCTCCGTCACACTCCCGGAAGCGTGGAACGAGGCCCGCCCCCGGCTTCCCCAACTGCTGGGCCTGACCCTGCTGCTGCCGCTGATGAGCCTGGCCATCATGACCGCCGGTATCCTCCCCGGCGTGCTGGTGGGGTCCGCCGCGGGCATCACGCTCTCTCTTCTCGGCGGGCTGGCCGCCTTCGTCGTCATCCTCTGGCTGATGATCCGCTTCAGCCTCGCCTCTCCCGCGCTCATGCTCGAACGGCAGGGCGTACTGGCCTCCATGCGCCGCTCCGCCAAGCTCGTTCGAGACGCCTGGTGGCGCACCTTCGGCGTCCTGGCGCTCACCCTCCTGCTGACCTTCCTGGTCTCGCTGATCATCGGGGTGCCCTTCGGCCTCATCGCCGCAGCGGTGGACAGTGACGGCCTCGGCGGACTGCTCACCGGCAGCGGCCCGGACTTCGGCTGGCCCTACCTGATCATCACCGGCATCGGCACGGTGATCGCCTCCACCATCACCTACCCGATCTCCGCCGGCGTGACCGTCCTCCTCTACGTGGACCAGCGCATTCGCCGCGAGGCCCTCGACCTCGAACTGGCGCGAGCCGCCGGCGTACCGGGATACGGCTCCGACCAGCCGGACCACACCACGCCCGGGAACTGATGCCGTGACCATCACGGGGGGAGCGACGACACGGCTGCTGACCCGCGCAGCCGACGACATACCCGTGGACACCCCCCGCTTCCCCGCCCGTGAAGCGGCGGAGCGGGAACTGTCCAAGCCGATGTACCACGAGAACGATCCGAACCTCCTCCAGCGCGCACTCGACAACTTCTGGGAGTGGATCGGCAAGCTCTTCGAATCCGCCTTCGGCTCGGCCCCCGGCGGTCCACTCGGCATCGCCGTCCTCGCCCTGATCGTCGTGCTCCTCGTCGCCGCCCTGTGGTGGCGGCTGGGTACACCCCAGCGCATATCCCGCACGGCGGAAACTCTCTTCGCCGACGGCCCCCGCAGCGCCGCTGAACACCGCGCCACCGCGGAGGACCACGCCACCGCCGGCCGCTGGAACCAAGCCGTCCAGGAGCGGATGCGTGCCATCGTCCGCTCCCTGGAGGAACGCGCCCTGCTCGACCCGCGCCCCGGCCGCACCGCCGACGAAGCCGCCGCCGAAGCCGGGCGCCCGCTCCCCGACCACGCGGACCGACTGCGCACGGCCGCCAGGGAGTTCGACGACGTCACATACGGAGGCCGCACCGCCGGGCGGCGGACATACCTGCTCCTGTGCGATCTCGACCTGGACCTCGAGCATGCGAAACCGCAGCTGAGCACCACGTCCGGAGGAACCGCCGAGTGACCTCCACGATCAGCCCCACTTCGGTCTCCCCCACCGCCCGCCAAGTGTGGACCCGGGGCCGCGGACTGCTCCTCGCGCTCCTTGTCCTCCTTGCGGCCGGCATCACCCTGGCCACTCTTCGCTCCGGGGACCAGCACGGCCGCCTGGACCCGCGCTCCGCCGACCGGTACGGCAGCCGCGCCGCCGCCGAGTTGCTCAAGAACAGCGGAGTCTCCGTCGATGTCGTCACCACGTTGAACGAAGCCACAGCGACGACCGGACCCGATACCACCCTTCTGGTCACCAACCCCAATTTGTTGACGCCCCATCAGCAGCGCTCCCTGCACGCCGTGACGGCCCCCTCGGGTGGCCGCACCGTCCTGCTGGGCGCTGGCCCGCCCTCCGTGGACGCACTGGCCCCCGGCGTGCGTACGAGCGCCCCCACACCGGTCTCGGCACGAGCCCCTGGCTGCTCCCTGCCCGCCGCCGACCGCGCGGGCACTGTCGACATCGGTGGCGAGCGGTACGTCACCAACGCCCCCGGCGCCGACGCCTGTTACACGAGCGACGGCGACCCGACCCTGCTCAGAATCACGAACACCGACGCGGGCAAGGGCACAACTACGGACGCCGGTGACACCGTCCTGCTCGGCTCGCCCGATCTTCTGTACAACGACCGCCTCGACAAGCAGGGCAACGCGTCGCTGGCCCTGCAACTCCTCGGCTCCCGGCCTCATCTCGTCTGGTACCTCCCTTCGCTCAGTGATCCCTCCGCCTCCAGGGGCAGCGGTGACGACAGTGGTGACAGCGGCTTCCTCTCTCTGATCCCTTCTGGCTGGCTCTGGGGCACCTTCCAGCTCTTCCTCGCCGCAGTGCTCGCCGCTGTCTGGCGTGCCCGCAGGCTGGGGCCTCTCGTACCCGAACGGCTCCCCGTCGCCGTCCGGGCCTCGGAATCCGCCGAAGGCCGCGCCCGCCTCTACCGCAAGGTGAACGCCCGGGACCGTGCCGCCTCCGTCCTCCGCTCGGCGACCCGCGCCCGGCTCGCGTCTCTCCTCGGCGTCCCTCCCGCCAAGACACACAGTCCCGAAACTCTGATCCCCGCCGTCTCCGCCCAACTGCCGGACACCACGCGGGACCTACGCACCCTGCTCTTCGGCCCGACTCCGGTCGACGACGCAGCGCTCATCCGCCTGGCGGATCAACTCGACGCCCTCGAAAGAGAGGTACGCACCTCATGAGTGCCCCGACCACAGAGACCGCTGGGAACTCGGACAACGCCCGCGCCTCCCTGGAAGCCCTGCGTGCCGAGATCGCGAAGGCGGTGGTCGGCCAGGACCCCGCCGTCACCGGGCTGGTGGTCGCCCTCCTCTGCCGCGGCCATGTGCTCCTCGAAGGGGTCCCCGGCGTCGCCAAGACCCTCCTCGTACGGGCCCTGGCCGCGTCACTCGAACTCGACACCAAACGCGTCCAGTTCACCCCGGACCTGATGCCGAGTGACATCACCGGATCCCTGGTCTATGACGCCAGAACCGCAGAGTTCTCCTTCCAGCCCGGTCCCGTGTTCACCCATCTGCTGCTGGCCGACGAGATCAACCGCACACCTCCCAAGACCCAGTCATCGCTTCTGGAAGCGATGGAAGAACGCCAGGTCACAGTTGACGGCACTCCACGCCCCCTGCCCGATCCGTTCCTGGTAGCGGCCACTCAGAATCCGGTCGAGTACGAAGGCACTTATCCCCTTCCCGAGGCCCAGCTCGACCGCTTCCTCCTCAAACTGACCGTGCCGCTTCCGTCCCGCGAGGACGAGGTCAATGTCCTGACCCGCCACGCTGAAGGCTTCAACCCTCGTGACCTCCAGGCCGCAGGGGTACGGCCCGTGGCCGGGCCGGCCGACCTGGAAGCAGCACGGAATGCCGTCGCCAAGACATCCGTCTCGCCCGAGATCGCGGGCTATGTCGTCGATATCTGTCGTGCCACTCGTGAATCCCCCTCACTCGCGCTCGGTGTCTCCCCACGAGGAGCCACCGCCCTGCTCTCCACCGCCCGTGCCTGGGCCTGGCTCACCGGCCGGGACTATGTCATCCCTGACGATGTAAAAGCCCTGGCCCTCCCCACGCTCCGTCATCGCGTCCAACTCAGGCCCGAGGCCGAGATGGAGGGAGTCACCGCCGACTCCGTCATCACCGCGACCCTCGCCCACGTCCCCGTACCTCGATGAGACGGTGAACCGTGGCCCTCACCGGACGAAGCGCACTCCTCGCCGCACTCGGCTCTCTCCCCATCGGATTCTTCGCCCCCAGCTGGGCGGGAATCCTTGCCATCAACGCGCCACTCTCACTAGCAATTCTGTGCGACTACGCCCTGGCCGCACCAGTGCGAAGGCTCCAATTCACCCGAAGTGGTGATACTTCAGTTCGACTTGGTGAGAGCGCCGAAGTCCACCTCACCGTCACCAACCCCTCGGGACGCCCTCTCCACGCACAACTGCGCGACGCCTGGCCGCCCAGCAGCTGGCCCGCCGGCACCGACCAGACCGCCTCCCGGCACAAGGTGCGCGTCCCCGCCGGGGAACGCCGCAGACTCACCACGCTCCTCCGCCCCACCCGCCGTGGCGACCGGCACGCGGCACGTGTCACGGTGCGCTCGTTCGGGCCGATGGGCCTGGCCGCCCGCCAGGGCAATCACGAGGTGCCCTGGACCCTGCGCGTCCTGCCGCCGTTCACGAGCCGCAAGCACCTGCCGTCCCGGCTTGCCCGGCTACGCGAACTCGACGGCCGTACCAGCGTGCTGACCCGCGGCGAAGGAACCGAGTTCGACAGCCTCCGCGCCTATGTGCCCGGCGACGACACCCGATCCATCGACTGGCGGGCCACCGCACGTCAGTCGACCGTCGCTGTGCGGACCTGGCGCCCCGAACGCGACCGGCACATTCTTGTCGTGCTCGACACCGGTCGCACATCGGCCGGCCGGGTCGGCGACGTCCCCCGTCTCGACGCGGCCATGGACGCCACACTCCTCCTCACCGCACTCGCCGCACGCGCCGGTGACCGAGTGAGCCTCCTTGCCTTCGACCGCCGCGTTCGCGCCCAGGTTCAGGGCCGCACGGCAGGCGATGTCCTGCCCGCCATGGTGAATGCGCTCGCCCCTCTCGAACCGGAACTCGTGGAGACGGACGTGCGAGGCCTCGGTGCGGCCGCGCTCAAGAACGCACCGCGCCGGTCCCTCATCGTCCTGATCACCAGTCTCGATGCGGCTCCTGTCGAGGAAGGACTTCTTCCTGTCCTCCCAGGGCTCACACAGCGCCACACGGTCCTCGTGGCCTCGGTCGCTGATCCTCGTTCCGAGGAAATGAGTACGGGCCGTGGCACAGTGGACGCGGTCTACGAGGCAGCTGCGGGCACCCAGGCACAAACCCAGCGGCGCCGTACTGCAGAAAAACTGCAACGTCATGGTGTGACGGTCGTGGATGCCACCCCGGAGAAACTGGCTCCGGCCCTCGCCGACGCTTATCTCGCATTGAAAGCCGCAGGACGCCTCTGAGAACGGGGTGGTCGCCGACCGGAGTCCGCCACCACCCCGATTTCAATGAAATGGGTGCGGCTGGTGAATGGCCTGACGGGAAAAGGACCCTGAACGCAGGAATGCCCCGTACCATGACTGGTACGGGGCATTCCCACAACAATTGTTCGGCGGCGTCCTACTCTCCCACAGGGTCCCCCC